>NZ_JAMBOP010000099.1 GCF_023715645.1 Bacillus cytotoxicus | reverse complement strand
ACCTAGGGAAACTCCCGATGTGGCAGCAGCTTTCAGCAACATTCGTCTCATCATCTAGTTGTAAGCATTGGCGCAGGTCCTCCGAAGATTCCCGGAGAGCCGCTTGCAGCTTGCCTGTGAAGCCGGCGAGTCTGGCAAGATAGCGCGTCGTGTCGTTCGCTTCGTGCCCTGGTTAGTGCACCAGGCTCAACACCGAAGACGTGTACGAACCCGAAGATTAAGCTATCTCTAATTAACTTAGTTACTTTCCATCAAACATTTTTTGACGATCACTTTTCGGCCTGCTATGGTTCCCCCCACTGAAAACTCGCGATCGGCAGACGCTGTCGCACTCGGCAGCAAGATTCGCGCGTTGCGCCAACGTCTGAAGCGCACGCTCGACGACACCGCTACCGCCGCGGGGATTTCGAAGCCGTTTCTGTCTCAAGTCGAGCGTGCGCTTCAGACG
>NZ_JAMBOP010000098.1 GCF_023715645.1 Bacillus cytotoxicus | reverse complement strand
ATCCGAAGGGCACGCGAGGTCGCCCGCCGATTGGCCTTGAGCGGATGCTGCGAATCTACTTCGTGCAACAGTGGTACGGACTGTCGGACGAAGGACTGGAAGACGCGCTGTATGACAGCATCACGCTGCGAGCCTTCGCCGGCATCGATCTGGCGATCGAGAACGTGCCTGATGCAACCACGCTGTTGAAGTTCCGGCGCCTGCTGATCGAACACGAACTGACACGGAAGTTGTTCGACGAGTTTGGCATCTCGCTGTGCGAGCGTGGGCTGATGATGAAGGAAGGCACGCTGGTTGACGCGACGATCATTGAAGCGCCGCCGTCGACCAAGAATGCCGGGAAGAGCCGTGACCCGGAAATGCATCAAACGAAGAAGGGCAACGAATGGCACTTTGGCATGAAAGCCCACATTGGCGTCGACGCCGACTCGGGCCTGATTCACAGTGTGGTTG
>NZ_JAMBOP010000097.1 GCF_023715645.1 Bacillus cytotoxicus | reverse complement strand
CTACGCGATGATGGACGGCTACCTCGCGCAGCTCGACGCGCTCGGCTGGGTGATCGGGCTCACGGCCGATCACGGGATGAACGCGAAGCACGATCCGGAGACGGGCCGGCCGAACGTGATCTATCTGCAGGACGCCTTCGACGGCTGGTACGGCACGCAGGCGGCGCGCGTGATCCTGCCGATTACCGATCCGTACGTCGTGCATCACGGCGCGCTCGGTTCGTTCGCGACGATCTACCTGGCGCCGGGCGTCGATCGGCCCGAAGCGATGTGGCGCATCGGTGGCCTCGATGGCGTCGAGCTCGTGCTCGACAACGCGGAAGCCGCCGCTCGTTTCGAACTGCCGGCCGACCGGATCGGCGATCTCGTCGTGATCGGCCGCCGCGACATGACGCTCGGTACGCGTGAACGCGACCACGATCTGTCGGGCCTCACGGTGCCGCTGCGTTCGCA
>NZ_JAMBOP010000096.1 GCF_023715645.1 Bacillus cytotoxicus | reverse complement strand
ATTATATATAAAGCAGCATGCTAGTAAGATTTACTAATACTTCTCGATCACTTAGTTTCTTCGAAAGTTATGACAAGGAAAAACCATTACACCCCTTTTTTTGCAATAACGATTATACGTTCTTGTGTCTTTTCACCGACACATTGTTTAGCTTCTTCTTGGGTTAAACCTAACGAGTCCATTTTAGAATGAAGTTCATCTTCACGAGAAAATATCTTATTAACTGCAGATTCAAAAACTCCTTGTTCAGAAGCTCGATATTCTTTTGTATTTGTTGTATTTGTTAAATATTCCGAGCGCTCTTTATTATAGGTCAATAAATAAATTTCACTTTTACTAAACCCGTTGACAAAAAACTCTTCAATAAACTTATTTGCCTGACCACTATTTTCTGCTACTTTAATTTCCTTCACTATTTTCTCCTCCTCTATCCCCATAGAATATGTCGTTCTAC
>NZ_JAMBOP010000095.1 GCF_023715645.1 Bacillus cytotoxicus | reverse complement strand
ACCGGAGGCGCTCTCTCAGCACCGGGCTGTGCATTATTTCTCCGGTCAGGCGAGGCGGGCCGATGAGTTCCGCTTCGTTCGCCATGGCGAGACCTTTTCTGTACCCGTCAGCGGCAACGCCGCGGTGAATGAAACGGGGCTCTATATAAAAATGTGCCTGGCAGGATTTGGGCTGGCGCAGCTGGCGGAGAATATCGTTGCTGACCACCTGCAGGAGGGGAGACTGGTGGAAGTGCTGACGGACTGGCAGCCGCCCCCGGTACCCGTCACTTTGCTCTATCCGCACCAGCGCTTTCTCTCTCCCGCCGTGCGGGCGTTTGCTGAGTGGATGAGCGAGGTGGTTTGAGGGGAGTATTGCTTGCATTTAGCGCTTCGCGATGGAGGGTAGGGTTCCAGCAGAAATATCTGGTCTGCTGATGAATCACTCGATATTCTGTAATGCTTTGTCTTTTTTG
>NZ_JAMBOP010000094.1 GCF_023715645.1 Bacillus cytotoxicus | reverse complement strand
GATCGCCACACAATGGCAGTGAAGTTTCACATTTTGCTTTTGAATGGTCCAAACATTAACATGCTCGGTACCCGCGAGCCTGAGAAGTATGGCCCTCTCACGCTGGCTGAAATTGTTAACCGTTTAACATCTGAAGCGGCGGCGCTGAATGTGAGTCTGGATCACCTGCAGTCCAACGCGGAGCATGCGTTAATCGACCGAATTCATCAGGCTAAAGACAACGTGGACTATATCCTGATTACTCCGGCCGCGTTCACGCATACCAGCGTAGCAATCCGTGACGCTTTGCTCGCCGTGAACATCCCGTTTATCGAGATTCACCTGAGCAATGTGCATGCACGCGAACCCTTCCGCCAGCACTCGTATCTGTCAGATGTCGCCGCTGGCGTCATTTGCGGGCTGGGGGCGGATGGTTATTCATACGCTTTACAGACGGCGGTAAAACGCCTGTCACAAT
>NZ_JAMBOP010000093.1 GCF_023715645.1 Bacillus cytotoxicus | reverse complement strand
ATCCGCATATGACGGTGCGCGAAAACCTCGCCTTCGGCCTCAAGCTGAGCAAGCTGCCGAAGGCGCAAATCGACAGACAGGTGGAAGAAGCGGCGAAAATTCTCGAACTGGAAGAACTGCTCGATCGCCTGCCGCGCCAGCTCTCCGGCGCCCAGGCGCCGCGCGTGGCGGTGGGCCGGGCGATCGGCAAAAAACCGGACGTCTTCCTGTTCGACGAACCGCTCTCCAACCTTGACGCCAAGCTGCGCGCCTCGATGCGGATCCGCATTTCCGATCTGCATAAGCAGTTGAAAAAATCTGGCAAACCGGCGACCACCGTCTACGTCACCCACGATCAGACGGAAGCGATGACCATGGGCGACCGCATCTGCGTGATGAAGCTCGGCCACATTATGCAGGTTGATACCCCGGACAATCTCTACCACCAGCCGAAAAATATGTTTGTCGCCGGGTTTATC
>NZ_JAMBOP010000092.1 GCF_023715645.1 Bacillus cytotoxicus | reverse complement strand
GGTATCGACAACCTCCAGCTCCAGCGCCTCGCTGGCCTTGCGCTGTAGCAGATAGCGGCCATGCAGGCGGTTGAGCTGCTGGTTTGCCAGCCAGACCAGATTATCCAGCGTCAGCCCCTGGGCGAATTTGCGGAACCGGTCGCCGGTGCTGGAGCCGATCAGCGAATTGAGATAGCCCCAGTCGTCCGCCAGCTGCGCCGCCTCTGCAATCTGCTGCCCCAGCGCCTGCTGCTGTTGACGGCTCTCTGCGTCCTGCCTGAGCTGCTGGCGGATCTCACCCTGGCGGGTAGTGTTATCCCGCAGCCGCTGGGCCAGGGCGTGCAGCTGGGTTTGCAGGGTGGGGACGTCAGCGTCCACCCCTTGCGGACGCAGCGCCAGGTGCGCCTCATGTTGCCGGGTCGCCTGCTCGCAGAGCGCGGCCGCCTGCTGAAGCTGCTGCTCCAGCGTCTGTTTTAACT
>NZ_JAMBOP010000091.1 GCF_023715645.1 Bacillus cytotoxicus | reverse complement strand
GGCACGTACGTGCCGTCGTTCCAGCGCTCGCGGTTCTGGTCGTGCAGCACCGCGTGACGGTGCGTGAACGTGCCGCGGCCCGAGTCCTGGCCCGTCAGGCGCACCGAGTAGCCCGATGCGACGAGCGACGCGAATGCGAGGTGTTCGCCCATGCCCCAGTCGAGCGGCTGGTCGCCGCGCGCCATGTTGCGGCGGTCGTTGATCACGCGCTCGACGAGCGGGTGGACCTTGAAGTTTTCCGGGACGGTCGTGATGCGTTCGCCCAGGCGCTTCAGTTCGGCGAGCGGCACGGCCGTATCGGCTGCGTCCGTCCACTTGCGGTTCAGGAACGGAACCCAGTCGACCGCGTACTTGCTCTTGTAGTTCGACAGGACCGGATCGACGGTGTGGTGGCCGTCGTCCATCGCCTTGCGGTACGCCTTCACGTAGTTGTCGGCGTCTTCGGCGGTGATCACGCCC
>NZ_JAMBOP010000090.1 GCF_023715645.1 Bacillus cytotoxicus | reverse complement strand
CGCGTACGAGGCGGGCGACGCACGCCGCGACGGGCTCGACCTGCTCGGCGTCGATCGCCATGGCGCGGACTGGCGATGCGACGGCCGCCGGGTGCGCACGCCGTTCGACGCGCCGTCGGCCGACATCGGCGCGCTGCGCGACCGGCTGATCGCCTGCGCACAGGATGTGACGTGACGTCGCGGGTCAGTGATGAGTCCGTTTAGCAAACCGCGTCATGTGGTTTTCGCAAAACTGTCGTCCGATGAAAGCTTTGATTTTTTCGAATGCAGGGTAATTGCGTATGTTGATAGACCTAATAGTCAATCGCTAATGTCCTAATCTCTGTGTAGGAGCGTAAAAATTTGAGAAAAGGCCGCGGCCGGTCAAAATGACATGTGTGAATTACAATGGGTCTCGGTATTTTCATGAATCTCGCTTCTATCAAATCTTTTTTGTGCTAATCTCTGCCTTCGAAAATCC
>NZ_JAMBOP010000009.1 GCF_023715645.1 Bacillus cytotoxicus | reverse complement strand
CCACAGTCTAATTGTAAATAAAAACCAAATGGATAGGTCCACCTTTATTGGGATGTTTCCTTTTTTGGTTTTGAACCGAAGGGGTTAATAATTTGAATTTTCAATCGGTTTTTACGCAACACTAGTGATCATGAATACTAAGTGTAAAGGCTTGTTGTTGAATCGATATAGCACTCCCACTTAGCTTTTCTGCATGTACAATCATACGTGCAGCTAATATAGAAGTGAATACACCGATCGCAAGAGAACCAAAACTTTGCCTTGTCCAATTATTAATAGAAGATGCATGTCCAGATAAGTTTAAAGGAACTTCTTCCATTCCTGTATTACTAGCGGGCATGGTTGAAAATGCGACTCCAATATTACGTATTGTCATCCAGAAAATTATATAGCCAGTAGAGCTATCGACTTGCAAGAAACTTAGTCCCAAAGTACCAATGGTAAGTAAAATAATACCTGTCACAATAAGAGAAAATGCACCTATACGATGATACAACTTTCCGGCAACGATCATTGCTATCACCATCGCTATAGAAGAGGGTAATAAAATTAGTCCAGTATCTAAAGCAGACGCATGTTGAACATTTTGTAAGAATAACGGCATTAAATAGGTGCCAGAATATAAACTAATCGTAAGAATACTGCTTATGACAATGCTAATTGTGAAACGAGTATTTTGAAACACTCGAATATTGAGTAATGGGGAGGAGTGTTTTAATTCCCACCAAATAAATAAACCCAGTATAATAGTGCCGACAACTAATAAAGAGACGATTTTCCATGAAGTCCAGCCCCATTGATGCCCCTGACTAAATGCAACAATTAACATAAAGCTACTAAGAATAACAGTAATAAAACCAATAAAATCAAATGATTTAGGTGTTTGTAATCGGTAATATGGAATAAGTAACATCGTTAAGATCATTGCCATAATTCCAATAGGAACGTTTATTAAAAAGATCCACTTCCAACCTAATGTTTGAATAAGCCAACCGCTTAATGTTGGTCCTAACGCTGGTGCTAATGTTGCTGAAATACTCCAAATACTCATGGCGAGTGCTTGTTTTTCCTTCTCAATCACTTGAAAAATAATGGCCATTGTTGTTGGCATAATTAAACCACAGAACACACCTTGTAGAATACGAAATCCAATAAGAGATGATATGCTCCATGAAAATGCACAAAGTGCTGAAAATAATGTGAAGCCTAAAAGTGAGAAAAAGTACAAATATTTATAACTATATCGGTCTCCTAGAGAACCAGTAATTGGAGCAATAATACCGGTTGCTAGTATGAAACCTGTTATTGTCCATTGAACAGAGTCAAGATCAGTTTGGAAATATCTCATTATTTCAGGAATCGCAACGTTAATTGTGCTCATATTTAAAATCGATAAAAATGAACCTAAAAAAATGGCAATTATAATCGAGATAAATGAACCCGCGGTACTTTGTTGTTTGTTCATGTTTGTTTTCCACCTAATGCTTTTTGGAATATGAAATTCAACTGCTTTACTTCTTCTGGAGATAAGTCTTCCCAAAGTGTTTTGATGATGTCTTTCCCCGTCTGATCCATCACATTTAAGAAATGTAGTCCCTTTTGAGTAATTTGGAATAATACGAGGCGTCGATCTAATTCTGACTGAATACGTTCTACATATCCTCCGTCCACTAGTTTTTTGGATAAATTTGTAACAGCGGGCAATGTAATTTTAAAGAATTGAGCTAACTCTGAGCTACTCTTTCTGCCTTCATTTCTCAGAATCTCTAGAATTAAGTATTGAGAATTAGAAACCCTAGCTTCTTTGGCTTCCTGTGGCACAGTATAAGCCATTGTAAATTTTCGAAGCACCAATAAAGATGATTCCTCGAGTTTTTTAAAATTTAAATCTTCATCATGGTTCATTATTCAATCACTCCTGACATAAACTTCAAACATCTTAATATTTTTATTCGTTAATTATTAAGACCTTTTAACTATTTATCATAATAGAATGCTTTTTCCGGAATGTCAAATCTAATAAGTTTGGGGTTCTGCTGAAATACGTGCAAAAACAAACCATAGGAATATATTTCTCATCAACCTGTGGTAACATAAATTTTCGTTTATCTAAGTCAATAAAAATTTATTATTTTCTTTTCGTCCTGTGATTTAAAAATTTTTTACTTTTGGTGACATATTTCTTTAAGAGGATGAATTGTGATAATTTTCTTTATTTTACGATTTGATATATCTAATCATATCACTGCACTAGTTTACATAAAGAGATAAGTGTCCATATTTGTAATAGGATATTAAAAAAAGCGCGGTGTTAAAAGTGAGGAATACCTATTCGCAAAGAAGTCAGTTGTAATGTGAAAAATCGCAATCTGCCAAGATAGATTATCCAGGATATTGTTATAAGTGTGGTAATTGGTTAGGACAAAAACAATATAAATTTCTTCAAAAAGAACATAATTTAATTGAACGGGATGAATGGATTAATAGAAGTGTAGGAGAACTATTGGAAATAGCACCATATGTTATTCCACCTACAATAGAACTAGTGTGTTCTATTATTGAGGGAAATATGAGAAAGTTTTTTCAAGGGAATCGAAAAGAATTTTGCTCAGTAACAGATATACATCCCATTTCTTTAAGATCTATTCTACGAAGGTCACAAAAAAGACTACCGTTACAAGCTCTTCTATTATTAAGTTATTATACAAGGACACCTTTGTTAGAGGTAATGGGTGTATCATATAAAGATTCAAATGAATAAGCTAGTAATTTTGAATATCCTATGTTGCTAATAGGTATTTTTATTTGCTGTTTTGTGAAATTCATGGTCAGCTTATGGGTTAATAACTAACACACGGCCAACTTATGCTTCCAGTTTTTATGTTATAATTAACTTTAATTTATAAATTTTTTAATTGGTATAAATTATCGTGAATTTACGTTTAGGTAGAGGAGAAGTGACGTGGGGGGGAGCTGGAAATTTCAAGACATTTGCTAATAATTTGAGAACAACTAATCATGCTATTGTTTCTGAAAGATGTAAACATGTTACTAAAGAATTAACTTGGACTTTAGGAGATTAGATAGTTCAACATCAAATTCTAGATATGTAAGTTCTTATGGAAGAGGGACAGCTATCAAAGGCTTTAGTGATGTAGATATATTAATGGTTTTACCATTTGATATGTATGCAAAATACAATAGCCATATAGGTAATGGCCAATCAGCTTTATTATAAGCAATACGTAATTCTATAAAATTAATCTATCCTAATACAGAAATTGACGGAGATGGGCAAGTTGTAGTGGTAAATTTTAGCGATGGTATCAAATTTGAGATTGTACCTGCCTTTTTAAATGAGGGTGGAAAAAGTTATACATATGCCGATTCTAACAATGGAGGAAGTTGGAAAGTTTGCAAGCTTATACTTGAAATAGAGGATATAATTGAAGAAAGAAGATAACTACCTACTACGTACAGGTAGTTATCTTCTTTTATATTGATTTCGTTTTTATTACCTATTTATATCATTGTTTCTCCAAGCAAAAAATGAACTGAAGGTTCATAGACAACTGTGGAGAGATTAAATTTTTATTTTGGAATTCTGCCCCATTGCCATTAGGCTAAAAAGAACGAGTTACCCCAAAATAATAAAAACAAGTAAAATGCACAAAATTTTTGTTATAGGGATATTATAAGATCTTAACTTGATGGGCATGCATCAAGTTAAGATCTTGAGGCACTCTATATTTACCAGACAGGTCTCAATTTCAATGGTAAATTACCTTCATTTGCTTCATAAACTAATTTTGTTAAATCTTCCTTGAGCATTTGCATTCGTTCAGCACCTATGTTTTCAATCCAGCGCCCTTCAATCTCAGTTAGTATCTTCTCTTTTGCTTGCACCACTAACCAACCTCGTTCAGTCAAAACAATAATTTTCCCTCTCTTATCAGTGGGATGAGTTTTACGCATTACATAACTACTTTTCTCAAGATAATCCACCATTTTACTTACAGCTTGTTTTGTAATTCCTAAATATTCGGCTAATTCTATACCTGTTGCTCCATTAGGAGTGATGTATTTAAACATAAAACCATGTATAGGTCTAATATCTCCAAATCCCAATTCCCTCAATCTGTCATGTAGTTCATTAACCGATGTACTAAAGGATAATGACAAAAGTGATGTAAGATCTAATTCACTAAATACTTGATGATTCATACATAAAACCTCCTCAAATAAAGTCAATTAAGTTGACTTTATTTGAATTCCATTGTACTACAAACAACATAATCAATCAAGTTAACTATGTTGTTTTTGTTATGAAAGAAATATGACTCACTTAAAGCAACGCATTATTTTTAAAATGGAAATAATAAAACTCTCAATAAGTTTCCTTTACTTCCCTATCTTTTAGCCTTTTCTCCATTCTGCAATTCTAAACTTTTAACATAATAAGTACACATATATACAAACAAAAAACCCTCTCATCAATCTAAGTTGAAACGTATACTCATAGAAATGAATATATGTTTCAACTTAGATGAATACAACATGCATGAAATGAAACTAAAAGAACTTTCTTTATGTCCTATATAATAAAATTTCTTTTATAAACAGTAATAGAAATCAAATATTCAAAAACTTAACAACAGTATTACACAAGGTAACCTTTAGTAAGTTGGATTGCTTTATGTAACCGCGATACCCTTAAGGTAATTGTACGTCAAGAAATATTTACTCACATAAAAACTCAATAAAATTACATAGTAATAAGAAATAACATGATAAAAATATCGGTTTTTTTAAAAATTTCCTCATTACAAAAATGTACAGGTTACTTTAAATATCCAATTAATTATAATTTCCTACTAAAATAAAGGAATTATTTTATTTATTTGATATAATTTATGTGATTACAATAAATGCACGGGGAATAAAAGATTACAAATCATCTATACGGAGGTATGAGAAATGGATGAACAACGAGACATAGGGCCTAAAATAGAAAAAAGCTTTGAATTAATAGGAAAAAGATGGACAGGATTAATTATTTATGTACTAATGAGTGGTCCTAAACGTTTTAGTGAAATTCATTCAATGATTCCGGATTTAAGTAAACGTATGCTTACAGAAAGAATGAAAGAACTTGAGGATAACGATATGGTAGTGCGACACGTGATTGTGGAACGCCCTGTACGAATAGAGTATTTACTAACAAAAAAAGGAACAGAATTAGGGAAAATTCTTGGACCAATTAGTCAATGGGCTGAAAGTTGGATAAAAGAGTAAATAAAAAGGTCCTTTCAAATACGTAAATCAAACACATATTAAGACAAGACGAAGTGCAATTTCCTAAAAAATATAGTCAATCAATTCAATAAGTAGACAATTCATATTTAAAAAATTACACTGTTTCATATTAAAGTAATAACTGACCTCATTTTAGAAAGGCAGGAAGAAACAAATGGCAAACCTTCTTTATATTACAGCGCATCCATTTGATGATACCGAATCATACAGTTTGACAGTTGGAAAAAATTTTATTAAATCCTATAAAGAATTAAACCCCCATGATGAAGTTGTTCATCTTGATTTATACAAAGCGGATATTCCATATCTTGATGCTGATGTATTTAATGGGTGGAAGAAACTTAGATCTGGCATTCCTTTACAGGAATTAACACCTATTGAAATATCAAAAGTAGGACGTCTAGCTGAATTAGGCGGACAATTTGTATTAGCTGACAAGTATGTATTCGTCACTCCAATGTGGAATTTCTCTATTCCAGCCATTTTAAAAACATATCTTGACGCTGTGGCTGTATCAGGAAAAACATTTAAGTATACAAAAGAAGGGGCGATAGGATTATTAACAGGTAAAAAAGCATTGCACATTCAAGCACGTGGCGATATTTATTCTGAAGGACCAGAAGCACGTAAAGAGATGGGGCATCGGTATTTAGAAGTTATGATGGAGTTCTTTGGAACCTCTTTCTTTGAAGGAATATTTGTCGAAGGACATAACAAATTTCCAGAACAGGCTGAAGAAATTAAGAAAAAAGCTATTATTAGAGCTAAAGAAGTTGCTAAATATTTTTAAATACTTCAATCTAAAAACACAGTATTATTAATTATATTTATTATAGTAGCAATACTGTGTTTAATAAAAACTCTCCTAGGCTTTTCTTCACTTACCTTGTATCTAATTCATCCTACAATATTATCTCGCTCTATAGTATTATGTATATCGCCTTAATCCACTGAAATAGTTTTCAGTATTTTCAGTTGTTTACTCAGAGCATTTTAGGACTATAATTATAACCGTCATCAGTGGACACTAAAAGAGATAGCTCCGGTAGCATACCGAAACCATCTTTTAAGTGCTTGATTTTTTAGGGTCTTTTTATTAGACTGTCCATTTTATATGGGTACAGTTCAATTCTTTACAATCTTAATTGATTGACAGTAACTTATTTACATCAACCAAGAAATCAAAAAGGGAAGAGTGACAAGAGACATAATCGCACTAATAACAAAAGCGGAGGCTGTCTCACCTACTAGATTGTCAAATTTCCCTGCAATCATAGCAGCTACTGAAGATCCTGGGAATGCTACTAATAAAACTAACTTTGTTACGTCACCTGAAGATACTCCTATTGCAAGCGCAATCCCAAGCATGACAAGTGGTTGAACGATTACTTTAAGAATTGCAATCCCAAATGCAGTTGGGCTAACTTGAACTTTACGAATTCCGATTGTGACCCCTACTGCAAATAACGCTGCACCCGATGTAATGCCACCAATTTGCTCTAAACTATTCACTAATAAATGTGGCGCCTGGAACCCGAATAGCACAAGGATAACCGCAATTAAAGGAACACAAGCTAACGGCTCTGAAAGACCATGTAAAATTGATTTAACAGTTACTTTAAAAAGACTTTCTTTCTCGTCAGTCTCTTCATTCTTACGTTGACCCACCGCACCAATAATAGTAGCTAATGGATCTAGCATGGCATTCACAACGATTCCTGTAATGGCAATTGGAAGCGCAGCCACACTTGCTCCAAACAAACTTCCTAAAACTGGAGTTCCCATAAATGCAAAAGTTGGTTGGGCTGAGTTTAAAGAAAACATTGATGCTTTTGTTAATGAAAACTTAAATACGTATTTAGCAATTAATAGGAAAACAATATAAAAGCATACAATACCAATAACTAAAGCAAGTAAAAATGGCCATTTTTCAATTAATGTTTGCTTAGAAGTTGTTGCAATCCCCACAAACAGATGGGCTGGTAATGCAAATTTAGTTACTAATGTATTTAATCCTTTTGATGTCGTCGCATCAAATTTTTTAAAATACCCAGCTAAATATCCTAATAGGATGGTAAAGAAAATAGGTGTTAGAATAATAAAGATTTGACTAGTTTCCATTTTAAAATCCTCCATACGTCACTTTGATCTAATATCCCTAAATTACGATTTAACTTCAAAGTGAATAATTTCCGGTAAATACCAATGCCTATCAAGGTGATAGGCATGAATTTAAACCTACATATCTATCTCTGAAATTTCATTATCTTTGATTAATTTATATGTTGGATGCCACATGGCATCTTTTACAGCTTTTTCAATATCTTCTGGAACATGTTGAGCCACGCCATCTTGAATAGCTGCTTTCGCAACATTAATTGCTACTGCTATAGAAACAGAACGCAAGTCTTTTGTACTTGGAAGTAATGAAGCACCAGTTTTACGACTATCAGTCATATCAGTCACAGCATTTGCAACAGCAGTAAACATACCACTTGTAATCACTTTCGCTTTTACAACAATCGAACCAAGTCCTAAACCAGGGAATACAAATGCATTGTTAGATTGACCAATTTCGTATACTGTACCTTTATAAGAAACGGGCTCAAATGGACTTCCTGTTGCAATTAGTGCTTTTCCATCTGTCCAAGTAAGTAAATCTTGCGGAGTTGCCTCTGCTAATGGCGTTGGGTTTGACATTGGCATAATGACTGGGCGTTCCACATGTTTGGCCATTTCTTTTACGATTTCTTCTGAGAAAGCTCCCGTTACACCTGATGTTCCAATCAGAATAGTGGGTTTTACTTGTTTAATTACTTCCAGAAGAGTTATTTTACCGGATTCATCACGCGCCCAATCTTTTACTTCTTCCGATTTTTGTAAGTAAGGTTTTTGGAAGTTTAAAATACCATCCATATCGTCTGTTAAAAGTCCTCGGTAATCAACAGCCCAAAATCTACTATATGCTTCTTCTGTTGAAAGACCATCAAATACCATCGCATTATGAATTTGATCAGCATTACCAATCCCTGCGGCTCCTGGTCCAAATACCACTACTCGATGCTCTCGTAATGGGACATCAGTAACTTGAACAGCAGAAAGAATAGCTGCTAATGTAATAGCTCCAGTACCTTCAATGTCATCATTAAATGTTAAAATCTTATCTCTGTATTTCTCAATAATGTTGCGTGCGTTGACATTGCCGAAGTCTTCCCAATGTAATAAAGCATTCGGGAACATTTCTAATGCTTTTTCAACATATGCATCAATAAATTCGTCGTATTTTTCGCCTCGAACACGTTCATGTCGATTTCCAATATAAAGAGGATCTTGTAACAACTCTTCGTTGTTTGTCCCTACATCTAATACAACGGGTAACACACGACTGGGATCGATACCGGCAGCTGCCGTGTAAACAGCCAATTTACCAACAGAAATATTAATTCCATTTGCTCCCCAATCTCCAATACCCAGAATACTTTCAGAATCTGTAGCTACAATTAAATCAATATCCTCTGCTTTAACTCCACTATTTGTAAATGCTTTTTCAATTCCATCCATATCATTAATAGAAAGATAAACACCGTCTGGACGATGATATTCATGACTATACTCTTGAATGGCTTGTCCAACAGTCGGAGTGTAAATGATGGGTAACATTTCACTAAGATGATCTGTTAGTAATCGATAGAATAATACGGTATTGCGATTAGATAAATCGTTTAACCAAACATTTTTCCGTAAGTTATTAGGTTGTTCTTTAAATTGTAGATAAGCACGTTTAACTTGTTCTTCTAACGTTAAAACCGTTGGAGGTAATATCCCTTCTAAGTTAAGATCTTTACGTTCTTGTTTTGTAAATGCTAATCCTTTATTTAAGAAAGGTTGAGCAAGAAGATTTTTCCCTTTCAAATTTGTTTGAATAGATCCTTCATTAGAAAGATTAAATGTATTCATATGATTATTCCTTCTTTCTTAAACCCTTAATGTATTTGTAAAGTGTCTTATTTGATTGTGTTAATCAGGTTACTATTAGTAACTTGTTAACTTTACGTTACTAATAGTAACCAAGGGAAAGTAAAATAGTCAACGATTTTATTTTTCCTTATTTTACCTTTGTTTTGCTTCTGATCATTTTTTATCGGCTAGTAAATAAATAGTTTCCTCTATACAAACATAAATTAAAACCGTATATAATAAAGATTTGGTTTTTTATTTACATCAAAAAATTAATAAAAATAACTTAGAAAATAAGAACCTATATAGACGTTTTTTTAGAAAGAAGAGTGTAAGTACAATGCAAATCTGTAGATAAATCAATCATTTAGGTTACTATTTGTTACTTAGTTATTTCATATCTCCTATATGCAATTTATTATCTATCATATTAAAAGCAGAAAAGTGAGAATGAATAATGACAAAAATGATGTGCAATCCAATTCACTCATTATTTGATGATTCCTACATAAAATCCTCTCGAATAAAGTCAACTAGGTTGACTTTATTTGGATTTCATTTTACTATAAGGATTGTAGTTAACTGAGTTGACTATTTTTGGGGTATAAAAGGGATAGGATTCACCGAAACAAAAATTAATACATTATGGAGGTTTCTCATGGCTAATATCGTTAAAATTAGAGGAAGTGTGTTTGCTCCGTATGCTTGGTTAGAGCCTATTAAGGATTCTGCAACAGGAAGGATCTTAGAATATACTGGTGATGCACGTGGATTTACACCATATGCCGTAAACACAATGCGGTCAAGATTAGAGCAAGAAGTGATTATTGATTTTTATAAAAAAGAAATTTTTACATTTGCAGATGCTTGTATTACAACTGTAAAAATTACAAATCCAGATGGTTCTATTGAGCATAAAAAGGGAAAAACAGGTACAGAAAACATTGTGTGTACGAATGTTGTATGGAGCGCTGATGAAGTTTCTTTTGAAATGAGAGCAAGTGCCAGCAATCCTTTAGATACAGCGGCACCTGCAGCTGATTATTTATCAACTATACGTGTTAACAAAAGTGGAGCTTTGCATATTGAAGGTTCTCATGATGGGTTCCCTTGCTATGAATTTTATAAGCAAACAGATTTTGGTCCATTTGAGTTAATTTATACACATGATTACAGAGAAACTGGTGACACTCCAGCGGCGCTAGCTGGAGAAATGGAATACAGTTTTAAAAAGACAATTTAGATATAAATGTGAGTCAGAAGCGTATTACTATTTAGACAAGAAAGAGCGAATAGTAAAGGAAAAGCAATTGCTTGTGTGAAAGAAATTGCGACCTGTTTTTCTACATGGTTCGAGATTATGTATTACCCAAAATAAAATTAAAATTACAGAGGTGTTTCTCATGACTAATATCGTTAAAATTAGAGCAAGTGTATTTATCCCAATGTCTTGGACTGCAATAGGTTGGACTGGACCTAAGAAAGATAATCAAACGGGAAACTTAATCGAATTCGAAGGTGACTCACGTGAATTTACCCCTTATGCTGTAAACGCTATGCGTTCTAGAGTTGAACAAGAAGTAGTTGTAGATTTTCACAAAAAAGAAATTTTCACATATGGGAATACTGGTATAACAACGGAAAGAGTTACAAATCCAGATGGTTCCGTTAATAAAAGAACAGGAAAAGCTAGTACAGAACGTATTGTATGCACTGATATTGAATGGGGTTGTGATGACGTCAAGTTTCAAATGAGTGCAAGTGCTAGCAACCCATTAAATATAAATGCACCTGCTGTTGACTATCTTTTAACTGTGCATGTCAAAAAAGATGGTACTGTTGATATTGAAGGTAGACATGATGGATTCCCTTGCTATGAATTTTATAAACAAACAGATTTTGGTCCGTTTGAACTAATTCATACACATGATTTCAGAGAAACTGGTGATACAGCTGAAGCGCTAGGTGGAGACATGGAGTGCAGTTTTAAAAAGATATTGTAAAGACAATGTTTTACCACATTGTTATTAAACCAAGATAAATTTGTATTCATGATAGGTATATCGTTCGCAAAATGGGAAGACTCACATGAAATAAATCTAGACAAGAGATGCTCTAGGTTTTATTCCGCTATGGATGATTCCAGGCAATACAATTTAAATCGCTGTTAAAATAATGATGAAAAAGCCATTCGAGTTTTTCTATTTTGCTGGTGGTATACCTCGTTATCAAACTAGGGTTAGGAAAGATTAGTTTCAAAAGAAACTTTTTTCTTTTTCTAAAAAAGCAGTGTAGATACTTAATTAGACGTGTACCGCGTGGAGGATGTTGTAGAAGAGAAAAAGTTGTTTCATTTCCATGAAAAACCGAATCTTGATTGTCCTATAAGGGGAAATCTACAAATTGTTTTAGCGGTTATTTTAATTCAAGTACAAGAAATCATAGAGCAAGTATTTAGAAAGTATGACAATGGAACAACCCGTTACATCATTAGTAAATAAATTCTTCGCAGTAAGTATGTGGCTACATTTGAAGTGTATATTTCCCCCCGTTTGTAACTTGTATAGTTACAAACGGGGGGAAAGAAAAATGGGGGAACGTATATATGACTGTGAAAATTAAAGCTTATTCTAATTTTGTATGCGCAATTCGGTCGATTAAGTTGACTATATTATTTTTGTTATAAAAGAAATGGAATACCAATTTTTAATGTGTAAATATAGAACAACGTAAGAGTGAGTAACAGGAGGAAATTCTTCGTAAAAGAAAATTGCCTGATTATTGAGGTGATTTGTAAATTGGAAAAGGATAATATGTCCATGTTAAAAGAAAAAACAAACTACTTTACTTATTTAAGAGAATCTAAACAGCCTTTGGAATCGCTTTCCTGTGGAAGTGTATTCAAGCGTCCACCAGGTTAGTACGCTGGCAAATTAATTCAAGATAGCGGTTTGCAGGGAATGAGGATTGGTGGAACCGAGGTGTCAACAAAGTACGTTGGTTTCATCATCAATGTCGATCATGCGACATCCACAGATTATTTAGAATTAATTCGGCACATCCAGGAAACTATAAAGAAAAAGGTGAAATTTATTGAACAAACTAGCGGGTAGCTTTACTAGGTAATAATGTATTTAAAAAAGATACCATATGTGAGGTAATAGAACATGGAATTAAGGATTAGTAAACAAGCAGTAAATTGGTTTAAGGATGAGATTGGTGTAAAGGACGACGAGAAGATAAGGTTCTACGCTCAATTCTACGGATCTAGTCCTGTTCAGGTGGGGTATTCTCTTGCCTTTTCCAAAGATAACCCAATTATTAAAGTGGTTAGTACCAAATTGGATGGAATTGAATTCTTTGTGGAAGAAAGCGATCTTTGGTTTTTCGACGGGCATGATTTACACGTTGAATATGATGAGCAGGAAGATGTATTAGATTATAAGTACATTAAACCTTAATTAAACTCATTAGTATGATACCGTAGTGTATAAAGTTCTATTTATATATAACTGATTTGTTTCTTCATCTTCTGTGGTTATTCTCTCAAAACCTTCTCCATACTGGTTCCAAGGACAAAAAAATGAGCGGATTATGAATGAAACATTTGACGATTACGTGGAAAAATATGGATAAACAAAACCAAAGTCAATTTAGTTGACTTTATTACAATTTTATTATACTATTTATAACGTAGTCAATTCAGTTGACTACTTTGTTTTTGTTGTAAAAAAATGGGATACCACTTTTTATTAAGTAAATAATAACAACGTAAGAGTGAGTAACAGGAGGAAAAAACATGACAACAGTTTTATTTGTAAAAGCAAACAATCGGCCGGCAGATCAGGCGGTTAGTGTGAAATTATATGAGACTTTCTTAGCAAGTTACAAAGAATCACATCCAAACGATACAGTAGTAGAGCTTGATTTGTTCAATGAAGAATTGCCATATGTAGGAGTAGATATGATTAACGGCACTTTTAAGGCTAGCAGAGGATTTGATTTAACAGCAGAAGAAGCAAAGGCAGTAGCTGTTGCTGATAAATATTTAGATCAATTCCTTGCAGCTGATAAAGTTGTATTTGGTTTCCCATTATGGAACTTAACAATCCCAGCTGTACTACACACATATATTGATTACTTAAACCGTGCGGGCAAAACATTTAAATATACGCCAGAAGGTCCAGTAGGTCTGATTGGAAATAAGAAAATTGCATTATTAAACGCAAGTGGCGGTGTATATTCTGAAGGACCAAAAGCCGAAATGGAGATGGCTGTTAAATATGTAGCAAGTATGATGGGCTTCTTCGGTGCAAAAGATATAGAGAAAGTCGTGATTGAAGGCCACAACCAATTCCCTGATAAAGCAGAAGAAATTATCGCTACAGGGCTTGGAAAGGCTGTTAAAGTAGCAAGTACGTTCTAATTAACAAAACACTTGTTACTATATGGCAGTACCAACACTTTTATAGCGGTGGTACTGCTTTTTTATTCGCTTATCTCGCTGCTTTTAGGCAGTAAGAACATTCTTAACTTATTAAACGATAGAAAGCAGGATTACATTATAATGGAACGTTTATGGACAAAGAACTATATAATGCTGACAATTACAGCATTATTACTATTTAGTGGTTTTTATTTACTGATGCCAACATTGCCTATGTTTATTAAACAATTAGGTGGAAGTGAATCTCAAGTTGGACTTATTATTGGAGTGTTTACAATATCGGCAGTCATTTTTCGTCCTATTGTGGGAGGATTAATGGATCGATATGGCAGGCGCGTATTTATAATAAGCGGACTACTATTTTTTGCAATTACAATGTATTTTTATGATTGGGTAACAGGAGTTATATTTTTAGTGGTATTACGTATCCTCCATGGAATTGGCTGGGCGGTTGCTACAACTTCGATAGGAACCGCTGTGACTGATGTGATTCCACCATCTCGTCGTGGAGAAGGCATGGGATGGTATGGACTTGCAATGACTTTAGGCATGGCTTTAGGACCAATATTAGGTCTTTGGGTGGTAAAATCATTTTCATTTCACTATCTATTTCTTTTATGCACAGTATTAGCAGGTATTGCATTCGTACTTTCATTTGGTACAAAAATACCAGCGGTTCAACATACATCAAAACAACCAATATCATTTTTTGAAAAAACGGTTTTACCAATCGCTATTGTGACATTTTTCTTATCCCTTACTTTTGGTGGCATTACAACATTTTTACCACTGTTTGCGGCAAAGATTCAAGTGAATGCCGGTACTTTTTTCTTAGTTTATGCTGTCACACTTATAGTAATTAGACCGATTGCAGGGAAAATATCCGATAAGCATGGAGAAGGGATCATTATTGTTCCTGCACTTTTTATAATGATAATTGCACTATTCGTCCTAGCAATGACAAAAGGGCTTGTGGGAGTCGTTATAACAGCTATTTTGTACGGAATTGGATTTGGATCGGCACAACCTGCTCTTCAAGTAGCAACTATACGATTAGCTTCACCAGAGAAAAGAGGTGTAGCGAACGCTACATTCTTTACTGCTTTCGATTTAGGAATTGGTTTAGGAGCTATTCTTTTGGGGTTCGTTTCACAGCTCATGGGATATCAAATGATATTTATTGTTTGTGCTGTATCTGGGTTTATTAGTCTGTTAATTTTTATTTTGTTTGTAAAAAAGATGCTAAAATAACTTTTTAATTTACAAAAAAAGCGCTATTCTTTTTGTAGAAATATACAGAAAGAATAGCCTGTTTTTTTATTTGAGGGAAATTATACTTAGAAAGCAAGGGATTTAAGATTATATACTAAAACTCCATTGTTAAAGTTACTGAACTTGTCGTATAAAAGTTCTAATGAATAAATAGGAATAAATTGAAATAGAGGCTATCCATTGAGGAAGTCTCTATTTTATATAACGATAAGAAATTTTGAAATGATTACGACACATAAAAAAGAAAGTTACAAATCAATTTAAATAATTTTTCTCGTCTTAATGCTTTCTGTCAATTTTTATCTCTCCCCTATAGATTTTAATCATTTTAATTTTTAGTATGTAGTTCATTGTGATTTGAACCATAAGTTTGCCGAAACGGCAAGGTTATGGTTCTTTTTATTTGCGGCAAAGCTACCGTTCCATTTTTAATAATTTTTATTTGATTTCCTAATAAAGATAATTACGCTTTAATATTTTAGCTATCTGTATAATGTTGATTTACTAATTGAGTTCGCCATATCAGAAAATCGTAGGTCATCAAGACCTAATTGAAAGAAGTTCTTGAAAATAAAGGAACCTAACATATTGGATATGACTAATATGTTGGTTGCTTTTACTGTAATTAATCTTAAAGAATCTAACTTATTTCTATAAAAGAACTACTTGTTTGAAGGAAAAGTATAAACACAACAAAACCCACAGAAAACAATCTGTGGGTTTTGTTGTGTAAAAAGGAGCTTGGGGGAAGCTCGGTTCGATCAATTTTATTTTTCTAACACATTTGGGCGACTTGTTCTTCATTTAATAAGATGCTTGGACCAAATATATTTTGGAACTCATAAATCGCTTAAAACTCAAAAAATGATTCAATATCAAATTCAGCATTTTAATTGCATTAGAAAAATAAAATACACAGTTTATAAGGTAGTTCGCATGTGTGTTTGCAATAAGTTTATCTTACTTTAAATATCTTTCAAATTCCTTTCACAAGCATTACAAAAGACTTTCGTAATTGTTACAAAAGTCTTTCATTGTTTTATAGGAGTTCAATCCATATGCCTGAAAAACAAGTGAATTTCCGTTTCTAATTCATGTTAACGATAATTCATCTATTTCTTTTGTGTTTAAAACGATGAATTTTAAAAAGGTTTCTATGGGTATGTTATGAAAATATGAATTTAATTTTGGTTTAAGGTAAGTTTCGCAATTTCAATCCAGCCTTTTAATCTTTAGTGATAGTCTTGAAAGAAATTTGTTATAGTTTTGAAAGGAAATTGAAAGGTGTTTACGATAAGATGTGTTCACTGATATTCGTTTTATGTTACAACAAGGGGGAACTACAGTATGAAATTACGGAATCAATTATTATTGATGAATATATTAAGCACCAGCATTATGCTAATTGCTATTTGGTATAGCGAAATGAAAATGTTACTTAAACCGGAACAAACGCAACTATTTATAGGGATTGTAGTCATAGCAATGGCGTTTTCAACGATGATTTACTGGATATTAACACGCCCTATTACGGAATCGATTCAAAATTTGATTGCATTAACAAAACAATATAGTGATAGAAAATTTGGGACGATGTATAGAATTGGTTATGGACCAAAAGAGTTTAAAGAATTAGCGACCGCCTTTCAACAGATGGCTAAAAATTTAGAGGAGGGGTTTATTCAGTTAGAAGGAGGAGAGAAAGCACGTA
The DNA here is from genome assembly GCF_023715645.1 of Bacillus cytotoxicus. GTDB lineage: Bacteria > Bacillota > Bacilli > Bacillales > Bacillaceae_G > Bacillus_A > Bacillus_A cytotoxicus_A. The sequence goes on along the minus strand of NZ_JAMBOP010000009.1, from coordinate 123,032 downwards.
CAGAGCTCATTGCAAATATTTCACATGACTTACGAACACCTATAGCCAGCATACAGTTGATGATAGAATCATTACAAGATGATGTAATTGAGGATCCCGAAATGAAGGCGCAGTGCTTAACGACAATCCATAAGGAAATACAAAGATTAAGTGGACTTATCAATGATTTATTTGATCTGTCCAAGTTAGAACTTGGACAAGAAGATTTTTATCCAAGTTTTACACATATGGATCGTATTTTATTAGAAGTACTAGATTCACATTCTATTTTGTTAAAAGAAAAACAGATCCATTTACAATTACGCGTTTCTGATACATTGCCTAAACTCTGGATCATGCCTTGCAAGATAGCACGGGTTATCAGTAATTTATTACATAATGCAATTCGATATTCTCCAGTAAGTGGAACAATCGAGTTAATTGTAGAGGAAAATAAGCAGAAGCAGCACGTTCAATTTATTTTGCGTGATGAAGGGGAAGGCATTGCTTATAGTGATCAATTACGCATATTTGAGCGCTTTTTTAGAACAGATCCATCAAGAAGTTCACAATCTGGAGGATCCGGACTTGGATTAGCCATTGCACAATCGTTAATTGAAATGCACAAAGGTAAAATTGGTGTACAAGATCGTTCAGATGGTAAACAAGGAAGTGAATTTTGGTTTACTCTTCCTGTTACATCAGAAAAGAAATAAGGTTATATTAAAACCAGGTTCAGTAGCTGCTGGAATTGTAAACAAAACAGTAAAATCACCTTTCGTGCAGTTCTGGCAAGGTGGATGGTATTGGGATACATCTACAAAAGTAAAGGTATCTTCCACTTATAATTGTTTAATATTTCTATTTGTTACATATTTTACATAAAACTGAAACCTTTGTAATACTTTTGTAATATTTATGAAAGGGATTTGAAAGATGTTTAATTTATGATGAACTTCCGAACATGAAATTCGGATGAAATAAGTAGATAAAAAACAAATAAAAAGCGAGGAATGACATTATGAATGGAAAAGAAACAAAAAGGGGAAAAAAGATCCTTTCTGTAGGAATTGGAAAGAAGGTAATCCCTGCTACAGCAGCATTAGGTATTCTTTTTGCTATGGCTCCTGTTGGAGAAAATAAGGCAAGCGCAGGGATAGGTGCGGTAGTAGATATAGGTATTACTGTATTAGGTGCTGTAGCAAACACTTATGAAGCACTTGGAGTAACCCCAGGGGATCCAGCCAAAGGCACTCACATTGATGTATATTCAGAAAACGAAACTTACCAGGCACCTAGTTTTACATCTGGGGAATTTAATATTTCTATGTATCATACACAAGGTGATTCGAATTTTGTTAAACAAGTTAAAGTACGCTATCCAAATGGAAGAATTGAAAATCATCAACTAAAATCTGGGCAGCAACTTAAAATTACTGACGCAGGAGCAATTATAGATTTAAACCCTAATGCAGCAAATATCTCAGAACACGATCTTCTTTACATTACACAAGCACAATTAGACGAAGGAAAGACCGGAGTTGCGATAAATCAAGGCCAATATGCATTTGTAGAAAAAACATCTGGTAAAAACCCAAGATTTCTTGGTCCACTTTATAAAAAATATGCAGGCGTTTGGACTCCAGATTGGGACGTGATTGTTTATAATCAGGATACCCTATTTAATCATATAGCAAATAAATTATCAGATGAGCAAAAACGATTGATAACATTGACTTCAAAGCCAGTATCTAAAGAAGTCCTTGACAACTATGTTACTAATGATCCTAAAGCTCGTGCAGATTTTTATGATCGATTATCTGATGTATTGGCGGAGCGTACGAACGTCATAGAGACAGGTCTGGTACTGGACTACATTAGACTAAATGATGGTAAACCTTATCAAATTATCCCTTATAAAAAAGGAACGAATAAAGTAATCGTAAAAACAGGTTCAAAATACCTTTCAGGAAAAGAAGGAAACGAACTTCAATATTCCGATTCGCTTGGCGATGATGAAGTGTTTGAACTTGTTCAGGTAGAAAATAATGGATCTGGTTCAGCTCAGTTCCGTTTGAATAACAAGAATGGAGTAAGTTTAGTTGGTGATAGGAATACTTCAAAGTTCGGTACTGGTGAGGGTTTCTCCTCTGAAATTCGTTTCGATGATAGAAACAACAATGAAATTCACAATTGGTTAGTAGAGTGGTATCCGGGTAAAGAAAATGAGAGACAGAAGTATGACGGAGCACAGTTTGTAGCTGATGAAAAAGATTCTACTAAATTGATTGCAAAAGATTCTTCTGGAAATGTAATAAAGAATAGTTGGGTAAACAAAGATTCAAAGTATCATTTTGCAGATGCTGAAGGAGCCCTTTTGAAAGGCTGGCAAGATATTAAGGGGAAGACTTATTATTTTGATCCGTCTACTGGAGAATTAGTTACGGCGAGACATAAAGGTAATGACCGGATTGAGGGTAAGTTTTATACTTTCGATGATTCTGGTGCTTTGCAACGATCAGTATGGAGCAAGAGTGGCTATGATGGTCGTTCCTATTCCGATGCTTCTGGAGCACTTATTGAAAAGGGTTTGCAGGAAATCGATGGTAAAATTTATTATTTCGAAGGTACTGTGGTCCATAAAGGTGAACTACGTCTAGAAGATCAAAATGTCATCCTTCACTTTTCCGACAAAGGTGTGCTTGAGAGAGTTTCTAATCTAAATGGGAAAGTTATAGACAGTGCTATTAATGTTAAGTTTGACAACAAAATATTAGCATTTAATAAAGATGGTTCGATTGTGAAAACAGGGATCAACAAAAACGAGAAAACACTGGTATATTATAGTTTAGAAGATGGAATTTCCTATACAGGTTGGAAAATGATAGATGGTAAGAACTACTATTTCACAAATGGTATTAATGACACGTTCAATGATTATAAAGACATTGACGGAAAAAGATATTACATTCATGAAGACGGATCAGCTAAACGAGCAGGGTTTGAAAAAATAGATGGTAAGATATACCACTTTGACAATGACGGCGTAGCACAAACAGGCTGGCAAACTATCGATGGTAAGTATTATTACTTCGATGAGAAAGGGGCAGCTAAAACAGGATGGTTCCAAGTTGGTGGTGGATATAGACCTATTCCTCTTGCATACGGATACCTTTGGTATTGTGCTAGAGAAGATGGCTCACTTTATGCAGACGCTTGGTTTAAAATCGACGGTAAAGATTATCACTTTGACCAATGGGGACATAAAATGCCATATTAAAATAATAGCATGATGATCGTTTAAAGAGTTAGCCTATACGTATAAAAATGGGTCATGACATGGACTGAGTTTATTTTCCATGTTATGATTCGTTTTAATTTTTTCGGGTATACTCCCTATAATTGTTTGCCAATTCGATTCTTTGAGACTGAATAAAACATAGATATTTTTACTCAATTGAAATCATGCTATGAAGCATTGAGAATTCTTTACTGTACAAAAATGACCACCATTAAAAAATAAAACATAATTAAATCTGTATACCATCGGAAGTATAACAAAATGAAACAACTACATATAAGATTATCTCTCATACAATTATTTCTGTTAGGAATGAACCTATTTATGTTTTCTTCTGCCATGCCATTTTTACCTTGGTTTACCGAAAGTGTTTTTGGATGGCTAGGTATCTTGGCTAGTACTCCTTTATTGTTAATGATAGGTAGAATAATGCCACAGCTTCAAAAAATTGAAGGATTTTGTATAACACGAAAAAGAAAGGCAGTACCATTTATTGCGTCAATTGTTTCACTTTGTATCATGCTATTACCTACGATGGAATTATCGACTGTAATAGCTCTTATAGTTAATGGTCTAATGACGATCCTAACAATTTTATTTTTGTTGCAAGATTTCTTTAGACTGAATAAAAAATATAAGTTTATAAAATTCATTAGCTAACATTCTTCATATCTTGCGGTTAAACTTTTTGTCTTACTTGTAAGGAAAGACGGAGCGATCGCAACAGAAAGTTTCAAGTATTTACATATAGGTAGCTATAACAAGAAACACAGGGTTTTGTAGATATCTTATTGGCTTTTTCATCCTTACAGAATTGTCATCTTTCTGTAAGGTTATGAGATAGTTTATTTAACGTTTAAATGTAATAATAAAATTATAAGAAGTTATTTTATTATTGTAACAACAACTAAAAAATGACTAAAAAAATTCAATATATGTATAATAAGTGGAGGTAAATATAATGGCTTTAAAATTATTCGGTATCGTTTTTGGAGTGGTATTAATCTTGTGGGGCGTATATAGAATGAAAAAAGATGATGCATTCGTAGGAAAAACCCAAACAAGAAAAAACCTTTTCAATCTGTTGATTCTTGGTGAGGCTTCTGGATTAGGACAATTATTAGGTGGAATTCTGCTTGTCATTTTAGTAATCGTATCCTTTATTATTAAATAATTTGCAAACAAAAGGAGCTAAGATATATAGTTTAGCTCCTTTTGTTGTGATAAAGTTTTTAAGCAAGAACGCAAATTTTTTTAGAAATGGATATAGTCTATAGAAGCATAGATGGCACTCGTTATCAATAAATTGCCTAATAGCCATTTCGCTTTAATGTTCGATAAATGGTAGTTCTATCAACATTTAAAAAATCAGCAATTTCCTGTTTCGTTTTTCCTTGGTCAAGTAACTCAAGTATCAAATCAGTTTTAGACTTATTGATTTTAGGAGTTCTCCCTAGTTTCCCGCCATTTTCTACATACTTCATACGACCAGCATACGTTCGCTCCAGTATATAGTTTCGTTCAATGTCAGCAAATAAAGATAAGATTGTAACCATAGCTTTAGTCGTCATGTCATCTTTCTTCCTAAACGATCTAATTTATAAACAATAAGTGTGTCCTCTGGATGTAGTTGCTGCATAAGAATCTGGAATTGTTCTCTCTCCATGTTTTTTCCACTTTGCTTTTCTTCAAAAACACATTCCTCTAACAATTCAATATTGTTAACTTCACAATATGTAAGGATTTCTTTTTTCTGAAATGTGTAATCTTGTTGTGGCGTTGGCACTTGAATATATGCGTAGTTCATTTTTTGTACTCCCAACGTTGCATAAGTCTATTTTTCTATTTTGCTACAAATATCGTATTATTTTCGGGTTTTAATTTGCAACATAATATATGCAACGTTGTGACGCTATAAAAATTAAGACCTAGAGAAGTGTTGCATATATGTTAATTTTTGCAACACTCATTGGTAGCAATGTATGTGGAATAAAAAACCAAGGTCATTTTGAATTCCTAAAATAATAAACTATTGTTGATGAATACTCTCTCATAGTGTAAAATTACACCATAAGAGAGTATTGGTAATAGTAAAGTTGTTACAATAGATTCGCAGAAAATTACTTAACTCATATCAAACAATGAAAGGAATGGAGTATTATGAAAAAAATGATTATCACAACACTAGCTATTGTTACAACGATAGGTATCGCTGCAACAATGGTCTTATCGACTGATGCATTTGCAAATATAGATACAAAAACAAAAACTGAAACCTCACCTGAAGTGTTAGCACATTTTAAATCAATTAATCCAAGCATTACAAACTCAGAAGTAGATTCAATAATGGAACAAAGAAACCAATTAGATGAATTGCATAAACAAATAGAGAAATTGGAACTAGATTATGGAATTCTTGTTGATAATACAAAGGATCCGAATAAAGAACCAAAAAGTATAGATGATTTAACAGCAGAGCAACGTAAAAATTACATTGAGTTACGTGTTAAATTCTGGGACGGAGAGATACAATTTTTAGATGCTCAATATAAAGCTGGTCTCATTAAGAAAGATATTTATAAAGAAGATAAGAAAAATTTTGAAGTGGCAAGAAAAAATTGTATTGAATAATTGCTAGTTGATACTATACGGGATTGCTTAAGTATTAATTGAACGCCTCTACGCTTTTGTGGAGGTTTTTTGTAGACTGACAAAATTCTACTGAGTATCTAAAAAACTTACTTTTCGAACGAGTATCGCTGTACTGATATAGTCAAAATTATTATTTAAAAACTACTCAGATATTTTAAATTAAATAACCAATTCCTTAACGTACAGGGAACTGGTTAAAATATGTCTAATTTATGTCTAAATGTACGTACAATTTTCTTTTTTTGATAAGGTGGCCCCTATTAGAAAAAGAAAAACATATACATGAGTTTGTTCCGAAGACTAAAACTGTATTAGAAACATATTATGCTACTAAAGAAATTGAGAAGAAAAATCACCTTCTCAAGTCAGTGCTTGAAAAGGTTACATATTTGAGAAAAAAAGTTGGCAAAGAAAAGATGAATTTGTGGTTGAATTATATACTAGAATATAAAACTTCCTAAAATAAAAACCTAAGCTACCTATTTCTTGAAAAAACAAGTAATCGTAGCCTAGGTTTTTATTATTTATGCCCCAATTACTTCTCTCTTAGATTTATTGGAAATCTGGGTGACGATACGTTTCTTTCCCTTCCAAAAGAGTAAGTAAAATTTTTGTTTTATGAATATCTTGTTCTGGAATTTCAAACAAATTTTTATCTAGTACGACAAAGTCTGCTTTCTTTCCAACTTTAATAGAACCGGTTTTTTTCTCTAAAAAGTTTGCATATGCTCCATTTATTGTATAACTCTTAATCATATCCTCTAAGCTTACTTTTTCTTTTGGATTTAGAACATGTTCTAGATTGGTATCTTGTAAATCTGTACGAGTTATTCCCATTTGAATGCCAGCTAATGGGGAAAAATATTTTCCATGTGTAATTGGGTAATCACTGGCAGACGCCATCACTACGCCTTCTTTTATAAAGCTTTGCATAGGATATTGTTTATTTGCACGCTCTTCTCCTAACAAATCAGCAGCTTGTGAAAAGTATGCTCCATTTTTGAGAAACCATGTTGGTTGCGGTACTCCAATGATTCCTAAGTCTTTAAAACGTTTGAAATCACTTTCTTCAACTAATTGTAAGTGTGTAATCTTATGACGACTATCACTTTTTCCATTCTGTTGCTGAGCAAATGCGAAGGCATCTAATGTTTCTGTTGTTGCGGCATCCCCTACAGAATGAACGTGAATTTGAAACTTTTCTTGATCTAAAGTCTGAATCATATGTGCATATGATTCCTTCTCCCACACAGGAACGCCATAATAATTTGTTTTATTGTTGTATGGTTCATGCAAAAAGGCTGTCCCTCCTTCAAGCACACCATCCATAAATAATTTAACAGTATTCATTTTCACCAGTGGACCTTGTAACTTTGCACGCTGTTCCTTTAAATACGGAATACGACTTTCACCTTCACTTGGCTGAACAGCTAATGAAAGGTTATGTCGAACAGATAATGCTTGTTCCTTTTCAAGCATTATTAAAGCCTCAATAACAGTATCCTGTTGCGGGACAACTACATCATTCACTTGTGTGTATCCATTACTTGCCGCCAACTCCTGAAAAACTGCTAAAGCTTCTTTATATTGTTCAGTATTAAACTTTGGTAATTTGTCTAATACAAGATTTGTTGCTGTATCACGAAGCGTACCAGACGGTTCACCCTTTTCATCACGTTCAATTACTCCTCCCTCCGGGTTTGGCGTATCTTTTGTAATCCCTGCTATTTCAAGTGCTTTAGAGTTTACCCAAATCGAATGATAATCCTCTGAAATTAAAGCAACTGGAATATCATTTACAACAGCATCTAAAGATTCTTTTGTTGGGCCTGTTGTTGGAAAAAGAGTATTACTCCAGCCAGCACCATGTATAATGCTTACGCCACTATGTTCTTTTGCATATTTTTCTACCATTTGGATATATTCTTCAATTGTTCTACCACTTATTAAGTTAACAGAATAAAGAGAATTAACTGTTTCCGAAGCGTGAAGATGGCTATCGACAAAACCCGGAAGTAACATTTTCCCTTTTAAATCAATAACTTTTGTGTTCTTTCCCTTATATTTCTTCACACCGTGTGTATCACCAACATATATGATTTTCCCCTTCGCAATCGCAACTACTTCTGCCCACGGTTGGTTTGTTTCTACCGTATAGACCTTCCCATTTGTAAAAATGGTGTCAGCTATCTCTCTGATGTGTTCCTGTTGTTTATTTACCGGTACAAATCCTGCTAGCATACAAACCACAGTCAGACTAATTAAAAGAACAATCAACTTTCTCAATGTATGAACCCCCAATTCTTTGTTATTTAATTATTTTTATAAACCTCAATATACAACTACTTAAATTATCAATAATGCCTTGAAGTACTCTTTTTATTAAGATTGAGCTGAACAGTCAATAAATTAATATTTAATAATTTACATAACCTGTAATCTAATGATGTAAGTTTTCTTCGAAATATGTTAGTTAAGTGTATTCCTTCATATTCTTTATTTTTAAAATAATCAATCTATTCATTAAACCAGAGACAGTCCTTATAAGGACTGTCTTCTGGTTAATTTTTAGTTGATTGACTTCCAAAAATACCATATCAAATTAAAAAGTTAATTTTCCTGAACGGATATCATTAGTCATACCTTCATAAGGATCTTGAGATATAACTTTTTCATTATTGATTCCTTCATTTTTGAAAAAAGTGATATCAGCGAACTCAGGGACAACATATTTAGGATAAGTCTCATATTTTAAACGGGATTCTTCCATTACATTAATAAAGTCATTTTGGTAACAAACTGTAATTTCTGGATGTTCATGTACCCATTTAGGGAAGAAGATGATTCCGTGTATCCTTTTGTCATTTGGCATGAAATTTAGGGAAACGTCAGTGCCAGTAGGCTCAGTCCATGAGACTTTATAGACTCCATCAGCGATTTTTACAATATCAGCTTTTTGGTCACGAACCCAGCGACCTCCAACCATCCCACTATGAATACGATAGTCAACAGTATCCTCATTTTTTATATAAAATTCATATTCCCAACCATTTTCATAAGTATAAATGAAATGGCTTCCTAAAAATTCGTTAAGTTCTTTCATAATAGGTCACTCCTTAAAATTAATTCAACATTCAATATTAAACATGTAATTAATTACATGTTTAATATACGCCTGTGATATAATTGTGTCAAGATATGGTTCTTGTTCAAAAACTTGGTTTTAGCGCAAAAATTTCAGGACAATTGCAATAAATCTACAAATCTTGGACATACTGATACTACTAATCTAGAGAAGGTGCGTGATTGGTATGGAAAAGGAAAATGTATCAGTTAAATTGAATTAGCCGATAAGTCCTATTTAAAAGGATTATCGGCTGTTTTGTTTTTTATAATATCTAAACTTTTATTTAACCAACAAATGTAATTTTCTTCGCGTGAAATGGCTTTTGTCAGAACAAAGTAGTGACCTAATTCTTCAGTATCTAAATATAGAGGATTCTTCTCCACTCCAAAATGAAAAGAGAACTGTTCTTTTAGAAAGAATAATTTTTCGGTTCTGAGTTTTAATTGGTTATTAAATAACACTGGAATTTCTTCCGTAGGGATATCTTTTAAAAAATATAACCGTAATGCGAAGATATCCTTTTCGGTTCCCACATTTTCATCTAGTTCCAGCAACCAATTCTGAAGTTCTTCTTTTCCTTTTGTTGTAAGGCTGTACATTTTTTTCTCAAGTTTGACCCCTGCCATTTCTATATATTGAGAAATCGAATCTTCGTCTAATAATTTTTTTAACTCAACATAGATTTGGCTATGCTTTGCACTCCAGAACTGCCCAATCGCTTTTTTAAATTCGGATGTAATATCATATCCACTCATATCTTCTTTACTTAATAATCCTAAAATTGCATATTTTAGTATTCTTCGGCTCACATTATAACCTCCGTTTATAATATCTTTGTTATAGTTAAGCAACCAAATTTGTTATCTTTAAAACCATTTTTGTTATAGTTAAGTGTTATAATCCCTTTTATATCAACATATTCCATGATCCTAAAACATATAAATATTTAAAACATATAAAACAATTATTATATAAAACAAACAAAACATAAAACGTTGTATTGATTGAATATAAAAATATTATCTTACCAATTTTAAAACATAAATTTGGTATTCCCATAACCAAATTTGTTATTTTTAAATTTCTGTAATTCTATGAACTACCTGTCACCCTCGCTTCGCTTAATTGAAGTATTATTTAAATTGAAAAGGCAAGCATCAAAAGGTGCTTGCCTTTTTAATCACTCTCTTTTGTAAGTTGTTCTAAGATAATTTCTACTTCTCTAACACTTAATTTACTTGCTTTTGCAATTGTTTCAAGTGGAATGCCAATTTCATGCATACCATGAATCATTTGTATCTTTCCTTGTTTGATCCCTTGTTGTTCGGCATAAGCAAATTTCGCAGCTTCATCCATTAATGCTTTTTCTCTCGCCTCATATTCTTTACGGAAAGAAGAATCCTGACTCATACGTTCCCATTTATCTATTGCTTTTTGTAAAATTGGATCTTGATTCATCGCAATCTCCTCCAGTGTTTGAGTTAAATGCTCATCTTCAGTAGCTGGCAACAATAACAACCAACGAACAAAAGAATCTTCCCAAGAATTCACTTTTTCTTCACGCCATTGTTGTATCAATTTTGGAATTTCCACAACATGAATTTCTATGTCATCACTCAGTACTTGCTGTTGCTGCATATTCCACAGTTTCCCTGTTGTATGAAAAGCGTCATACTGCTTAAAAATAACGAAATTTAGCAAATTAATTGTAATTGTTTTGTGGAGCGAACTATAAGGCATTCCCTTTTGTAATTGAGATGAATATAATTTACTCCAGTAATATAAAGAGCGTTTTATTATTTCGTATGTGTTATTCATTTGTATCTCTACATTTACTTTCGCCCCTGTATCTAATGTTGCTGATACATCTAAAATAGAAAGTTTGTCATCTTCATATTCACGGTGTAGATGAGGATCTTCCAATTGAAGTGATACAATAGGAGATTCTAAAGTATTTACTAGTACACGATAACCGGTTCATAAGTGCTTAGATTATCATACACAGTTTTTGCAATATTAGCAGGAAGGTTAACACAGCCGCCCGATCCCCCTGTTAAATAGGCATTATTTGCCCAGTTTGTTCGCCAGCTGGCATCGTGGAATCCTTGTCCGCTATTTGTGAACGGAGCCCAGTAATCTACCTTAACGGAATAATCGGGTTTACCTACTGCGCTGCCTTTAAGTGTGTATGGTGATCGTTTATAGAGGATATACCACACACCTGGTGATGTATCTTCACTCGTACTATGTTTACCAGTTACCACATTCGTTGTGGCTGCCAATTTTCCATCTTTGTAAATCCAAATTTGTTGTTCTGCAATTGACACTTCCGCATACGTGTCTCCAATGCCATTATTTGATGTTGTTTCATAACCAATGCCTTCATTTTTCCAGCCATTTCCGCGAATATTAGAAGCAGAAAGAGATTTTTCGCCTTTTTCAAAGGCTTTTTGAATTTGTTTTGTTTCTTTTTCAACATCTAGTGCCCAGCCATAGCCTTGTCCTTTTGCTGATATGGCCGAACCAGAATGGGTTTTAAATGTGAAGTCTTTATTTAATGTTGATTTAGCATTATTAATTTCAGCAATCTTATTCTTAATGTTGCTCGCGCCGATTGTAACTTTCATATCCTTTGACATAGAGGCATTTTGAATTAAATCTTTCGCTTTTAAAGAGTAAACTTCATTCTGTACCTTATAATCAACGGACTGTTGAAGAAGATCCTGTAGTGCTTGCTCCTTGTTTTTTACAATCGGATTATCTTCTTTAATAGGCTGTATGTATACAGGTTCCAGATGGATTTTGCTTTTATACTTCTGCTTGTCGTAATCTTTCAATAGACTAGTAACGTCATACTGTTTTCCTTCAACGCTTTTTGAGATGACAACTTTTCCTTGTTCGATCTTCACCATAGCATCTTGAGGTGCTTTAAATTTTTTATTCATAGAGACGAGCTTTTTTTCTACAAGTTTTTTCATCGTTTCGCTTCGGTACTGGTCTGCTTCTTCCGGTAGTAGTGAATAATTTTTTTCTTTTGAGGAAGGGAAAAATGTCCACTGGCTTTTTAATAGTTTCTTAACTTGAGGCAAATCTTTTTCCATAAGTTCCGTTTGCGTATCTTTTTCATCTAAAATTTGTTGTTGGCCGATATAGACTTTGTTTTCTAGTTCAGATGTTTTTAATTTTTTTAGTGCTTGATCAGCAGTTAGACCACCGACCTTTATATCATTAATCGTAACATTTGAATTGAAGTGGGTCGTCTGATAATACCTCATTCCCCCAATGAGAAATACAATTATACCAACACCCGCTGTGATAAGCTTCCAATTTGTAAAACGTTTGCTTGATTTTACTCGTTTTTTATCAACTTCTTTAATTGAGTCATTTATTGTATTGTTGTTCATCAATCTTTCCTCCGTATACATCAACGTCAATCAATTTTAAACTAAAATCATTGACTAGTGTACCTTATTATTCTTAAAAATTCAGTATCTCTGCCCAGATTTTATCGCATTAAATTGTTCAAATTTTAATTTTTTAATAGAACGACATATAAAAAAAGTAGCAATAGAGCTAATGATAGCTAAAATTTTAACTTTGATTTCATGTATATTTATCCTTTTTCGGTAAATTATCATAGATAAACTGTCTGATTATACTATTTTTAACATTTTTTCAATTTAATATTTAATTTTCGAGATATAATAAAGGGATACCATAGAAAGGGGATATTCCTAATGAAAATAACAAATTATACATCATCGTATATTACTAATACTAAATTTAATGAATCTGAAAAAAGGCTTTATCTGTAGAAATTAAACATAGTAATGAATATGAGAGTGAATCAGACAAAAGGATGAAGTTATTAGACGAAAAGTACAGTGAAATTCATAAAGAAAACATGCTATATGCTAATCCTGAAAGACATATTGATGATAAATATTCTAATCAATATTCAAAAGAATTTCGTCATGATTTAAGCTCAGAGGAGAGAGACTCAGCATGGCGAGCAGAAATCAATATGTTGAGAAACGGTAGAGTTGGTTTTTATAGTATGCGTGATTCTTTGTTTAGAAACTCAGATCCTATCGATGGAAGGGTTGAAAATTACAAAGAGAAAGCTTTTCAGCGTGAACAAGTAAATCGTCAGATTCAAGATTTATTTACTCAAAAAAACATTGACATCCCAAATGATGAGAACTTAACTTTTACTGTTGATCCGAATAATTTTCAAGTTACGGTGAAAGGTAGTAAGAATATACAATTGCTGCAACAAATTGAAAAAGTTTTAAATGATAAAAATAATGGTAAGGAATTATTTCCGCATATTTTTCAAAGTAGTAATTTTGAATCTGAGAAAATGAAGCCGGAGGCAATACGTAAATGTGGTTTGATTTCTACACTTAGATCAGGAACGGGGTATAACTTACATGATTTAGAGCGTAAAGATGGTAAGTTCTTAACTCCTGATGGTCAAGATGTATTTGAACTCTATTTGAATCGTATGCGTCAAAACCCGTATGAGCGTAATTATGTGAGTCTTGCGGCATCAGTATATGGTTCAAGGTATAATAAATTAGCAGAAAATGGTTTTGATGCGATGCCAGATTTAATATTATCTATTAGTTATAGTAATAATAAGTTACAAGATATTGGTCAAAAAGAAAATTATAGTGATCTTCATTGGCTTGCTGATTTGGAGAAAAGTGTAGAAGTTGAAAATAAAAAGAATGAATAGAATTTAAGCTACACTTGCGTTTCTGTTAATGTTAAACAAGAAAAGACATCCTTTTGGATGTCTTTTCTTGTTTTTTAGATTTACATATTAATTTGACAGAATTAGGTGTTCATCCAAAAAAAATGAGAAAAAAGCGTGCTGTGGTTTCATCAATTATAATATTAATATGTGTAGATTTATTATGCAACTTTTATTTAAATATGGTATTTTTAGTGAGTTATATAATATAAAAGTTTCCTAGTTTTTTACTTATGTTTTCGGATAAGACGTATCCCCATATAATGATATTTGCTATTATGATTATTTTGAAGGTATGGTGTTTGTTTAAGAAAGATAAAGTATTGTAAATTATGTTTTGCATTGTTATTAACATCCTCCCAATACTTGCTGAAAGGAAAGGAGAAGCCCATAAGTGAATTACTATAATGCGGGATATATAATAATTTCATATGAAAATGAGCTTATTTATAAAGGTTGCACACTTCAAGGGTTATCTGACACGATTTTATCAATAAGTAATTTAGTAAGACCAACATTTCCAGACTATTGGTTTTTTCCATGGTGTAATAAAAGTGGAAATAATACGATCTCTAATTTGATAAATTCAAGATTGAAGATTAGTCTAGATGAACATGTAAAAGCACAATCTTTTTTAGAAACATTAATCCAAGAAAAAAATTTTTCGTGGCCCAATGTTTTTAAATGTTTAAAAGATGCGATGTATTTTAAGGAATCTTATTTAAAAGGTATGGAGAATTTAAGCATTGTTAGTTTGAGCCTTTCGGAGGAGTATCAAAAAGATTTTCTACTAAATGAGGAACAAGAAAATGATTTTGATGTGTCTATATATGATTTATTGAAAGATTCTCGTCCTTTTCAAATTGAGGATAATGAGGTGTTAGGGTTTGATATATGCGGATGCCCTAATAATGCTTTTTATTCATTTATTTGCAATGGATTGCAGTCGGATTTTAAGCGGTTCGGTAAACAGTTAAATTCTTTATCGCTTATAGAAAATTATAAAGATGCTCAGGAAATTATACATTTAATTGATCAAGGGGAAATTAGAGCAGAGGAAATCTTATGGTATCCTTGGCTAGTTACGAAGTGCAAAGAAATGCATTGTGTTTCTTAAATTTTTTGCTGATTGATTGCGGGAATAGATCAAAAAGGACAGACTCCCCAAGGTGAGAAGTCTGTCCCAAAAACGGATATACCTTATCCATGATTTCTTTAGTTTAACAACATAAAGTTCAATTAATAGTGAATTAGAATAATGAATGAATACTTGCTAGGACAGTAAGGATACCGATAATAATGACAAATATATTGCTCGCTTTTCCTTTGTATTTAGCTAGTACTGGTACTTTATGGATCGCATACATTGGTAATAGACATAAGATAGCAGCAACTAACGGACCACTAAGGGCATCAATAATTCCAAGAATACTTGGATTTGCATAGGCAACATACCAGCATGTTAATACGACAAAAGTAAGGATCATTGTCTTAACTGTTTTTTCTCCTACATCTTTTCCGCGTTTTTTACTGGACTTGATAATCATGTCACGCATTACTTCATATGCTCCTATATAATGACCAAGGAACGACTTTGTAATGGCTGTAAAAGCAATGATAGGAGCTGCAATAGTGATTATAGGCGAATTAAGCTCATTAGCAAGATATGATAGAATTGATAAGTTCTCTTTTTTTGCCATTATAAGATCATTTGGAGTCAAGCTCAATGTACTGCTCCAAACAAAGAACATAACAACAGCGAATGTCATGATATAACAAGCTTTTTGTATTTGAGCACATTTGGCATCAGTAGCTTCTATTCCATAGGTAGCTCTCTGTTTCATAACAAATGATGAAATCATAGGTGAATGATTGAACGAGAATACTATGATTGGTAGGATCATCAATATCGTTCCGAAATATCCTGTGCCTGTTGAAGCGGTAGAAGCACTTGAAAAACTAAGCATTGACGTATTCCACTGTGGAATCAAAGATATTGCGATAAAAAGTAGAGAAGCTATGAAAGGATATACTAGCATGCTCATTATCTTTACAGTGATATCTTGACCAAAATTTAGTATAGCTATAAGACCGATTACTAATACAAGCGATAAAATGGCCCTTGGTGGCTCTTGCATGTGCAATTGATTCACGATAAAACTACTTGCAGTATTTGTAAGTGCAACCGAATACATCAGCACGATCGTATAAATTGAGACGAAATATACAATGTTAAAAATTATACTTGCCTTATTTCCGAAATACTCTCTTATTGTACCTGTAATCCCCTCTTCAGCAGAATTAGAAGCGTATATCATTTTAGCAAGCGCCCTATGAGAGTAATACATAACAGGATATGCAAGTATGGTAATTAACAGTAATGATAATAAGCCACCTGAACCTGCATTAATAGGTAAGAAGAGTACCCCTGCTCCAATTGCTGTTCCAAAAAGGCTCAATGCCCAGGTCGTATCCTGTTTATGCCACTTTTTAGGGTCTGGATAATCCCCATTTTTTACTGCAGTATTGTCAGCTTGAAATTCTACTTTTTTTGCAGTATTTCCACTCATATAATTATTCCTCCTTGTGTCCTTCTTCTAAGTTGATTGAAATCGAAAAATTCGCTAGTCATCAACCTGATGAATTTGTTAGCGCTCATAGTAGTATATTTTAGAGCTAATGGTTCTCAATATATAAACATCATTAGGAGAAGAGAATAGAATTGTTAACTATTTCACAATATTTCCAACAACTGTTTATTGATTTAATTGTTTCTCTCCAAAAATTTTATTTTTAATGGCAATCCCTGTAGGTGTGGCTGCAACTCCGCCTAAACCTGTCTCTCTTAATTCGCGAGGCATCTGTCTGCCAACTCTATACATCGCTTCAATAACTTCGTCAGAACTGATGATATTGTTTACGCCGGCTAATGCAATGTCCGCTGCTGTTAAGGCATTTGCCATTCCAATAGCGTTTCTCTTTACACAAGGAATTTCTACTAAACCAGCGACTGGATCACAAACTAAACCGAGTAAATTTTGTAATGCGGTTGAGAAAGCTTCAGAAGATTGCTGCGGTGTTCCTCCGCCAGCTTCTACCGCTGCTGCAGCCGCCATTGCTGAGGCACTGCCTACTTCAGCTTGACATCCTCCGTACGCTCCGGCAATGCAAGCGTTATTTGCGACTATCGTTCCAAATAATGCTGAAGTGAATAGAAAATGGATCATATCTTCATGACTTAACTGCAACGTATCTTTAATACTAAATAGGACTCCTGGGATTGTCCCACTCGCACCTGCTGTTGGAGTTGCACAAATAGCTCCTAATGCAGCATTTACTTCATTAACACCGATAGCACCTTGAATCCCGAGCACCATCAAATCTCCAGAAAGCGTTTTTCCATTTTCTCGATATTTTTTTATTTTAACAGCATCGCCTCCGGTTAAACCGGTTGGAGAAAATACTCCGTCGCCCTCGATACTTTTATTTATGGCATTTTCCATAGTTGTTAAATTTCTTTCCATTTTACTCCAAACTTCTTCATAAGAAGTTTTAGTTTGTTCGATTTCCTGTTCGATTGCTAATGCATAAATTGGCTTTTGTCTTTTATTAGCTGCATCCACAATTTCTTTTATAGACATATACATATTTTTTCACCCCTTTAATGTGCTAAAGAATAATTATATTAGCTATATTGCTTAAACTTCCCAATTCCATTTGCACATTACTAGGCAATAGCGAGTCCAAAGCGAATGCACATAAATATTTTCCGTTTTCTACCAAGTTATGAAAATTGTTAATTTCCACATCATATTGTTTAAAGATCCTGCGTAAGACAAATTCAAAGTCATCTCTTTCGGAAATTGCAATAATAACTGGCAGTGGCCCCTGTAGATCTAAGCTAAATCCGTCAACTTCAACATGTTTGACTTCAATTAATCCGCCGCCGACCGAAATACCGATCGTTCTAATACTTCGACTTTCATCCTCTAAATATACATCTGCTGTATTTGGA
Source organism: Bacillus cytotoxicus (assembly GCF_023715645.1). Lineage (GTDB taxonomy): Bacteria > Bacillota > Bacilli > Bacillales > Bacillaceae_G > Bacillus_A > Bacillus_A cytotoxicus_A. The sequence continues at coordinate 105,199 of NZ_JAMBOP010000009.1, read as the reverse complement.
TGACCGGCTGGACTGTCACCTGCTTTTTCAATAAAGGTAATGTCAAAGCCTTTAGATTCTGCTATTTTAATAGCATCGGGCACTCTGCTGTCATCGGCAGCAAATCCTAATATCCCAGCAATAATTGCAAAATCAGTTCCGTGTCCTTTATGGGTTTCAGCAAATGATTCATAATACGTTACCACGACTTTTTTGGGAAGTCCTTGAAATAATTTATTGGCAACTGCTCCAATGGCTAAAGCACCTGCAGTATGTGAACTTGAAGGACCTATCATTACTGGCCCGATCACATCAAAACAACTTTTGTATTTAATAACTTTTTTTTCTTTAATAGATGCTACATTCATGTTCATATAAGCACCCCCATAATTTATTATTGTTAATTGTAGTTGAATATAAGTTATTAGAATGAACAATGTTAATAAAATAAAATCCACATGATAACGCTTCCATCGCATCTTAAAAAATTTTTCTTCTAATCACACACTTTTCTAGAGTAATCGGATCAGTATGTTGAATTTCAGAAGATTATTTGCAAAGTCTTTAGAATTTTTGCGCTAAGACAATGTTTGTTATTTTCTCTAGAGGAATGGATGATCTCTCTACGCCCTCATTATAACTTGTATATTTATGAATTTGATATTTTTTTATTTTTAGAAAGATTGAATAAACAGAATTTTGAATAGGGAATAAATTACACTTGGCATGTAGCAATTGTGTCCATTACTTGAAGCTGTATTAGTTAGTAGAAAAGCAAAAATAACACAGAGTTCCTTCGATTAACACATTGATTATGATGAGAAAGCGTTATATAGATACTTATATTTTCCTCTGTTGAAACATCTTATTATAGACGTGAAATCTGTTGTAATAAATAATCAATGTAGGTGGAAAGAAATAAATGAAGGAAATATAACACCTTAGTGAATATTTATTATTAATTACGTATTTATATACACTTTTCAGAAAAAAAGAACATCTTTTTATAAATCTTGGACATACTGACAGTATTACTTTGCAAATGGTGTTTGATTAGTATGGAAAAAGAATGGTTATTTAAGTCTGGTGCAAAAAAGAGAATAAAATGCATATATCCCTAGCAGAATCGTATTTTATGCTATAAGTCCTGAGATATCAAAAAATAAGTGTAACAAAACTTGCTCAAGGTTGTCGAACAGAACAATCTCTAGTTCAGTGATAAAAATGACTACTATATGGGATGCCATCAACACTTTGCAGTTCTCTTAGCTAAAATTAAATTTTCTCAACATCACTTCTGTTACCTGTGTGATAAAATAGATGAAACAGTTCCCCTTAAGCTGTTTTTTCAAAAGCAATGTACGCGAGAGCAAACTCTCTGATAGGAGGGTTTGTTTTTTTATTTTAGCAATGTTGGTACATCAATATGTGTTCTAGAAAGTGAAGTGTTTACGGAAATGTTATAAATCAATTTATAACATCTTTTTAGTATAAATTACATTTTGTACGTAAAAAGAAGCATAGTATTGCCGTTTTGGCAATCTTATGCTTCTTTTTACACTTTGTTTTTTTTCAATAAGTAAAGCCCTGTAAGAGAAGAGCCAAATGCCAGTACAGTCCCAACAACAAGGAGTCCCAAGGATACTATATTGTTAGGAATCAACTTAGAACAAGCCGCTAAGAGTGCCCCAAAAGTTCCTAACGAGACTATACGTATTAGATTATTCCAACCTATTTTTTTCTCCATAGTTCATTCACCTTCCTGTCCCTGATTATACCATCTGGAAGAAGGGATATGTCGGGCAATTTTGAATCAACCTTTTTAGAAACAATTTTCATGAGAAATCATGGGAGCTGTTTAAAAACCAATATTTAATGGAAATTAAAGGTGAATATGATGTCGTTTTCTTATTATAGGGATGATTGTTAAGATTTCTGTTTGAAGAAGGAAGGCGTAACAAGAGGTATTTTAATGATAATATGTTAGAATAATTATTAAGAATGAATCTAGCAATGAAAAGAAAAAATAGTTTGAAACGGAGGAATTACATGAGCGTAATTAAAAAACATAGGCCAAATAAACTAAAAATCGGTTTGCGAGTATTAATGATTATTATCGGGGCATTTATAACAGCATATGGACTAGAATCGGTATTAATCCCCAACAATGTATCAGATGGTGGTGTGACGGGTTTAAGTATCGTTAGTTCAAAACTACTTGGATTACCACTCGGAATTCTCATTGCAATTATTAATATCCCTTTTGTTTGGTTAGGGTATAAGCAAATTGGTAGAAACTTTGCGATTTATTCGATTATCGGTATTGCTTCATTAGCAATCGGTACGGTTCTTATGCACGGAGTACCAACGATTATTCACGGCGATACATTGTTAGTTACCGTTGTTGGCGGGATTATCATCGGTTTTGGTATGGGGTTAGCATTGCGTAATGGCGGCGCATTAGATGGAATTGATATGTTAGCCGTATTACTTTCACGAAAATTACCTTTTGGAACAAGTGACCTCATCTTATTTTTAAACATGTTTGTCTTCGTTTTTGTCTCCACAGTATTTGGCCTTGAAGGGGCTATTCTTTCAGCAATTGCTTATTTTATTGCTTCTAAAGTCATTCACATCGTTGAAGTAGGTTTAAGTGGTTCTAAAACATTTAAAATTATCACAAAAGAACCTGAATTAATGGTAGAGACCATTCGAGATCGCCTAGGTCGAAGTGCAACGTATAATGAAGTATACGGTGGTTATTCACGTGAACAATTTAAAGAAATTACTTGTGTCATTAACCGTTTAGAAGAAAGTAAAATGAAAGAAATCATTCATGAAATTGATGCAGGTGCCTTTGTTACCGTATATGACGTAGCGGAAGTAAAGGGCGGTAGTTTCAAAAAACACGATATTCACTAGGGATAACTTAGGAAGTTTTAATATATAAGTACAAATTGAAAAAACGACATAAAAACCTTTTCTTTTACATGGACGAGAGCGCCTGGCCGTACATAGACACGGTCAGTGCCTTTTTCTGCCACGAGCGATGTTTCAAGCAAATAGTAATCATATTTTATTCTTCGTAGCAGCAGCTTTTGTGTCGGTTTTTAATTTGTATATATAGTGCTGATATTACGCTATTGACATTCAAGTTACTTGAAGGCTTAGAATATGAATAAAGAGTCATAAAGGAGATTGAAAAAATGAGTCAGGAACTTAAACTACGTCCTTTAGAACGAGAAGATCTGAAATTTGTTCATGAGCTTAATAATAATGCACATATTATGTCTTATTGGTTTGAAGAACCTTATGAAGCTTTTGTGGAGTTGCAGGATTTATATGATAAGCACATTCACGATCAAAGTGAACGTCGTTTTATAGTAGAAAAAGACAATAAAATGATTGGATTAGTTGAATTAGTAGAGATTGATTATATTCATCGAAGAACAGAATTCCAGATTATCATCAACCCAGAGTATCAAGGTTATGGTTATGCAGCATGTGCAACTCGCTTAGCGATGGATTACGCTTTTTCAGTATTAAATATGCACAAACTTTATTTAATAGTAGATAAAGAAAACGTAAAAGCTGAACATATTTACAAAAAAGTCGGCTTCACAATTGAAGGTGAGTTACAAGATGAATTTTTCGTTGATGGTAACTATCATAATGCAATCAGAATGTGTATTTTCCAGCATCAATATTTAGAAATGAAATAGGAATTTTGTATGGTGATTAACAAATTGTCGCCGTTTGTATAGTGAGGTGGTTTTGCCATAATGTATTGGTGGCCACTTTTTTTTTATGTGGATAGCGGGTGAAAGGTGTCGTTTTTTGTCGAGATGTCTTTATTCCTTGTCGAAGCGCCGATATATGAGGGAAAGTGGTCGATATATTTAAAAAAGCGCCGATATATGATAAGGAGGTGGCTGGAATGATTGTGAAAGAGCGGAAAATACCGATTTATCTTCAGCAGTTAAAAGCTTTATGCAGAAGAGTACCTGCTGATCATCCGAAAAGGAATGCGATTTCTGAAACATTGGCCAAGCATAAGGCAGGATATAAGGGCGAACAAGCTATTGATTATCCACTAAGCTTTTTGCCAGATAAGGAGTACAGCATTTTACATGATATAAGATTGTTTGATTCCGAATTTAATCAACTGATTCGCATATCGGAACAAAAGTCAGAAGGATTCCCAGATCCTATTTTGCAAATAAAAAGGCAAGAAAGACAACTTCAAAAATGGTTAAATTTATATGGATGTTCAACTCTCCCAATTGAATCCTTCGTTGTTATTAGTACGCCGCGTACAATTGTTAAGATGTCCTCCCGTGATCAAGATTTTTCCCGGAAAATTATTCATAGTGCAAATCTCTCAAATAAAATTGAGGATTTGGGACGTATGCATGAAACAGAGGTATTATCAGTGCAAGAGGTACAACATCTTACGTTTCAAATGATGACGAATCATTCTCCTTTACATCGAAATATTCTCGAGCAATATCAAATTGCGAAACATGAATTATTAAAAGGAGTACACTGCCCGGCGTGTTCCTATCTCCCGATGGTTAAGATAATGAAGGGATGGCATTGTTCGAATTGTAACGGCATTTCTAAGTTTGCGCACGAGGATGCCCTGCAAGATTATGCACTCCTTCTTGGAACGGCTGCTACAAATCAGGAATTAAAAGAATTTCTTCATATTACATCAAGCTCAGTAATAAAACGGTTAGTTCATGTAATGAACTTGCCTTATAAAGGCGAGAAGAAAGGGAGAAAGTACGATTTAACAAATCTAATTCAGTAATTGGTGTTTGGATTTTGTCTTTTTTTGTCGAGATGTCTTTATTCCTTGTCGAAGCGCCGATATATTTCAAATTCCGCCGATATATGAGGGAAAGTGGTCGATATATTCAAAAAAGCGCCGATATATTGTGAGGAATTCTAAGAATACAGGTGGGGAATAGTAATACAAGGATATTCTCGTAAATAAAGCACCTAGGAGGAAGACACCGTGCATGAAATTTTAATGTCAACTTTAGCTGGATTAATCGTGGGGATAATCTTTACACTATTAAAACTTCCAATTCCTGCACCTCCCGTTTTCTCAGCAATTATGGGAATCATTGGAGTATGGGCGGGGATGAAGATCGTTCAATTCTTTTGGAGTTAACAAAAAGGAGGCAGGTGTATGCTTGCCTTTTTTTGTTATGCTTAGGTAGGGTTGTCAATAAAAGAAGACTATGGCAGTATATAAAAGTATATATAACGAGTGGAGGAAATAAACGAATGTCAAAATTACCAAATTGCCCAAAGTGTAATTCAGAATACACTTACGAAGATGGAGTTCTATTTGTTTGTCCAGAGTGTGCGCATGAGTGGACGTTAGAAGCGGAAAATAATGAAGATGAAAAAGTAATTAAAGACGCGAATGGAAATGTGTTACAAGATGGTGATTCTGTAACAGTAATTAAAGATTTAAAAGTAAAAGGAACTTCATTAGTTGTAAAAATCGGTACGAAAGTAAAAAGTATTCGTTTAGTTGATGGCGATCATGATATTGATTGTAAAATCGATGGTTTCGGACCGATGAAGCTAAAATCTGAATTTGTAAAAAAGGCATAAAACATTTATAGAAATTAAAAAGGATTACCTTGTATATTTATAAGAGGTAATCCTTTTTAATCTGTTTTCTTTTTTCTAAACATCGAATTCTAGCTCCTTTAAGTGATTACATGAAAAATTGGTGAACGACTTTAATTATACCAGCAAGACAAGATAATAATACAAAACCGCCTAAGCAAGAACCAGTAACAATTTGGGTAAATAATAAATCTTGATTTTCATTCATCAGAATCCGCTCCTTTGTCATATTCTCTAGCTTTAGCTTACATGGAATAAAAAAATGGAAACATCGAATTGCCTAACAAGATTCTTACATTATTGTAAGAATCCTTATGCTTGGGAATATGAAATCAAAGACCGTTTTATGGATTGGAGTCGTTGTTTTTATCTTTATAGTTAACTTGTTAGTTAGGTATACGGTCGTTTTTAGTCTTGTTTGTTTTATTATTTCCAAATGAAAGAAAAATTATAATTCCTTTAAAAACAAATTAAACTTCTCCAAACTTTGCATGTGGTAGAAAAAGGCCTTGATCGTTTCTATGCACGGCCAGTCGCTCTTGCCCCCTTCTAAAAAGAAGAAGGTTTTAAAAAAAGTCCCCAAAAGATACTATCTTTTGGGGACTTTTTTCATTTGGAATGAATCGTGTAAATCAGTACATAAAGGGAATTTCTATAGGGGAAGTTTCTTAAGAAAAACTTAAGAAACTTCCCCGCAAATTTTTAAGAAATGCTATTTATACTGAGACCTATACAATATCGATGAAACGAGGTGGTATTTCATGCAGCTTATTACATTTTTAGCTGAGTTTATTAAGCACCCTAAACATATTGGGGCGATTGCACCGAGTTCGAAAATATTAGCGAAAAAAATGGTGGATACAATTGATTTTGAGGACGCAGAGTACATTGTGGAATTAGGGCCAGGTACAGGGGTTTTTACAAAAGAAATTATGAAACGAAAACAGAAACATACTAAATTTATTCTAATTGAAATTAATGAAGTTTTTGTGAGGGATTTGCAGAAACAGTTTGGGTATGATCCGAATTTTTTCGTTATTCACGGATCAGCTGAAGAGATACAAGCATATATGAGAGAGCTACAGATAGATAAGGTAGATTATGTATTATCCGGGTTACCGTTTACTTCGTTACCGATGGAAGTATCAACTCGTATTTTAAGCAATGTGATGGATGTGTTACAAGAACATGGTGAGTTTATTACATTTCAATATTCGCTCATACGGAAATCGTTTATACAAAAGTTTTTTCCGCAAGTATCTGTTACGAAAGTTTGGTTTAATTTCCCGCCAGCTTATGTGTTGGATTGTAGAAAAGAAGTAGGGAGCGCTGTTATGTATGGAGTTACATGAGTTGTTATCCTATATTCAGCATTATGGTTATGTTGCTTTGTTTTTTTGCTTATGGTTAGGAATTGTTGGTATGCCGATTCCAGCTTTTCTATTAACGTATTTAGGTGTTGTATCGGGGCTTTCGTTAGGGTATATCCTTGGAAAGACAGTCGGTTCGAAAGTTTTGGATGCATTGATGAAAAAGAAGAAGGCGAAGTATCTTTGGAAATCACAAGCATTGCTTGATCGATATGGACATTATGCATTAGTAGTCAGCTATTTTATACCAGTAGTGAGACATATCGTTCCTTACTTAGTTGGAATCAACAATATGTCATTTCGAGCGTATGCTTTGTATTCATATGTGACAGGATTTGTTTGGACTTTGTTGTATTTTATGCTTGGGTATATGTTTGGAGGCAATATCAATCACATTGTAGAACTCACAACGAAGTATGGATTCGTTTTTGGGAGTATTCTTGTGGTAATATTCGGCGTGTACTACATAGGGAAAGAGATTAAGGGATAATGTAACAAAATATCAAATTTATTTGTTAGAATATTCCTATAATAGATTACTAATGTTGGAGGAGAGAGTGTGAGTCAAGAAACAATACTTGTCGTAGATGATGAAAAAGAAATTCGCGATTTGATTGCGATTTATTTGAAGAATGAAGGATATGAAGTGTTGCAGGCTGGAGACGGTGCAGAGGGACTAGAAATATTACAAAAGCAGCAAGTGCATTTAATTATATTAGATATTATGATGCCAAAACTAGATGGTATTCATATGTGTATGAAAGTAAGAGAAATAGCGGAGATGCCAATTATTATGCTATCAGCTAAAACGCAAGACATGGACAAGATTTTAGGATTAACAACTGGGGCAGATGATTATGTAACGAAACCATTTAACCCATTAGAATTGATTGCGCGCATTAAATCGCAGCTTCGCAGGTATATGAAAATGAGTGGCGGCTTTATCCAAAACGATGATGAAATTGAAATTGGTGATATGAAAATAAATGTTGCAACGCATGAAGTCATTGTTGCAAACGAAGAAGTGAAATTGACACCGAGGGAATTTTCGATTTTAGAGCTACTGGCTAAAAATCGCGGGATGGTATTTAGTGCGGATCAAATTTATGAACGAGTATGGAAGGAACAGTCCTTTCAATCTGATAATACAGTCATGGTACATATTCGAAAAATCCGCGAGAAGACAGAAGAAAATCCAAGGAAACCTCGTTATATAAAAACAGTGTGGGGAGTGGGATATAAGGTTGAAAAAGATATTTAAACCATTTTATTATGTGATTCAAAAAATAAAAAGATTGTTACGTAGACCTATTAATTACATTCGTAAGAGTATTAGAATTCAATTAATTACGACGTTTATTTTTTGTGCTTTGTTAGGTTTTTTCGTATCACGATTGTCTGTCCCGTTTTTTGAAAAGGCAAATCAACATGCCATCATTGATTATGGCGATGGTATGGAGCAAATCAATAATGAAGCGAAGCGAACAGCTGAGACGATATCAAGAGAAAATACAGTAAGTGCATTGCAAAGAATGATTGATATGGAAAATCAAAATGCTGAGCATGAACGGCATGCTTTGAAAGTGCTAGTTACAGATGAAACAGGAAAGGTTTTATATAAAACAAAGCAAGCAGAAGAAGAGCAAATTAATCTGCATAATACAATTCGTAATGTGATGTCTTTTGCTAGTAATCAACCGATTGATTACAATGGTTTAGGTTTAGGAGAAATCAGAGATTTGCACAAAGAATTTATTACTTTTTATCCAGTTACCCTGGAAGGGAAAAATTTATACATGTTCGTCAGCGGCATTCCAACTGGTCAGGTAAAATATAGTAAGGAAGAAGGCCCTATTCCATTCTTTATTGGCGTTCTCGTATTTATTTTCTCTTTCTTCTATATAACAAAACGTAAGATGAAGCAAATTGAAGCGATGGCAGAGGGTGTGAAAGAGATCGCAAAAGGGAACTTAGCCTATCGGATTGAAAAAAAGGGCAAAGATGAAATGGCCTTATTAACAGAAAATATTAATCATATGGCAGAAGAACTGATGGTGAATATTGAAAAAGAACGAAAAATTGAAAAGCAAAAAAATGAATTGATTACAAATGTATCGCATGATTTACGAACACCGCTTACTTCGATTATGGGATATTTACGTTTATTACGTGATGAGAAATATGAAAATAAAGAACAATATGATGAGTATGTAAGAATCTCATTTTCAAAGTCAGAGCAACTAAAGAATTTAATAGAAGACTTATTTGAATACACAAAGCTTACAAGTGAGGAAATGATATTAGAAAAACAAGAAATATGCATAAACGAACTTCTTGACCAATTAATTGAAGAACTTGTGCCGCAAGCAGAGCAACATGGTCTTTCCTTTGTGAAAGAATTTCCCGAAGGTCGTTTATATGCTTCCTTGGATTCAGAAAAAATGGTCCGCGTATTTGATAATTTATTGATGAATGCCATTAAGTATAGTAAAGATGAGGGAGAAATTATCGTTACGCTTCAAAGAGAGCGACGGAGCATTCGTATTTCTATTGTAAACGAGAGTGAAGCGTTTACGAAAGAAGAGTTAGAGAACTTATTTGAACGCTTCTATAAAAAGGATCAATCAAGAAGTCGAGTGTCAGAAGGCTCAGGGCTCGGACTTGGACTTGCGATTGCCAAAAGCATTGTGGAACTAGAAGGCGGAGAAATTCGGGTGGAATATGAAAATGGGATAGTTCATTTTATTATTATATTACCAGTTGTGGCGGAGTGATGTTGATGAGAAAAGATGGCAAAGATGATGTGTCTTGGCGGATATTGAAGTTATGGGTATCAATCCCAAGAAGTATCCGTTTGGCATTTTTGTGGTCCGTCATTTTAGGATTTTCTTACTTGGGGTGGGTAAAAATTATCCAATATTTTTTAGAATCTTGGATCTTCAATCTTTGATAAGTATATATATTAGTAACAGCGCGAGGAATGTTGCCGGAAGATAGATAGGATCAGGAAGAAATTTTAATACCCAAATAGAAGTTGTAATTGTAGATACTAGAAGAAAGGACATCCATTCTTCATGGGCAAATTTCTTTTTGTTAGATAGAACAATTATATATCCTATTAAGGGGATAACGATACAGATTATATATAAAAACTTGTCTCGTAAATACCACGGCCTTTGTTTCATATTTTTTCTCCTTTACAAATTGAGTTGTATTGTAATAATTATACAAAACACAACATTATCTAGCGATATATGGATTTTTTCGAGTGGTTTGTAAAACTATGGAATGGTATTATATAAGTAATACTATTGAAAGTGAGGAGAACTGGTAATGGGAATATTCACAGCGATTTTAGTAACTAGTTCGATTTTATTTTTAGCTTGGACTGTAGGGAACCGTGAAAAGGGGCATCAACAATAATATTAGGTCATTCTAATTGTAAAAGAGTCTGATTTCAGCTATGCCAAGTGTTGTATCGTATCCATACCTTTATCTGGAAAAGGTAACTCGTTATAAAATGCAATAAAACCATTATAAAAATAGGTTTACAGCATTTCAAGAAAAAGAAAAAGCGTAACTACTCAATCATACATTTCCTTTCGAAATTTCGTAAGGAGTATGATTCCAGCGAAAATACGCCCCTTATTACCTATAAATAGTTATTTTCATTTTTCAGCATCTAGATTGCTGTCATGAAGATACAAATGGACCTACACCATTCTACCTTCCTTTGTTTTAAAACTTTGCACGTGGCAGGAAAAGGCACTGACCGCTCCAACACGTGGCCAGATGCTCTCACCAACCTAAAAGGAAAGTGGTTTTTATGTCGGTTTTTCATAGAGTGACTGAGTAATTACGAAAAAGCACCTCATCTCCAATGAGGTGCTCCTTTTCTATTTATTTACACACGTACAGCTGTACCGCTTACCGCAACCATTAGCATTCCGTCGCGAACCACTTCGTAGTCTACGTCGATACCAACGATTGCATTGGCACCTTTTTGCGTTGCAAGTTGTTTCATTTCTTCCATTGCAATGTCACGAGCTTCTTTTAATTTACTTTCATATGCACCAGCACGGCCACCTACAACGTCACGAACAGAAGCAAATAAGTCACGAACGATATTTGCACCCATAATTGCTTCACCGTTTACGATGTCTACATACTCGATAATTTCTTTGCCTTGAATAGTATTAGTTGTTGTTACGATCATTATTAACACGCTCCTATAATCTCTGAAGGTTTATTGTTTTGTTATTTCTTATGCTCTTATTATTGCATGGAAAGAGTAAAGTAACTATCTCATAACCTTACATAAAGATGACAGTTTTGTAATGTTTTCTAAGTGCTGAAATGAACGACATATACAAGTTAAAAAATGCCATAAATCCCTTTTCTTTTTATGGTGGAGGAACACGCAGTTATTATGGGAAATGGATTTAACTTAAGAACTGGAGTATGACTATACTTAAAGAAAAAACGTCTCAAAATTAGAGGCGTTTTTGTATTTATATATTGATCAAAAGATGATAATATTATTAATTGTTAATGTAATAAAATAATTTTGTTTCCTTATGGAATAAAAAAACATTATTTACTGTGTGATAATACAGAATATTATTAATTATCTGCGTTTGTTTTAAAAAAGAGAGGTTTACAGTATATTTTTTGAGGGAATATTTATTTATTTTAATATAAAAAGGAGTTGTTTATTTGAAGAAACTATTGAAAGTACTTTTATTATTAGTGGCATTAGTGGTTGGTAGTGTAGCCATATTTCTAGCCTATATTATGATTACGGATGAGAAACCTGTTAATGTTCTGAAATTAAATGTAGAAAATAAGAATGACAAGGTTTTAAAACAGGGAGATACATTTACAACGACGACTTTTAACATAGGCTATGCTGGTTTGGATAAAGATCAAGACTTTTTTATGGATGGGGGAAAAAGCTCTCGCTCTAGCAGTAAAGAACAAACAGAAAAGAATCTCCACAACATGCTATCCTTTTTACAAAAAAAAGATTCTGATTTCTTCTTATTGCAAGAGGTGGATACAAAGTCATCAAGATCATTTGATGTGAATGAATATGAAGCATTTAAGAATGGTTTGAAAAACTATGAATCTACTTTCGGATATAATTATCATGCACAGTGGGTGCCTGTTCCGATTACGAATCCGATGGGATATGCGAATTCAGGAATGAGTTCGTTTTCGAAGTATAAGGTTGACACAGCAACAAGATTTCAACTGCCGGGGAGAGAGCCTTGGCCAAAACAATTATTTGATTTAGACCGGGCGATTGTTGAGCATAAAATCCCAGTGAGTAATGGGAAATATTTAAGACTCGTCAATCTTCATTTATCTGCTTATGATAAAGGTGGAAAAATAAGAAGGCAGCAAGTTGATTATTTGAAAAATTATATGAACGAACACTATAAAAACGGCGACTATGTGATACTTGGCGGTGATTGGAATCAACTAGTCTCTGATGTACAGCTAAAGGATCCGAAGTTTCAAAAAGTATGGCCTGAATGGTTAGTAGAGTTGCCAAAAGATTTCACAGAAGGTGGGTTCCAGTGGGCAGTAGATCCTACTGTTTGGACGGTTCGTGATGATGTGAAGAAATATGTAGAAGGTGAAAATTTCGTTACGATTATTGATGGATTTTTAGTTTCACCAAATGTAGAAATCGTAAATGTACATGGAAATGATCTGAAGTTTGAAAATAGCGATCATAATCCGGTAAGTGCAGAGTTCAAATTAAAATGATCTTTATTTTGTGGGTAACTTTTATCCCGCTATTCGTGGGCAGTAAGACCCCCACCTCAAGATTGAGAGAGAATCGTTGTCCAGCTCTAGCGGCTAGAATCTCCGGTCGTTTCGCCCCCTCGGACGAGGCAAAAAGCGCCTCTTTGTCAGGGACTCCAACGTCCTGCGATTCTGAGCGAGCCGCTTCCGCTTTTCTAAAGAAGATAGGTGGGGGATAACTGCCCGTAAAAGCCCGATTGGTTCAACTAATAATCAGTGGGGAATGAAGAAAATTCTTACTGATGGAAGGTTCACTTTACTTGGAAAGGAAGTTTCACGTATGGAGTGGCTAAAGAGAAAATGCTTTTCTAATCTTGAACAAGAATCACAAAAAAATCATTTATTACTGTTCATTAGCATGTTCAGTTTTTCCTTAGGAATCGCTGCAATTAGTTATTACGGATATATCTTTACGGCTAGAGCGATCCCGTTTTGGTTATGCGGTGTCACTGTGTTTATAGTCGGGATTCTTCTTAATCTTGTTCCGAAAATGGTATACATATATAAATATATTATGATTTATATGTTATTAGTGATGTCGTATATTATGATTCAAACGTTTAATGAAAGTCCAGCTATTTTTCAAATGGTCTATTTCACATTAGCGGTTTCCTTAATTTATTTAAGTGAGCGCCTTATTTTAATGCTTGGAGGAGTCGCTGTTATTACGACATTTATCCTTTGTAACTACTGGCCAAAGCAGTTTTTTGCTTATACTGCCGCTTCGGAAGCAGCTAATTTCGCAAGTTTACTGGCGATGGTGACGCTGGCGATGTGGGGTGTCACGAAAATCGGAAAAGGTCTTCTTGTACGTCTAAATAAAGAAAAGCAAGAAGTAATGAGAAAAGCTGTGGAATTAGAAAACACGCAAAAGCTGATTGAAGAAACTGTTCTAAAATTAGATCAAAATTTTAATAGCTTAAAAAATAATGCGAATACTTCAATGGAATCGATGGGAGAAATTAATGTTGCCTTTCAAGAAGTAGCTATGGGGGCGCATTCTCAATCAGAGATGATGACAAACTCTGTAGAAGTACTGAATGATATGGAGACAAATATTGAGCACATTATTTCACAGGTAAGAGAAGTATCGACAAACGTTGATGAAAGTTTAGAAGTTTCAAAAATAAGTGTGGGCACGCTGCAAAACTTTGAACAACATATGCGGAGCTTAAGTGAAATTCTTACACAGTCAGGACTTGTATTTAAAGAATTAACAGAGCAATCGAAAAGGATTACGGAGATTGCGGACGTAATTACAGGAATCTCAGATCAAACGAGTTTATTAGCGTTAAATGCCAATATTGAAGCAGCGAGAGCGGGCGAGCATGGAAAAGGTTTTGCGATTGTAGCGAATGAGGTATTAAAACTTGCAGAAGAGTCAAATCGCTCGGCTGGAAGTATTCAAGGCATTTTAAAAGATTTTAGCAATCAAGCAAGTAAGGTAGAAGAGCAAGTCGGAAAAGGGAAAACAGTGCAAGAAGAGTGTAGTAAAATGTTGTCGGACGTTCTAGCAAATGTAAGCAACCTTGGTGCATTTATCGATTCTATTAATCGGTTAATGACAGAAATTGTTCATCATCAAGAAAGCTTCCAGGTGAAAACGACGAATATCGTTCAAGATGTTACGTATGCGTCTACTGTCATTCAACAAACATCCGCTGCGACAGAGGATGTACTCGTAAGTGTGGAAGAAGAAAGAAGACGTAATGAAACGTCCGTTGAAGCGTTACATACTGTAGCGGTGCAAGTGAAACAGTTAGAAGCAATTTTAGAGAAATAGACGAACAGATTTGTCTTAAGAAACGTCTCAAGCTTTGTTGGGACGTTTTTTTTTATGCAAGAAATATAAATTTTTGAAACCAAAACATTCCATATCCTATCTAATAAGTGGAAGGAGGGATAAGATGGATGAAATAAAATTAGTGAAAAAAGCAAAAAAGGGTGATGATGCAGCGTTTGAACAGCTCATTAGCCTCCATCAAGACCAGTTATATCGCACAGCTTACATGTATGTGCAAAATAAAGAAGATGCCTTAGATATCGTACAAGAAACAGTTTATAAAGCATACGTATCTTTAGAGCAATTGCAAAAACCAAACTTTTTTCTGACGTGGTTGACGCGTATTTTAATACATAATGCTTACCAAGTATTAAATGAGAAGAAGAAGGTGCAACAATTAGAAGATCGCCGGGAATGCAAAGATGTGCGAAACATAGCAAACGGAATTGAGCAAAACATTGACTTGCAAGTAGCAATTGGAAAACTAGATGAAAACTATCAAACTGTTACTATTTTACATTATTATTATGATCTTCCGATAAATCAAATTGCGTGGCATATGAATGTACCTGAAGGAACTGTCAAAACGTATTTGCATCGAGCGAGAAACTCGTTAAAGAAATTATTAGGAGGGGGTGATGAGAATTGGATAAACAGTGGGTTAATGATGAAATAAACAAAATCGAAGTTCCGCGAGAAGAATTACAGATTGCTATAACAAAAGGTATGAATAGAGCAAAGCAAGAAAAACCAACAACAAGAAAAGATAAACGAAGAAAGATTGCATGGTTAGCCGCTGCATCAGTATGTATAGGTGTACTAGGTTCAGGTTTTGTTTTCCCGCAAATGAATCGTGTATTAGCGGAAGTTCCACTTATAGGGAAAGTGTACGATTATTTTCATGATACGATGGGGCAAAATTTATTTGCGAGTAAACTCGTAACAGAATTGAATCAACAAGCAGTAAGCAATGGGATTAGTGTAACGATGAAAAGCGTGTATTACGACGGGGGCCGGATTGGGGTAACATTTACGGTTGATAATCCGGATAAAGTAGGGGAAAGAGCTGTATCTCATAATCGTTTTGATTATACATATAAGCTTGTTGATGGAAGTCCAAAGTGGATGAAAGCCGCTTCGGGTGGTGGAAGAGTAACAAAGAATGGCTGGCTTGGTAATATCCGTATTAATTATCCTGAAAAAGAATTACCACCGAATACAACACTGCCAATTACCATTACATCTATCGGTGAAACGAAAGGATTCTGGAAGTTTGATATTCCAGTGAAGCAATTAGAGAATAAGAAGATTAACCCGCAGCAGTCCATTAGTAGTGAGGATCGACAACATACATTCAACTTTGAAGATATTACAATCGGTAAAGGGGCAACGACGATTGATTATAAGGCAATTTATCCACTTCTAGGGGAGAACGACTTAGCACGAATCCACAAAATAACAGATGATAAAGGGAACGAAATTGATATGTCCACTTCAGGAATTGAATTTGGAAGAGAAAAAGTAGGGGATCATGTAGAATCTGAAGAACGTTCTATTTTTGAGAAAATTCCTGATAGTGCGGAATTTATTACGATATATCCTTTTGTACGATTATCAGAAAAGCCAGCAATTGTGAAGCTAGATGAAAAAACATCATTTGAAATTAAGAGTACACGTAGTGATTTCAAAATCATTGTTAACCACATCCAGCATAAGAATCAGCGACTAATTGTGAATTATACACTTCAAAATGTGGACACGAAACATATATCCATGGATGAATTAATCAATTTTGGTGAGACAATGAATTTAACTGATTCTTCATACATAGATCAAGATATTGTACCGCGTGGACATAATGTAAAAGGAAGTACAGTGAAAGTACTGGATAAGGAAAAACTGCAATTTGAAGGAACATTCCAACTGGACGGAAAGTATGGAGCGGAGAATTTTAGTTTAAAGGATTACGTATTAGAGGTACTGATGTCACCGTATCACCCAGAGAAAGCGTTACCACCTGTTCAGATTAAAGTAAAATAAAGTAAAACCTTATGATTTTACATGTACTTGGTTATAGTAACAAAAGAACGATAACCAAGGAGGTTACAACAGTGGATAATAGTGGTGATTTTGTAGAAAAATTGCACGATACACAGGAGAAAGCAGAGCGTAATAAGAAGCGTCAAGGTAACGGAAATCCTGGTAAAAAGAAGCCGAATAAAACGCATAAATAAGAACGAAACCCACTTTTGGAAAGTGGGTTTTGTTAATTTCAGTGCGTTGCATTCGTTTTTTTTCTGCGAATGTACAGAAATGCCAAAGCGGCTAGAGCGGCCAGAACGATTAGTATAACTAATAAAACAAGCCCATAACGGTGAACGTAATGATTGATTAGATGCCAATCTTTCCCGAATAGTAATCCTAATTGAATAAAAGTAA
The DNA here is from genome assembly GCF_023715645.1 of Bacillus cytotoxicus. Classification (GTDB taxonomy): domain Bacteria; phylum Bacillota; class Bacilli; order Bacillales; family Bacillaceae_G; genus Bacillus_A; species Bacillus_A cytotoxicus_A. The sequence goes on along the minus strand of NZ_JAMBOP010000009.1, from coordinate 88,165 downwards.
AGCTCCATATTAATGCCCCTAAATAAGCATAAAGGCAAAATGTTCGAATACGCAGACTGGAAATACCGGTTAAATAGGCAGTAACATGCCGCACCCCTGGAATGAAGTAGCCAAAAATCAGTAACGGAGGACCAATTTTTTGAAAGAGAGTTTGAGTCCGAGCAATTTTACTTTCTGTAATGTGCATTTTAGGGCCAAATTTCTTTAAGAAGGGAAGCCCAAGTCTTTTTCCTAATATGTAACTAAGTGAAATGCCGACCGCAGAGCCAAGCCATGCGCTTAATAAGGCGATCAAGAAGTTCATTTTTCCTTGGTATATATAATATCCTACAAAAGTTAGTAGCGTTTCATCTGGTATCGGTAATCCGATAATTCCTCCCACTAACGCCATGATTAGTCCGAAGTATCCGTAATGTGAAATGACATAATTTAAGTGCTGTTCTATTTGAGATCACCCATCCGTTTCATATGCGATAAGAATTACTATGTATTCTTTTTAGTTTCACCCAATTATATGTAATCATTTACTTTGTATGAAAAAGCATGCATAAAAACGTCTCGTAATTAAATAATAAAGATATTAAATTTGGTATTTTCTTTATTATAATCTAAAGAGGAGTTGTAATCATGATTTTAAAACAACCGTATAAGTTGTGGGTAGCCTTAGTGTGCGCACTATTCATCATAACAAATTTGGTTTTTCCGCTTGAAAAGGCATCTGCAGAAGTAATGGATCATACGAAATATCAAATGGATTGGAGTTATAGTAAGTCTTTAAACAAACCAGTTCGAACTGAGCTCATTAAAACAGCAGATGGACAAATTGCCTATTGTTTAAGTGTGCATTTAAAATCACCAAGCGGCCAGGATTTACCAGAAATAGGAAAAACGGATGTTGAGGTATATCGTGTATTACTCAATGGGTATCCACAAAAAAGTCCGCAAGAGCTCGGTGTATCGACTTGGGAAGAGGCGCATTATGCAACGCAGTTAGCTGTATGGAATGCGCTGAAGCAAATCGATATCAATGATTTAGAGCATCGCAATAAAAATGTAGGAAAAGCAATGGCGGAAATTGTTGCGAGAGCACAGAGCAGCCAAGAAGTGCAAGAGATTACGATGAGCGTGACTCCACTAGAAAAGCAAACAGCAACGTTAAAAAATGATTTCTTTGAAACCGATTTATATACAGTAGAAACAAATGCAACAAAAGGTACGTACCAAGTGCAAGCAACGAATGCACCTGAGGGTGTAAAGTTTGTAAATGAAAATGGTGAAGCAAAGACACAGTTTAGCGTAGGCGAAAAGTTCCGCATTTTAATTCCGAAAGCAACCAAAAAAGGGGAATTTAGTTTTAAAGTTGTCGCAAACCTTTCGAGGTTACAAGCTATTAAATATAAAGGTACTACTACGATCCAAGATGCAGCAGTTCTTTTAGAACGAGGAGAAGAAAAAACGAGTTCTGATTTGTTAGTAAATTGGGAAGCAACATCATCTTCTAAGTATAAAAAATAATAACAAATCCCAACGCTCCAATTTAATATGAACGTTGGGATTTTTAATTTCTAAATTTTTTTTAAAACGACGGACATAAAAAGATAAATCCGTTCGAATAATATAAGTGGAAAGTTATAAACACATATATATAAATACAAACTGAAAAAATAGCATAAAAACCCCTTTTTTTAGGGGCCTTTTCCTGCCGCATGCCAAGTTTGAAGCAAATGGATCAGAAAATTACCGATTTGTGTGTTAAAAAATCAAAGTGTATTTATATATCATAGGAGAAAGGGAAAAATGATGAAAAAATATGAAGAGATTGCAGATGTATTAAAAGTATTGGCGCATCCTGTTCGTTTAAATATAGTTGAAACATTGATTACAAAAGGCCCTACGAATGTAACAACAATGTATGAAAGGTTAGGAATGCCTCAAAGTACAGTTAGTCAGCATTTAGCAAAATTAAAAGCTGCGAAGGTCGTTTCAGGTACTCGAAAAGGATTAGAAATTTATTATGAAGTAGTGGACAATCGTGCGAAGCTGGTTGTAGCTAATATCATTTAAGTGGAAAAAGCGACATGAAAACCCTTTTTCTTTTTAGGCAAGAGCATCTGGCCATGCATAGAAGCGGTCAAGGCCCTTTTTTAGCCAGCAAGTAGCGGTATGTAGTCTTCTGCAACGCAGCGATTTATATATTGAAAAGTATTTATATGGATTCATATTATAAAGCACAATTCTGTTAAAGAGAATTGTGCTTTTTTTGTGGATTATACTCCCGTGTTAGAAAATATGACATGACATTTGTTCTTTGTATGCGTTTGTATTTTTAAGTATTTCAAAGAAAATCGGAGTATTTGAGAGATAACATGATATGGAAATGCTGTTTTTGTCAAAAATTGTTGATTTTTGAATGGATTTAAGTTACAATTGAATTTATGTAAGAAAAAAGGGAGGGGACAACATGATTAGCATTTTAGAAAAGTTCGTTGGAACAACGAATAATATTCTATGGACTTATGTGATTATTGCGATGTTAATTGGCTTAGGCCTTTATTTTTCGTTTAAACTTAAGTTTGTTCAAATTCGTCATCTAGGGGAAATGATACGTTTAATGACGGATGGATTAACGGGGAAAACGCGTAAAAAAGGTAGCGTTTCTTCTTTCCAAGCTTTCTGTATGAGTTCTGCAGCCCGTATTGGGATCGGGAACTTAGCAGGGGTAGCACTAGCGATTTCTATGGGAGGTCCAGGTGCGGTATTTTGGATGTGGTTAATTGCGATTATTGGAGCGTCTTCAAGTTTTGTAGAGAGCACATTAGCGCAAATTTTTAAAATAAAAGATGGCAGCGGGTTCCGCGGTGGTCCAGCTTATTATATGGAAAAAGGTTTAAATAAACGTTGGATGGGAATTTTATTCTCCATCTTAATTACAATTAGTTATGGACTAATTTTTAACTCTGTACAAGCGAATACAGTTACACTTGCATTTGAGAATGCATTCGGTATTGAGCGTTATGTAGTTGGAATTGCACTTTCTCTTTTAGTTGCGGTTATTATTTTCGGTGGTGTTAAGAGTATTGCACGCATGTCAGAACTGATTGTACCGCCAATGGCAATTGTATATATTGGAATTGCAGTGTTTGTTGTAATTAAAAATATCACATTGCTTCCAGATGTATTTTCAGAAATATTCATGAATGCATTTGGTTTGAAAGAAGCATTGGGTGGCGGCGTTGGTGCTGCAATTATGATGGGTATTAAGCGTGGTTTATTTGCAAACGAAGCAGGTATGGGTAGTGCGCCGAACGCAGCGGCAACAGCGAATGTAACTCACCCTGCGAAGCAAGGATACATTCAAACGATTGGTGTATTAGTTGATACGTTCTTAGTATGTACATCTACTGCATTTATCGTACTATGCTCTGGTGCTTACAAAACGCCAGGTTTAACAGGTATTGAGTTAACGCAAGTTGCATTAAGTTCACAAATTGGATCGTGGGCAAGTGGTTTCTTAGCAATTATTATTTTCTTGTTTGCGTTTAGTTCCTTACTTGGAAACTATTACTATGGTGAAACGAACATTGAATTCATTAAAACAAGCAAGCTTGGATTAACATTATATCGTTTTGCGGTAGTTGGGATGGTTATGTTTGGTTCTGTTGCAGCTGTCCAAATTGTTTGGGATATGGCTGATTTATTCATGGGCTTCATGGTAATCACAAACTTAATTGCGATTGCGCTTCTTGGTAAATATGCATTTGCTGCACTTACAGATTATGTAAAGCAGAAGAAAGAAGGAAAAGATCCTGTATTCCATGCAAGTTCTATTCCGGGATTAAAAAATGCAGAATGCTGGGAAGATCCAGTGATTGAAAAAGAAAAGCAAGTAGGTTAGTAATGCGAAGGAGCATAGAGGCGGACTCTATGTTCCTTTTTTGTCTGTTTTTCCCTTTAAAAAATGTATTGCTTTTTATAAAGATAACGCTTACAATCGGTTTATGGATGAAATAAAGTGATATCATTCTCATATTTCACAATATAACTATTCAGTATAGAATTTTAGTTAACGCAAACGCTTACTGATGTAAGTGGCAAATTGTTTTTGATAGAAATATTTTTTTAATCTAAATTGTCAGACGTCTATCGTTAGACCATTGGTACATCATGGTAGGTCAGACTACAAAATGGAGGATTCAAGTATGAAATTTGTCATGTTTCTTGTCGGATTAATTGCTGTATTTATATTAGCGTTTCTTGTAAGTAGCGATCGGAAAAAGATTAAATATAAGCCAATTGCTCTTATGCTTGTTATTCAATTAGGATTATCATATTTCTTACTAAATACACAGATTGGATACTATTTAGTTAAAGGAATTTCTGACGGATTTAGTGCAGTTTTAAAATTTGCGGACGCTGGAATTAGCTTTGTATTTGGCGGGGTTGTAAATAAAGGAGAATCTACGTTTTTCCTTTCTGTATTACTTCCAATTATTTTCTTAGCGGTGTTAATTGGAATTCTGCAACATCTTAGAATCTTACCAGTCATTATTAAAGCAGTTGGATTCTTATTAAGTAAAGTAAATGGTTTAGGAAGATTAGAATCTTATAATGCAGTAGCAGCGGCAATTGTTGGTCAAGGAGAAGTATTTATTACAGTTAAAGATCAACTAAGCAAGTTACCAAGAAATCGTTTATACACGCTATGTGCATCTTCTATGTCAACAGTATCTATGTCAATCGTTGGTTCTTACATGAAAATGATTGATCCTAAATATGTTGTAACAGCACTTGTTTTAAACTTATTTAGTGGATTTATTATCGTTCATATTTTAAATCCTTACGATGTAAGTGAAGAGGAAGATATTTTAGAATTACATGAAGATAAAAATCAAACGTTCTTTGAAATGCTTGGCGAGTACATTATGTTAGGATTTTCAATTGCGGTTACAGTAGCAGCGATGTTAATTGGATTCATTGCATTGATGGCAGCAATTAACGGTCTATTTGATTCTGTTTTCGGTATTACATTCCAAGAGATCTTAGGATATGTGTTCTCACCATTAGCGTTTATCATGGGTATTCCAGCATCTGAGATGGTAACAGCTGGACAAATTATGGCAACAAAATTAGTAACAAACGAATTCGTTGCGATGCTTGATTTAGGAAAAGCAGCAGCTCATTTAACACCTCGTACAATTGGTATTTTATCTGTATTCCTTGTATCATTTGCGAACTTCTCATCTATCGGAATTATCGCAGGTGCAACGAAGAGTATTGATGGAAAACAAGCGAATGTTGTATCTTCATTCGGATTAAAACTTGTATACGGTGCAACATTAGTAAGTATCTTATCAGCGATTATCGTTGGGGTTATGCTATAAAGCGGGATAAAACGAAAAACGAAAAAAGCAATGAGCAGCGGGCTCATTGCTTTTTTTGTGCCCAGTGTTCCATTTAAAACATGTATTAGACTAAATAGCACAGCAGCAATTTTTATACGTGGGGGGCTGACGCAGGCTACGAGAACGATTGGAACTGCCAAATGCTGTGGTGACAAGGAGGTATGAAATCCTATATACAGCAGAAAATTTATCCCTGACTCCCTTGTTTGTGGTAGTATTTAGAAAATATGTTAGGGGGCAAAAGGATATTGCTAAAGATTATCTTTCAGATATTTCCAAACGCAGTCCTTGTACTGAGTGTCTTATATCTTACGGTGAAGTTTTCTTTACCTTGGAGTATGGCGATTGTAGTTGGCATAATCGGAGGAATTCTCCTTTTTGTGATAACAGAAGGAATAAACTTATTTAGATTTTGGTTAGAAAAATACTTCTGAGTGAGTGCCACGATTATATACAATACACAATATCGTAACAAAGTAGACAGTATATTTAGAAATTTCGAAAGGTGTATGTCACTTTCTTGCCGAATAAGTTATGTAGAGAATTTTGGTCAAATAAAAACCCGAATCATGGATAAACATGATTCGGGCTATCATTCAGATTAATAAGCTAAGCTGAATAGACCTTTAATGTGTGATAAGTAACGAACGTTACTTGCTTCTTTCATTAGAGATGCTGGTAAGCCTTTAAGTGGAGTTGAGCTTGCTCCGATGATAGCAACCGCATCTTTACGTCCTAAACTTGCAAGTGTTCCAGAGTTTACTGGTGCAAACTCTTCGAATGCTTTTCCTTCTAGGTGTGCATATAAGTTGTAGCCAATTAGTTCGCCCATTTGCCAAGCAATTTGTGCTGTTGGCGGATATGGACGGCCTTCTGGACCGAAGTAAACTGCGCTGTCGCCTGCAACGAATACGTCTTCATGAGAAGTAGATTGAAGGTATTCGTTAACAGTTGCACGGCCGCGGTTTACTTCAATACCTGATTCACCTACTAGAGGGTTACCTTGAACGCCGCCTGTCCAAACGAACGTATTTGCAACGATTTTTTGACCGTCTTTTAAATCAATTGTATTGCCTTCAACGTTTGTTACAGGAAGACCTGTTAAGAATTGAACGCCGCGTGCTTCTAAGCTAGTAGTTGCACGTTCAATTAAATCATCCGGTAATACTGGAAGGATTTTTGGACCTGCTTCAACAAGCAATAGTTTGATTTCTTTCGGATTTACGCCGTGGCTTTTAGCAAGCTTTGGCATAATATCAGCAAGTTCACCAACTAGCTCAACGCCAGTTAATCCGCCGCCGCCGATTAAGATTGTTGCGTCAGCGTCATTTTTTGTTTTTGCATATTCTTGAATGCGTTCTTCAACATGTTTGAAGACTTTGTTTGCATCGTTTGCAGATTTTAATACCATGCTGTTTTCTTCTAATCCTGGGATGCCAAAGTAAGCTGTTTTACTTCCTAAAGCAACTACAAGAGCATCGTAAGATAAAGTATTGCCGTCAGCTAATTTTACTTCTTTTTTGTCTACTGAGAATGACTCAACTGTTGCGATTTTAAGATCGATATCTTTGCCTTTGAAAAGTTTTTCTAATGGCATAGCAATTGCCTGTTCAGAAATATTTCCTGCTGCAAGGCGGTGTAGTTCCGTAATAATTTGATGTGTTGGATATTGGTTGATAACTGTAACTTGTGCTTCTGATTTACTGTAATGTTTACGTACATTTAAAGCTGCAAGAAGTCCGCCATAACCAGCACCTAAGATGACAATGTGTTTTGACATATTATTGATATCCCCCGTCTGTACTAATTGTTGTGTAAGAAAGAATTATTTATGATTGCGTTCCGCAGTAATTTGAAGATAAGCATTTACAAAGCGAAACATTTTTTGTGCTTGTGGATCTTTTAGCATTTTTAAAAGGCCAAAAAGACCGATAACTTCTTTGCTTTCTTCAGCGCGATCTTTCGCTTCGATAGCAGTTGCAGCAATGGTTTTCACTGTATCTTTTACAGGTTCTGCAAGTTCTTGGATTGCTCCAACAGTATCACTTTTTAATACTTCATCAGTAGCGACTGCTTGAGCGAAATCATAAGATTTTGTTAAAATATTAACGAGCTCAGTTAATTTTGGAAGTTGTTCTACTAATGCAGTTAAAGACTCTTGAACTTCAGGCTTTAATAGCTGATCAAGTACATCATTCTGTCCTTGGCTAGCTGAAATTTGTAATGATTCTTGTTCAGGTTTTGTTTGAGTGATTGTTTCTGGCATCTCCAATTCTCCTTTACAATAGCAATACTTCTTAAATAAGATTACCCATTACAGGTAAGATTTCTTCGTCCGTAACAACTCGAGGAAATTTGTAAAACTTTACACAAAGATTTAGGGCAAGATGCTCTTAAAGTTACTACTGCCGATGAATATGTCTTTTCAAACCGTTGTAACATTCGAATGAAATATAAGGAATCACCGAATCTGAAATAGTAAATTTTAAAAGGCTAGTTGCTTCCTCTAGCTTATGGACTTGTCCAGTATAAGACTTTGTCTACCAACTGAAGTATACTATATAATATATACACCTATGTTAACATAAAAATGATTATTAAGCATGCGATTTTAATGACTATAATCTACGAACTTACAGGGCGTTATACCTGTTGTTTAATTCCAATTTTACAATGTAAGAAGTATAAATTGACGAAAGCGGTTCATTTATGCTTTTTTGTTTACTCAGCAGGCGGAGTAAATGTACGTTTTTCTAATTCGGCATCTAACATGAACAAGGCGTTTGAATCGCTTGTAATACGTTTTAATTTTTGAATGATGTTATCGAAAGATGCTTCTTCTTCTACTTGCTCGTCAACGAACCATTTTAAGAAGGTGATTGTAGCGTGTTCGCGCTCGTCCCAAGCGATATCAGATAAGTTATAAATACGCTTCGTAACCTCGCGTTCATGTTCAAGAGCGATTTCAAAGGCAGATAAAATGGATTCGTATTCATTATTTGGATGATCGAATCCAGTAATGATTGCGCGCTCACCGCGATCGTTAATATAATTGTACAGCTTCATAGCATGGAAACGTTCTTCTTCTGCTTGTACGAGAAAGAAGTTCGCAAAACCATCATAGCTCTCTGACGTACAGTATGCTGCCATTGCCATATACACATGGGCTGAATAAAATTCAAAATTCATTTGATCATTTAATGCTTCACGTAATTTTGGAGATAACATAAAAAAGACCCCTTTCATATTATTATAATATAATTATAACATAGTTGGGAATAATTCTCATTTATTATTCGAACCGTTTAGAAAGTTTTTTCACATGTGTTTCCATAATATCCTGTAAATCTAGGTTATATTTTTGCGCTAAAATAATAAGGTTTCCTAGCACATCCCCAAGTTCTTCTTTTAATTCTACTGTTAATTCTTCTTCACTCTTCGTCTTTTCATCTGGGCGATTGCGGCCGATTTCGATTGCGCGTACAACGCGAGAAACTTCACCGACTTCCTCTGCTAAAAAATTTACGCGAATAAAAGAATTATATTGGGCCCAGCCGCGTTCATGATAAAATTGTTCCACCCAATTTTGAAATTCATTCGTGTTCATCCTTCCCTCTCCCTTTCAATATGTAGTATGATTGTATTGTATCATAACAATATGTGGTTTTGGGGTGGCGGAATGAAACGAATTTGTGTGTTTGCAGGATCAAATGTTGGGGAGCGTCCGGAGTTTCAGGAGGAAGCTCGTCAGCTAGGGGAAATACTAGTTCAAAATAATATAGAGCTTGTATACGGCGGTTCTTGCGTCGGATTAATGGGAGAAGTAGCAAATCAAGTATTAGAGCTAGGCGGACGTGTAACAGGTGTCATGCCGCGTGGATTATTTCGAGGAGAAATTGTTCACCACGGTTTAACAGAACTAATTGAAGTAGAAACAATGCATGAAAGAAAAGCAAAAATGATTGAGCTTGCTGATGCATTTATTGCATTGCCAGGCGGATATGGAACATTTGAAGAACTTTTCGAAGTTGTATGTTGGTCACAAATCGGAATTCATGAAAAGCCCGTTGGCTTGCTGAACATAGCCGAATTCTACACACCGTTATTACAAATGGTGGATCGTGCAGCAGAAGAAGGGTTTATGAATCCATCAAATAAAGCATTACTTGTTGCTGCACAAACAGCTGATGAATTGTTTGTACAAATGAAGAATTACAAACGACCAATTATGGGAGTTAAGTGGAAGCAGTTAACATAAAAAAACCGAGTGGGAAGTGTCCCGCTCGGTTTTTTGGTGCGTGTTGTTTGTCAAATATCGTCGAAGGGTCTTTACCCCGCATTAACGGGCAGTAAAGATTGGGGAAGCACGGGGAAGAAAACTGCCCGTAAAAGCCCGATTGGTGAGAGCTTTCCATCAGTGAGAAAAGCGTCACTGATGGAATTTTCACTTTAAGTTGTGTCGAATCGCCGATATATCGGTGCCGCCTTCGCTTTTCTTATTATCCAGCTTCAGCGGCTAGAATGTTCGGTGGCTTCGCTCCTTCCTGCGAGGTAAAAAGCACCTTCTGTGTGAAAGAACCTTAGCCAACAGGGCTAAACAGTCGGCTCCGCTTTTCTTATTGATTCAAGAATGCACGTAGCATCCATGCGTGTTTTTCAAGTTCTGTGTAGATGCCAAGTAGTAGGTCGGATGTCATTTCGTCATCTGCATCTTGTGCGACTTCCATGCCTTTTTTTAGTTCGCTTAGCATTATTTCGTAGTCTTTCATAATTGCCTCGACCATTCCTTGGGCAGTTTCTCCGTAATTTGCTTCTTGAACGGAAGATAATGTTAAATATTCTTTCATTGTTGCTACTGGTTTGCCGCCAATTGCTAAAATGCGCTCTGCAATTTCATCGATGTGCATAGCTGCTTCTGTATAAAGTTGTTCAAATTTCTCGTGAAGTGTAAAGAATTGAGGTCCTGTAACGTACCAGTGGTAGTTGTGTAATTTTGTGAATAAAACGTTCCAGTTTGCTACTTGTTTGTTTAATGCTTCAATTACTTGTGTGTTCATGTGATCAATCCCCTTTAAGTTATTTTTTATATCATTTATTAATTTATAATCATTATAATCTAGTAATGGGTATAAAAGCAAGTCTTTTGGCATATATAATTTTAAACATTTTGTGACGCATTATGCATGTTTAAAATAAGAACTAATGTGACATACAAGTAATAAAGAGTAAAGAGAAAGGAGAATGAAAATGCAGCTCCCATTTGAAAAGGTGTATCAACAAGCTGGGAACTGGTATGTACTTGATGGCGATTTTTCGTGGGATATACATCAAGTAAAGAAGGATGTTTTCTCATTAATTGAACGACGTGAGGTACCTGTTTTTTTCTGTGATACGTGCGAAATGAATGATGTGTTAATACGATTAGGAGCAGAGGAAGAAGAATTTTTATTTCCTTTGAGCGGATTTTATCATAAAGAAAAGCGGCTCATTTTTGTTTCTATGTGGGAGAAGTATGAGAGCGTATTAGAAACATTGTTGCATGAGTTTCGGCATGATATGCAGCATGAACTGAAGTTATTGGATGTTGGAGATGAAATGTATGAAAAGCGGTGGATTGAAAGAGATGCACGGGTGTTTGCGAAGAGAAAGCTGAGAGAATATAGGAGAAGGTATGCGAACTAAAACATAGTGAATACTATGTTTTAGTTTTTAACTTACTAAAATAAAGTTATTGACAATTAATAAGTTTCATTCTAAACTTTAGTTGCACAGCTAAGCGAGACGAAGCAATATTTAAAAAATAAGATTTGTCTGCAGCATTAGTTCACATTGCAAGTAAGGCTCACTCGTGAGGAGCAGAAGCAAATGTTAGTAAAAAATTTAAAATAATTATCTCGAATTCGAGATAATGTGAGGTGGAAAATATGTTTAAAAAAGTGGATCATAAACAAATGGGAAGAGCAAATCACGGTTGGTTAAATACACATTTTCATTTTTCATTTGCCGATTATTATAATCCAAATAATATGAGATTTGGTGCACTGCGCGTTATTAACGATGATTTAGTAGCGGCACAAACTGGATTTGAGATGCATCCGCATCGTGATATGGAGATTATTTCTTATGTAGTGGATGGAGCATTGACACATCAAGATAGTATGGGAAACCGTGGAACAATTGAGCGTGGACATGTGCAATATATGAGTGCTGGAACAGGTGTTTTCCATAGTGAGCATAACTTAGGAGATGAAACATTGCGTCTTCTGCAAATTTGGATTTTACCAAACCGTACTGGTCATACACCAAATTACGGTGAATTTAAATTTGATTGGAATAAACGTGAGAATACATGGTTCCACATGGTTTCGCCAATTAATGGCGGTGCACCGATTGAAATTCATCAAGATGCAAACTTGTACGCTCTTGCCTTAGAAAAAGGAAAAGAGATTACATTCTCAGTCGGTGAAGGACGTCAAGCTTATTTGGTTCAAATTGAAGGAAGCGGAGTTGTGAACGGGGAAACGTTAGTAATGAGAGATGCAGCAGAAGTAATTGAAGAAGATATTCACATTCAAGCGGCGGAAACAGCACATTATTTAGTCATTGAGATGAAGAAACAATAATTGTCGTAAGCGAGTAGCGTCTAGAGAGGGCGCTACTTTTTTAAGTGTTTTGTCGAAATTTTCTAAAAAATAAATGAAGGTTATTGCTAATTCCCCTAGAACTGTATAAAAGTGTCAAAAAAATAGGGATGGGGAGTGTTGTTTTTGAAGAAGAAGGTTTTATCTTCAACGTTAGCTTTGTCTATGGCTTTAGGAGCATTTGCGACATTAGGTACGTCACGTACATATGCAGATGAACAAAAAGTTCAATACAACCAAGAGTTCCAGACACCGTCTTATATTGGGGAAGAGTGGAAAGCACCGGAAGGATTAGATAAAAAAGAAACGGTGTTTGAGTATTTGAAAAGTAAAAAAGACATGTTTAAATTAGCAGGAAATATTGAGAAACAATTTGAAGTCGTTGGTGAAGAGAAAGATGCACAGGCAGAAACGACACATGTGAAGCTTATTGAAAAACATAACGGTGTTCCTGTATATGGATCCGATCAAACAGTGGCACTGGATAAAGATAATAATGTAAAAGCGTTTTTCGGACAAGTTATCCCGGATTTAGAAAATAAAAATATTCCATCCAATGCAAGCATTTCAGGAGATGAGGCTGTAAATGTCGCAAAGGCTGATCTTGAGAAAGAAATTGGCAAAGTAGATAAATATGATGGTATTAAAAAAGATTTATATGTATATGAAAAAGATGGAAAATATTATCTTTCTTATCTTGTAAAAGCATCTACATCAAAGCCAGCACCAGGCTATTGGCATTATTTCGTTGATGCGACAAACGGAAATGTCATTGAGAAGTATAATGCGATTGATCATATGACAGGATTTGGTTACGGTGTAGCAGGAAATCGAACAAGTTTTGAAATTGCACAGGACTCAAAAACTGGGGCTTTTAATTTGTTCGATGGAACACGTGGAAAAGGTGTTCATACCTTTGATGCGGAAAATATGGATGAAAATTGGTTCAACTTATTCTCGCAATGGCTTGGATATACTGGTGAAGAAATAGAAAGTAAAAATAAATTCTTCGATGATAAAGCAGCTGTCGATGCGCATGCTAACGCTGAGAAAGTATACGATTATTATAAGAAAACATTCAACCGTGATTCCTTTGATAATCAAGGCGCAAAATTGATCTCTACCGTTCATGTTGGGGAAGGATGGAATAACGCAGCGTGGAACGGTGTCCAAATGATGTACGGAGACGGTGATGGAAAAGAATTCATTCCATTCTCAGCAGGACTTGATGTTATTGGGCATGAGCTTACTCACGCAGTAACAGAGTACACTGCAAATCTAGTATATAAAAATGAACCTGGTGCATTAAATGAATCGTTATCTGACATTATGGGCGCAATGGTTGACCGTGATGATTGGGAGCTAGGGGAAGATATTTATGCACCAGAGATGCGCGGAACTGTACTGCGTTCTTTAAAGGATCCAGCTTCCATTCCAAATCCATTAAAGCCAAGTGAAGGCTACCCAGATCATTATAGTAAGCGTTACACAGGAAAGGTTGATAATGGCGGCGTTCATATTAACAGCAGCATTAACAACAAAGCAGCATATTTAATTTCTGAAGGTGGTAAGCATTACGGTGTTACTGTAAATGGTGTAGGGCGCGAAGCAACAGAAAAAATTTATTACCGCGCGCTTTCAAAATATTTAACTGCAAACTCAAACTTTAGTATGATGCGTAAAGCTGCAATTCAAGCGGCTGCAGATTTATACGGTCAAAACTCTAAAGAGGTACAAGCTACAACGAAAGCATATGATGCAGTAGGTGTAAAATAAGAAATGAAAAAAGACCTGACTAATATCAGGTCTTTTTTCTCGTTTAATCCCGGATGCCTAATGCAATTTTAGCAATTCGGGACATGCGATCTTTTGTCCATGGCGGATTCCAAACAACATTTACTTCAATTTCATTTAATTCAGGGACATTTGTTGCTAATACTTTTTTGACATCAGCTACGATTTGCCCAGCCATTGGACAACCGATAGAAGTCATTGTCATTGTAATAACAGCATTCTGTTGTTCGTCAGTTGTAACGTCATAGACTAACCCAAGATTTATAATATCGACGCCAAGTTCAGGGTCAATAACAGCTTCCAAGTTGGCATATACTTTATCTTCTAAAATTTGCGACATAGTAGCACCTCTATTAACAAATGATATTTATTCTCATTATAGCGGATTTGCAGTAAAGATGCAGTGATCTAGCTCACAGTATATTTCGTATAGGAAAAAAGCATTCCCTATAACAAGGAATGCTTTTGTTATTATTCAGTTTTAAATCGAGAAACGAGTGTATCGAGTTCTTCTACAACGTGTTTCATCTGCTGTGATTTATCGGACATGTCTTTCATGATGTTTACTTGCTCTCCAGCAGAGTTTGCAGCTTGTGTTGTTTCTGCTGCTACTTCACCCGAGATAGAAGCAATATTATTAAGGGAAGCATTCATTTCTTCTGCGCTTGCAGCCATCTCTTCAGCAGTTGCTGAAACTTCTTGTATTTGTGAAGATACTTCGTTAATTTGTTCAACGATAGTTGCGAATGAAGAACCAGCTTCGCGAATGACTGTAATACCTTGAGTAGCTTCTACTTGGCCTTGTTCCATCATCGAATTTGCAGTCTTCGTATCAGCCTGAATATGGTGAAGTAACTGGTTAATGCCTGTTGCAGTAGTTTTCGATTGTTCTGCAAGTCTTCTTACTTCATCTGCAACAACGGCGAATCCTTTTCCTTGCTCACCAGCTCGCGCCGCTTCAATGGAAGCATTTAACGCAAGAAGATTCGTTTGTTCCGCAATATTTGAGATAGATTGAACAGCTGTGTCAATATGTTTCGTATGAGTGATTAGACGTTCGACAACTTGAGACGTAGCATTCACTGCGTCATGAATTGTTGTCATCTGTGTAATTGATTTTTCGATTACTCGACTACCTTCGTTTGCACGGTCAGAAGTAGTTACTGTCAGTTCAGCCACGGCGGAAGCAGACTGGGCAATACGCTGTACACTAACTGCTGTGTCATCCATTGCAGTAGAACTTTCTTCGATACTAGAAACTTGGGATTGAATATGATGTTCTAATTCGGACATCGTCGTTTGGATAGCGGTTGTTGCCCCCATAGAGATATTCGTTTCTGTTATTATATTGTCAGAAGCATTACGTACATTTAACGATGTTTTCTGTACTTGTCCGATGATATATTGGAGGTTTTCTAACATTTGATTAAAGGAAGCAGCGATGGCACCGGTTTCGTCATTGCTTTTCACATGTAATCTTGCTGTTAAATCACCATTTTGAGAAGTAAGTTCTTTTAGCTTTGTATCAATTTCTTGAATTGGTTTTACAAGTTTACCAGAGAACCACCAGGCTACTATAATACCAATAATTGTACAAAGGATAAGAGAAATGAAGATAATAGATTTAACGAGTGAGGATGAGTCTTTTACTTGTTTGATAAGCTGATCACACTTCGTATTTTCGTCATTGCTATATTTGGTGAAATCACGGCTTACTTTATAAACAGTTTTGTTTTGTTCAGCGGTAATCTTTATTGCCTCGTCCCACTTTCCTTCTTTAGTGAGAGGAATCACTTTTTCATTAATAAACTGACGCCACTGTCCTCCTAACTCGATTGTATTTTTGATATCTTGTGAAATACTTGGGTCGTTTAATAGTTTTTCTTTTGTATCTTCTAATTGTTTGTTTAGCTCGTAAAACTTATTTAGTTCGGTAGGATCACGTTGTAATAGATAACCTCGCAAAGCTGAAAGTTGCACTTGATATGCCTCATTACGTTCTATTAAAAGGTTTGTTTTTGGTGCAACATCTTTTTGTAATGTTACAGCTATATTATTTTCGAGTTTGGCAAAGAAAAAAATAAAAGCTAATGCGATGCCAAATAAGGCACAAATTGTACCTATCATAAACATCATTTTTTTACGAATGCTTACGTATTTCATAATGATAAATCCTCCTTTTATTAATTAATTTATAAGGATTAATTAATATTATGATTTGATATTATGACCTGATATCAGAAATTATAGCAGACTGTAGTATGGAAAGTAAGGAAAAAATTTCCCATTGATTTATTGCGAAGGAATTGTATAACCTTCAGCCTAGGCGTAGCAAGGGTTTTGAGAATATAAAAAACTGCCCCCAATTATTAGTCGTGTCTAACAACTGGGATGCAGTACAGAGCAATATAAGACTTTTGTAATACTTATGTAAGGGGTTTGAAAGATTCAGCAGTATTTTTAATGGTAACCAATTGTTTATGGTTACGACGTCTGGAGTTCGTTCTGCAATGGAGAATTTAGTACCTCAAGATAAATTGCCAAGTTTAACAGCATATGGTTTTCAACCAGGTGCAATTGCAATTATAACCGCGGATAAAGGTATGGAGTATTTTTTGCGATATGGCTACATCTTTTGTTTATAGAATCAATGGCCGACGGTTTTGCACATGGGTGAGTATCGACAAATACTGTGTTTTACGATACAAAAAATGATTCGTCAAAGCCGCTTTAGGAATAATCATTTCGCGGAGTACTACAACAAATAAAAATGCAACCTTATAACAAGTGTTATAAAGTTGCATCTATTACATGTGTGAATAAGTTATTAAAAGTAACATTTCATCTTATCGCATATAATCTATCTTACAATTATATGATTGTTTTAACACCTTCGTAATCGTGTGAAGACCAAACATTTGATTTTCGATTCTGATAAACCTGTTTAAGACTCTGTTTTAAAACGAGAAACGAGTGTATCAAGTTCTTCCACAACATGTTTCATTTCCTCGGATTTACCAGACATGTCTTTCATGATGTTTACTTGCTCTCCAGCAGAGTTTGCAGTTTGTGTTGTTTCTGCCGCCACTTCACCTGAGATAGAAGCAATATTATTAAGAGAAGCATTCATTTCTTCCGCGCTTGCAGCCATCTCTTCAGCAGTCGCTGAAACTTCTTGCATTTGTGAAGATACTGCGTTAATTTGTTCGACGATGGTTGCGAAAGAAGAACCAGCTTCACGAATGACTGTAATTCCTTGAGCAGCTTCTACTTGACCTTGCTCCATCATCGAATTTGCAGTTTTCGTATCATCCTGAATATGGTGAAGCAACTGATTAATGCTTGTTGCAGCAGCTTTTGATTGTTCTGCAAGCTTTCGCACTTCATCTGCAACAACGGCAAATCCTTTTCCTTGCTCTCCAGCCCGCGCTGCTTCAATGGAAGCATTTAATGCAAGAAGATTCGTTTGTTCCGCAATATTAGAGATAGATTGGACAGCTGTATCAATATGTTTCGTATGAGTGATTAGACGTTCGACAACTTGAGATGTAGCATTCACTGCGTCCTGAATTGTTGTCATCTGTGTAATTGATTTTTCGATTACTCGACTACCTTCGTTTGCGTGATCAGAAGTAGTTACAGTTAGCCCAGCAACGGAAGAAGCAGACTGGGCAATACGTTGTACACCAATTGACATGTCATCCATTGCAGTAGAACTTTCTTCGATACTAGAAACTTGCGATTGAATATTATGTTCTAATTCAGACATTGTCATTTGGATATCAGTTGTTGCGTCCATGGAAATTTTTGTTTCTTTTAGGATGTTGTCAGAAGCACTTCGTACATTTAACGATGTTTTCTGCACTTGTCCGATGATATATTGGAGGTTTTCTAACATTTGATTAAAGGAAGCAGCAATGGCACCGGTTTCGTCATTGCTTTTTACATCTAACCGTGCTGTTAAATCACCATCTTGAGAAGTAAGTTCTTTTAGCTTTGTATCAATTTCTTGAATTGGTTTTACAAGTTTACCAGAGAACCACCAGGCTACTATAATTCCAATAATTGTACAAAGGATAAGAGAAATAAAGATAATAGATTTAACGAGTGAGGATGAGTCTTTTACTTGTTTGATAAGCTGATCACACTTTGTATTTTCATCATCGCTATATTTTGTGAAATCATGGCATACTTTATAAACAGTTTTGTTTTGTTCAGCGGCAAGTTTTGCTGCTTCGTCCCATTTGCCTTCTTTAGTAAGAGGAATCACTTTTTCATTCATAAATCGACGCCATTGTCCTCCTAACTCGATTGTGTTTTTAATATCTTGTGAAATACTTGGGTCGTTTAATAGTTGTCCTTTTGTATCTTCTAATCGTTTGTCCATTTCATAAAACTTATCTAATTCGGAAGAATCATGCTGTAATAGATAAGCTCGAAAAGCTGAAAGTTGCACTTGATATGTCTCATTGCGCTCTATTAAAAGGTTTGTTTTTGGTGCAACATCTTTTTGTAATGTTACAGCTATATTATTTTCGAGTTTGGCAAAGAAAAAAATAAAAGCTAATGCGATGCCAAATAAGGCGCAAATTGTCCCCACCATAAACATCATTTTTTTACGAATGCTTACGTATTTCATAAGTGTAAAATCCTCCTTTAGTATTTAAATATTAAGTTTAATTGATATGTTACTTGATATTATTACCTGATATTGAAAATTATAGCAGACTGTAGTGTGGAAAGTAAGGAGAAAATATTATTTATAAAAAATATAATTCTTATTTTTGCATATTAATATTAAAAGTTAGTTTATAGCAAATTGGTTAAAGATATTTATATTTTACTGTAAATTTTCTTTGTTTCGCATGCAATTTTGCATACGAAGATATAGGTGAATGGTATGGGGAATCTTATTTTGTTATACTATAAACATTTTTGTGTGCTATTTTTTTATACCAAATTAGAAATATCAGGTTAAAATGATTAGATTTTACAAAAAGAAAAAGTTTATTACTTTTTTAATATAATTATTTTCTATTTGTAAAATGTCGATATTAAAATTTATGTATATTAATATTGACATTTTATGGTTTACATATCGAAAATATGATGTTTTAATAACGATAGGAGTTTTTTGCATTCTTATATATATCTAAGTTAAATATACGACATAAAAGCCCCTCTCTTTTAGAGAAGGGCGAGAGTATTTGGCCGCGCAAGCGGTCAAGTGCAGATCATGTTGTATTTTACGATGCGAAATATGATTCACCAAAGCCGTGTTAGGAACAATCATTTCGTGGAGTACTACGATAAATTAAAAATGCAACCTTATAACAAATGTTATAAAGTTGCATCCATTGCATGTGTGAATAAGTTATTGAAAGTGGCATTTCATCTTATCACACATAATCTATTTAACAATTATAAAATTGCTTCAACACCTTCGTAATGATGTGAAGACCAAATATTTGATTGCCAATTTTGGTTACGGCAGTGAAGAGAACTATAAATTTTGTGAAAAGAAACAAATAATAAAAGAGCTGCAAATATAGGGACAGATTAAGACTCTGTTTTAAAACGAGAAACGAGTGTGTCTAGTTCTTCTACAACATGTTTCATTTCTTCAGATTTAACAGACATGTCTTTTATGATGTTTACTTGTTCTCCAGCAGAGTTTGCGGTTTGTGTTGTCTCTGCCGCTACTTCACCCGAGATCGAAGCGATATTATTAAGAGAAGCATTCATTTCTTCCGCGCTTGCAGCCATCTCTTCAGCAGTTGCTGAAACTTCTTGCATTTGTGAAGATACTGCATTAATTTGTTCGACAATGGTTGCGAAAGAAGAACCAGCTTCGCGAATTACTGTAATTCCTTGGGCAGCTTCTACTTGACCTTGTTCCATCATCGAATTTGCAGTTTTCGTATCATCCTGAATATGATGAAGCAACTGATTAATGCTTGTTGCAGCAACTTTTGATTGTTCTGCAAGCTTTCGCACTTCATCTGCAACAACGGCAAATCCTTTTCCTTGCTCTCCAGCCCGCGCTGCTTCAATGGAAGCATTTAATGCAAGAAGATTCGTTTGTTCCGCAATATTAGAGATAGATTGGACAGCTGTATCAATATGTTTCGTATGAGTGATTAGACGCTCGACAACTCGAGATGTAGCATTCACTGCGTCATGAATTGTTGTCATCTGTGTAATTGATTTTTCGATAACTTGACTACCTTCACTTGCACGATCAGAAGTAGTTACTGTCAGTTCAGCCACGGCAGAAGCAGACTGGGCAATACGCTGTACACTAACTGCCATATCATCCATTGCGGTAGAACTTTCTTCGAGGCTAGAAACTTGTGATTGAATGCTATGTTCTAATTCGGACATTCCCGTTTGGATACTCGTTGTTGCATCCATAGAGATATTCGTTTCTTTTAATATGTTTTCAGAAGCAGTGCGTACATTTACAGATGTTTTTTGCACTTGTCCAATAATATATTGTAGATTTTCTAACATTTGATTAAAGGAAGCGGCAATTTCGCCGATTTCATCATTACTTTTTACATGTAATCTTGCTGTTAAATCACCATCTTGAGAAGTAAGTTCTTTTAGTTTTGTATCAATTTCTTGAATTGGTTTCACAAGTTTACCAGAGAACCACCAAGCTACGATAATGGCAATAATTGTACAAAGGATAAGAGAAATAAGGACAATAGTTTTAACGAGTGAGGATGAACTTCTTACTTGTTCGGTAAGCTGATCACACCTTTTATTTTCGTCATTGCTATATTTGTCGAAATCCCCGATTACTTTAAAAATAGTTCCATTTTGTTCAGTGGTAATTTTTGCTGCTTCGTCCCATTTGTCTTCTTTAGTAAGAGGAATTACCTTTTCAATAATAAAATGGCGCCATTGTGCTCCTGACTCCATTGTGTTTTTGAGATCCTGCGAAATACTTGGGTCGTTTAATAGCTGTCCTTTTGTATCTTCTAATTGTTTATCCATCTCATAAAATTTATCTAATTCGGCAGAATCATGTTTTAATAGATAACCTCGAAAAGCCGAAAGTTGCACTTGATATGCCTTATTACGTTCTATTAAAAGCGTTGCTTTTGGTGCAACATCTTTTTGTAATGTTATTGCTACATTGTTTTCGCTTTTGGCAAAGAAAAAAATAAAAGCTAATGCGATGCCAAATAAAGCACAAATTGTTCCCATCATAAACATCATTTTTTTACGAATGCTCACGTATTTCATAATGATAAATCCTCCTTTTGGTAATTAATTTATAGAGATTAATTGATATTATGATTAAAAAGTGCTTTATTCCGAGTGACATCGAAATAAAGCACTTTTTGTTCCTATAGAAATTATAGCAGACTATGGTGTAGAAAGTGAGAAAATATTTTAATATTCATTTATAAGGATTTACATTTTTCTTCTGTGTATAAGTCGCTTTTATATAATCTTGTTTAAGAATCGGTTTTAAAACGAGAAACGAGCGACTCAAGTTCTTCTACAACGTGTTTCATCTGTTCAGACATAATAGACATGCCGTTTATTACGTTTACTTGCTTACCGGCAGAGCTTGCGGTTTGGTTAGTTTCTGCTGCTACTTCATGAGAGATACAAGCGATATTGCCAAGAGAGGTATTCATTTCTTCTGCACTCGCAGCCATTTCTTCAGCAGTTGCTGAAACTTCCTGCATTTGTGAAGATACCTCATTAATTTGTTTGACAATGGTTGTAAAAGAAGAACCAGCTTTTTGCATAACTGCAATTCCTTCAGCAGCTTCTATTTGACCTTGCAGCATCATCGTGTTTGCAGCGCTCGTATCATTTTGAATATGATGAAGCAACTGATTAATATCTGTTGCAGCTGTTTTTGATTGTTCTGCAAGTTTTCGCACTTCATCTGCGACAACCGCAAATCCTTTTCCGTGTTCCCCAGCGCGGGCGGCCTCAATGGAAGCATTTAATGCAAGAAGGTTCGTTTGTTCTGCAATATTAGAGATTGCTTGGACAGCGTAATCAATCGATTTTGTATGAGCAACCAGGTGCCCAACAACTTCCGATGTTGCGTGAACAGCTTTGTGGATCGCACTCATTTGTGTAATAGATTGTTCGATTACGTGACTACCAACATCAGCTTGTTCTGAAGTTGTCACAGCAAGTTCTGCAACAGTAGAAGCAGATTCAGCAATGCGTTGTACACTAACGGCCATATCATCCATTGCGGTAGAGCCCTCTTCAATACTAGAAACTTGAGAGTGAATACTATGATCTAACGCCCGCATTGTTGTTTGAATTTGAGTTGTTGCGCCTATCGAATGTTTCGTTTCTGTTAACATTCTTTCAGAGGCTGTTTTCACGTCCGAAGATGTTTTTTTAACTTGGTTAATAATAGTTTGTAAATTGGAAAGCATTTGATTAAATGATGTGGAAATGTCGCCAATCTCATCATTACTACGTATAGGAAGGCGAACTGTTAAGTCACCGTCTTGAGATGCTAGTTCTTTTAATTTAGAATCAATCTCTCGAATAGGTTTTACAAGTTTACCAGAGAACCACCATGCTAGTATAAGAGCTATTATTGTACATAGGATAAGTGACAAGAAAATAGTGAACTACATAACGGTTGATGAGTGCTTTATTTGATTTATTAACTCATCCCGCGTTGACGGGCAGTAGACCCCCACCAATCCACTTACGTTTTTCTGAAGAGGATTGGTGGGGGCGCATTGTCATGAGATGAAGTAGATATGTGAAAATTATAACAAATAGTATAAAAGAGAAATATAGAGATAGGCTTTTGTTCGGAAAATGTATACATTTATATATATGAGTTTTAGATATTTATAAATATAAAAATATGTATTGTATTTCTAAAATAGATGCTGTATAATTCAAATATCATGATAATGATTATTATTATCATTATCGACATGTGTGTTGTTATACCATTTTGGGTTGTGTAGTCCCCAAAAAAAATTGTCCTATCTATACACAGAAGAAAAGCTCTCTTCATTTGGAAGAGAGCTTTTCTATATATTTTTGGCGATGAGTGTATATAGTCCAGGAATACGGTCTTCCATTCCTTTCGGAGCATGAGGAGGAAAGACCCATTTTTGCTGTGTGCCACATTCTTCTGTGAGCTCCTCAATATGAAGGCCTGCCTTGGCAATGCTTGTTACGATTTCTCCTAATGTCCATCTGCGGATCATGTTTTTGGGTAAAGCGATACGCTCTGCTTCTGATAAGAGTATACTGTAGGCTACATCTACCTCGATTATATCTTTTTGAAAGTAATTCCCGCTTGCAATTATTTTGTCATCTTCTATTTGCAGCAGTTTTGTATACATAGGGTGATAGTCTCGTAAAATAAATATGCCACCGTGTTTTAGTAATTGAGAAATGATCGTAAATACTGGCTTTAAATCTATGAAATAGTGGAGCACACCAAGCTCAAGTAATACTACGTCAAATGAGCCGATTGTTTTTGGTATATGGAGTACATCAGACACGATATATTCAATATGTGTTTCAGCGGCTGCGGCAAGTTCCCTTGCATATTTTGCGTTGCTTTCTGAAATATCAACAACCGTTACATCTGCTCCGAGCAGTGAAAGGGCAACTGCCTTACTACCTTTAGAGCCCAGTAAATTTATAATTCGTTTTCCACGTACTTCACCGATATACGGTAAATAATAAGCCACCTCAGTAACGGGATTTTCTCGTATTTGCTTACCGTAAGAATGCGACGTTCCGTGGCGATTCGTCCAAGCTTCGTAAGCTGCTTTGGTCCAGCCAGCTTTATTTGTTGTACTTAATTGTTGTTGATTCAAAATAATCCCTCCTTTTCTGCAAAGGTATATAGTTTCTTCGTAAAAATGGAAACTCCTGCAGGGTAAAAACAAAAAAGTTTGATTTTTCTGTATAATATATATACAATATAGATTACATACGAAAAGCGTTGAAGAGGAAAAGTAGAATGAAACCATTCTTTCCAGAGAGCTTCGGGAGCTGAGAAGAAGCAAGAATGATCATTTGAACAATGGCCTCTGAGCTTCGTCCTGAACTTATTAGTTGATAATAGTAGGCGGCGACGAGTGTCGACTCTCGTTATCAAAGTCACAGTATACGAGCGATGATTGCTTCGTACTTGCAGAGGTCAATTGTGTGAGCAATTGACGAAATAAGGTGGTACCACGACTGTATATACAGCCTCGTCCTTATCTTTTTAGAAGATAAGGGCGGGGCTTTTTCATTTTTAAAGGAGGAATGTAGCATGAACATTTTTATTGGAGGGGCTTGGCCATATGCAAATGGATCGTTGCATCTTGGTCATATTGCTAGTTTGCTGCCAGGAGATATTTTAGCACGTTATTATCGCTTAAAAGGAGACAATGTGTTATATGTATCGGGAAGTGATTGTAATGGTACACCGATTACGATTCGTGCTAAGCAGGAAGGGGTAAGTGTAAAAACTATTGCGGATCGCTATCATGAGGAATTTGAACGGTGTTTTCAGAAGCTTGGGTTTTCATATGATTATTATGCTCGTACTGACGCTGCTACTCACCATCAAGTTGTTCAGAACATTTTCTTAGAGCTTTTGGAAAAGGGGTTTATTTATAAAAAGACAGTAGAGCAAACATACTGCGAAACTTGCGAACAATTTTTGCCGGATCGTTATGTGGAAGGTATTTGTCCGCATTGCGGTGCAGGGGCGCGCGGGGATCAGTGCGATGCGTGTTCTGCGATTTTAGATCCGATAGATTTGCTCGGGAAAACATGTAAATTGTGCGGCAATGAGCCGACAATTAAGGAGACAGAGCATTTTTATTTTGCTTTAACATTATTACAGAAGCAGTTAGAAGAGTATGTAGAAACAGTGAAACAAAATGGCACGTGGCGTGAGAACGCTGTGCAACTAACGCTGCGCTATTTACGAGAAGGTTTACAAGACCGTGCTGTTTCAAGAGATTTACCAATTGGCGTGAGCGTTCCTGTTTCCGGATACGAAGATAAGAAGGTGTATGTGTGGATCGAAGCTGTGTCTGGATATTATTCAGCAAGTAAGCAATGGGCGCAAGAAACAAACAGTGATGATTCACAGTTTTGGCGAGAGGATACCCGAACGTATTATGTGCACGGCAAAGATAATATTCCATTTCATACAATTATTTGGCCAGCTATTTTGCAGGGAATACAATCAGAAGCGTTGCCTAAATATATTGTTTCGAATGAATATTTAACAGTTGAAAAAAGAAAGTTATCAACGAGTAAAAATTGGGCTGTTTGGGTTCCAGACATATTGAAAGAATATCATCCGGATTCGATCCGCTATTTTTTAACTGTAAATGCTCCTGAAAATCGAGATACGGATTTTTCATGGCGAGAATTCATTTATAGTCATAATAGTGAATTGTTAGGAGCGTACGGAAATTTTGTAAATAGAACGCTGAAGTTTCTTGAAAAATATTATGAGAATACTGTACCAACTGGTCAAATGAATGAAGAAATTGAAGAAAAGCTAAAAGAATTATACGTTGAAGTAGGAGAATTTATTGAAAAAGCATATTTTAAACAAGCACTGGAGACAATTTTTGAACAGATTCGCTATGCAAATAAATATTTTGATGAAAGGCAGCCGTGGAAACAAATAAAAGAGGATAAGACAGCGTGCAATGACACGATGAGAAACTGTATTCACCTCATCGTGAATTTTGCACAAGTATTAGCACCGTTTCTTCCATTTTCGTCCGCGCAAGTACAGCAAATGTTAGGAGTTTTAAAGAGCGGGTGGTCTTATAAGACTGAAATTCCAAAGCATATTTTGAATATATCACCGTTATTTGAACGGATTGATGTGAAGAAAATTGAGGAAGAAGTGAAAAAGTTAAACGAATCTTTCAACGTTATATGAGAAGTGGGAGTTGCTCTTGTCCTCTCCTTACAAAAATGTAAGCTTCTTGTAAGTTATTACAATAGCAGTTTTCTATAAGTTTTTATACAATAAAAATAACAAATAAGTACGTTTAGAAGATTGTGTATCAACAAGAAAAGGAGATGTCAACATGGAATGGGTTCACGAATTATTTCAACAGTATGGATACTATGTTGTACTTGTTGGGTTACTGTTAGAATATATTGCACTTCCGTTTCCGGGAGAACCAACATTAGCTTATGCAGGATATTTAGCACACACAGGTGAGCTACACTTACCACTATTAATCATTTTCTCTTTTTTAGGGACAAGTATTGGGATGACAATTCAATATTTTGTAGGAAACAAGCTCGGTATGCCATTTATTCAAAAGTACGGTAAGTATGTTTTTTTAACGCAGCGTAAAATTGATTTAACGCGGAAGTGGTTCGATAGGTATGGGCATTCCTTAATATTTGTTGCATTCTTTATTCCTGGTGTACGCCATTTTACAGGATATTTTGCAGGAATTATTAATTTACCATTTCGCCGCTTTGCGATAACAGTTTATTGCGGGGCATTGTTTTGGGTAGCATTCTTCTTAGTAGGCGGTTATTGGTTAGGTGGCAACATAGATGCTATTTTTGGATTGCTTGAAGATCATATCGGGAAGATTATTATCGGTGTTGTTGTGATTGTGGTGGTAAGTGTAGCTGTGCGATTCCGTAAAGAAATTAAGCGTGTGTTTGCACACACACAGTAAATTAAAATGATCCATTTCATGTTGAGAAAGGCAGTGCTTCCGCTATGAGAAGCACTGCCTTTTTGTATAGATAGTTTAGTAACTTTTTTCCATTACTTATTTTTTTATATTGTTTTTTCAATTTGCACTTATATAGTACGTAATTTTATGTTATATACATAATATAATGTATTTGAAATTTTGATTAGGAAGATTATCGGATATTTTAAGCTTTGCATATTTACAATTCAAAGATGTGATTGGTTTTTAAACTTATTTTCTGAATCTAATATTCCTTATGTTTGGATTAATAAATTAATTTAAAAGGAGAACTTCTATGAGCTTACGAACACGAATTTTAGGAATTGTATTTGTAGTCATCCTAGGGCTGGCGAGTATGAATTTTATATTTTTATACTTTACCGCGAAAGGAACTGGGGAACAAACAATTGGTGAGTTAGGGAAGGTTCAAGTTGAGGCAATGAAAAAGCAATTTGATAAAGATACATATGAATTGTGGTTAAAAGATCCCCAAAAAAATGATACATATGAAAAGCTGCGAACTACATTAAATGAAATGCGTGAATATAACGGTACATTGTATGTATATACGCTGAATTTTAAGAAGGATGAAGCGGTTATTATGATTGATGGACAGCCAAATTCAGAAGAAGCTTCACCGATTGGGGAGAAGTCTGATAGTAGTCAGGCAGAACTCAAAAAGCTGCAACAAGGTGAATGGGTATACAGTCCCATTATAAATGATGAAAACTACGGGAAATACATGTCCGTTCTTGTGCCGTTGCAAGATAAAAAGGGCCAAGTTTATGGAGCGCTAGGAATGGATATAAAAGCTTCTGTTGTCGACACGATTATGCATAACTTGTTGTCAGATCGAATGGTGAAAATGGCTCTTATTAATATAGGAATTGTGGCCGCTGCCTTTGTATGCTTGTTCTATTTTATTTATCGAGGGTTAAAGCCACTTCATACGTTGAAAGAAGAAACGAAACGAATTGCAGAAGGGGATTTAAGAGAACTTCGTATTTCATCTCGTAAAAAAGATGAGATTGGACATATGATTCGTTCTTTCGGATATATGATGGAGAATTTAAGAGGAATATTGCAAGGTGTACAGAAGGCGACACACTCTGTAACGCAAACATCAGAAACATTACTGTCTTCTACACATGAGATGAAAGAACAGAACCAGACTATTTTATTATCGAGTCAAGAAATTACAAATAGTAATGCACAAACTGTTTCTTCGATGGAACAAGTTTCGAGTGCGATGCATTCTTTTGAAGAAGAAATACGCGGCGTTGAACATGCGGTAGGGGATATGAAAAGTATTTCTCAGGCGATGGCACAGGCTGGCGAAGAAGGCCAGGGAATGTTGCATAATACAGTTATGCAAGGGAAAGAAATGAAAGAGACGTTCTATCAATTTGAAGATACAGTCAATTCTTTGTTAACACAAGTAGGACATACGGGAGACATTTTATATACAATCGAGGACATTGCGGCGCAAACGAATATGCTTTCCTTGAATGCCGCAATTGAAGCAGCTAGAGCGGGAGAGTCTGGCAGAGGATTTGCCGTTGTAGCAGACGAAGTGAAAGTGTTAGCAGACCGTACCTCAGAGCAAACAGGAAATATTCGTCAGCTAATTTATAAGATGCAGCAAGAAGCGTCTGGTACGACAGAACAACTGTCACAAGCGTTGCAGCAATATGATGCGCAGTTTAATCAAGTAAGTGTTGTAGCAGAGCAAATGAAAGCACTGCAATATATTTCAAACGAATTAAATCAGTCACTGCAGCATGTGATTGAAAAAATGGAAACGATGAAACAGCAGCAGGGCGTGATTCACACGGAAGTATTGTCTGTCACGGCTGCAAGTGAAGAAACAGCTGAAGCTACTGAGGAAGTAAGTGTTACAATAGAAGAAGTGGCACAACATATGAATGTGTTTACACAAGAAGTGCAAGAAATGGCAGCGCAAATTCATGAATTGAGTGAACAAACGAAGCGCTTTACATTGTCATAAAGTGAAACCTGTATTTATAGTGATTTAGTTGAGAAACTAAATATATAAGTAAAAAAATGACACCCCCCTTTCTTTTAGAGGGGGAGAGGGCATCTGGCCATGCATAGAAGCGGTCAGTGCCCTTTCCTGCCACATGCGAGGTTTTAAACAAAGGGAGCAAGCAAGTGCAGGTTCTTCTGTATAGCCGCAATCGATATGTCGGGAAATTAAAATGGAGATATATGATAGAAAAAGACCATCCTTTTTCAAAGTGAACTGAATAAGGATGGTCTTTTATTTGTTATTACGCCCACTATTTCTATAAATTAGTGGTTATTTGATATGGTAAGAAATGATTATGAATTACTTTCCATCTGAACATGACTGTCATCTTGTAGTAAGTGAAAGATATCGGCCATGCAAAATGCGATAAACCACGTCCACAGACCGTGGAAGAAAGCTGTGCTAATTTGCAGCAGTAAATCATAATTCGTTGTTGAAAATGAGATGCAAGCGCCAACGATACCGATCATTGTTAAAAGCGTCGTTTTTCTAGCATTTTCTGCTGAATTGAAAAGGAAAAAAATAAACGAACCAAAAACGGAAGCGTTTACAAAGGAGTCGATCCCATTAACATATACATTTTCACCGATATGAGTATTTGTCCAAAAGCATAAGAGACCGCCTACTATGGCAAATAATGTTGCGATAATCATTTTAATTTTTTTGTTCATATGTTTTGCTCCTTTATCATCATAATTTGAATAGGAGAACCAATATATAAATCCATTTTAGTCTTGCTTGTGGCAGAGATGTCGTTTTCCCAATCTAGATTTATATATGAAATAAGGTGTTATATGTATTGCTTACTTTTATAATGTATACATAGTATAACATGTTTTAGATTCGAATAAAAATAATTATCAGATATTTTGAATTTTGGTATGCGTTATCCAATGACATCATAAAGTGAAAAATAAAAACGCAAGGACATCATCCTTGCGTTTTGTTATATACGTTTAAATCGCCCGACTACTTCTACTGTTTCTGTAATATTAATAAAAGCATGACGATCAACGTACCTTATCAGACGTTTAATTTCTCCTAGTTCATAGCGCGTAACGACTGTATAAATCATTTTTTTCTTATGATTTGTATATCCACCGACAGCATCAACCATTGTTACACCGCGAATCCCGTTTTGGAGCAATGCGCTTTTCACCATATCTCCTTTTTCGGTAACAGTCATCACTGTTAATTTAATGTGCTTCGTATGAATGGAATCGATTACTTTACTTGCTACAAATCGGCTGATAAGTGTGTAAAGTGTAATATCCCACCCAAAAATAAAACCAGCGATTACAAGTAGAATGAGGTTAAAGGCAAAAATAATGGATCCGATCGAAATGTCTCTATGTTTTGCGACAATTAACCCAATAATATCGAATCCGCCTGTCGAAGAAGCAAATCGGAAAATGATTCCTGTTGCAGCCCCGCACAGCACACCGCCAAAGACAGAAGATAATAAAATATCATCTGAGATTTGGTGAACGGGAATAACGTTCATCGCAAGCGTCGATATAGTAACGAAATATGCCGTTAAAAAAGTAGTTTTCTTTCCTAAATAAAAATAGCTAAGAAAGAGCAATGGAACATTTAATAAAAAGATGAGTGCACCAATGTTGTAGTGCATTAAATAACCGATAATCATCCCAACACCCGTAAAGCCGCCACTAATCATGTGATGTGGAATAAAAAACATATTCATTGAAACCGCATAAAAAATTGAAGCAACTAAAATAACAATTAGTTGAATGACGAATTCTAAATGCCATGTTTTTGCAGCTGGGAATGATAAAAAGGCGGTATCGGGAACGTAATCGGCGTCTCCTAGTTGGCCCATGTCTGTTTTCATCTCCATATTCGTTTTTGATTACAAGAAGAGAATAATGCTTTTTTCAACAGCTGACAATAGTTTTATTAGTATGCAAAAATTTTATAAAATTTTTACAACTTAAATCTATGTACAAAAAACATAAATATGTAAAATATAAGGAATTTACATGTTGAAGTAGTATGATATAATCCTGTCATAAGGATGTGAAGAGATGGAATTTCTGTTGCAAGATGCAACGTTATATATATCTGTTGTAACAACGGCGTTTTGTTTATTAGAAGTTTTGTTTCTAACTAATGTTTCGCGTTTTGTGCGCCAGCAAACATATAGAGGGAGACAGAAAGCTTTCGTATTTGTTGAAACATACGAGAAGCATATAGGGAATATTTCGTTTTTCTCTATCTTTTATAGACATGGAATGGCCCGCTCAGTCCGCAGGCAAGAAGCAAGTGGAGAGAGTGATGATGTAGGTCCGTATATACCAATGTTTCGTTAACAAATTATGAAACATTGGAGGAATATATATGTTTAAATCATACCGAGCTTGGCTCGTAAGTTTATCATTATTACTTGTTGTTGTTTTATCAGGGTGTGGTAATGCAAATGCGAATGCAAATGCAGCACCAATTGATGCGAATAGTCCTGGATTTTGGAATCACTATATTGTATATCCAATTTCTGTTATGTTGCAGTTTGTGGCGCACCATTTGCCGAATCATAGCTTTGGGATTGCCATTATTATCATTACGATTGTAGTTCGTACGATATTATTGCCACTGACGATTACGCAATATCGTAGCCAATTGAAAACAAAGAAAATGCAGCCAGAGCTTCAGAAATTGAAGGAAAAATATGGCGATGTGACGAAAAATCCGGAGAAACAAAAGCAATACCAACAAGAAATGATGATTTTAATGAGAACGAGCGGTGTGAACCCGATGATGGGATGTTTACCAATCTTGCTACAAATGCCGGTCTTCTCAGCATTGTATTATGCCATTAGTCATACGGAAGAGATTCGTTCAGCTTCTTTCTTGTGGGTAAATTTAGGACATCCAGATCCTTATCACATTTTACCTGTCCTTGCTGCTATGGGAACATTCCTGCAGATGAAGGTATTTCAATCTAATATGACAGGAGAACAAAGTCAAGTATTAAAAGTTCAGCAATTTATGATGCCAGCAATGATTTTGTTTATGGGATCTGCTGCACCGTCAGGACTTGTTTTGTACTGGATTACAAGTAACTTTTTTACTGTCGTTCAAACTGTGCTATTAAAGAAAGTAATGGATCGTGAAGATGGACAACTACAAGAGGCATAAGAGAAGATAGTTGTTATCATATAAAGAAGGAGTTAACCTGAAATACTGCTTTAGCGGATTTCGGTTAACTCTTTTTCTTTATAAATATAAAATGACAAAGCGCATTTTTTAGATGGGCAAGAGTAACTGGCTATGGGTAGAAGCGGTCAGTTCCTTTTTCTGCCACGTGCGAGGTTTAAAACAAAGAGAGGGAGCGAGTGTAGAACATGTTATGTTTAGCATAGAGGTGATTTACAAATAGAAAAATGATAAAAAAAGCGCCTTTTTTAGATGGGCAAGAGTAACTGGCTATGGGTAGAAGCGGTCAGTTCCTTTTTCTGCCACGTGCGAGGTTTAAAACAAAGAGAGGGAGCGAGTGTAGAACATGTTATGTTTAGCATAGAGGTGATTTACAAATAGAAAAATGATAAAAAAAGCGCCTTTTTTAGATGGGTAAGAGCAACTGGCCATGCGTAGAAGCGGTTAGGGCCTTTTTCTGCCACGTGCGAGGTTTAAAACGGAGAGCGGGAGCAAGTGTAGAACATGTTATGTTTAGCATAGAGGTGATTTACAAATTGAGAAATGATAAAAAAGCGCCTTTTTTAGGTGGGCGAGAACAACTGGCTATGCGTAGAAGTGAGCACGGGAAAAAGAAAAGCGGCGCTAATGGTTATTTTTTATATAACTGTTATATTATACCGGAATAATTTCATGCGTAATATAGAACACACTTGCTTTTTTAAAAAAATTCAATATAATGAAAAATAACAATAAAATTCGACAGTATAAAAGTATTGATAAGGACATGATCTATTTTTTACGATTTTCAGAGAGGGAAGCCTTAGGCTGTGAGCTTCCTAATACGAAAGAATAGTTTACCACCTTTGAACTGCAGCAGTGAATGAGCATCTAGTAATTGTTTGCCGGCAATCGCCGTTATCTGAAACTTGAGCAATTGGCCCTTTGTGTCTTCATGTCAATTGGAACAAGGGTGGAACCACGAATATAACACTCGTCCCTTTTTTTAGGGATGGGTGTTTTTTTATTTAAATCAAACTAGGGTTAGAGGGAGGACAAACAGTTATGCATCACGATGACAAAAATAAAATTGGCCTAACGGTTGCATTATCAATCGTTGTCGGAACAATTATCGGATCCGGCGTATTTATGAAGCCAGGTAAGGTATTGGATTATGCAGGAAGTTCTAACATGGCAATCTTTGCTTGGGTAATAGGGGGAATTTTAACTTTAGCAAGTGGCTTAACGGTTGCAGAAATCGGAGCGCAAATTCCGAAAAATGGTGGTTTGTATACATATCTAGAGGAGATTTATGGTAAGTTTTGGGGTTATTTATCTGGATGGATGCAAACACTTGTATACGGACCAGCAATTATCGGGACATTAGGAATGTACTTTAGTTCGTTAATGTTAAACTTTTTTCATATTGATAAAGTGTGGAATTTACCAATTGCGATTGGAACAGTTGTGTTCCTCGGTATTATAAATAGTGTGGGAACAAAGTATGGGGGCATTGTTCAAACGATAACAACAATTGGAAAAATGATTCCAATTATACTTATTATTGTAATGGGATTTTGGAAAGGGAATAGCGATGTATTTCATGTTGTTGTACCGGAGTCTGCAAATCAAAGCATGGGGATGGCAATTTTAGCAACATTATTTGCATATGATGGCTGGATTCTACTCGCGTCTATCGGCGGTGAAATGAAAAATCCAACAAAGCTATTACCAAAAGCATTGACAGTTGGGATTCTTATTGTAACAGCAGCATATGTATTAATTAATATGGCACTATTAAAAATTTTACCAGCAGCGCAAATTGTTACCTTAAGTGAGAATGCAACAGCAACAGCAGCTGATATGTTATTAGGCCAATATGGCGGAAAATTGATTAGTATAGGTGTTATTGTTTCAATATTTGGATGCTTAAATGGAAAAATTTTAACATTCCCACGTATCCCGGTATCAATGGCAGAGCGCGGTCAGCTTCCGTTTTCAAAATTTATTTCAAAAATTAATGATAAGTTTCAAACGCCAGCAAACGCAATTTTTACTGAGATTGCACTCGGTATTATTTTAATGCTTGTTAGTGACCCGAATGAATTGTCCGAGATTTCCGTATTTATTATTTATATTTTCTATGTTATGACATTTATCGGGGTGTTCATTTTAAGAAAGCGTAATGCAGGACAAAAACGTGAATATAGTGTACCTTTATATCCAATCGTACCAGTATTAGCAATTTTAGGATCATTATTTGTAATTGGAAGTGCGATTATTAATGAGCCAAGTAGATGTTTCTTGTCAATTGCTATCGTGTTAACAGGATTACCGGTGTATTGGTATTTAAATAAGAAGCAAGTAAATAAATAGAGATTTTGAAAATAGGCATCTTTTGAAGATGTCTATTTTTGTAACTACTCAGTCTATCTATGAAAAAAAGGAAGAAAACCATTGTCTTTTTAGATGGGCGAGAGCAACTGGCCATGCTAGGAGCGGTGACTTGTATGTCGGGAAATGAATATAGATTTATATAAAAGAGGAGGGCTATTTATGATGGTAGGATCTATAATTGGTTTTCTAGTTACTATAATTCCTATTTTGATGCTTTGTTTTGTATTTCGCTGGATTCGATTTATCTATATAAACTCAGAGGAACAAATCAAACAAAATGAGCAAATCATTTCATTATTATCGGATATTAAGAAGCAAAATGAAGAACGGACATGAGTAGGAATACATGTCCGTTTTTTAATAACGTAGTTTCATTAAGAGGTTTCGGATTTCTTCATCATTCATAAATAAATCATGATGTTTCTCGGTAATTTTCGCAAGGGCAACGTCATGATAGAAAAACTCTATGAAAAATTTAACGAATGGCTGGGACATTGTTTTCATTGCTTGCCATGAGTTTTGCTCAGCGCCCGCAAATAAAATTTCACGATCATCAATAATGATGAGTAAAAAGCGCTCAAGCGCATGGTGCTCTTCTGTTGGGATGAGGAGATGGATGTTTTCTAATGTCGTATTGAGGCTTCCGACAATAAGCGCTTCTATCTCGACGCCTTGTTTTTTCTTTTCTTCTAGAAGCGGCATATACTCTAGGAATGTATCATTCCATGCAGACATCCGAATGGATTTCTTCGCGCTTTGCACAAGTTGTTTACTTTGTGCGTGAATAGAAGATTGTACTTTTAAGCTCCATACACGATCATCTGTAAATAGTTTTTTCGATACGTTGTTTTGTAACTCTTCAATATTTGCTTGGAATTCTGTAGTTAATTTTCCGATAGCAAGTTGAAGCGGAAGAGCTGTATATAGCTTTTTCTTTTCTGAAACAGAATCCATCACCATGCCTTTATCGACGAGGCGTACTAATATTTCGTATATTTTTGCCTTTGGAACACCGGAATACTTTACGATGCTCGTTGCATCAAGTGGCTCTTCGCTTGACACGAGAACTTCATATGCTTGACTTTCATATTGTGAAAAACCGAATCTCTGTAACATAATTCCTCCCGAACGAAAAATTCTTGTGTCTTAAGAATAAAGAACTCTTCTCTGGAATACAAGTACAGTGATTTTACAGGGACATAGAAATGGTTTTATGAAAACTTTAACACAAAAGAAGATTAAGGTTTTACAAATATCACTTACCCTTAATATAATAATATATATACGGGGGTATGGAATTAAAGAAGAAGGGGTTAGGAGGATTAAGAATGATGAGAAGTTTACGTTGGAAAGTAACAGTTGTATTTTCAGTACTTATTTCAATAATGTTTGCTATTTTAGGAACAACTGTATATCAGTTAGAAAAAGAGAAAGAGTCTCGTGTTCTCAGTCAATATTCTCATAACACGATGGGTTTGTTAACAGAACAAATGAATACGTTTATTACTGGTATTGGGGAAGATATAAAATACTATTCCAATAACGGAAGAATTGTTGGAATGTTACAAGACGGGGTTATACCAGAAGAAGAATCAGTAATAATGAAGGAGTTTCTCGAGTTTAAAAATAATCACCCTGATATTTTAGACCTTTATATCGGAACGAAGGATAAAAAGACATTAAGTGCGAATCTTGCGGATGGTGGAAAAGTACCAGAAGGATATGATCCAACGACAAGACCATGGTATAAGGCTGCTGTAAATGATACGAAAAATGTACACTGGGGACAGCCGCAATATGAAATTGCAACAGGACAATTAAGTGTTGGTGTTTCAAAAGCACTTTTATCTTCAGATGGTTCAGAAGTACTTGGTGTTGTAGCGATGGATGTGTCATTAGGTACAATCCAAAAGTTGCTTCATAACATCCAGTATAACTATGGAGGAGAAATGTTCGTTGTAAATGACAAAAATATGGGATTAGTGTATCCAGATAAAGTTGGAAAAGATGTATCAAAAGAACCACTAATTCAAAGTTTAAAACAAGAAAAAAATGATTTTGTCGTTACGAAGTTAAAAGGGAAAGATGTCGTTGCATATAGTCAGCCAATGCAATCTATGCCATGGAAAATCGGAATTGTCTATCCGAAAGAAGAAGTGGACAGTTTATTAGCAACGTTAAGAAATACATTTATAGGGTTGGCGTGTATAGGTGTGCTTGCCGCAATTCTTGTATCCTATTTCTTTGCAAGAAGATTAATAAAACCACTTCAATCATTAACGAATCAAGTACAAAAAGTAGCGGAAGGAGACTTAACGCTACAAATGAAAGTGCAAACGAACGATGAAGTGGGTGTACTTACAAAGCACTTTAACGATATGGTTGGACAAATGAATGAAATGGTTAGCCGTATTAAACATAATGTATCATCAGTGCAACAATCAGCAGATGACTTGCATTATTTAACAAATGAGACAGTTGCTTCAAGCAAGGAAGTTTCCAGTGCGATGGATGATGTGACGGGCGGTGCGTCAACATTAGCGAATAGTGTGGAGGAAATTTCAGCGCAGCTAGAAAATATGAAACAGTCTGTAGGTCAAGTGAATGACTCAGTAACTTCTATTAAAGATGTAACGAATCAAGCAGACAAAGCGTCACAAAGTGGCTTAAAAACGATGCAACGTTTAGTGAATACAAAAGATGAGTCTTCTTCCGTTGTGTTTGAAACAGAGACCGCAGCTGAAAAACTTGATCATAGTGTACAATCTATTCAAAATGTCGTTGAGCTGATTAAAGGAATTTCTGATCAAACAAATTTATTAGCATTAAATGCTTCCATTGAAGCAGCGCGTGCAGGGGAACAAGGAAAAGGTTTTGCTGTTGTTGCGGAAGAAGTACGAAAATTAGCAGAACAGTCAAAAGAAGCGACTGGCGATATTGCTTCTATTATTGCAGAAGTGCAACAAGAAGTAGCTCGCGTTGTAGAAGTGATTGGGAATTTAAAAGACATTGCTAACGTGCAAGAGCATGTAACGAAAGATGCAGAACAATCATTCCGAATTGTTATTTCTGTTGTAAATACAATCATTACTTCCGTTGAAAGAATTTCTACAGAAGTACAAATGATTGGACATGAACAGAAGGATATTACACAAGTGATGCAAACTATCGCTGAAACGAGTCAAGAGAGTGCAGCTGTATCAGAAGAAGTGAATGCAGCGACAGAAACGCAAGTAGCTCATCTAGAAAAAGTATCAGGAACGATGAAGCAATTAACAGTGGAAATGCACGATCTAGAAAAGGTAGTAGAACAATTTAAAGTAAACAAATAGAGATTCAGGCTGTCGGGATTTTCCAGGCAGCCATTTTTTTGAGGTGAATATTTGTCAAACATTGTCGAAAACTCTTTATCTCGCATTAACGGGCAGTACAGGCCAGGGAACCACGAGGAAGAAAACTGCCCGTAAAAGCCCGATTGGTGAGGGCTTTCCATCAGTGAAAAAAGCGTCACTGATGGAAGTTTCACTTTATTTTGTGACGAATCGCCGATATATTTCTAATAAGAAAGAAAATCTTGTACAATAATGAGGAATCTATAGAAGAGGTGAACAAACATGGCAATTGTTGATGTTACCATTATTCCAGTTGGAACAGGGAATACAAGTGTAAGTGAATATGTAGCAGAAATACAAAAAGTACTTGAGAAAAATGCAGATCGCGTGAAGTATCAATTAACACCGATGAATACAATTATTGAAGGAGAACTTCCAGTATTATTTGAAGTGATTCAGCAAATGCATGAAGTTCCGTTTTCTAAAGGTGCAGGCCGCGTAGCAACAAATATTCGCGTTGATGATCGCCGTGATAAAGTTAGTTCAATGGAGAAAAAGTTACAATCTGTGCAGTCGAAGTTATAGAGTGCAAGGGAAGCAGCTACATTAGGCTGCTTCTTTTCATATATAAATGTAACTTGAAATCCAACAAAAAACCCGCTTTTTTTAGATGGACGAGAGGTTCTGGCCATGCTTGGAGCGGTCAGTGCCTTTTTTCTGCCACGGGCGATGTGAAAACAAAGGGAGGAAGCAAGTGGCAAAGCACTTTTTGTTTTACATAACAGTAACTTAGATGTTAAAAAATCAAGGTGGATATATATTTATATAAATGTAACTTGAAACCCAACAAAAAACCCGCTTTTTTTAGATGGACGAGAGGTTCTGGCCATGCTTG
The DNA here is from genome assembly GCF_023715645.1 of Bacillus cytotoxicus. Taxonomy (GTDB): domain Bacteria; phylum Bacillota; class Bacilli; order Bacillales; family Bacillaceae_G; genus Bacillus_A; species Bacillus_A cytotoxicus_A. The sequence continues at coordinate 49,791 of NZ_JAMBOP010000009.1, read as the reverse complement.
GAGCGGTCAGTGCCTTTTTCTGCCACGGGCGATGTGAAAACAAAGGGAGGAAACAAGTGGCGTAGGAAATTTGTTCCTATCTTGTAATTTCTTTAATATTAAATATAAAAGAAGTCTGAAGGGGAGATCAACGGAATGAGTGAAAAATTTCAAGAACAGTTTGATGGCTTGTTAGAGAAGTATACAGAGTTGTTACTAGGTGAGAGTAATGAAGAATATAAGCAAAAGGTTGAGAAATGGGCGTTATATTCGTATATCGCTAAAACGATGCCAGCTCTTGTAAAGCATTGGAATGAAACGTATCCAGATGCGAAAGAAGAAATGATTCAGTTAATTGCAGAAATCAAGAGGTTGAATGACGAGCATAGACAAAAGAAGTAAGAAGGAAAGAACACAAACATAAACCCGCTTTTCTTTTTAGGGAGGAGAGAGGGACCGGCCGTGCATAGTAGCGGTCAGTGCCTTTTTCTACCACATGCGCGGTTTAAAACAAAGGTAGCGAGCCAGTAGGGAGCATGTTGTATCCTGCTATAACGGAGATTTGTGTGTTAGTAAATCGAAATGAATATGTATAAGTTGAAAAGCAACAGAAAACCGCTCTTTTTTTAGGGGAGGTTGAGAGGGACTGGCCGTGCGTAGAAGCGGTCAATTCCTTTTTCTGCCACATGCGCGGTTTAAAACAAAGGTAGCGAGCCAGTAGGGAGCATGTTGTATCCTGCTATAGCAGAGATTTGTTTTGTTAGTAAATCGAAGTGAATATGTATAAGTTGAAAAGCAACATAAAACTGTTCTTCTTTTTAGGTGGTTGAGAGCGACTGACCGCTCCTATACATAGCCAGTCCCCCTCAACCACTTAAAAAATGCTTTTCTGCCTGTTTTTCATAGAGCGACTGAGTAGTTACGAATTATTTTTATATAATGTTCATTTGTCGTATGGGATCAAATGGGTATCTTCGTTTTGGCTATAGGATGGGATATGAAAACCATTTGTCGAATTTACTGCTGAGAGATGTAATTGACTATGCATCACTTAACACTTTGGAATGTCGAAAAATTTTTCAGATGATTTTTCCTTTTAAAGTTTAGATATGTAAACATTCTTGTATTATTGTGTTAATTATCTAAATAATTATTTGTATCAAATAATTTTAAACAATGATATAATTTAGAAGAGGGGAAAAAAACAGACAAAGTACAGTCATAGGGGTGAAAGACATGGAACAATTAATGCGTAATTCTTTCTTGTTTTTATCAAAAAATAGAGCGTTAACAAAATTAGCGAAAAAGTACGGTTTACGCTTTGGCGCAGGACGCTTTGTTGCGGGAGAAACAATTGACTTAGCAGTAGCTGCTATTAAAGATTTAAACAGACAAAACCTTTGTGTTACGATCGACTATTTGGGGGAATTTGTTGATAACGAAGCAGAGGCAAATGAGATGGCGGATGAGTCGATTGAAGCGATTCGTGCAATCGGTCGTGAAAAACTAGATTCTCAGCTCTCATTAAAAATGACTTCTATGGGTCTAGACATTTCAGAAAATTTAGTTATGAATAATATGCGCCGTATTTTAGAGGCAGCGAAAGAAAACGGTGTGTTTGTAACAATTGATATGGAAGACTATTCACGCTGCGGAAAAACAATTGACATCTTTAAGAAGTTAAAAGAAGAATATGACAATGTTGGTACAGTAATTCAAGCATATTTATATCGTACTGAAAAAGATATAGATGATTTAAATGCGTATACACCAAATTTACGTCTTGTAAAAGGGGCATATAAAGAGTCTGAGGAAGTTGCATTCCCAGAAAAGAAAGATGTAGATGAAAATTATAAAAAGATTATTAAAACGCACTTATTAAATGGAAATTATACAGCGATTGCTTCACATGATGATGCAATTATTGAATATACAAAAAAACTTGCTGAAGAATACAATATTCCGCGTGATCAGTTTGAATTCCAAATGTTATACGGCATTCGCACAGAGCGTCAACTTGATCTTGTGAAAGAAGGATATAAAATGCGCGTATATGTACCATATGGAAACGATTGGTACGGCTATTTCATGCGCCGCTTAGCGGAACGTCCAGCTAACGTAGCATTTGTATTAAAAGGCATGGTTAAAAAATAACCAAGGAAGTTGAAACTTCCTTGGTTATTTTAATTGTTCAAAAGCATATTCTGCCATCTTTTTGGCATCGGGATACACTGTTTTACGGCCGGTAGAGAGGACAACGTTAATCACTCTTTTTCCGTCTTTTTCATCTATTGTAATGACTGTATATTCTGCTAATGCGGAAAGACCGCTCTTACTTCCAATCGCATATGGATCAGCGTACAATTCTTCCCGTCCGTAGTTTGCGATCTTTTTCGTTTGCATAGATGTGTGCAATGTTGTATGAATCGTATTCATATCTTTCAATACGATTGGGTATTTTAATGCTTCTTTTGTAATAAGTGCCAAATCGTATGGTGAAAGTTTATTACCAAGTGCATCAGCTCCGCTGGCATTTTTAAATGCTGTATGATTTGCTCCGAGTTGTTTTGCTCGATCATTCATCATTTTTACAAACTTTTCTTTGGAACCGGCGATATGCTCTGCAATCGATTCGGCAATTGGATCGGCGCTAATGACAAGCATGAGTTTTAATGCCTCATCGCGCTTTAACTTTTCTCCGGCGTGCAGTGTAATTTTTTTACTTTGGCTTTCTGTTTTTATCGCATGTTCTGTAACAGTAATTTCTTCATCTTCTTTTACATTCTCCAGCAAAAGGAGAGTAGTCATCATTTTCGTAACACTCGCCGGATAGGAGCGTTCATGTTCATGTTTTCCGTATAAAATTTCTCCTGTTTTTGCATCAATCGTCACGCCATATTTTCCCGATATATCAGGCTGATTGGCCTTAACTTTTTGCCTATGCGCATATAAAGAAAAAATCATTGTAATAAATAGCGTAGCTGAAATAACAAGTAGTGCAATGGTTCGTTTCATTATGTACCCTCTTTTATGTATGAAATAGACAGCGATATAGCCCATTTTCATTATGCCATGCTCGCTGCCTATATTTGTACTATTATTTTTCACCCATGTTTTGCTTCTTATATTGTTGATTATTTCCTTGGCGGCCTTTTTCAATGCCGCGATCAACTGGGCCAGCAGTTCCTGTTACGCTTGTTGAGCTAATACCTGCTTTTGATGGATTTTTTTTCATTTTAGCCATTAGTTTCCTCCGTTTGATCAAGTGTTTTAAGAAAGGAAGTTCACTACATATCATGTCCAAAATATGAAAAAAGAAATAAGTTCAGAAAATTTTATTTTTAAATATATTGCGAAAATTAAAACGTTAGCATATATTTATTAGTAGAGGCTCACTCATTGATTGCGATGTTTGTCGAAAAATTGAATGAGCGTTCATTCAAGAATAAGGGGGAGAATTGGATGTTCCAAATTAAAAAGGCTGCAGTTCTTGGTTCTGGTGTAATGGGGTCTGGAATTGCTGCACATTTAGCTAACATCGGTATACCGACATTATTGCTTGATATTGTACCACCATCGCTAACAAAGGAAGAAGAAGCGAAGGGACTTACATTAGAACATAAAAGTGTACGAAATCGTTTCAGTAACGGAGCGCTGCAAAAGTTGTTAAAGCAAAAACCAGCTCCTCTTACAGTAAAAGGAAACCTAGCATTAATCGAAGCGGGCAATATGGAAGATGATATGGACCGCCTTGCTGATGTTGATTGGATTATTGAAGTTGTTGTTGAAAATTTAGATGTTAAAAAGAAAGTATTTGAAAAGGTAGAAGCTGTTCGTAAACCAGGTTCTATTGTGAGCTCAAATACATCGGGTATTTCCGTTGAAAAGATGATCGAAGGGCGTTCAGATGACTTCAAAAAACACTTCCTAGGAACGCACTTTTTTAATCCACCACGATATTTAAAACTTCTTGAGATTATACCGACAAAAGATACAGATCCACATGTGTTAGACTTCATGAAATTATTTGGTGAAGATGTACTTGGCAAAGGTGTTGTTGTTGCAAAGGACACACCAAACTTTATTGGAAACCGCATCGGTACGTACGGACTACTTGTAACGCTGCAAGAAATGGTAAAACGCGGCTACAGCATTGGAGAAGTAGATTCTGTAACAGGTCCATTAATTGGCCGTCCGAAAAGCGCAACGTTCCGCACATTAGATGTTGTCGGATTAGATACATTCGTTCACGTTGCAAATAACGTATATGAAAATGTACAAGAAGAAGAGCGCGAAGTCTTCAAAGTACCAGCTTTCATGCACGATATGTTAGAAAGAAAATGGCTCGGAAGCAAAACAGGTCAAGGTTTCTTCTTAAAACAAGGAAAAGAGATTTTAGAGTTAAATCCTGAAACGATGGAATATGAAGCGCGTAAAAAATTAAAAGCAGCTTCTATTGAAATAAGCAAACAAGAAAAAGGATTAGCGAATAAATTGAAAGCGCTTGTATATGCAAAGGACCGCGCTGGTGAATTGTTATGGAACATTATTACACCAACTCTTTTATATGCAGCAAAGCTTACGAAAGAAATTGCTGATGATATTGTCGCAATTGATAATGCGATGAAATGGGGCTTCGGCTGGGAGCAAGGTCCATTTGAAATTTGGGATGCAATTGGTGTTGAGAAGTCCGTTCAGAAGATGGAAGAGAACGGCGGGGTTGTTCCAAATTGGATAAAAGAAATGATTGAGAACGGCGTTACATCATTCTATAAACATGATAATGGCGAAAGCTATTACTATGATAACGGTGAATACAAACAAATCGTTCGTAATAAAAAGGCGATTTCTTTAAAACAATTGAAAGAGAAACATGGCGTATTAAAGAAAAATAGCGGTGCAAGCTTAATTGACTTAGGGGACGGCATTCTTTGCTTAGAGTTCCATTCTAAGAGCAATGCAATTGGCATGGATATTACGCAAATGATTAACTACGCTGTTGAAGAAGTAGAAAAAAATTATAAAGGGCTTGTTATTGGAAACCAATCGAAAAACTTCTGCGTAGGTGCAAACCTTGCGATGATTTTAATGGAAGCACAAGATGACAACTATTTTGAAATTGAGTGGGTTGTGAAAAGCTTCCAAGATGCAATGATGAAAATTAAATACTGCTCAAAACCAGTTGTGGCAGCGCCTTACGGTATGACACTTGGCGGCGGTACAGAAGTTTGCTTACCAGCAGCAAGTATTCAAGCTTCTAGTGAAACGTATATAGGATTAGTAGAAGTTGGTGTTGGTTTAATCCCTGGCGGCGGCGGTAACAAAGAGCTATACATTAAGCATCTGAACAAAATGGCAAATGGTGTTGAGTTTGATCTGCAAAAGGTCGCAAACAAAGTGTTTGAATCAGTAGCGATGGCGAAAGTTTCAACATCTGCGCAAGAAGCAGTTTCAAATAACTTCTTAGGCGATAAAGATGGCATTAGCGTCAATGGTGATCACTTACTATACGATGCAAAACAAAAAGCACTTACTTTATATGAAGCAGGCTATAAAGCACCAATTCGTAAAAAGATTCCAGTTGTTGGGGAAACAGGATATGCAACGCTTGCGCTTGGAGCAGAAGCAATGCATTTATCTGGCTACATTTCCGAGTATGACTTGCACATTGCGAAAAAACTCGCATATGTCATTGCTGGCGGAAAAGTCCCATACGGAACAGAAGTGGATGAGCAATATTTATTAGATGTTGAGCGCGAGGCATTTATTAGTTTAGTGAGCGAAATGAAATCGCAAGCAAGAATGCAGCACATGCTTGTAAAAGGAAAACCATTACGTAACTAAGGAGGAAGATTGTTCATGAGAGAAGCTGTTATTGTTGCAGGGGCAAGAACACCTGTCGGGAAAGCGAAGAGAGGATCATTAAATACAGTGCGTCCTGATGACTTAGGAGCATTAGTTGTAAAAGAAACGTTAAAACGTGCAAATAACTATGACGGTCCAATTGATGATTTAATTTTTGGCTGTGCGATGCCAGAAGCAGAGCAAGGCTTAAATATGGCACGTAATATCGGCGGGCTAGCAGGACTTTCTTATGATGTTCCAGCTATTACGATTAACCGCTACTGTTCTTCAGGTCTGCAAAGTATCGCTTACGGTGCAGAGCGTATTATGCTTGGTCATTCAGATTCGGTACTATCAGGCGGTGCTGAATCAATGAGTTTAGTGCCAATGATGGGGCATGTTGTTCGTCCGAATAGCCGCCTTGTTGAAGCGGCTCCGGAATATTACATGGGCATGGGACATACAGCAGAACAAGTTGCTGTAAAATACGGCATTTCTCGCGCGGAGCAAGATGCGTTTGCAGTAAGAAGCCATCAGCGTGCAGCAAAAGCACTAGCAGAAGGAAAGTTTGCTGATGAAACAGTGTCTGTCGATGTAACGCTTCGCTCTGTTGGCGCAAATAACAAGCTGCAAGAAGAAATGATTGTGTTCTCACAAGATGAAGGCGTAAGAGCAGATACGACGTTAGATGTACTTGGGAAACTTCGTCCAGCATTTAACGTGCGCGGCACTGTAACTGCTGGTAACTCCTCACAAATGAGTGACGGCGCAGCAGCAGTATTACTAATGGATCGTGAAAAAGCAGTAAGCGACGGATTACAGCCACTGGCGAAGTTCCGTTCCTTTGCAGTAGCTGGTGTACCGCCAGAAGTAATGGGAATCGGTCCAATTGCAGCGATTCCGAAAGCATTAAAATTAGCAGGATTAGAGTTATCTGATATCGGCTTATTTGAACTAAATGAAGCATTCGCATCGCAATCTATCCAAGTTATTCGCGAACTTGGACTAGATGAAGAAAAAGTAAACGTAAACGGCGGAGCGATTGCTCTTGGACATCCACTTGGTTGTACAGGATCAAAATTAACATTATCTCTTATTCACGAGATGAAACGCCGCAATGAGCAATTCGGTATTGTAACGATGTGTATCGGCGGCGGAATGGGTGCTGCTGGAGTGTTTGAATTACTGTAATAAAAGAATGGCTAGTTTCTCTTACGGTGAGAGAAGCAGCCTATGAAAATATGAAGGAGGAATTTTTCATGGAAAAAACAATAGGAAGTGCAGTAAAAGGTGGTAGCTTTTTAATTGATGATATTACAATTGAGCAAGTATTTACGCCGGAAGATTATAGTGATGAGCATAAATTAATTGCGAAAACGACAGAAGATTTTATCGTAAATGAAGTATTACCAGAGCTTGAATATTTAGAGCAACATGAGTTTGATCGCTCTGTTCGCTTATTAAAAGAAGCTGGCGAGCTTGGTTTATTAGGTGCTGATGTGCCAGAAGAGTACGGCGGTATTGGTCTTGATAAAATTAGTTCTGCATTAATCTCAGAGAAGTTTTCTCTTGCAGGCGGCTTTGCAATTACGCACGGTGCTCACGTTGGGATTGGATCGTTACCAATCGTATTATTCGGGAACGAAGAGCAAAAGAAAAAATATTTACCAGCTTTAGCAACAGGTGAAAAGTTAGCTGCATACGCATTAACAGAGCCAGGTTCTGGATCTGATGCATTAGGCGCAAAAACAACAGCTCGCTTAAATGCAGAAGGTACACACTATGTGTTAAACGGTGAAAAACAATGGATCACAAACTCTGCTTTCGCTGATGTATTTGTTGTATATACAAAAGTAGACGGCGAACATTTCACAGCATTTATCGTAGAAAAAGAATATCCAGGCGTATCTACAGGCCCAGAAGAAAAGAAAATGGGTATTAAATGTTCTTCTACTCGTACGTTAATTTTAGAAGATGCATTAGTGCCGAAAGAAAATGTACTTGGTGAAATTGGTAAAGGTCATGTTATTGCCTTTAACATTTTAAATATCGGCCGCTATAAATTAGGTGTTGGTACAGTTGGTTCGTCAAAACGTGCGTTAGAAATTTCAGCGCAATATGCAAATCAACGTCAACAATTTAAACAACCAATTTCTCGCTTCCCATTAATTCAAGAGAAACTTGCAAATATGGCAGCGAAAATTTATGCAGCAGAAAGCTCTGTATATCGTACAGTTGGTTTATTTGAAAGCCGCATGAGCACATTATCTGAAGAAGAAGTAAAAGACGGAAAAGCTGTTGCAGCTTCTATCGCTGAATATGCAATTGAGTGCTCTTTAAACAAAGTATTCGGTTCTGAAGTATTAGACTACGTAGTTGATGAAGGTGTCCAAATCCATGGTGGTTACGGATTTATGGCAGAGTACGAGATTGAAAGAATGTACCGCGACTCTCGTATTAACCGTATTTTCGAAGGTACGAATGAAATTAACCGCTTAATCGTACCAGGAACATTCTTGCGTAAAGCAATGAAAGGCGAATTACCACTTTTACAAGAAGCACAAAAATTACAAGAATCGTTAATGATGATGATGCCAGAAGAAATAGGCGATGAGCCATTAGCACTTCAAAAACATTTAGTAAAAAATGCGAAGAAAATCGGCTTAATGGTTGCTGGTTTAGCTGCTCAAAAATACGGTAAAGGCTTAGACAAAGAACAAGAAGTTCTTGTGAACATTGCAGATATCGTAAATAACTTATACGCAATGGAATCAGCTCTTCTTCGTACAGAAAAAGCAATCAAAGTAACTGGCCTTGAGAAGAACAAACAAAAAGTTCTTTACACAGAAGTATTCTGCCAAGAAGCGTTCAACCAAATCGAAGCGGATGCAAAAGAAACAATTATCGCAGTTGAAAATGGTGACATGCTGCGCATGATGTTATCTGCACTTCGTAAACTAACACGCCACACACCAATTAACGTTATTCCGAAGAAACGTGAAATTGCAGCAAAAGTATTAGAGGATGAGCGTTATACAGTTTAATAAATATGAAGGAGCTGCCATGGAGGGCAGCTCCTTTTTGTGTCCGCTGCTGATATATCGGCGCTTCGACACGAAATAAATATCTGAAAATTAAGTCAACAACCTCCGTATTTGTGTTATTCTATAAAAAATAGAAAAGAAAGGTTGGAGCTATGTACCACTATATTACGGATATATAACGTCTCATTCGACCACCACCTTTACGCTGGTTATGTATATACATCAACCAATGTAAAGGAGCGGAAATATGATGAATAGAAATATACTTACGTTACTTTTTGTGCGAATTGTTGCCAATTTTTCAGATAGTCTTTATTACATGGCAACGATATGGTTTATAAAAGAAACGATGAATTCTAATACGTGGATTGGGATTGCCAGCTTTGTCGTGCTGTTACCGGTTGCACTGCAAATTTTTTACGGACCAATTATTGATAAATATTCGAAAAAGATGCTGTTGTTAACGGCAATGGGAATACAAGCTATCATTTTAGCATTATTAGTGTTTCTATACTGCGTTAATCAATTGCATCCTATCGTATTGCTCGGGCTTATATTTATTGCAACACTAGCAGCAGATCTTGGTTATCCAACTGAAAGTGCGCTGATCCCATCTTTAGTAGAAAAAGAGCAGTTAGGTAAAGTGAATTCTGTTTTTGCCTTCACTTACAGTAGTTTAGATATTATTTGTAATGCAGTTTCCGGTCTGATTATAGCTACAATTGGAATCGGAATGGTGTATTTCTTTAACTCGATTACGTATGTGATTCTCTTTTTTGTTCTGTGGCTACTATTGAAATTGCCACGAATGAAACAAAACGAAACGAATAAGAAAGTTGCGTATAAAAAAGAATTTTTACAAGGCCTTCGTTATTTTTGGAAACTCGGAGAACTGCGGACATTTATTTGTATGTTTACGATTATTAATATGCTCATGTGCATTCCACTCGGGCTTATGCCAATATTGGCACACACAGAGAAAGAATATGGAATGTGGATGACAGCGATATCGATTGGAACATTATTTGGGAGTATATTGTCCGGAAAGTTGTTTCGTTATCGTTTAAAAAGTATTTTTGTTACCGTTAATTTCATAGGTGGAATTGCTTGGCTTCTATCGTATTTATTTTTATCAAGCTCTTTACTTCCAGCACTTTTTCTGTTTGCTGTGTCGTGGATGATGATTGGGGTAATGGGTGTGCAATTTCAAACTATACTGCAAACAAGTATTGATGAGGAGTATTTAGGAAGAGCATTAACAGTTGTGTATGCGATTCAAGGTGCACTGGCTCCTGTAGGATACTTACTTGGCGGAGTATTAGCTGATTATGTACCGTCATCTCAATTGTATTTACTCGGGTCAATTACTTTATTGTTAGCGGGAATGTACTTTACACAAAGTTCATTTTTATATAGCTCGATGAAGAAGCAACTTTTAGAGAAAGAGACAATGTAGAAGGGTATTGATGTCATGTCAATTGAACAAGAACTATATGAAGCAGCTACTCAGTTTATTAAGAAGCGCTATCCCGTAGGATGGGGAGGAGCTGCGGCAATGTGTACGGAAGATGGCGATATATTGATTAGTGTTGCTCCTGAAGTTATTAATGCTTCAACTGAATTATGTATGGAAACAGGAGCGATATGCGAGGCGCATAAGTTAGATAAGAGGATCACGCATAGTATTTGTGTGACAAGAGATGACGAACATGCCGAATTTAAAGTATTGACCCCATGCGGTACTTGCCAAGAACGTTTATTTTACTGGGGGTCAGATGTGAAAGCGGCAATTTATTCTCCGGAAGGAAAACTGATTTTCAAAACGTTACAAGAAATACAGCCGTATCATTGGTATGAGGCATACAAAGATTGCACGGAATAATTTCATTAGGGGATTTGAAGAGATCGGTGAAAAAGAAGTAGTCATATAAAACGACTACTTCTTCTTTTTTTTTGCACAAAATTGGAATTTTCAGTGACAAAAACTAATGCCGTTAGTATAATAAAACTAATATCGTTAGTTTTCGGGGGAAGGGAGCTGGAAATATGAGAGTGATGCACGAAAAAACAGTATATCAATTGTCATTTTTGCCAAGAGTGTTTCCTGTGAATTGTTACTTTGTGGAGGAAGAAGATGGTTTAACCTTAATTGATGCGGCTTTGCCATATAGCGCAAAAGGTATTTTACAAGCGGCTGAGAAAATAGGGAAACCAATTACTAATATTGTATTAACGCATGCACATGATGATCACATCGGTGCATTAGACGCATTAAAGGAAGTGCTGCCAGATGTTCCGGTTTATATTTCTAAGCGGGACGCAAGGCTGTTAGAAGGAGATACGACATTACAAAAGGATGAGCCAAATACGCCGATAAAAGGCGGTGTACCGAAAAAAGTGAAAACGAGACCAGATGTTTTATTGGAAGACGGAGACCGAATTGAATCGCTTCTTGCGATTATGACCCCCGGACATACACCAGGCTCCATTTCATTTCTTGATACGCGAAATAAAGCTCTTATTGCCGGGGATGCATTTCAGACAAGAGGCGGCATGGCTGTTTCAGGACAAACGAAATTTTGGTTTCCGTTTCCTGCGATGGCAACGTGGAGTAAAGAAGTAGCATTACAAAGTGCAGAGAAGTTAAGAGAATATGAGCCTTCCTTGCTTGCGGCAGGACATGGGAACATGATAAAAGATCCGGGCGCTGCTATAGAACTTGCTATTAAGGAAGCGAAGCAAAATGTAGAAAGTATGAAAGAGGGTTAATTTATGTCACCGAGAATTGGACTTACATTACAGAAGATTGTAGACACAGCAGCAGAAATCGCAGATATAGATGGGATACAAGAAGTAACGTTAGCGTCATTGTCGCAAAGGCTTGGAATACGTTCTCCCTCTTTATATAATCATGTGAAAGGTTTACAAGATGTTCGGAAACATCTTGGTATTTACGGAATAAAGCAGCTGCACGGCGCGCTGAAAGAGGCGGTCGAGGATAAAAGTATGGACGGGGCAATTTATGCATTAGGAGAAGCGTACGTGGCGTTTGTCCGAAAACATCCTGGATTGTATGAAGCAACTTTTTTACGAGATGAAGAAGTAAGAAAAACAGGGGACGGAATTGTAGAGCTTTGTCTTCAGATTTTACAGCAATACGGCTTAGAAGGAGAGAACGCACTGCATGCGACGCGCGGATTCAGAAGTATTTGTCACGGATTTGCATCGATTGAACAGCAAGGGGGATTTGGGTTGCCGCTGGATTTGGATACAAGTTTACATGTATTACTGGAAACGTTTATTAAAGGACTGCATGTGACGAAAGAATAAATAAGGAGAGAGAAACCATGAATTTTTTGTTGTTCATGCTTCTTTTTACAGTAGGTTGCGGCTTGTTAGAGGCAGAAATACAAAAGGATGTGAAGTAAAATGTTTGCAGGACATTTTGGTTTAGCTGCAGCAGTAAAAGCGAAGTCATCGAAAATACCGCTTTGGGCTCTCATGTTAAGTTCACAACTATTGGACGTCATCTTTGTGCCGCTTTATGTTTTAGGAGTAGAGACAATGGTTCCTATTGGTGGTAATGGTTATGGTGAAGTTGTGATTCATGCGGATTATTCACATTCTTTAATAGGAGCACTGTGTATTGCCTTTTTTGCAGGAATAGTGGGAATGAAGTTTTTAGGAAGACGAAGTGGCTTTGTTATAGGAGCTGTAGTTTTTAGTCATTGGATCCTTGATTTACTTGTGCATCGTGTTGATTTGCCGTTACTTCCAGGGAATTTCGGAGACTTACCTATGCTTGGTTTTGAGTTGTGGCGATTTCCTGCTATTAGTATCGCATTGGAATGTATTCTTATTGCGTTAGGTGGTATATTATACTTCCGATATGTTGTTTCAAGTGTAGAGCAACAAAAGAAATTTATAGCAAGAGTGGTCGGTGGTGTAGTAGTTGTGTTATTAATTCTTTCGTTAATTACAGATGTATTTGGATTTGCGGCCTGAGTATGAATAAGAGGAGGAGACCTTAGAAGCAATTCTAAGGTTTTTTCGTGCATACAATCCCAAAATAAATAAATACTAAATGTTGAATGAACAAAGAAAGGAAGGTCGTCACAATGCAAAATTTAACTGAGCTTGAAGTAGAAAATTTACGTCATCTTATTGGCGGGCATGCAACAGTTATTAACAAATTACAAGAGTATGAACAGACATGTACGGATCCGCAGCTGAAGCAGATGCTGCAAAAAGATGTGCAAGATGCCCAAAATACGAAACAACGATTAATGTCTTTTCTAGGATAGGGGTGCAGAGAACATGAATGAAAAAGATATGGTGAATGATTATTTAGCTGGGTTAAATGCAAGTTTAACGGGTTATGCAAACTATATTGCGCAAGCGAATAATGAACAATTACATCAAACGTTAATTCAAATTCGTAATCAAGATGAAGTGAGGCAGCGCAATCTATATGAATATGCGATGCAAAAGGGCTATTATCAACCAGCAGCAGCGGCCAATCCAATGGTTGTTCAGCAGTTGAAAAGTCAATTAAGTGCGGAATAAAGTGAAACTTCCATCAGTGACGTTTTTCTCACTGATGGTTAGTTGAACCAATCGGGCATTTACGGGCAGTTTTCATCCCTGTGCTTCCCGGTTTTTTACTGCCCGTTAATGCGGGGTAAAGTGAAACTCCCATCAGTGATGGTTTTCTTACTGATGGAAAGCTCTCACCAATCGGGCTTTCATGGGGCAGTCTTCTTCCCTGTGATTCCCCGGTTTTTACTGCCCACGAATAGCGGGATAAGAACAGAAATACTTCAAAACGGGTAACGTGATCGAGACGTTACTCTTTTTTTGTGAAAATAAAACATTTGGAACTTTGTCGAAATTATGTAAAAAGGGACATAAAATGTCCATATTATTGTGAAATATTTCACAAGTTGTCCATGGTTTTTACGGTGACAACTTTTATAATGAAAAGTGTAAGATACATAAAACAAATCAGACTACATTAAGAAGCAGGAGAGATCGTTATGAATAGAAATACAAGAAAAATTGCGATTATAGGTACAGGGTTAGTTGGATCTAGTTGTGCGTACTCTATTGTGAATCAAGGAATCTGTGAAGAGTTAGCATTAATTGATATTAATCATGAACGAGCAGTTGGCGAAGCGATGGATTTGTCTCACTGCATTAATTTTACAAATACAAGAACAAAAATATATGCAGGCGATTATGAAGACTGCAAGGATATGGATATCGTCATTATTACAGCAGGGCCTGCTCCAAAGCCAGGACAAAGTCGTCTTGATACTTTAGGAGCAAGTGCGAAAATTATGGAAAGTATCGTATCAGGAGTTATGGAAAGCGGCTTTCAAGGTATTTTCTTAATTGCTTCTAATCCAGTTGATATTATTGCTTATCAAGTTTGGAAGTTATCTGGTCTTCCGAGAAACCGTGTGATTGGTACTGGGACATCTTTAGATACTTCTCGTTTAAAAACAATTTTGTCTGAAATATTTGAGGTGGACCCACGTAGTATTCACGGTTACTCATTAGGAGAACATGGTGATTCACAAACGGTTGCTTGGTCTCACGTAACAATTGGCGGAAAACCGATTCGACAAATTTTAGAAGAGCAAAAAGAACGCTTTGCGGATGTTGATTTAGATGCAATTGTCGAACAAACAGCAAAAGCAGGTTGGGAAGTTTATAAACGAAAAGGAACGACTTACTACGGCATCGGGAATTCCTTGGCATATATTGCAAGCTCCATCTTTAATGATGATTATCGTGTTATTGCGGTATCAACAATCCTAGATGGTGAATATGGTGAATATGAAATTTGTACAGGTGTTCCAGCTATCATAACAAGAGATGGTGTGAAAGAAGTTGTTGAGTTGAACTTAACAGAGGATGAAGAAAAACAATTTGCAGCATCAAATGATATTTTACGTGACTATATGAAAGTAATTGGTTACTAAACTAGAAGAAGGTGAAACAGATGAAGGAATATATCATGCCTCGCATATTCAAAGGATCTGCAGGAATTGCCCAAGGTATTTTCGTAACTCTTGGAATTGGTCTACTCATTGAGAATATAGGAAGAATTGTTGATATTCCGATGTTAATTACAATCGGTGTTGTTGCGAAGTCACTTATGGCGCCGGCAATTGGAGCAGGAATTGCTTTTATGCTTGGAGCAAATGGACTTGTCATTTTCTCGGCGATGGTTGCCGGAGCGATTGGGGCTGGATCGATTTCGATTACTGCAGCTGGTTTGATGATTAAAACTGGCGAACCAATCGGTGCGTTAATAACAGCGACATTAGCGGTTTATATCGGTAAACGATTAAGCGGAAAAACAGCTTTAGATATGATGCTCGTTCCGTTTGCGGCAATATTAGGTTCAGGTTTAGTCGGTATTTGGTTAGCTCAAAATATTACTCCGGTCTTAAATACAGTTGGCGCATTTATTAAAGATAGTTCAGCTGGTAGTCCGTTTATCGCATCTATTGTACTTGCAGTTGTTTGGGGATTGTTATTAATGTCGCCAGCTTCATCGGCAGCTCTAGCAATTGCGCTTAGCTTAGACGGCGTAGCGGGCGGTGCGGCACTTGCAGGATGCGTCGCTCAATTTATCGGATTCGCTGTTATTTCTGCGAAGGAAAATAATTTAGGTGGTATTTTAGCACAAGCTCTTTGTACACCGAAAGTACAACTTCCGAATATTACTAAAAACCCGATGATTCTTGTACCAACTGTTGTTGCGAGTGCAATTGTCGGTCCTGTATCAGCACTTGTATTCCAAATCACAGCAGGGAAAGAAATTGCTGGTCTTGGACTTAGTTCTTTAATCGCACCAATTAACTTGATTTCAAGCAAAGGATTAAGCGTTGTTCCAGCGATTGTGATTACTTATATCGTAATTCCAGTAGCTGTTTCTTATATACTATATATCATTTTGAAAAAGGCAGGTCGCATTAAACCTGGCGATATGACTGTACCACAATCTTAAAACTAGTAAGATTGTTATATAAATCTAACATCAAACATAAAACCCTTTTCTTTTAAGGTTGGCGAGAGCAACTGGCCATGCATAGGAGCGGTCAGTGCCTTTTCCTACCACGTGCGAGGTTAAAAAACTAAGATAGATTTTTTATAATATGCCAATTTGAAAATCTCCTCTTATATAGAGAAAAGCAGACTGAAGAAGCGCAGTCTGCTTTTTTAGTTATAGATTATATCCCGGCTTGCACAGTAACCTTTTGTTCACGTGATTCAAATACATAGTGCATAGCGGCATAAAGGAAGCTCCCTAGTACAACACCTGCTAGTGCATCTACAAAGGCGTGCTGTTTCGTAAATAAGGTAGATAAAATAATGAGCACACCAACAAATGTTAGTAGGCCGTACACCCATTTATTTTGTTCCTTTCGCTTATAGGCTGTAATCATAATGACAAATGTTGTGAGTACGTGAATGCTCGGAAAACAATTCACCGGTTGATCGATACTATAAATATAGCGCACTAAATTAGCAAACACATCATTGCCGATTACTTCGGGGCGCGTTACAGTTGTTTGCCACATATAATAGACGCTAAAGGAAGTGAGTTTCCCGAATAACACACTACTTAATGTAACGTAATAAAGCTTTCGATCTGCAAAGCAGTAATAAATAAGAGATCCGTATAAATAGGGAAACCAAAGTAAATAGGGAACGATAAATTCTTTAGTAAATGGAATCCATTCGTCTATTGTTGTTGTTACATTTACAGTACCTACTGTGGAATGATTTAGTATGTCATAAAGAGCACTTACAGGTATGAGTAGGAGTAGGTAAGATAATGGAATAAAGGCTGAAAACTTATTATTTTTCATAGTAATTCTCCTGTTTGTAATGTGATAACTTGGAACTTGAAAAATTATAATATAAAAATTGGAAATGAACCATTGATTTTTCTAACATTTTTTACAAATAATCTTACAGTTTTGTCACTGTAAATCGAAAAAGTGATGTAAAACCTCTTTCTTTTTAGGGTGGCGAGAGCGTCTGGCCATGCGTAGGAGCGGTCAGTACCTTTTTCTGCCACGTGCGATGTTTAAAACAAAGAGAGAAAGTAAGTGTAAGTTATGTTGTATTCAGCATAGCGGCGATTTAGTATGCTGGAAAATTAGAGTGGACTCATATTATGGATGCGAATCGAAAAATTGGTGTAAAACCTCTTTCTTTTTAGGATGGCAAGAGCGGCTGGCTGTGCTAAAGCAAAGGGAGAAAGTAAGTGCAGGTTATATTGTATTCAGTATAGCGGTGATTTATATTTATCATATTTGAAGGTATTGCTAGGGGTGAAATAATTTTTAAACAAACGTTTGATTAATATGTACGTTCTGTTTTGCGGCATTAATCAAACGTTTGTTTAAAAAACTAGAAATTCATATAAAGTATAGAAGTCATAAATTTGAAATAAAATCGACAAAAAGCGATTATTTTTTTAAATAATATATCGTTTCTTATCATTTTTTATTATAAACTATATAACGTAATATAAAGATAGAAAGAGGGTGTGGAGCGATGTCGTTGTTAAAAAATAGTAAAATTGGCACGAAATTAAATGTACTAATGATTATAGCTAGTATTGCATGTATTCTCCTATCAGTTATAGGATATAAGGGATTAGTAAAGACAGGAGAAGCTTCTGCAAGTATGTATGAAGAAAGGTTACTTCCAATTTACTGGATAGAGTCTGTGCAATCTAATTTTAATTATATTCTTAAGAACCTTGTGGAACTTATGGTCACAACTGATGAAAACAGAAATAAAGAATTAGTAAATAAAATGGATCAATTAAGAAGCGCTGATACGCAATTATTAAAAAAATATGAATCTAAGATAGACGAACAAGAAGAAAAACAATTATATGAAAATTTACAAAAAAATCTTGAAGAGTTAAGAATGCACATAAATGAATCAGAAAATTTAGCAATGCAAAATAAAAACGAAGAGGCTTATACTTATTATTTAAAAGAAGTTGAGCCCGCTATGCAAAAAACAAGTAAGGATATTGAAGAGCTTATTAAGTATAATAGTAATAAGGCAGAACAATTACAGAAAAACAATGCCAGCAGTGCGGAAGCCACAATAATGATGTTTATTATTATTTCAGTTATATCGACTGTAATTATTATCTTCATTGGATATATCATTAAATCTGCTATTCAACGTCCAATTACTTTATTACAACATGATATGAAAGAAGTAGCAGACGGAAATTTAGTCATACGTACTTCTTATCAAGCAGATGATGAATTAGGGAATATCGTTACTTCCTTTAATCATATGTTAGATAACTTACAACAACTAATAGGAAAAATAAAAATAACAGCACAAGAGGTTACTACCTCTACCGATAGCATGTTGCAAAATACAAATCAGGCATCTCAAATCTCGAATGAAGCTGTGCAAACAATTCATGAAGTGAACAAACAAATAGTAGGACAAGTTACGAGTATTCAAGAAAGTTCAATCGCGATGAATGACGTAACAACTGGGGTTCAAACAGTAGCTGAATCCGCATCAGCTGTTGCGGAAGTATCCGTCGTTACAACAGATCGTATAGAAAGTGGAAGTAAAGTAATCCAGCAATCTATTACGCAAATGAATAACGTGCACAAAACTGTTGAAGAAACATCTGCAGTGATAGAACGTCTTGTTATGCGTACGCAAGAGATAGATAAAGCTTTAAATGCCATTACAAATATCGCGGAACAAACAAACCTGCTTGCTCTAAACGCTGCAATTGAAGCAGCACGCGCAGGAGATAATGGAAAAGGGTTTGCAGTTGTTGCAGCTGAAGTGAGAAATTTAGCCGAACAATCAAAGCAATCTGCAAATGAAATTAATGATTTAATTAAATCCATCCAGCAAGATACGAAAGATACTGTTCAAATTATGAAAAAAGGGCAAGAAGAAGCAAAACAAGGAAGCAATGCTGCCAATGAAGCAGACCAAGCGTTTTCGACAATCATGACAGATGTTCATAAGATAACGCAGCAAATTCAAGAAGTCTCAGCTACAACAGAAGAAATGGCAGCTGGAACGGAAGAAATTAACGCTTCATTATCAGTAGTATCAGAAACTTCTACAAAAGTAGAAGAAGATACGAATGTGACTGTACAAGCAATTCAAACACAGGCATCATCCATTACAGAAATAACAAATCAATCTATGCAAGTAAAGAAACAAATTGAAGAATTAGAAGGATTGCTTTCTCAATTTAAGATTAAAGAATAACTGTAACTACTCAGTTACTTTATGAAAAAAGGGCAGCAAAGCATTTTTTAAATGGGCGAGAGGGACTGGCGATGCATAAGAGCGGTCAGGGCCTTTTCCTGCCACATGCGAAGTTCAAACAAAGGGAGAAAGTAGCAGAATCATTTTTTCTGCATAGCAGCAATCTATATGTTGAACAGTCAAAATGGATTTATATATAAGAGACGGCTAATGGGAAATCCCAAACTTTAAAAGGTATGAGCGTTTAAGTAGTGGGGAGCTGACAGTCGTCTCTTTTTCTTCTTTTTTGGTAGTAGTATTATTTTAATAAAATGTCATACAAGGACTTAAATAGATTGTTTATATGTGTTGCTATATTTTACAATCATTTCATTTGATGTTACAAAAAAGTCTGTAAATTCAGAGGTTGTTGTGCAAATGTTATTTACATGATGTAAAGAAAGTTTCTCGTGTAAGAGAAATTCACCTTGACGTCCAAATACTTGTATATTTGCATTTATTTGCTCTAAATCTTCTTGTGTCGATACAAGGATGTAGTGAAATGCTTTTATAGGAACGGCATACGTATATTTTCATTGTTTATGCCAATTTGTGTCTGTGAACGTATCAAGTTCTTCAAATTGCAACTGGATCGTAGTTTGATCTGGAAATTTGTAGCTCCATATAATAAATAATCTCCTTTTCTTTATGTGTTATAACGCATAGAACAAAAGAATTAATATAAAAATTTCAAGTAATACATAAGGTTAAGTTTTTTATTGTTTCTTTAAAGAGAATACATGATGATTTATAACGATATAAATTAACGTAAAATTCATTTTTTTAAAAATTATATATTAATATTTTTTGGATATTCTATTGAGATAATTTTTTTTCGGTAGTAGAATGTTTTTAAGAACTTGTAAAAAAATAAAAATTTTGAAGGATAAAATAAATTTGTAGCGAAATAAGTAAAAGTTTGAAATAAAAAAATATTTTTTATATGATAAAGGTAAAGGTTAGTGAAAAGTAGGTGAATGTATGTCAGTAACATTTTATTCGTATCCAAAATGTGGAACATGCCAAAAGGCAAAAAAATGGTTAGACGCAAATGATGTAGCATATGAAATGGTTCATATTGTCGAAAATCCACCTTCTAAGGAGGAACTTCGTAGTATATATGAAAATAGTGAGTTACCATTAAAAAAATTCTTTAACACAAGTGGGATGCGTTACCGCGATCTTGGGTTAAAGGACAAGCTAAAAGATGCAAGTGAAGAGGAAATGTTAGACACGCTCGCTTCTGACGGCATGTTAATCAAACGACCAATTGTAACAGGTGGTAATGCTGTAACGGTTGGCTTTAATGAAGAACAATTTGAAAGCGTGTGGAAAAAGGACCAATAAGGTGCTTTTACATAATTAATACATTCATTGGAGGTACAGGCATGAGCATTCCAAAACAATTACGTTACTCTGAAGAACACGAATGGGTACAAGTTGAAGGCAATCAAGTTATTATCGGTATTACAGATTTCGCACAACACGAATTAGGAGATATCGTATTCGTAGAACTTCCTGAAGTTGGTGCAACAATTGCAGCTGACGAGCCATTCGGAAGTGTAGAATCTGTTAAAACAGTTTCTGAATTATACGCACCTGTAGCAGGTAAAATTGTAGCAGTAAACGAAGATTTAAATGACAAGCCAGAGCTTGTTAACGAATCTCCATACGAAGGTGCATGGATGATTAAAGTTGAACTTGAAGATGCAGGTCAAGTGGATAACTTATTAACTGCAGAGCAATACGAAGAAATGGTTAATCAAGACTAATTTGGAAAAGACAGCAGTGAGCTGTCTTTTTTTGTATATAATACAAAAAATAAGATAAAACCCTTTTCTTTTAAGGTGGCCGAGAGCGACTGGCCATGCGTAGAAGCGGTCAGTGCCTATTTCTGCCACGTGCGATGTTTAAACAAAGAGAGGTAGAGAGTAGCGGATCACCTTTTGTTGAGCATGGCGGCGACTTGTGTGTTGATTAGTTAAATTTGATTTATATATAAATTCAATTGAAAGACTGACAAAACCCTGTTTTTTAAGGTGGCCGAGGGCGACTGGCCATGCGTAGAAGCGGTCAGTGCCTATTTCTGCCACGTGCGATGTTTAAACAAAGAGAGGTAGAGAGTAGCGGATCACCTTTTGTTGAGCGTGGCGGCGACTTGTGTGTTGGTTAGTTAAATTTGATTTATATATATGCCAATTGAAAGACTGGCATCCCCCCTTCCGCTTTTCTTTTGATCCAGCTCCAGTAGCTAGAATGTTCAGTTGCTTCGCTTCTTCCTGCGAGGTAAAGAGCACCTCTACGTCAGAAGCTCCATCCTCCTCACATTCTGAACAAGCCACTTCCGCTTTTCTTCTGATCTAGCTCCGCCTCCTAGCCCCTCATGTCTAAGAACCTTCCCCACAAGAAGGTAAAGAGCACCTTTTGTGTGAAAGAACCTTAGCCAACAGGGCTAAGCAGTCGGTTCCGCTTTTCTTTACAAAAATAAACAGGAAACAACATTGAAATATCGAATATACTATATACTAAAGTTAAGGTTATATCATAGTATATGGTGATCGGGTGATGCCAGGTGGTCTATGTAGAAAAAGTAATTATTGTTGAAGGCAAGTCAGATAAGCGAAAGATTGAAGCGATTATTAGAGAACCAGTGGAAATTGTTTGTACAAATGGTACAATTGGTTTGTCGAAAATGGATGAGCTCATTGACCAGCTGTATGATAAAGAAGTATATGTTCTTGTGGACGCGGATGATGCTGGAGAGAAATTACGCAAACAGTTTCGGCGAGAATTTCCACATGCTGAACATATTTATATTGATCGTTCGTATCGAGAGGTTGCGACTGCACCACCATCTCATTTAGCGAACGCTTTATGGGGAGCTGACATTGACGTCTATACAGAATTTTTACGGTAAGGAATGGTACGATGATTGATTGGACAGGACATGAAGCAGCAGTTGCGGTAAGAGATCAAGAAAAAACAGTGTTATACGTATATACACCAATGTGCGGTACGTGCCAGCTTGCGAAAAAAATGTTAACGGTTGTTGAAGTAGCGTTGCCACATTTAGAAATTGGAATGCTGAATGTAAATTATGCACCGCATTTTGCGCGGGAGTATCAAATTGAAAGCGTTCCGTGTTTACTAATATTCGAGAAGAATCAACTTGTAAAGAAAATATATGCATTTCAATCTGTGGAATATTTATATATGGAATTACAATAGGCGGCAAAGAAATTGCCGCCTCGACATATTTCTTGGGAAATAGTGAGAAATAAATGCTTTTCGTACAGCTTTTGTCGAGAGAATGATACAGGAGAGCGCGTAATCAAAATGGAATGGTAATATGTAAAACGTGATATGAGGAGTGTGATAAAGATGAGATTGTATTCACTGCTTCAATCATTTGTAACATATGCCAATACGCAATGTCACTTAGAACCACTATTACCACAATTTGAAAAGGCTGTTTGTTTTATTTTTCAAGATGAATGTTATTCATTGAATATTTCAAGAGAGAAAATTGAACTTATAAATGGTGCGGTGGGGACTGAAGAGCTTGTTTGTTTTCAAGAAACAGATTTACGGTTGTTGATCACAGGACAAGTTCGCTTGCAGTCGCTATTGCGCAGAAATGCGATTACATATAAAGGGACATATCGAACGATGCTATTGTTAGAATCTGTATTTCATATTTGTAAACCGCTACGAGTTGGTGCTTAAATTTCAGAAAGTTTATTTTTTGCAAAAATTTCTGTTGACATCTATTTCATGCGTTGATACAATTCAAAACATAAAATAACGAAAATTTCATAACGATAAAATCAGACGAAATTTATATCTGATTTTCTCTTATCAAGAGAGGTGGAGGGACTGTGCCCTATGAAACCCGGCAACCGTCAACTTATGTTGAAATGGTGCCAATTCCTGCAAAGCGAATGCTTTGAGAGATGAGAGGAAAGGATAGTATTAAGCTATGTATAAAAACCTTTCTGCTCATTTTTAAAGCAGAAAGGTTTTTTTGTTGTTTTGGTGTAGGAGGACGCTTGAACAGCAAGGTGATTTATTGTTAGTGCGGGTTCTGTAATCTAGCTTCAGCGGCTAGCTCTTCGCATCTAAGAACCTCCCGCACGAAAAGATAAAGAGCATCTTTTGTGCGAGAGAACCTTAGCCGGTCAGAGCTGGGCGAGCCGCTTACGCTTTTTATGTAATCCAGCTTCAGCGGCTAGGATCTCCGGTCGTTTCGCTCTCTCGGTCGAAGTAAAAAACACTTCTCGGTCGAGAGCTCCAACGTCCTGCGATTC
Source organism: Bacillus cytotoxicus (assembly GCF_023715645.1). Taxonomy (GTDB): domain Bacteria; phylum Bacillota; class Bacilli; order Bacillales; family Bacillaceae_G; genus Bacillus_A; species Bacillus_A cytotoxicus_A. The sequence goes on along the minus strand of NZ_JAMBOP010000009.1, from coordinate 26,279 downwards.
TGAACGAGCCGCATACGCTTTTTAATTAAAAAAGGGGTGACATCGATGATCATTTTAGAAAATGTAAAGAAAATATATCGCTCCAAACACGGTGATGTTACCGCTGTGGATGATGCGAATTTACAAATAGAAAAAGGCGAGATTTTCGGGGTGATTGGCTATAGCGGTGCCGGAAAGAGTTCACTGATTCGTTTGTTTAATCAATTGGAGAAACCGACGTCTGGAAAGATTACAATTGGTGAGCGTGTGATTTCGGCAATTACAGGTAAGGAACTTCGAGAAGCGCGTCAAGAAATTGGGATGATTTTTCAGCATTTCAATTTACTTTGGTCACGAACTGTTCGTGAAAATATTGCTTTTCCGCTTGAAATTGCTGGGGTGATAAAAGAGAAACGAGCGCAGCGCGTAGATGAATTAATTCGTCTTGTAGGTTTAGAAGGGCGAGAAGACGCGTACCCATCTCAGCTAAGTGGTGGACAAAAGCAGCGCGTTGGGATTGCGAGAGCATTAGCGAATAATCCGAAAGTGTTATTGTGCGATGAAGCAACGTCAGCATTAGATCCAGAAACGACAGATCAAATTTTAGATTTACTGCTCGATATTAATAAACGTCTCAGGTTAACGATTGTACTTATTACACATGAAATGCATGTCATTCAAAAAATTTGTAATCGCGTTGCTGTTATGGAGAAAGGAAAGATTGTTGAAAGTGGTAGCGTATTAGATGTATTTCGTAATCCACAGCAAGACATTACAAAGCGCTTTGTTAAGCAAATAACAGATTTTGAAGATGCAGATGAGGCAATTGAACATTTAGTAGAGAAATGTCCAGAAGGAAAAGTAGTGAAATTGCAGTTTATTGGTGACGCAGTCGAAAGACCTGTTTTACAGGAGTTAATGAAGCAAGATGGAGTGGAAGTGAGCATTCTACAAGGGAATATTGCCCAAACTACAAACGGAGCGTATGGAAGTTTAATTGTTCATTTAAATGGCAAAGAAGATGTGATTGCAAAAGCAGTTGCAACGATTCAACAAGAGCAAGTCGAGCTGGAGGTGATTGCACATGGATAATCTATTTCAAAATGTTGATTGGGATGCAATGTTAGAAGCTACTAGGGAAACGCTATATATGACGACAGTTGCTACACTTGCAACGTTTGTCTTAGGTCTTATTCTTGGGTTAGTCGTATTTCTCACCGGAAAAGATAATGTATGGGAGAACAAACCAATTCATATTGTAATTGGTGCGTTTATAAATATTTTTCGTTCTATTCCGTTCATTATTTTAATTATTTTACTCCTTCCCTTTACGAAGTTTCTTCTAAATACCATGCTTGGAGCAAGTGCTGCATTGCCAGCATTAATTGTGGGAGCAGCTCCGTTTTATGCGAGGATGGTTGAAATTGCACTTCGTGAAATCGATAAAGGCGTCATTGAAGCGTCGAAAGCGATGGGAGCAAAGACGAGTACAATTATTTTAAAAGTATTAATACCAGAATCTTTGCCAGCGCTTGTGTCAGGTATTACTGTAACGGCAATTGCACTTGTCGGTTACACAGCGATGGCTGGAGTGGTCGGTGCAGGCGGTCTTGGGACACTTGCTTATTTAGATGGATTCCAGCGCAACAATAGCGATGTAACTCTCATGGCAACAATTCTTGTGCTTGTGATCGTATTTATTATTCAAGTACTTGGTGATTTCTTTACGAAGCGACTTGATAAAAGGTAAAGAGGAGCTTTTGTCTCAGGTGAAGAGGTTTATAGATTTTTTTATTTTGAATATTCTGTAAAAAGAAGGTGTCATTAAATGAAAAAGGTATTATTTTCAGTACTTATTGCTGTATTTTTATTTGCATTAGCTGCTTGTGGTAGCGGCGAAAAAGATAAGAAAACGCTTGTAGTGGGTGCTTCTAACGTACCGCATGCGGTTATTTTAGAAAAAGCGAAACCACTATTAGAGAAAAAGGGAATTACATTAAAAATAAAAAAATTCCAAGACTATGTACTACCAAACCAAACGTTAGCTAGTAAAGAGCTGGATGCGAACTACTTCCAACACATTCCGTATTTAGAAAAAGAGATCCAAGAAAAAGGATATAAATTTGTAAATGCAGGAAAAATTCATTTAGAACCGATGGGGATTTACTCTAAGAAATATAAAAGCTTAAAAGACCTGCCAAATGGCGGGACGGTGATTATGAGTAATAACGTATCAGAGCGCGGACGTATGTTAGCACTTCTGCAAAAAGGCGGCGTTCTTAAACTGAAAGACGGCGTAGATGTTGTAAAAGCAACAGAAAAAGATATTGTAGAAAATCCGAAAAAATTGAAATTTAAAACGGATGTTGAACCAGGTCTTTCACCAAAGTTATATGAGAACAATGAAGGCGATGCAATATTCATTAACTCAAACTACGCAATTGATGCAAAATTAAACCCAACAAAAGATGCAATTGCAATTGAAGGATCAGATTCTCCTTACGCAAATATTATCGCTGTTCGTAAAGGTGACGAAAATAGAAAAGAAATTAAAGAACTTATAGAAGTATTACACTCAAAAGAAATTCAAGATTTTATTAAGAAAGAGTACAAAGGTGCGGTAATTCCTGTAAGTGAATAAGGCGAAAAGGGCTAAATTTTCTTAGCCCTTTTTTCTTTATATTAATAAGAAGAAAGGTGTATCATAAGGTACGATGAAGGAATACTTATATACATTTGTGAAAATTTTTTTACATTTTTTCAGCGTTTGCAGTATCATTTTATTTGATATAAGATTAGAATGAGAATAAAATGAGAATGTGAATGTTTTAGTAACTTTTAAAATGTATATAGAGAATTATTGGAGGTATAGAGATGGCTGGTTCTACATTAACGATTAAAGATTTACATGTATCAATTGATGGCAAAGAGATTTTAAAAGGTGTAAACCTTGAAGTAAAAGGTGGAGAAATCCATGCAATCATGGGACCTAACGGAACAGGTAAATCAACTTTATCTTCTGCAATTATGGGTCACCCAAAATATGAAGTAACACAAGGTAGCATCATCATCGACGGTGAAGATGTATTAGAAATGGAAGTAGATGAGCGTGCACAAGCTGGTCTATTCCTAGCAATGCAATATCCAAGTGAAATTAGCGGAGTAACAAACGCTGACTTCTTACGTTCTGCAATTAATGCACGCCGCGAAGAAGGCGATGAAATTTCTCTTATGAAATTTATCCGTACATTAGATAAAAACATGGAATTCCTAGAAATGGATCCAGCAATGGCACAACGTTACTTAAATGAAGGTTTCTCTGGCGGTGAGAAAAAACGTAATGAAATTCTTCAATTAATGATGATTCAGCCAAAAATTGCAATCTTAGACGAAATTGACTCTGGTCTTGATATCGATGCATTAAAAGTTGTATCTAAAGGTATTAACGAAATGCGCGGCGAAGATTTCGGTTGCTTAATGATCACGCACTACCAACGTTTATTAAATTACATCACTCCAGATCATGTACACGTTATGATGAATGGTCGTGTTGTGAAATCTGGCGGTCCTGAGCTTGCACAGCGTCTAGAAGCTGAAGGTTATGACTGGATTAAAAAAGAACTAGGTATTGAAGACGAAACAGAAGAGCAAGAAGCGTAAGAGAGGAGCATAAACATGACAATTGGTACATTACCTTTCGATCAAAATTCTATCCGTCAATTTGCAAGCGAAGCGAATGAAGCTGCTTGGTTGACTGAGTTCCGCTTACAAGCTCTTGCAAAGGCAACTGAACTTCCAATGCCAACACCAGATAAAACGAAAATTGATAAATGGGATTTTATCGGCAAAGGTAGAACTACAAAGCAAGAGCCTGTACGTTCTTTAGAAGAACTTCCAGAAGCAGTGAAAAATATTATCGATGAAAATAATAACGTACTTGTACAGCGCAGTGGTACAACTGCATTCGTTTCTTTAGCAGAAGAAGCAAAAACAAAAGGCGTTATTTTTACAGATATCATAACAGCGGCAACTGAGCATGCTGAACTAATGCAAAAGTATTTAATGAAAGATGGCGTGAAAGTTGATGAGCATCGCTTAACAGCACTTCATGCTGCATTAATTAACGGCGGTGCGTTCGTATACGTTCCGAAAAACGTTGTTCTTGAAACACCGCTTCAAGCTGTATTCTTAGTAGACGGCGAAGAAGTAAACGTGTATAACCACGTATTATTTGTTGCAGATGCAAATAGTTCGGCAACATATGTAGAAAATTACGTGGCAAATGAAACTGTTACAGGTATTGCAAATATCGTGGCAGAAGTCATTGTTGAACAAGGCGCACAAGTGAAGTTTGGTGCAGTTGATTTATTAGCGAAAGACGTAACATCTTACGTAAACCGCCGCGGCGTAGTTGGACGAGACGGACGCCTTGAGTGGGCATTAGGTCTTATGAACGATGGAGATACAATCTCTGAGAATGTAACGAACTTAATGGGCGACGGTTCATTTGCTGATACAAAAACAGTAACAATCGGCCGTGGCACTCAAACACAAAACTTTACAACAAAAGTTGTTCACTTCGGTAAGCACTCTGAAGGTTTCATTTTAAAACACGGTGTTCAAAAAGATAGTGCAACATCTATCTTTAACGGCATTGGTAAAATTGAGCACGGTGCATCTAAATCAAATGCACAGCAATCTTCTCGCGTTCTTATGTTAAATGAAAAAGCGCGCGGTGATGCAAACCCAATTCTTTTAATCGATGAAGACGATGTAATGGCAGGTCACGCAGCTTCTGTAGGACGTGTAGATCCTACGCAACTATACTACTTAATGAGCCGTGGTATTCCAAAGAAAGAAGCAGAACGTCTAGTCATCCATGGATTTTTAGCACCTGTAGTAAATGAGCTTCCAATTGAAGGAGTAAAAGCACAGCTTGTTGAGGTAATCGAAAGGAAAGTTCGCTAATGGATATTCATGAAATACGCAAACAGTTTCCAATTCTTGATCAAAAGGTAAACGGCAAACAACTTGTTTATTTCGACAGCGGAGCAACTTCTCAAAAACCAATTCAAGTCATTGAAACGTTAGAACGTTACTATAAAGAGTACAATTCGAACGTGCATCGCGGTGTTCATACGCTCGGTACGAAAGCGACCGACGCGTATGAAGGCGCACGCGAGAAGGTTCGTAAGTTTATTCATGCGAAATCGATGGAAGAAATTATTTTTACGCGCGGTACAACAACGGCGTTAAATACAGTTGCGGCAAGTTATGGTATGGAACATGTAAAAGAAGGCGATGAAATTGTCATCTCTTACATGGAGCACCATAGTAATATCATTCCTTGGCAACAAGTCGCGAAGAAAACAGGCGCAACGTTAAAATATCTTCCGCTTCAAGAAGACGGAACCATTTCTATTGAAGATGTTCGTCAAACAATTACACCAAATACGAAAATCGTTTCTATCATGTACGTATCAAACGTGCTTGGAACGATTAATCCTGTAAAAGAAATTGCAGAAATCGCACATCAAAATGGTGCAATCATGGTCGTTGATGGTGCACAAAGTACGCCTCATATGAAAGTGGATGTACAAGATTTAAATTGTGATTTCTATGCATTCTCCGCTCATAAAATGTGCGGGCCTACAGGTATCGGCGTATTATATGGTAAGAAGGAACTGCTAGAGAATATGGAGCCAGTTGAATTTGGCGGTGAAATGATCGATTTCGTAGATTTACAAGAATCTACGTGGAAAGAGCTTCCGTGGAAGTTTGAAGCAGGTACACCGATTATTGCGAATGCAATCGGACTTGGAGCGGCAATTGATTTCCTAGAAGAAATCGGTCTTGATCATATTGAAAAGCATGAGCATGAATTAGCGCAGTATGCTTTAGAAAGACTATCAGAAGTAGATGGCGTTACAATTTATGGACCAAAGCATCGCGCTGGTCTTGTTACATTTAATATCGAGGAAGTACATCCGCATGATGTGGCGACAGTATTAGATGTAGAAGGCATTGCGGTTCGTGCAGGACATCACTGTGCACAGCCGCTGATGAAGTGGTTAAAAGCTTCTTCTACAGCACGTGCAAGCTTCTATTTATATAATACAAAAGAAGAAATTGATACATTTGTTGAAGCGCTAACGAAAACAAAGGAGTATTTCACAAATGTCTTTTAATAATTTAGATACGTTATATCGCCAAGTTATTATGGATCATTATAAGAATCCTCGTAACCATGGCGTGTTAGAAGATAGTGTTACAGTTAACTTAAACAATCCAACTTGCGGAGATCGTATTCAACTTACGATGAAAGTAGAAGATGGAATTGTGCGAGAGGCGAAGTTTGAAGGAGAAGGTTGTTCTATCTCCATGTCTTCCGCTTCTATGATGACGCAAGCAGTAAAAGGAAAGAAAATTGAAGAAGCGCTTAAGGTTTCGAAAATTTTCTCTGATATGATGCTAGGAAAAGAGTATGATGACAGCATTGATTTAGGAGATATTGAAGCATTACAAGGTGTATGCAAATTTCCAGCGCGTATTAAGTGTGCAACATTAGCATGGAAAGCGTTAGAAAAAGGCTTGAACGAAGAGAAGTAATGCAGATCACTTCCTAAAGAAGAGATTATCCAAGGAGGGACATACGAACATGGCGAAGCAGCTGCCAGATATTGGCGATTATAAATATGGTTTCAAAGATAAAGACGTTTCGATTTTCCGTGCTGAGCGCGGTTTAACAAAAGAAATCGTAGAAGAGATTTCACGTATGAAAGAAGAACCACAGTGGATGTTAGACTTTCGTTTAAAATCCCTGAATCACTTCTATGAAATGCCAATGCCACAATGGGGCGGAGACTTAAATGATTTAAACTTTGATGAAATTACGTATTACGTAAAACCATCTGAGAAATCTGAGAAGTCTTGGGATGAAGTACCTGATGAAATTAAAGCAACATTTGATAAATTAGGTATTCCAGAAGCAGAACAAAAATATTTAGCGGGTGTATCTGCACAGTACGAATCTGAAGTTGTATACCACAACATGAAAGAAGACCTAGAAGCTCTAGGAATCGTCTTCAAAGATACAGACAGTGCATTAAAAGAGAACGAAGATATTTTCCGTGAGCATTTCGGAAAAGTAATTCCGCCAACAGACAACAAATTCTCTGCATTAAACTCTGCAGTTTGGTCTGGTGGATCATTCATCTACGTTCCAAAAGGTATAAAAGTTGATACACCACTTCAAGCGTATTTCCGTATTAACTCTGAAAATATGGGACAATTCGAACGTACGCTTATTATCGTAGACGAAGGAGCACACGTACACTACGTAGAAGGTTGTACAGCACCTGTTTACACAACAAACTCACTTCACAGTGCGGTAGTAGAAATCATCATTAAGAAAGATGCATATTGCCGTTATACAACAATTCAAAACTGGGCAAACAACGTATATAACCTAGTTACAAAACGTGCAGTTTGTGAAGCAAACGCAACGATGGAATGGATTGACGGTAACATCGGATCAAAATTAACGATGAAATACCCAGCTGTTATTTTAAAAGGCGAAGGTGCTCGCGGTTTAACATTATCAATCGCAATTGCTGGTAAAGGCCAACACCAAGATGCTGGTGCGAAAATGATTCACTTAGCACCAAATACATCTTCAACAATCGTTTCTAAATCGATTGCAAAACATGGTGGTAAAGTAACATACCGTGGTATCGTACAATTCGGACCAAAAGCGACAAACTCTCGCTCTAACATCGAGTGTGATACATTAATCATGGATAACCAATCTACATCTGATACAATTCCTTACAACGAGATCAAAAACGATCACGTTTCACTTGAGCATGAAGCGAAAGTATCAAAAGTATCAGAAGAGCAATTATTCTACTTAATGAGCCGTGGTATTTCTGAGCAAGAAGCAACAGAAATGATCGTAATGGGCTTCATCGAGCCATTCACTCGCGAACTTCCAATGGAATACGCAGTTGAAATGAACCGCCTAATCAAGTTTGAGATGGAAGGTAGTATTGGATAAGGGGTCCCAACTCTTTAAATGATACCCTTCAATCTTTTGAGGAAAATACGTGTCTGTAGTGACTTTCACCTTTGCGTGCTTAAGTCGCTCGGACACGTATTTTATTTTTTGCGAAGTTTTCTTATTTAAGTTCTTAGTTTGTTTTATTTGTTTTTTATTATATTAAAATAATTGAACGAAAAAGAGGGGATATATGATATAATTTTCCTAAAAAAGGAGGCGAGTTTTTTGAAATTTTTAAATCATGTTAAAGCAACAAAATTTCTAGTATGTTTATCGGTTGGTTTATGCACTATTAATTATTCATCTCTTTCTTTTGCTGAAACACAAACAAGTAATTCAGCTAATGCACCAAAACAAGCTATTGATATTGATACTGGCATAGGAAATTTAAAGTATGATAGTAGAGATATTTTAGCAGTAAATGGTGATAAGGTAGAGAGTTTTGTTCCGAAAGAAGGTACAAATTCAAATGGTAAATTTGTAGTAGTTGAACGTGAGAAAAAATCACTTACAACTTCACCAGTGGATATTTCAATTATTGATTCTGTGGCTAATCGTACTTATCCAGGGGCAGTACAACTTGCAAATAAAGCTTTTGCAGATAATCAACCTAGTTTATTAGTGGCCAAGAGAAAACCTTTGAATATTAGTATAGACTTACCTGGCATGAGAAAAGAGAATACAATCACTGTCCAAAATCCTACATATGGTAATGTGTCTGGAGCAGTAGATGAGTTAGTATCTACTTGGAATGAAAAGTATTCAAAAACAAATACGTTACCTGCAAGAATGCAGTATACGGAATCTATGGTGTATAGTAAATCTCAAATCGCAAGTGCTCTTAATGTTAACGCTAAGTATCTTGACAATGCACTGAACATTGACTTTAACGCTGTTGCAAATGGAGAGAAAAAAGTGATGGTTGCGGCATATAAGCAAATCTTTTATACAGTAAGTGCAGAACAGCCAAACAATCCATCAGACCTTTTTGATAATAGCGTTACGTTTGACGAGTTAACTCGTAAAGGAGTAAGTAATGCGGCTCCGCCTGTTATGGTGTCAAATGTAGCTTATGGTAGAACAGTTTATGTGAAATTAGAAACATCATCTAAGAGCAAAGATGTACAAGCTGCCTTTAAAGCACTACTAAAGAATAACAGTGTCGAAGCGAGTGGACAGTACAAAGATATTTTTGAAGACAGTACCTTTACTGCTGTAGTATTAGGCGGAGATGCAAAAGAGCATAACAAGGTTGTTACAAAAGATTTTAACGAAATCCGAAATATCATTAAAGATAATGCAGAATTAAGCTCTAAAAATCCAGCATATCCACTTTCATATACTAGCACTTTCTTAAAAGATAATGCGGTTGCTGCTGTTCATAACAATACAGATTATATCGAGACTACAACTACAGAATATTCTAGTGCGAAAATGAAACTTGATCATTACGGTGCATATGTTGCTCAATTTGATGTATCTTGGGATGAATTCTCATATGATGAAAAGGGAAATGAAGTATTAACTCATAAAACTTGGGATGGAAACAACAGAGACAGAACGGCTCATTTCAATACTGTTATCCCACTTCCAGCAAATTCGAAAAATGTAAAAGTCTTAGCAAGAGAATGTACAGGCCTTGCATGGGAATGGTGGAGAACCGTTATTAATGAACAAAATGTTCCGTTAACAAATGAAATAAAAATTTGGATTAGCGGAACGACATTATATCCAACTTATAATATTAGTCATTAATTAGAAGTGGAAGCGCCCTATAAATAGGGCGCTTTTTTTACTTGGTCGCCAATATATCGGCGACTTTTCCAATATATCGGCGCAAATAGGACATTTATCGGCGCTTTTTCCAATATATCGGCGCTTCGACACAATATAAAGATTCCTCGACCACGTTCGACACATAAAAAGCCATCTCATCATCAAAATGAGGTGGCTTTATTAGTACGCTTATAGCGAATCCATATTTTTTTCATGCCAATGTAAATGCTGTAGCCAATTAATGCGCCAGTTACGTTTAAAATAATATCATCTACATCAAAGATACCAGTAAAAGTTAGTAATTGCAGTAATTCAATAAAGAAAATGATTTTAATAAACAGTTTACAAGCTAACTTCCAGTTGTTTACTTTTTGGAATAAGAGAGGGATAAAAAAGCCAAAAGGAATAAATATTATCACATTCCCAATCGTGTTCATGAGCCATATGTCTAGATTATAATGATTGAAATTAGTAAGGTATTTAAATGTACTTGCAAAAGGGATTACATTTGCTAGATGCTTAATCGCATTCCAGTTACCTGTTTCTAAGAAGTATGTTACATTGCGGAAGTAATTAAAAAGCGGTCTGCTTAATAAAAGTTGAAATACTAAGATGAACGAATAAGGAAAATTTAAAATTAAAATGCTTTACGTTGATAAATGACTAATGATACTCCCCATGAAACGATATAAGCACATGCGACTATAACTGTAGCCATGCTATACAATGCAGGTATAGATAAGCTGAAAATAGCATCGGTAACTGTATTAAACTCTGTTGCAAGAAATTGTACCGCACCTGGACCAAAGAAAGTTAATACTAAAAATAAACCCATAATAATCAAAAATAGATGATCTTGTTTAAATTGATAAAACAGTGGAAATGTAATGGCTGCAAATAGCAAAAATAATGCATTGCCCATTACAATATGCTCTACAGTAAATGACTTTTGGAAGATGATAAGCATTGCACTTGTTACAGCAATCGCCAATAGCATGTAAACAATTGTCCCAATATAACGTGAAGCGACAATTTCCTTACGGGTATATGGTAAAGAATTTAATAAAATATTTGTTTCGGTCTTTTCGTCATAGGCATGCGTATTAAAAGGAATAAAAATACTTGTAATCGTAAATATTAAAATAGGGTGCGTGTTCATCACAATAAAAAAGACGATACAGCCTAAATAAACTAGCAATTGTTTCTTCTGTAAAATTAAATCGCGCTTGATCAAATTAAGCATGATGCCCTACTCCTTTCGAGTAATACATAATATCTTCTAATGAGGCGCGTTCAATTATAACCTCATTACCAAAAATTTGTTCAACTTCAGCTACATTATTTGTTAATGCCTCAAAGCCAGTCGGTGCACGATGAATATCTACAAAGGCTTTTTCTGTATCGCGGTCTAATAAATCCGTACTACCTTTTACTAGAGCATAGTTTTCCCCTACCTCATGAATCGATTGATTAAAGATTAATTTCCCCTTTTTTAGAAAGGCAATAAAATCAGCGATGCGATCTAAATCTGTCGTAATATGTGTAGAGAAGAATATTGTACGATTGCCATCAAGCATTAATTCATGCAGTAAATTGAGTAAATCACGTCTAAATATGGGGTCTAAACCTGCTGTTGGCTCATCCATAATAATCAACTCGGCATGATGTGATAGCGCAAGCGCTAGTGAAGCCTTCATCTGCATACCTTTTGAAAAAGTTTTAATCGCTTTATTCATTGGCAGTTCAAACTGCTCTACATACTGTTTAAATATCGTTTCGTCCCAATTTTTATAAGCGGGTGCGACTATTCGCTTAATATCCTTTAGATTTAAGCCTTCATAAAATACGTTACTATCAAAAACAAAACTGATGCGCTCTTTAATTTCCTTTTCGTGCGTTGCATAGTCTAAGCCAAAAATTTCAACTTCACCCGCATCTGGCTTTAATAAGTTCATTATCATTTTAATGGTTGTCGACTTCCCTGCACCATTTGCGCCAATGAAGCCTGTTACAAATCCTTTTTTAATTTGTAAATTTAATTGCTCTATCGAAAAACCTTGAAATATTTTACTAACATTGTGTAGCTCTACTATATTCTCCATACATTTTACTCCTCATATAAAATAGTTAATAATTCTCGCAGTTCCGTTAAGGGTAGCCCAATTTCCTTACTATTAGTAATGACAGACACTAACTGTTCTTCAATAACTTTTAATTTTTTCTCACGTACTACATCTAAATTTTGTTCAGCAACAAAAGAGCCCTTACCTACAATCGAATAAATAAAGCCTGCTTTTTCTAACTCTTCATACGCGCGCTTTGTCGTAATAATACTGACTTGCAAATCTTTTGCAAGCTGGCGCATTGATGGGAGTGGCGATCCCTCTTTTAAATCACCACTCAAAATTAGTGATTTTATTTGATTGGTAATTTGTTCGTAAATCGGTTCCTTAGAACTGTTTGAAATAATTATTTGCATGCAAATCCCTCTTGTTCATCATATTGTATATACACTTTATATACAATATATATATTTTGTATCAAAAATGCAATGTTTTTTCAGAAAATTTTTAAGGAGAAATTTTGGCTTTTTCCCTCAATGAGAGTACAATGTAAAATAGCAAGAAAAGACGAAAAGTATTTACAGGATTCAAGCTTATATATAGCGTAAACAAGAGGTATGGAATTGAGGGGAGGTTTTTTCTCTGCAAGAAGTTACAATTCATCTTTATCATACGAATGATATACATAGTCATTTTGAAAATTGGCCGCAGATTTCTCGTTTTGTGTTAGAAGAGAAAAAGCGTCGCCAGGCTGCGGGTGAAGCGGTTTTTACATTAGATATTGGTGATCATGTTGATCGTTTTCATATGATTTCTGAGGCAACGGATGGAAAGGGAAATGTGCAGCTTTTAAACGCGGCTTTGTACGATTACGTAACGATTGGGAACAACGAAGGGATTACACTTGCTAAAGAGCAGCTTGATCATCTTTATGACGATGCGAATTTTGAAGTGCTTGTTGCCAATTTATTTGAAAGTGATCAAACGCGTCCGAAGTGGGCAAAGCCATATGTAATGCAAACGATTGATAGTGGAGTTACGATTGCATTTATCGGTTTAACAGTCGCATATCCTGACTTTTATGCGAAGCTAGATTGGCATATTGAAGATCCATATTTGCATTTAGAGGCGATTTTAGAAGAGGTGCGTTCGCAGGCCGATGTTATTGTTGTCTTGTCGCATTTAGGGAAGAACGCCGATGAATACATGGCGGAGAATTATGATATAGATGTTATTTTAGGTGCACATACTCACCATTTATTTGAACGCGGTATATTGGTGAATGGAACGCTTCTTTGTTGCGGAGAGAAGTGGGGCCATTATGTCGGACATGTGCAAATAGACGTGGATTTACAGACAAAGAAAGTGACAAAAAAAGATGGACGAGCAATTCGTACGAAGCGATTAGGCGCATACGGGGACTCTCATATTTTATTAGAAGGGCTTGAACAAGAGAGTCAGGTCATCATGGCGGAGACTGTTGTTACTTTAAAAGAATCGTTAGAAATGGATTGGTTTCAGGAAACGCAATTTGCTCATATGCTTGCCGAGTCTCTGAAAGAATGGTGCGATGCTGAAATCGGTATGGTAAATGCGGGCGTATTACTGGAAGGACTACAAGAAGGTGTTGTTACACGAGGAGATATTCATCGCATTTGTCCACATCCGATTAACCCGTGCCGCTTAAAGATAACAGGAAAAACATTGCGGGAGGTCATTTTGAAAGCGCGTCGTCCCAATATGGAACAGCTTGAAGTAAAAGGTTTGGGGTTTCGTGGAAAAGTCATGGGGAAAATGATATATGCGGGCGTTGAAGTGATCCCAGATACGATTCCGGGTAATAAAATATTACTTAAAGATGTGATTATCAATGGAGAACAATTAGACCTAGAACGAATTTACACAGTTGGGACGATTGATATGTTCACATTCGGCTATTTATATCCAGAGCTTGCGGTTGTATCAGAAAAAGAATACTATATGCCAGAACTACTTCGTGATGTGTTGACAAATACATTACTGACATACGCACAATCTGTAAAATTATAGACTGCTACGTTGTTATATTCACATTCATTTTTCTCTTTTCATACAGATAAAGAGAGAGGAGTGTGAACTATGGTTAATATAGAACCTATTATAATAAATGAACATACGTTTATAGCAGTGAGTGTACAGCTTCCGAAAACAAACCTGTTAGCTGTTAAGAGCGATAAGGGATATATTATGTGCGGTGCGCTAGATGTGGGGTTATTAAATGAAAAGTTACGCGATCGCGGCATTCTTGCGGGGCGCGCTGTTGGGGTTAGAACAATTGAGCAGTTGTTAGAAGCACCGCTTGAATCGGTTACGGTTGAAGCGGAGAGATTAGGAATTACAGCTGGTACAATTGGAAAAGAAGCATTGTTAAAAATGATTTAATATATCGTCCCTCCTTTTTGCATATACATGTGTAAGAAGGAGGGATTTTGTTATGCGTGCGTTTCGCCCCCGAACTTCTCGATTTCGAAAAGGACCATTGCCATTTCGTTACGTATTGCTTATTTCATTTGCTATTTTTATTATTCTTACCTTACAAGGATTGTGGCTTGTGAATAAGAGTATTCGTCCGACGTTAATGAAATATGCAGAAATGCAAACGAAGCGAACTGCGACAGTTGTGATGACGAAGGCAGTGAAAGATAGGGTTGCACAAGGAATCGACGTTGATTCATTAATGAAAGTGCAAACTGATAAGAACGGAAAAGTTTCTACAATGGATTTAAATACAGAAGCAGTTAATAAGATTTTAACGTCGACAACAGCGGACATAGAAAAATATTTACACTTGGTTGAAAAAGGGGACACGAAAGCGTTAGGATTATCAGAAGATGACGGAACGGCACTATCTGTTCCGCTCGGAAGAATTACGGATAATGCGTTGCTCGGTAATATGGGACCAAATATTCCGATTACGTTTACAACGATTGGTCATGTATCGACAAATATTAAACAAGATTTTCAGCAGCAAGGGATTAATAATACAGCGATAAAAATTGTGATGGAAATTGAAGTGGCACTTCAAGTGATTATTCCGTTTCATACAAAAGAAGTAACTGTGAAGCAAGATATTCCAATTGCCACACGCATTGTTCAAGGTGAGGTGCCTGGTTATTATGGAAGCGGGGGAGCTGTTGTTCCGGAAAAGAGCGAGAAAAAAGCGGCTAACTGAAGTGAGCCGCTTTTTTCAAATCGTTATTTTTTGGAGTTCATTCGTTCTTTTCGTTCCCATAAGCTTAAATGCATATATGGATCAAATGCCCACTCTGTATAACCATTATCTTTATACAATCCAAAATGCAAGTGAGGTGGGAATTTGCCAGCTGTCCCAGGAGGGCCGTAGCCAGTGCTACCAACAAATCCAATGACGGTTCCAGGTTCAATGATTTGTCCAAGCTGTATTTCTTTTGAAAATCCGCCTAAATGTGCGTAGTAATGGTAGTTGTTGTATAAGTCACGAATACCGATGCGCCAGCCGCCAAGGCGATTCCACCCTTTCGTTTCAATAATGCCGTAGCAAGTAGAACGAACAGGTACACCGTGCCCGGCAAAAATATCTGTCCCCTCATGCATACGCCGTCCACCAAAGCTTCGTTTCGCACCAAATGTGCTGCGGTAGCTATGATTGCTGTGAATAGGTAATGGGAAGGCATTTCCTTCTAAATCAATTCGATTGTAATGGTTGTACATACGAGCATAACCTAATATTAAGTCTACTGTTTTTGACCGCTGATAATATTCCCACAGCATAATTTTTAATTGATCTCGATTTGCCCCTCGTTTTCCTAATATGGTAGCCATTGTGTAGAGAACGTCTTTCTCATTGTTTGCATCTGCCAAGCCATCGTTGTCTCCGTCTAGCCCTATGCCTCCAAATAAAGAGATTGTATAAGGTTTTGTATCATGGAGGTCTGAATTTGCTGGACCGGACCATACTTCTGGTTTGAAATAAATCGAAATCGTAGCATCTGGCTTTTTCGGAATATCGCGACGTACAGAACGAATATTTCGCTCGTACTGATCGATGGCAGCGAGGTAGTACCATGGAATAAGAGAGACGGTCTCCATTTCTTTGTATAATGTCATTCGCATATTATATATATCTTGCTTGTTTTCTTCCCCGTACACAATATTCGCTTGAAGGAGAAAAGAAATAAAAAGCAAAAGGAAAAGTTTTCGATGCACGGTAGTAAGCTCCTTTCCGAATCACTACCTTTAGTGTGAGATACACACGATATTTCATTATAAGTAATAATTGGAAAGAATTATTGCAATCTTCATTTGAGCAAATCGCTTTCATACGATAGAATAGATATGTTACATTGAAAAGAGCGAACACGGTAAACTATTTCATATTGTGCGGAGTTGATGAACATGACAAAACAAACAGAATACAAGCGCAAGCCCGAATGGTTAAAAATTAAATTAAATACAAATGAAAACTATACAGGCTTAAAGAAAATGATGCGTTCTAAGAATCTTCATACCGTTTGTGAAGAGGCGAAATGTCCGAATATTCACGAATGCTGGGCTGTTCGTAAAACAGCAACATTTATGATTTTAGGTGCAGTTTGTACACGTGCATGTCGTTTCTGTGCTGTTAAAACAGGCTTACCAACAGAGCTTGATTTACAAGAGCCAGAACGCGTAGCGGATTCCGTGTATCAAATGAACTTAAAGCATGTTGTTATAACAGCGGTTGCACGTGATGATTTGAAAGACGGCGGAGCTGCAGTGTTTGCAGAAACTGTACGTGCTGTTCGTCGCAAAAGTCCATTTACGTCTATTGAAGTTTTACCATCTGATATGGGCGGGATAGAAGAGAATTTAAAAATGTTAATGGATGCACGCCCAGATATTTTAAACCATAACATTGAAACAGTACGTCGATTATCTGACCGAGTTCGCGCAAGAGCAAAATATGATCGTTCATTAGAATTTTTACGTCGTGCAAAAGAAATGCAGCCAGACATTCCGACAAAATCAAGTATCATGCTTGGACTTGGGGAAACAACAGAAGACATTATCGAAGCAATGGATGACCTTCGTGCAAACAACGTAAATATTTTAACGCTTGGTCAATATTTACAGCCATCTAAAAAACATTTACCGGTTATTAAATATTACACACCAGCAGAATTTGCAGAGCTAAAAGAAATTGCACTTAGCAAAGGCTTTAGCCACTGTGAAGCTGGTCCACTTGTGCGTTCTTCTTACCATGCGGATGAGCAAGTACAATCTGCAAAAGAAAATACTGTACAAGCAAAATAATGAGGAGATCCTTCTTAGTAAATGAGCTAAGGAGGATTTTTTTTGAGAAAGATGGACTAGAATATATATAAATGCAAATTGAAAAACTGACATAAAAACCTTTTTTTCAAGGTGGGATACATAGAAGCGGTCAGTTAAATCTTAAAACAAAGGAATAAAGCGAGTTCAGGTCATGTTTTGTTCTGTATGACAGCAATTTATCCCGCATTAACGGGCAGTAAGACCCCCACCTCAAGATTGAGAGAGAATCGAAGAAGATAGGTGGGGGATAACTGCCTGTAAAAGCCCTATTGGTTCAACTAATAATCAGTGGGGGATGAAGAAAACCCCCACTGATTAAAGTTTCACTTTATGGGCGAAGTTGTTGTATTAAATATGTCAGGTTCGAGTGCGCATGGGTGAAACGAGAGCTGAAATGTTCAGCTCTCGTTTCATTCATATTCTAAAACGGTGTTTCCACATGTGGATAAAATTTTCCGTAGTTCTTCTGTGGATAAAGAAATTGTAAACTCAGGGACGCCAGGGGAAATTAATATTTTTTCGTATTGATAAATAGAAGAATCCACAATAATCGTTACATCTTGTGTATAACCAAACGGAGCAACGCATCCTGGAATGCATCCTGTTTGCTCTCTTAGTTCATCAGGTGAACAAAGTGAGACGCGTGTACCGATGATGTCTTTCATTTGCTTTATATCAAAGCGAGATCCTTCTAACGTAAAAAAGACATAGTAATCCCCAGATTTTGTTTTCATAAACAGGCTTTTACTCGGTTCGCCTTCTAAGCCGAGGCGCTCTCGAATGAGCTGATCTGTTTCATAATCTAAAATAGGTTCATGTTCAAATTTCTCATATAAAACATTTGTTTTATGTAGTAATGAGATGACTTCTTCATACATCGGAATGCAAACTCCTTTCGTTTCACTTTTGGAATGTTTCCCACAATTTTTCGAATTTCTTTTTGTTTATAATTTCATGGGTAAGAAATTGCCCATTATAAAAAGCGCTATATGTTGTGAAGGCACACGGCGCAGTTTGAGCAGCCTCCCGGTTTGAAATCTTATTACGCTGAACAGCAATATTGTATTCTTGTTCAATTTCTTTCAGTTCTTGTTGGACATAATAATCGGTAAACGGGCATTGATCTGTATAATAAACAACCAATCCATCTTGCGTTTCAACATGCATTTCTTTTGCGCTCGTATGAAATTGCGGAATAGGTGCCCCGGCATCAAACTTATACACAAGCAATTCAAAATAAGGTGGTGCTGTATCGCAAACTTCGAATCCTTTTTTCTTTAAATAGCCTCCATCAGATAAATACGGACGCTTCTTTTTGCTTGAAATCACGACAACACCGTGTTTACCGCTGTTTTTTGCATCTTGTATACATTCGTCTAACAATGCCGCGCCGTGCCCTTGTCCTTTAAAACGTCCAGACACCCAAAAGCAGTTTATACACAAATATCCTGGAGCTATAATGGGTACCCATGCGTATTCAGCTGGAAGGTACTCAATAAATACTTTTCCGTTTACATCTAGCTTTTTGAAGACAAGTCCTTCTTCCATTCGCTTCTGTAACCATGATTTCTTTTGCTGGACTCCGCGTGCCATTCTCTTGTCAGATATAGCACAGCAAATATGTTCTGATTCTAAATTTTCGGTAGTTACGTTAATTTGTTTCACAATGTATCCCCCACAATCTGTGGATCGTTGCTGCATCCTGTTCGATCGTAATTTCGTATACGTCTGGATTGCTTAAGCTTTTCCATGTGGAAAACCCGATGCTTTCATCAAACATTCTTAAAATAAGTGTGAATAAGTTCCCGTGTGTAACGAGTAGTGTTACTTTTTGTATATCATCTTGTAATATGCTGTGGATAAGTGAGTGAACTCTCTCAGTCGCTTGGCGCGTAGATTCTCCGCCAGGAAAAGCGACATCTATGTCTATAAAAGTTTGTTCTAACATTTGTAGCCAATTACTCATTGGGACGCCGCTTAGTACACGCTCAGTTAACCGCTCGTCCTCTTGAATAGGGAGTCCTATATGTGACGCGTAAGGTGTAATGGATTGGATGGTGCGAATAAAAGGGCTAGAGATAATGTTTTCAATAGGAATCTGTTCATCGATGAGAAAACTGGCAAGGTCGTTTGCTTGTTGCTCACCTATTGCTGTAAGGGTGGCATCATGTTCTTGTCCAGTTGCTGAGCAATGGCGGACAACAATTAACTTTTTCATATTGTATCCCTCTCTTTTCTGGCAGATGGTACCCATGTACCCTGTTATATAGGCGAACTTGTACATACTTCGACAAATAAAGTGAAAAACCTTCTATTTTTTCTAATTATTAGGAAGTTTAGGGACTATAAAAAAGCTAAGCCGGCTCGGCTTAGCTTGTATGTTCTAATGTGAATTTTGTTTTGATGTTACGAATAATCATGTAAGCACCGATACCAAACAGTATCATAAGTCCCTCGATTACGAACAAATTGATTTGCCCGCGTTGGTAAAGTGCTGCGAAAAAGTCAGTAAACGCATGAAGGAATACTGCTAATCCTATAAACATGTACTTTTTATACTTTACACCGTATAAGACAAGCATTGTAAGAGCGATTTGCATAATAAAAGCAACGAGTCGCTCGACGCCGCCAAATAAATAGAGGTAAGGCGGATTATGTACTAATGCGTCTTGGACAACGCTGAGCTGTGGTACTTTCTCAATCATTTGGGCGAATGTGCCGTTATTAATCGCAAAAGCAAATATAAGGGTTTGTGCGCTAGCAGTTGCTCCGATTAATAGGGATTCAATTCCTCCGTGACCAATTCCATAAGCGAGGCCGTCTTTATATTCCTGAAACTTTTTAAGTAGAAAGTAAAAGGCGATAAATCGTCCAAGTTCTTCAAAAATACTAGCTGTTAATCCGCCATATAGGGCATAGAGAAACGAATTTTTTAACAATGAAGCTGTCGCTGGATTTCCCAATATAAACATATGTAACGTTTTTTCTAAAATTTGTGAGAATCCAATAAAAAATACAACTCCGACACCGACAACTTTGAAAGAGATTCTATACTTTTTCCGAAAATAAATGAGAGCAATAATCGGAATAAGAACCGAAATCGCAATTTGGGCAATGATACTTCCAATTGCTGAATTTGAAACCATAAATTTCACCACTTTCCATATGGATCCAAATTAAAAAACTGACATAAAACCATCTTTTTTTAGGTGGGCGAGAGCATCTGGCCATGCATAGAAGCGGTCAGGACCTTTTACTGCCACATGCGAAGTTTAAACAAAATCAGAAATCGAGTGGAAGCTCCTTTTTTTCTGCATAGCAGCAATCTATATGTCGGAAAATCAAAATGGATTCATATAATATATATACTCTATATTATGCATGAAAAACGGTGAAATGTTTAGGAAATAACCTGAGATTATCTTCCCAGGTCATTTGATTCGGCAATACTTTACTTCAGTGTATTAGGCATTGTATCCGTTTGTGTATTGTTTAAGTGCGGCTTTTTGCTCATCTCATGTTTAAGCATGTCAAGTGTTTGGGTATATTCCTTATCGTTTAATGTACCCGATTTGAGTCCTTGAATTTGTGATATTAATTTTTGTTCTGTTGATACATATGCTTTGTAGTAGCGGGGAACGATAGACAGTGCTGTTTTTTGGACTTGATCAGCAACTAAAGCTGGGTCTGTTGTGTTTGCTCGGTAAACAACAAACACTTCGTCATCTGTTACAAGTGTTGCGGCGTTCATCACATCTGGGAGCTTCACAATTAAATCTGTAATCATTTCTGCTAATCGTTCTTTGTTAATAGTACCAACTTGGCCACTTTGCACTTCATCCTTTTGTTTGTGAGAATATCCAACCCTTGTTAGCATTCGGTTTGGGACTTCCTTCCCGTATAGGTCCTTATGTTCTGACACGAGTACACGGCTTCCTTCTTCATGTTTCATTTCTGCTTTCTTCGTTTGACATCCAGCAAAGATGGAAAGAGTGAGAAGGGATAAGAGCAGTTGTTTTTTCATGATGATTTTCTCCTTCTTGATAAAAGTTTCACTCTGCCCCGCTCTAACGGGCAGTAATAGTTAGAGAAAGCGAGAAAGTGGTTAACTGCCCGTAAGAGCCCGATAAGTTCAACTAACCTTTTGGAGAAGAGCATTCCAAAAGGAAGTTTCACTAATAGCATTTCCCACTGATAAGGTTTTTTGTATTTGAAATTGTTGGTTTTGTGGCTTTATGATACGATAAATAGAAGAAAGAAGAGGAAAGGGATTGGAAAATGGAGCAGAAGCAGGAGATTCGCACTACAGTTTATGTGAATAATATCCAGTATGAAGTAATAGAAGCGAACCGAAATGGATTTAATGAAGAAGCATTTAAAGCTCGTTATGCAGAAATTTTAAATAAATATGATTATATTGTGGGCGATTGGGGTTATGATCAGCTTCGTTTACGCGGCTTTTTTGATGATAGTAACCAGCGCTCAACGTATGACACAAAAATTAGTACGTTATCAGAGTATTTATATGAGTACTGTAATTTTGGATGTTCGTATTTTGTACTGAGAAAAGTGAAGAAATAAAGAGAAGGAGCTGACTTTTATAAGTCAGCTCCTTCTCTTTTGGAAATTACACGTATATAGAAATGCAGTCACCAGCTGCAAGTTTGGCGTTTGGTTTAATTTGTTGACCGTTTAGTTGAATAGCGCCTTCTTTAATTTTTTCTGTAATGACTGTACGGCTCCATTCTGAAATGTAGGTGGCAAGTGCTTTGTCGATGCGAAATACTCCGTGCACGGACTGTAATAGAATGGTTAGTTCAGTTATTCCTTCAGTTTGATAGGGCATAATGGAAAGATTGTTTAGCGATTCTTGGTCCTCTTCATGAAACGTGTCGACTGTTTCGACATGATCAGAATAGGTTTTGTAAATGCGTAATTTTTTGTTCCACGTATGTCCTTTGTCGCACTTGTAAATCGCAAAACGGTAAATGTTTTTACCGTTCGCGTTATGACGGCGGATGTGTGTATCTGTAAAAAGAGTTGTGTATCCACAATTTTTACAATATTTTTCGACAGTTGTTTCTAATTCCGTTTTATATAAATTCCAAGAAAGTTGTACGTTCTGCATTTTCCTTCACCTCGTATTTAGATAAAGGAACGTGAGACATCTATTTGGGTGTCTTGCGGTATGAAATATTAAAAAAAGAGAAAAATAAAAGAAGGTTCCCCTATGAGGAACCTTCGTAACCATCATACTGCAGATGTGCTACGTTCCTTTGTAATGGGAGTTGGGCAGACTACCCCCTTGAAAAAGCGTTGTGCTTTTTTGAGAGTAATGCTATCCAGTTGCTGATCCATTACAAAGTAAATGTTGGCATAAGTAGCGTGACATCCTTTCTATCCAAACAGATTTGTCGTTAGTATATCACATTAAACTGAAAATTCAAAACAAATAACATGAAAAAATCACCAGCTCTATGACAAGCTGGTAATTTGGATTACATCAGTTCAAATAAAAATGAGCGTAATTCTTCTGCGTTTTCTTCTGAAATCGAAAATGCATGTTCTAAGTAGCCAGGTTCTTCTAAATCGTCACGACCGATAATTGCAAATTTATTGCGCTGCATATCAAGGACGATTGTTTTTCCGTAATGACGATCGGAGTACAAAAGTGCTAAATCGTGGCGTTCGTGTTCTCCCATAAAGCTTATGAAACGCGTTTTTGTTTCTACTGTGTCATCGTAAAGAAAAAAACGTTCTTCCATGAACATGACTCCTTTTTAAATATCTAAATTTAAGTGTGGTTTATGATCTAAATGGTGGTGCGTTTTAATAAAGCGCACTGTTCTGGTTTTATAGCGCATAACGATTGAATATGTTTCTGCTAAATCGCCGCCAAGGAATTTCACACCGTCTAATAACTCGCCAGCAGATACACCTGTTGCTGAGAAGATGGCATCATCACCGGATACTAAATCATCTAGCATTAGTAGTTGACGTGGGTTTTCTAAGCCCATTGCTAGGCAGCGTTCTTCTTCTTCTTTATTCATTGGAACGAGACGAGCTTGCATCTCTCCGCCAAGGCATTTTAGTGCAGCCGCAGAGATAACGCCTTCTGGAGCACCGCCAGTACCGATAAATAAGTCGATTCCTGTGTCTGGAAGAGCTGTTGCGATCGATGCACCAACATCACCATCACCAAATAATTTGACGCGTGCACCTTTTGCGCGAACACGGTCAATAATTTCTTGATGGCGTTGACGCTCTTGGATGATCACTGTTAAGTCACGAATTTTTTTATTGTTTGCTTCTGCTACAATGTCAATTGTTTTTTCGATTGGATCGTCTAAGCTAATTTTACCAGCTGCATTTGGGCCAACCGCGATTTTTTCCATATACATATCAGGAGCATGCAGAAGGTTTCCTTTATCAGCGATAGCGATAACAGCCATTGCATTTGCAAGACCTTTCGCTACGATATTTGTTCCTTCTAACGGGTCAACGGCGATGTCTACTTCTGGACCGTTTCCTGTTCCAAGCTTTTCCCCAATGTAAAGCATTGGTGCTTCATCTAATTCCCCTTCGCCTATCACAACAGTACCTGCCATGTTAACAGAGTCAAACATTGTACGCATTGCAGTTGTTGCAGCGTCATCTGCCTCATTTTTCTTCCCGCGGCCCATCCATTGTGCTGATGCAAGGGCTGCTGCTTCTGTTACACGGACAATTTCTAATGCGAGTTCACGTTCCATTGTGACATTCCTCCACTTCCGAAAATCATACAAGTATAACTATAACAAAGAACACGAAAAAGGTGAATTCGAAAAATTGTCGATTTTTTTTGAATAAAGAGTTACAATTGGGAATGAAAATGCTTTAATTTCCAGGTAGGTGACATATATGTATTTTGTAGACCGTAAAAAAATTGAACAAATGTTACAGTGTTTAGAGAAAGTTGTTGCAGCATTTCAAACAAAGCAAGAATACAAGGAAGTGCTTGAGGAGTATGCGTTAGAGCGTATGGCGCATCTTATGATTGATTGTATTTTAGACGTAGGCAATGCCATGATTGATGGATTTATTATGCGCGATCCGGGCAGCTATGAGGATATTATTGATATTTTAATGGATGAAAAAGTTATTACAAATGAAGAGGGAGAACGTTTAAAAGAGGTTATTCGTCTTCGTAAAGTGATTGTTCAGGATTATATAAGTATGAACCATGCAGAAGTGTATTATGCAGTGCAAAAGCATATTGATATGATCAAACAATACCCTATTAATATTCGTCGTTATTTGGAACAAGAGCTTGGTCCTGTATCTGCGTTTGTGGGAGAATAGATTATGTTTTAGCTCTAATGGATTGCGATGTCTGCTATCCGTTAGAGCTTTTTAGAGGGGAGTCAAAAATGGGGGAAGCAGCACGTTCCACAAGGGAAGAACTTATTCAACTTTTGAAAGTACGAGGAGAACAAACGGTTGCGTTATTAGCAGAAGCGTTGCAAATTACAGAGATGGCCGTACGTCGTCATTTAAGTAAGCTTGAAAAGGATGAGCACATTGAAACGAAAATGGTACGGCAGCATGTTGGACGACCGATGTATGTTTACTGCTTAAGTGAAAAAGGAGAGGACTTGTTTCCGAAACAATATAAGCAGTTTGCAGTCGAAATGCTAGAAGATTTACAGCATATCGGTGATGAAGAACTTGTAAATAAGCTTTTGCGGGCGCGAACAGACCGTATGGAAGAACAATTAGCGAGACGTGTAAATCGCCAGGAAACAACATTAGAGCGCTTAAAAGAAATTGCAATGATGCAAGAAAAAAATGGGTATATGGTGCGCGTAGAACAAGAAGATGAGCATTCTTTCATACTACAAAAGCAAAATTGTCCGTTAATGGAAGTAGCTGAAAAGTTTCCGCAAATTTGTCATGACGAGAAAAGTATGTATAATAAGCTATTGCCAAATGCTGATGTGAAAGTATTATCAAGTATGTGCGGTGGAGACTGTTTCTGTTCATACCGAATTAAAGAAAAAAAATGAACATTATGAGACGCTTTTTGAAAAAGCGTTTTTTTCTTTTGGAAAAGAGGATACGATAAGAAGAGAGTATGTATCAAGAAGGAGTGACACCAGTGTATAAAGGCTATTTAATTGATTTAGACGGAACAATGTACCGAGGCGAAGAACAGATTGAAGAAGCTAGTGATTTTATAAAGGCGCTGCAAGAGCGTAACTTACCTTATTTATTTGTGACGAACAACTCAACGCGTAAACCAGAACAAGTTGCAGACAAGCTCGTGCAGTTTGATATTCCAGCTGCCCCGCAGCAAGTATTTACAACAAGCATGGCCACAGCGAACTTTATATATGAAAAAAAACAAAATGCTTCTATATATATGATTGGAGAAGAAGGTTTACATGATGCACTTGTGGAAAAAGGATTCACACTTGTGGATAGTAATCCGGATTTTGTCGTTGTAGGGTTAGATCGAGAAGTTACCTATGAAAAACTAGCAAAAGCATGCTTAGCTGTTCGAAACGGGGCAACATTCATTTCAACAAACGGTGATATTGCCATTCCAACAGAACGAGGTTTATTACCAGGGAACGGTTCCTTAACATCCGTTGTAGCAGTATCCACAACAGTAAATCCAATTTTCATTGGGAAACCAGAATCCATCATTATGGAACAAGCATTAAAAGTACTCGGAACAACGAAAGAAGAGACTTTAATGGTTGGGGATAACTACGACACGGACATTTTAGCCGGCATGAATGCGGGCATGGATACACTACTTGTCCACACAGGAGTCACATCTGTGGAAAAATTAACTGAATATGACGTGCAGCCAACGCATGTTATCCACAGCTTGACGGAGTGGATTGAGAAGATGTAAGAAGAGATAGGCAATCGTATAGGATTGCCTATTTTTTTATAAGACGATTTGTCAATCTAAGTGCGACAGTTCCTCCTGAAACGCTTCGTGGGCAGTTTTCCAACCTAAACATTTTCTTGGTCTTTGATTTATAAGAAGTAGTGCTTGATTTAATTGTTCTTGTGAAACA
>NZ_JAMBOP010000089.1 GCF_023715645.1 Bacillus cytotoxicus | reverse complement strand
CACCCCGAGATCACGTACTCCGTCAAGTACAAGAACGGCCACGGCAACAAGCCGGAAGGGACGCTGTCGCCCGGCGGCTCCGTGAAGGTCAAAGAAGGGATGGTGTTCAGTGTTTCACCGACTGGTCAGTCGTAACGACGACCTGCGCCGCCTGGTCGACAAAGGGTTCGCCGTCGCCTTCGACGGCGGGTACCTCGTCGTGCGCGACATCCCGTACCTCGACGCCGGGTCGAACCTGCAGACCGGCGCGATCGTCGCGAAGCTCGTCTTCGTCGACCAGGAGCGCGTGGCCCAGGACGACCACCAGGTCTGGTTCGCCGGAGGCGTCCCGCACGGGCTGGACGGCAAGCCGGTCCCCAACCTCGCGGGCGGGCCGGCGGAACTCGCACTGGGCGAGGCCAGTAAAGACGTCGTCGTTCAGCGGCGGTTCTCGAACAAGCCCACGGGGGCCGACAGGTTACCGGAC
>NZ_JAMBOP010000088.1 GCF_023715645.1 Bacillus cytotoxicus | reverse complement strand
AAATAGCGCTCACCAATCGGTGAGCGGCAAATATTACCTGTGCATACAACTAAAATTGAATCGAACATTAGTTTGGCCATCTCTTAATGTAACGGATTGTCTCGGTCATATCATGAACCCCAGTCATAGTTGGTACTAGCTGAGAAATCACACGCTTCCAGCGTACCAATGGGGCTGTAGTGACATAAACAATAGCATATGGCTGTCGCTGGACTTCAGTCCCCAACACCATTGCTGAAGCATCCTGTGCATTAAGCTGAGAAACGTTGGCAATCTTACCTTGTTTATCCCCTTTCATCTGACGAATAACAAAGATACCAGTCGCATCGCTCATAGCCTGTGATATGCCTTCCGCATTACCCACCGCCTCAGCAAGCGTCATGCCACTACGATCCATTTTCATCGTACTCTGCTTGCCAACTTCCCCCATAACGAAGACTTTCAGGTCGTCATTACGTGGAACAAAC
>NZ_JAMBOP010000087.1 GCF_023715645.1 Bacillus cytotoxicus | reverse complement strand
GGGGTGGGACCGACTCGCTATGGTCATCAGGCAAAGGGGGTTGTTGCGTTGCTTCGCCGCGCAACCAATCTTGGAAGAAGCAGTAATTTAGGTTGTGTGTATCACACACGAGAATCCAACATGTCGCTTTGGATCGCGGCCAGTGCTTGCGCACGGCGCCGATCTACAAGGCAGACTTGTTATAGGATCAAGCCTTACGGGCAATTAGTATCCGTTAGCTGAACGCATTTCTGCGCTTACACACCTGACCTATCAACGTCCTGGTCTCGAACGACCCTTCAAGGGGATCTAGTCCCCAGGGATATCTCATCTTAAGGCGAGTTTCCCGCTTAGATGCTTTCAGCACTTATCTCTTCCGCATTTAGCTACCGGGCAGTGCCATTGGCATGACAACCCGAACACCAGTGATGCGTCCACTCCGGTCCTCTCGTACTAGGAGCAGCCCCCTTCAAATATCCAACGCCCACGGCAGATA
>NZ_JAMBOP010000086.1 GCF_023715645.1 Bacillus cytotoxicus | reverse complement strand
CTGGTGAAGGAAGTGGCGCGCCACCAGGGCGACGTTTCTCACTTTCTGCCAGCTAATGTGCATCAGGCGCTGTTGAATAAGCTGAAGTAACGCATCTGCCGGGACATGAGCCACGTCGGCTGGCGCAGCACTACGCCGCTGGGCCATTCACACCGGCTCTGTCCCGGTCTTTGTGCCAGATGGCGCTACGCTGACCTGGCCTACAAACGCCCCCGGCCCACCAGATGCGCACCCGCAGGCCCGCTGACCTGGCCGACAAACATTCCTGTTCCTGAGAACTACTTCTGGCACTGACGGCAATAAAAGGTCGCCCGCTGGGCATGTTTGGTCCCGACGACCGGCGTGCCGCAGATCCGGCAGGGTTCGCCCTTGCGGCCATAGACCTGTAGCTCCTGGGCGAAGTAGCCCGGCTTGCCATCGCTTTGCAGGAAATCCTTTAACGTGGTGCCGCCCTGCTCTATCGAACGCAGCAGGAC
>NZ_JAMBOP010000085.1 GCF_023715645.1 Bacillus cytotoxicus | reverse complement strand
CCCATCACGCGCGTGCCGTGCCAGCTGCTGTCGCTCGGCTGGCTCGCGCAGTGATAGAACGGGCCGTTGGCGTTGTCGAGTTCCTGCTGCGTGACCCAGTAGCCCGGATCGGTCGCGTCCGGGCCGCGCGTCAAGCCGTTGTTGATGGTGTTGACTTTGCTGATGAAGCTGTAGCCGGACAGCAGGTTGCCGACGAGGTCGCCGTGCGGCCGATAGCCGGTGTCGAGCACGGCCGTGACGACGGTCGGCGAACCCTTGGTCACGTTCCATGCGGGCGGCAGGTCGATGCCGGCGGTCGGGTCGGACAGATACCACTGCTGGTTGTAGAGCGGGTCGCTCGGCGTGTCGCGGATCTGCATCGGGTGATCGGGTTCCGCGTAGTCGACATCGCCGTCGGCCGCGAACGCCTGCGCGAGCGCGGCGGCATCGGTGGCGGCCATGCGCTGGCCGAGCGACAGCACGGCCGCGCCGTTCGAGAT
>NZ_JAMBOP010000084.1 GCF_023715645.1 Bacillus cytotoxicus | reverse complement strand
CTCGAAGACAAGTACCGCTGGGAGCAGGGCTTCACGCTGCAGGCATACATGACGAACGATTCGACGGAAGCGCGCGCCGCGTTCGTCGAGAAGCGCGACGCGCATTTCGACGCACGCGCCAGCGCCGCGGAGGCACGCGCATGAACCTGACCTATACGCCGCAACAGCAGGCGTTTCGCGCGGAAATCCGCGCATGGCTCGCCGCGCACGTGCCGCGCGAGCGGCTGCCGAGCTTCGACACCGAGGCAGGCTTCGCCGCGCACCGCCAATGGGAGCGCACGCTGCACTCGGGCCGCTGGAGCATGGTCACGTGGCCGCGCGAGCTGGGCGGGCGTGGCTGCGACCTGATCGAATGGCTGATCTTCGAGGAAGAGTACTGGCGCGCGGATGCGCCGATGCGCGTGAACCAGAACGGCATCTTCCTGCTCGGGCCGACGTTGATGGATTTCGGCACGGATGCGCAGAAGGCGCGCTTCCTGCC
>NZ_JAMBOP010000083.1 GCF_023715645.1 Bacillus cytotoxicus | reverse complement strand
GCAAATAATGCACTAATATAAATACCTAATGCATATAATAAACCGAAAAATGTATTTGTTTTACCAGCAGCAGCCATTGCTGGCATCATTGTAGGCGGTGTATCATTCTTCTTGAAACGTCTGATAACTTTAACAGGCATTGGGAATGATAACAACGCAAGTAAGTAAAATAATGAGCCACCAGGTTTAATAATGATCGTAAGTACAATAAAGGCATAAGCGATAAAGTACATGATTGCCATAAATGTTAAAGAAGCATTTTTACCTTATAGACTGGGTAAAGTTTTGCGACCACTTGCTTTATCTTTGACACGGTCGCGAATATTGTTAGCCATATTAATTAAACCGATAGTGATTACTATAGGTACACTTAACCAAATTACATAACTTTGAATATTGCCAGTTTGAATAAAGAATGCAATAACGATAATAAACATACCCATAAATACGCCTGAGAATAATTCACCGAAAGGCGTCCATGAAATAGGGAA
>NZ_JAMBOP010000082.1 GCF_023715645.1 Bacillus cytotoxicus | reverse complement strand
GCTTCAGGAACCACACGACGAGCTTGCCGACCACGAAGCCGACCACCACGCCGCCGAGCCCGAGCTCCGCAAAGCGCACGACCGCGTGCTCGAGGCTGAACGCGCCGGTGAGCGCGGCCGCGACCGCGAAGCGGAACAGCACGAGGCCGGCCGCGTCGTTCAGCAGGCTCTCGCCTTCGAGCAGCACCATCAGCCGGCGCGGCAGCGCGACGCGTTCGAGCACGGCTTTCGCCGCGACCGCATCGGGCGGCGACACGATCGCGCCGAGCGCGAAACACGCGGCCCACGGCAGTGCCGGCACCACCCAGTGCACGGCGAAGCCGACCGCGAACGTCGTGAACACGACCGCGCCGATCGCCAGCATCAGGATGCCGCCGACGTTGCGCTTGAACTCTTCCCACACGGAGAAGTACGCGCCGTCCATCAGCAGCGGCGGCAGGAACACCAGCAGCACCAGTTCGGGATCGAGGTTGATCGGCGGCAGGCCGGGAA
>NZ_JAMBOP010000081.1 GCF_023715645.1 Bacillus cytotoxicus | reverse complement strand
AGCATATCGGTGTTAGTCCCGTCCTTCATCGACTCCTAGTGTCAAGGCATCCACCGTGCGCCCTTTCTAACTTAACCAAAATTAAAAAAATATGAGCTACACTGTTATCTAGTTTTCAAAGAACATACCTGCTACATCAAGTAGCATTTTGGTGGAGCCTAGCGGGATCGAACCGCTGACCTCCTGCGTGCAAGGCAGGCGCTCTCCCAGCTGAGCTAAGGCCCCGTAAATTGTATGGTGGGCCTAAATGGACTCGAACCATCGACCTCACGCTTATCAGGCGTGCGCTCTAACCAGCTGAGCTATAGGCCCATACAAAACACAAGAATAATTTATATCATATTCTTTTTTAAGAGTCAATATCTTTTGAACTCTCAAAACTAAACGAAAACAAAACACGGAAACTTATATTGATGAACAGTGTTCATCAATTCTCCATAGAAAGGAGGTGATCCAGCCGCACCTTCCGATACGGCTACCTTGTTACGACTTCACCCCAATCATCTGTCCCACCTTAGGC
>NZ_JAMBOP010000080.1 GCF_023715645.1 Bacillus cytotoxicus | reverse complement strand
TAGTCAAACGCTCTATCCAATTGAGCTACGGGCGCATATGGTGCCGAGGGCGGGGGTCGAACCCGCACGGTGGTCACCCACCGCAGGATTTTAAGTCCTGTGCGTCTGCCTGTTCCGCCACCCCGGCATATCATATTGTAAATTGGAGCGGAAGACGGGGTTCGAACCCGCGACCCCAACCTTGGCAAGGTTGTATTCTACCACTGAACTACTTCCGCATAATATTGATTTTATTCCGCTTATAAGTGCGGGTGAAGGGAGTCGAACCCCCACGCCAAAGGCGCCAGATCCTAAGTCTGGTGCGTCTGCCAATTCCGCCACACCCGCGAAATGAAATAAATGGTGAGCCATGAAGGACTCGAACCTTCGACCCTCTGATTAAAAGTCAGATGCTCTACCAACTGAGCTAATGGCTCTTACTAAAGTGGTGCCGGCTAGAGGACTTGAACCCCCAACCTACTGATTACAAGTCAGTTGCTCTACCAATTGAGCTAAGCCGGCATATGGTGGAGGATGACGGGATCGAACCGCCGACCCCCTGCTTGTAAGGCA
>NZ_JAMBOP010000008.1 GCF_023715645.1 Bacillus cytotoxicus | reverse complement strand
TTGTTCCTTCTCGCTTAATTGTTGCTTTTTTAATGATTCCATCAATCGGTAATTCTCGATGTAGATGAATCGAAATACCTTCTTGAAACTTTGGAATACATAAAAAATAAGAGCCATTTTCTTGTGTGATTTTTATGTTTCCGTTGGTTTGATTCGTAGTATAGCTTAATTTCCCCTGTTTTTTACTATGGAATTTCGGCATACCTTTTATGTCTTTCAGCGTAGGAACATAACCGATTGTTTTCATCTTTTTACGAACCGACTTTTTATATTGAATCGGTTGTTTCGCATAGGTTTCATTATATTTTTTAATAGCTGCTTGGAATCTCATTTTTGCATCATTATAAACAAAAGAATCATTACTTTTATCTAAGTAATCATATTTGGCCGTGATCGTTGTATAATTCGGAACTTTATAACGAATACATCCACTTTCAAAACCGATAGATTCTAAATATTCATACAAACCAGAGACATATTCGTTATACACTTTTCGTTCACATCCAAACGATTTTTCTAATTTCGTTACTTGTTCAGGGGTGGGAAAAATAGCGTATCGAAATGCATAGGTAGACCACCCATCCGGTAACGACTTTTTTATTCCTTTTATATGAACACCCTCTTTTGTGGTTGCCATATACATTCTCCTTTCTTTCGAATTTTCATATTTATTATATCGCCTAGTTTCAAAAATACATACAAATAACATATGTAGGCGATCAGAAAGAGGGTTTTCATGTCGTTTTTTAATTTGTATTTATATAAGTTTCTACATAGAAAAATTGCTAACTTTTATTAAATTATGATAATCTAGACAAGAAAGGAGTGCTAAAGTGAAATCTGCACAATCTCAGTCTCGTTCTTATAATCAATTTTCAGTTCATCAACTTGCTGAAGCGATTTTCACTGTCAACCGACATGCAAAATCTGCTACAAATCCGAAGTATTTATATTGGTTAAAAAAAACAGCTTTAGAACGATTAATTACAGAAAAGCAAGCTACGAAAGAAGGTTTACATTTTTCCAAAAACCCACGCTTTAGCCAGCAACAATCTGACGTTCTTGTTCGAGCAGGTAATTATTACTTCCATATCCCTCCAACAAAAGACGATTTTCGTAACCTTCCACATCTCGGTAATCTTGATTGTGCCTATCGAAACCCAAAAACACATCTATCCTTAACCTCTGCTAAAAACATGCTTCAGCAGTATATTGGGAAAGAGGCATTTCAACAAGAAAAAAAGTTGAGCGAACCAACTCCTTGGTATCGTCGTACCTACACAAAAAAATAAAAAAGCCTTGGCCAAACGGCCAAAGCTTCTTTATTTTTTATCTTCTTTTATTTTTATATTTGCTTGTTTATAGAAAGAAAGTTTTTCTTCATTATATTGCTTTGTATATTCATTAAATGTATTTTTCGGAGACTCAACCTCTTGATAAGATTGATTTACAACTTTTACTTTTTCACTTATCGTTTTTAATTTTTCATCTTTCGATTGCAACATCGCATATAATTCTTTTTCTAATTTTAATGATTTTTTATAGCTATCATACATTTTTTTGAAAGAATCATAGCGGCCGTTATATGCAGCTTGTACTTTCTTTGCTTGTTCTTGTAACTTTTTATCCTTAAGATCCTTTACATATTTATCAACATCTTTTGTTTCTGCTTGTGCTTTATCTAACGTATCTTTTTCTTTATCTAACACTTTCTCACGATCAGTAACGCTTTTTACAGCTTGATCTACCTTCTCTTTTACCACTTGATTGTTATCTTTTCCGTCTTTTACAATCTGGCTATACAATTCTTGTCCTTGCTTTTCTAATGTTTCTAATGTTTTCGCATCTTCAAAGATTGTTTTTTCTTTTTTTGCTGCATTTTCAAATGCCACGTACAACTCTTCTTCTGGTTTAGGTCCGAAACACCCTGCAAGTAAACTCATTGATATAGCTGCTACTATTGCTACTTTTTTATATTTCAACTTCAATTCCTCCTATTTTATATGCGATTATCATGCCAAAAATTTAATGGGAAATGATTTGCTTCGTTATATACTTCAAAGTCATATCCTTTTTTACGAAGATCATCAATGATTGTTTGCAAAGCTTCCACTGTTTGCTTCTTTTCATGCATTAAAACAACTTCTTGTTCTTTATTAACATGCGGAACAACATTTTGAATGACCCCACTAGGATTTCCTGGTAGTTTCCAATCTAATGAATCAACAGTCCAGTCCCATTCTTTCATTCCAACAGATGCCATTTGATCACGTATTGATTGATTAAGGCCTGGCATACTTCCATATGGACAGCGAACAAGACTCGGATGAATACCTGTTGCCTCTTTCATAATATCTTGCGCTTGCTTCATTTCCTCAACAAATGTTCCTTCTTTATACAGTTTTGCATAATTATGTGTCATACTGTGTACACCTGGATAATGTCCCTCTTTTACTAGGCGCTTAACGCTATCCTTATGAGCTGGAATATTTCCACCAATCATAAAGAATGTTCCCTTTATATTATTCTTTTTTAAAATATCTAAAATTTCCTTTTGAAATTCACTTGGACCATCATCAAATGTTAAGTACACTATTTTACGCATTTGTCCGTTATATTTTTTCGGTACTTCTTTTTTCAGTTCTACTTTTGGTTGTTCACTGGCAAACTGAACAGTATTTTCTTGATTCGCAACCGCTTTTGCAGGAGAAGTAATGGATTGAAACATAAAAAACCCTACTGCTACAGTACATATTACGATAATAGCAATACCCAATCGCTTCATTATCGTAGAACGACGGTTCGTAACGTCTACCATTCTATCATTTCCTTTCTATTTTTCTATATATCTGTACTTTTTTCATTTTACACAGTATAAAAGAATCAACGCAATAATAAATTCCGGTATTTCCCAAATATCTTCAAAAGGAAAAGTGTAGAGATCTTTCAACTCTACACTTTAAATGAGAAATCATTGTGCAAAATGTACTGATACGTCCATCGTTTATTATATGATGATTAACTACATTTTTAAAGGGGGTTGTTACAAAATACACAATTCCTTGTAACAAAACTGCAAAAAATGTTTCATAATAATAATATTATAATTCCAGTCATTTCATATCTCTATTTTGATATAACCTCGTTTGTGCCGGTTCTAACAATACTTCAAATGAATTTCCTTCTGATGGATATATCGCTCCTCCAAACATGAATATGATGTGTACAATATTATCTTGAAACTCTTTTGTTAATTTTTTTGTAAATCGATTCATTAATCCCAGTTCTTTATATCCTTTATTCGCTGCTATCATTATGTGTAACTCCAACTTAACTTTGAGGCACACAAGTCGCCGCCAAGCAAAAAGTAACCTGCTACTTTCTTTCTCTCTTTGTTTGAATATCACATGTGGCAGAAAAAAGGCCCTGTCCACTTCTACTCAGGGCCAGACGCTCAGGGCCTTCTAAAAGGAAAAGGGTTTAAGAATAGCCTCCTTTGTTTGCAATGGTCCATACACTTGTTGATTATGCTTGAATGTGTACGTAGCCCGAAGAGGTAATGAAGGTAATGGACTGTTACTCTCAACTTTTACGTGCCATACTAAACGTGCTTTTTCTTTCGGTAATAAGTTATCAATGCGCCAACGAACAAGTTGAAATAGAAATTCATTTCCCCCATTATCGGATGTTAAAGTATTAGGGACATACGATAACTGATCTCTAATCATATGACTAACACATATGTGAGAAACAGACTCTTCTCCCTGATTATCTACTTCAATTTGAAGTGCAATTATATCTTGAATTCCATAATAAACAGTGTTTGAAAATGAAGAAGGTTGTTTCATATTACAGACAGTAAGTGTCACTTCTAGCAAGGGCATACATTGCTTATAAACTAAATCTTTGTCCGTACTCCCTGACCATAAAGCAGGGCATCGCAAAGTAAACTCATTTTGGTTTTCTAACTCACCCCAAAATTTCATCATACAAATTCACCCCATTCTCATATTGAATACATAGCTTTGTTACTTCTACCTCTTCCATTAACAGCCCTCAATATTTTATCGTTTTTATATTCTTTACTTTATATAGTATTCGATAAACAAAAGAAAAAAACATTCTAAAAAAGCTGCACGTCATGTACAGCTTTTTCTTGTATTCCTTTATTCTCTACTAACTGAAAATAAAAACTCTCCTATTGATGAAAATATGTAATCTTTACCTAAAAGATTCATGCAGACGGCAAAATAATTTTACTAAATGAAATCATTTGTTATTTAGTCAAATTTGACTATAATATAATTTATCCCGTTCTAACCATTAGAAGGGATGAGAAAATACTAATGAAAGTTTCACTTTCTTATTGGTGTATAAAGGAGGACTATACTTGGAGGAACAAATAATTCAAAAGCAAGCTAGTTATACAAAATTCGTTGTAACTGGATTGTTACTTGGAATACTATTAGCATCAATGGATAATACAATTGTTGCTACTGCAATGGCTACCATTGTAGGTGATTTAGGTGGATTTGATAAGTTTGTATGGGTTACTTCTGCCTATATGGTAGCTACTATGGCTGGGATGCCTATCTTCGGAAAACTATCAGATATGTACGGACGTAAACGTTTTTACATTGGAGGATTGCTTCTATTTTTAGTTGGTTCAATGCTTTGCGGTACTGCCAATAGCATTGAACAATTAAGTATATACCGCGCAATTCAAGGTATTGGCGGAGGCGCTCTTATGCCAATCGCCTTTACAATTATGTATGACATTTTCCCAGCGGAAAAACGCGGTAAAATGACAGGACTATTTGGAGCTGTTTTTGGAACGTCAAGTGTGTTTGGCCCACTTCTAGGTGCGTATATTACCGACTATATTAGTTGGCACTGGGTATTTTATATTAATATCCCACTAGGAATTATCTCGCTATTTTTAATTACAAAATACTATAAAGAATCTTTACAATATAGTAAACAAAAAATTGATTGGGCAGGTGCCATTACTTTAATTATTGGGATCGTTTGTCTCATGTTTGCTTTAGAACTTGGTGGTAAAAAGTATGCTTGGGATTCTAGTGTCATTATTAGCTTATTTGCTACATTTACTGTTATGCTTATTGCCTTTTTCATTATTGAACGAAAAGCGGAAGAACCGATTATTTCTTTCCACTTATTCCGAAAACGTTTATTTGCAGCAAGTCAAGGCGTTGCTTTCTTCTATGGTGCAACGTTTATTATTTGCACAGTCTATATTCCGATTTACGTACAAGGTGTTCTTGGTGGATCTGCAGCAAACGCTGGATTAATTTTAACACCAATGATGGTAGGATCTGTTATTGGAAGTCAAATAGGCGGACAATTATCAACACGGACAAGTTATCGTAACATTATGACTATCTCTGGTATTTTCTTTATTATTGGTATGTATTTATTAAGTACATTAACAATAGATACCTCTCGTACAATGGTAACAGTCTTTATGATTTTAGCTGGAGTTGGCGTTGGGTTTTCTTTCTCTGTCTTAAGTATGGCTTCTATTCATAATTTAAGTATGAGAGAGCGCGGCTCTGCAACATCAACAAACTCCTTCTTCCGTTCACTTGGCATGACACTGGGTGTAACGATTTTTGGTACCATCCAAAATCATGCATTTACAGATAAACTAAAAACTATTTTCCCGCCAGAATTAGCAAAAATGGCTCCAAAAGGCGGCGATACAAGTTTCTTATTATCACCTAATGCGACTGAAA
This sequence comes from Bacillus cytotoxicus, assembly GCF_023715645.1. Classification (GTDB taxonomy): domain Bacteria; phylum Bacillota; class Bacilli; order Bacillales; family Bacillaceae_G; genus Bacillus_A; species Bacillus_A cytotoxicus_A. The sequence goes on along the minus strand of NZ_JAMBOP010000008.1, from coordinate 139,231 downwards.
AAATACCGACTGAACTTTTACATGGTATTAAAGATGCACTAGCAAACTCTATCGCTGACACATTTTTATGGGCACTTATTCCTGCATCGCTTAGCATTATATGCATCTTTTTAATGGGAAAAGACCGATTAGTTGCACAAGGAAACAAGAAACAAAAACAAGTGAGTTAACTTAACTACTCAGTCACTCTATGAAAAAAGGCAGAAAAGTATTTTTTTCAATGGTCCTGAGGGACTGACCATGCATAGGGGCGGTCAGTCCCTTTTCCTGCCACGCGCAAAGTTTTAAAACAAAGAGAGATAACGAGGTGTAGGTCTTCTCTCCAGATATGATAAATAGAAAAACAGTCACCGAGAGTGACTGTTTTTTCTATTCATAAAAACGGATTTTCTGAAGCCTTTTTTTGCATTTTTCTTTTTTGTAACCTCTCTCCTCTTTCATTACAATACAAATATATAAATCATTTCTATGTAGCAATACAAACTGCTTTACACTTGCTTGCTCCCTTGGTTTTAAATATCGCACGTGGCACCAAAAGGCACTGACCGCTTCGACTCATGGCCAGACGCTCAAGGCCACCTATAAAGAAAAGGGTTTTTATTAGTTTTTCAACTCGTATATATAAAGGAGGCGAAATCTTATGAAGGAACATTTAATTAAACAATACGGATTCTCCGTATACTACCATTCTTATTTACAAAAACAACTCTTATACACACTGATACTTCGCAGCGAAATTGCTTTTCAATCCGATACATTACACCCAAATGAACAACTGGAACTACTCTCCTATGACCGATTACTTTTTCATCACGCTCATGATATATATAAAAGAATACAGTGTTCCTACTCTGTTTTTTCACATACATATCCACCCTCACATTGGTGGTGGCATTTAGAAAATTTTTTGTTTTAACAAAATCAATTATCTGATTTTTAAAAAATAGTAGACATTTTCAGAAAATACGATAGAATCTGTTTCAATATCATATACGCTAGTTACATTCCTTTCCAAAAGGAGATAGGTACACGAAAAAATATTTTCGTGTTTAATAGAGAAGTTTGGTGAAAAGCCAACGCGGTCCCGCCACTGTAAGTGCAAAGATTTCTTTCTATATACCACTGTGAAAACGGGAAGGTGATCGAAGTCGCTGATGCAGATGTTATTTCTATTGAAACATCAAGAAGCCACGGAGAGTTTATTCATACACTAAAAGAACACCCATATAAAAAGGGAATTGGCCTTGGTGTATATGACATTCATAATCCACATGTGCCAAGTATCGATGAAATGTATGTCATTGTAGAACAATCATTACAAGTATGTGATCCAAAATACTTCTGGATTAATCCAGACTGCGGCTTAAAAACAAGAAAAATCTATTTTTCAATGTACCAAAGAATGGATTGAAACAGGAGAATTAGACCTTTTCCCAACTAAAGTTGAGAGATAGTACTTCGTAGCGATTACCTCTATTTGTCTTGCGTTTGTAGCTACTGGCTGAGTAGTTACTAAAATTGCATAATTCATTCAGCACTTTTATGGGGTAGCACCCATCGCTATCAAACTAACAAATCATCTCCTGAAAATTTACGTTTTCGTTGCACAAAACCTAGTTCTCTGGCGACATTTCTCAAAAACGAAGGGGTAAAATATTCATATAATTCTTCAGCAAATAATTGTAGTCCATTTTGAATTGAAATATTCATAAAAAGAATAACGTTTTTTGCATTTGAGAGTATTAAAATCTCTTAAGTTGGGGTCTGCATCAGTACCCCCTTATGAAAATCTATTATTTATTTTTTTAAATTCTTCACTGTCAATATCTGGAGGTTCCGGTTCATTATCTCTTAATAACACACCAATTAACCCACTTATGATAGAAAATATTATTATCCCCTTCAAAGGAATAATAATACTTGTCATAAAATAATCAATTATTGAAATTAAAAAAAAAGTCATCGCAGTATTTAAAATAAAAGGAAGTAATCCTTTACTAGACCTAAGTATCCCCACTGTTTTAAAAGCTTTTACACTGCTACCTATAACAAGTGAAGTAGGTACTTCTAAAATTAAATAAATGGAAAAGAAAATTAATAAAGAACCTTTTGAATCATATTTCAATCCAAATAAATTTAATAATATAAAATCAAAAAATAATAATACAAGTAAAATAGGAAGCAATAATAATGTACAAATAAATATTGTTTTTAATTTCTCCATTATGCTCCTCCTAATACAAAAATAATATTGCAGCAAGAATTACAATCACCAATAACATTCATTTTTAACGTACGACAAATCCAAGTTTATTAACTTAGAAAATCCTTAGCGTACGAAATTCACGAAGTGTTGGCGAGACTCCATAAAAAAGAGAGCTATTAGCTCTCCCTTTTAACTATAATATAAATTTAACAATAAAATCAGCAATCATACTTGCGTATTTTTCTGGTATGCCTACTTTCATTAAACCAACAGTTATTCCATACCATGTATATACTTCAATAACATCAAGAGCCTCAATAATTTTCCCACCATATTTGTTTACAAGATCTCTAATATATTTTATAGGAATAGTATCGGAATGTTCAACCATAAATTTAATAGCTTTTTTAGCAGCTCCAATTTTTCCTTCTTTCATACTTTCTTTACCAACTTGCTCTTGTACATAATCACGATAGTTAACTAATTCTTTTTGTGGAATATTTTCTTGTTTTAATACCTTATCTAGATTTAATACTTTATCTAGTTCAGTAGATTCTGTTAAACTATTTGATGGCGTCGGGAATTGATTAGTAACATTTGTTTTTACATCTGTAGTGCTATTTTCTGCTGCATACGAATTAGTAGTAGATAACAAACTTGCGGATAATAAAGAAACACTTAATGTACCAATAACCGTTTTTTTAAATTTCACAATAATGTACTTCCTACATTTACATTTTTAGGATTATTTGTGAATATAACCCTCGTAATTAAAAATAACCTAATTGTACATAAAAAGAAACCGTATTCTATTAATTCCAATTTGATAAAAAATAGATTGAATATTCAATCTATTTTTTATCCTTCTTTTTGGGTATGTTAGAGATCGCTGTTTATGGTGACACCTTATAATTTCTTCAACATTTTTATTATTAAAACAATAAATACTTGGACAGTTATTTATATAGATATTATAATTTAAGAGATGTAAATCAACTTATAATAAGAAGACAAATACATCATCGGATATATAGTTGCTGCAGTGTTATTATTAGTTATTACTTCTATTTTATCATTAGTCTTAGTAGGAAGAAGCGAAATCACCGAACATTCTAGCCACTGAAGCTGGACATTGCAGCCGCAGAATGCAGAGTAAAACATGACCTGTACTTGCATTCTGCCTTTGTTTTAAACCTCGTATGTGGTAGAAAAAGGCCCTGACCGCTTCTATGTACGGCCAGACACTCTCGTCCCCTCTAAAAAAAGGGTTTTTATGTCAATTTTTTCAATTTATATTGTAACTACTCAGCTATACCTTTTAAAAATTTAGAAAAGGGTATGATTCTAATGAAGATGTGTCTCTCTAGTACTTATAAATTCATTTTTTTGCATATAGACTGCTGTCATGCAAACAGGGCAGGGGCCTGCACTTATTATCTACTTTTGTTTTCGGACCTTGCACGCGGCAGGAAAAGGCCCTGACCGCTCCTATGCATCGCCAATCCCTCTCGCCCATTTAAAAAAATGCTTTTCTGTCGGTTTTTCATAGAGTGACTAAGTAGTTACTTTATATTTAAATTAGTTCTCTTCAAAAAACAATTCATACTTTACTTTGTACAGATCATCTGCTGAAGGTTCTTCTAGTGGAACTGCTTGCATAGTTACTATGTAATCCCCTGATGGAACTAAGAAATGAAGTCTATTTGTTAATATACTGCTTATAAACACGCCTTCTTGCATCACTGTAAACGGAGTTGATACAATCCGCACTGCTTCTTTGTTTTCTACAAACTTCTGAGTATATACCATGATGTCACACGTATAATCAGATATTGCTTCAAATATAATCGTTCCTCCAGCCTCAGCATAGCCCCTTTCAAAATCTTTATCCGTCCAGTCTACATGCGGAGGTGTTATGTCTTTATTCATCACCATTAATTGCGAATAGGAAATTGTTAACTCCAACCTCTTCACTCCTTTCATACAAGATAAAATATTATTTCACAACAAATTTCATATTCTTATATTTTCAGACATTATTCTATATTCCTATCTTCTTTTCCATCAAAAACATGCTGTTTCATGCAGCATTTCACTAATCATGTAGAAAACTTTAAACCTTCCGACATTTTTTTTCAAAGGAAGTACAAAACAAGAAATGGAATTGGTATACATGATGCTTTTTAGGGAGGAAATGTCATGAATGGAACATATAAAACGAAAGATGTCACAAATAAAACGGGAATCCCCAAAAATGTAGTTCGTAAATATAGCAAACTTTTAGAGCAACATGGCTATTTTATTGATAAAACGGCTCAATCTCGCACTTATAAAATGGATGATGTTCGGATATTAAAAATGATTCACGAGCGAGCCGAGACATTGAAAGAAGATATTATGGAGACGATCGCATTCATATTAAAAAAAGATGAATCTCCTGCAGAGTCTCCTACTATTGTAAAAGAAAATAACGACCTGCAGCTAAATGAACAAAGTAAAAAATTTGAAGAATTCATGCACAAATTAGATATGCTCGCGCAATTAAATGAAGCCATTATTCATCAAAATTCTACCCTTATTACACAAAATCGGTTAAAAGATGAAAAGCTAAATGAATTAATGCAACAAGTATATGTAAAAGAGGTAAAACAAGAAGAAATGCTGCAAAATCTTGTAGATCATGCAGCAGACACTGATGCGCTGCAAAAAGAAAAAATGGATCTACTTATGAATCATATGTATAAACGGGAATCCAAACAAGAAGAAAAAATGAACAAACTTATGAATCAAGTTTATAATAAAGAAAGTAATCGTGATGTGCAACTCATGCAAGTAATTCGAGAAATTCAAGAAACAAAACGGTTAATTGCCGCTTCGCAAGAACAAAGTTTCTTTAGGTCATTTAAAAGTTTATTTGTTCGTTCTAAATCTGAAAAAACAGGAGAAATCAACAAATAAAAGTTACCATATATTGGTAACTTTTAATCTTTATGTATTTATGTTTTGCTTTGCATCTGGTAATGTAATAATCGCTTCCGTACCTTTTCCTATTTCACTTTTATATACCAGTGTACCATTATGAGCTTGCAAAATACTAAATGTAACCATTAATCCAAGCCCTGTCCCTTTCTCTTTCAATGAATAATACGGTTGTCCAAGTCTTGTAAGTTGCTCTTTCGTCATACCAACACCACTATCTTTCACACGAATAACGATAGATTCATCTTTTTGCCATGCAGTTACCTTTAAGTATCCTTTATTTTCTTGAATTGCTTCAATCCCATTCTTCACGACATTCATAATTGCTTGTTTTAATTTTGTTTTATCACCTATCGTATATAAATTTTCTGCAATTTCAACTTGTAAATATACGCCCCTCATTGCAGCAAATGAAGACATTAACGTAGCCATTTCAATAAGTTGCGCTGATAAACAAATATGTTCTTTCTTATCAATTTGTGGCCTTGCTAGATTTAGATAGTCTGAAATAATTTGTTCTGCCCGGTCTAATTCAGCTAAAACAAGATGCATGTATTCTTTATTTCTCACATCTTCTGTACTTTCTAGTAATTGAATAAACCCGCGTACAACTGTCAGTGGATTCCGAACTTCATGAGCTACGCTCGCTGCTAACTCGCTAACAATATTTAATTTCTCAGACTTTTGCATTTCTGTTCGTAACATTGCATTTTCATATAAATACTCTGTTAAATAAACTTGGAAGGTCATCGTCATGATCATAATGAATGAAGCAAATATGTATTCGCTATATGAATAAGATACCATTGATGTAAATCCCTTCCCAAACAACAAATCAAATATTTCAAATCCTAAAGAAACAAGAGTATAAAAAGATGCCAACATAAAAGATAAAACAATTTTTTTCTGTTTCGAAAATGCACTCCACTTTTTAGACAATAAAAAAGGAATGACAGAAATAAAAATAACTTCTAGTACACGTAACCAACTTAACCCATTGAGAAATCCATCGTATAAGATAGCGATTATAGCTGGAATAATACCAACTATGCCACCATACAAAAATGCGCTAATAATTGAAATTTGATGAAAATCATAATTGCAAGTTTCCCAAACACAAATCGGATATGTCATCGAAAGGATAAGCGTAATTGTTGATAATAATACAATAAAATAGCGATTGGGCTTTTGATTCATACTTTGATAACGATTTAAACGAATTGCTTCATACAAAAACATCGGCAAAATGATAATAGCAATTTGAATCATTAAATCACGGATAAGTCCCATCCCCTCATCCCCTATATTCATTTTGATATGATTATATCATTTTATTGACAATTTTGTTTCTATTTTTTGATTATTCCAAACATTTTCGTAAATAATTTGTGAAGATTACTTCACAACTGTTACAACTTTTCGAAATGAATGTAAAGCATGTATCAAATTCCCTTGATGCCATATACAATAAATACAGGATTAGAAATCGATTGGAGGAAGATAAAATGACTGGAACTGCACTCGTATTAAACGAAGAAAACCTTGTTGTGTTGGAAAATATTGAGAAATCAGTGTACGAAGAATTACAAGGAAGAACAGGTACAAATAATTGTATATGCTCTGTAAACAACTCGGTAGTGCATTTAGGAAAAGTTTCTTCTGTTCTTTGGAGTGAAGACGAAATCGATTGGGAATACGGTTATTAAACAAAAGGTCGCTTTAGCGGCCTTTTTTTGTTTGTAGCTTTTCAAAGCGATTGTATGATAAATATGATAAAATAAAATAAATTTTGCAACGGAAGAAAGGGAGACAAAATGGAACAATTTATTAACCCTCGTATAAAGGACATTCAAATATCTGGAATTCGTCAATTTTCTAACATGATTCAAAATTATGACGATCTTATTTCACTTACAATTGGACAACCTGATTTTCCAACGCCTTCTTTAGTGAAAGAGGCCGCTAAACGGGCCATTGTAGAAAATTTTACAAGTTATACACATAATGCTGGCTTATTACCGCTTCGTCAAGCCGCATGTGACTTTTTAAAAGAACGCTATGATTTAACATATTCTCCTGAGAATGAAACAATTGTCACTATTGGAGCAAGTGAAGCAATCGATATTGCCTTTCGTACAATTTTGGAAGAAGGAACAGAAGTAATTTTACCAGCGCCTGTTTACCCAGGGTATGAACCTATTATTCGCCTGTGCGGTGCAAAGCCAGTTTTTGTAGATGTTCGTAAAACTGGCTTTCGCTTAACTGCAAAAGCACTTGAAGAAGCAATTACAGACAAAACACGTTGCATCGTACTACCATATCCATCAAATCCAACTGGTGTAACGTTATGCAAAGAAGAACTCGAAGAAATTGTAGCAGTATTAAAGAATAAAGATATTTTTATTCTTTCCGATGAAATTTACAGTGAACTTGTATATGAGCATAAACATATTTCAATTGCAAATTTCCCGGAGATGCGCAATAAAACAATTGTCATTAACGGTTTATCAAAATCTCATTCTATGACAGGATGGCGCATTGGTTTTTTATTTGCACCAAACTTTTTGGCAAGTCAAATCTTAAAAGTTCATCAATATAATGTTACATGTGCAACTTCAGTTGCCCAATATGCGGCAATTGAAGCGTTAACAGCAGCAAAAGACGCTCCCCGTATGATGCGTCATCAATACAAAAAGCGCCTTGATTATGTATATAACCGTCTTGTACAAATGGGATTACCTGTAGAAAAACCGACAGGAGCATTTTATCTCTTCCCTTATATCGGTGATTTCTCTTCATCTTCTTTTGATTTTGCAATGGAACTTGTGAAAGAAGCTAAACTTGCTGTTGTTCCAGGCTCCGCATTTTCTGAATATGGTGAAGGGTACATTCGTATTTCATATGCTTATAGTATGGAAATGCTAAAGACAGGCTGTGACCGTTTAGAAACATTTATACAACAAAAAAACTAAGAGAAAATTCTTCTCTTAGTTTTTTTCATTTTCACTACAAGTTTGACGTTTCACCAATTTATGAGGAATAATGATACACTTTGGTGAAACTTCACAATGTTCAACTTTATCGACTAAATATCTAGCTGCTTCGTAGCCGAGTTGGTATATATTTACATCTATCGTTGTTAATGGTGGATTTGCCATTTCAGATAATAATACATTATTAAAGCTAACAATCGAAATATCTTTCGGTACGGAGATTCCCTTTTCTGATAAAGCACTTAATACACCTAATGCAATTAAATCATCCGTCGCGATAATAGCTGTTGGCTGTTCACTAAGTGTCATAAGTTTTTCTACTGCTTTTTGACCACTTTCTCGTAAAAACTCAAGATTTAAAATATACTCAGCTGGCAGAGAAATATCAGCCAATTTTAATGCATCTGTCATTCCAGCAAGGCGATCTTTCGTAACGAGTAAATCTGAATCCCCACCAATAAAAGCAATTCGGTCATGCCCAAGTGAAATTAAATATTCCGTTACTTCTCGAGCCGCCGTATAGTTATCATTATCAATATATGTAATCTCTTCTTTTCGCTCGTATGGCTTACCTATAAGAACAAATGGGAAATTTTGTTCATGTAAGTATTCTAAAATACGGTCATTCATACGAGAATATAAAAGAATAATACCACCAATTTGTCTTCCTTGTACCATCTTCACAACACCGTTAAAAATCTCGTCTTCCGTTTCTCCAGTTGACATATACATTGAATATTCTTCTCCATGTGCAAACGAGCTGATTCCTCGAATTACTTCTGGAAAAAATGGATTTTGAAAGGCCTTACTCGCAGAGCTCGGCATAACGAGTCCAATCGTTTTTGTTGTTTGATTTGCAAGACTACGCGCATTTAAATTCGGGTGATAGCCTAATTCAGCCATTACTTTGCGAACACGTCGCTTTGTTTTCTCACTAATGCTCGGATTATCAGCAATTACACGTGAAACCGTAGAAGGAGCAACATTTGCTTTTTTTGCTACATCTTTAATTGTAACTGTCATAAATTTGTCCCCCTCTCCTTTTTAACTTTACATATATACAAGTTACTTCTACTTTTCATTGCGTATTCGCACGCAGTATGGTCTCCACCTCAAGATTCAGAGAAAACGAATAAAATAGACATTCTATATAAATCCATTTTGATTTTTTAACACATAGATTGCTACTATGCGCGACCAGACGCTCTCGTCCTCCCCTAAAAAAGGAGGTTTTTATGTTTCTTCACTGTCACTCTATATTTTCCCTCTTCATGTATTGTAAAGGATAGATGATTATTTTCCTATACCATATACTATTTTTTTGAATTTTTCTTTGTTCCTATACTTTCTACATTGATTCTTCGATAAAGTGAAACTTTAATCAGTGGGGGTTTTCTTCATCCCCCGCTGATTATCAGCCCTAACCAATCGGGCTTTTACGGGCAGTTATACCCACCTATCTTCTTTAGAAAAGCGGAAGTGGCTCGTTCAGAATGTGAGGGGGATGGAGCTTCTGACGTAGAGGTGTTTTTTACCTCGCAGGAAGAAGCGAAGCCACCGAACATTCTAGCCACTGAAGCTGGACAGCGATTCTCTCTCAATTTTGAGGTGGGGGTCTTACTGCCCACAAATAGCGGGATAAAAAAAGATAAATGGGAAATATCGTCCCATTTATCCCTTCGTTCCTCCAGCTGTTAAACCAGAAACAAAATATTTTTGCAAAGATAAGAACAAAATTGAAATTGGTATCGCAATTAATACCGATCCTGCTGCAAATGTTGTAAATTCATTACCGAATTTTTTCGCTACCATTTCATATAATCCAACAGCTAATGTATAATTTTCTGGTGTACGTAAAATGATACTTGCTAAAATAAAATCAGTAAATGGACCAATAAAAGTGAATAACGCTACAACCGCAACAATTGGTTTTGCTAACGGCATAATAATTTGCCAAAAAATCCGAAAATGCCCTGCCCCATCCATACGAGCTGATTCGTCTAATTCTTTTGGAATCGTATCAAAGTACCCTTTCATGAGCCACGTATTCATCGGAATTGCACCGCCAACATAAATTAAAATCAACGCTAGATGTGTATCCATTAATCCAGTCAGCTGCGCTAGACTATACAATGCAATTAACGCTGAAAAGTTTGGAATCATTTGGAGAATTAAAAATGTTAGTAACCCATTCTTCCTTCCCACAAAACGATATCTCGAAAATGCATATGCTGTAAAACTAATTGACAATACAGAGAAAATCATTGTCAAAACACTAACTTTCAACGTATTTTTATACCAAAGTAAATAATTACTTTGCGAGAGATCAAATAGTTTTTTGTAATGGTCCAGCGTTGCATTTTTAGGAATTATACTTGATCCAGAGAGACTATCTCCTGGGTTAAACGATGATCCTATAATCCATAATAATGGATAGAAAATAATTACACACATCATGAAAATTACAAAATAACTTAATGAAAGACGTAATATCTTCTGTCGTTTTATGTTCATTTACATCATATCCTCTTCTTGGAATGATTTTGTTCTTTTAAATTGCCATAAGGCAACTGAAATAACAATTACCGATAAAATCATTGTAAGTGCTGCTGCTTTCCCATATTGAGAAGATGTCATCGTCAACTTATAAATCCAAGAAATTAAAATATCTGTTCCGCCCGCATTTTGCCCTGCTACAGCTGGGCCACCGTCATTAAACAGATAAATAATACTGAAATTGTTAAAGTTGAACGTATATTGCGTAATTAAAATAGGAGCAGTCGCATATAAAACGAGCGGTAAAGTAATTTTACGAAATTGTTGCCAAGCTGTCGCACCATCTACCGTAGCAGCTTCATACAATTCATTTGGAATCGATTGCAGTATACCTGTCGTCATCGCAAAGATAAACGGAAAACCGAGCCATGTTTGAATGAAAATTAAAGCGACTTTCGTCCAAAATGGATCTGTCATCCAGGCAATTTCTTTAATTCCAAATAGGGCTAACACTTGATTGTTAATCGCTCCAAATGATTCATTAAACATACCAGCAAATACAAGAATAGATACGAATGCTGGAACAGCCCAAGGTAAAATAAAGATTGTACGAATTACCGCTTTCCCTTTTATTTCTTTTTGATTCACTAAAATTGCCAAGAAAACCCCAAGCGCCACTTGCAATGTCGTTGCCAAAAACGTCCAAATGATTGTCCAAGAAAATACACTTACAAACGTCTTTCGCCACATTGGTAATGTGAAAATATCAATGAAATTTTTAAAACCGACCCAATCTACAAGTTTTGCAGGAGGAGAATGATATAAGTCATAGTTTGTAAATGCAATTAATATAACGAAAATAATTGGAAGTACAACAACAAAGATTAATAACAGAAATCCTGGCGAAACCATCATATATGGAAAACCTTGGTCTAATAAATGATGGTACTGCTCTTTTACAGAGTGTAACGGTATTCCTTCATCACGCTTTTTCCCATTTTGATACGCATCATATATGTTAAAAGCATATATACCTATTCCAAATGCGATCACGATAAGCGCTATAATACCTTTTACTAATAGAAAGATAGAGTGATCACGAGGAACTTCTGTACCGAGCGTTACAATTCCCCACAACCCAATATTTAACATGTCTGCAAATGCCACAAAGAACGAACAAGTTAATACTAGAAAAATAATACCCTTTACATATTGTTTATTGTATAGTTGACCAATGCCAGGAATAATCGACAACGTCGCCGCTGTCTTTCGGTGTTTTGAACTGTTTCCTACATGAGCTGGTTCAAAGGATGTCTGCATGGTTCTTCCCCCTTTTTTTCTTCCCCTTGGAAGGAGGAGAAATTGTGTCTCTTTTAAATAAGAGACACAATTTCTATATTATTTTTTCTTACTATGATTTGTTTCAATGTTTCCTTTAATTTGTTTCACAGCTCCATCAAGTGCCGCTTTTGGAGCTTGTTTGTTTGTTACAACTAATTGCAATGCATCACCAGCTGGCTTCCAAACTTCTTGCATTTCTGGAATGTTCGGCATTGGAATACTATTTTCTGCTTGTGCTACGACTGCTTTTGCAACTTCGTTATCTTTAATAACTGGATCTTCCATTACTGATTTCACTGGAGCAATTTCTTTTGTTTTTTCAAAACGAATTTTTGCATTTTCTTCATTTGTTACCCATTCAGTAAATTTTGCTGCTAAATCCTTATTTTTTGAGAAGCTAGTTACATGCCAGCCTTTTACACCAACAAATGTCTTCATCGGTTGACCATTCGGTAATTTTGGCATTGGAGCTACACCATAGTCAATTTTTGCTTTTTCAATCGCTTGAATTGCCCATGGACCGTTCATAATAGATGCTGCTTTTCCTTCATTAAATAATCCATCTGCTGCTGATCCACCGGACTCACCGATAATTCCTTCTGGAAATAGTTTTTCTTTATACCATTTTTGAATATATTCTGCACCTTGTACTGCACCGCTATTGTTTAAACCAATATCTGCTGGGTTTGGTTTACCATCTTTCTCACCAAATATATAGCCGCCCATACCAGACATAAATGCATTCGCAAAATAGAAGTTATCTCCTAATGCTAAAAATCCATATTTCCCGTCTTTCGTAAACCCTTTTGAAAAATTAAATAGTTCATCCATCGTTTCTGGTGCTTTTGGCATTAATTTTTTATTGTAAATGAATACAGGTGTTTCAATAGCCTTCGGTAAACCATATAGTTTTCCATCATATGTTTGTGCTTTTAATGATAAATCAGTAAACTTACTCTTAACAGAATCATCTACTTTTATTTCAGAAAGCAGTCCTTCTGTTGCTGCATTCCCAATGTGATCATGTGGCAATGTTACAACATCTGGCCCTGTGCCCGCTGGACCGTCAAGTCGAAGTTTTTCCTCTTGTTTCGTCATCTGAACTTCTACAACTTTTACTTTTACATTATATTTCTTTTCAAAACTTTTTACGGCTGGATCTAAACCAACACCTTTTTTCTGATCTTCCCAAACAAGAAGATCATAATCTTTCTTCTCCTTGCTCGCTTCTTTTTTCCCTGAATCTTTCGGACCACACGCGGATAACATTCCGATTGTCAAAGCTGAAACTGTTAATAAAGATAACGCTTTCTTCTTCATCCCTAACTACCTCCCAAATTATGTACATCATACTTCGTCTAAAATGAAAACGTTTGCATCTGATAGTTTAATAGAAGCACAAACAATCTTTCAATTTACGAAAACGTTTGCGCTATTTGTTTATCATTATACATTCTTTCATAGATTTTGCAAATATTATTTTTTAAAAAATTTACGGAATTATTCTCTATGCTCATTGACTTTATATAAAATGAGTAATACTCTTATAAGCAATATTCAAGTTATATACATAGCAATCGTGTGCAATATATAGTTGTTTTCTTTAAATAGTTAAGGGGGATTTTTTACATGTTAAAAGAAGCAATATACCATAGACCAAAAGATAATTACGCATACGCTTACAATGAAAAAACACTTCATATTCGACTGCGTACGAAAAAAAACGATGTAGATGTCGTGTCCTTCATTTATGGAGATCCATACGAATGGGAGGATAAAAAGTGGCTCACTTCAAAAATGACGATGGAAAAGAGCGGTTCGACGGATTTATTCGATTATTGGCTTGTGTCAATTGAACCGAAATTTAAGCGCTTACGGTATGGATTCGAACTAAAAAACAAAACGGAAACTATCGTTTATACAGAAAGAGGATTTTTCTCTGAAGCACCTACCGATGACGTCGGCCATTATTTTTGCTTCCCATTTATACATGAAAAGGATGTTTTTACAGCTCCTTCATGGATAAAAGATACAGTGTGGTATCAAATCTTTCCAGAACGCTATGCGAACGGAGACTATACATGCAATCCAACAAACACTCTTCGTTGGGGCAGTACAGAACCAACTGCAACAAATTTTTTCGGCGGAGATTTTGCTGGTATTATGCAGCATCTTGATTATCTTGTAACACTCGGCATTTCCGGAATTTACTTCACTCCAATCTTTATGGCACACTCGAATCATAAATATGACACAATTGACTATATGGAAATCGATCCTCAATTTGGAACGAAAGAAACATTTCAAAAACTTGTAGAAGCCTGTCATCAACGGGGTATTAAAATTATGCTAGATGCGGTATTTAATCATAGCGGATACTTTTTTGATAAATTTCAAGATGTTCTTGAAAAAGGCGAACGCTCTCCTTATAAAGATTGGTTTCATATTCATCAATTTCCGATCACAACAGAACCTGTGCCGAGTTATGATACATTCGCGTTTACACCTGATATGCCTAAACTAAATACTGCTCATCCAGATGTAAAAGAATACTTACTAGAAGTAGGGCGTTATTGGGTTCGAGAGTTTCAAATAGACGGCTGGCGACTTGATGTTGCTAATGAAATTGATCATAGCTTTTGGAGAGAATTCCGCAGCGAAATAAAAGCAATTAACCCTGAAGTATATATTTTAGGAGAAATTTGGCATGATGCATTGCCGTGGTTACAGGGAGATCAATTTGACGCTGTTATGAGTTATCCTGTTACAAATGCTCTTCTTTCTTATTTCGCACACGAAACAATTAAGGCTAGTGAATTTATGGAACAAATCACAGAATCTTTACACTCCTATTCCATGAATGTAAACGAAACTGCTTTTCATCTATTAGATAGCCACGATACACCGCGAATTTTAACGACCTGCAACGGTAATAAAGAAAAAGTGAAATTACTTTATACATTCCACCTTTCCTTCATCGGTTCGCCATGTATTTATTACGGTGACGAAATTGGAATGGAAGGCGGCACGGACCCTGGCTGCCGAAAATGCATGATTTGGGAGGAAGATAAACAAGATAGAGAATTATTTCAACATATACAAACATTAATTTCACTACGCAAACAATATAAAGCCTTTAGTGGACACGGTTCATTTCAATGGATTGAAGCAAACGACAAACACAACTATATTTCTTATATAAAAACATACAAAAAGAAAACAATCTTTTTTGTTTTAAATCCAACAAATGATAAAGTTACAGCTCCTATCCCTTATGATATCGCCGGCAAAAAGATTACAAACTTATATACAAAAGAAGAGTTTTCTGCAGAAACAAACTCACTACAAGTTACACTTCCACCATACGGATTTTCAATTTTGACATGGTAAATCAGAAAATAGGCTGCCCAAAAGTGAAATTTTGGGGGCAGCCTATTTTTCGCTATTTGTTTCAGATGTATTATATTCTACTTTTTATTTCAGTTTATACACCCTCGTTTCATAAGGCTGTAAAGTAATATTTTCAATTAATTCACTCTGCACATCATAATTGTGTATGAATAACTCTGAACTACTATATGTTATCTCTTCTGGCAACTCAAATACACACGGTTCCTCTGTAAAGTTTGCAATAACAAGTAACTTCTCATCTTTCCATGTTCTCATATAAGCAAAAATCGATGGATGATCTTCTAGAATCAAGTCGTATGTACCATATACAATGATTTCATGCTTTTTACGAAGTTCAATCAATTTTTTATAGTAATAAAAAATTGAATTTGGGTCATGTAATGCCTGCCACGCATTGATTTCTTTATAATTAGGATTTACTTGTAGCCACGGTTTACCCGTTGTAAACCCAGCATGTTCGCTATTTTCCCATTGCATCGGAGTCCGAGCATTATCGCGGCCTTTTGAATAAATAGATTGCATCACTATTTCGTGATTTTCACCACGTTCCATTACTTTTTCACGGTACATATTCAAGGTTTCAATGTCACGGTACTCCTCAATTGAATCAAATTGGACATTTGTCATTCCAATCTCTTCACCTTGATAAATATAAGGAGTTCCTTTCATCATATGAAGTACCGTCGCTAACATTTTCGCTGACGGAATACGATAAGTCGTATCGTTACCAAAGCGTGAGACGATACGCGGCTGATCATGATTATTCCAATACAAACTATTCCATCCTATATGCTCCATTGCTTTTTGCCACTTTGTTAAATTCTGCTTTAACGTAAGGAGTGAACATGGTCTCACATCCCATTTACCACTTTCCCCAGAATCTAAATCCATATGTTCGAATTGAAATACCATCTGTAATTCCTGACGCTCTTCAGCTGTATAAAGCTTAGCTTCTTCCGTTGTTACACCTGGCATCTCACCAACTGTCATAATGTTATATTTAGACAGTACCTCCTGATTCATTTCACGTAAATACGTATGAATATTTGGTCCATTCATAAAGTATTGATGTCCTGATACATACCCTTCTGTTTCAGTATCAACAGCTGGAAGCCCTTCCGTTTTTGAAATAAAATTAATGACATCCATACGGAAACCGTCAATTCCCTTATCAAGCCAAAATTTCATCATCTCATAAATCTCTTTACGTACATTCTCATTATCCCAATTTAAATCCGGTTGCTTTTTTGAAAATAAATGTAAATAATATTCATCTGTCGTTTCATCATACTGCCAAGTCGAGCCACTAAAAGCAGCCCCCCAGTTATTTGGCTCTTTTCCATCTTTTCCTTTTCGCCAAATATAGTAATCTCTATAAGGATTATCTTTTGACTTCCGAGATTCAACAAACCAATGATGTTCATCTGAAGTATGATTAACCACTAAATCCATCATTAATTTCATATTACGTTTATGCATTTCACTTAACAATGCATCCCAATCATTCATCGTCCCAAATTCATCCATAATCTTACGATAATCACTAATATCATAACCATTATCATCGTTTGGAGATTCGTAAACTGGCGATAACCAAATTACATCTATACCTAGTTCTTGTAAATAATCAAGCTTTGAAATAATTCCGCGAAGATCACCAATTCCATCACCATTACTGTCCATAAAGCTGCGCGGATAAATTTGATATACAACACTTTCTTTCCACCACTGTTTCTCCATCATACTACCCCATCTCATTATTAAATTGCAAAAACAGCGCAAACGTTTTCATGAATGAATGATAACAGATTATAGATAAAATGAAAACAGATTTATACCTTTTTCTATTATCAAATGATTGTAAAATACCGCTCTACTAATGCTATGGACACTATATTTAAACTACACTTTCAAAAAACATGAAAACGTTTTAATTTTTTTATTTCTTTTTTCCATGCACTCATTTATAATAAAACGAAAGAAAACGTTTTCACATTTTTCGCTAGGAGGAAAAGTCATGGCAGAACTGAAATTAGAAAATATTTATAAAATATACGATAACGATGTAACAGCAGTAACAGACTTCAATTTACACATACAAGATAAAGAGTTTATCGTATTCGTCGGTCCATCTGGATGTGGGAAATCTACAACATTACGAATGGTTGCTGGTTTAGAAGATATTTCAAAAGGTGAATTTTCAATTGATGGCACGGTAATGAACGATGTTCCTCCGAAAGATCGCGACATTGCAATGGTCTTTCAAAACTATGCACTCTATCCGCATATGAGTGTTTACGATAACATGGCATTTGGCTTAAAGCTTCGTAAAATATCAAAAGAAGAAATTGATCGCCGCGTGAAAGAGGCAGCCCGTATTTTAGGGCTCGAGGATTATTTAAATCGAAAACCAAAAGCATTATCCGGAGGACAACGCCAACGCGTTGCATTAGGACGTGCCATTGTTCGTGATGCAAAAGTTTTCTTAATGGACGAGCCATTATCAAACCTTGATGCAAAATTACGAGTAACAATGCGTTCAGAGATTTCTAAGTTGCACCAAAAACTTGGAACAACAACTATTTATGTGACACATGATCAAACAGAGGCTATGACAATGGCATCGCGCCTTGTTGTTATGAAAGACGGGAAAATACAGCAGATCGGAACACCAAAAGAAGTATATGAAACGCCCGAAAATATTTTCGTTGGCGGATTTATTGGTTCTCCTGCGATGAACTTCTTCCGTGGACAGTTAACAGAAAGTCACTTTGTAATAGACAATAAAATAAAAATTAAAGTATCTGAAGGAAAAATGAAATTATTGAGCGAACAAGGCTACATAAACCAAGAGATTATTTTAGGAATACGTCCAGAAGATATTCATGATGAACTCTTATTCGTAGAAGCTTCACAAGACACAACATTTACAACAAAAATTGAAGTTGCCGAACTATTAGGTGCAGAATCTATTTTATATATGAAACTTGGAAATCAAGATTTTGTAGCACGTGTTGATGCGAGACATACCTTTACAAACGGTGATCAAATCCAGCTTGCTTTTGATATGAACAAAGCACACTTCTTTGATGTAAAAACCGAAAATCGCATTCGCTAACTACAACGAAACCGTCCATATTCATGGGCGGTTTTTCGTTATATATAAATCCAAATGACGATTTGTCAATCTAAGTGCGACAGTTCCTCCTGAAACGCTTCGTGGGCAGTTTTCCAACCTAAACATTTTCTTGGTCTTTGATTTATAAGAAGTAGTGCTTGATTTAATTGTTCTTGTGAAACAAGGCTCAAATCTGTTTTTTTCGGATAAAACTCACGTAATAGGCCATTTGCGTTTTCGTTACTCCCACGTTGCCAGGAAGAATAAGGATCGGCAAAGAACACTGCGATTTCCAAATCTTTTTCTACACGTTGATAACACGAAAATTCTTTCCCTCTATCAACTGTAGCTGTTTGTAATGCAGCGCTTGGGTACATGGAAGCAATTTGTTTGATGGCGAATTCCATCGATTCTGCTGTTCGATCTGGGATGGCAATCGCTTGATAATACCGCGTTTTTCGTTCTACAAATGTCGCAAAGCATCCCTTACTTTTACCACGACTTGAGACAATTGTGTCTAATTCCCAATGCCCAAATGTTTCTCGTGTTCTAATTTCAGATGGGCGTTTTTGAATTGACGTCCCGATATTGAAACGTCCACGTGTTTCTTTAGGTTTTTGGCGCTTTCCCTTATGTCTTAATAGAGATAGATCTTTTTTAAACAGTTTCCCTTGATATAACCAGTTATAAATTGTCTTGAAGGAAATCTCCTCTTTCAAATTACCATGTTGAATTTGTTCAGGGGACCAAGTAAGTTCCAACTTCTCTTGGATTTCTTCCGCAAGTTCTATAGACCACTTTCCAGCCGGTTTACAAGACTTTCTACGCTGTACATATTCCTTTTGTGCTTTGTCACTATAGTACGTACTGTTTTCTTTGACATTTCTTTTTAATTCTCGTGCGATAGAAGAATGATGACGCTTCAAAATCGCACCCATTTTTCTTGTGGAATATCCTAATTTATAAAGTGCTTCTAGTTGTCCACGTTCAAACGTGGTAAAATGTGAATAGCTCATACTCGTCCTCCGTGTAAAAGGTTGTGTGGTAACTTCTATTTTACACGAAGTGAGGTGGGCTTTTTTGTTTTTCTTTAGGTGTCGCACTTAATAATACAATTCGTCAAATTAAAAACCTGCTATAAAATCCTTTTCTTTTTATTTTCGAATTTTCATTCTAACTAAACTAACAAAAAAGCGCGCCTTTCCGTGACACGCCAGAAATATGGAAGATACTATATAGGCGATGCCTGTCCTATACAAATTCTATTATACCAATTAAAAATTTTTGCAATAATAAAGAAAGAGAAGTAGCTACTCTACTCCTCTTTCTTTATACAATACTTATCACTCTAGTTTTTACTATAAGATCATGAAAACCACTATTATCACTTCTAAACAGCATCATATATACATTGCATATCACTGGAATCCCAAGAAATAAAATATTTGGGATTAACAATACAATAAACCGCATTGTTAATATTCCTACTGTTAACTTTTCATTTGTAAGTGATACAAGCTTTGTTCGTGTAAATTTTTTCCCTGGTGTATATCCATTCCAAATGAATGGTAGAACAATAAAGTAAATCGCCATTAATACACATACAAGTCCAAGGTCATAACGAATATCCCCTGAACTTACATTAAAACGATTTAAAATTGCTTTATAGTTTCCTGTTGTAATTGCGACAACAGCACCGTACAGAACAGAAATGAAAAACATATCGATAATTGCAGCCCCGATGCGATTCATAACGATCGCTGGACGATGTATTTTCAGCTTCATGTTGTGTCGACTCCTTTTTTCTATCCTTTATTAACTGTTTCATCGTATCATGTCTAAAAACAGTTGTAAACAACACATAAATTGGTGTTTTACTATCTTTTCCTGTACAATATGTATCAATCACATTTCGGAAGGAGAAGCTCATATTGAAACGATTCATCATCTTCTGCTCTTTCATACTTTTAGCTAGTTGTTCAACAAATTCTAAGCACTCTCATTACAGTGTTGGCGATGAATATGAGCTCATTAATGTTACTAGTGATGCTCTAGAACTTTTCCCAAAATCAGATGCCTTGTATGCTTCTCAATATATTCCATCAAAAATTGTAGAAATCGCCTGGAACGACTCTTATATTTTAGCGAAGCAAATAGACCAAACAAATGACCCTAACAACCCCGATGCTGCAATTACCAATCAAGCGATAGAAAATTATTGGATTATTGATTTAAAAAATAACCGCCGATTTGGTCCCTATACAAAAAAACAATTTGAAGAACAAAAACAAGAATTTCGTATCTCGGAACAACTGCAATTACAGAACGTGAAAACTTACTTTACAAATAAAAAACAATAATGAGAAAAAGGCCAAATGTGTCATTTGACCTTTTTCTCATTATTTTCTTTATAAAACAACATTCCATAAACAGTAGTTCCAAACATAATACACAATAATAATATGAATGCCCGTTGAATCAACACAATATGCAATTGCAAAATGCCTTGAACACTCTCACCGTTATAATAGCCGCAACCATAGAAAAAAACAAATATCAATATAAATATATAAATTTTGTGTTTATAAAAATAATGTGCAATACTCATTCCAATTCCAAATAGTACTCCTATATATCCAATTTCATATAAAAGATGAATTAGTGATAATTGCTCGATTCGTTGTAACATATATAATAAGCCTATTTGAAAACAAACCGCTAATATAACTCCGATCAACACCGTGAATCCCCTCACGGATTGTCTCCTCCTTCACTCTATTCACTTCATTATATTCACGAAGCGATAAAACGAGCGGGAGGTTGTACTACTTAAGAAGAGTTTTTATATCTTTCCAGCCGTATGCAATTTCTTCTACGTGTAATTCTGCAATTTGTTTTTCATCTATAAAAGAGCCTTGTAATGCTTCATAAAAATATTTAGACGAATTGCTTGCCACTACCCAAACAAGCATTGAAGAGCAGCCATTCTCATATAAATCCGCTGCTACCGCTTTTAGCAATCTTTTCCCAAGTTGATTTCGCTGGTATTTTTTTAAAATATATATCGCATATAACTCTCCGTCATATCCATAACTATCCGTTCTTTCTTTCCCACCATCTGCAAAACCGATGATTTTTCCGTCAACTGTTTTAGCAACGTAAACATGCGACTGCTGTTCCTGTAATATTTTTAGCCATAACGCTTCTCGTTTCTCATACGATTTTTTATCTAAAACTTCTTTTGGCATTATCCCTTCATATGTTTCTCTCCAACTATCAACATGAACACGTGCGAGTTCTGTTGCATCATTTACATTCGCTTTGACAATATACATGTTTTCATCTCCCTGCAAATCACTATATAAATATAAATTCTCTATAAAACGACATATTCCCTCCCCTATTCTTTCAATTCATTTCCCGACGTATAAGTCGCTCTATACACTATACTCGCCTTATTTTCAGGCAAGTAACGGCCCTGACTGCTTCTTTGCGCAGTCAGATGCTCTTGTCTCCAAAAAACCATTGCACTATTATAGTGAAATGGTAAATGTTTGTGGCTCTACTATTTTTTCATGTGTGTCTCCTACTGCCAATACATCTGTTTTAAACGAAACTGTTTTTACTTTTTCATTAGGGTCACTTAGTACAAGTCCAATTAAGCCCTCCCTTTTTTCACCGGAACTATAATCCTCTCTCGATATACTTTTTATACCGATCAGCGTATCTTCTGCATATAAAAAGTTTTTCTCTGGTACATGAAATGATTGTGTTTCATTTACATGTTTAACCTGTTCTAATTTTAAAGTCCCCCAGTTTTTTTGTTTAATCTCTTGTCCTACTTTTGTTAGTTGTAAACCACCATATTCATTTGTCTCAGGAATAGCCTGTTTCTTCGGTTGCTGCACTTTTTCTTGGTGAGCACAACCACTTAAAATTATAAGAATGCTACATAAAATATAAAATACATCCCTGGCTTTCATAATCTTTCTCCTGTCACTATATACTATGAACCTATCATTTCATGTACTATTATACTCTATATATTCATTTTCATTTTTGACATTTAACTCTCCGCTATACATGGACACTCTCCATCCGTCTTTCAACTTGTACTTCTATCGGTTGTCAATTACTTAACTTTTCTGCTACTTTAGAAATATAATCTATTTTGAAGCGAGGTTCTTATTTTGCAAGAAAAACCACCTTTTTTACAAACCATTTTATTCAAAAAAGACAAAATCCCATCCTTTTCTATATATCCATTTTCATTACCTGTCGTTCGTTCGCTACAATCTTTACCCTTTCATCCAAAGGTTACCTATATTATAGGGGAAAATGGAACAGGAAAATCAACATTATTAGAAGCAATTTCCACTGCATGGGGATTCAATCCAGAGGGAGGGACGAAAAATTTTCGTTTTTCTACAAACTCTTCTCATTCAAACTTACATGAATATCTCACACTCGTAAAAGGTTTACAAAAACCGAAAGATGGCTTTTTTCTTCGTGCAGAATCTTTCTATAATGTTGCATCTTATATTGATGAAATGGATAGAGATCCTCTTAGTGGCGGAAGAATTATCGATTCTTACGGGGGTACTTCCCTACACGAGCAATCCCACGGAGAATCATTCTTCTCTGTATTTATAAACCGTTTTTCTAGTAACGGACTATATATTTTAGATGAGCCTGAAGCCGCCCTATCACCGATGCGCCAACTTTCTATGTTAATTCGAATGCACGAGCTCATTGATGAGGGCGCACAATTTATTATAGCTACGCACTCCCCCATTTTAATGGCATATCCAGATGCGACTATGTACTCTTTACATCAAGAGAACATAAAAGAAATTACGTTAGAAGAAACTGAACATTATCAAACGATGAAACTCTTTTTTGAAGATCGTGCAAGACTATTCCATCATCTATTCCGTCCATAACAAAACCAGCTAGTAAACGTACTAGCTGGTTTTGTTATTATAATGCTTCTATAAATAACGCTACTCCCCCTGCAACAACAACATCGCTTACACCTAATTGAATCTGCATTGCTGCTGAAATTAGTGCCTGCATACCTGAAGCACATTGACGCTGAATTGTATAACCAGTAACCGTATTAGGAAATCCCGCCATAAGAGCTGCTGTTCTTGCTGTATTTGCCTCATCTGTTCGCTGAATACAGTGACCTAAAATCACTTCATCTACTTCACTAGGTGACACACCGCCTCTTTTTACAACTTCCTGCAATACAGGAACTATAAGTTCAGTTGGTTTTATATATAATATTTAGCTGCACAAAAAGAGGCTAACTCACATTAGCCTCTTCATCGCTTATTATCTAGCCTATATGGCCTTCGTATTTTACGTCCTCAAATGCTTTTTCAATTTCTTCATCCCGGTAATGAACATATGTAAAACGTCCTAACTCTACTAAACGTGCAATTTCCCGCAATACTTTTCCTTGTTCATACCCTTCTTTGATAGTGACATGAACATAAAACTTCATGAGCGGGTGCTCATACAGCGATTCCCCCACTTCCACATATACATTTTCTACCCCTTGTACCACTTGAGCATAACTCGCAAATTGATAAATAGCCTCGCGATCTGAGACAATTTTAAGTATATACATGTTTTCTCCCCCTTTTTCTTTACTATAACAAAAAATGGATACATAAACGTGTCGAAATTTGAATATTTTCTGACTTCTTTCCATCATTTCTTATTCTGCTATTTACGAATAGGAAAGCCTCTCCCTTTGTTTTAAAACTTGCACGTGGCAGACGACCGCTTCTATGCATGGCCAGATGCTCTCGATCCTCTAAAAAGAAAGGGGTTTTTATGTCATTGTTTCAAGTTGCATTTATATTATATAGATGTAATTAATTATTATTAACTCGCTTTACAAAATTATGGTTCATTTGTCCATACACTTTCCCTCTTTTTACATAAAGTATCGTATAGACATTTTATGTAGTTACTAAAGGAGAGGATTCACTTGTTTTATTATCAAGATCGCAGTCGAAAAAAGCCCCAATATACTGAGCCCGACCCTCAAGATGAAATATCAAAAGAACGTACACACAATCACAACGTTGCTCAAATTTCAGATAGTGGAAATTCTCACGTGAATTTAAACGTAGACTCTGATATAGATTCTGAAACAGCTCCTTCTGATAGTCAGTCTACTGATTTAGAAAAGGATCAAAGACAAAGTCTTGCACAAGGGCAATCAAATACAGATGTTACAAACCAACTATTAGCAGCCTTGCTTCCATTCTTAACAAACACATTAAATAATGCCACTCAATCCCAGAAAAGTAATCAATGCAAAAACAAAAACAATTCAAATGAATAGGCTACTTAAAGTAGCCTATTCTTGTAAGGAGGATTGACCATGCGGCGAAATAGCTCTAGTATTTCAAACAGCGGAAATTCTAATGTGAATGTGAACGTCAACGTTGATACAAGTTCTCTTGCTTATGCAATGATGTGCTATTGGCACACGAGTGGTATGATTACTGATGAACAGTTCACACACATGATAACAAATTTTAACACTTTATCGAATAAAGAGGAACCTATACTTCCGCAGCTCTTATCAAATAAAGAATCTTCCCCTTACTTGGTTCGACAAAACAACAATTTGAATACTTTAAAAACATTTATTCCTCCTTTTTTCCACCGTTAAGTAAATTCCCTTTTTATCCAGACAAAAAATTTACTATATTTGAGGTGTCTCCTATGTGTCCTTACGTTAACATATGTATTTGCATTAATCCCACAAGTAAAACCATTGGAATGACACCCATTACCAAATACAGAATGGAAAACAGTATTTGGTAAAACAAAATAGCTCACACATTTTTTGCTAAAAAATGAAGGATTTCCCACTTCGTTTCTATAAATAGAGCATTAGAGCTATCTTATATTTATAAGGGGGATAAAATAAAACATGTTTAAAAATCGCATTGTATTTTTAACAGGCGCTGCAAGTGGAATTGGTTATGAACTAGGAAAAGCCTTTGCAAAAGAGGGAGCAACTGTCATGATTACGGATCGGTTAGAAGTCAGCGTACAAGAGGCAGTGAAACAATTAGAAAACGAGGGGTATAAAGTATCGGGAATGCAGTGTGATGTAACAGTAGAGCGTGAGATTGAACAAGCTATTTCAGAAACTGTTACACAATTTGGTTCACTTGATGTATTAATTAATAATGCGGGTATGCAATATGTTTCTCCAATTGAAGATTTTCCAACTGAAAAGTTTGAAATGCTGATTAAAATTATGCAAATTGCACCGTTTATCGCAATAAAACATGCATTTCCTATTATGAAAAAACAACAATACGGTCGCATCATTAACATCGCTTCTATTAATGGTCTCGTTGGCTTTGCTGGCAAATCTGCATATAATAGCGCCAAGCATGGGGTAATTGGACTTACAAAAGTCGCTGCACTAGAAGGTGCTGCGTACGGCATTACCGTAAATGCACTTTGTCCCGGCTATGTTGATACCCCTCTTATTCGTAATCAGCTGCAAGATTTAGCCACAACTAGAAATGTCCCGCTTGAACATGTACTAGAAGAAGTCATTTACCCACTTGTACCGCAACAACGATTGTTACATACAAAAGAAATTTCAAACTACGCCTTATTTTTGGCAAGCGAAAAAGTAAAAGGGGTTACAGGACAAGCTGTTGTCATTGATGGTGGTTATACAGCACAGTGAATTTCAACAAACTACTCCATCCCCATATAGTTCCACTTTAATTTTTCGATATATAAGTCGCTGCTATGCAGAATACAACATGCCCGCTACTCGCCTGTTCCTTATCTTTCAAACCTCGCATGTGGCAGGAAAAAGCACTGGCCGCTTCTATGCACGGCCAGATGCTCTCGCCCAGCTAAAAAGAAAGAAATTTTTATGTCTGTTTTTCAATTTGTATTTATATATAAGTTGCTGCTATGCAAAATACAATATGTCTTACACTGGCCCACTCCTTATGTTTCAAACTTCGCATGTGGCAGAAACAGGCACTGGCCGCTTCTATGCACGGCCAGATGCTCTCATCCTCCCCTAAAAAAAGAGGTTTTTATGTCGGTTTTTCAATTTGCATTTGCTTTGGTAGCTTCTCAATCGCAACAATAACGCCATCTAACTTACTTTCAATTCTATGCAGCAAGTATAGCGTCACAACAATCGGAAAGCCAACATTGCCAATAACTGATATCCATTCCTCCATCGTTGTCTCCTCCCTTCATATAATAAATAAGCGAAGAGACAAAAAAGTGGTAACGAAAAACAAACTAAATTATTTTTTTAATGTGTACAATTCTGGACGTCGATCAAAAAAAACAGGAATCCCCTTTCGTACTTCCGAGATTTTCTTAGTATCTAATGTTCCAAACAAAATTGTTTCTGTTTCATCAGCTTCAATAACGATTTCTCCCCAAGGATCAATAATAAGAGAATGTCCTGCAAATACATTATTAGGATCACTTCCAGCGCGATTACACGCCACAACATAACATTGATTTTCAATTGCCCTTGCTTGAAGCAATAATCGCCAATGTGCTAAACGAACAAGCGGCCACTCTGCTACAACAAATAATACAGTCGCTCCTTGTGCAGTATGAACGCGCATCCATTCTGGAAAACGAATATCATAGCAAATTGTTCCTGCACACGGTATATTCTCCAGTAGAAAATGCCCCGTTTCATTTCCAGCAATTAAATATTTATGCTCATCCATCAGTTGAAACAAATGTACTTTACTATATTCAGCCACAATTTTTCCGTTCCGATCACTAACATACATCGTATTTGTAACACCATTCTCTGTCTGCTTTGCAATCGAACCACCGACAATATTTACACCATTTTGTTTACTCCACTTTAATAATAAGCTTTTCGTATCATTCCCATTTAAATCCGCAATATCAGGAAGACACTCTAAATCATAACCTGTTGTCCATAACTCTGGTAATACAATAACATCCGGTTTTTTCTTCATCGCTTCATTTATTTTTTTCTCAGCATGTTCTATATTTTTTGCAACATTACCAAAAGTGATATTCATTTGAACACATGCAATTTCCATTACTTTCCCCCTTCTCATTCGTGACTTTGGTAAGCAATGTGTCATTAATGCTGGAGGTGGTTATCCACGGCCACCCATCCAGTGCACAGAGAGGCAGAAAAGCATTTCGAGCTGCTATTGATGCGCTTTATAAGAGTGATGACCCTTATTTACAAGCTGCTTTACGTTTATGGGGGTGACAAAGTGAGACAGCTCTTTCGTCAGTGGCAAGAACTGAGTGAACTGAAAAAAGAATTAACTGATCGGAATTGGTTCCCCTTTTCCTTCCCTTTATTCACTCTACATATATACGACCTCCTATGGAAAGGATTATCTCCTTAATGAGATAATCCTTCTTTTTTTGTTGAAAATTTTTTTACAATTTTATGAACATTTTGTGAATTTTTTCTGAAAATTCTGTTTAAACTATGTTATAATACAAATAATAGAAAAAAGAACGCTATTTTAAAAAGGAGGAAGGGAATACATGGAGTTAATTTTAGCAATTCTTTTTGGTGTTGTTTGCGGGGCTATACCTGCCGTTTTGGGAGCTATTATGGATGAGTTAGAAGTTGGTATGATTGGTTTCGTCGCATCTACTGTAAGCGCTTTATTTTTCAGTTTATATGGTGCAGTTCCTGTTAGTATCCTGTTTTCCTTCTATATATTACGTCATGCTCGCACAAAACGATTTACTCAAAACAGAATAGCTGAAGTCATTCCCTTTCCAATTGAAAAAGCACGCCGGGCAACAAACCTTTCCTAATTGAACTACCCCCACTTCTATTCCGCTTGTGGTGGGGGTCTTCTCGCCAGATATGATAAAAAAGTCCTCATAACGAGGACTTTTTTATTTATTCTCTTCTAAAAATTGAAACAGCTCTTTTAAATGAAGTGCATCGTCTCCGTAGCTAACCGAAATATAAAATTTCCCGTCTACTTCTGCATTCATATATAAATCAATGAGATCACGCTCATATTTTAATGCTAAATAAAATTCCATCTCTTCTAGCATTTCTTTCGTTGTTCGAATAACATAACGACCTGTTGCATCTCTACCATATTCAAATGCTGGTTCAAAGTTATACTTCTTTTGAAACGCAGCGAGTTGCTTGTCATTAATAAGAGTCGTTTCTGTACACTGTACTGTACGAATAATATTATCGAACTTTTCTAAACTCATACAATCACTCCTTTATATATTGTTTATATAATGCTTGTGTTCCACTATTTTCTTCACCATCTTGCATCAATTGCTCATATAACTCTCTAGCAAGAGTTAAGCCAGGTGCAGATAATCCAAGCTCTTCTGCTTCTGTTAAGGCAATGTTCATATCTTTTATAAAGTGTTTCACATAAAATCCTGGTTCAAAATCACCTTGTAACATACGAGGTGCTAAATTACTTAATGACCAGCTGCCTGCTGCACCAGTAGAAATACTTTGTAACACTTTTTCTGGATGTAATCCTGCCTTTTTTGCATAAGCAATCGCTTCACATACACCAAGCATATTAGATGCAATTGCAATTTGATTGCACATTTTTGTATGTTGACCACTACCAGCTTTCCCTTGCAACATTATATTTCCACCTAATAATTCAAATAATGGCAAGCAGGCTCTATATACTTCCTCGTCTCCACCAATCATGATTGCAAGACGTCCTTCTTTTGCTCCAATATCTCCGCCCGATACAGGAGCATCTAATACATAAATTTCCTTACTCTTTGCTTCTTCGTAAATACGTTTCGCCAAAGTTGGTGTTGATGTTGTAAAGTCGATCGTAATCGTCCCTTGTTTAGCGTGATTAAGAATTCCATTTTCACCAAAGTATACTTCCTCTACATCGTGTGGATATCCAACCATAGTCATTACGACATCTACGATTCTTGCTAGTTCCTTTGGAGAATCACACCACTTTGCACCTTCTTCAATTAAATCTGCTGCTTTTTCTTTTGTACGATTATATACGTACACCGTATAACCTGCCTTTAGTAAATGACGCACCATACTTTTTCCCATAACACCGGTACCAACAAAACCAATGGAAGTTGGTGGTAATAACTGCTTCATTTTCTCATCTCCTCTTTTTCTAACAAATCACTCACAAGTTTGCGAAATTCGGTATTAAACTCATCATTGATTCCATTTTGCACATTTGAAAATACAATGACAAATAGTTGTTTATCCCAATTAAAATTATTAAATGTATTCCATCCCGAAAGTACACCATGATTGTGATAATAATCTGGATATATATAAAAGCTAAATGCGTATTTTCTATCCGTAGGTGGCGTTATCATTAATTTCAAACTTTCAGACGAAATAAGTTTTCCTGACTTAATTGCTTCGTCTAGCTTTTTCATATCATGCACCGTTGTATACATCTCACCGCATCCATATAACCAATTCATGATTAAGCTTGGGGCTAATACAAGATTATTCTCATTCTTTTTATAGCCTTTTGCAAAATTTACATCTCCTTCCGGCTTCTCTCCCATACCTGACTCCATCATTTCCGCCGGAATAAAGATGTGTTCTCTAACGTATTGTGCTATAGATTGTCCTGAGGTTTTTTCTACTATATAAGCTAATAGCATATAATTATAATCTGTATATAACCAACCTTGCCCCGGTTGAAAAGCAACCGGTTGTTGTCCGAGCCACGTTACTAAATTAAGGTGAGATGCTGCATTAACTTTCCCTTTTCCATGCTCAGGTAGTCCTGATGTATGCGTTAATAAATGATATAATGTAATATTTTTATTCGCAGGAAAAGATGGAATATATGTATGTACATTTTCCTGTATATTTAACTTTCCTTGTTCTTGCAACTGTAAAATAGATACAGCAATGGTCATTTTTGTAATAGAACCGATTCGATGTTTTGTTTGCGGTGTATTTTCAATTTGTTTTTGTACATCCGCATAGCCATACCCTTTATCTAATAAAGTACGCCCTTGATAGGAAACAAGGACTGATCCATTTAATTGTTTATCTTTTAAATACTGATCTAATTTTTGAGTAACAGCAGTATAATCAATTTCTTTTTCTTTT
This sequence comes from Bacillus cytotoxicus, assembly GCF_023715645.1. GTDB lineage: Bacteria > Bacillota > Bacilli > Bacillales > Bacillaceae_G > Bacillus_A > Bacillus_A cytotoxicus_A. The sequence goes on along the minus strand of NZ_JAMBOP010000008.1, from coordinate 108,545 downwards.
TCTTTTTCTTTCGTTGTGTTAGCAGGGGCAGTTGTTTTGATTGATTGTGCTTCTTTTTTAGCAGGTACTTTAAAAAAGAAATAGCTTCCTACTAATAAAACAGAAAGTAAAAAAATAATTGTGCTCCATAACGTCTTCATTTCTTAAAAATCCTCCATCGCATCTTAAATATTTACTCCTCCCCTCTTTCCCATTATCCGTTAATAAAAAAAAATCGCAACAATTTGTTGCGAAAAAAATCACATTTTTTCTTTACGATATAAACACACTTGATTTTTCCCCTTTTTCTTTGCTTCATATAATGCAATATTTACTCGATGCAATAACATTTCTTGTGTAATTCCATTTTCAAACGCCGCAACACCAAAGCTTGCTGTTATCTTTGAAATTCCAGAAAAATTTTTTGTTTCAATAAAAAACCGGAGTGCTTCTGCAATTTGAAATGCTTCTTTTTCAGTTGTTTGAGATAAAAAAAGAATAAATTCTTCTCCACTCCACCTTGCAAAAACATGATGAGTCTGTAATTTTGCTGTTACAAGTTCCGCCAATTGTACTAGTGCTAAGTCTCCAAAATCCTGCCCATACGTGTCATTTACTTTTTTGAAATCATCCAGATTAAATAAAACAAGAGCAAATGATTGATTCATTCGTATTGCAGTTTCCAAGCCTTCTGAGAATAGTATTTGAAACTTCATTCTATTATAAACATTCGTCAGAGAATCAGTTGTTACTAAACGCTCTTGCTCTTTATATTCTTCTTCTAACGCTGTAATATCTGTACATGTCGCGATGAATCTCGATACATCATTAGGTAACGGAGCAATACGAAGCAAGAATACTCTTGCTTCTCCTATCTCATTATACATTTTAATTTTTCTTGAGTGCGTTAAGCAATCATCAATCCACATTGTATTATTTTCCGCGATATAATATCCATTTTCCTGGACAAAATGTTCTGCAAATGTCATATGGTACTCATGATATGACATAAGATCTTCGTATCCGAAAAAACGTAAAAAATTCGTATTGCAATCTATTATTTCATCATCTTCTAGAATAAACAGTAAATCATTCTGAAAATCAAACATCATTTGAAGTAACTCTTGCTGTAATATGACTTGTTTAACTAATGACAACTCATACACACTTTTTTGTACTTCAGCAAGTACAGATTGCGGCGTAATTGGCGGTAAGATAATATTTCGTACACCAAGTTTAATTAAATCAACAAATTGATATGTCACTTCTTCACTCCATACAATGATAAATGAAATATCTGAATTGAATACTTCCTTCACAAAATCAACCTGAGAAGCTTTCGTAATGTATATAATCACGATTTGCGGCTGAACTTTTCCAAACAATATTTTTCCTTCTTCAAAACTATGTGCCAAAAACAAACACTTTGGCTTTACCATTGCAATTGCGTCTCTCTCGTTATGACCATCTTCAATATACAAAACATTCATATCGAGATCCTTTAATACATTTTGAAAAACTGTATGTTCCAATAAAAAATGTAGAATGTTCACCATTAGGCTTTCACTCACTTTATTTATCCCATTCTTACAAACTTAAAAGAACTTAATTTGTCCATGGTAACTTAATTGAAGCTCTGTATCATCTTTTTATTGTATGTAAACGATAAATCAGACTCCTGTGCGAATACCATCTATTCCCCCTATCTTTTTTCAAAAGACTTGACAATAGAAATATATATATTATATCCTTTTACAGTATAAACTAACAAAATGTAAGTAAGGAACATTTTTTCATCCAGAAATAATTCCAATTAAAAACGATACTCGGAGGAACTATAATGACAAAACAAGATTTCTTTACTGTTTTATACGAACGTACATCTAATCGTGCTTTCAACCCTGAAAAAAAAATTTCAAAAGAGGAACTAAATGATATTTTAAAAGCAGCTGGACAAGCACCATCAGCATGGAATCTACAGCATTGGAAATTCCTTGTATTCCAAGGAGAGGATGTACAACGCCGTTTACATCCAATTGCATATAATCAACAACAAATTCTCGATGCCTCCGCAGTTGTTGCTATTTTAGGCGACCTAGAGGCATATAAAAGTGTTGATTCTGTATATGGTCCACTTATTGATCAAGGACTTATGCAGGAAGAAGCAAAAAATCGTTTAGCGCGAAATATTGAAAGTGCATATCAACGTGAACAATACCCACGTGATGCAGCATTCTCAAATGCCTCTTTAGCAGCAATGCAGCTTATGCTTGCAGCAAAAGCAACTGGTTGGGATACATGTGCAATTGGAGGATTCAACTCACAATCATTAATGGAAGAGTTTAACGTTTCTTCTCGTTACATTCCAATTATGTTAATTACAATTGGTGAATCTACATTAGCAGGACACCCAGCACCACGTATGAGCGTAGAACAAGTAACAGAATGGGCAAAATAAAGTGAAACCTCCATCAAAGGAGGTTTTTTTCATCTCTTACTTTTTCACCAACTTTAAATATGACAGCGATTATGTAGACTACACCATGACCTCTACTTGCTTTCTCCTTTGTTTGAAACCTCACATGCGGCAGGAAAAGGCCCTGAACCGCTTCTATGTATAGCTAGATACTCTCGTCCTCCTCTAAAGCTTTTAAACTTGCACATATCTATCGTCTTTGTAACTACTCAGTCATACATTTCCTTGGAAAGTTATTTTCATGTTTCAGCATCTAGATTGCTGTCATGAAGATAAAAAAGGGCAATGCACCTCGCTACCTTTCTCTGTTTTAAAACGTTGCACGTGGCAGGAAAAGGCCCTGACCGCTCCTAGTATGGCCAGTTGCTCTCGCCAACCTAAAAAGAAAGTGGTTTTCTGCCTTTTTTTATAGAGGGACTGTGTAGTTACTCGTCTGTACTTCACTCTAAATATTAAGAGTGAAGTACTACCTAGGAATAGTAGATTGTAATCTAAAGATGCTTTTTTGTTACAATTGTGATACAATAGTAACAAAATGATAACAAGTGAGGGATTTTTGTTGAATTTATATGGAAGCTTTATCGCTATATTGTGCTACATAGTCACAGTACTGCTTCTGTACTTCGTTGGGGATATGACAAATATTGCGATGCTACAGTTTTCAAAAGAAACAACGCTTCAATCAGAAATGAGTCAATATACCCCTCGCTCCTTTGCACCATTACTATTCGCACTTCCTGTATATATTATTGTTTTATATAAAAGCAAAAAAGTATAAGACTGTCTTTATGAAAAAGAAGCAGTCTTTTTTTTATGCATATCATTTTTTGTCCAACCCCGCATTTCCCTATTTTCATATGTTATAAGAGAAATAACAACATTCTCCCTAAAACATTTATTCCTTTCCTAAAAAATAGGAAAAAATCTAAAAAAAATTCTTCACTATGTCCAAACCATGCATGTACCTAAAGCATATCTTATTAATGTGAAGGGGGTGAGAATTATGTTCGGATGTTTTGGATTTGATGACTGCGACTGCCGTAGACGCGAGCACCACGTAAAACAAGAACAACACGTGAAACACGAAGAAGATCATAGAAATCGTTTATGTAATGTTCTTAGAAACCTGTCAATTGGCACTCGAATCGCTCTATTAACAATTAGAGATAACGGTACTTTCAATAACGTTGTATTTGAAGGCTTCTCAAATGGCGTAGCACTTTTCTCAGGAGGCAATATAGCTGGTGCAGCTTTATTACGCGTTTGCCCACATGACGTTGTAGCTATCGCTTTCTAATAAGAGTAATTAATTCCCAGGAAAGCAATGGCTTTCCTGGTTTTATTTATATTACAGGTTGAGTAACTCGAAAACAATTACATATATAAATTCATTGTAACTACTCAGTCACTCTATGAGAAAAAGGCAAAAAAGCATTTTTTAAATGGGCGAGAGGGACTGGCCATGCATAGGAGCGGTCAGGGCCTTTTCCTGCCACGTGCAAAGTTTTAAAGCAAAGAGAGGTAGCAAGGTGCATTGCCATTTGTATCTTCATGACAGCAATTTATATGCTGGAAAATGAAAATAACTTTCTATAGGTAATAAAGGGCGCTGAAATCATACTCCTTACCAAACTTCTAAATGAAATGTATGACTGAGTAGTTACAATCTATTTCAATGTTTCAATATATAAATTATCGCTACGCCATAACCTGCACTTGCTTGCTCCCTTTGTTTAAAAGCCCTGACCGCTTGTACGCATGGACAGATGCTCTCATCCTCTCCTCAAAAGAAAGAGATTTTCATATCGTTTTTTCAACTTGTATTTATGCAAAATACAAAATCCACAAAAAATGAATTGCATAAAAAAATCTGGTACCGATTTCAAATCAGTACCAGATTTTTCCACTAAATACTTTTTACAAGTTCAACTACTTCTTCAGCAGTTGACATGTTTAAAGCTTTTTGTGCTAATTCTTCCATTTGTTCTTTTGAAAGCTTGCGAATTTGTGTTCTCGCTGGAAGAATAGATGTTGCACTCATGCTAAACTCATCTAATCCTAATCCAACTAACAATGGAATTGCTAGGGCATCCCCAGCCATCTCACCGCACATACCAGCCCATTTTCCTTCTTTATGAGCTGCATCAATAACCATTTTTACAAGACGTAAAATCGCTGGATTATATGGTTGATATAGGTAAGATACGCGTTCATTCATACGATCCGCTGCCATTGTGTATTGAATTAAGTCGTTCGTTCCGATAGAGAAGAAATCTACTTCTTTTGCAAATTGGTCAGCCAGTACTGCTGAAGCAGGGATTTCAACCATCATACCTACTTCAATAGTGTCTGAAACAGCTACACTCGCTTGTACAAGTTTCTCTTTCTCTTCTAATAAAACTGCTTTTGCTTGACGGAATTCATCAAGAGTTGCAATCATTGGAAACATAATTTTCAAGTTACCGTATACACTTGCACGAAGTAAAGCACGAAGTTGTGTACGGAAGATATCCTGTTCTTCTAAGCATAAGCGAATTGCACGGTAGCCTAAGAACGGGTTCATTTCTTTTGGTAAATGTAAGTATGGAAGCTCCTTATCGCCACCAATGTCAAGTGTACGAACGACAACTGGCTGACCTTCTCCGACACCTTCAAGAACAGCTTTGTATGCTTCAAATTGTTCTTCTTCTGTTGGAAGATTGTCACGGCCCATGTATAAGAATTCTGTACGATATAAGCCAACGCCTTCTCCGCCGTTATCAATAATACCTTTTACATCTTTCGGTGTACCGATGTTTGCAACAAGCTCAACATGGTGATGATCTGCTGTAACTGTCGCTTCATTTTTTAATTTTGCCCATTCTACTTTTTGTTCTTCAAATTTTGCTTTCTTCTCTTCATAAGCACGAAGCGTTTCTTCAGATGGGTTTACAATTACTTCTCCGTCTAAACCGTCGATAATTACGATATCGCCGTTTTGGATTTGTTCCATAACAACTTTTGTACCAACAACAGCTGGTATTTCCATAGAGCGAGCCATAATTGCAGAGTGAGATGTACGTCCACCAATATCAGTTGTAAAACCTTTAGCATATTTACGGTTTAACTGAGCTGTATCAGATGGTGTTAAATCTTCTGCAATAATGATTACTTCTTCAGAAATTGTGCTAGGATTTGAGAAGTTAATGCCAAGTAGATGTGCAATAACACGCTTTGTCACATCACGAATATCTGCTGCACGTTCTTTCATATATTCGTTATCCATGCTCTCAAACATAGAAATGAACATTGATGCAACTTCATCCATCGCGAATTCAGCATTTATTTTTTCGCCAGTCACTTTATCTTTTACTGGGGTTACTAGTTCTGGATCATTTAATACTAATAAATGTGCTTCAAAGATCGCAGCTTTATCAGCACCAAGCTCAGCAAAAGCATGATTTTTAATTGCTTCTAATTCAGATTTTGATTTTTCAAGCGCATATTCTAAGCGTGCGATTTCCGCAGCTTCATCCGAAATCGTTTTCTTTTCAATGTTAAATTCAGGATTTTCTAAACGGAATGCCTTTGCAATGGCAATACCACTTGATGCAGCAATCCCTTTAATATTAAGAGTCATTACTCTCCCAATCCTTCGTTTTTCATTGTTTCTTCGATAGCTGCTACTGCTTGAGCTGCATCATCACCGTTTGCAGTAATCTTGATTTCTGCGCCTTGTTGAATACCTAAAGACATAACACCCATAATTGATTTTAAGTTTACAGTTTTACCATTATATTCTAAGTTAATATCCGCACCGAATTTGCTTGCAGTGTTAACAAGTAAAGTTGCTGGACGAGCATGAATTCCAGAGTCGCTAGTTACTTTAAAGATTTTTTCCATAATAATCTATCTCCTTTAAACTACAATTATTTGAAGTTGTCTAGATGTGAATATTACCACATCTTTATTTTATATACTAGGCGATGCACGGTCAACCACATCGCCTAGTATAATTATAAACATTTTACGTCTAAATTTTAGTGAATATCAATAACGTTTGTTTCACCCTTCTTGACATTACCTTGCTTTTTGATTTCAACTTTCTGTCCTTCTTGTAAGTTTGTGAAAACAATTGGCGTAATAATAGAAGGTACATTTTCTTTTACAAACGCTATATCTACTTTTAATAACGGTTGGCCTAGTGCTACTTTATCTCCTTGAGAAACTAACGCTTCAAAGCCTTCCCCATTTAATTTCACTGTATCAATACCGAAGTGAATTAAAATTTCTTTTCCGCCTTCAGATTGAATACCGATTGCATGTTTAGTTGGGAACACGTTCACAATTTCACCATTTACAGGAGATACTACTGTTCCCTCTATTGGTTCGATTGCAAAGCCATCACCCATCATTTTTCCAGAAAACACTTGATCTGGCACTTCAGTGATTGGTAAAATTTTACCTTCGATTGGAATTGTAATTACTTCATTTGTATCCTTTTGAACAGGCTCTTCTACTTTTGCAGGTACTTCTTTTGCAACATGCACTGCACGACCTGCCATAATATCTTGAATTTGTGATTTTAATGTATCTGATTTTGGGCCGAAGATAGCTTGAATATTGTTACCAACTTCAAGAACACCTGCTGCTCCAAGCTCTTTTAAACGATCTTTATTTACATCCTTTTGTTCCTTTACTTGTACACGTAAACGTGTAATACAAGCATCTAAAGAAGCGATGTTTTCTTTTCCACCAAGTGCTAATAAAATCTCACCTGGAAGCTCGCCTGCTTCTACTTTTCCTGCTCCGTCATTTTCTTCAACTACTTCACGGCCCGGTGTTTTTAGATCCCATTTACGAATTGCAAAGCGGAATCCGAAGTAGTAAATCACTGCTAGTACAAGACCAACAATAATTACCCACCACCATGCTGTACGGTTTGGTAATACACCGAATAAAATAAAGTCAATCAAACCACCAGAGAATGTCATCCCGATTTTAACGTTTAAAATTTGCATAGTCATAAAGGATAAACCAGCAAACACTGCATGTATTCCAAATAGTACTGGTGCTACGAATAAGAATGAGAACTCAATCGGTTCTGTAATACCAGTTAAGAAAGCTGTTAGCGCAGCAGATGCTAAAATACCAGCTGCTATTTTTTTATTTTCCGGACGTGCTTCATGGTACATCGCTAACGCTGCTGCTGGAAGACCGAACATCATGAACGGGAATTTACCAGTTGTAAATGTACCAGCTGTTAACTCCACACCATCTTTTAATTGTGCCATGAAAATCTTTTGGTCACCGTGAATAATGTCACCCGCTGCATTTGTATATTGACCAAACTCAAACCAGAATGGTGCATAGAAAATATGATGTAATCCAAATGGAATTAAAGAACGTTCAATTAAACCAAATATAAATGCGGCTAATGTTTTATTTGTATCAATCATGTGATGCGAGAATGAATTCAAACCACCTTGGATCGTTGGCCAAATAAAGCACATCAAAATCCCTAAAAGTAAAGAGAATGTTGCTGTTGCAATTGGTACGAAACGTTTACCAGCAAAAAATCCTAAGTATGATGGTAATTCAATGTTAAAGTACTTATTATAACAATATGCGGCTAATATCCCGACTAAAATACCACCAAAGACACCTGTTTGCAGTGTTGGAATTCCTAATACATGAGCATACGCTGGATCTGAAAAACCAGTTTTAATTGGATCTCCAGCTTTGCTTGTTACTTGAACCAGCTTGTCTACTCCTAAGAATACGCTCATCGTTTTATTCATAATTAAATATCCAACGAACGCTGCTAACCCAGCTACTCCGTCACCATTTGACAACCCAATGGCAACCCCTACTGCGAATAATAATGCCAGGTTTGCGAAAATAATATCACCAGATTGTTCCATAATTTTCGCAACTAGAACAAACCAATCTGCTTTTAGTGCAGGGATATGATTTGTTAACTGTGGATTTTGGAATGCATTACCAAATCCAAGTAAAATTCCTGCAGCCGGTAGGATTGCAACTGGTAGCATAAGCGCTTTACCGACTTTTTGAAGAACACCAAAGATTTTCTTAAACATAAAAACCCTTCCTCTCTTATAAAATTGATACTTTCGACAAACGCCAAAAGGCATGAGGAAAAAAGATAGAACGATAGCTATACAAAGGGTAGTATGTCCCTTTCGTTAGCTTACATTCCCATCTTTTCTTCACTCATGCCTGATCGAATCAGTAACACGTGTCAAAAATAGGTATACATAATAAGTTCACAAATTAAAGCAAACGTTTTCTTTGTGTACTGTTATTCATTTGTCGAATATAGTAGAACTTTGTACAATTGATTATACATAACAATTGTAAGCGATTCAACAATTTTTTTTAACGTTTACATTTTCGACAAAAATCAAGCTTGTTCGACTTTCATTAAGCGCTGCAGATGCATCGTTAAATAAATCGTTTCAGCTTCGTACACAGGTAGTTGCAACTGCTTTTGCATGACTTTTACAAGTTTCCACGCTAAATTATAGCACTCTGGATATTCAGCTTTTAAAAGATCCGCAAAGTTTTGTGATTCTTCCACTTTCTCACCATTCTTCACCCGTTCAATTGCATATTGCAGATGACGAACAAGGCGCAGGTAATGAATGCTCTTTTTATCTAATTCTAATTGAAAATTCGTTTCAATTAGAAAAACAAGGTGAGCAATTAATTTAGAATTTTGATTAACCGAAGATAATTCAGAGTTTGTAACAGAGCTATAAATGTGCAGTGCAATAAACCCAATCTCTCCTTCTGGAAGATGAATATTTAAGCGAGAATTAATTAATTCTACAACTTCTTCGGCAATTTTATATTCATTCGGATACAACACTTTTGTTTCCACTAAAAATGGATTATCTACTGTAAATCCTTGCTTTAATCGTTTTATAGCAAAAGCAATATGATCGGTTAAAGCAATATGAATATGCTCATTTAATGGTGTTTCTACTCGATCTTGAATGTAAAACATGAGATCATTCATTAATTCAATCAATTTCTCGCTCACATGCGGAACTAGAAGTTTGTATTGTTCACGTTCACGTTCATTTGTTAATACAAACATTTTTTCAATCTGTTCTACTTGTAACGTTTCTCTTGCTTTTTTCCCAAACCCAATCCCTTTTCCAATGACGACCACTTCTTCGTGTTCTGGATGGGCAGCAATAATGACATTATTATTTAAAACTTTTTTAATTTCGAGACAATTATCCATACAACCCCCCCTGCACATAAAACGTCTACTTTCATGTTACAGAACAACCTTATTTTCCGTCAATGTAAAACATCTACCATTTTAGAAAAGTCAATTTTTAGACATGAATGTACGAGATGCGTATAATGTAAAGGCATACGTCTAATAAAAAGGAGCCCATCATGATTAAAATGTTTATAAGCGATATCGATGGCACAATGATGCAACACGGCGGTGTAATCGATAACCAAGATGTAGATGCACTCTGTAGCCTCGCTGATCAAAATATAATTCTTTGTTTTGCATCCGGAAGACTTGATAATGAAATTGCCGATTTAATGAACAAAGTTGATATAAATTTTCATCGTATTAGTGTGAACGGTGTATTTGTATATACACACGAAAATAAGCAACTCTTATCAGCAACTTTCGATTCCACTATTTTACCCGAACTGTTGTCTCTAACAAATACCGAACCATTCTTTCGTTATGTAAGTGATGAATATAATTATTACATCGAGGAAAAAACACCATTTATTCATGAACTCGAAAAGCAGATAAAAATGACTTCCGTTGAAGAACCAAGCTTACTAAAACAAATTGATAAAACCATTTTCCCAAATAAAATTTCAGTCGGTGGTACAAAAGAAGATTTGATTATTCTTCAAAAGAAAATTGAGGAAAATTTCAAAGGAAAAGTAAGTACTTTTATTTCTGCCGAACAATGTTTAGATGTAATGCCCCCTAATATCAGCAAAGGTTCCGCTATTTCCATTTTATTAAAGGAATTTAATATTGAGCCTAATGAAGTAGCTTGCATTGGTGATTCCTATAATGATATCCCTATGTTCGCTTTAACACCTCATAGCTTTGCGATGGCGGGTGCAGACGATGAAGTAAAGCAGCATGCATCACATATTGTTCCCTCTGTCAAAGATGCAATTGAATATCTTCTTCGTTATAATAAAGAACATAAAAATACGACTCCTTCCTTGTAAGGATGAGTCGTATTTTTATTTCCCTACTTTTACTTATTGCGTGAAATATTCGTTATAAACTTATAGCGATCTCCTCTGTAAATACACTTTACATATTCTAATGGCAGCTCGCCTTCTGCATATGACCATTGTCTCATGACAAGTACCGGTGCTTTATTCGGAATATGAAGATACTCTGCTTCTTCATCCGTTGCCATAGATGCTTCAATAGATTGCGTAGCACGAATGAGCTTAAAGCCTAGTTTTTCTTCTAAGTGCTCATACAATGATTGCTGCAAAATTTCTTCATTAATATCTTCTACAAGAGATGGTGACAAATAGGTTGTCTCAAACGCAATTGGTTCTTCATCAGCTAGACGAATACGTCTCACCTCGTAAACCGATTCTTCCGCTTGAATTCCAAGCTTCTTTGCTATTTCAGCTGTAGCTGGAACAAGGTTAAAGCTTAATAATACGCTACTTGGTTTCATTCCACGAGAGAGCATATCCTCTGTAAATCCTGTCATACCTTGCAACTTTTGTTCAACCTTCGGAAGTTGTACAAAAGTCCCAATTCCACGTTTTCGATGTATATACCCTTGTTCAACTAAGTTATTAATGGCCTGTCTGATTGTCATTCGACTTACTTCAAACTTATCACATAATTCATTTTCAGATGGAATTTTATCTCCCGGCTTCCATTCACCGGCTTCAATTAGTTGCTTCACCCACTCCTGAATCTGATAATAGATCGGAAATGGTGAATACTTATCGATATTCATCAGCAATCGCCTCACTGCATAAAGATAGAGCTTCTTGATCTGCGATTACGGTTACATTTGGATGATGTTGTAAAACTGTAGCCGGACACCCTTCACTTACTTTCCCTTGTAGCATTTCCTTAACCGCTTCTGCTAATTCTTCTGGAGTTTTTACAACAATGATATTCATTTATTCCCCCCCTTTCAGATGAATCCCTAATCGAATTGTGTCTTGTACATATAAATCTTTAGACATAATTACAAAATCAGCATTTTTCCCTTTTTCTAAAGCTCCCTTATTTACTAAACCAAATTCTTCCGCTTGGTTCACCGATGTCATAAGAACAGCTTCTTCAATGGAGCATCCAGTAAACGCTATTACGTTACGCAATGCTTCGTCCATTTTCAAAATACTGCCTGCTAATGTCCCATCTTCTAATCGTGCGCTACCGTCTTTTACGATAACCGGTTGTCCACCAAGTTCATATAATCCATCCACTAACCCTTTTGCACGCATCGCATCCGTAATGACACTCATTTTTTTAGCGCCTTTTAATCTATATGCCAATTTCACCATATCTGGGTGAATATGAATGCCATCTGTAATTACTTCGACCATTACATCTGGATTTAATAACACATGACCAACTACACCTGGCTCACGGTGATGTAAACCACGCATTTGATTATAAAGGTGCGTTGCATGTGTAATGTTTCTCCCAATTAATTGTTCATTCGTTGCATCTGTATGTCCAATTGTACCGATGACATCCGTTTCTGCGAGGTATTCTTCAAACTCACGCGCACCTTCTTCTTCTGGAGCATATGTTACGAGTTTAATTAAATTCCCGCTTGTCGTTTGCCATTGCTTAAATTGCGCAATATTTGCAGGGACAATATATTCCCGCGGCTGTGCACCTGCACGTTTTTTTGAAACATATGGGCCTTCTAAATGAATATATTCGAAATGTGCACCTTTTTCCCTTGCTTCTTTTGCAGTGTTCAGCGCCGCTTCAATTGCTTCAGGAGACTGTGTCATTGTTGTTGGAAAGAAAGTTGTAACCCCTTCTTGTAACATCTGTTTACCGAGGGTTACTAATCCGTCGCTATTTGCATCCATTGCATCAATATCGTATCCACCGTGTATATGAATATCAATCATACCTGGAATGACTATATTTCCTTTTATATCATGAACCGTTTCATTTTCTTGTGGTACATACTGAGCCATCAATCCAAGTTCTTGAATTTGATCTGTGTAACGAATAAAACCACTTTCTAACACTTCACGCCCTGTATAAATTTTAGCATTGATGACAACTTGCGTTTTCATTTCCATCGATCCTTTCCCGTGTAATCCCTACTTGTATTATTATCCTTTTGTCTACTTCCATCATAATATAAGCACGAATAGTTGTCTATACATTTAAGTCGGATTTGCAATAAACGAAAAAATCAATTCATTTTTCTTCTCTAATTATAATATTATTTATTCAAAGGAATAGATTCAAAAGGAAATAGTCAATAATTACTTTGATCGCCGCTATGCAGCAATACAACTTAATCCACACTCGTCCTCTCCTTTGTTTTCAACATGGCATGTGGCAGAAAAAAGAACTGACCGCTACTATACGCGGCCAGACGCTCTCATCCCCCCCTAAAAAAGAAGGTTTTTATATCTGTTTAACTTATATTTTCTACACTATTTTAACAACGGCAAAGGTAACTGATGCTGAAATATGATGCACTCACCATCTGTTTCAATTTCAACATCTTTTTTCACGGTAGTATGTACAGTCACTCCATGCCGATATAATCGTTTCACCACACTTCGATGTGGATGACCATACGTATTCTTTTTATCATATGAAATAATGGCAAACTGTGGTGCAACAGCTGTTATAAACTGTTCACTCGTTGAAGTATATGAGCCATGATGGCCGACTTTTAATATATCTGCATGCACATCGTATTTATTCATAATTTCTTCCTCTGTATGTGTATCAGCATCCCCCATGAATAAGAAGTCAGCCTTACCATAACGAATTTTCAATACGATAGATGACTCATTATTTTCTCGTTTTGTTTTTCCATCATTTAATACTTGAACAGAAATATGGGGATCTAATGGAATATATTGCTCTTCCTTTACACGTAAAAATGGGACTCCTCTTTTTTTAATACTTCTTATATACGAATGATATGTAAATGAACTATATAATTTCCCACTATCTAGCACAAGTGAGACTGGCATTTGTTCAATAATTGGAATTAGCCCTCCGATATGATCCATATCAGGATGTGTACCGATAACAACATCTAAGCGTTTAATCCCCTTTTTAATTAATTTCTCTATAATAAGCTCTCCGGCCTCATACGGACCACCATCAATTAAAATTGTCTTTCCATTTGGTAAAGTAATAATCGTTGCGTCACCTTGCCCAACTCTTAAAAAACTTACAGTCATCTTACCTAAATGCGTACGCTGACTTGAAAAGGAGGAAGCCATATGTATAGAAGCATACTGACGTATAGGATTTACACTATTTAAAGTTATACAGAATACTGCCGAAATTAGAAAAAGAGCGATACGCACATCTTTCATACACCTTCTCCTTTTTCTATTTAGTATGACGCAGCTTTAATTTCATATACAAAAAAGCTTGGCAAAATGCCAAGCTTCACTTCGAAACTTCTTGTAAAGAACCAAAGAATAAATCCGCTTCGTTCATTCCCTCGCCTTCTTCTGACAGAGCAGGTAATTCATCTAATGTTTGTAATGCAAATGTATCTAAAAACTCTTTTGTTGTGCCGTATAAAATAGGACGTCCCGGCCCTTCTGCACGCCCTACTTCTTTAATCAATAAATGAGACACAAGCGTTTGCAGAGCTCGATCTGTTTTTACACCACGAATCTCTTCAATTTCAGTTCTTGTAATCGGTTGACGATAAGCAATAATCGCTAACGTTTCTAATGCTGCTTGCGATAAAGATGCAGTTGTTGGTGCATCCATCAATTTTTGATAATACGGGGCATGCTCCTTTTTCGTTGTAAAACGATACACTTTTGCAAACTGAACAATTTGCAATCCTCGGTGCAATTGTTCATATTCTTCTTGCAGTTCTTCTAGAAGACTTATGACATCTTTTCCTTCTACTTCTAATACTTTTGCAATTTGTTCTGGGTAGATTCCTTCATCTCCTGCTACAAATAGCAGACCCTCTACAACTGCCTTTTGTTCTTGTCTATCCAATGATAAAAGCTCCTTTCTCACGTTCTTTGTACCCATATACGTCATAAAGACCGAACGACAATATATTGCGTTCGGTCAAAAATTACAGCTATTGTTTCATTAAAAAGATCTCATCAAAATTATGCTCTTGTTCAATGACAATTTTCTGATGCTTCATGAGTTCCAAAATTGCTAAAAATGTAACAACGACCATATCTCGATCATCATCTACAAATAAATCGTAGAAACTTTGGCGCCCGCCTGCACGTTCCAATTGCTTTAAAACATCGCCCATTCGCTGTTCAATAGGGATTTCCTGCCTAGTAACTGTAGCAATTACTGGCCGCTGTACTTTCTTTCGACGCATGAGTTTTTGAAACGCTGCTAACATATCATATAACGTAACGTCGATCGGCAGCTTTTCATCCTCTTCTTTTTGAAACATCATAAAATCAAGAGGAGGCCTTGTATATAACTGCGCTCGTTCTTGTTCTTTCTCTTTTAATTGAGTAGCAACTTGCTTATATTTCTTATACTCAATTAAGCGTTCCATTAACTCTTGCCGAGGATCTTCGATAAACTCTTCACTGCTATCCTCTACATCTTCCTCATATTTCGGAAGCAACATTTTGCTTTTAATTTGTAATAGCGTCGCAGCCATTACTAAATATTCACTTGCAACATCAAGCTGTAATTCCTTCATCGTATGGATATATGATAAATATTGTTCTGTAATTTCAGCTACAGGAATGTTATATATATCGATTTCATAACGATTAATTAAATGTAATAGTAAATCTAAAGGGCCTTCAAATGCCTCAACTTTAAAATTATATTGCACAAATCATCCCACCACATTTTTTCTGTAACATCCTAAGTATAGTGCATACTCATACACTATCCAACCTTTTTCAAAAAATTAATTAAAAATAGACGTATACCTAGGCCACAATGCCCATCCCCTTCATATGATGACAGTGTAATGAGTACATTGTAGGAGGTTACAAACTATGGGTCATGTTGCTGGAGGTTTCCAAGGCGGATTCGCTCTACTAGTTGTGTTGTTTATTTTATTAATTATTGTCGGCGCAGCTTGTTTTTGCTAACTGACATAAAGCGGCTAGAGCACTCTCTAGTCGCTTTATATTTATGCTACAATATATAAATCAAAATTAAAAAGCCGACATAAAACCATTCTTTTTCGGTGGGTGAAAGCATCTGGCCATGCATAGAAGCGGTCAGGACCTTTTCCTGCCACATTCGTAGTTAAAACAAGAGAGCGCAAGCGGGTGCAGATTCCTTTTTTTCTGCATACCAGCAATTTATATGTAGACAACTCAAAATGGATTCATATATTTGGAATAGGAGTGAAAAACATGTATAACGGAGCATACATACAATTTTTAATTCATTTTCATAGTGATTATGATTACTTTGAATGTCACGAAGTTTTAGAAGAACATTGGAAAACAAAACCACGCGGAGAACGAGAACAGCATTGGGTTGGACTCATTCAAATTGCTGTCGCTTTATATCACCATAGACGCTCTAATTGGAACGGCGCTGAGCGAATGATGAAGAGCGCCCTATTCATTTTACAGAATGAAAAACAACATATAGAAGCATTAGGTTTAGAGTATTCGAAACTACTATTGCTTATTGAGGAGCGACTGCATATCATTCGTAATCATGATTCTTATACAATATTATTTCTTCCTTTTGCTGATTCAAATTTAGAAAACATATGTGTACACTTATGCAAAACGAAAGGATTACCGTGGAAAGAGACTTCTTCTACTCCAAGCGAGGATATTATTCATAAACACTCCCGCCGTAATCGTGAAGATGTAATTAGCGAACGAAATATACAATTACAAAAGAGAAAGCAGAGATAAGGTTATCTCTGCTTTCTCTAATGTACATTATGTTCAACTTCTTTGCATTTCTCACAAAAACTAGCTGTTTGTTCATTTCCGCATACTGTAATATCTGGAAGTGTTGTTTGTAATTCTTGCACCATTTTCTTTCCAATTCCCGCCTGACGATGCGAAGGATTCACACTAATATGTTGAATTTCTAGTACACCATCATCGTGCTTTACCGTCCCAATAATCCCAACAATCGCATCGTCTTCCTTCCATAAATACAGCTGCCAATCATCATTTTGTTCATAATCCTTCATCGTTACTTGTAATCGTTTTATATCTTTTTCCATTGGCATAAAAGAAAGAAGTCCCATTGCAATTTTTTCATAACTTTTTTTAAAACGAATTAACATGAAATTTATCCCTTCTTACAAAAGTTACAAATCATATCCCCTTAATCAGCATGTTTATATCATGTCTATTTTACAACATTTCAAACCTACTGAGAAGGCTTGCCTAAAAACAACTTTATAATCATACAAAGAGGGACAGAGGAAGTCAAATGTTGATATTTTATTTATATTATGTTAATGGTTTTATATTGTACGTATGTAAATATAAAACCACTATTTTTAGATGGGCGAGAGCTTCTAGCCATGCATAAAGCGGGCAGGGCCTTTTCTGCCACGGACGATGTTCAAACAAAGAGAGGCAGAAAGTAGCAGATTACTTTTTTTCTTAACATGGCTGCGACTTGTGGGTTGGAAAGTTAAGTTAGATTTATATAGTAGCAACTTATATGTTAAAAAATTTAAACCGTGCAAAAGATACTCAAATTTTTAAAAATGAAAAAAGAGAGAGCACTTGGCCCCCTCTTTACATTTTACTCTTCCCAAACTTTAACTTCTTTCATAACATCGCCTTGACGCATATTTAATACTGTTTCGATGCCGCTTGTTGCTTTTCCGAATACAGTATGAACGCCATCTAAATGCGGTTGTGGTTCATGTACAACAAAGAATTGGCTTCCTCCAGTATTTCTTCCAGCGTGCGCCATAGAAAGTGCACCTACTGTATGTTTGTGAGGATTACCATCTGTTTCACATGGGATTGAATAGCCTGGTCCGCCAGTTCCGTTTCCAATTGGGCAGCCCCCTTGAGATACGAAACCAGGAATAACACGGTGGAATGTTAATCCATCATAAAATCCTTCGTTAGCTAATTTTCTAAAGTTTTCTACTGTTTTTGGTGCTTCTTCTGCGAAAAATTCTAATTCGATTTTTTCACCGTTTTCCATTAATATGTATCCTAAAGTTTTCATGTATAATAAGCTCCTTTCAACAATCTCAGCCTTATATTACCACAATCACTATAATAAACAAAAATATTATTGTGAAAACCTTTATAAAATCCGACAATCCTACTGTTTCTTTCACAAATCATCCTTAAGACGGATGACAAATACAAAAAATATACTATAATTACTTTGTTGCCCGAAAATTTCAGAAAGAGAAAGGGAGCGATTTTTCGTGAAAACGAAATTGTTAGCACTGCTATTAGCTGTAATGGTTTTTTTAATTCCAACGGCTTCATATGCAGACATTATTGAGGGAGAGTCTATTGTTACATTAGGAGAAAACTTATCAGAACAGCAAAAACAACAGCTTCTCCAAGAAATGAAAGCGCCAAAAGATGCGCAAATTATTACGGTATCAAATGCAGAAGAACATAAATATTTAGATGGAGTTGTACCAAACGCTCAAATCGGTACGAAAGCAATTTCTTCTTCTATGATTACGTATACCAAAAAAGGATCTGGTCTTGTTGTACAAGCGCATAATATCAATTGGGTAACAGATGCAATGTATACAAACGCATTAATTACAGCAGGTGTAAAAGATGCGAATATCTACATTACAGCACCATTTAAAGTATCCGGAACTGCCGCTTTAACAGGCTTAATGAAGGCTTACGAGACAGCAGCGAAAAAAGAAATTCCAGAAGAAGTTAAAAAAGTAGCGAATGAAGAAATGGTTCAAACTGCAAAACTTGGTGACCAAATCGGAAATGACAAAGCTGTACAACTTGTTGCAAAAGTTAAAGAAGAAATCGCAAAAGAAAAGCCAAAAACAACTGAAGATTTACGCTCACTCATTAAAAAGATTGCCGATCAGCTTGGAATTACATTAACTGATGAACAACTTGATAGTTTAGTATCACTCTTTGACAAAATGAAAAACTTAAATATTGACTGGAATCAAGTTAGTAACCAATTAAATAAAGCGAAAGAACATGTTTCAGCGTTTTTAGGTTCTGAAGAAGGTCAAGGCTTTTTAGATAAGTTAAAAGGTGTATTTTCTGGCTTTATAGACTTTATTAAGTCACTGTTCAAGTAGGTTATAAATACAAATTGAAACAACGACATAAAAACCCTTTCTTTTTAGATGGGCGAGAGCTTCTGGCCGTGCATAGAAGCGGTCTGGGCCTTTTTATACCACAGGCAAGGTTTAAAACAAAGGGAGAAAGCAAGTACAGGTCATATTTCATTCTGCATAGCAGCAACTTATATGTTGAAAACTCAAAATGAATTTATAGAAAAAGCTCGTCACGAACGAGCTTTTTCTTATGCTAACAATGGTAGTTTCATAATCGCTTCTTCTACAGAGCGAACAACATGACTCGCTTTTTCTTTCACATATGGATGAGCGTGATGCAGTGTAAAGGAATGCGGCGTCACTGAAAACATGGAAACATCATTAAAAGAATCCCCAATACATGCCACTTCATGCGCTTCAACTTGTAAATGTTCCATTAATAGCTGCAGTGCACTTCCTTTACTAATCCCGATCGGCATAATATCCACGTATTTTTTTCCGGAAATTACGATTTCCGCCTCACTTTGAAACTGGTTTCGCAACTCTTGATCTAACATTGTAATTTTCTCTTCTTCTCCATAAACAAATAATTTTGCTGGATGAATAGTTTGTCCGAATTCTTCCTCTAACGTACCTATTTCTGCGATTTCTCCTTGAATGTATTCTTCAAACAGACGATGATGTTCATTTTTCTTTTTTGTATATCGCTGCTCCTTTGCGCATACAATATCCGCCATCTGTTTTTCATGTATATATTTATATATTTCCCGGGCAACCTCACCATCAAAAGTTGATTCGTTTAACATTTCTCCTTCTTTCGTTAATAAAACAGCACCATTTAATCCTGATGTATAATAAGGGAAAGCGAATTGTTTCACGACAGCATGAATACGATGAGTAAAACGCCCAGAAGCGAAACAAATATTCGTACCCTTCTCGGCTAACCAGCACAATGCTTTTTCATCATCACGATGAATCCGATTCACGTTATAAACGAGTGTATCATCTAAGTCGCTAACAAATAACTTAATCATGTAATCTCTCCTTCCATACATCATATTTACGTCTATTGTACAAAAGAAATGTTATGCTTTTGTTAAAACAAAATAAATTTATCGCAAAAATGAGCAGAAATTTTTTTCTGCTCATTTTTGTCTCTTACTATTTTGAGGATGGACAATGCTAGGACGTACCTTCAAACTAGAAATAGTTGGTCGTATTAAAACCTTCACCAATGCGCCCCAATCAAATGGAAGAAACGGCCAAAGATATGGCGTTTGTAAACTTTTAATCGATGTTAAAAATAAAATCAACAATGTCATTCCAACAACAAATCCGATTTCTTGAAATAAAGCAGTACATACAATCAGAAATAATTTACCAACTTTATTCCCTAACCCTAATTCATAACTTGGCGTTGCATAGGATCCAATCATAGAAATGGCGGTATATAAAATGACTTCTGGTACAAATAGACCGACATTGATTGCGATTTGACCAATTAATATAGCCGATATTAACCCAGCTGCCGATGACAACGGTGTTGGTGTATGGATTGATGCCATCCTCAGAAACTCTAGCCCTACTTCTGCTAAAATAATCTGCAAGGCAATTGGTATATTCGTCACTTTATTCGGTCCAATAAAAGCAAGCTTTTCTGGTAATAAAGCAGGATCCATTACAAATGCAAGCCAAAGTGGCAATAAGAATAATGAAAAGATAACTCCTAAAAAACGAACCCATCGTAAAAATGTTCCAACGGCAGGATTTTGCCGAAATTCCTCTGCATGCTGTACATGATGAAAATATGTTGTTGGTGTAATAATTGCACTAGGAGAAGTATCTGTCAAAAGTAAAACGTGACCTTCTAACAAATGATTTGCAGCGACATCTGGTCTCTCTGTATAACGAATCAGCGGAAAAGGGTTGTACCCTTGTTTCACAAGAAACTCCTCAATTGTTTTATCCGCCATTGTTACACCGTCAATTTGAATATTTTCTATCTCTTGCTTTATTATTTTTACTAAATCGGGATTCGCAATATCTTGTATATATGCAATACAAAGATCTGTGCGTGACCGCTCTCCCACCCTAATAATTTCATGTCGCAAACGCGGATCACGAATACGTCTCCGAATAAGAGCTGTGTTTACAATAATATTTTCAACAAATCCATCGCGCGCACCTCTGACAACTTTCTCTGTATCCGGCTCTGTCGGAGTTCGTCCTGGATAACTACGAACATCAATTACAAATGCTTCTGTCTCTCCCTCAACAAAAATAACAATTAACCCTGATAGCACTTGAAATATAACATCATCCATCGTCTTTACTTTACTTACTTGTTGATGAATCAGACGATTTTCTAGCAACTTTACCGTATTTTCTTGATACCCTTGTATTTCATTCGTATCAATAACCTCTTCAAGAATGTGTATGATATAGTTCGAATCACATAAGCCGTTCACAAATAAAACGCCGATTTCTTTATCTAAAAATTGAAATTTACGAATTCCTACATCAAAGGTAACGCCAAGCCCAACCGTTTGCTTTAAATAATTTTCATTGTCACTTAAAAATAAAGAAATTGGTATGTTAGTCTTTTTTGTGTTGGTCATAAAATCCACTCCTTTCTAAAATTAATTGAATTGCTTGTTTTGTAATTGGCGAGCCACGTTTCGAGTCATCATTACCGTACATTTTTCCAATATCACCGATTCCAACAATAATAGGAACATGTAATTCATCTAAACAGTAAACGGTATCACCGTTAATTCTTCCTAGTTCAACATCCGCCAAGCCAAATTTATCAACACCATATTCAGTTAATCGTCCTTCTCGATCGACACTTACATCAACTCGCGCCCATTCCCAATGATGCGTATTAGAAGCAACCGCCAACACACCAAGCACATCGATTTGTTTACTCATTGCCACATATTTTAATGCCTTCTCTCCTGATCCTTCTCCAATATATCCGCTATCATCAAACATAACAAAAACCGGGTCATGTGGTGTTTGCATGATAAGTTCAACAATCTTTCTCCCTGTTAATTTTGTTGGATTACTTTGCGTGGCCGAAATACATCGTCCGCCAAACTCTTTTGCCAGTAACTCGATTGTTCGCTGTGCATATTCATCTCCGTCTGTCACCAAAATAACCCTTCTTCTCATCTTATTTATCCTTTCGGTTTAAAAATAAGTGCTGCTAAAAACGAAAACAAAATCGCTGCTGAAATTCCAACAGATGTTAACTTAAACATTCCCATTCCAATCCCAAGATAACCATGCTTTTCTGCCGCTTCCATCGCACCATGCAATAAAGAATGACCAAAACTCGTAATCGGAACAGTCGCTCCCGCTCCTGCAAACTGAATCAGTTTGTCATAAATGCCAAAACCATCTAAAATAGCACCAGCTACTACGAAAATTGCCATCACATGTGCAGGTGTTAATTTCGTAAAATCGAACAATAGTTGTCCGACAACACAAATCGCCCCTCCAACTAAAAACGCATATATAAATTCCACATATTACACCTCTTTTATTCTTTCAAATACGATACCGTGTGCAATCGTTGGAATCGTTTCTTTTTGCTGAATCATGATCGGACTTAACAAAGCACCTGTTGCTACAACGAAAATCCTTTGTAAATTCCCTTCTTTCATTTCTTTCATTAAATGTCCATACGTTACAACTGCGGAACAAGCACAACCACTTCCTCCCGCAAATACTTGCTGGTCATCTCTATAAATCATTAAACCGCAATCATTATAAACATTCCCTAGATCATATCCTTCATCTAACAAAAGCTGCCGTGCAATTGGCGTTCCAACTCCTGATAAATCACCAGTCACAATTAAATCGTAATCTGCAGCGCTCCTGTTTAAATCTTTGAAATGCTGCCCAATTGTATGAGCTGCAGCAGGTGCCATTGCCGATCCCATATCAAACGGATCTGCTATACCTAAATCTTGAACTTTTCCAATCGTTGCTGATGTAACTTTAATTGAGCTTCTTTCACGACTCATTAAAGCTGTACCAGCTCCTGTAACAGTAAATGTCGCTGTAGACGGCTTTTGTCCTCCATACTCTGTTGGATAACGAAATTGCCGTTCAGCAGTGGCATTATGACTACTCACTGTTGCCAACACGCGATTTGCAAATCCACCATCAATAAATGCTGCGCCAACAGCTAACGTCTCCATCGAAGTAGAACACGCTCCAAACATTCCTAAAAACGGAATAGAAAGCTCTCTTGCAACATAATTTGCCGTAACTGTTTGATTTAATAAATCTCCAGCTAAAAAAAAATCAATATCAGATGCTTGCATTTTTTCTTTTCGCAATGCTTGTTGAATCGACTCTCTCATTAACCTTCTTTCCGCTAACTCCCAGCTCTCTTCTTCGCAATGCAAATCATCATATGTAATATCAAAACTCTCTCCAAGCGGACCCTTTGCCTCATCCGGCCCAACAGCCGTCCCCGTTGCATTTACATATACATCATTTTGAAATAACCACGTTTGTTTCCCAGTTAATCTCATCTACCTTCTCCTTTACTTTAAACTTTCATCATTGGAAGAGCTTCCATGTATATCGAATAAGACCTACAACATACGCCCCAACAACTCCAAATACAATGACACTTCCAGCAATCTTAAACATATTTGTGGCAATTCCAAGAACAATCCCTTCACTACGATGCTCCATCGCCGCACTCACCATTGAATTGGCAAATCCAGTAACCGGGATTGCTGATCCTGCTCCTGCAAATTGCCCTAGCTTATCATATACACCAAGACCCGTTAAAATAGCTGAAAGTAATATTAATGTTGTGATTGCTGGATTTCCTGCATTTTTCTCCGTAAAATCAAAATAGTGGATATACATCTTCATCAACGCTTCACCTAATGTACAAATAAGCCCTCCTACAACAAAAGCCTTTAGGCAATTCATCATATAGTTAGGTTTTGGTTGATACTTTTTCACTTTATTCGTATAATCATCTTTTAATTTTTGCACCGCCATTGACACGCCTCCTATTTCACAAAATAAATCCAATGAAATAAAGATCCTACCACCTTACCAAGAACAAATGCGATAAGAAGAATAACAATTTTCTCATCTTAACTATTCCTCGTAGTTGTAGTATGGATATTGGAAATTTTTCTAATACAACTTTTTTCGTCAAATAAAAAAACGAATAGACTATTCGCCTATTCGTTCCTTCATTTGCTTTAATATTTTCTTTTCTAGCCTTGATACTTGTACTTGAGAGATCCCTAAACGCTCTGCTACTTCCGATTGTGTCTGATCTTTATAATACCGCAAATATACAATCAACCGTTCACGCTCATCTAATTCACGAATTGCTTCTTTTAACGCAATCTTATCAAACCACTTTGTTTCAGAGCGATCCGCAATTTGATCTAAAATAGTAATAGGATCACCATCATTTTCATACACCGTTTCATGTATCGATGATGGTGTCCGGCTTGCTTCTTGCGCCATTACAACTTCTTCTGGCGTTAGTTCTAACGCCTCTGCTATTTCTGTAATTGTCGGCGCCCGGCCATACTCTTTCGATAATTCATCTTTCATTTTACGAATTTTATTGCCCGTTTCTTTTAACGAACGACTTACTTTCACTGTGCCATCATCACGTAAAAAACGTTGAATTTCTCCAATAATCATTGGAACTGCATACGTTGAAAACTTTACATCAAAAGATAGATCAAATTTATCGACAGATTTTAGCAACCCAATACAGCCAATTTGAAACAAGTCCTCCGGCTCGTAACCACGGTTTAAAAAGCGTTGTACAACGGACCAAACAAGCCTCATATTACTTTGTACAATTAAATCTCTCGCTCCTTGATCGCCTTGTTGACTTCTTTTAATTAATTCTTTTAGTTCCTGATCCTTTAACTGTCCTTTTCCTTTTTCACTTCTGACCTCTATGTCCATAGGCAATTCTCCTTAATTGCATAGAGCGTTACTTTTTGATAGATACTTCGTCAAATGGATCGTTGTCCCGAAAGATTCATTAGAAATAACCTCTACTTCGTCCATAAAATTTTCCATAATGGTAAATCCCATTCCAGAACGCTCTAATTCGGGTTTTGTTGTAAAAAGGGGTTGCCGTGCTTCATCTAAATCTAAAATTCCAATCCCTTCGTCACGAATCGTTAACTTCACCATATCATCTTCCAAAATAACTGTAATATATACGATGCCATCAAAGTTCCCTTCATATCCATGAATAATGGCATTCGTTACTGCCTCTGACACAACGGTTTTCACTTCCGTTAATTCTTCCATCGTTGGATCAAGCTGTGCAATAAAAGCAGCAACTGTAACGCGAGCAAACGATTCATTTTGACTTAATGCTGAAAATTGAAGGTTCATTTCATTTCTCATCTATGCCACCCCCAACGTCGCGAGCGCATGTGCTTCATTTTCTTCTAATCGAATAATTTTAAACAGCCCTGACATCTCAAATAAACGCTTCACAGCAGGAGAAATTGCACAAACAACCATTTCTCCGCCTAAGCTTTTGACATGTTTATATCTTCCTAATACAACACCAAGACCAGAACTATCCATAAATGCTAATTGCTCTAAATTTAAAATAATATGATGAATATGATGCGTCTCAATCATATCAGTTACTTTCGCTCGCAACTCTTCGGCGGTATGATGATCTAGTTCGCCTGCTAAACGAACACATAAGACGTCACGCTTTACTTCTAAATGGATGGATAGACTCACTCTATTTCCTCCTTACATTCAAAATTCGCGTATACACGCAAAACATATAAGAAGTTTTTCTCTAAAACAAAGAGAGAATCCTTCCACCTGACAAAAGAAGTACTATTTCGTCATAAAATGAACCTTCTATATAAATCCAAATTTTAAAAACGACATAAAGCCATTCTTTTTCAGTGGGCGAGAGCATCTGGCCATGTATAGAAGCGGTCAGTGCCCTTTCCTACCACATACAAAGTAAAACAAAGGGAGCAAGTGCAGACTCTTCTGCATAGCCGCAATCTATATGTCGAAACATGAAAATGGATTCATATAGAAACATCTCTCACTATCGAAATAACAGTAAAATTGAAAGCGGCAACTTTATTGCCGCTATTTCGATGTCGAAAACGTCCCAAGACTTCGTTTAAATAACTCCCACCAACTCGCTGCTGCAACATCTTCTTTTGCAACAATTGTTTGTTTCATTAACACTTCATTCCCTTTTTTTATAACGAGTGTACCTAAGGCATCTCCTTTTTTAATCGGAGCTTTCACCTTCTCCTCGGTAACTATTTCTTTTTTAATATCCTTCAATGTCTCGCCTTTTTTCATTAAAAGAGAAGCATTATCAGAAGCTACTAAGTCGACTGTTTCTTTTTTTCCTTTTCCTACTTTTACCGTTTTGATTTTTTCTCCTCTTGTATACATCTTTTTCGTCATATATTGACTAAATGCATAATCAAGAAGCTTTGTTACTTCCGCATTTCGTTCCTTTGATGTTGGAGAGCCCATAATGACAGAAATAACGCGCATCCCATTCCGTTCTGCCGATGCTGTTAAACAATATTTTGCTTCTGTAGTAAATCCAGTTTTCACACCGTCAACACCTGGATAGAAACGAACAAGCTTATTCGTATTGACAAGCCAAAATTTCTTATCCGTATCTTCACGTAAATAATCTTCATATTTTCCTGTATATTTACGGATTAATGGGTATTTCATTAATTCCTTTGCCATAACCGCCATGTCATTTGCCGTTGAATAATGATTTTTTGCTGGAAGACCTGTTGGATTTTGAAAATGAGTATTTTTTAGTCCTAAATCTTTTGCTTTTTTATTCATCTTATCTACAAATCCGTCTTCTGATCCAGCGATGTGTTCAGCTACGGCAACCGATGCGTCATTTCCAGAGGCAATAGCAATACCTTTTAACATTTCATCGACTGTCATTTCTTCACCAGGCTCAAGGAAAATTTGTGAACCTCCCATAGAAGCTGCGTGTTCACTCGTTCTTACTTTATCCGTCAGTTTTAATTTTCCTTTTTCAATTTGTTCCATAATAAGCAACATAGTCATAATTTTTGTCATACTAGCAGGCGGCAACTTTTCATTTGGATTTTTTTCAAATAAAACTTTCCCGGTATCCTGCTCAATCACAATTGCTGACGATGCTTGTTCCGCTAGTTTTGGTTTTGTTTCCGCTTCGGCTTCCTTTTTCTCAGACTGCGCAAAACTAATTGGAACTGCAGAAAGCAATAACATGAAACAAACAAGTATTCCTATTAATCGCTTCATGACAACCCTCCATTCTATATCACACCTATTTTTTCCAAACGAAGGGGTTTTATACCATAATTTTCTAAAAATATAGTTGACAAATGATAATACACTATATATTGTATTAAGTGTATTACATCTAATAGTACACTTATACTTTTTATTAGAAAGGAGACTTTGCTCTTGCACATTCAACTAGATCCAAGAAGCAACACTCCGATATGGGAACAAATTGTTCATAATGTTAAAGAGCTCATTTTAAGAGGGATGCTCGAATCTAGCGATAAACTTCCTTCCGTTCGTGAACTCGCCTCTTCACTCGTCATTAATCCAAACACGGTGAGTAAAGCGTATCAAGAATTAGAGCGACAAGGCATTATCGAAACGCTGCGCGGCAAAGGAACATTCGTCTCGCAATCCATCACTCCCGCACAAGATGAAAGGAAAATTGCTATGGTAGAAAAACAATTCCATCAATTGTTACTAGAAGCTTCGTATCTTGGTATTTCAAAAGAAAAAATTCATGATTGGATTGATTCATACTATAAAGAATTAGGGGGAAATACGCATGCTAAAAGTGACGAACGTAAAGAAAACAATTGATAATCAAACGATATTAGAAGATATTTCATTTACTTTACAAAAAGGAAGCATCGTCGGCTTACTCGGAAGAAACGGAGCCGGAAAAACAACACTATTACGTACACTCGTTGGAATTTTAAATCCGGATGAAGGCACTGTGACATATAACGAAATTGACGTGCACAAACATCCAGAAGTAAAACAAACCGTTGTATTTGTTCCAGACTCTACAAATGTATTAAGCGGATATACAGTAAAAGAAATCGTAAAATTCTATAAAGCCGTCTATCATAAATTCAATGCAGACTATTTCTATGAATTACTAGAACGTTTTAACTTACCAGACAAACGAATTCGCAGCTACTCCCGCGGAATGAAAGCATTATTAGCAATGATCTTAGCCTTTTCTACTCGCGTAGAATACATTATTTTAGACGAGCCAACAAACGGCCTTGATCCAATCGTAAAAAGGCAAATCTTGCAATTTTTAATTGAAGAAGTAGCAGAACGCGAAATTACCATTCTCATTTCTACGCATCACTTAGATGAAATTGAAAAAATCGCAGACAAAGTCATCATTTTAAAAGATCATACCGTTGCATCCATTACATCTTTAGACGATACAAAATCACGATATGCAAAAATTCAAGTCGCTTTTGAACGTTCACTGCCACAAAAACTAGAAAACTTAAGCAACGTGAAAGTATTACAGCAAACAGGAAAAGTATATACCGTTTTAATCGAAGGAAATGTAGCACCTACGTTAGAAAAATTTCATAAAGAACAGCCGCTCTTATTAGAAGAATTGCCAATGTCACTTGAGGATGTCTTTGTTACGGCTTTTGAGGAGGGGTCACATGTTTCATAAGGGGTTGTGGATACGGACGTTTAAACAGGGGAAATATGTACTTCTACTCTTTTGGTTAAGTAGTTTATATAAACTTCCTTATGCATATTATAGTGATGCACAATCACAGCTTAGAGAATCAAAAATGAAATGGGATCCCGTCTATTACTACTCTTATTCTTTTTCAACACATGATCCTGTTTTAATACAAAGCGCCATACTCATTGCACTTGCTTGTGTTTTAATTGGATGGGAAAGGAATACTCAATCTGCCGACTATCTTTTCTCTATGCCCTTTAAACGAAAAGACATTTTTCTAACAAAATGGGCGTTCGGTATTGTCAATATTATAATCGTGAATTTTATTTGCTGGATTAGTATGTGGGGAATAAAAAAAGTATCTTTTCATAATGCTTATCAGGATTTTAGTCCGTTTCATACTTACTTTGTTTACGCTACGATCGTACTAATTGCTATCTATACTTTATCTCTATTCATTGGGACAATTACAGGAAATATTGTTTCCCAAGGTGCTTTAACTGCAATCATTTTATATCTTCCGTATGGTTTAGTCTTATTAATATCTGGATTTGTTTTTATTCATACCGGAGAATCAACTGAGGATCGATATGAAATTGAGAGTAAAACTAGATATTACTTAGAACAAGCAAGTATCGTTGCACCGCTTGATGATTTTTTTATTATTTACAGCTATTATCCTAAAGAGAAATTTGATCGGAACGGTAAAATCTCAGATGTACCTAACAAAAATCCTATGGAGAAAACATGGATTCCACCTGTTTGGGAATTACTGATCCCATTTGTTTATATAATTCTATTTTTACCATTAGCAATCATTTTATATACACGCTCTCCTAATGAACAAAACGGAAAAATCCTATTGTTTCCACAGCTACAGAAATGGTTTATTGGCTGTACAGTCCTCTGCTTTGCATTACTCGCAGGACGAATATTTGGAATAAATGCTTTATGGATTTACTATATAACCTTTTTAGGAGCAGGAATTATTAGTTATATGATTTTAACTCGCTTGTTAAAATGGAAGTTTTCTTTGGGCGGAAGATAACGATATTTTTAATCAAGATGCGAACACATACAAATAGAGGTGAATTACATGTTCCATAAAGCACTATGGCTTCAAACATACAAGCAAAGTAAATATATCGTATGGTTATTTTGGCTCGTTAACTTCTATATATTATCATGCAAATATTATTTAGCTGCTAGAGAACAGCTAAATTATTTCCACGATAATATGAAATGGAAATACCATTTTTATTATCACTATACTTTCCCTGAAGAAACAATCATAATACAAGGGGCACTTGTTATTGTTTTAGGTTGTGTAATCATTGGCTGGGATCGTCATAATCAAAATACCGACTTACTTTGGTCGATGCCATTTAAACGAACTCACATTTTTCTTACAAAATGGATTTTTGGCATTTCGAATATTATTGGCATGCTAATTGTAAACTGGGGAATTTTCGCCATTTTGAAAAAAACAACTTTTCATAATAAGTATCAAGTTTTTTCACCTTTTCACTATTACTTTCTATACGCAGCAATCGTACTCTTTGCAATCTATACGTTAACACTATGCATCGGAACAATTGCTGGAAATATTGTATCACAAGGCTTTTTAACTGCAATTGTTCTTATTTTACCATTCGTATTATCTATTTTAATTGCTGGATTCATTTCTGTTCATACGAATAATTCGTATGATAACACTTACGAACGAGAAAATGCATATATGAATAATGTTGAAAAACTCACGGTATTTTCACCGATGCTACATTTTCAAATCTATTTTAGTTACGAACCCAAGTCTGCCTATACAGATAAAACAGGAAAACGAATCAATGAACCTAACTTTAGTTCTATTCCGTCTCTTTGGACATTAATAGGTCCTATTGTATATACGTTGATTTTATTACCATTAAGTACGTACTTATACGCTCGATCACCTAACGAACAAAACGGAAAGATACTACTTTTTCCGAAGTTACAAAAGATCTTTATCATTTGTACGGTAACATGCTTTTCCTTGCTTGGTGCTCGTATCCTAGGAGGAATCAATTCGTTAATAGGCTATTATATAAGTTTCCTAGGTACAGGAGTTATCACTTATCTCATCTTATCTCGCTTACTAAAATGGAAATTCTCTTTTGGCGGAAGATAACGATATTGTTTTGATCAATAAAAATATACGTATAAATCGAGGTGAATTGTATGTTCCATAAAGCATTATGGTTGCGAACGTATAAACAAGGAAAATATTTTCTTATACTTTTTTGGTTAAGTAGTTTATATATACTTCCTTATGCATATTACAGTGCTGCACAATCACAGCTTAGGCTATCAAAAATGAAATGGGATGATTATGCCTATTACTATTCCTATTCATTTTCAGCACCTGATATTGTCATAGTACAAGGCCTTATTCTCATTGCAATTGCTTGTGTTTTAATTGGATGGGAACGTAATAATCAATCCGCTGATTATCTTTTCTCTATGCCCTTTAAACGAAAAGATATTTTTCTAACAAAATGGTTGTTTGGTATTGTTAATATTATAATGGTGAATTTTGTTTGTTGGATTTGTATGTGGGGAATTAAAAAAGTATCTTTTCATAATACTTATCAAGATTTTAATCCGTTCCACACTTACTTTGTTTACGCTACGATTGTACTAATTGCTATCTATACATTCTCTTTATTCATTGGGACAATTACTGGAAATATTTTTTCGCAAGGCTCCTTAACGGCAGTCATTTTATTTCTTCCGTACGGCTTAACCTTATTAGTATCTGGATTTCTTTTTACTCATATAGGAGGTTCATCAGAAGAAAAGTATCAAATAGAGCGTAAAACCAGCGATTACTTAGAACAAATAAGCATCGTTTCACCATTAGATAGGTTTTCTATTCATTTTGATTACCATCCTGAATATCATTTCGATCAACAGGGTAATAAAATTTCTTCACCGAATGTGAATTCAGTGGAGTATACACGAATTCCATCTACTTGGAAATTACTGAGCCCATTTATTTATATTGTTCTATTTTTACCAATTGCAATTACCTTATATATGAAATCACCTAACGAGCATAACGGAAATTTCCTATTGTTTCCACAACTACAGAAATGGTTCATTGGGTGTACTGTTCTTTGTTTTTCCTTACTCGGCGGGCGAGCATTGGGAGCGAATATCTTATGGAGTTATTATCTAACCTTTTTAGGGACAGGAATTATTAGTTATATCATTTTAACTCGCTTGCTTAAATGGAAATTCTCTTTTGGCGGAAGATAACGATACTGTTTTGACGAATAAAAATATACGTATAAATCGAGGTGAATTGTATGTTCCATAAAGCATTATGGTTGCGAAACTGGAAGCAAGGGAAATATATCATTGCGTTATTCTGGCTCAGTACCTTATATCTCTTACCATATCGATATTATAGCGACGCACTGCACAAAGCTGAGTACTTACGTGAAACGACGGATACGTATTATTCCTATCATTTGAGCGGAGATAGTCCTATCTTTTTCCCTGCTCTGCTTTTACTTGGATTAGCTGTCATTTTAATAGGCTGGGAGCGTCATAATCAAACAAATGATTTTTTATGGTCTATGCCATTTAAGCGCTCACATTTATTTTTATCAAAATGGTTGTTTGGTACGGTTCATATCATAAGTACACTAAGCGTGAGCTGGATCCTTATGTATATTGTCTATAAAACTACGATACACGCCGTTTATCAATCATTCACACCGTTTCATCTATACTTTATTTATACAACATTGACATTAATCGCCATTTATACATTAGCCCTTTTCATCGGAAGTATTACAGGAAATATTGTTTCACAAGGTGCGCTAAGCTATATTTTATTGGTTTTCCCCATTTACATTTCTCAGCTTGCGTTCCCTTTCTTTGCATTACATGTTGATTTATCAGAAAAAGAATATGATCAGGCCTATCATAAAAGTTCCATGTATATAGAAAATATAAGTACATTTGCTCCTCTTACACATTTTTACATTAATTATGACTATCAACCGCAAAGAGAGGCTATAAAAGATGAATACGGAGAGCTACATGTAGGACCTTCTTATCATCATATTCCGTCTGCATGGACACTACTAAGTCCGGCAATTTATATACTTCTTTGTCTGCCACTAGGAGCCTATTTATATGCACGTTCACCAAATGAACAGAACGGAAAGATATTGCTATATCAAAAACTCCATGTCTATTTCTTACTATGCACTTCCATTTGTTTCGGACTTCTTGGTAGCGAAGTTTTCACTGATGGCAGTAAATCTATCCCGCTTCACTATATGTATTTTATTGGGTGTGGCATTTTGACATATGTTATTTTACAGTGGGGGTTAAAACATAAACTTTCTTTATATGCAAAATAGCCTCCTAGGAGGCTATTTTTATGCAAGGCATCGATTCCGCAATGCATAAATCCACTTTATTTTTTGACCCTATAAGTGACTGCTATGTAGTCCCTTTGTTTTAATCCTTGCATGTAGTAAAGCTTCTATGCATGGCCAGATGCTCTCGTCCATCTAAAAAGAAAGAAGTTTTTATGTCGTTGTTTCGGAGGTGACTCAAAAGAGATGTAGATGTCTTTTGAATCACCTCCTTCTTATATGTTCACTCATATATCGGCGCTTTTTCAAATATATCGACCACTTTTTTCAATATATCGGCGACTTTTTCGATATATCGGCGCTTCGACACAAGATAAAGACACTTCGACAATTTTCAACATTCTGAGTGCATGAAAAGGCCCTGACCGCTCCTACGCGCGGCCAGACGCTCTCGCCCCCCTAAAAAAGGTTGGTTTTTATGCCCGTCTTTCAATTTGTATTTAATATTTACGCAAAAAAATAGAAAAACAATCTCTGCTTTTCTATTTTCATAGGACTCTATCGAAAAGATCTAACGCCATTTCTATTTCCTTGTCGCTCCAACCCTGAAACTTCTCTCTATAATATTCTTTTCGAACATTTTCAAGTTTTTCAGCAACTTCTCGCCCGCTATCGGTAATTTCTAAATACACAATACGTCTATCTGAATTAGAACGCTTTCTCATTACAAGTCCCTTACGAGCAAGGCGATCTGTAACTGCTGTAATATGACTAGATGTAACTTTCACTTCACTTGCAATTTGCGATGCCATTTGTGGGCTTTTCCAATATAATGCACGCAGTACAGAAAACTCATTCCATGGCATATGTTCAGAAAAAAGTTCATTAATATCACTTTGTAATAAGCGAAGCATTCTTCGAAAAGATGTAGATAAGTTTAAAATAAGCGCTTCTCGTTTTTCGTTCACTGTTCTCGATCCTTTTTTATAATATTTACACATATTATAATGCATGAATACCTTAATTGTATATATTTTCTTTCTACTTAGATTTTCTACTACATTTCTAAATTTAAAGAAAAAATGGACTTCCTTCTTTCATATAAATAAAGAAAGGAAGGTGAACAATCATGCAAATGGGCATGTCCCCCTATTCACATGAATTACGTAATGGCAAGGAAGCAACGGTTACTGTACAAGGTGAAGGTGTCGTGAAAGCGAAACCGGATGTTGTCGTTTTAACAATCGGGGTTCGCACTGAAGATCAAAATATAAAACAAGCACAAGCAGAAAATGCTGCTCTTTCTACTAATTTGCTTACTGCTTTAAAGCAGCTTGGAATTACAGAGCAAAATATTAAAACACTTTCTTACACGATTA
This sequence comes from Bacillus cytotoxicus, assembly GCF_023715645.1. GTDB lineage: Bacteria > Bacillota > Bacilli > Bacillales > Bacillaceae_G > Bacillus_A > Bacillus_A cytotoxicus_A. Next base: position 74,118 of record NZ_JAMBOP010000008.1, on the reverse strand, counting down.
CACCGCAATATGAAATCGTGAATGAAAAGCCTGTCCTAAGAGGTTATCAAGTTGAGCATTTATATGAAATTATTGTACTCAATGTCCAAAAAGCAGGCGAAGTATTTGAAGCAGCTGTAGCAAACGGTGCCAATGTCGCCAGAGGGCTTGTATTTCGCGTTTCTGCACCGAATGCTTATTACAAACAAGCATTAGTACTTGCTGTGCAAAACGCGCAAGAAAAAGCAAGGACAATTGCTAGTACATATAATTTAAATATAAATCCCATTCCCCTATCTCTCGTCGAAGAGTCTTCCCAAATGCCGCGGGAATTTGTTGCTTATTCCGCTGTTCATAGCGGCGCTCCTCCTATTCAATCAGGCGAAATAGAAATTACTTCAACCATACGTGCCGTTTTTACATATATATAAATCCAACTTAACTTTCAGGCACACAAGTCGCCGCCATTCCAAGCGAAAGTAACCTGCTACTTTCCTCCTATATTTGTTTGAACATTGCATATGGCGGAAATAGGCACTGACCGCTTCTACTTATGGCCAGACGCTCTCGTCCATCTAAAAAGAAAAGAGGTTTATGTCAGGCTTTTAATTTGGATTTATCTATATAAATTCTTTTTGCTTATTCACCATATACGCTGCCGGTTATGCTAAACAAAAGATGACCCCTACTTGCTTTCTCCTTTTGTTTTAAAACTCTCGCACGTGGCAGAAATGGGCACCGATCGCTTCTACTCATGGCCGGACGCTCTCATCCATCTAAAAAAAGGGGTTTATGTCAGGTTTTTAATTTAAATCTATAATATGTAATTATATATCTAGCAAAAAAGAAAACGTTATCATTTTTATTGTTGTAAAAAACTGTTGTTTTGCTATAATAATATACGGTGAACCTTACAAAGGGATATCACGGGTGGGAGAGGGATATGAAAAAGAAGGTTTAACATGAAAGGAATTCTTGAAAAAACATTTAAATTAGACTTACATCAAACATCACCAAAACAAGAAGTACTCGCTGGTGTAACATCATTTTTCACGATCGTTTATATTATGATTGTGAATGCATCCATTTTATCAGATGCCGGCATTCCTCTTGAAGCAGGAATTTTAGCAACAGTATTCAGCTCATTTGTCGGATGTCTATTAATGGCATTTTGGGCAAATGCACCGGCGATCCTTGTACCAGGTATGGGAGTAAATGCGTTCTTTACGTACACGGCTGTGCATACGCTTGGTTTAACTTGGCAAGAGGCATTAGCAGCGGTATTTGTCGCTGGTATTATTTTTGCAATTGCCGCATTTACACCAATTGCTCGCACACTTTCTGCCGCAATCCCACAATCGCTAAAAGAAGCAATAACTGTTGGTATCGGACTCTTTTTAGCATTTATTGGCTTGCAAAAAGGCGGTCTTGTCGTTGCAAATTCAAATACTGCTGTTGCATTAGGAAAATTAAGCAGTCCCGTTGTTCTAGCAACACTGCTTACTCTTATTGTTGCATTGGTTTTATTTATTCGTAACGTTCGTGGAAGCTTTTTATGGACGATCGCAATTGGTACCGGAATTTCTTGGTTATTTGGTATTGTTGATACAAGTCAAGTTAGCAATAGTTCATTCTCCTTTGCTAACTATGGTGATGTTTTTGGCGCAATGTCGTTTGGGAAATTGACTTCTTTACCGTTTTTAATCGCAACGTTCTCATTGAGTATGGTACTCATTTTTGAAAACATGGGACTTTTGCATGGTTTATTAGAAGATCAACGTAAATTCCCTCGTGCTTATCAAGCTAATGCAATTTCAGCGATGACATGCGGTCTATTTGGCACGAGTCCCACTGTTTCTACAGTAGAAAGTGCTGCTGGTATTACAGCGGGCGGCAAGACCGGTCTGACGTCTATCGTCACTGGCGGTTTATTCTTTGCCTCATTATTTGCACTGCCGTTTGTAAAATTGATTCCAAATAGCGCAATCGCTCCAATCTTAATTATTATTGGCGGTTTAATGATTACAAACATTCAACAAATTCCTCTGAACGATTTTTCAGAAGGATTTCCAGCGTTTTTAATCATCGTTATGATTCCGCTCACATATAGCATTGCTGATGGTATTGCGTTTGGATTCATTGCCTATCCAATCTTAAAAGTAGCACTTGGTAAACATAAACAAGTTGCAAAACCGCTTTATGTTATCACATGCCTTTTCTTAGCCATGTTTGTGCTGCATGCCATTGGCTAAAGCAAAAACGCCGGGAATTCCCGGCGTTTTATTATTTAAACCAGCCCTTCTTAAAAAACCAGACCATCATGCCACCACCTATAAAGGCCATTATGGCTAAACAAATATAATAGCCATGCACCGTCTTTAACTCTGGCATATTATCAAAGTTCATTCCATATACACCAACAATAAATGTTAATGGCATAAAAATGGTTGAAAAAACCGTTAATGTTTTCATAATGTTATTCATATGATGAGAGTTAAGCGAAAAGTAGCTATCGCGAATATCAGCTGTCAGCTCTCGGCTTGCTTCAATCATTTCGGAAAGTTTTAACAGATGATCGTAAATATCTTTGAAATAAATTTCATGGTCACTCGCACCATAAAAGCGTGTTGAATTTAAAACACGATATAATAAATCGCGCATCGGTACAATTGTTCGTCGTAATTTTGATAAATCAGAGCGAATATCAAATACCTCTTCTAATACAGTACCCGCTGTTTCTCCCGTTAAATTATCATCAATGGCATTTAAATGATCTTCAATAAAATATACAGGAGCAAAATAATCATCAACAATTTCGTCAATAATCATATGGGTCACATGAAGAGTACTTCTCTTTATGCGCTGTTTTTCCCCAAGTTTATTCCACGCACGTTCAATCGCCTTATTATGCGAAAAGTGAAAAGATACAACAAACTGATCACTTACAAATATATCAATTTCATGCGGCTCGAGTCCCTCTTCACTAAAAGCATGAAGCACTAAAAAATTATACCCTTCATAAAAGTCAACTTTCGGTCTCTGTACGTACTCCAAACAATCTTCTATCGCAAGGGGATGGAATTTAAAATAGTCTTGTAAAATATATGTATACTCTTCTTTCGTCGGTTTACATAAATCCAGCCAAAACCATACAATATCTTCTCGCTTCGTTTCTTCTAATGGTACATCATATAATACTTCATTTTCCTTAGTTACTGCACAAATTCTTATCATAATTTCACCCATCTTCATTATATGCAAAAAAAGCTAAGGAGAAAACTCCTTAGCTTTTTTATCGTACAATTCGTGGAAAAATTGTCACTTTATTTTATTTCTCTACAATGCCGTGTACTAATTTCGGTGCATTAACATGCTCTGCAGACACTTTCATGTTTTCATAAATTTTTTGTTTTACATCTTCTACATTTTCACGATTTGCGTAAATCGTTACAAGTGATTCACCTTTTTTCACGCTATCGCCAACTTTTTTACGAAGCATTAGACCAACTGCTAAATCAATTTCAGATTCTTTCGTTGCCCGGCCCGCACCAAGAAGCATCGCTGCTGTACCAATTTCATCTGCGACAATTTCAGACACATAGCCATCTTCTTTTGCTTCTACTTCAATCATATATTGCGCTTGCGGAAGTTTCGTTGGATCATCAACAACAGAAGCATCGCCGCCTTGTGCTGCTAAGAACGTTTTAAACGCATTTAGCGCCTTGCCATTGTTCATTACTTCAGTTAGCTTTTCACGTGCATCTTCTAAAGAAGATGCTTGTCCCGCTAAGTATACCATCTGACTTCCAAGCGTTAAACATAACTCTTCTAAGTCTTTCGGTCCTTTTCCTTGTAATGTATCAATCGCTTCTTTCACTTCTAAAGCGTTACCGATTGCCTCACCAAGCGGCTGACTCATATCAGAGATAACAGCCATTGTTTTACGTCCAACGTTGTTACCGATACGAACCATCGCTTCTGCTAATCGCTTCGCATCCTCATCCGTTTTCATAAATGCTCCCGCACCTGTTTTTACATCAAGAACGATTGCATCCGCACCAGCTGCAATTTTTTTACTCATAATAGAGCTGGCAATTAACGGGATCGAGTTTACCGTTGCTGTTACATCACGAAGTGCATATAGCTTTTTGTCAGCAGGTGTTAAATTACCGCTTTGTCCAATAACGGCAATTTTATTTTCGTTTACAAGACGAATAAATTCCTCGTTTTCAATTTCTACATGGAATCCTGGAACTGCTTCTAGCTTATCAATTGTACCACCTGTATGCCCAAGACCACGCCCAGACATTTTTGCAACTGGTACATCTAAAGCAGCTACTAATGGACCTAATACAAGTGTAGTTGTATCACCAACACCACCTGTTGAATGCTTATCTACTTTTACGCCTTCAATCGCTGATAAATTAATTGTATCTCCGCTATTTACCATCGCCATCGTTAAATCAGCACGTTCCTGCTCATTCATATCTTGGAAGAAAATTGCCATTGCAAGTGAACTCATTTGATAATCTGGAATATCACCATTTGTGTACCCTTCAATGATAAATTTAATTTCTTCTGTCGTTAATGCTTTGCCATCACGCTTTTTCGCAATTAGGTCCACCATTCTCATTGTAAGCTCATCCCTTCATTTGTTTTACAATTTCTTTTACAAGTGCTAAGAAGTTTGCTTTTACACGTTCTGTTGTTTCAATTACTTCTTCATGATTAAGCGGCTGATCTAAAATACCAGCTGCCATATTTGAAATACAAGAAATACCAAGTACTTTCATACCAGCATGACGCGCTACAATAACTTCTGGCACAGTTGACATGCCGACAGCATCGCCGCCAACTGTACGAATCATACGAATTTCTGCTGGTGTTTCATATACAGGACCTGTCATCCCAGCGTATACGCCTTCTTGTACTTTAATATTTAAATCAGCTGCAACTTGTTTCGCCATTGCACGAAGATCTTTACTATAAGATTCAGACATATCAGGGAAACGTACACCCATTTCAGAATCATTTGGTCCGATTAATGGATTGTGACCCATGAAGTTAATGTGATCTGAAATTAACATTAAATCGCCTGGCTCATATGATGTATTTACACCACCAGCTGCGTTTGTAACAACAACTGTTTCTACACCTAGTTCTTTCATAACACGAACTGGGAATGTTACTTTTTGCATATCATATCCTTCATAGTAATGGAAACGACCTTGCATTGCTACAACTGTAACTCCTCGAAGTGTACCGAATACTAATTGGCCAGCATGACCTTCAACTGTAGATACAGGAAACTCAGGAATTTCATTATAAGGTACAGCTACTGCATTTTCGATTTCATCCGCTAATACACCTAAACCTGAACCAAGGATTAGTCCTACTGTCGGTTTTTCTGAAAATTTACCTTTTAAATATGATGCAGATTTTGAAATTAATTCACGATTCATTTTATATTCCTCCTATTTACCTAGCTCGTTTAAGAAACTTTTTCCGTATTTTGGCATTGTCACATTGAAGTTTTCAGCAACTGTTGCACCGATATCAGCAAATGTTTGACGAAGTGGCAATTCTTGTCCACCATTTTTCATACTTGGGCTATACGCTATTAATGGTACATATTCACGCGTATGGTCTGTACCGTAGTGAATTGGATCATTACCATGGTCAGCTGTAATAAGTAATAAGTCGTCTTCTTGTAACTTTTCAAACACTTCAGGAAGGCGTGCATCATATTCCTGCAATGCTTCTCCATATCCTTGAGGATCACGACGATGACCGAATAGTGCATCAAAGTCAACTAGATTTAAAAAGCTTAAACCAGTAAAGTCCATGTTTAATGTATCTACAAGTTTATCCATGCCATCCATGTTAGATTTTGTACGAAGAGACTCTGTTACACCTTCTCCATCATAAATGTCAGAAATTTTGCCAATTGCAATTACATCATAGTCAGCATCTTTTAATTCGTTCATAACTGTGCGACCGAATGGTTTTAAAGCGTAGTCATGACGATTCGGTGTACGTGTAAAGTTTCCTGGCTCTCCAAGGAATGGACGAGCAATTACACGACCAACCATATATTTTTCATCAAGTGTTAACTCACGTGCAATTTTACAAATGTTATATAATTCTTCAAGTGGTACAACTTCTTCATGAGCAGCAATTTGCAGTACGCTATCAGCAGATGTATACACAATTAATGCACCTGTTTCCATATGCTCCTGTCCAAGCTCATCAAGAATTCCTGTTCCAGAAGCTGGTTTATTCCCAATGATTTTACGTCCTGTTCTCGCTTCTAATTCATCCAGTAATTCTTTTGGGAATCCTTCTGGGAACACTTGGAACGGCGTATCAATGTATAGGCCCATAATCTCCCAGTGTCCTGTCATTGTATCTTTACCCGTAGATTTTTCTTGCATTTTTGTATAATATGCAAGTGGCTTCTCTACTTTGGAAATCCCTTTCATTTCACGGATATTACCAAGACCTAAATTCATCATGTTTGGCATTTGTAATCCATTCATATGTTCTGCGATATGACCAAGTGTGTCAGAACCTTTATCGCCATATTTCTCAGCATCTGGTGCTTCTCCAATTCCTACGGAGTCCATCACGATAAGGAAAATACGTTTATATTTGCTCACAACTGTAACCTCCTATATATGCTACTAATGTAGTATGTTCAAATCAATGTAAAAATTTCCTTCTTCTTCTAAGTCAGATGTCAGACATCTTCTACAGCTATCATAACATGTTCACGCTTTCTTTTTAAGGAATTTTTATCACATTTCATATTTTCTACACATTTTATTGTAATCTATTCTGCACAGAAGTGCTAATGAAACTAATATATAAGTTCATTTGGATTTTTTCAATATATAAGTTATTACAATGAAGAACAAAATGTGACCAGCATGTGGCAGAAAAAGGAACTGACCGATTCTACGCATGGCCAGATGCTCTCGTCCATCTAAAAAAAGGGTTTTATGTTAGGTTTTCATTTTACATTTATATATAAATGTAAATAAAAACAGCTCTTTCAAAGAGCTGTTCCTTACTTCACTTCAACCGTTTCTTCTTTATGATCATGAAGATCACCTTTTCGTACATGAACCTTCACTTTATATGTTCCTGTTTCTTTAAATGTATGCGTGCTTGTATATTCACCTTTGTTCCCTTCTTTTGCTGGAACAAACTCATGCTTTTCTGCACCATCTTTCCAAATTTCAAGTTGAACTTCCGCACTAGTTAATGCTTCTTCTTTTTGTTTTAAGTGTACTTTCATTGTAGATTCTGTATTTGCTTTTACACCATCTGCCATTAGATGAATCATTGTCTCGCTTTTATGATCACCATGACCAGCTTCATGACTATCATGAGCTTTCTTTTCTTCAGTTACTTTTGCATTACCAACAGCTACTTTTACTTCTGGCATCACATGCATATCACGTGCATTTGTATGTGCGATAATATGGTATACACCGTCATTCGGGAATGTTTTATCGATTGTATAAACGCCGTTCCCTTTATGCTTTGCATTTACCATTTCTTTTTTCTCTTCGCCATCTTTCCAAATTTCAAATTTCACATCATCTGCATCTGTTACTTTTTCTTTCCCTTGTGTAACAATTGCTTGTACTTCTACTTTTTCATTTGGTTTTATTGTTTCAGGATTTGTTTTCACTTCTACTTTTACTTCTACAAGTTGCTTATCATTTTTCGCTTTTTCATCCGATTTCGTATTACAACCAGCTAAAGCTAGCATGGCGATAAATAATGTAATTAAAAGTTTCTTCATTATAACTTCCTCCTTCGTCCTATATTAGTATAGAGGAATTATGCGTTCATATTCTAGCTTTCTGCTGAAAACAATGTACGAAATGTTTGTGAAGTTTTTGTGAAGTTTTTTTACTGTAATAGAAAAAGGACATGAAAAACTCATGCCCTTGGGTGGAACTGTTTATATACATCTTTTAATCTAGTTTTTGAAACATGTGTATAAATTTGTGTTGTTGAAATATCAGCATGACCAAGCATTTCTTGTACTGCCCTTAAATCTGCCCCATTCTCTAATAAATGCGTTGCAAAAGAATGACGCAACGTATGCGGTGTAAGTTCTTTTTGAATGTTAGCTTCTTTTGCAAGTCTCTTTAAAATTTTCCAAAATCCTTGGCGCGATAAGCGATTTCCATGATGATTTAAAAAGAGTGCTTCGGCCGTTTTCTTTCCTAATAATTCTGGTCTTCCCTTTTCGATATAATGCTGAATCGCTTCGGCCGCTAAGCTGCCAAGAGGGATAATTCTCTCTTTATTTCCTTTTCCAATGCAACGAACAAACCCCATTGTTAAATGTACATCAGCTAAGTTTAATTGAATTAACTCAGAAACACGTAACCCTGTCGCATATAATAACTCCAGCATGGCCTTATCACGGATTCCAAAAGAACTCGTTGCTTTTGGAGTTTGTAATAAAGCTTCTACCTCATCAATCGATAGTACTTTCGGTAATTTCCGCTCAGCCTGAGGCGTTTCAATATGTACAGATGGGTCATGTTCCACAACACGTTCACGTAATAAAAATTGATGAAACGATCGAATAGATGCAATGTGACGCGCCAATGTTTTTGAAGATTTATCATTCTCTTTTAGGTGATGTAAAAAATTCACAATATGCATACGCGTCACATCATGAAAAGATGTAATTCCTTCCACCTTTTGTGAATACTTCATATAACTTTTGAGATCACGTTCATAAGATACAACTGTATTTTTAGCTAATCCTTTTTCAACAACCATATAATGAATAAAATCTTGTAATTGATCTTCCAATCTTCTCTACTCCCCATTTTCATAGAAAAAAATCATTCTGTTTACGAAAGCATCTTTTGCAGGTTCTTCTGTTCCAGATACTTTTTCTACCATTTCTTCTTTCGGTTTTTCATAACGATGATAGCTTTCATATTCTTCATTTATCCATAGTATAGCGAAATAAAACAAAATGGTACAACTGGTAAACAATAAAAATACTTTCAAACCATCAAAAATAACTTTCATTGCTCGGCGCATTGTAAATTCCTCCAAAATATATGTTATTACAACATATGCCAAGCTTTTCGTCATTTATACCTAATATAAACAAAAAACCTCTCCCTAGCTAAATAGGAAAAGGCTAATTTTCTTCAGTTAATTTTTCTTGGCAATTTTCACAAATGCCGTGGAACGTTAAACGATGGTCTTTTACTTTAAAGCGCCACTCTTGTTCTACTCTTGTTTCTACTTCGCCAAGCAAATCTTCTTGAATTTCTTCTACTGCACCGCATTCTGTACAAATTAAATGATGATGAAAACGTGATGCTCCTTCTTGACGTAAGTCATAGCGCGAAACACCGTCACCGAAATTAATCTTGTCGACAATCTTTAACTCGGATAATAGCTCCAAAGTTCGATAGACGGTTGCAAGTCCGATCTCTGGCGACTTTTCTTTTACAAGGAGGTAAACATCTTCCGCGCTTAAATGATCTTCTTCATTTTCTAGCAGCACGCGAACTGTTGCTTCACGTTGTGGTGTTAATTTATAACTTGCTGCATGTAATTGCTTTTTTATTCGATCAATTCTTTCTTCCATTCGGTACTACTCCCTCCCTCGCCACTCTTACCCCATTATATCAGAAGAAGGGCAACTGTCAAAAGAAAAATAATCAAAATTACTTGATAATAATTCTCAAAGTGTAATTATTTTTTATTAATAGTATCCATGACTTGTTTCATAAAAGTTGGTGATACATACGCTTCAATTCCTGAAGAAATCGCTAATACGACACCGATAATAAGAAAAAAGCAAGTGTAGCGTATAAATAGTGGTAGCAATGGCTCATTTACTTTACGAATGAATTGATGTCGAATCATTCGTAACGAAAAGCTAGCTGCAATCGTCGTCATAATAAGAAACGTCGGTATGATAATTATATTTTGTGGAAGTACAGCCACAAATACTAATAATAGGCCGTTCCAACCGAGTTGACTCACTAAAAAGCCTACTGTAAACCCAACAACGACTCCTTTTAAAAATAATAAAACAAAAATAAGTGGCAAACCGATGATGGAAATACCTAAAATCCAAATAAAGCCAATGTATTTCAGCTGCGATAGGTAACTTTCTCGAAACATCTCACCTGCATTTGCAAATTGTCCTTTGGAAACTTGTCCAAAAAAACGACTCAAGTAAAAGTATAAGTCTTGCTTTTGACTTACTTGTAAACTATTCACAAGAATCGCTCCAAAAATAACTCCCATTAATAAAAGAACTGCTACAAATACATATAGTGAAGCATGTTCTTGTACATGATATGTTATACGATCTTGCCAAGATGATTTCCTTAGCATATTTATTCCCTCCGTTCTCTCCCTTACTATATAAATCCAACTTAGCTTTTGGGCACATAAGTTGCCGCCAAGCACAAAGTAACCTGATACTTTCTTTCTCTTTTTGTTTGCACAACATATATGGAATAAAAAGGAATTATTTACTTCTACTCATGGCCTGACGCTCTCATCCACATAAAAAAACGGGTTTTATGTCAGGTTATAACTACTCAGTAATTTCATTGAAAAATTATCTTCATGACAGCATCTAGATTGCTGTCATGAAGATAAAAATGGACCTACACCTTGTTACCTTTCTTTGTTTGAAAACGTTGCGCGTAGCAGGAAAAGGCCCTGACCGCTCCAACACGCGGCCAGTTGCTCTCGCCAACCTAAAAAGAAAGTGGTTTTCTGCCTTTTTTTTCATAGAGTGACTGAGTAGTTACGTCAGGTTTCAATTTGTATCTATATAGAATGTATGATAGAAAGAAAAAAGTATGACGAATTATCATTGAAATTCCACGCCACTTTGCTAAACTTAAAAGAAGAGAATAGGAGGGATTTCGTTTGAAACAACTATTATTAGATTTTCCAACATTATTTCAGACTGAGCGCTTACAAGTACGAAAACCGTTCCCAGGTGATGGAACAGAAGTTTACGAAGCAATTCAAGCTTCATTAGAAGACTTACAGCCATGGATAGCTATTACAGAAGATACTGAAGAAACAGCAGAATCAGCAGTAAGAGCAGCACATGGGAAATTTTTACTTCGCGAAACATTACCGTTCCATCTATACGAGAAAACGTCGGGTACTTTCATCGGTGCACTTACTCTTCATCCAGAAAATTGGGATATTCCGAAGTTTTCCATTAGCTTTTGGCTTCATAGCTCCTATACAAGACAAGGATATATGACAGAAGCATTAAAAGGAGCTGTTCAATTCGCTTTCGATAAACTTGGAGCAAAACGCCTTGAAATTCGCTGTGATGCAAATAATACAAATGCACGATTAGTTGCAGAGCGCCTAGAGTTTATACTAGAAGGCACACACGAAAATGATTTCCTTGCTCCTGATGGTAGTTTACGTGATACGTGTGTATACGCAAAAATACAATAAAGTGAAACTTTAATCAGTGGGGGTTTTCTTCATTCCCCACTGATTATTAGTTGAACCAATCGGGCTTTTACGGGCAGTTTATCTCCCGCCTAACTTCTTTGCTTTTGCTGAATTTTGAGGCGGGAGTATTACTGCCCACGAATAGCGGGATAAAGTGAGGAGCTAGTCATTTTCACATTCTAAAAAAATAAACACTCGCATGCAGCGAGTGTTTATTTTTTTAGCTGTAAATATTGAATTGCAAACATTGTCTTAGCATCATGAATACGTTGCTCTTTTATTAGTTGCAGCGCCTCTTCTAATGATACTTCCATTAACTCAACGAACTCATCTTCATCAAGATCCGCTTTATCTTCTTTCTTCTTCAAACCAGTTGCTTCATATACGTATACAATTTCATCTGCAAACCCTGGTGAAGTGTAAAATGACGTAATGAGCTCCATGTTATCACATATGTACCCTGTTTCTTCTTCTAATTCACGAATTGCTGTAACTTCAGGTTTTTCTCCCTGTTCCAACTTTCCAGCAGGAATTTCTACTAACGCTTTTTCCATCGCTTTCCGATACTGTTCAACTAACACAATTTTTCCGTCATCTGTAATTACAATAATTGCTACCGCACCAGGATGATTGACAATTTCACGTTTACTCGTCTCACCATTTGGCAATACTACTTCATCAACACGAACTTTGATTACTCTTCCAGCAAAAATAGGCTCAGTCGCAACCGTTCTTTCCTCAAGATTACTCATAATAACTTCATCTCCCTGTTCTATTTCCTGGTCTTTCTTCATACATTCTATCACATTGAAAGGAGCGAAACGAAAATGAAAGTGTATATTTTACCAAATCGAGTAACGTTAGTCGGAAAAGCTTGGGAAATTCGTCATATGCTGAAACAATATGAACAACGTTATGAAACTGTTCATAACTGGATTACAAATACACAAAAGTAAAGTGTTTGTGAAACTCCTTACGCTTTCGTACAATAAAAGTAAGGAGGAGGATTATGAAAACACGTCAATTAGGAAATTCAGATCTATATGTAAGTGAAATTGGACTTGGGTGCATGTCACTTGGGACAAATGAAACAGAGGCCATTCAAATCATTCATGAGGCGTTAGAGTTAGGCATTAATTTTTTAGATACAGCCGATTTATACCATTACGGATTAAATGAAGAGTTTGTCGGAAAAGCATTGCAAGGAAAACGAGAGCAAGTCATCCTTGCTACAAAGGTTGGAAACCGCTGGACAGAAGAAAAAAACGGGTGGTCTTGGGATCCTTCTAAAACGTATATAAAAGAGGAAGTAAAAGAAAGCCTGCGCCGCTTAAAAACGGATTATATTGATTTATATCAGCTGCACGGCGGAACAATTGAAGATCATATCGACGAAGTCATTGAAACATTTGAAGAACTCAAACAAGAAGGATTCATTCGTCATTACGGCATTTCGTCCATCCGGCCGAATGTCATTCGCCAATATGCAGAACGCTCTAATATTGTCAGTGTTTTAATGGAATACAATATGTTCAATCGTCGCCCTGAAGAATGGTTTCCCTTCTTACAAGAACACAATATTAGCGTTATTGGTCGCGGCCCACTCGCAAAAGGATTATTAACTCATAACAATGAACAAAAATTAGCTAAATTGAAAGAAAAGGACTATCTCTCTTACAATTTTGATGAAGTAAACCAAGTTGTATCTCGCATGAAAGAAATAACAAATGAGCGCTCTCTAACAGAAACCGCGCTTCAATATTGCCTGCATAATCCAGCAATTGCAAATCTCATTCCAGGCGCTAGCTCAATTGACCAATTACGTAAAAACGTCAAAGCAGGTACTACAAATTCATTGACAGACGAACAATATAAACACATTCAAGCACTTTTAAAATTAGATACATATGAATCTAATCGCTAAAAAAGCTACCGAAAATCGGTAGCTTTTTACATCGTATCGTATTTCTCTGGATTTGTTCCTGAACGCTTATTACAATCTAATGTATCAATTTGTGCCACTTCTTCTTCTGTTAATGAAAAATCGAAAATGTTGAAATTCTCAGCAATGCGTGATGGTGTAACAGATTTCGGAATGGTTACAATGCCACTTTGAATATCCCAGCGCAAAATAACTTGAGCAGGTGTTTTCCCATATTTCTTAGCAATTTCTTGAATAATAGGATGTTCAAACACTTCTCCGCCTCGCATAAGCGGGCTCCACGCTTCCATTTGAATTTGTTCTTGCTGGCAAAAATTACGAAGTTCAAATTGTGCCAACATTGGATGAAGCTCAACTTGATTCACCATCGGTTTAATGTGACAGTTTGCTAATAATTGTTCTAAATGATGAATATGAAAGTTTGACACACCAATCGCCCGCACTTTACCTTCTTCATACAATTTTTCTAAAGCACGGTATGTATCCACATACTTCCCATGTATTGGCCAATGAATTAAATATAAATCAACATAATCCATCTGTAATTTCTTTAAACTCGTATTGAAAGCTTTCAGCGTCGTTTCATACCCTTGTTCATCGTTCCATACTTTCGTTGTAATAAACAACTCTTCGCGCGCAATTCCAAATTCACGAATCGCTTCTCCGACACCGCTTTCATTTTCGTAAATGGCAGCTGTATCTATAGAACGGTATCCAATCTCAAGTGCAGCCTGGACCGCTCGTTTTACTTCCTCTCCCTCTTTCGCTTTATATACTCCTAAACCGAGCATTGGCATTTTTACGCCGTTATGAAGTGTTGTTGTTGGAATATGCATAAAAAACTCCTCCTTCCCTACATTTGAACAAGAAAAAAAGAAAAAGTCAAAAGAAAAGCGGTTTGTTCACATAATGTTATTATGTGAAGGAACCCGACATAAAACCCTTTTCTTCTTTATACCATTTGCGAAGTTGATTTATGTGAGCCTGGTGGTATCTATTATGATCTGCTATATGCCAAATGCCCCAGCGGATAGTTGCAGTTGCTCCATTCTCATATTCAACTATTTTATTCAATTGTTTATCAGTTAACTGAAAGCAAATAGACTTAAACATATTAAATACCTCATCATAATCAGAGAGAATTCTTTCTAATGAAATTCCATAAATCAATGGAATTTCATTGTTTTTATCTAACATAGGTCCGTACTTATCTTGAAGAATCTTTGGTACTGGTTCACCTTTAATCCTAAAAACCCAGTTAAGGTCCACATATGCCAAATGCCTTATTAATTGTGCTGTACTGTTATATTTCTGATTTGGCCCTTTATAATCTAGTTCCTCCTGTGACATACCTGCAACAATAGATTTTAAGCGATTATAATTACCATCTACAGAAGAATAAAGCATACCTACAATTGGATCCATTTGAGATTCACCTTTTAAATCTAAAATCATTAGTCTCCACCTCACTCAAAATTAAATGGAAAATTCGCCTACGATAATACAATTCAACTTTAGCAATATGATTGGTGTTTGTTCAATTTTAATGCCTCTTTAGTACAAGAAGAAAAAAGAAGTTCCTTTCCCATTTTTTCCAAAGCGCAATTCCTTGCTTTCTCCATCCTTTTATCTTACAGTGTAAGCGTAAAATAAAATACACAAAGTAGAGGGAAAAAGATGAAGGCTCTTATATTTAACACATTTGGAGAACCAGAAGTATTACAATATGAAGAAATCCCAAATCCTGTTATCGGACCTGATGAAATTCTTGTGAAAATGAAAGCAATTGGTTTAAATTTTGCTGATGTTTATAGAAGAAAAGGTAATTATCACCTTGCTGGTAAACCACCGTACATTTTAGGATACGAAGGTGCTGGAATTGTAGAAATGGTAGGAAATAACGTTACGACAATTAAGCAAGGAGACTCTATCGCATTTGCAGATGTTCCTTATGCAAACGCAGAGCTTGTAACAGTTCCAGTAGAGAAAACAATTCCACTTCCTAATCATATTTCGCATGAAACTGCTGCTTCTATTTTACTACAAGGTTTAACAGCTCACTATTTAACCCGAGATAGCTATGCGGTAAAAGAAGGAGATATCGTACTCGTACACGCTGCTGCCGGTGGTGTTGGACAGCTTCTTGTACAAATTGTAAAATTACTAGGCGGTAAAGTGATCGCACTTACTTCTTCTATTCAAAAAGCAAAAGCTGCCGAATCTGTTGGCGCAGACTGGGCCTTTTTGTATGAAGATGATTGGAAACAGAAAGTGATGCATGTGACGAACGAAAAAGGTGTCGATGTCGTATACGAGTCGGTTGGTTCTACGTTGACGGATAGCTTTGAGGCAACGCGCATTGGAGGAACTGTTGTTTTTTACGGAATGGCAGGCGGCGATCCGGCGCCTATAGACCCGCGCATGCTTATGGATACATCTAAGACGTTAACTGGCGGGGATTTATGGAATGTACTCACCTCTCATAAAGAACGCGTTCTTCGTTCTAACGAGCTATTCACATGGATTCAACAAGGAAAAATCAAATTATCTAAGCCAACTACATTTCCATTAAGTGAAGGTGCAAAAGCACACCATTATTTAGAAAGTCGAAAAAGCACAGGGAAAATTTTATTACTTCCGTAAAAAAACGATAAAAATAACGTGCCACATTTATATGGCACGTTATTTTTTCTTCATCCACTCTAGCGCCATTTGTTCTCTCTCACGAACAAATGCATCTTTTCCTTCAATATACCGCTCAACGTCATATGTAAATTGTTTCGCAAGTTCTTGCTTTAACGTTGCATACGCCTCTGCTTCTTCACAATGCTCCATCATGTAATCACGAAAAGAGAGATGACGCATAATTTCTTGATTCCCTGTTTCATATACATGTAAATGATAGCTTCGTTTTTCTTCTGTACCATGTATGTAGAAACGCCGTCCTGAAATACCATTTTCACCTTTTGGTGTATAACCTAGTTTTTGGAAGATATCATTCCAACTATCCACTTTGTCAATATTCGTAACTTCCATAATCATATCAATAATAGGTTTTGCGGCTAACCCGGGCACAGATGTGCTACCAATATGATGAACTTTCACATGTTCTGGCATTGCTTCCTTTAAACGTTTCGCTTCTTTCTGAAACTTTTCTGCCCAGTGATTTTCATAGGGCAATACTTCCACTATCCTCATACCCATCCCCCTTATCCCGCTATTCGTGGGCAGGAAAATCCCCCCACTGATGGAAGTTTCATTTTATATTCTTTTCTTGTAGCTACTCCGTCATACATTCCATTGAGAAGTTTGGTAAGTCGTATGATTCAGCGAAAATACGTGCCTTGCTACCTTTCTTGTTTTAAAACTTTGCACGTGACAGGAAAAGGCTCTGACCGCTACTATACATAGCCAGTCCCTCAGGACCATTTAAAAAAATGGTTTTCTGCCTTTTTTTCATAGAGTGACTGAGTAGTTCCCGTTTCTTACTTAAAGTCTTTCCATGACATACTGCTTTCACTTAATAATTCTTCAAATGATTTATTTTTTTCACGTTCACGCTGTTCTTTACGCTTTCTTTCTAACTCCATTTCTTGTTTCTGTTCCTCTTGCTCTTTCAGCTCTTTCTGTTTACTTTTTAGCTGCTTCATTAAAGCTTCGTTCAATTGATCTCCAATTGTTATTGCTTCCTTTTCCATCTTCATTGCTGTTTGTTTCTGTGGTTGCTTTTGTTTTTTCTTTGCCATAATTTAATCACCTTTTACTTTTTTCTTTATTATAGTAGAAATTTTGAATTAGTAGCAACCAAAAGAACAGTTTCACCATTCACTGTACAAATCCTAGCTTTATAAACGCTACTGGCCTGCTCCTTTTGTTTAAAACCTGGCATGTGGCAGGAAAAAATTACTGACCGCTGTGCGCGGACAGACGCTCTCATCCTCCCCTAAAAAAAGTGGTTTTTATGTTGGTTCTTCAATTTGTATTTATATATATTAAACACCCAAATAGTTTTATAGAGTTAAGCGCTTTCAATTAATTATTTATTTTCTATATAAAGATAAAACGCTTTTTTGTGAATTCTCTTAAAAAAATAATTTTTTAATAGATTGTTTCCTCATAATCTATTAAAATTATGTCGTATGATGTCATATTTATATAAAAGGAGCGAGACAAAAAACATGTGGAAAAAAATTATACCTGCCGTTGCTGTTTTAAGTACCGTTACATTTTCAAGCGTATTTGCAGCACCACCAACTTCTACACCAGCACAGGAAAATCGTTATATCGATGTTCAAATGCTGGGTATTAATGACTTTCATGGTCAATTGGATACTGTAAAAAAAGTAAACAATAAGGATGCTGGTGGCGCTGAATACTTAGCTGCATACTTACGTGATCGTGAAAAACAAAATCCAAATACACTACTTGTTCATGCGGGTGATGCAGTTGGAGCAAGTCCACCAGTTTCAGCTTTGTTACAAGATGAACCAACAATTGATATCTTCAATGACCTTGGCTTTGATGTTGGAACCATTGGTAACCACGAATTTGATGAAGGTGTAGATGAAATGCGTCGCCTTATTTACGGTGGGTATCACGAGAAAACAGGAAACTTTAAAGGGGCTCAGTTCCCTTACGTTGCAGCCAACGTCTATAACAAGACAACAGGACGCTTATTTTTACCACCATTCACAGTAAAAATGGTACAGGGCGTTCCAGTTGGTTTTATTGGTGTTGTCACAACTGAAACACCAAACGTTGTTATACCGAAAATGGTTGAAAATGTACAGTTCACAGATGAAGTAGAAGCAATTAACAAGTCGGCACAGCAATTAAAACGATTAGGCGTAAAAGCAATTGTTGTACTAGCACACAATCCTGGTACAACAGATGATAAAGGAATTACAGATGGAGATCTCGTTCGCATAGCTCAAAATACCGATGCAGAAGTCGATGTTATTTTCGGCGGGCATAACCACGCTTATGTAAATGGCACTGTAAACGGGAAACTTCTTGTACAAGCTTATTCATACGGAATGGCTTTTGCAGATGTTGATTTAAAAATTGATAAGAAAACAAAAGATATTGTAGAGAAAAAGGCTGAGATTGTTACAACGTTCCACGACGGCATCCAACCAGATCCGCAAATTAAGAAAAAAATGGAACAGTATGAAGAAAAAGTAGCTCCTCTTGTAAGTCAAGTTATCGGTAAATCTGCAACTGCGTTAGATAGAACACAATCACCTGCCGGGGAATCAACGCTTGGTAACTTAATTGCCGATGCACAGCGCAGTGCGATGAATGGACAAATTGCCATTATGAATCCTGGTGGTATTCGCAATGATTTAGATGCTGGAGATATTACGTGGGGAGAATTATATGGCATTCAACCTTTTGGTAACCAGCTAATAAAGTCAACATTAACAGGAAAAGATATTCGTGACATTTTAAATCAGCAGTGGCAAAAAGATAGAACACGTATGCTCCAAATTTCTGGTATCACATATAAATGGGATGATAGTAAAGCAGTTGGTGAAAAAGTCGTTGATATACAATTATCAAACGGTGAAGCGCTTGTTGATTCACAAACATATAATGTCGTAGCTAATGCCTTTTTAGCTTCTGGCGGAGACGGTTTCGTTTCATTTAGAAATGGGAAAAATGCAGAAACAGGACCAAATGATTTAGAGGCACTAGTAGATTATGTGAAAAAGGCAAAATCTCCAATTGAAGCAAAAATTGAAGGGCGTATTCAAAAAATAAATTAGTCATTATAAAGTGAAACTTTAATCAGTGGGGGTTTTCTTCATCCCCCACTGATTATCAGCCCTCACCAATCGGGCTTTTACGGGCAGTTTATCTCCCACCTAACTTCCTTGCTTTCGCTGAATTTTGAGGTGGGAGTATTACTGCCCACGAATAGCGGGATAAAATACAAATTTCAAGTCTTTTGTAAACCTTATTATCTATAATTAGTGGAATAAAAGCGGGAGTTCCCGCTTTTATTCTTTTTCACGATATTTTTTAAAATATTCTTCCAAGGCAACTTCAACAATTTTAGACTTGTGCACACCATTTCTAATAGAAAAACAGTCTAGCTGTTCTAACGTTTGTTTCGAAAGAGAAAACGTACGTCTTTTTTTCTCTCCTTGTTGAACAGAAGCAATATATATTCCATACTCCTGTTTTTGCAACAACTTATAAATATTTTGTAATTGTTCATAAATGAGACATTGATAATCTATTTTTTCCTGTTGTATGCTTACAGCTTCTTTTAATTGTAAATGACGCGGCTCTTCTCCCTCCCCAACAAACAGCCTTTTTTTCTGCTCATTATCATATTCATATCCGAGCAATCGTAATTTCTTTGATAGTGTATATGGACTCATTTCCAGTCGTTTCGCAACCATTGCGATCGATTCGTGATTGTTTAAGCGATCAATAATCTCACCAACCTCCACCTCTTCCCTCCTCTCTTATACATCACTTGAAACTTCTACTTAAGCATTTTACTTTTCATTCATGTAGGATAAAGTTATTATGTTATGATACAATTATTTCTTATTAATATATTTAGTATATGATGACAAATCGACACCGTTCACTATATTGCACTCAAAAGGAGGTCTCTCTCATGTTCAGACGCAGCTGCACCCCCTCTTTTTACGATAAAAATAAACAATTGATTCCAAATAGCATTGCTACAATTGAAACTGTTCTTATAAACAATCGTAAACAATCGTTGCTTATTCGTGGACAAGATCTCAAACAACCTCTTTTATTATGTCTGCACGGTGGACCAGGAATGGCTCATATTGGGTTTGCGCGCCACTTTCAAGTAGAACTTGAGAAACATTTTATTGTTGTCAACTGGGATCAACGCGGAGCAGGGAAATCCTTTTCATGGCGAGATTTCAAAGAGACCCTAACAATTGAGCAATTTATTTTGGATACACATAAACTAATCGATTATTTGCTAAACAAGTTTCAAAAAAAGAAGTTATTTCTTTTGGGGCACTCCTGGGGGAGCATCATTGGATTATTCGCCGCACAGCAATCTCCCCAATCTATCGAAGCCTATATTGGAGTTGGTCAAATTGTGCATATGAAACAAAATGAGACATTACTTTTTGAACATTTAATTCGATCCGCAAAAAAGCATAGACATGACCAGGCGCTCGCATCCTTAAAAAAGCTTGGGAAACCACCATTTTTAGATACAAGACGACTGCTTATCCAAAGGAAATGGCTTGGTATCTTTGGCGGCGCTACTCAAAATGGGACATTTTTTTCGTTCATTCGAAAAGGATTTTTATCATCTGAATACACATTGATAGATTGGATAAAATTTTTTAGCGGAAATATAAAATCCGGAGAATTATGGAGAGAAATGTTAACGATTGATTTCTTTTCACAAATCCAAAGCGTTTCGTTTCCTGTCTATTTTTGTTCTGGCCGCTATGACTATCAAACACCTTATGCACTTGTGCAACAATATTGCGATGTTCTGAACGCGCCGATTAAAAAAATGATTTGGTTTCCTAACTCAGCCCATTCTCCGCATTTTGAAGAGTATGAGCGTTTTACAGAAACGTTACTCGATATTAAACAAGAACACTTCATACTGCACCCTTGACGACTTTTTCAGTGACCTCCAAGTAGCTGGTTACTTTTTGCTTGGCATGGCGGCGACTTGTGTGCCCAGAAGTCAAGTTGAATTTATAGATATTTCATGAAACTCCCAGCAATCGGACTCTAACTGTCTACAAAGAGCAACTAGAAAAAGGTGCATTCACTCACGCACCTTTCATTTTGTTGATTCTCTCTCAATTACAACGAAATCTAAATTCATTTTTTCATCGTTATATTCTATCTTTTTTATTTTTGCAATTAATTTCTGGATAGCTGCTGTCCCTATACTGGTTATTGGCTGAGCAATTGTCGTTAAAGATGGTGTAGACCACTCTCCTTGCACAGTTCCGTTTAAACTAATAACTTGCAAATACTCTGGAATAGGAATATGTAAATTTTGCGCAGCACGGATAAAATTAATTCCAGCGGTATCATTACAGGTGACGATGCCATCTATATATGGATGCTTTCGCAATACTTCTGTAGCTATTTGTTCTGAATTCGTCTCTCTTCTATGCATTTCAATAACTCGGTAAGATATGTTTTTCTCCCAGACCGCATCTAAAAAACCTGTGAAATATTCTTCCATTTCTTCATGGCTTGTTCCTTCATAAATATAAGCAAGAAAGTGACATCCTTTCTTTTCTAGTAACGAAACAGCTTGTATTGCTCCATTATAGTACTGTGAAACCATTTCCTCACCTGAATCGATAATTACAAACGGAACTGATACGCTTTCTTTTTGTAATCCTTCATATACATCACGCGTCATAAGAATACCGGCAATATTATTTTGTTCCAATATATCTATATAACCATACTTATGTTCCACATTACATATAACGATTTGATATCCTTCTTTGTAAGCTTCTTCTTCAATAACCGTAAACAAGGATAAAGATACTGGATCTTGTATGTTTGATACAAGTAAAGCAATCATGGTGGAAGACTTTTTAAATAAAGCTTTGGCCACCGCATTTGGTTTATACTGCAACTCCTCAATCGCTTTCTTCACTTGTTTGACTGTATCTTCATGTACATATCCTTTTTCATTTAACACTCGTGAAACCGTTGCGATTGAAACTCCCGCCAACTTTGCAACATCGCGAATCGTTGCCACCTCTTCACCCCTCAACGTGGAAATACTTTACATTTCCACCGTAAAGCAAATTAAATAATACGTCAAGATTATTATTGTATATTTCTGAAAGTTGTTACATAAAAAAGAAGCTAACTCAAAAGAGATGTAGATGTCTTTTGAGTCAGCCTCTTCCGATATATCGGCGATTCGACACGTTTTAAAAATTCTTCGACGATATTCGACATTTCAAATGTACGAGAAAGAGCTAACACTCATGCTTTTTTGCAAATGCTTTTTTCAACATTGGTGGTGTAATCATCGTTGTTAAAATAACCACAATAACGATTGCTGTAAAATACTCTTTTGCTAATAATCCTGATGCAAGACCTTGTCCAGCAATAATTAACGCTACTTCACCACGGGAAACCATTCCAGAACCAATGATTGTAGAAGACTGTAAATCAAACCCTGTCATACGCGCCCCAAGACCACAGCCAATTAATTTCGTTAACACAGCAATGACTGTTAAAATAACAATAAACCAAATTTGATCTCCAATTCCTGCAAACGTAATATTCATCCCAATACTCACAAAGAATATAGGAACAAACATTGCATAGGCAATTGGTTCAACTTTCTTCTCAACTTCATGTTTATAATCTGTTTGAGAGATAGCAATCCCTGCCGCAAACGCTCCGATAATTCCCGCTATTCCTAATAATTCTCCGAAATAAGCAAAAGAAAAACAAATAATAAGGGCTGCGCTAATAATAGATTCTGACACACGAAGCGGAGAAAGCCAGCGCATAATCATCGGAACACCTTTCCATCCGATTAAGATTATAGCTGCGAAGAAAATAACCTTTTTCAAAATAACCATTGTTAAATTTACATCCTCTGCACCTAAGAAGCTCATTGCAAATGCAAGTAAAATAACTACAAGGATATCATCAAACACAGCGGCGCCAAGCATTGTTGTACTTTCGCGCGTTTTCATCTTCCCTAAGTCTCGAAGCGTTTGCACAGAGATGCTAACGCTAGTTGCACAGAGAAGTAGGCCTAAAAATACTGCATTCGCTTGCTCCATCCCCATAATAAGACCAGCACCATAGCCACCTAAAAACGGAAAAATAATTCCACCAACTGCTACTGCGAATGAAGAATTGCGATTTTCATTCAGTTCCTTTAAGTCCGTTTCTAAACCCGCCATAAACATGAGGAGAATAACCCCAACTTCACTTAACTGTTTTAGTAAATCTGTATTATCAATTAATCCTAGTACCGCTGGACCAATTATAATACCTACAATAAGTTTTCCAAGTACAGACGGTTGTCCTAGCCTGACACTTAAGTCACCCGCAAGCTTTGTACTTAACAAAATTACTGCTAATTGAAAGAAAAATATCATCTCATCTCTCCTTTTCCTATTTTACTCATTAGAATAATTATATATGATTTATACTGGTCTGTGAAATTATCAAATTTGTACCTTTACGTAATTATTACGCTTATTTTCTCCAAATCAGTTCTTGTTATAAAAAAACTTCCTATTTATAAAACATAGATATTTTTCTTATTCCCCCCACTTATTAATCTGACAAAAAAATTTTTCAAACTACATTTTATGTAATATTATATCCATATCGTAGTTAATTTTCCGATTTTTCACATCTCTTTCTCCTTGCTGCTCTCACTTTTTCATATGGTTATGATACAATGTAATTATCATATGTACTGTAACTTGGGGGATAGGGTATGAAAGCGTTTTTAAAAACATTGTTAGCGATAATCGGTACTCTTATTGGAATTAGCATTTTTTTCACCAACAAAGTCATGTACTTAAAGAAAAAAACAGAAGAAGAAATTTTAGAACGGGAAACAAAACAGCATTTTCGCTTTGAAGATTATGAAGCCATGCAGAAAGAAGAAGTATACCTCTCTTCTCAATTTGGTTATAACATTCATGGTTACTTTATTCCTGTTAACCATTCGAATAAGTTCATGATCTTTTGTCACGGTGTTACCGTCAACAAAATAAATTCTATAAAGTATGCAAATTTATTTTTAAACAGAGGATTCAACGTGTTTATTTACGATCACCGCCGTCATGGCCAAACAGGCGGCAAAACAACAAGTTATGGCTATTACGAAAAACACGATTTAAAGACGGTGGTAGATTGGCTCAAACAACGATACGGTTCAAATATTACACTTGGTATTCATGGTGAATCAATGGGAGCAGCAACGCTATTACAATATGCAGGTATGGTTGAAGACGGAGCTGATTTTTACATTGCTGACTGTCCGTTCTCTAATTTTTACGAACAGCTTCATTATCGTTTAAAAGTTGAGTTTCATTTACCAAAATGGCCTCTTTTACCACTCGCTAATGCATTTTTAAAAGTGCGTGATGGGTATACAATTCGCGAGGTTTCTCCTATTGCCTGTGTGAAAAACATAAAAAATCCTGTATTATTCATCCACAGTAAAGATGATGATTACATTTTATGTAATATGACACAATCATTGTATGAAGCAAAAGACGGAGCAAAAGAACTCTTTATTGCCGAAAAAGGCGCTCATGCTTGTTCGTATGCAGAAAATAGAGAAGAATATGAGGCTGCAGTTGATCAATTTTTAACAACATATGTAAGCGAAACAAAAAACAGGCTCGCATAAGCCTGTTTTTATACATTTGGAATTACAGGCGAAAAGGCTAGTTCATCTCCAAATGAATTAGCCTTTTTACTATTTCAGCCAACAGCAAAAGTTTAATTACATGCACAATGGCCTTTTACGCCAATACATCTGTAACTTGATCCATATTTTCAGAAATCCACTTTACCGCTTCATCAAGTGATGGAAACTCTGTTGTTTGAAATGTTACTTCATCTTGTAATAACCAGACATCCTTCGCTTCTTGTTGCACACCAGCAATTGACCAATGAAGTAAGCTGTACGGATGATTATCATTTAAAAACGATACCCACGTTCGCTCTGTTGCAATATTTTGTAATGTACGTAATTGTTTGTTCATGTTTATGTTCACCTTACTATTTTTTCAGTATATAGCTTATTATATCATACCTTTCGAGAGGGCCCCACCTCTAAACATATGTGAAGGTGGTGAGGTGAATCGAAAAAAATATTTTATGTTCAAAAAGCATTGTTTCTAAACATTGTAAAGTTATTCTAGTAAGTATATGATAAGCATATGCGTTTGGCAAGGGGGGTGTAACAATGGGGAAAGTACAAATTAAAGTGAATGATAATGGTTCGTTTCGCATTACAGGGGATGTGGAACTAATCGATGCGGAAGGAAATGCCTTCCCAGCAAAACCGGCATTTTCACTATGCCGTTGCGGGTTATCTAAAAATATGCCGTATTGCGATGCTTCTCACAAAGAAAAGTTTGAGTCTGTAGTACGTGCACCGAAAGAATAAAGTGAAACTAACAATCCCACGAATAGCTAGATAAAAAGGACGTGCACAACAACATGTGCGCGTTTTTTTACATCCTTCCCATATAAAATCCGCCAAAAGCACTGGCTATACCTAATACATAACTCATAACAAAATATAGTAATGCTTTCTGCCCTTCTCGTTTATGCATAAGTTGTACCATTTCAAGTTGGTATGTCGAAAACGTCGTAAATGCTCCCATAAATCCTGTTCCGCATAACAATAGCCACATTTTAGCTACTCCAGCACCGTATAATATACCGAGTAAAAACGAACCAATTATATTTATAAAAAATGTTCCATACGGAAAAGAATCCCCATATTTTTCTTTCGCTATCGAACTAATAAAAAAACGGGCAATTGCACCGAAAAAGCCACCGATGCTAACAAGTAGTATATTCATATGTTTCCTTCTTTCCTCCTACTACGTTCATATAGCTTATTCCCAACATAAAATCCGCCAAAAGAGAATAGTAATCCTCCTATTACACTACTACTCATATATATAAAAGCCACTGTGAACGCTTCATGCTGCAATAGCTTCAACGTGTCCACACTAAACGTTGAAAACGTTGTATACGAACCAATTATCCCCGTACCAATCGCACTTATCAGAAGCGGTGACACTTTTTTCATCCGAAAGATAGACATCGTTAAAAATGCTAATAAAAAACTGCCACTCATGTTAGCTAACCATGTTGCGAATGGAAAACCAATAGAAGATGTTGTTTCAAAGAGCTGTCCTACTCCATAGCGGGCTAAAGCTCCGATAACGCCGCCTATTCCTACAGCAATATATTTCATACTTCCACCTCATTTTAGACGCTATATAAAATTTTTCTACACTAGTATAACAAATTTATTCTCTTCGCTAATACAAGATTTAAGCACCCTTTTATTTTTGCATAATTCTTTACATTCAAATATTTTTTGTAGCCTTTTGTCTTTTTTGTGCTATAATGTGAGCAAACAGCATCCTTCGGGGTCGGGTGAAATTCCCAACCGGCGGTGATGAAGTACACACTTCTAAGTCCGTGACCCGTTTTCAAATTGAAAACGGTGGATCTAGTGAGACTCTAGAGCCGACAGTATAGTCTGGATGGGAGAAGGATATGTTTTCTAGTATGTATAATAGGATACTATGTTTATTTCAGCATGCGCATTTGTACTGTGTATATTTAAACATACATATGTTTTCTTTCGTATACCATTCTTTTCTTTGCTGAAATCATACAATAACACTAGTATGTAAAAAAATAGATATTTGCTAGGCTTCTTTTCTATGCAAATCTATCGATTAACGCTAGGTTTCTTTCGTATACTCTCGTATCCTTCTTATATTTCTAGAAACATCGTCTCTCTCACCCCAAGGATTCTATCCTTGGGGTTTTTTGATTTTTTTAGGAGAGGTGAGTTTATGACAGATCAAGAATATATGGCACTTGCTTTGCAATTAGCAAAACATACAGCTGGGCAAACAAGTCCTAATCCTATGGTCGGTGCTGTTGTTGTAAAAGATGGGAATATCGTTGGAATCGGATCCCATTTACGAGCAGGAACTGAACATGCTGAAGTTCACGCTCTTCGCATGGCTAGTGAAAATGCGCACAGTGCAACTGTATATGTAACACTAGAACCGTGTAGTCATCACGGAAAAACACCTCCTTGCTGCGATTTGCTCATCGCAAAGAGCGTCAAACGAGTCGTTGTTGCAGCGCTTGATAGTAACCCGCTCGTTTCAGGTCAAGGTGTCAAGCGATTACAAGAAGCTGGAATTGACGTAACAATTGGTGTCCTGGAAGAAGAAGCGAAAGAATTAAATCGTTACTTTTTCCACTACATGAAAACAAAGCATCCATTTGTCACGTTAAAAACAGCAATGAGTTTAGATGGAAAAATCGCTACTCGTACAGGTGAAAGTAAATGGATTACAGGTGAAGAAGCACGGGCTGATGTACACCGTTATCGCCATACACACGATGCCATTCTCGTCGGTGCAAATACAATTATTACCGATAACCCATATTTAACAACGCGAATTGTAAATGGCGCGAAAAATCCGATTCGCATCGTACTTGATACACATTTACGAACCCCGCTATCATCTCACGTAATTACAGATGGCGAGGCGCCGACATGGTTTATCGTTGGAAATGACGTTTCAAAAGAAAAAATCACAACATATCAATCAAATATGGTATCTGTATTGCAAATGAAGACGAATCATATTGAAATAAATGAACTACTCGATCTTCTCGGAGAAAAAAATATTCTTTCGCTCTTTGTCGAAGGCGGACAAACAGTTCATGCGAGCTTCTTAGAAGCAAAATGTTTTCAGGAACTGATTACTTATATTAGTCCAAAGCTAATCGGTGGTAAAGAAGCGCCAACATGTTTTGGCGGAAATGGTTTTACACAACTTGAAGATGCACTCTCGCTACACATTCAATCGATGAAACAAATTGGTGATGATATAAAAGTCGTTGCTACTCCAAGAAAAGAGGTGCCTTATGTTTACAGGAATTGTTGAGGAACTCGGAACAATTGCTAATATGCAGCAAACTGGTGAAGCTATGAAACTAACAATTTCGGCACAGACTATTTTGGCAGACGTAAACTTAGGTGACAGCATTGCTGTAAACGGGATATGTTTAACCGTCACTTCTTTTTCACCCACTTCTTTTACCGTTGATGTCATGCCCGAGACGATGCGTACAACGTCTCTACAATCACTTAGCCGCGGCTGGGCGGTAAATTTAGAGCGTGCCATGAGTGCAAACGGCCGCTTCGGTGGGCACTTTGTGACAGGACACATTGACGGCACTGGAACAATTATCGATAAAAAACGAAGCTATAACGCTGTATATTACAAAATACAATTACAAAATGAATTGCTTCGTTATTGTTTACAAAAAGGGTCTGTTGCCATTGATGGTACAAGTCTCACAATCTTTGGAGTTGATGAATCTTCCATCACAATCTCTCTCATTCCACACACATTAAACCAGTCAGTAATCGGAACAAAAACTGCTGGCGATATTGTAAACATTGAATGCGATATGATTGGAAAATATATTGAACGTTTTATTACAAAGCCAACATCTAAAAAGAGCTCTATTACAGAAAACTTTTTACAAGACAATGGATTCCTATAAGGGAGGAAATGAAATGTTTCATCGAATTGAAGAAGCACTAGAAGATTTAAAGCAAGGGAAAGTTGTTATCGTCTGCGATGATGAAAGTAGAGAAAATGAAGGAGATTTTATCGCTTTAGCTGAGTATATTACACCTGAAACAATCAACTTCATGATTACACATGGACGCGGCCTTGTATGCGTTCCTATTACAGAAGAACATGCCAATCGTTTAGAGTTAGCGCCTATGGTTTCACAAAATACCGATTCACACGGTACAGCCTTTACCGTTAGCGTCGATCACATTTCGACGACAACTGGTATTAGCGCTCATGAACGCGCAACAACTGTACGTGAACTATTAAACCTTGAAGCGAAAGCAAGTAATTTTAAACGCCCTGGACATATCTTCCCTTTAATCGCAAAAGCAGGGGGCGTTCTTCGCCGCGCTGGGCATACAGAAGCTGCTGTAGATTTAGCTAAATTATGCGATTCTAAGCCAGCAGGCGTTATTTGTGAAATTATAAATGAAGATGGAACGATGGCACGAGTTCCTGACTTACTTGAAATCGCTAAGCAATTTCATCTAAAAATGATTACAATCGAAGACTTAATTGCGTATCGTCGTCATCATGAAACGTTAGTGCAGCGCGAAGTCGAAATTACGCTACCAACTGACTTTGGTACGTTTCGAGCAATTGGCTACTCCAATTCTCTAGATCATCAAGAACATATCGCTCTTATAAAAGGCGATGTTTCGACAGGGGAACCAGCGCTTGTGCGCGTCCATTCTGAGTGCTTAACTGGCGATGTATTTGGATCTTGCCGCTGCGACTGCGGCCCGCAGCTTCATGCAGCGCTCGCTCAAATTGAACGAGAAGGAAAAGGAGTTCTTTTGTATATGCGTCAAGAAGGACGAGGCATTGGACTGCTTAATAAATTACGAGCATATAAGCTGCAAGAAGAAGGCTACGATACTGTAGAAGCAAATGAAAAACTTGGCTTTGCAGCTGATCTTCGTGATTATGGTATTGGCGCACAAATTTTAAAAGATTTAGGGTTACAACACCTTCGCCTGTTAACAAATAACCCACGTAAAATCGCAGGCTTACAAGGGCATGATTTAGAAGTTGTCGAGCGTGTGCCGCTTCAAATGCCGGCAAAAGAAGAAAATAAAGCATATTTGCAAACGAAGTCAACAAAATTAGGTCATTTACTAACTTTGTAGTTATATAGCTTTATAAATGTAAATTGAAAATGCACATTTAAACCCTTTCTTTTTTTGGTGGGCGAGAGCGTCTGGCGGCGCATAGGAGCGGTCAGGGCCTTTTTCTGCCACATGCCAAGTTTGAAACAAAAGGAGCAGGACAGTAGCGGGCATGTTGTATTCTGCATAGCAGCAACTTCTATGTCGGAAAACTTAATATAAATTTAAATAGATTAAAGGAGAGATTCATGATGGTATTCGAAGGTCATTTAGTTGGTACAGGATTAAAAGTAGGTATTGTCGTTGGTCGTTTTAACGAATTTATTACAAGCAAACTATTAGGCGGTGCATTAGACGGTTTAAAGCGTCACGGAGTCGAAGAGAACAACATTGATGTCGCTTGGGTCCCGGGTGCATTTGAGATTCCATTAATCGCAAAGAAAATGGCAAACAGCGAAAAATACGATGCTGTTATTACACTTGGAACAGTGATTCGCGGCGCAACAACACATTATGATTATGTTTGTAATGAAGTGGCAAAAGGCGTGGCTTCCCTTTCATTACAAACAGAAATCCCTGTTATCTTTGGCGTATTAACAACAGAAACGATTGAACAAGCAATTGAACGCGCTGGTACAAAAGCTGGTAATAAAGGCTGGGAATCAGCCGTTGCTGCAATTGAGATGGCAAACTTATCCCGTCAGTGGGCATAAGGTGAAACTTCCTCTTGTGAGACGCTTTTCTTCACAAGAGGTTAGCTCATCCAATCGGGCTCTTATGGCTGGTTGGATTTTCTTCCAGGGGTTTAAGCCCGATAAACTGATCAAATTTCAAATTTAACGTGAAAAGGAGCTGCAGCTCCTTTTTATGTTTCCGCATTTCCTTCTCTCTGTCCTTTTTGCAAAATTTCCAGTTCTTTACATACCTCTTTTAATTTTTTTCCTTCTGTTTCGATTCCAAAGTACGCAGCTTGATGTCGAAAATGCTGTTCGATCCTCTTTTGTAAATCTTTCTGTTCAGGGTTTTCAACCGTTTTTACTAGGTCTGCACTAACCGCCTTGAATAAAATAAGAACACTCATTACGGCTAATATATGTTTATGCATGCGAATCCTCCAAATAACGATTATACTCTCCCCTTACTATGTACAATTGCAAAACAAGAAATTCGAATACGTATTATGTCATCTCTTTATAAACCCAATGATTCCAAGGCTTATATACGTTTTATTACATTTTATTTACAAAAAAGAAAGCTCCTTCATGAAGAGCTTTCTTCTTAAATTATCCTCAGTTTTACAATGCGCATTCCTCAATTTCAAACCCTAAATCTTCAATCATTCCCCAGTCTGCTGTTGGCTCTTGACCAGCAGTTGTTAAGTAATCACCAACGAAGATTGAGTTTGCTGCAAACAAACCAAGAGGTTGAACAGATCGTAAATTCAGTTCACGTCCGCCAGAAATACGAATTTCTTTTGACGGATTCACAAAGCGCATCATCGCTAATACTTTCAAGCATTGCACTGGCGTTAATTCTTTTTGCCCTTCTAACGGTGTTCCTTTTACAGCAACAAGGAAGTTACATGGAATAGAGTCCGCATCTAATCGTTTTAAGTCAAATGCCATTTCTACGCGTTGCTCCGTCGTTTCACCCATTCCAAAAATAGCACCGGAACACGGTGAAATCCCTGCATGCTTCGCTTTTTCAACTGTATCAACACGATCGTCATACGTATGAGTTGAACAAATGCTTTCGTAATTATCTACATGCGTATTTAAATTATGATTGTAACGATGTACGCCAGCTTCTGCAAGGCGCTCTGCTTGATCGTCATTTAAGAATCCTAGACAGCAGCAAATCTTCAAATCAGTCGTTTCGCGGATTTCCTTTACAGCTCCAATAACATGATCAACTTCTTTATTCGTTGGGCGACGCCCAGAGGCAACGATACAATATGTGCCTGCCTTACGCTTGATTGCTTCATGAGCACCTTCTACAATCTTCTCTTGCGTTAGCCAAGCATATTTATCAATCGGAGCTTCGGATACGATTGATTGCGAACAATACCCACAATCTTCTGGACATAAACCTGACTTCGTATTAATAATCATATTTAGTTTTACTTTTTTTCCAAAGTAATGATGACGAATTACATACGCCGCATTCATAATTTCTAAAATGTCTTCATCATTCGCCTCTAAAATACTGAATGCTTCTTCTTTCGTTACATCTCCTCCCTCTACTACTTCAAATGCGATTTGCTTCCAATCTGTTTTCGTTTGGACATGTTTCATTTCTTCTCTTCCCTTCTTTTTTCATATAAGAAAATAAAGCATGATATGTTGCTGTAATTCGTTCACCTTCTGTAAAATCTCGTTCGTATATGCGAAGCATACTGCGAAAGATAGACGGACTTTGACAATAAGATTCTTCGTTACTATTCGTTGCTCCAACTTTACGAATCGATTGTAAAAATTCACGAACTGTAGCAAATGTTTCTATGTAACATGTTTCAGAAATATGTGTATCCCCTGTTATTCTTTCACATAATTCTTGCAGCTGTAATTCTGTAAAAAATCTTTGGCCAACAGTTGTAGTATCTTCTATTGCATACGCTGTTTTCGCGCGCTGAAATGATGTGTGAAGCTCATGAAACGTTTCATTTCCAAACGTTGAAAACAACAGCACACCATCTTCACGTAAATTTTTATATAAATTTACTAATGAAGCTGACAAATCATTTAACCATTGAAATGTTGCATTAGAAATTATGACATCATATCGTTCATAAAGTGTAATTCGTTCAATGTCTTCACATTGAAATGTAACAGACTCTACATTACACCTTGTTTTCGCTTTCGCAATCATACTTTCTGCAAAATCAACAGCGGTAATCGTTGCCTCCGGAAAGAATGTTGCTAGTTGCTCTGTTACATAACCTGTGCCGCAGCCAAGCTCTAAAATATGAATTTGCGCTGCTTCATCGTAATGTTCTTTCAGATAAGCAAGCAGCCTATCTGCCATCTTTTTTTGAACGTTGGCATATTGATCATAGGATACAGCCGCTTGATTAAATCGTTTTTGTAGCAGCGTCTTGTTAATCATTTCGCTCTATCCCCTTTACAAACTGTATCATTTCTTTTGCACATCGCTTTGCTTGCGTGAAACAAAGTGCATGTCCAGCATCTTCTATAATCGTGAGTGATGCGTTTATTTCCCCTTGTATATACTCCGCTGCGGTGAGAGGACAAATCATGTCATCTTTTCCATGAAGCAGTAATACTGGCACATCTATTTGTAATAGTTGTTCTCTAACATCTGCTTCTATTAAATATTGAAGCCCACATTGCAAAGAATGAATTGAATCACCTTGAAATTGTTCCGCTATTTTCAGAAATGCAACGTCCTGTCCGTTTTCCTGCTCCTCCTTGGAAAACATACTCACATAAAACCGTTTCAACGTATCATCTTTTTGCTTCAAAAGATTTCGGTTCATTCGTTCAACAAAAGGTTTTTTCCAGCCATGTATGTAACCAGAATCTGTTGTAAATTTCGCTGTTCCTCCTAGTAAAACAATCCCTTTCGTTTGCAATAAATGATGCACTTGAAGAGCGGCCAACGCACCGAGTGACCAGCCAACTAAAATTACTTCTTTCCCCTCTGCTACCTCTATAATTCGGCGTTGAAACTCCTGCCCATCTTCACTATTATGCCAATGAACAACATGTACGGAAAAATCATGTAAATGTGAAAGGAATGCTTCCAAAACCAGCTCTTCCATGCCCCATCCGGGAATAAGTATAAGAGTAGGCTCTGTCATGAAATCACCCCTTCTTCTTTTCCAATTTGTACAATCCGCTCTGTTGCCCATTGTAAATCATCATTCGTATGAAGTGCTGTTACGGCAAAGCGGATGCGTGAACTATGCTGCGGTACAGTAGGCGGCCGGATCGCAATTGCCGCTATTCCCGCTTCTTGTAATTTCATACTAAAACGGAGCACAGCTTCATTAGAACCTATAATAACAGGAACAATATGCGTCGTACTGTCTCCAATATGAAAACCAGCATCTTGCAGAGTTGTTCGAAAATATCGGCCATTTTCTATTAATCTTTGACGATGCGCTTCATCTTTTCTCACAATATCAATTGCTTTCCCGATTGCACCAAGTGTTCCTGGAGGTAAAGCTGTTGTAAAAATAAAACTGCGCATCGTATTGATCATATACTCGATAGAAACAGCACTTCCGGTAATATATGCACCATAACAGCCCAGTGCTTTACTAAATGTACCCATGTGAATATCTATTGACTTAGCTAATTTTGGATACTCATGTGCAAGACCCGCTCCGTTTCTCCCGTATATTCCGCCGGCATGTGCCTCATCAACCATAAGAAGCGCTCCGTACTTTTCTTTCAGCATCACTAAATCTTTTAAATGAGCTCTATCTCCATCCATGCTAAAAATAGTATCCGTCACAATAAGTTTTCGTTTTTCTGCATTAGCAGATTTCAGTAATTTCTCTAAATGTTCTAAATCATTATGACGATAGCGTTTATGCTCGGCCCCGCTTAATACGATGCCATCTACAATACTGGCATGATTCAGCCTATCGCTAAACACAATGTCATGACGACTGACAAGTGAAGAAATTGCTCCGACATTTGCCGTATAACCGCTATTCACAATTAGTGCTTTTTCAGTTTCTTTCCAAGCGCATATACGCTGTTCAATTTCTTCATATAACGGATAATTCCCGACAACGAGACGAGACGCCGTCCCTCCCGTCCCATACTTTTTTGTCGCTTCTATTGCTGCTTCCTTTAACCGCTCATCACCGGCTAACCCTAAGTAATTGTTTGAAGCTAAATTTAATAATCTCTGTCCATTTCGAACGAGCCACGCTTGTTCGGCTCGCTCCGTTACCAATAATTCCCGGTACTGTGACGTTTCGATAAAACTTGATAACTTAGACTGAAAATGCGCTTCCCACACTGGATTCATTGCGTAAAAACTCCTCTAATCTTGAGATAGCAATACTCTCTTCTGCCGCTTGTAATAATTCGTTTCTCGTAAAATCTTCACGAAGTGCTGGCAGCAATCCAATAACCGGTACGCCGCTTAATTCTTCTATCATTTCTTTATTTTCTAGCACTCTTTCTTTTTCATCCTCTCGGCATCCAGACAAAATGATACCCGCGACTGACAGGCCGTGTGCTTTTGCATAAGAAACCGTTAAAATAGTATGATTCACTGTCCCAAGTGTTGGCCTTGCTACAATAAGCAATGGTAATTGCAATTGCTCTGCAAAATCGACAACGAGGGCATCGTCTGTGTAAGGAACGACAAGTCCACCTGCACCTTCTACAAGTAAAAAATCAAATTGTTTCGATAATTCTTCGTAATGACTCGTTATATCTGATAATAATACTTGCCTTCCTGCCCGCTTCATTGCTAAACGAGGCGCAAGCGGTTCTGCAACTGAGTAAGGACAAATCTCCTCACATGATATTGTTACACCGGCAGCTTCTTTCAACCGAGCAGCGTCTCCTGCTGGATGTGAGGAAAGATGACCACTTTGCAATGGTTTATAGACACCGATATTATATCCACGCTCGCGAAGTACACCTGCTAATGCACCTGTTACAACCGTTTTTCCTACTTCCGTATCGGTTGCTGTCACAAAGAAACCACTCATCATTCTCCCTCCGTTATTTCTTGAATCGCCTGCTGTAAAATCGCAATCATATCATCAAGCTCTTCTATCGTTGAAGCAAGCGGCGGCATAAAGACAACGACATTCCCTAGTGGACGAAGAATCATTCCTAAATCACGCGCTTTTTTGCAAACCTTCACCCCAACTCGTTCCTGCCAAGAATATGCTTCCTTCGTTTCTTTATTTTGCACAAGCTCAATGCCAATCATAAAGCCGCGCTGACGAATATCTCCCACATGCTTAAACTCACGTAAAACTTCTAAGCGTTTTGCGATATATTCCGTTTTATGACTAACAGCTTCTATAAGATTAGTTGTTTCAAACAATTTCAAGTTCGCAAGTGCGACTGCACAGCCTAGTGGGTTTCCTGTATAACTATGGCCATGGAAAAACGTTTTTTGTTCCTCATAATCACCTAAAAAAGCTTGATAAATTTCATCTGTCGCTACGGTAATGGCAACCGGTAAATATCCTCCTGTTAACCCTTTTCCAGCAGTTAAAATATCCGGTGTGACTCCCTCATGTTCGCATGCAAACATTTTTCCTGTTCTGCCAAATCCCGTTGCTACTTCATCTGTAATAAGTAGAACGTTGTATGCTGTACAAAGCTCTCTTAACCCTTTTAAATAACCATCTGGCATTGTAATAATCCCGCTCGCACCTTGGACAAGTGGTTCGACAATAACAGCAGCTACTTCTTCGTGATTGCCCTGCAATAAATCTTCCATTTCTTCTAAATGCTTTTTCACAATCACTTGTTGATCTTCCCCGTAAGGAGAACGATATGTATACGGATATGGTACTTTTAACGTATCAAATAAAAGCGTACTATATGCTTGGTGAAACTGATCAATTGCCCCGACAGATACCGCTCCAATTGTGTCACCATGATAAGCTTCTTTCATCGTAATAAATTGTTTTTTGTTAGGTTTTCCTTTATGCTGCCAATATTGAAAAGCCATTTTAATTGCAATTTCAACTGACGTTGCACCAGAATCAGAATAAAAAACTTTCTTCAATCCATTAGGTACAATTTCAATAATCTTTTCGGCTAATAAAATACTTGGTACATTCGCGATACCTAGCAATGTAGAGTGCGCAATTTTGTTTAATTGCTCACGAATCGCATCATCTAGCTCTTGAACATGATGACCATGAACATTGAGCCAAATGGATGACACGCTGTCCCAATAGCCTTTCCCATTCACATCATATAATTTTCTTCCTTCTCCTCGTTCGATAATAACAGGATCATCTTCCAAATAATCCTTCATTTGGGTAAATGGATGCCATACATAATCTTTATTTTTTTGAGCTAGTTCTTCATATGTAAAAATTTGCTCCATGCTCCTTACAGCCATAATTGCCACCCCTAATGTTAACTTACTTTAATTTAAAGTTAACATTAGAAATCAAATACTGTCAATTCTTTTTCATGAACGATGTTCTAAAAAAAGAACGACTTATCCTAAGATAAGTCGCCCTATTTTTTGTGCTGAATTTTACCAATCTCTTGAATTAACTGTTCGTCCGTTTTACCTTCTACATCAATTCCAAGCTCTTTCGCATGCTCACGAAGAAGCTCTGGTCGCTTTTCAGAACGCACTGCATCTATTTCTTTTTGAATCTGTTCTTTTGTTTTTCCTTCTGTAGAAACTTCGAATTTATCTGCTGTTTTTTTCATTTTTTCTTCTTCATCTTGTCTTACTGTTTCTTTTGGTTTTTCAACATTTTTCTGTATTGGATTAGGAGATGACGCAAATGCTGTATAAATTCCAGCACCACCAATGACTGTGACCAACAGTGAAATAATTATGATTTTTATCTTCATAACTTTTCCCTCCTTAAGTTCATTATAACGAACAAAAAGATAATTTCTACTCTTTTTGTTGACCATTCAATTCTAAAAATAATTATTGGCATCCTCCTATTTTATTTGGGATTGTCATATTACTAGCATTTGGATTCATAAAGAAAAGTCCGCTGCTTAGCAACGGACTTTTCTTTATTATTTATTTAATTTCTTTCTTCTTAATAACGCAACTGCACCTGCCCCAATAAACGCAAGACCTGCTCCTAATGTCGTAAACACATTTGCTCCTGTCTTTGGCAAGCTGTTGTCTGATTTTGTTTGCTCTTTACCTGAGTCTGCTGCTGTCGGCTTTTCTTCGCTGTTTTTATTATCTTCTGTTTTCGGCTGATCTCCGCCATTGTTGTTATCTGTTGGCTTGTTCGG
Organism: Bacillus cytotoxicus; assembly: GCF_023715645.1. GTDB lineage: Bacteria > Bacillota > Bacilli > Bacillales > Bacillaceae_G > Bacillus_A > Bacillus_A cytotoxicus_A. Next base: position 36,233 of record NZ_JAMBOP010000008.1, on the reverse strand, counting down.
TTGATCAGTTCCTTGATCGCCACCAGTTGGTTCATCTTTTTTCGTTAAATCAATTGCATATTTTGCAAATTCATTTTCTGATGGACCAACGTAAGCAATATTGCCGTCTTTTGTTATATATTTTTTGGCATTTGGAGAAGAATCAAATGTAACATTCAATTTCTCACCAGCAATTGGTTTAAATGCCCAGTTTTTATCCGCTACTGGATCAATTGTTTTTATTTTCTCCATATATTTCACAATAATTTGACGTGTTTCATCAGGAGATTGGTAAAGCACTTCTCCCTTACTTACACCCGGGAATGTTTGACTGCTACCTCGGTAATTATTCGTTGCTACAACAAATTCTTGATTATCTGTTACCGGTTTTCCATCATACGTTAAATTCACAATACGATTTGCAGTTTCATTTACGACTTTTCCATCTTTGTCATATTTAGTAGGCTGCGTTACATCAATTTCATATTTCACGCCATCTATTACGTCAAAATTAAATGTTGGGTAGTCTTTATTTACTAATTTTTGCTCGCCTGTTTTCTTTGGATCAATTTTGTTAAATTGACCAGCAGACATTTCTAACCAGTCTTTCAACTGAGCGCCATTTATTTTTACTGCATATAATGTGTTTGGATATACATATAAGTCCGCAACGTTTTTAATTGCAAGCGTTCCTGCCGGAATATCTGTATAATATGTAGCGCCGTTACGTCCACCTGCTTTAAATGGTGCACCTGCTGATAAAATTGGCAACCCTTCAAATTTCGTACCCTTCATCTTCTGCTCTGTGTACCACTTTTGTGCATTCGTTACAAGTTGAACAGACGGATCATCTTGGACAAGCGCAAAATAACTATTAATTGGCGCTGTCGTTTCGCCAACTGGTGTATTTACATAGTTAATTGTTCCTTCATGTTCTGCTTTTATTTCATCAACAAGTTTTTGATCGGCTCCTACTGCCTTACCTTCTTTATCTATAATCGGACGATATTTTGGAATAGATTTTTCCTTTTGTACTTCCCATTTTCCGTTCACTTGCTTTAATTCCATATCAATCATTCCTATATTATTTCCGAAAACACCTGGCATTACAACAGGAACACCACCATAATGTTCGGCTACTACTGTGTGAGAATGCCCCATCAGTACTGCATCAACACCCGGAACTTCTGTTGCTAAATAATACGATGCATTCTCCATACCAGAATTGTAACCGCTTTTATCAACACCCGAATGAGCTAACGCAACGATAACATCTGCGCCTTCTGCTTTCATTTTCGGCACCATTTGCTTTGCTGTTTCTACAATATCTTTTGCTATTACTTTTCCTTCTAAATTCGCTTTATCCCAGCCCATAATTTGCGGCGGTACAAAGCCCATTACGCCGATTTTTATTTTCTGTATTTTTCCAGTTTCGTCTTTTACTTCCTTTTCAAAGACATGATATGGTTTGAAATAATTTTCACCAGTTTTTGCATCATATACATTCGAGTTAATTACAGGAAACTGTGTTTCGCTAGTCACTTTTTTTAAATAATCTAAGCCATAGTTAAATTCATGATTTCCAAGAGAGATGACGTCATACTTCATTGAATTCATCATACGATACAACGGATGCACATAGTTATATTTATCGCTTGTGCTTGGATCTAAATTATTAGTTTCTTTTTTTATTTTATTTGCCACATAATCACCCAGCGGCGTACCTTGCAGTGCATCTCCATCATCAAATAAAACAGAGTTTTTTACTTCTCCACGTGCTTTATTAACAAGAGTTGCTGTTTGAACTAATCCTACTTTATTATCTGTTTTTGTTTGATAGTAATCATAGTTCATTAAATTTACGTGAATATCAGATGTTTCTAATATTCTTAGTTTTACAGTACTGTCCTCTCCCTCAGCATGTACAGGTGTCGCCACTACTTGTGGAGCAATAACACCTAATGCAAGTGCAGCACCAGCCAACGTTTTTGTTGATTTCTTCACAAAAAATCCCCCTTATAACATAGTCCCCGGTTATAAAATAAATGATGGGATTCATGTCCCTTTTTCTTAAACATCCAATCTATAAAGAAGTTAGTTGTCCTACTTCCTTTGCGAGTTGGATAAATTTACCCCATCTAAAATTTATCATAACGAACAGCCGTTACAATCGTCAACAAATTTTGACGTACTTCTACAAATTTTATGTAAAAGCATTGTAAATTTTTCATGAAGACGTAATGTTTAGCTCATTGCTTCTCATCATGAATATGATACAATAACCACTTATAAGGAGGATAACATAATGAAAAAACTTCTTTTGTCTACAGTTTGTCTCCTCCTTCTTATCATTATATTTTTGTATTTTGACAAGAATCATGAGACAAATATTCAAAAAGAATCTCCAGCAGCAACTGTTCCGCACTGGATTGATACACAAACTGATGCAACGCTTCATCACCTTGTCCTAGGTGATTCTCTTGCAAAAGGTTATGGATCTACACAAGGTGGGTATGCACAAGTTGCTTCTCATACATTAGAAACACAATTACACAAACAAATGATCGTCGATAACCTTGCAATAAACGGCTTAACAACGGATCGTTTGCTACAAATGATACAAACCGAAGAAATGAAGAAAAAAATAAAAGAAGCTCATATGATTACAATTAGTATTGGCGGAAATAACGTTTTACACATAAAGCGAGATGTCGGCGTTTTAGAAGGAATGAAATTATTAAATGAAGAAAAAGATCATTTCGAACAAGATTTACAAAACATTGTAAAAACAATTCGTGCCGCTAATCCGAATGCACTCATCGTTTTATCTGATCTCTATAATCCATTAAAGCTGGAGGATTCCATTGCTTCCTATGCAAGTGTTTTCTTAGACAATTGGAATAAAGTAATCTATTCGATTTCAAAGGAAAATCAACCTTCACTCGTCTTACCGATTCGCAAATTATTACCAAATGACCAAAAGGATTTACTGTATGATCAAGTTCATCCAAATGATAAAGGCTATGGAAAAATCGCAGAATCGTTTGTACAACAAGTGTTATCATATAAGTAGGCGATGTTCTGATTTATGGTTATATAAATACAAATTAAAATGAACTTATATAGTTAAATCAATTGGGTGTTTTTTTGTTACAATAAGAACAGAAGGGGGTTGTTATATGGATTCACGTGAATGGGAACGCATCGTTGATCATCTCCTTTCGTTAGTGCCTCTTTTTTATCGCAAGTTTATGCTTCCTGGAGAGTTCTCTTCGCAGCGACATATGCCGCCATCACATGCACAGGTGTTGTTGTTATTGCATGAGCGAGATACATTAGCAGTTTCAGAAATCGGCAAACGGTTAGCTATTTCAAGACCGAATATGACACCACTGCTAAATAAACTCATTCAAGAAGAGCTTGTAGAGCGCCATTATAGCGAAAAAGATCGGCGTGTTATTTTAATGTCTCTTACAGCTGAAGGAAAATCTTTAGTCAATCAATACAAGCAATTCCTTTTGAAAAAACTAAAAGAAAATTTACAAACATTATCAGCAAGCGATCGGGAACAGTTAACCCATTCCTTGCAAACAATCCAAAATTTAATTTTAAAGGCAAATATATAAAGCTGCTTCTAATTAGAGGCAGCTTTATGCTTCGTAATAATTTCCATAATATACATTTGAATACGGCCAAGTAGTTAAATGAGGTTTACTTATTTGTAATGGTTGCACAGTCTGTCTTACATATGGAACAGGATAATATATAACATGTGGATAGTACCTTGGATCATAATAAGAAAAAAACATCAGCTTTCCTCCTTTTTAGAAGAATATTCAAAAAGGAAATTTGATGTGCATTCATTATAGTTGTACAATTGGTCTTTTTATTTGTTTCTTTCTTTTCGTCAATCGTAATTTACGATTTTTCTCGTATAAATAGTGCATAACAAAATAAGCAATTATGCCGAGTGCAGTTCCTATAATCGTCATACCTATTATCACATATACTTCACTTTGTAACAGGCTTCTTAAAATTGTTAACCCATTACTTGAAAAAATGTCTCCTATCGTATAATGATGAATCGGTATTTTTTTTACCTCAAAAGGATAAATGAGTTTTCCCAGTGCATGAGCAAAAGGAATTAAAAGGACAGGTAAAAATGTTAATTTCCCAATAATATTACCGATAACAGCTGCAGGAAACGAACCGTTTAATAATCGAACAAGTGGATAAAAAATTAGGTATACAAGCGAAACCGTATGAATAACTAACATCTCCATTCCAAACCCAACAGCAAATCCCCTTGAGACAATTTTCGCGCCTTCTGGTGCACGCAATAATTTATAATAATTCAACTTCATTCCTCGCCAAATACGTTGAAAGAATGAATATGTTTTCTTATTTACCCGCATCTACATCATCTCTCTTATATTTTTCTATTTCTTACTATTATAAAGTATGTAAAGAGAAAATGCGAAAGCTGGATAAGACATTTCGAATAAAAAACAACCTTCTATTATGAAGAAGGTTGCTTTTCTTGTAATAAACTGACTAATAATGCCTTTTGTACATGCTAACGATTTTCCGCTTGTTGAAACACAATTGATTGTTGCCCCAATAATCACCGCTTTCATAATTCCTCCTCATTACCTTTTTAGATTTAAATATGATTATAGCATTGTATATTTATAGAATAAATTAAATATTTATAAATTTTATACTATTAAAAAACTTATATTAAAAGTCATTTTACTAATAAAGTAATGAATTTTTATACACAATTAAACAATATAGAGATTTTCTTTTCATATTCAAGTACAATAAAAACAATACATATACACATATAGGTGAAAAAAATCATGAATGAAAAATTAATCAAAAAAATGATTACAAAAAGTTTTCAACAATATCAATGTACGCCAACTTCAGAAGAAGACTACCAAACGCTCATAGAACGTATTCAAAATATTATTTCTAACAATGCGGAAATCGATTTATATGAGGCTGTAGAAGATGTCGTGTATGAGTATATTACGTTGCCCTAAAGAACGAGAAGATTATATATTTTATTTTCCAACATACAAATTGCTGCTACACAAAGCAAAACATGACCCGCACTCGCTTAATCCCTTTGGTTTAAAACTTTGCACGTGGCACAAAATAGGCCCTGACCGCTACCACGCTCGGACAGGTGCTCCGGCCCATCTAAAAAAATTCTGTTGTGTTTTTCATTTTTCAACTTACAAATCACCGCTTTCCAAAACAAAACATAACCCGCACTCGCTGCCTCTCTTTGTTTTAAAACTTTGCGCATGGCAGGAAAAGGCCCTGACCGCTCCTATGCATGGCCAGTCCCTCTTGACCATTTAAAAAAATACTTTTCTGTCGGTTTTTCATAGAGTGACTGAGCAGTTACTTTTTCATTTATATTCAAAAAAATAGGAGATTCTCTTTTTGAGAATCTCCTATTTTTTACTTAATGATTTTCCCGCAACACGCTCGAATAACCCTGGAAACAATGAAAAAATAATCGGTCCTAAATTCATCCACTTCGGTAAATTTACTTCACGCTTTTTCATTACGATTGCTTTTACAATTTGCTGCGCTACATAGTTTGGTTTTAATATGTAACGTTCTACACTTTTTATATATGTACCAGATTGATCTGCTATCGTATGGAAGTTTGTATCAATTGGACCTGGATTAATTGCTGTTATAGTAATGTTTGTATTTGCAAGTTCCATACGCAAACTATTTGTAAACCCTAATACCGCATGTTTCGTTGCTGCATATGCACTTGATTTCGGCGTTGCAATTTTCCCTGCCATTGAAGCGATATTCACGATATGGCCACTATTTCGTTCGATCATATAAGGTAATACCGCTTTCGTACACGCTACTAAACCGAATACATTTACATCAAACATATCCTTAACTTCTTGAACGGATGCATCAACAAACGTTTTAAACACCCCAAAGCCAGCATTATTGACTAGTATATCAATACGTCCTATATCTTGAAGCATTTGTGCAAAAACAAGTTTTACTTCTTCTTCATTCCTTACATCCAACACATAATAATGGCAAGAAGTACGATATGCGGTTTCAATTTTTTGTTTGAGCGCTCGTAATTTTTCTTCTGTTCGAGCAATTAGGACAGGGATTGCACCGTACTTTGCTGCTTGCATCGCTAACTCTTCTCCAATTCCACTTGAAGCTCCTGTTATGACGATTACTTTATCTTGTAAACGCCTATTCATAGTTGTCACCTACTTTGCATAGTAAATCCATTTCTCTAATGACTTGTCAATCATCACCTGTTGATTATATGCTAAAAAGTCTAATTGTCCAACTGTTTCAGAGATTGTAAGCGGCAACTGCTTTTCATATAGCACAGGAAAGAGCTTAACGCACACTTCAAATGCTGTCATCGGTTGTTCCTTTAATAAATTTAACACTTTAAACGCACGCGCCTCTTGTTTTCGGAGACGCTCATTTACTAATTTTTTCACATCGATAATATCTTCCCCGTGCCCAGGTAGAACACGTGAAATACTCATACTAGCTAAGCGCTTTAACGTGTCATTGTATTGCAGCAACGGCTTTGCTCGTTCTGTTTCTCCTTCATATGGCGGCTCTAAAATTGGATTAGAAGAAATATGTCCAATTAAGGCATCACCACCTATTAGCAATCCATCCTTTTCACGATATAAAGAAATATGTGTAGAAGCATGCCCCGGTGTTTCAATCACCGTAAATTCTGGCAACGAAGCAATGTGATCTCCTTCCCTTACAGTATGTGTAAGCGAACGTTTACAGGCATAAATCATTGTTTTCGTTAACGATTCACTTTGTTTTAAAAATGTTTCAGGAACTCCAAAATGTCTAGATTCTTCTAAAAAGAATTGTTGATATCGCTTTAGAAATTGCGGGTCTTGTGTAATCCACGGTTCATTCCACGGATGGCCAACAATATTTGTTTGATTAGAGAATATATCCAATAATCCGCAATGATCGGCATGGTGATGTGTGAGCACAACTGTTTCAATATCTTCTATCTTATATCCTAATGCATTTAGTTGCTTCTCTAATGCTAGTTTCGCTTCTTCAGTATTCGTTCCTGTATCAATTAATGTTAATGTTTCTCCCTCCACTAAAAAAACATTAACGCTTTCTACCGCAAATGGAACAGGAATTTCCAATCTATGAATAACTGTCATACTATATGCCCCCTCTGTTTCTCCGTTTCAAAAAAATGAATCTTCCTTCAGTTTACATCTTACATAAAAATTTGTCATTATTTTCAGATAAAAAGAAGGAGTTTTCTACGAAGAACCGAATGTATGTAAATTTAAATACGCTATCCGCATACGCATAATAAAAGGAGGACACATCATGTCATTACAAAAAATTGCTTTTGTCGGCGCAGGGGCGATTGCCGAAGCTACAATTGCTGGATTATTACAAGCCCAAGTTGTAAAAGGAAAACAAATTACTGTTAGTAATCACTCTAATAAAAGAAGGTTGCAAGAGTTGCATCACCGTTACGGTGTACATGGTACACAAGATAAAAAAGAGCTGATTACCAACGCTGATATTATATTTTTAGCAATGAAACCAAAAGATGTTGTGGAGGCTCTTACTCCATTACGAGATTATATTACGAAAAATCAATTAATCATTTCATTACTGGCTGGCGTATCCACGGCATCCATCGTCACTTTGCTGAAAAAGGATGTTCCTATTATTAGGGCAATGCCAAATACATCATCAGCCATTTTAAAATCTGCTACTGCCATTTCTCCTTCTGCTCATGCAAAAGAAGAGCATATTATGCTGGCAAAAACGCTTTTTGAAACAATCGGTCTTGTGTCTGTTGTAGAAGAAAAACATATGCATGCTGTCACCGCTTTATCAGGTAGCGGTCCAGCATATATTTATTACGTTGTGGAAGCAATGGAAAACGCAGCAAAACAAATCGGATTAGAGGAAACTGTTGCGAAATCACTTATTCTCCAAACAATGATTGGCGCCGCAGAGATGTTAAAAACAAACGAAAAGCACCCTTCTATATTAAGAAAAGAAATTACATCGCCAGGAGGAACGACAGAAGCTGGTATTGAGGTATTAAAAAGTTTCAAGTTTCAAGAAGCATTGATTCAATGTATTACGGAAGCAACAAAACGTTCTCACGAGCTCGGTGAAACGTTAGAGAAATTTGTAAATGAAAAATAAAAAAACCTTGCTGACGCAGCAAGGTTTTTTTGCTTATTCACTTTTCTTCCCAAAAATTTCTTCCTGTAAACGACGTCCTGTCGGCGTTGCAGCAAGACCGCCTTCAGCTGTTTCACGAAGTGCACTTGGCATCGTTTGTCCAATACGATACATTGCCTCAATTACTTCATCACACGGAATGACACTCGTCACACCAGCTAATGATAAATCAGCTGCAATCATCGCATTTGATGCACCAGCTGCGTTACGTTTTACACATGGTACTTCTACAAGTCCTGCAACAGGATCACATACTAATCCGAGCATATTTTTAAGTGCAATACTCATTGCTGTTGCAGCCTGTTCAGGCGTACCTCCAGCCATTTCAACAGCAGCTGCAGCTGCCATCCCACTTGCCGAACCAACTTCTGCTTGACACCCACCAGCTGCCCCGGCAATGCAAGCATTGTTCGCTACAACCATACCAAATGCACCAGCTGTAAATAGAAATTCAATCATTTCTTCACGCGTTGGGTTTAATTTTTCTTTTAATGCAAATAGTACACCTGGTACCGTCCCTGCTGAACCAGCCGTTGGCGTTGCACAAATAATCCCCATCGCAGCATTTACTTCATTCGTTGCGACAGCTTTACTTACTGCATCTAAAATTGTATCCCCGGACAAGCCTTTTCCACTATTCATATATGCCTGTACTTTCACTGCATCTCCACCAGTAAGGCCAGTCGGAGATTTTACACCTTGAATTCCACGCTCAACTGCTTGTTCCATTACAACTAAGTTCTTTTCCATACCAGCGATTACTTCTTCACGAGGAAGGTTTCTTGTTTCCATTTCACATTGAATCATAATCTCTGCGATTTTTACATTTTTCTCTTCTGCCTGTGCAATTAGTTCCGCTACATTTCGAAACATGATGTGTCCCCCTTGCTATTAATCCATAATTGTTACTTGACAAATATTTTGCTGCGCTCTAATTTCATCGATAACTTCATCAGCTAATAGCTGATCTGTTTCAATAACCATTAGCGCTTTGCTTCCTTTTTCCTTACGTGAAGAATTCATCATACTAATGTTAATTTCGTATTTTGCAAGAATAGATGTAACAGAAGCAATTGCTCCGAAGCGGTCATTATTTACAATAAGAAGCGCTGGACTTGTTCCTGTTAATTGCAAATCAAATCCATTAAGCTCCACTACTTCAATTTTCCCACCGCCGATTGAACAGGCAACGATTTCAATTTCATCCTCACCTTTATACAAACGAATTTCCGCTGTATTTGGATGAACTGCTTGTGCTTCTTCTTCAATAAACGTAACGTCAATTCCATGTTCTTTTGCAATTTCAAGCGCCTTTGGAATGCGAGGATCATCCGTTTCAAATCCTAGTATTCCTCCTACAAGTGCTACATCCGTGCCATGACCTCGATATGTTTTTGCAAACGAACCGTATAACGAAATGATAATTTTTTCAGGTTCATGACGAAACAACTGACGAGCAACTTGCCCCATTCTTGCTGCACCTGCTGTATGCGAACTAGATGGTCCGATCATAACTGGGCCAATAATATCAAAAACTGAACGATATTTCATAATAGTTCCCCCTAAATCTTCATTATGAAAAGGTTATTTACTAATAGTCTATTAATTTGATGTTTCTTTGCTTTTGTATATGTTCTAATAAACTTATATAATTTATTCATTAAATTGACACACACCATCAGCTATCATAATATATAAGCGATCTCTTGTCACTTGTGATTTACTACATTTTTTATAAAAACAAACAAATTATAAACTTATACAGTAGAGTTATAATGAATACGCTTTCATTATAACTCTATTTTGGCAGAAATTAAATTTTTTCATATTTCAAATTAAAGGCATACTTTTTTTGCTTGGCATGACGGCGACTCGTATGCCCAAAAGTCAAGTTGGATCGTAACTACTCAGTCATACATTTCATTTAGCAGTTTGGTAAGGAGTATGATTCCAGCGAAAATGCGCCCCATTACTTATAGAAAGTTATTTTCCAGCATATAGATTGCTGTCATGAAGATAAAATGGACCTACACCTCGCTACCTCTCTTTGTTTTAAAACTTTGCGCGTGGCAGGAAAAGGCCCTGACCGCTCCTATGCATGGCCAGTCCCTCAGGTCCATTTAAAAAAATGCTTTTCTGCCCTTTTTTCATAGAGTGACTGAGTAGTTACGTTGGATTTATATATATTAACGCTTCTAAACCAAAAAGGAGTGTCACATAGCCAAAAATTTGACTTATGAGACATCTCCATTGGTTTTTCGTTATTTTGATACGAGAAAACGTTTCAAATCCTCTGCAATTTCCGTATTTGGAAATACTTGCTTTGCTTCTTCAAGAAGCATGTTACATGCTTCCCCTTGATAACGAGAGCTAATATGAGTTAGAATCATTTGTTTTACATTTGCTTGCATCGCAATATTTGCTGCTTGTTCTGTTGTAGAATGGTAATAATCATATGCTTGCTGTAAATCTTCCGCACCGAACGTTGCTTCATGTACAAGTACATCAGCATCTTGTGCTAAATGGATACTCGCTTCGCAATAACGTGTATCTCCTAAAACTGTAATAATTCGCCCTTTTTGTGATGGTCCGATGAAATCCTGTCCACAAAGTATACGTCCATCCTCAAGCTCTACTGTTTCTCCATCTTTTAAACGCTTAAAGAGTGGACCTGGTTTAATTCCTTCTTCTAATAATTTATCTACAAGAAGATGCCCTGGAATATCTTTCTCTACAATTCGATAGCCAAAACATTCAATACCGTGTGATAATCGCTTCGTTTCCACAAGAAATTGTTTATCTTCATATACAATGCCTTCTTCGGTAATTTCGATAATCTCTAGTGGGTATTTCACATGTGTTGTACTTACTGCCAAAGCAACTTCAATAAACTGTTTAATCCCTTTTGGACCATATACAGTTAATGGAGTGGTCCCTCCTTGAAACGAACGGCTTCCCAACAAACCAGGCAGTCCAAAAATATGATCCCCATGTAAATGGGTAATAAATATTTTCTCAATGCGACGCGGACGCACTGATGTATGTAAAATTTGATGTTGCGTTGCTTCGCCGCAGTCAAATAGCCACGTTGCACCTATCTCTTCCAATAATTGCAAAGCTATTGCTGATACGTTTCTTCCTTTTGCAGGAACGCCAGCTCCTGTTCCTAAAAATACAAATTCCACATTGCATCCTCCAAGCATTTCATAATCTCTAACGTTATCTTACGGAATATAAACAAAAATGGCAAATCAACTTTATACGAACTTTATGTAAATTTATCCTCTAATCTTTGTTGAAATGTTCTCTCCTGTTTCCGAAGCAATTGACTACCGGGCTGAATAACCTTCGCCCCGTATTTATTATTTAATTGCTCCATCACTGTCAAAAGCGGTTCTGCCTTCGCATCTTCTTCAAATGAAAATAAATCAAGCTGCTTAATCGCTTCTGTTTTCCATTCTAATTCACAAGCAGTAATTCCAAGTAATCGAACTAGGTCACCGTCCCAATGTTTTTTCCATAACCGTATTGTCGCATGAAAAATGTCTCGCCATTCCCAAATTGCATTTTCTAACATTTTACTACGTGTAATCGTTCGGCGATTATAGTATTTAATCGTAATTTGAATATTATATGCCACAAGATTACGTTTTTGTAATCTTCGGCTAACAGATTGAGATAAGCGCTCTAACGTACTTAATAACTCCTGCTCTTCGTCTACATCTTTTGGCAGCGTTATAGAATTTCCAATCGTTTTATACTGTCCCATTTGACTCGGATCAACTTCTCTATGATCGATACCATTTGCACGTTTTTGTAAATCTAATCCATGATTTCCGACTACAGAACGAATAAGATGAGCTTTTCCAGTAGCTAAATCTCCAATCGTATGTATATGTACACCTGTTAATTTTTCTGCTGTTTTCTTTCCGATTCCATGCATTTTTTCAACTGGAAGTGGCCAAAGCACTTCTTGTATATCACGCTTACGAAGTACTGTAATACCTAGAGGTTTTTTCATATCAGAGGCTGTTTTAGCTAGAAATAAGTTCGGAGCAACTCCAATGCTGCACGGAAGCTGTAATTCTGTAAGTAATGTTTGTTGAATCATTTCAGCAATTTCTAACGGCGAACCGAGTCCGTAACAATCTGTAATATCTAAATACCCTTCATCAATTGAAACCGGTTGAATTTTTTCTGTAAACCGTGCCAAAATTTGAAATAGCGCAAAAGAAGCCTCCCGATATAACTCAAAGTTTGGATGCTTTATAATGAGTTCTGGGCATAGCCGCTTCGCTTCCCAAACAGGCATTGTTGCACGAACCCCTTTCGCTCTTGCTTCATAACTACACGTGACAATAATGCCCTTTCGTTCTTTCGCATTACCGGCTATCGCTAATGGTTTCCCTTGCAACGATGCATCGCGGGCAATTTCAACAGATGCATAAAAACAATTCATATCAACATGTAAAATGACACGACCATTTTTCGGATACATTTCACGCATCTTTCTCACCACCAAAGGAACATTTGTTCTTTATTTTATCAAAAAACTTGCTCAAAAATCAATATTTGAAAGGATAGAATCATTACTATATAGAAGTATGTCCACATACGAAAATCTAAGGAGGTTAAAGAGAGGAAATGACTACACATCTAAAATCGATTTATCTAATTTTGCTACTTATTTTCTTTTTGTTGCTCATCTATTTCCTACTTCCAATCATGGGCGTCGATGCTTACGGACTTCTTTCATCTCTATTACCATTTTCAACTCTGTACATTCTTCCCTGGATTTTTCTGTACTGGTTTACCCGCCTTGTAAAGGCAATAGAAACAAAATAACGAACACTCTTAAGGAGAGAAGAAAATGAACGAAGAATTTGATAGCAAACATTTTAGGCTCGAAAAAATTCGTAACGGAATCTATGCAGCAATTGCCAAAGAAGGTGGCGGCGCTGCAGCAAATGCTGGTTTTATTGATTTAGGAGATACAACTATTATTTTTGATACATTTAATACACAACAAGCTTCTAAGGATTTAAAATATGCAGCAGAAGCGATAACAAACCAGCCCGTTACATGTGTAATAAACAGTCATTGGCACGGAGACCACATTCGAGGGAACCAAACGTTTAAGGATAGTACCATTATTTCAAGCGAAATGACATATGACAAAATGAAAACTGCCCATCCATCAAGATTCAATAAACAAAAAAATGATATTAATGGGCTAACAAATTATATTCGTTCTTTAAAGGACCAAATCGCTCAAACTTATGATATGAACTTAGAGCATCAAATCAATTTTTTAAGTGAGGTTGAAACCTCATTACCGACACTAGAATTAACACTACCACAACAAACATTTACAGATGAAATTATGTTCCTTGGAACGAAACGCAGTGCAAAGCTTTTCACGTTAGGTGGCGGGCATTCCCTTTGCGACGCTATGCTCTATATTCCAGAAGATAAAGTGATATTCATGGGTGACTTATTATTTGTTGATTGCCATCCTACATTTTTCGAAGAATCAAATCCGCAAAACTGGATTCATATTTTAAAAGAGGTTGAAAAGATGGATATTGATATAGCTATACCAGGTGATGGTTCAGTTGGTACAAAGATGAATTTCTTAGAAGTAATCGATTATATACATAACTTAACTGCCATTGCACAAAAACACAACGAGATCGAAATAATTCCATTACCTAACAGCTACCCAACTTGGCCATCTCCACAAATATTTCACCAAAATGTAAAAATACTAAAAGAACTACTAAATTGTTGAATGTTAATCAAACTTAACAATTTGATACTGGCGTACTACACTTATAATTAACATAATATATCCGTTTTAATTTTTCGACATATAAGCCGCTGCTATGCATAACACAACATGACCGCTACTTGCTTTCTCCTTTTGTTTTAAACATTGCACGTGGTAGGAAAAGGCCTTGACCGTTACTATGCATGGCCAGATGCTCTTGTCCATCTAAAAAAAATGGGTTTATATGTCGTTTTTTCAACTTGTATTTATATAGTTGAAAACCATTTACGTAAAGCAATAAGAAAACGCATGGGTCATTTCACCCATGCGTTTTCGCTTAACCTTTTCTTTGATTACTTCGCTACTTCTTCAATAATCGCAACAACCATCTCTGCTGTTTTCACTAATTCTTCAACAGGGATTTTTTCGTTTGTTGTATGAATTTCTTCGTAACCAACTGCTAAGTTTACTGTTGGAATACCGTGGCCTGCAATTACGTTTGCATCGCTACCACCACCGCTTTGGTGAAGAGATGGTGTACGGCCGATTTTTTCAGCAGCACGTTTCGCAACTTCTACAACGTGGTCGCCATCAGCAAATTTAAATCCTGGGTACATCACTTTCACTTCTACTTCTGCTTCTCCGCCCATTTCTTTCGCTGTAGATTCAAATGCTTCTTTCATTTTGCGAACTTGCTCTTGCATTTTTTCATCTACTAAAGAACGTGCTTCAGCAAAGATTTCTACATAGTCACAAACGATATTTGTTTGTGTACCACCTTCAAAACGACCGATATTTGCAGTTGTTTCAGAATCAATGCGGCCTAGTGGCATTTTTGCAATAGATTTCGCTGCAATTGTAATTGCAGATACACCTTTTTCTGGTGCTACACCAGCGTGAGCTGTTTTCCCGCGAATAATTGCATTTACTTTCGCTTGCGTTGGCGCTGCAACAACGATTTCTCCAACTTTTCCATCGCTGTCTAATGCATAGCCATATTTCGCTGTAATGCGTTCACGATCTAATGCTTTTGCACCAACAAGACCAGATTCTTCACCAACTGTAATGATGAACTCTATTTTTCCGTGCGCGATGTTTTTCTCTTTTAACACGCGAATTGCTTCAAACATAGATGCAAGTCCAGCTTTATCATCAGCACCTAAAATTGTTGTACCGTCAGATACGATATAACCATCTTGAATAGAAGGCTTAATTCCTTTTCCTGGAACAACTGTATCCATATGAGAAGTAAAGTAGATTGTATCTACTCCTTCTTTTGTTGCTGGTAATGTACAAACTAAGTTACCAGCACCGTGACCAGTCTCACCCATTGTATCATCTTCAAATACTTCAACGCCTAAAGAAGAGAATTTTTCTTTTAACACTTTGCAAATTTCAGCTTCGTATTTTGTTTCAGAGTCTACTTGCACAAGTTCCATAAATTCATTCACTAAACGTTCTTGATTAATCATGAGAATACGCCTCCTGCGTTATGTATGTAACAATGACTATTATAGCAGAATTCTGTAAAAGTTTCGAAGGAGAAGATATATAAAGTGTAATTTTAAGTAATTACTCAGTCACTATATGAAAAAAAGAAAGAAAAGCATCTTTTTAAATGGGCGAGAGGGATTGGCCATGCATAGAAGCGGTCAGTGCCTTTTCCTGCCACGCGCAGAGCTTTAAAACAGAGAAAGGTAGCAAAATGTAGGTCCGTTTTTATCTTCATGGCAGCAATCTAGATGCTGAAACATGGGGGGATTTTCAAATGAAATGTATAACTGAGTAGTTACAATTTTAAAATGAATTATGGTAATACTCAGTCACTATATGAAAAAAGGCAGAAAAGCATCTTTTTAAATGGGCGAGAGGGACTGGCTATGTATAGCGGTCAGTGCCTTTTCCTACCACGCGCAAAGTTTTAAAACAAAGAGAGGTAGCGAGGTGGAGGCGCATTTTCGCTGGAACCATACTCCTTATCAAACTTCTAAATGAACTGTATGACTGAGTAGTTAGGAATTATGTAAAAAATGTCTCACGCTAGACCCTTGTACCAAAATTCATTTGTATATACAATAAGATTGAGGAGATTCGCAAGGAGGATCTAAAGATGAGTAAAAAAATGCAAAAAATTATGGTTTACGTTATGTTAATTTCAATGCTTGTCACAACACTACTTACTGGCATAAGCATGTTTTGGTAAAAAAAGGGGAGATATTTTCTCCCTTTTATGTTGCCATAATAATAAATCCTGCAATACTAAACGCCATTCCCATTCCAAGTGACAGAACAAAGTTTGGATATTGCCGCTCACAATAAGCACTGAATGCAAAAGTAAAGTTAAGAAGAGCAATGGGAAAGACAGATAACGAAAATGGGCATATATTAAAAGTTGCCAATATGAAAGTAATAATTGCCAGAGCACCAATTAAGAACTGAATGTATGGTAGTCTATGATTCGTATACATAACAGCAACTCCTTTTCACATTATCTTTTCACGAGCAGTACTTGTTCTTCTAATGAAAATTTCACTTTAATGTTATCATCATTAACGCATGTTATATGTACACATGTCAAGACAAGATATAATATGACAAAAAGCCAACATATACTGTTGGCTTTCTTCGTAAGCAATTGCTCCCTTTTCTTTCGCAAGCTGCTCAAATGATTTTTTTGATTTTACAATCCATACTTTCGTTCCAATGGGAATGCGATCGTACAAATACTCTACATCTTTTTTATACATTCGAATGCACCCCTGCGAAACATACTTGCCAATGGAGCTCGGCTGATTCGTTCCGTGTATCCCGTATTTACTACCATCTGTATCCCTAGCATTAAAACCTATCCATCTTGAACCTAGCGGATTTTCCGGTGAACCACCTGGAATGTTCTTCGCAATATAATACGGATTTTTCACCTTCATCACAACATCAAATGTACCTTCTGGTGTTAACTCATTCGTTTTACCTGTTCCGACTGGAAAGGTATTTTGTATCTTTCCATCCTGAATATATGCAAGTCGGTTCGTTTGTTTATTGACGATTATAAGTGGATCGCCAACACGCGGATTATCACCGAGTGGCCAAAGAGGCGATAGGGAAATAAGTAATATAAATGAAAGAAGATATGGCATAATTCATTCCGTCCTTCTCATATTAATTCTTTGATGTTATATTTCCCTATAAATCGACTTTTAATGAGTAAAAATTGTTCTATTTCATAAACGAGCTGAACGAGCTTAGCACGCGTTTCAAATTCTTCTCGTGTTTCTGGAAGCGGCATTTCTCGAAAGATTTCTCGCATCTCTTGAAGCTGTCTTAATGATATAACTCCTGTACTTTCTGGACGAATAGCATTCCCGACATTTTCAATTACATCCGCCACCATACTCGCTTGTTCATATGACCAAGATAACGAAGCAACTAGCGGCATAACTCTTTCTAAAATTTCAAACTGTTGCTGACGCATTTGAAAATAACGATAGTAATAATCATCTTCACGCATGAACTGATTTTCCATCTTTATAAAAGATACTACTTTTGCTCTCTCAAGTAATGTTTCCGTTTCAATGAGCTCTTTTCCATTCCACACACTTTCACGATTTCTTAAATATGTGGCCATTTCCAAAAGAATCGTCTTAAAATTTGATTCTACTTTTTGTTGATAACCTTCCAACTCACTTTCAACGCTTGGCATGTACAAATTAATTAATAAAGCAACACTAATTCCAACCGTTAAAATGGCAATCTCATTTCCAACAATGGTCCACGTAATTTTTTGTAATGAATATAAATGCATAACAATAACAGCGCTTGTAACAATCCCCTCTTGAATCTTAAGCATAACTGCACTTGGAATAAACAGAAGTAATAAAACCCCAAGTGTTAACGGTGTATAGCCTATCGATTCAAAAATAAAAAATGCAAACACCATAGAAAGTATACAAGCTACAAAGCGTTGAATAGATACTTCTAATGATTTTCTTTTTGTATTTTGAACACATAAAATGACCAGAATGCCGGCCGTGCTACTAAACTCTAAATGAAGTAATTGAGCAATCCACACAGCCAAGGCAGTTCCAACTGCTGTTTTCACTGTTCGATATCCAATTTTAAACATGTTAACGCTCCTATTATGTACGAACTATTTTCAACATAAGTATACAGTGAAACTTCTATCGATGGGGGGGTTTTTTTCCCCCACCGATAGTTAGCCCGCCCAATCGGGCTTTTTTCCTTGCTTCTCTCTGAATTCTTACTGCCCGCGAATAGCGGGATAAAGAAAAGGATGACACAATGTCATCCTCTTCTCACTATTATTCACGTAATGTTTACATGTTACAACATTTTTCGCAAAAATTCTTGGGCACGTTTGCTTTCCGGTATTGTAAAAAATTGCTCTGGCTTTGCATCTTCTACAAGTTTCCCACCATCTAAAAATAGAACACGGTCTGCTACTTCTTTTGCAAATCCCATTTCATGTGTAACGATTGCCATCGTCATTCCTGTCGTTGCAAGAGATTTCATAACTTCTAATACTTCTTTCACCATTTCCGGATCTAGTGCTGAAGTCGGTTCATCAAATAACATGACGTCTGGTTCCATTGCTAATGCTCTTGCAATTGCAACACGCTGTTTTTGCCCACCAGAAAGGCGATTCGGATAAGCATCCTTTTTCTCCAGTAATCCCACTTTTTCTAATAACTCTTCAGCTTTTTTTACTGCCTCTTCCTTTGCAATACCTTTTACAGTAAGGGGAGCATACGATATATTTTCTAGCACTGTCATATGAGGGAATAAGTGAAAATGCTGAAATACCATTCCAACATGCTGACGAACTTCCATAATGTTTGTATTCGGATTTGTTACCTCTTGATCACCAATCCAAATTTGTCCGCCAGATGGTAATTCTAATAAATTCATGCAACGTAAAAATGTTGATTTTCCCGAACCAGATGGTCCAATAATTGCGACCACTTCACCTTGTCCAATTGTTGTTGTAATCCCTTTTAATACTTCGTTATTTCCAAATGATTTGTGAAGGTCATTAATTTTAATCACTTTTCTTCATTCTCCCTTCAACTACTTTCCCAACGAATGTAAGAATAATAACAAGAATGTAATAAATCATACCGACAAATAAAAGCGGTTCAAAATAATTCAATGTCTCGCCGCCAACAATATACGCACGGCGCATTAAATCTGTTGCGCCGATTACAGTAACAACTGCGGATTCTTTCGTTAATGTAGCAAATTCATTTACTAATGCAGGTAAAATATTTTTTAATGCTTGCGGTAAAATAATATTTCGCATCATTCTACCATATGGAATACCAAGTGCCATTGCCGCTTCTGTTTGTCCCTTATCAACCGCTTGAATTCCAGCACGAATGACTTCTGACATGTATGCACCTGAATTTAAGCTAAATGCTAACACTGCTGCTAAAAACGCTGAAATATCATATCCTGTAATTTGCGGGAGACCATAATAAATAAGCATCAATTGTAGTACAAGCGGTGTACCGCGAAAAAGAGATGTATAAAAATCAGCAATTATACTTAAAACTTTTATTCTAGCAATTTTACAAAGCGCTAATAACGTACCTAGCGCAAAACCAAGTAAAGAAGCAACAGCAACAATTTTTAATGTTACTTCTAAACCCTTCAATATATATGGTATTGAAGGCACTATTTGCGAAAAATCCAAGTTCATCTTAAATCAGTCCTCTCTAGAAGAAGGAAAGGCGGCTTACTTACCGCCGCCAAACCATTTCTTCACTAATTTGTTCATTTCTCCATTTTCTTTCATTTTCTTAATTACTTTATTAAATTCTTCTGTCTTATCACTATTTTTCGGAAGCGCAATTGCTGAACCAGCTTCATCTGCAGCTTCTGGAATCTCCACACTCTTTAACTCTTTATTTTTTTCTAAATATCCTTTTGCTACTGTATCTTCTAAAATAATTGCATCAAAACGGCCTGCTTGAATTTCTTGAATTAGTTCTGGTACACGGTCACGTCCTTCAAATTGGAACGATATTTGCTTTTGCAAATCTTTCGCTTTTTCTTCTTGGATAGATCCTGTTTGTACTCCTACTTTTTTTCCTTTTAGATCTTGCAATGTATTAATATTTGCACCTTGTTTAGAGATGATTACATTTTTAGCGACAAAATAAATATCTGTAAAATCGGCATTTTTCTTACGATCTGCTGTCGGCGTCATTCCCGCCATGACAAAGTCAACTTTTCCAGCCTCTAATGATGCTAACAATCCACCAAAGTCCATATCTTTGACTTTCACTTTATAGCCTAATTCTTTACTAATATAATTCATAACATCGATATCGAAACCGATAACATCTTCACTCTTTTTTGCATCCACATATTCATACGGTTTGTAATCTGCAGACGTTCCCATAACTAACACTTTCTTTTTATTATCACTCCCTGCATTTCCACCCTTACTACAAGCAGTGAATATACTCATGATTAAAATAAGTGCAACTGAAACTGATAAAAACTTCTTCATTGCTTTCCCTCCTGATAAATGTATATTTATAATGTTTTGTTGTATTTTTATTCGATGAATGTATTGTAACAACAAATTTATTTTTATGCAATAAATAAAATAAAAATAAATTTATTTTTATTTATAAAACATAAATAAATCGATATACACCGTATAATTATTTGCATAAACAACTTATATTATGCATAAAAAAGAACCGTTAAGATTTCAATCTTAACGGTTCTAAAACGTATATTACATTTCATCACAATGTTCTTCAAAGTATGATTGCAATTTCGCGATAACTTGCATTGCATCATGGCCTTCAATCTCATGACGCTCAACCATCGTTACGATCTTTCCATCTTTCAATAGTGCAAACGATGGAGAAGATGGTGGATACCCTTCAAAGTATTCACGCGCACGTGCTGTTGCCTCTTTATCTTGACCTGCAAATACAGTAACAAGGTGATCTGGGCGTTTATCATAATGAATAGAATGAGCTGCTGCAGGGCGAGCAATCCCACCTGCACAACCGCATACAGAGTTTACCATTACAAGTGTTGTACCTTTCTTTTGCAGTGCTTCCTCTACAGCTTCCGGCGTTGTTAATTCTGTATAACCAGCCGCTACGATTTCTTCGCGTGCTTGACGAACAACGTCATTCATAAAAAAGTTGAAGTTAACCAAAGCTTTCCCGTTGCCAAAACCTTATAAAACTCTATAAGAAATTGTTTACTTCCTGCTTCTACGTGTCCGATTTTGCCGAAGCTACTTTCGTTTGGTATAACACTCCACAAGCGTAAATTCGGATACAACGAATCCTACATATTAGCAATAACGTTCCAGTGTTAATTTGCTAATTCATAACGTGACAAATTTATAGATGCGTTTACATCTCTATCTATTTTTAATCCGCAATCACATTTATACACTCGCTCAGACAGCGTTAAGTCTTTCTTAATCTTTCCACAACTTGAACACATTTTAGAAGATGGATACCACTTGTCAGATTCTACAAATTCAATCCCTTGTTTCTCGCACTTATACTTTAATTTCATCTTAAAATCGTATAATTTTTGTTGTGCGATAGCTTTTGACAAATGTTTATTTTTCATCATTCCTCTGATGTTTAATGTTTCCATAACAACTCTGCAAGGTTTGGTTTTCACGATTGCAGTTGTTGCTTGGTGAATGTGATTATCACGAATGTTTGTCAAACGTCTATGCAGTCGTTGTATTCTTTTTTCGAGTTTTATAACGTTGCTTGTTTTGACAAAACGGCTTCCCTCCTTATTCATTTCATATTTACGAGAAACTTGACGTTGCAACCTACGAAGGCGTTTCTCTGCCTGTTTTACTATTTTTGTTTTATTGATGCTTTTGAAAGTCATTCCATTGGAGCAAACTGCGAGTTCTTTTACACCCACGTCTATTCCTACACTTTCATTTGTCAACTCTTGTTTCGGAATTTCGTGCTCAATCCCAACCGATATATACCAATACTTACCATCAAAACTAATACGAGGATTAGAATACTTGACATCTATTTGTATCTGTTCAGATGTTTTCACCCATCCAACTTTTTCAATAAGAACTCTTCTGTTTTTGACTTTTAGTTTCATCGGGTCATTATAAAAAGATGGTTTGGAGCGCTTACGACTCTTACATTTAGGTTTCTCCGTCAATCCTTTAAAGAATCGTTTATACGCTTCGCATAAGTCTTTAATCGCTTGCTTTGTAATATTGTTAGACACATCATACAACCAAGCATATTCATCTATTTTCTTGAGTTTTGTCAGCTCTTTACGAAGAACACCATCATTTAAAAACTTACCACTTTGTTTATAATTTTCTTCTTGTTTAGACAGTGCAAAGTTATATGCCCACCTTGCTGTTCCTACCGACTTCCATAGTTGATGTTCTTGCTCTAAAGTTGGCTTAAGTCTAACTTTTTCCGCTAGAATCACTCTTTATCACCTCCTTAAATACATTATAATGTATTTAGAGATGATGTACATAAGTGAAAACCTTGATAAAAGCATGATCAAATTCAGTCCATATGGATTTATATGAATAACTCAAACGGCTATCAGATGAAATCAAGATCCAAATTAGAAAATGATTAGATAAAACAATTAAAGATTTAATTGCTGAACGAAAGTTGACTATTTTTCAGTAGGATTTTATAAAGTTTTACAACTTTCGGTTAACAGTTACTACACCTCCTCAAATATCTCTATCTGTATCTTACCAATAACCATTTCTAAAATACAAGTAAACTTATTTGCTTTATAACATGTTTCACTAAAAAAACGTCTTAGAGAAGGGACTCTAAGACGTTTTTCTTAATGACCACGATGCTTTTGTTTCGCTTTTTGCACTTTTAGCGCACGCTTTTTCCGTTTTTCTACTTCTCGCATTTCCTTCGATTGCACTTGCTTTTCTTTTTTATGCACTTCATACGATAACTGAATCGCTTCTTGTGCTTTCGTAAATTTTGAACTTTTTAATTCCTTTGCTGCTTGCCGAATCATGCGCTTTACATTTTTCGGACGCTTTTGTTGCTTCATCGCTACGCCGCATTTCGCATAGCGATTAAAATGCGGTAACAACGCATCATTTACAAACAAAAGCACCTCTTCATCTGACGGTTCAGTACCAAAAATGTGCCGTACTGCATACAACTTTCCCTTTTCTTCTCTTTCAACCATTCCTACAAAATACTGACCGTCATGATATACTGTCAACTTCACTGACAGTCCCTCCCTTACAAGCATATTCAGAAATGCTGGACATCCCGGAGGGGAAGGTTATTGGTATAAAAAAAATTATACGTCTGGACTACCAACCAGAACTGTGTTTTCGCATCTCTATTTCCATTATATACAAATCTAACTTGACTTTCCAACACAAAAGTCGCCGCCATGCCAAGCAAAAAGTAACCTACTACTTACTTGCTAACTTTGTTTAAACATCGTATGTGGCAGAAAAAGGCCCTAACCGCGTCTACCCATGGTCAGACGCTCTCGTCCATCTAAAAAGAAAAGGTTTTTAATTTATATTTATATATTACAATACCAATTTATCCCGCATCATTTCTACATATACTTCTATCATTCTTTTATGCGACCCTACAATATACTCTGGCAATTCTGTAACCGGAAAAAACTTTAATTGGATTGCTTCCTCTTTGTTTACAGTAGGTTCTCCTTCATAATCATGAGTATAATAGGCAGTCGTTACTGCTTGAAACTCATCACCGTTTTCTAATTTCACAAAATGTTTTGCACCTGAGAACACATTAATAAGCTGCAAATTCTTTACACGAATACCAGCCTCTTCATATACTTCACGGCATGCCGTTTCTTCCGGTGATTCCCGAAGCTCCATTAATCCACCAGGAAGTCCCCATTTTCCATACGGTTCTTGTCTTTGCTGTAATAATACTTCGCCTTCTTTATTTAATACAAGCACAACCGAACCGACTAAAATTAAAGGACGATGCCCTACTATTTTCCGTAATTCCTCCACATATCCCATTACAACAAACCTTTCTTCTATATTTCCTTGTCCACATCATTGTATCATATGTATAAACTGGAAAAATGCTTATTTTTTTAGCAAAATGTTAATTTTTCCCTTTTTATCTACTGTCGCTAATTGAATCGATTGAATCGGTACTTTTTGCTTTAACTCATCTTTTATCCATTTTTCTGTTTTTTCTATTAAAGCGAGAACATCCTTTTGGATCTTCCCATTCTTTATTAGGATAAATGTAATAGGTGATTGTTCTGCGTATATTTTCATATCTTTTCGAGACACTGTTTCATATGCTGCATATTGAAATACAGAAACAACCCCACTTGCTTCCCATAAAGCTAGTTTTACTGTTTGAATATCTGTAATACCTTGCAATCTTAGCTCCGAAAATAAATACTCGACTGTAATCCGCGCTTTCTTTAAATTATTAAACTGAACGGAACCATTATGTATAAGAATAATTGGTGCAGGCTCTAAAAACCGTCTCCACCGATCCCACTTTAATGTCAAAATAGAACTTACTATATGAAGTACAACGAGAATAAACGATGTAATCATAGAACCCAAAAGACCTACTTTTTCATCAGACAATGCATTCGTTAGATTTCCCTCTAATAATAGCACGAGAATCAGATCTAAAAAACGAAGCTGGGCAATAGAGCGTTGTCCCATCGCTTTTGCCACAATAATTAAAAACATATATGCCACTATAGCACGGAGCATCCACTCGAAACTCGAAAGATGCTTTGCGCCTTCAAATATGTGCATATGCATAATAGATGGCACCCCTTAATTAAATTCCTCCTTTTAGTTTGTGTTTAATTATATTGTCTATGTAAAAAACATTATAAAAAGAGGAAAAAGCGGTCAGGACCTTTTTCTGCCACGTCCACAGTGGAAAGCAAAGGGAGAATACGATTGCAGGGTACGTTGTTTTCTTCATGCAGTAACTTATATGGCCAAAAATCAAAGTGAATTTGTATACAAAAAAAGCCCGCCAATTGGCGAGCTTTCCTATCATTAATATACAGAAGTATTATCTGCAGATGTATTTTCAAGAATTTCTTTTACGCGTCCTAAGAACTTACCGCAAATGAATCCGTCTAATACGCGGTGGTCAAGAGATAGGCATAAGTTAACCATATCACGTGCACCGAACATACCGTTGTCCATAATTACTGGACGTTTCACGATAGATTCTACTTGTAAAATTGCTGCTTGTGGATAGTTAATAATACCCATAGATTGAACAGAACCAAATGATCCTGTGTTATTAATCGTAAATGTTCCACCTTGCATTTCGTCAGCTTTTAATGACTTCGTACGTACTTTTGTTGCAAGTTCAGTAATTTCACGAGCGATACCTTTAATTGTTTTCTCATCAGAATGCTTAATAACCGGAACGAATAATTCATCGTCAGTTGCAACTGCGATCGACAGGTTAATATCTTTCTTCTGAACAATTTTATCGCCAGCCCACATAGAATTAATTTGTGGATATTCTTTTAAAGCTTGTGCAACGGCTTTTACGAAGAATGCAAAGAATGTTAAATTAAAGCCTTCACGCTTTTTAAATTCACCTTTAATTGAATTACGGTATGAAACAAGATCTGTTACATCCACTTCAACCATCATCCAAGCGTGTGGTGCTTCATGTTTACTGCGCAGCATGTTTGCAGCAATTGCTTTACGAACACCAGTCACTGGGATTTCGATATCTCCAGGCACTGTTGGTACAGATACCGGTTTTGCCACTTCTGCTTTTGGTGCTGCTGGCGCTGCTTTTGGTGCTTCTTGTGTAATTGGTGCAGCAGCCACTTCTTTTTGTGCGCCTGCTTGTGGAATATTACCAGACTCAACTAATGTTAAAATAT
Organism: Bacillus cytotoxicus; assembly: GCF_023715645.1. Taxonomy (GTDB): domain Bacteria; phylum Bacillota; class Bacilli; order Bacillales; family Bacillaceae_G; genus Bacillus_A; species Bacillus_A cytotoxicus_A. Next base: position 10,279 of record NZ_JAMBOP010000008.1, on the reverse strand, counting down.
CTTTACGCGTAATACGACCGTTTGCTCCCGTGCCTACTACTGCAGCTAGATCGATATTATGTTCACCTGCAAGTTTTAATACAGCTGGTGAAAAGCGCGGTTTACCATCAGTCGGTTGCTTCGCTTTCGGTGCAGTTGATGCCGGTGCAGCTACTTCTGCTTTTGGCGCTTCTTTCGTTTTCTCTTCTACAGTTGTTGCAGCTACTTCATTTGCTCCCTCAACTTGAATCATACAAATCACTTCACCGACAGCTAATGTATCCCCTTCGCCAGCGATTAATTCTGTGACAACCCCGCTAAAAGAGGAAGGTACTTCTGCGTTTACTTTATCTGTCATTACTTCTGCAAGTGGATCATATTTATTTACGTGATCACCAACAGAAACAAGCCATTTACTAATTGTACCTTCTGTTACACTCTCCCCAAGCTGAGGCATTGTAATTTTTTCTACAGCCATGTATAGTCCCCCCGATTAAAATTCCGCAAGTTCGCGCATTGCTTTTTCCACTTTATCTGGATTCACCATAAAGAATTTCTCCATTGTTGGTGCATATGGCATTGCTGGAACGTCTGGACCTGCAAGACGAGCAATTGGTGCATCAAGATCAAATAAGCAATTTTCTGCGATAATTGCCGCTACTTCACTTATAATGCTTCCTTCTTTATTATCTTCCGTTACTAGAAGAACTTTACCTGTTTTTGAAGCAGCTTCAATAATTGCTTCTTTATCTAACGGATACACAGTACGTAAATCAAGAACGTGAGCAGAAATGCCATCTTGTGCTAATTTTTCAGCAGCTTGAAGAGCAAAGTGAACACATAATCCATATGTAATAACAGTAATGTCATCACCTTCACGTTTTACGTCTGCTTTTCCAATTGGTAATACGTAATCATCTTCCGGCACTTCACCTTTAATTAAGCGATATGCACGTTTATGTTCAAAGAATAATACTGGATCTTCATCACGAATTGCTGCTTTTAATAAACCTTTTGCATCATATGGTGTAGAAGGAATGACAATTTTTAAACCAGGTTGGTTTGCAAAAAGCGCTTCTACAGATTGAGAATGATACAATGCACCATGAACACCGCCGCCAAATGGTGCGCGGATTGTTACTGGGCAAGTCCAATCATTGTTAGAGCGGTAACGAATTTTTGCTGCTTCAGAAACAATTTGGTTCACCGCTGGCATAATGAAGTCAGCAAATTGCATTTCTGCAATTGGGCGCATTCCATACATTGCTGCACCGATTGCTACCCCAGCAATTGCAGATTCTGCAAGTGGTGTATCAAGCGCGCGCATTTCGCCAAATTGATTATATAATCCATTTGTCGCTTTAAATACGCCGCCCTTTTTACCAACGTCTTCTCCTAATACAAATACTTTCTCATCGCGTTCCATTTCCTCGCGCATTGCTAATGTAATCGCGTCAATATAAGACATTACAGCCATGAAACGTTCCCCCTTATTCCGCGTATACGTGCTTTAATGCAGACTCTGGATCTGCATACGGAGCATTTTCTGCATATTCTGTTGCTTCGTTTACGATATGCATGATATCATCTAGCATTTGTTTTTCAGATTCCTCTGTTAAAATGCCTACTTCTTTTAAGTAATTTGCAAATGTAAAGATTGGATCTTTTTTCTTTGCTTCTTCTACTTCTTCTCGGTCACGGTAAACACGATCATCGTCATCACTAGAATGTGCTGTTAAACGATAAGATACCGTTTCAATTAATGTTGGACCTTCACCACGGCGTCCGCGATCTGCTGCTTCTTTTACAGCTTTATATACTTCAAGCGGATCATTTCCGTCTACTGTGTATCCTGGCATCCCATAACCAATTGCACGGTCAGATACATTTTTACATGCTAATTGTTTTTCAACAGGAATCGAGATTGCATATTTGTTATTTTCACACATGAAAATAACAGGTAATTTGTGTACGCCAGCAAAGTTTGCACCTTCATGGAAATCACCTTGGTTAGAAGAACCTTCACCAAATGTAACAAATGTTACTAAATCTTTTCCTTCCATCTTTCCAGCCAACGCAATACCTACTGCATGTGGCACTTGCGTTGTAACTGGTGAAGAACCTGTCACGATGCGATTTTTCTTTTGTCCAAAGTGTCCAGGCATTTGGCGTCCACCAGAGTTTGGATCTTCTGCTTTTGCAAACCCAGATAACATAAGCTCTCTCGCTGTCATACCGAATGCTAACACGACACCCATATCACGATAATACGGCAGTGCGTAGTCTTTTTCACGATCAAGTGCAAATGCTGCTCCTACTTGTGCAGCTTCTTGTCCTTGACAAGAAATTACAAACGGAATTTTCCCTGCACGGTTTAATAACCACATACGCTCGTCAATTTTACGTGCGAGTAACATCGTGCGATACAGTTCTAATACTTGCTCATCGCTTAAACCAAGCTCTTCATGGCGTTTTTCTTTTACTTCAGCCATTTTAACACCCTCCTAAATCCTTTTTACCCCGCTCTATTATAAAGCAAGAACAATACACTATCCATTCCTTTTAGCCATGTAACGCTTTTCCATCAACCGCTAACGCAGCTTCACCAATCGCTTCTGATAATGATGGATGTGGATGAATTGTATGTGCAACTTCCCAAGGTGTTGCATCTAATACTCTTGCAAGACCTGCTTCTGAGATCATATCTGTTACGTGCGGTCCAATCATATGAACACCAAGAATATCATTTGTTTCTTCATCAACAACAAGTTTTACAAAACCATCAGATTCTCCATATACAAGCGCTTTACCGATTGCACGGAATGAGAATTTACCTACTTTTAATTTGTAACCTTTTTCTTTTGCTTCTTGCTCTGTTAAACCGACAGAAGCAACTTCTGGGCTACTATATACACATTTAGATACCATCGAGTAATCAATTGGCATCGGTTCTTTTCTAGCAATATGTTCAACCGCTACAATTCCTTCATGAGAAGCAACATGCGCAAGTTGCAGGCCACCAATTACATCGCCAATCGCATAAATGTGCGATTCTTTCGTTTGATAATATTCATTTGTTTGAATATAACCTTTTTCAACAACGATATCTGTATTTTCTAAGCCGATATTTTGTGTGTTTGCTTGTCTACCAACAGATACAAGCATTTTTTCAGCTTTATATTCTTTATTTTCACCATTCAATTCAGCTTGAATCGTTACACCACTATCTTTTACTAAAGTTTCTGGTAACACTTTGGCACCAGTTACAACTTTAATGCCTTTTTTCTTAAGTAAACGTTGCATTTCCTTAGAAACATCTTGATCTTCAAGCGGTAGAACGTGTTTTGCATATTCAAGTACAGTTACTTCTACGCCGAAATCAGCAAGCATAGATGCCCACTCAATACCAATTACGCCGCCGCCAACAATAATGATTGATTTAGGAAGAGTTTCCATTTTCAAGGCATGGTCAGATGACATTACATATTCACCATCAAGTTCAAGCCCTGGTAAAGAATTTGGACGTGATCCTGTTGCAACGATTACGTTTTTCGGAATCAGCATTTCATTTTCGTCGCCGTTTGCGAATTCAACAGAAATCGTTCCTGGCATCGGTGAGAAAATAGATGGGCCAAGAATACGACCAATTCCTTCATATACATCGATTTCCCCTTGCTTCATTAAATGTTGAACACCTTTATGAAGTTGGCTTACGATTTTTTCTTTACGCTCTTGTACTTTTGCAAAATTTAATTCTACATTGCTTGTTACAACGCCGAATTCTTCACCTTTTTTCGCAGTTGCAAAAACTTCAGCACTACGAAGTAATGCTTTACTAGGAATACAACCTTTATGTAAGCAAGTACCACCTAAATTTTCTTTTTCGACAAGCGCTGTTGTTAATCCTAATTGTGATGCACGAATAGCAGCGACATATCCGCCTGTACCACCGCCAACGATGACTAAATCGTATTCTTTTGCCATATTACTCAACCCCTAGCTACTGTTTCTTTTTCACGTACAGCATACTCTTTTGCAGTTTCTTCATCACGAAGTACACGAAGTGCACCTTCTGCTAATGCTTGCAGTTCATCTTCTCCTGGATGTACAATGACATCTGCAATCCAATGAACGCGTTCTTTAATTTCATCAACAAGTATTTTACTATATGCAAGCCCGCCCGTTAAAACAATGGCATCTATTTTCCCATGAAGAACTGCACTTGCAGCACCGATCTCTTTTGCAACTTGATATGCCATCGCTGTATAAACAAGCGTTGCTTCTGGATCGCCTTGTTCTACCATTTTTTCAACTTTAATTGCATCGTTTGTACCAAGTAAGCTCACTAAGCCTCCCTGTCCAACAATTTTTTTCATCATTTCATCACGGTAATATTCCCCAGAGAAACACATTTCTACAAGTTGACCTACTGGAACTGTTCCTGCACGCTCTGGGCTGAATGGTCCATCGCCATTTAAACCGTTATTTACATCAATAACTCTTCCTTCTTTATGAGCACCAACTGAAATACCGCCGCCCATATGTGCAATTAATACATTTAAATCTTCATATTTACGCTCAAGTTGTTTCGCAACTTTACGAGCTACTGCTTTTTGATTTAGCGCATGAAAAATACTTCTTCGCTCCAAGCCAGCTATTCCGCTAATACGAGAAATATCTTCCATTTCATCTACTACTACTGGATCAACAATAAATGCTGGAATGTTAAGTCCAGAAGCAATTTCATATGCTAAAATTCCACCTAAATTAGAAGCATGATGACCACTAAAACCATTTTTCAAATCTTCTAGCATCGCTTCGTTTACTGTATACGTACCGCCTTCAATCGGACGAAGTAGCCCGCCGCGACCACATACAGCATTTAACTTAGAAATATTAATGCCATGGGAATGAAGAACCTCTAAAATAGTTTGCTTACGAAATTCATATTGATCAATAATGCGCTTATATTTCCCGATTTGTTCTTCGTCATGACGAATTGTTTCTTCTAAAACAGGCCTTTCATTATCAAAAACACCAATCTTCGTAGACGTGCTACCAGGATTAATGACAAGAATTCGATTCACGAACAAGTCTGCTCCCCCCACCATTTATTTAGAAAGACAGTAGCAGCTAATAAATGAAGTTGCTACTGCTTTCCCCTTTATTATTTGTAACTACTCAGTCATACATTTCATTGGAAGTTATTTTCATTTTTCAGCATCTAGATTGCTGTCGTGAAGATAAAAATGGCAATACACCTCGCTACTTTTCTTTGTTTTAAAACGTTGCACGTGGCAGGAAAAGGCCCTGACCGCTCCTAGCATGGCCAGTTGCTCTCGCCAACCTAAAAAGAAAGTGGTTTTCTGCCTTTTTTTCATAGAGTGACTGAGTAGTTACTATTATTTTGTTAATTAGCGACGGCTTAAAATGTTATGGCCGTTACTTAAAAATGTGCTGCGTGTATTTTTTAAGCTTGCGATGCGTTCTTCAGCAAGACGATCTGCTGCTACATATGTTGGAACACCATCACGTTTTGAAATTGTAATTACTTTTTCAATTGTGTCATAAATTGCTTCTACACGTTTTAATGCACGCTCTCTATTGTATCCGTATAACTCGTCCGCTACGTTAATTACGCCGCCTGCGTTAATAACATAATCCGGTGCATATACAATGCCCATTTCATGAACGATATCACCGTGACGATCTTCTTTTAATTGGTTGTTTGCAGAACCAGCAATTACTTTTGCTTTTAATTGTGGGATTGTTTCGTCGTTTACAGTTGCTCCTAATGCACATGGTGCATAGATGTCACATTCTACGCCGTAAATTTCATTTGGCTCAACAGCAGTTGCACCAAACTCTTCTACAGCACGTTGTACAGCTTCTTTATTGATATCTGTAACGATTAATTTTGCACCTTCTGCATGTAGGTGTTTGCATAGGTGATAAGCTACATTCCCTACACCTTGAACAGCAATTACTTTACCTTCTAAGCTATCTGTACCGAACGCTTCTTTTGCAGCTGCTTTCATACCAACGTATACGCCGTAAGCAGTTACTGGAGATGGGTTACCGGAAGAACCGAATGAAGGTGAAATACCTGTTACGAAATCTGTTTCTTCATGAATAATATCCATATCATCTACAGTTGTACCAACATCTTCAGCTGTGATGTAACGACCATTTAATCCTTGAATGTAACGTCCTAATGCACGGAACATTGCTTCGCTCTTATCTTTGCGTGGGTCGCCGATAATAACTGTTTTTGCACCGCCTAAGTTTAAACCAGCTGCTGCGTTTTTGTATGTCATACCTTTTGCAAGACGAAGAGCATCTTCAATTGCCGCTTCTTCAGAATCGTATGTCCACATTCTTGTTCCGCCAAGAGCTGGTCCAAGAGTTGTGTCATGAATTGCAATAATTGCTTTTAATCCTGATTCTTTATCTTGACAAAATACCACTTGCTCGTAATCATAAGTTTCTAAGTATTTGAAAATTTCTAATGTCATTGTAATTTCCCCCTTGATATGTTTACCATTTTCAATTTTAGTCCACTATATTAGACGCATTTCCTTAATCATGAATGAAAATAAAACATGTATTGCAAGAAAGTTTATTTAGAAGCAGTCGCAACTGCCAATGCTAATGAATACACCTTTGTTTCTGCTGAATCTGCACGGGATGTTAACACAATCGGTGCTTTCGCTCCAGCGATAATCGCTCCTACTTTTGCATCCGCAAAATATACAAGTGATTTATATAGTACATTTCCAGCTTCAATTGTTGGGACGAGTAAAATATCTGCTTTACCAGCGACATCGCTTTGAATTCCTTTATGCTCTGCTGCAATTTGTGAAACAGCATTATCTAAAGCAAGTGGTCCGTCAACGATACAATTTTTAATTTGCCCCCGGCGATTCATTTGCGTTAACATTGCTGCATCAATCGTTGCTTGCATTGCAGGATTTACAACTTCTACAGCAGCAATCGGAGCTACTTTCGGTATTTCTACTCCTATTGCCCGGGCAACTTCAACTGCATTTTGTGCAATTGCCGCTTTTTGCTGTACATCTGGAGCGATATTCATCGCTGCATCTGTTACGATGATAAAGCGATCGTAATTCGGTACTTCAAAAGCTGCAACGTGTGATAACACACCGCCTTTACGAAGACCCCACTCTTTATTTAATACTGCTTTTAGAATGTTAGCTGTTGGAATATTACCCTTCATCAACACATCCGCTTCTCCACCTCTAACAGATTTTACTGCTAATTCAGCAGCTTCTGCGTTAGATGTCGTAGAAATTACTTCAATATGTTCTGAAAGAGCTAATCCATGCTCTTGTAACATACTTATAATTGTTTCTTGATTTCCATATAGACGAAATTGAGCTAACTGTAATTGTACAGCCTTTACAACGGCTTCAATTACTTCATGATCTTCAGCTACTGCAACAGCAACTGTTTTTTTCGGTTGCTTTGCTGCTTGATCCATTAAAGTTTGTAACTTCATATTTTGTAATCAACCCTTCCTCGTCGTCCCTCGCTTATATATTAAAGCAAATAACGTGCCAACTTTTTGAATCCGTTCAAATATTTTTGAAAACGCATTCAAAACGTAGAAAAATCAACATTTTTAAATTACAGAAAAATTCTGTCTAATTTTGTCGCACCGTGCATACCACGCAATAAATTGCGTGGTATGCAATTTATTGCGTGCTATTTTTTGCACGATCGTATTTTTCTAACTTATAATATAAATTCCGAACCGAAATACCTAACGCTTGTGCCGTTTTTGTTTTGTTCCCCTTAAATCTAGACAAATACTCATGGATAATATTCCCCTCAAATTCAGCCACTAAATCCTCAAGCGGCCTTTCTTCTAATTCAGGAAGTAAATTTTTCCCCATAAGTTCATGTTGGTCTTCATGATGTAGCAGCGGTAAATGATGGACATCCATATACATCTCGTTATAATTCATAAAAATAATTGCTCGTCCTAAAATATTTTCAAGTTCACGCACATTTCCCGGCCAATCATATGATTGTAAATACTGCACCGCCGATTCTGTTAACCCCTCAACATTCCGCCCATAATCTTGATTAATCTTTTGAATGAGCCGCTCAGCAATTTCAGCAATATCTTCTTTCCGCTGCCCAAGTGATGGAATATGGATCGGAATTTTATTTAACCGATAATATAAATCTTCCCGAAAATCACCATCTAAAATCGCCTTTTCTAAATTCACATGCGTTGCAGCAATAACTCGAACATTAATCGGAATCGGCTTCGTACCTCCAACTCTTACAATTTCCTTCTCTTGTAAAACGCGAAGTAACTTCGCTTGTGTATTCGCAGACAATTCTCCAATTTCATCCAAGAAAATACTTCCATTGTTCGCTTCTTCAAAAAAACCACGTTTCCCCCCGCGACGCGCTCCAGAAAACGCACCTTCTTCATAACCAAACAGTTCACTTTCTAATAACGATTCAGAAATTGCTGCACAATTTACACGAACAAACTTATTGTACTTCCGATTGCTGCCATTATGAATGGCGTGTGCAAATAATTCCTTTCCAGTTCCTGACTCTCCGCGCAGCAATACCGTAGCCGGAGTATTCGCTCCTAGTTTCGCCTGTTCAATCGCCGCCACAATCCCTTCTGCTGTTCCAATAATATCGTCAAAGGAATATTTCGCTTCTAACGTACGAATAATTTGTCTCGCCCTATTTAATTCATTTGTTAATTTTTGAATCTCGGATACATCGCGAATTACACCGACACTCCCCTTTAAAATCCCGTCAACAATAACCGGAGCTACGTTTACAATAACATCTCTCTTTTTTTGTCCAATTTTCATATGAATACCACGCACTGCTCTGCGCGTCCGCAGCACCTTCATATGCATACTTTCCCCTTCTACAATATCCGTTGTCGCCGGCTTACCAATAATATCTTCTTCTGAAAGACCTGTTAATTTTGTATAAGCCGGGTTAATCACAAGCCCTCGTCCTTGTTCATCAACAACAGAAATTGCTTCTTCAGAAGAATGGATAATCGCTTCTAGCAATGTTTGAATTTCTTTTAAATCCGTTACTTCTTCAGCCAAATTTACAATTTCAGTAATATCTTTAAAAACGGCAAATGCCCCTTGCACGTCTCCAATTTCATTTAAAATCGGAATGCGCGTTGAAATAATTTTCTTTCCATTATCTAATGTTAATTCTTGATTAATCTCAATTTGTTTCGTACGAATAATACGAAGCAACTTACTCGTTGGAATGACTTCTAAAATATACTTATTAACAACTTCTTCCCTTTTATATCCCGTCATCCGTTCCGCACTTTTATTGAATAATAATACATGCCCTTCTTTATCAACCACGATCATACCGTCGTGTGTGGAATTTAAAATAAGATCCCGTTGCTGCGTTTGATCTTTTAATTGCCCGATCAACCTTTCTTTTTCATGCGCAAGCTTCACACCAATATTCGCAACATTCCCTGGGACTAGGAGTACATCTTCTTTTTTCTGCACTAAAACCTTTTCATACACACTGTAATCACCTGTCATATCAAAGATGACATCAATGTCCTCACGTATAAAAACTTCCCAGTCACTCCCTGTAGAAATATAAAGACTCTTTGCAAGTTGAATCCCCTTTGCCCTTTCATCAATATCCACAATTGCAACAACTTCAAATATATTCGATTTTTGCAGCAAACCTAGAATCGCACTACCTCCAGCACCCGCTCCAATAATTAATGCCCTTTGTTTCATATGCTACCAATCCTCCCGCAACATCTCTGCAAAATTTTTCATACCTCTATCTTACTTCCTCCGAAACCCCTTGACAAACAAACATAAGTTATTACATCATTTTGTATATACAAAATTGTCAGAAAAGGAGTCTTCCTTATGCAACGTTATCTCGCTCTTCTATTAGCGGTTATCCCCATTTCGCTAGCTGTAGTAGGTATTAAATTGATGAGAGACACTGTCTTTGGTATTCTTTTCTCTCCAATCCCTGTATTATGGCTACAATTTTTAATCGGCGTACTCTGTTTTGCAATAGGTTTTTACATCTTTGGCGGCTTCGTTTTATATCGTGATCGAAAACGAAATAAAGTACAGGCCCGATTCCGAAAATAACAGGATAAAAAATGGGGCTGTCCCAAAAGTCCCTTTAAATGACTAAAACCCACGGAGAAAATAAGTTTTCTCCGTGGGTTTTGCTGTTTTTTAGATTTTCTTCCTCAAACAAGCGGTTCTGTTCCGCTTGTTTGAGGAAG
>NZ_JAMBOP010000079.1 GCF_023715645.1 Bacillus cytotoxicus | reverse complement strand
CCGACGAGCTACCGTGCTGCTCCACCCCGCGATGATATTTATAATTTTATATGGTGGAGGATGACGGGATCGAACCGCCGACCCCCTGCTTGTAAGGCAGGTGCTCTCCCAGCTGAGCTAATCCTCCAAAGTGGTGACCCGTACGGGATTCGAACCCGTGTTACCGCCGTGAAAGGGCGGTGTCTTAACCACTTGACCAACGGGCCAAAGTTTTTATGGCGGAGAGCAAGGGATTCGAACCCTTGATACGCTTATGACGTATACACGATTTCCAATCGTGCTCCTTCGGCCAGCTCGGACAGCTCTCCAATTGGCTCCGCAGGTAGGACTCGAACCTACGACCGATCGGTTAACAGCCGATAGCTCTACCACTGAGCTACTGCGGAATAATATAAGCCTGGCAACGTCCTACTCTCACAGGGACAAGGTCCCAACTACCATCGGCGCTAGAGAGCTTAACTTCCGTGTTCGGTATGGGAACGGGTGTGACCTCTCTGCCATCATTACCAGACTTATGAAGGTATATTCCTTCAAAACTAGATAACATCTGCTTC
>NZ_JAMBOP010000078.1 GCF_023715645.1 Bacillus cytotoxicus | reverse complement strand
TTTCTGATAACGGTAAGTTATATAATAAAAAATTGGGAGAAATAGATGTCCTACTTCATAGACCAATCGAAGGAACAATCAAACAACTGATTCTCAAACGTCAAGGGAAAAGATGGTACGCTATTTTTAGTGTCGAAAGACAAGTGGTACCATCTGATATCGATACCAATCGTGCGGTAGGAATTGACGTGGGATTATATAAGTATGCCGTTCTTTCTAATGGTTTAGAATATGAAAATCCTAGATTTCTCCGTGAAAAAGAAAAACAACTCAAGAAAGCACAGCGAAAACTTTCTAAGAAGAAAAAAGGTTCTGCTAACTTTATAAAACAGGCAGAGCGTGTTCGCAAGCTACACGAAAAAGTAGCGAACCAGCGCAGAGATTTTCTGCATAAACTCAGTTACAATCTAGCGAAAGAGTATGCCGTTATCGCTGTAGAAAATCTGAACATTCGAAACATGCTTAAAAATAGAAAGTTATCGAAATCTATTTCTGATGCTGGATGGGGTATGTTTCGAAACATGCTTGCTTACAAATGCGAAAATCATGGCGGTATACTGATCAAAGTAGAACCAAAGTATACTTCACA
>NZ_JAMBOP010000077.1 GCF_023715645.1 Bacillus cytotoxicus | reverse complement strand
AATAGTCTTTAATCATATAAATAGCTTTATATTCACTCAATTCTTGTTTCTTCTTCATAAGAAGTAACTTCCGCATTTGAAACATAATAGAGGAACAGAGTAGAATGGCAATCAGTTGCCCATACAAGTGGCATTCCAATCGTTCTTGTTTTATCTTTTTACAATGATGAATGCAAAAGAATGATTTCCACGTTTTAAATAAAATTTCGATTTGCCAACGTAAAGAATACCAATCATGTACTTGTCCCATTGGGACAACATCTGTAGAAGTGTTTGTCATATATACATTGATACCACTGAGTCGTTTACTACGAAGAGAATACTTCATTCCTTTCTTTTTTTCTCTTACGGTTTGATCTTGTAATCGTTTTTCTTGTTGTTCTTTTGTTAGTCGATGAACAATCACACGAGTTTGTATCTTATCCTTCATTCCTACATAAGCGTTGGATATTTCACACGTTTGTCCTGGCTGAAGAGAGTTCATTAAATCCTCCATATCTATTTGTATATACTCTGTACCTTTCTTGATTCTTCCATCTTTAAAATAATCAGGATTGGGATTTTTTTGATAAATACGTGTATTCGACTTGATACGAGAGATAT
>NZ_JAMBOP010000076.1 GCF_023715645.1 Bacillus cytotoxicus | reverse complement strand
TAAAACGTATTATTAAACTTAGGAGAGTATACTCTAAACTTAACTCCTAGTAAAAACAGTATAGATGATATTTATTAAAAAGAAAAGTACTCCGAGGAGTGCTTTTCTTTTTTGGATAAGGTGATCCTATAATTCGATTTCATTGCTACCTATAAGGTGGCCCCTACTATTGATCCGACAGCTTCGCAAAGTGAGAAAATTTGATTTTCAACTTCGCAAAATAAAATTTTATTTCTCAATATCACAATGTGAAATTTATAATATTATTAATTTATCAACCTAATATGGCTATCGCCAGAATTTAAAAAAAACACATCATTAAGAATTTATAAGTAATTTCAGTGTGCTCATAAATTATCTTGCATCAAAAAATGACTTGGTTTTATAAGTTAGGGTGCATTAGCAACTGTTTCAACGAGTTTTTTAAACTTTAGTGTTGTTAAAATTGCTCATTTTTATGTCGAGTTCTTCTTAGCGTGGGTTTTATATCAGAATTATATATAACTGACTAGTTTCTTCATCTTCTGTGCTTACTCTCTCAAAATCTTGTCCATACTGTTTCCAAGGACAAGAAAAAGGAGCGGATTATGAATGAAACGTTTAACGATTACAAATACACATG
>NZ_JAMBOP010000075.1 GCF_023715645.1 Bacillus cytotoxicus | reverse complement strand
CAAATAAATATACTGGAAGACCTAGAATTCCAAAGTATATTCGTTCTTCTGAAAAGGAGATCTTGTATACAAATCAAGATTGTGTCATTAAACATGATAAGTTTTTAAAGTTTCCAAAGACAAAATTGCAATTAAACATTGGGAAATTAGGGTTTACTGAAGGGAAACTGAAGCAAGTTCGTGTGATCCCAAAATACAATGGATATGTGGTGGAGTTAGTGATCGATGTTCCTTTAGAACAACAATCCGTCGAAGAGAATGGTCGTTATATGAGTATTGATTTGGGGATTGATAACCTTGCAACCATCGTAACAAACACAGGTATGAAGCCTGTACTTGTTAAGGGCAAACATGTCAAAAGCATAAATCAATATTACAATAAAATGAAGAGCCATTTTACAAGTGTTCTCAGGCAAGGTAAACAAACAAATGAAGGCTCTTTTACTTCTAAAAGAATAGAAAAACTTCATCAAAAGCGTTACCTAAAAATAAAAGACATCTTCCATAAAGCGAGTCATCATATTGTAAAACTAGCTCAAGAAGAGAGAGTTTGCAAAATCGTTATTGGTCAAAACAAAAATTGGAAACAAGAAACGAATATGGGAAAGAAAAATAATCAAACATTTTGCCATATCTCGCACAGTTTATTGATTCAAATGATTACATACAAAGCG
>NZ_JAMBOP010000074.1 GCF_023715645.1 Bacillus cytotoxicus | reverse complement strand
ATGGCTCTTATTTTTTATGTATTCCAAAGTTTCAAGAAGGTATTTCGATTCATCTACATCGAGAATTACCGATTGATGGAATCATTAAAAAAGCAACAATTAAGCGAGAAGGAACAAAATATGTTGTTTCTCTTTCTGTTGATTATTTTTGTCCAAATGAAAAACAAGTAGAATTCGTGGCTGCTGACGAAGTAATTGGACTAGATTACAGTCAAAGCGAATTGTATGTAGACAGCGAAGGACGAACAGCTCAGTACAGTCGGTATAACAAAATCATAGAAAAAAGGCAACGAAGAATCAATACATCTTTAGCTCGCAAAAAGAACCATGCCAAAACAGATGAAACAGGAAATATTGTATATAGTAAAAATTATGAAAAGCAAGTGAAAGAATATCAAAAAGTAACAACAAAAGCAAAAAACCAAAGAAAAGATTTTCTACACAAGAAAAGTAATCAGATAACCAATGATTATCATGCCATTGTTGTAGAAGATTTGAACTTAAGTAACCTTGCACAATGTTTGCGCTTAGGAAAAAAGCTGCATGATAATGGATTTGGTATGTTTCGAACGATGTTACAGTACAAATCTAAGAAAAAAGGTAAATATTACATCGTTGCGGATCAGTATTTTGCATCGAGTAAATTATGCAGTGAGTGTAATCACAAAAAAGATCAGTTAAAATTATCAGAAAGAATCTATACGTGCGATAATTGTGGCACGAAAATCGATAGAGATTACAATGGTGTGACGCGTTAACTCTAAATCTAGATGGAAACATCTAGCTGGGAGAGTTCACTAGAAAACTAAAATCTTGAAGGATAAAAAGAGATAATCATGCTTATCGAAAATATCCTCGCTAATACTCC
>NZ_JAMBOP010000073.1 GCF_023715645.1 Bacillus cytotoxicus | reverse complement strand
TTTACACGCCTGTTTCTTTGTGACGTCCTGCCATTCGAGTGGAGGATTAGCATAAAAGAAACATTGAAATTTTATCGGTGTTTGAATCAATTGGAGATTGTATAATTTTGGTTAATCAACACGCGTGGTGTTGGTTTGTAATAAAGTCACGATGTTTTGAAAAAAGTTTTATTACGGATTTATAAAATAGTTGTTGCTAAAGATGGTGTGAATTGGAATTTCACTCCATCTTTTCTATTTAATCTTATATAATAAATATAATGATATTTATTATATGAATCAATTTCATAATTCTCAGCCCTGATATACCAAGGGTTTTGAGAACATAAAAAAGGAGTACCTCCCCAAATTCTTGTATAATGGTAGTTACGACACACACCAAATCAAGAAAAGAGGTTGACTCCCTATGTCTATTATACGACAAGAAAGTCTGTTTGACATCCAAGATTTATATGATTTAGAACCAACGAGACGATTCGAAGCGATTTTTCCCACACTGACGATCGAACCCGTTTTAGCTGTTGTTTCGAAACGATCGATTTATGGTGCGCCAACAGAATTAAATTACGCCGCAATGGCTCGTATTGTGGAACGAATCCCGACGATTAAAGATCTTGTGAAACGGTTACGACATGATTTTATGTTTCATCTGGAGTGCGGTTTTTTATTTTCTGATCGCATCTCTTCCGAAGCTTCTTTTTCACGTTTTACTCAGAAATTAAGTGAGTCAAATGTGCTAGAAACTGTTCAAGAAGCCTTGCTTCTTCAAGCGATTCAAGAAGAGTTTATTACAGATGATGTCGTCTCTATTGATGCGACACACTTTGAATCCAGAGACCGAGCGACTCCGCAAGAAAAGAAACCAAAACCAAAACCAAAACCAAAACCAAAACCAAAACCAAAACCAAAACCAAAACCAAAACCAAAACCAAAACCAAAACCAAAACCAAAACCAAAACCAAAACCAAAACCAAAACCAAAACCAA
>NZ_JAMBOP010000072.1 GCF_023715645.1 Bacillus cytotoxicus | reverse complement strand
TTCACGTCTGTTGATTATCTAAATTCTACCAAAAAATGAATGCAAAAAGAGAGATTCCTCTTGTACAATGTAAGTTACCATACCAACATTGACGAAACGAGGAATCTCTCATGAACAAGAATACCACATCCCACACATTGATTCAAAACTTTCTTTCAGAAGCAGAGCTCCAGGCGATTTTAACGGAGTTCAACCACACCGAGACAGCCCGAAAATGCACGGTTTCTACTGTTATTTCTTATTTAATTAGTGCTGCGACAAATGAATGGAAAAGCTTGCGTCACGCAGCCGATGTTGGTCCGAGTGTTGGACTCATTTCCGTCGATCATTCATCATTGTCAAAGCACATGAAAGCGCTAGATTACGCCATTATGAAGCGTATTTTCGAATTCATTGTTGGCAAGTTAAATCGTGCTACACGTCGAACACTAAAGATGCCGAGAACGCTTCTTTCAATTGATTCGACGACTATTACTGTCGGTAAAACACGATTACCATGGGCCGTTTATCACGGCGAACGTTCGGGCATAAAACTGCATGTCAGCTTCACAAACGAAACAGTGATGCCTCTTCAAATCGTTGAAACAACAGGGCTCAAACATGACGGTCCCATTGGCGTAAGCCTTGAGGATAAACGCTTTATCCTCGTTTGTGATCGTGCGTATTTTTCAATAGATAAAGTGGACCGCTACGTGACTGAAAAAGAAAAGCAACATTTTGTTATCCGATTAAAAGACAATGTTCAACTGAATCGCAAGAAATCACTAAAAGGCACATGTCCCACGGATTCAAACGTGACAGCTGATTTCACGTGCACAATCGGGACGCCACAAAAACAGACGAAAAAACGCCATCGTGTCGTGCAATTTACTGACTACGAAGGGAAAGACATGCGTGTCGTGACCAGTTTGATGGACGTGACAGCTGAAGAAATCGCCGCTATGTACAAATCGCGTTGGTCCATAGAGTCCTTTTTCCGCTGGATTAAGCAGAATTTGAACGTTCCCGTGTTATTTGGCACGACGAAAAATGCGGTGTTCAATCAGTTATTCGCGGCACTAATTGCCTACGTTTTACTAAAGTTTTTACATGTACAAGGAAATAAGAAAAACCCTCGAAAATCCCTATCATTCACAGGGTTTACACGCCTGTTTCTTTGTGACGTCCTGCCATTCGAGTGGAGGATTAGCATAAAAGAAACATTGAAATTTTATCGGTGTTTGAATCAATTGGAGATTGTATAATTTTGGTTAATCAACACGCGTG
>NZ_JAMBOP010000071.1 GCF_023715645.1 Bacillus cytotoxicus | reverse complement strand
TTATTTGATTAAGTCCTCGATCTATTAGTATTCGTCAGCTCCACGTGTCACCACGCTTCCACCTCGAACCTATCAACCTGATCATCTTTCAGGGATCTTACTAGCTTAACGCTATGGGAAATCTCATCTTGAGGGGGGCTTCATGCTTAGATGCTTTCAGCACTTATCCCTTCCGCACATAGCTACCCAGCTATGCCCTTGGCAGAACAACTGGTACACCAGCGGTGCGTCCATCCCGGTCCTCTCGTACTAAGGACAGCTCCTCTCAAATTTCCTACGCCCACGACGGATAGGGACCGAACTGTCTCACGACGTTCTGAACCCAGCTCGCGTACCGCTTTAATGGGCGAACAGCCCAACCCTTGGGACCGACTACAGCCCCAGGATGCGATGAGCCGACATCGAGGTGCCAAACCTCCCCGTCGATGTGGACTCTTGGGGGAGATAAGCCTGTTATCCCCGGGGTAGCTTTTATCCGTTGAGCGATGGCCCTTCCATGCGGAACCACCGGATCACTAAGCCCGACTTTCGTCCCTGCTCGACTTGTAGGTCTCGCAGTCAAGCTCCCTTATGCCTTTGCACTCTACGAATGATTTCCAACCATTCTGAGGGAACCTTTGGGCGCCTCCGTTACTTTTTAGGAGGCGACCGCCCCAGTCAAACTGCCCACCTGACACTGTCTCCCGGGTCGATAAGACCCGTAGGTTAGAATTTCAATACAGCCAGGGCGGTATCCCACCAGCGCCTCCACCGAAGCTAGCGCTCCGGCTTCAAAGGCTCCCGCCTATCCTGTACAAGCTGTACCAAAATTCAATATCAGGCTACAGTAAAGCTCCACGGGGTCTTTCCGTCCTGTCGCGGGTAACCTGCATCTTCACAGGTACTATAATTTCACCGAGTCTCTGGTTGAGACAGTGCCCAAATCGTTACACCTTTCGTGCGGGTCGGAACTTACCCGACAAGGAATTTCGCTACCTTAGGACCGTTATAGTTACGGCCGCCGTTTACTGGGGCTTCAGTTCAGAGCTTCGCTTGCGCTAACCCCTCTCCTTAACCTTCCAGCACCGGGCAGGTGTCAGCCCCTATACTTCGCCTTACGGCTTCGCAGAGACCTGTGTTTTTGCTAAACAGTCGCTTGGGCCTATTCACTGCGGCTTTCCGTTAAGAAAGCACCCCTTCTCCCGAAGTTACGGGGTCATTTTGCCGAGTTCCTTAACCAGAGTTCTCTCGCACACCTTAGGATTCTCTCCTCGCCTACCTGTGTCGGTTTGCGGTACAGGCACCTTTTATCTCGCTAGAAGCTTTTCTTGGCAGCGGGGAATCAAAGACTTCGCTCCATAAGGAGCTTCCCCATCACAGCTCAGCCTT
>NZ_JAMBOP010000070.1 GCF_023715645.1 Bacillus cytotoxicus | reverse complement strand
TCACTAGTGTTGCATTAAAATATCCCGAGTTTCAAAAATACTCAAAATCTTTCGTTATTTTATTTTACGCATAGAAAAAGTCCTTTATAATAGATGGAGTTAGGTGGTAACCTGTCCAAATCCATTAAAAAGGACCAAACACATGGACAAGATTACACGAAAAACTTCATTTGGGCAATGGTTTTCACCAATAAATCTTTCATTATTTGAAAAACACGTGAAAACAATGAAATTAGACCATTATACAAAAAAATTTACGACGGATTCGTTCCTTAAATTACTGCTTTTTGGGCAGCTACACGAAACAGAAAGCCTTCATGCGCTGAGCGATTGTTTGTTTGACGATCAACTTCAAGATGAAATACAGTTGGATTCGATTAGTGTTTCACAGTTATCACGTCGAATAAACGGAATAAATCCAGATGTATTTCAACAGTTATTTCTTGATTTAGTCATTCAAATTCATCAAAAAACCAACTATTCAAAAATCGTCATGCCACTAAAAATTCTTGATTCGAGCACCTTACCGTTGAATTTAACGAATCATAAGTGGGCGAAATTTCGTAAAACAAAAGCTGGTGTGAAACTACATTTACGCCTCGTGTTCATGGAAAAAGGTGTATCTTATCCAGAAAAAGCAGTCCTCACGAATGCGAAGGAACATGACCGTGGTCAACTTGAAATTATGGTAGACGACAAAGAATGTATGTACGTTTTTGATCGTGGTTATTTGGATTATGAACGATTCGATCGTATGACAGATGATGGATACTTTTTCCTTTCTAGGCTACGTAAAAATGCGGTCATACGAGAAATTTACGATTTTAAAATACCCGAGGGTTCCTCTGTTTTATCAGATCAAATGGTACTCATTGGTACGACGCAAAATCGCGCAGAAAACTTTTTTCGTTTACTAAAAGTCGTCGATTCAAAAGGGAATATGCTTCATTTACTTACCAACCGCTTTGATTTAGAGCCTGAAGAAATTTCAGATATGTACAAATCAAGGTGGGCGATTGAGCTGTTTTTCAAATGGATCAAACAACATTTGCACATCAAAAAATTCTATGGTCAAAGCGAATGGGCGGTGCATAATCAGATATTCATCGCACTCATTGTCTACTGTCTGCATGTGCTCGCACAGCTCAAAACGGAAAGTAAACGTAAAATCTTGCAAATTAGCCGTTATTTAAGGGCTGCTTTGTGGAAACCAGCACATATCTGGATTCGAAAAATTGAAGGAAAAGTCGTGCCTTAACAAGCAAAATGTCGATGTCACCACAGTCTAATTGTAAATAAAAACCAAATGGATAGGTCCACCTTTATTGGGATGTTTCCTTTTTTGGTTTTGAACCGAAGGGGTTAATAATTTGAATTTTCAATCGGTTTTTACGCAACACTAGTG
>NZ_JAMBOP010000007.1 GCF_023715645.1 Bacillus cytotoxicus | reverse complement strand
ATATAAATTACTACAACAACAAACGAATTAAAGCAAAACTAAAAGGCATGAGCCCGGTACAATACCGAGCTCATGCCCAAAAATCCGCTTAATGAAATAACATGTCTAATTTTATGGGGTCACTTCAATTTTTGAAGCGTATTTTTAACTTTTTGACTTTTGGTTTCTTTATCTAAATTGGATAATTCAAGAACAACCATGATATTATCTTCAACTGATAAATGATTTATCAGTTGAAAGTTTTGCCATATGAATCCAATTGAATTGTAATAGTAATCATTCCGTTCAGATTTCGAAAATTGTTTAATCGATTTATTATTAAAATAAACTTCTCCCTCAAATTCTGGATCCACGCCACTTATTATTTTCAATAACGTTGTTTTACCACTTCCAGATGGACCTACAATAAAATTAAGACCATGGGAAAATTCAGCATTTATATTTTTTAGTATCAGTTCATTGTTAAATTTTTTACTTACATTTTTCAGTGTTAACATATATAATATTCCTCCTTTGAGTTTTAATAATAATTAAGCAATGTGTGGTTTATGTGTGATTAAGGTGTGATTCATTTAAAAAATAGGCGTTGTACAAGAAATTTGATAGAAACACCTGGGTTATTCCCCACAAAAAAAGAAGCTCTCAAAATTATGAAAGCTTCTTACTTAAAACAAATTGTAAATCGTACACCTTTTTTCGTATTCTTGAGGCTATATTGTAGCTTATGAGCATCTAATAGTTGTTGAACAATAAACAGACCAAGCCCATTCCCACCAGTATTGCGGTTTCGTGATTTTTCAATTCGATAAAACGGTTCAAAGATATGCTCCAAGTGTTCTTCTTCAATGTATGCCCCTGTATTTAAGATTTCCAGTATACTCTCAGCGTTTCGCCTATAAAGTGAAACGGATACTTCCTGACCTTCCTGGGTGTACGAATAGGCATTATGAAGTATATTTTGTATTACCTTTTTTAATAACTGAGTATCGGAAAAATAATAAAGATTTTTTTCTATAGACTGAAACAATTTCAACTGTTTCGAGTAACGGAAATACTCATGTTCTTGTATAATACTTTCCAACATAATAGATACATTGACATTCTCCTTGTTCAATTGTAGCCCTTCCGATTCTAACCTACTGAGTTCAAGTATTTCTTTTACTAACACTTCCATACTAGTCATCGTTTCATATGATTTCTGCAAATAGCGGTCACGATCTTTATAGACACCGATATTATAAATCATTCCTTCTAACTGACCTTTAACCACTGCTATCGGTGTTTTTAAATCATGAGATATAGTAGCTAAAAATTGTCTGCGTCTTGCATCAAGCTCGCGTTCCTTTTTGATGTCATCTTTTAACATTTCATTAGAATTCTTTAATTGAATCATTGTTTGTTGTAAATTATTAGCCAAATCATTTAGGGTAGTTGATAATTCCCCAAGTTCATCATTGGATTTAATACTACTTTTTTTCGAGAAATCTAGTTTTGCCATCCTTCTTGCAACCTTGTTTAAATCGATAAGCGGTTTAGCTAAAATCTTTGAATAGAATAGCGACCCTGCAATTGAAATAACTATAATAATAGCAATAACGTACGGTGAGAATGACAAAAGAACACGAGAAATTTCTTCAATAGGGTATAGATACGTATAAAATGTAAACTGATAGCCTCCTTCCTTCAATTGAATTTTTTCTTTAATTGTATAAATAGAAGGAGAATGTTGATGTTTTTCTTCAGCTTTATCCGTGATATTTACGGCGGATTGGACGGGGAAAGCTGGCATTTCATCGACAGTACTCACATTTCCTTCATCAGGAACATAGATGGAAGGGGTATAAACTATTGTCCCTGTTCGGTCACTTACGATACATATAACGTCTTTATTTTCAGATGAATACCTTTCTAAAACCGCTTTAGCATCCTGAAACGACTCTCCTTTCACTTTCTCGACAAGCATATTCACATTCTTATTCAGATTGTTTTGTTTGTACTGATAATAGAAAGATGGAAGTAAGAAATACAAGAGCAAGTAGATCAACAAAGCTGAAATTACTAATAATCCCGTTGTAATAAGAAAAATTCTTCTAGTTACGCTGCCTAATACAAATTTACGAATCAAGTTTGTAACCAACTCCTTTTACCGTTTTGATATATGGAACATCAAGCTTCTTCCGTAAATTCTTAATATGTGTGTCAACAACCCTCGTATCACCGTAATAATCATAGCCCCATACTTGATTAAGTAATAATTCCCGAGATAACACTTTTCCTTCGTTTTTCATAAGTAACTTCAAAATATCGAACTCTTTCATGGTTAGTGAAATTTCTTCATCATTTACTTTTGCAATATAAGCATCACAATCCAAGTTAATTTCCTTAAACAGCATCATTTGTGTCACTTCCTCTGGATACGAACGCCGAATAACAGCTTGGACACGTTTAATAAGAATATTAAACGAGAACGGCTTTGTTATATAATCGTCGACTTTCAAATCAAACGCCTTCATCTCGGCATTTTCTTCATTTAATGCTGTTAAGATGATAATCGGAACGGACGAACTTTTACGAATCATATTACATACGTGAAATCCATCCATATTTGGCATCATAATATCAGCTATAACTAGATGATATTCACCTTTTTGAAAAAGCTGTATACCTTCAACTCCGTCATTCGCCGTGTCAACATGATAATTTTGTGTCATTAAAAATTCTCGTACCAATTCTTGTAAATCAAGATTGTCCTCTATAACTAAAATATTATAAATCATGGTATCACCTACTTTTTAAAATAATAATTCTCGATAAATTATCTATAACATTCATTATAAGAGAATAATTACGATTCGCTTTAGTTTATTTTGTAGTTTGCTAGAGATATGGCGATCCCCCAACATAAAAAACCGCTATATACATTAGCGGTTTTTCTTATCTTTTTGTATTTTTACATATGTATAAACAATCAAGGCGATAATGATTGAAACAACACCAATCCAAAATCCGTATCGATGTAAATTGTACTCTACATCTCGCCACTTTTCTCCTAATTTCCACCCAAGTCCAATAAAGACACTCACCCAGATGAAGGCACCGCCATACGCATATAAACAAAACTTACCCCATTTTAAGTCGGACATTCCTGCAAAATAAGCAGTTAAATGTCTAACACCAGGTATAAAATAGCCAAATACTAATAAAAAAGGACCATACTTTTCAAATAAAATACGAGTCTTCTCAATTTGTGCTTCTTTAATCCCTACTTTAGAACCATATTTTTTCAATACAGGGAGTCCTAGTTTTAAACCAAGCAAATAACTTAATGTAATCCCAAGTATAGCCCCGGCCATACCGCTCATAAACGCTTCTGTTCCTGACATATATCCCCTTGAAATATTATATCCGACAAATGTAAGTAAAAATTCATCTGGTATTGGTAATCCAACAATTCCTCCAGCAAGCGCAATAATAATCCCATAATAACCGTAGTGTGCGATTAATTCACCAATATGTTCTTCCATTCGCACGACACATCCTATACGTTATCGTTATTCCACATTGTACCCTCTCAATCAACAAAGCAAACATGGCATACACATTCACTATACATTGTTTTTATGCCGAACTCTACATCCAATGTTACAACTTCATGTAGAATATTATAGCCTTATTATGCTATTAGGAAGAGTTAATGTTGTTTCAGAACTGAAAGGAAATTGAAAAAAAACTGAAACTTTATGCATGAAAATTCAATCTTACTCTAAAAATGAAAGGAAAATGAAATTTTTCAAAAGAAAATCTTTGCTAGAATAAAGAGCATCAATGCAAAAAAGTGTTGACATATAAAGAAATATACACTTTTCAAGATATAGTGGGGGAAAAAAATGACACTAGAAAAACAGTTAATAAAAAAAATATATTATGAAACATTTCTAATGGAAAATGAAACACATCCGCCTCTTCAAGTACTTGGAGAAGCTTATTTAGCTGAGCAAAAAAACGAATTTTCGGATGGATCTTATATTCGTTTTGCACAAGGTGAGTTTTATTATCACCATCAAGATTTTGAATCAGCCATTTTTAAATGGGAGAAAGTCAATAATGAATTAGAGCCATGGGCACAAAAAAATATTGCAGACGCTTACTTCGAACTCAATCAATTATCCGCTGCCGAAACTGTTTATACGTCCATTGCTACTGATAATAAAATACTTATGACCGAAATTTCATTGCAATTACTCTCTCTTTACATAGAACAAAACAAACTTGATTTAGCTTTCGCAGTTATTAAAGAAGCTGTTTCTGTAAATCCTGATTATCCAAACGTTACAGCTATTGCTCGTTCCTTTTATGAAGAACAGCAAGATTGGGACAGCGCGGTGGAACTTGCAGTAAATGAAATGATTCGAACAGAGTCCTTCCAATGGTTTGAGATTTTAAAGGAATATATTGATAAAGGATTTACGAAAACCATTTCACCAGATTATTTCTATAAGGTACTAGTTACGTTACACAATGTAGACCTAATCCAATTTACACACATTGTTTCATCACTTTGGCACAGCTATAAGAATGAACAAACTTATTTGCTTTGGCTTAAAACAATAAATGACTTTTTCTCACATATCGAAGTACATTCAGCTGATGAATGGGACGACATTTCTTCTCTTTACGAAGAAACGTATTTTGAATTAATTCAAGGCCAGTATATGCTGAAACAATTACATGATATTGTTCCGAATATTTTAACGAATTGGTTAAAAATGGTCAATCCTTCTCGCTCTGTCTTCCCATCTGCAGCAGTATTGGCATGGGATGAGATTTTCCCTGCTAAAATAGATTCAGCAGACGTGAAACATGCAGAAAAACTATTGTTACATTCTACCAATTACATGGATGGTTTAGACTATAGTTTACACCTTTTTGATTCTATTACACAGTGGGCACAAAACAATGATTTAGAAATGGGACATCGCTTTAGATGGTTAGTCTATGAACTTGCAGATGTAAGAACAAATCGTCTTTTAGTAACAGGAACTTCTGGAAACGGAAAATCTTCATTTGTTAACTCTGTACTAGGAGAAAATATATTAGAAAACGCAAGCGCAAATACAGTTATTTTTAAAGATGACACTCATACAGAAATTAATGCTATAACAGATGCGACAATTTCAACGACTAATGATTTCTCTGATTTCCATAACATGATGTCTATGCACCGACAAACATATAGAGAAAAAACATGTATTGAATTTAAATTACCTTGCAAGCCTTTAAGTAAAAACAAACTAGCATTCGTTGTTACACCTAGCTTTAATAGAAACAACGATACGAGAAATGAAACATTCGGCTATTTAGACTCAGTAGACAGTTTGTTATTCGTGTTAAATGCAGATTCACCGTTTACTGACAAAGAACGTGATATTTTATTAAACATTCAAGAGTATGCACCAGGTTTACAAATTCATTTCTTGTTAAATAAAATTGATAACATTTACAGCGATTCAGAAGTAAAGCGAGTGATACACGATACACAAACAAGAATAAACGCATATTTTCCATATGCAAGAGTTTTCCCTTATTCATCGTTATATGCAAACAGTCAACAGCTACACGAGTTAACTGATTTTATTCATTTTAACTTTGAGTATAAAAACCTTGAGCAAGAACGTACGAAAAAAATACTATTTTTCATCCGAAAAGCAATTCAATATCTTTTAGATAAACGAGTTGAGATGGAAAATAACTTAGTGGATTCGATTAGTTGGAATGAAGATATTTTAGTTAGACTAAACGGTTTTATTAATAATCTCACTGCTTTTGAAAAGGAAAAAATTCATCTCATTACAGATTCCTATCGTACAATGAAACAGAATATTACTACTGATCTTACAGAGCATATTCCGAAACTACTGCAAAGCTGTTCTGATTTCATCAGTGAAGACAGCAATTTTAGAAATATTGATACGGAATTAAATACAGCGATGAACGAGAAAGTTCAAAACCATTTAGAGCAAACCGTGTTACCAAAATTCGCTTCATCCATGCAGAATTGGATTGAGACTTCAAAGAATGAGTTCCTGCACAGTCAAACATACTTAGAAGAAATAAGTGAAGGACTTAACTCTTTATGCGGTGAAAATCGCATCCAGTTACAATGCGACTTTAAAGTGCTGGATGATTGGCGACGAGATGCGGATCGAATGACGAGTCGTATCCAGATGGAAGAAATAAATATCTTCCACCGCTTTACACCTGCGCAATTTTTACTAAAAAGTGCAGGGAAATTATTCGGAGCACTTCCTAAAAATAAAACAATGCTGTATAACAAATACAAACAGTATTTAGAAAATGAAGATTTTACAGATGTAACTACTTCTATTATCAATAAGTTTTTCTTACAGTTTGAGCTATTTGAAAATGCGCTAGAACGGGATATTACTATGTTCTTTAGAGATCCGTTTAGTTCATTGAAACAAGCTGGAGAACACACGCATTTAGAAATACAAGAACATCAAAATACATTGCATAAAATGAAATCAAATCCTGAAGTGTATCGTGATCCTGTCACACTATTTGAACTAAGATTGCGCCAGTATGAAGTAGTCTTAAGTATATATGAAGGGACTCCTGATGCAGAGTCAATGTTAGAAATAAATATCGAGGAAACGCCGACGCATTAATTGTAATAGATAAAACCAACAAAGCAGCCAATATTGGCTGCTTTGTTGGTTTTATCCAAATTTTAAAAAAGACATAAAAACCTCTTTCTTTTTAGGGGGGACAAGAGCATCTGGCTGTGCATAGGAGCGGTCAGGGCCTTTTCCTGCCACATGCGAGGTTTTAAGAGTACAAGTCATATTGTATTCTATCTAGTAGCGACTTATAAAAAAAGCAGAGCCAGACAAAGATGTCGAAAAATTAAAATGGATTTATATGATTGCTTATAGGTGATTCATCTCGTTATATATCCCAAATCACATCATCAACCTTTGCTTCAATACGGATTCGCTGGATAAATTGCTTACGTTCGTTTTCATTACGAATCAATTTTTGTACATACCGCCCTTTACTCAATAAGTGTAGATAACGTTTATCTGTATGAATAACGTTTCGGCATTTTTCATTTTCATATATAACCTTAAACCAATCATGTCCCTTTAACTTTTCCACATGACGAGCAAATCTTTTTTGTTTTCGCTGTTCTCGTCCTTCGAAACCTTCTAGCACTAACTCTACAAGTTCTTCTGCTACGGCTTCTAATGCAACTCTTCCAACTCCGATTGTTCCACGAACAACCACTTTAGCAGCATCGGCCGCTACTTCCCCAAGTGCAACCGCTCCCCGTGAGATTCCAGCTAAAATATGACCAACAATCTCTTCCATAGCCTTCCCCCTTCTAATCTATCATTTGCACCCGGTTAAAAGGGTAGTATATAGAAACTAAACTTCCTAATACATCATCTTTATCAATTAATCCTAATTCATTACGACTATCACGACTAACTAACCGATTATCTCCCATGACAAAGATTTTATTTTTCGGAATTTTTATCGGACCGAAATCTTCTGTTAAATTCACCATCAGTTGCTTTGCATGCTTCTTATTTTTTTCTAAATAAGGCTCCTTTTGCAATTGACTGTTGATATACAATTGATCATTTTTCATTTCAATCGTATCTCCAGGTAAACCGATAATGCGCTTCACATAATAATTATCCGTTTTTAATACAATGACATCGCCATGATCATAACTATCCATTTGCTTTGCTAACTTATTTACAATGACCTTATCCCCTTCATAAAGAGTAGGCTGCATGGAAGCTCCTTGTACAGTCGTTGGAAAAAAGACAAATACTTTCATTAAAAAGGCAATCACACATGCAATCGCAAATACTTCGATGGATTCCCGCAAACGACTTTTCTTCTTCATATGCCTCTCCCTTCCGCATTAATTATCTATATTATAAGATATTTTTGTAAATAAATTCTATATTATTAGGAAATCACCTGGTCAATTCACCCAAGAAAATCTAACATTTCCCACAGAAATTTATATTGTTTAACAACAAAAGAAGAACTGCTTGAGGGCAGTTCTTCTTTCACATTTTATCCCGCATTAACGGGCAGTAATACTCCCACCTCAAAATTCGGCGAAAGTAAAGAAGTTAGGTGGGAGATAAACTGCCCGTAAAAGCCCGATTGGTGAGGGCTAATAATCAGTGGGGGATGAAGAACCCCCCACTGATTAAAGTTTCACTTTATGTATCAACATTTACATTCCAACATAAATAATGCACATCTGTGCTCCCACATATGTTGCCCAAACTAAAAGCGGATCATATTTTACATTCCGTCCACCGATATCAGTAATTCCAATAATAAAATCAGAAATGACAAATAGAAAACCACCAATCGCTGGAACCCACCACATTCCATGATTCAAATAAGCGAGTGCAAACGCAAAGCACGCCATGCCACCAACCCAAAGTCCGTATACAAGTGCACCTATTGTAAATAATTGATCCTGCTTATGATTTCGAATGAAAAAGAACCAACCAATAACTAAAAACAAGCCGTATCCAGCTAAACCAATGTATAAGCCGTTCCACGAAATACCCGTTTCTAAAAAGGCAGTAACATACAAGCAGTGCGCAAGCGCAAATGTCACCATTCCACCAATTAAACGATGTCCAAATGGAATTAAGCCCGCCATAAATAAATCACCAATCGTTGATAAAATCATCCCAATTGCAACCCATTGACGATACGGTGTTACCGGATCCTGTACCCACATCCATATCGCAGCTCCAGTTAATGAAAATGTGAGGAGTAAACGAATGAATAAGGGTAATGGTTCATTTTTCTTAGTTTGTTCTGATTGTCTGATTGCATAAATGGTCCCGAACAAAAATAAAACTATTTGTCCAATTAACAATATGTCCATTTCATTCATATTTTTCTCCTTGACGAATTCATTTTTCTATCTTATTCGATATAAACTGATCATTTCCCTTTCTTTCCCCTATAAATTCCCGAAAAAATTTGTTCCAAACTTCACCGTGCTATTCACAGAAGTTTCGCTTTCCACATGAAAAAGAGGCTCCCCGTGAACATCTTTACACTACACTATGCTACTTTTTGCTTTGCTGCGTTTCGCTCACTACGTGTACGATTCACGATAATAATTCCGGTCGCTACACATGCTAAGCCAAACAATACGAAAGAATGAATTGTTTCTCCTAAAATCAAGCTCGATAAAATTACACCAAATACCGGAATGAAAAACATATACATCGATACTTTTCCTACTTTGTTATATTTCATTACGGTATTCCAAATACAAAATCCCGCTGCTGATAAAAATGATAAGTACAGTAACATAAGCAACGTTTGCATATCGAATGTAAATGGCATAAATCCAACTTGTACAATCCCAATAAGCAATAAGCCTAGAGAACCGATAATCATCTGATATGCGGTCATATAACCTACATCCATCGTTTTACTTCCTTCTTTCGCCAAAATGTTACCGTATGAGTACAGCATTGCTGCAGCTAACAATAACAATTCACCAATACCAAAGTGAAAATCCATGTTTCCTTTTGGAATGTTTACAAGAATAACACCGCAAAAACCGATTGATAGGCCAATGATTTTTCTCATATTTAAAGAATCATCTTTATATAGAAAATGTGCGAATACAATTTGAAAAAATGACGATGTTCCTGAAATAACTGCTCCTTCAATCCCAGTACTATAGCTTAAACCAATATAAAAACAAACATATTGTAAGAACGTTTGAAACAGACCAATTTGCACAAGTTGCTTCGTTGTACCTTTTTGGAAAGATACATTTTTTCCTAACACTTTAAAAAAGAATAAAAGCATAATTCCTGCTAGGAAAAAGCGGTAACCCGCAAATAAAATTTGCTCCCCTACTTCATGAGGCTGAATGCCCAACTGTATGTAACTTAATTTAATAAATGGGAATGCACTGCCCCATAGAAAAGTTGCACTTAATGCTGCAACAAATACGCCGAGCGGATGTGTAAAAAATTTTTCTGTCTTCACTAGATGTCTTCCTTTCCGTACTTTTTATGAACAATACTCATATATAACAAAGCAGAGTCAAAAAGACAAGTATTTTCACTTTCACCTTGCTTCTGCACTTTCCCCCCTAATAGCGGAATAAGTAAAAATCTTTCCCTATAAGGAAACATATGTTACAATTTAGAATAATAATAAAGTAAATAACTGCACAAGGTGTATTTTATAGGAAATGCTGCTATCCGTATGGATGGCAGCTTTCGTCGTTTTATAAGGGTTTCGATGATGATTCTTTTTCTCAAATAGAGAGGAGTGAAACAAGATGAATTCACCCGTAAAAATATTCGCAAAGCAAACGAACATTGCAACTTAAAAGAATGCTGCTATCCATATGGATGGCAGCTTTCGCCGTTTTATAAGGCTGTCGATGATGATTCTTTTTCTCAAATAGAAAGGAGCAAAAAACGATGAATGCTAAAATAAAAGCATTATCAAAGCAAACGGAAATACCGCCATAAAAGAAAATAAGGGTTTCCATAACAAATTTTTTCTCAAATAGAAAGGAGCAAAAAGGCTATGAATTCTGAAGTAAAAGTACTATCAAAGCAACAAGAAAACCAGGTCTCTTCATCTTGGCTTGCAACATTTCAAAAGCATTACGAACTCATTTTTGCGCTTACATCCGGCGTTCTCATTTTGATTGGTTGGTTATTAACAAAGAATGACATGATAACAACCGCAACCATCTTTTACGTATTCGCTTATATCATTGGAGGTTATGCGAAAGCAAAAGAAGGCATTGAAGATACAATCGCCGAAAAAGAGCTGAACGTCGAAATGCTGATGCTGTTTGCAGCGATCGGCTCAGCAATTATTGGCTACTGGACAGAAGGTGCGATCTTAATTTTTATCTTCGCCTTAAGCGGAGCTATGGAAGCTTACACAATGAGCAAAAGTCAAAAAGAAATTTCAGCACTGCTCGACTTACAGCCAGAAGAAGCGCTGCGCATCTCACGCGGAGTAGAAGAACGTATTCCAGTTGAACAATTGCAAATCAGTGACATCATTTTAATTAAACCAGGTGAACGCATTCCTGCAGATGGTACGATTCGCACGGGTGAAACGAATATAGATGAAGCTGCTATTTCAGGTGAGCCAATTCCAAATGAGAAGAAACCTGGTGATGAAGTATTCGCAGGAACTGTTAACTTACGTGGTGCCATTGAAGTCGAAATTACAAAACATAGCGATCAAACATTGTTCCAAAAAATTATTCGTCTCGTGCAAAATGCACAAAGCGAAAAATCTCCGTCACAGCTTTTCATTGAAAAGTTTGAAGGAACGTATGTAAAAGGCGTACTTCTCGTTGTATCACTTATGATGTTCGTTCCTCACTATGCGCTTGGCTGGAGCTGGAATGAAACGTTTTACCGGGCGATGATTTTACTCGTTGTCGCTTCTCCTTGTGCGCTTGTTGCAGCGATTACGCCAGCTACATTATCGGCAATTTCCAATGGTGCCCGCCATGGCATTTTATTTAAAGGCGGTGTTCATTTAGAAAGATTAGCTTCATTAAAAGCAATTGCCTTTGATAAAACAGGAACATTAACACAAGGAAAGCCAACAGTAACAGATGTATACACACGTGATGGCATAGCTGAAAAAGAGCTACTACACATTACAGCATCCATTGAAAGTCATTCTACACATCCTCTAGCGGAATCAATTGTGAACTATGCAAAGCAGGCACATAATATTACGTTAACAAAACCAGAAAACGTAGAAGATGTAACAGGATTCGGTCTAAAAGGAACACTACAAAATAAAGCGTATAAAATTGGGAAATCTGATTTTATTGGAGAAGAAACAAAAACGTTTCATAACGGCATTTCCGTGCATTTAGAACAAGAAGGAAAAACAGTTGTATATGTAAGTGATGAAAACGGTATTCTCGGTCTTATTGCCTTAAAAGATACATTGCGCCAAGAAACAATTGCGGCAATTCACGAACTCCAAAGCCTTGGCATCGAAGCAATTATGATTACAGGCGATAATGAACAAACAGCAAAAGCAATCGCTGCTGAAAGTAACATTAAAGAGTATTACGCATCTTGCTTACCAGAAACAAAAGTAGAAACGATAAAACAATTGAAAGAAAAATACGGTACAGTAGCAATGGTTGGTGACGGAATTAACGATGCCCCTGCCTTAGCAACAGCAAGTATTGGCGTTGCGATGGGAGAAGGAACTGATGTTGCGTTAGAAACGGCTGACGTTGTCTTAATGAAAGGTGAACTGTCTCGTTTAGCACAAGCCATTCGTTTATCGAAACGAATGAATCGCATCGTAAAGCAAAATGTGATTTTTTCATTGACTGTCATCATGCTGCTCATTTGCTCAAACTTCCTGCAATTTTTGGCCCTCCCATTAGGTGTCATCGGTCATGAAGGAAGTACAATTCTCGTTATTTTAAATGGATTACGGTTATTAAAAGCAAATAATTAAAAGGGTTCCGATATGGAACCCCTTTTTTTAATGATAACTATTATGTCCGTTGGCACTGCTGCTCGTTTTATGCTTTGGCTGCGAGCTGCTGCGTTGTTTACGTTGATTTTTATCATTTTTGCTATTACCAGTCTTATTTTGACCCATGAATAATCCCCCCTATTCCCTCTTAGTATAGGAAAGAGGATTCTTTTTAATTACGGGAATTATTGTCACTTGTTCGATAATAATTCAAGAGTGCGTTAATTTCTCCGCCGAGCAAAATCACCCAGCCCGTTAAATAAAACCATAATATTAAAATGATAATACCACCGAGGCTACCGTATGTAGTAGAATAATTTCCAAAGTTATCGACATAGTACGCAAATGAGTACGATACCACAATCCATCCAACTGTAGCAAATAATGCTCCTGTCATCACTTCTCTTCTCTTTACCTTCCGGTTTGGAGCAAATTTATACAAAAAGCTAAACAAACCAAATAATACAAGAAAACTTAGTAGCAATCGAACAATGCTCCACACAAATGAAAATTCCTCAGATAAACCTAAAACTTTAAAAATTGCTGCCCCAATTAATTGGCCAAATACAGGTAAAATTAAAGCAAACACAATCATAAAAATCATTGCTAATGTTAATACAATTGACAATGCTCTTGTTGTAATAAATGAACGAGTTTCATTAATATCATAAGCACGGTTAAATGCCTTCATCACTGCATTTACACCGTTGGATGCAAACCATAACATAGCAAGTAAACCAAACGATAATAACCCACTATTTTGTTTATTCATTATTGTATGTACGTTTGCTTCAATTAAACTCATTGCATCTTCAGGAGCATAATTACTTAAAAAGGTTAATATATCTTCCGTCTCAACTGGAATATATCCAAGAAGTGTAATTAAAAAGACGAGCGCTGGAAATAGAGACAGCAAGAAGAAATAAGCGAGCTGTGCTGCTAAGCCCGCTAAATCGTCTCGTATTGTTCGATCATACAAGTCTTTTGCGAATGTGAAAACATGGTGGGTTCTTGCTTTTTGTACAAATGTTTTCATCTTTTTTAAACGCTTTTCTTTTCTTCATTATTTTGTTTTAATTCGATATACGCTTCTGACTTCTTTTCTTCTATAATAGGTTCTTCTTCCGCTCTGATTAACTCTTCTTCTACTTTTAACTCTTCTGTTGGTACAACTGCCTGAATTTCAATTGTTTCTGGTTGTTCTTTTACAGTGTTCTTAGTGTTCTTCTTCATAAAAATATCTTTCGTCTCTTTTAACGTTCCAACAACAGCTGGCGTTAACTTTTTAATTTCCGCTACTTTTGCTTTTACAATGTTAAAATCCGCAAGTTCGCGTCCTTTATCTGTAACTGTTTGTACTTTTTCTTTTAGCTTTGCATTTTCACCAATTTCAATCATTTTTGTTTTTGCTTTTCCTGCTGTACACTTCACCTTTTCACGATTTTCCTTCTTTAACATAGAAACAGCCACACCTGCTGCTACACCAATTGCAATATTTCGGACAAGGTTTCCCTTCTTTGCCATATTCCTTCACCCTTTCATCTATTTTGTTAGAAAATTATCTCACTCTAATGAACAAGAAAATATCAAAGGAAAAACTTTGAAATCAAACTTCCCCATAAGAGCTTGATGCGCTGGGCTCACCATCAATGGTAGCCAAACATTTTACTTTCTGAACTAACATTCTTATATTCCTTGCTCATTTCGAATGAACGCTAACAATTTTGCACATCCTTCTGTTACAAGGTCATATACTTCTTGAAAGTTCCCTGTAAAGTATGGATCTGGAACATCTGACCAACCACCATTTGGAACAAAATCGGATAGTCTGCCGATATAGCCGCCAGCTTTGCCTAAAGCCTTTAAATCGTCTAAGTTTTTATTGTCCATTGCAATAATATAATCAAACTTTGTTAAGTCTTCTTTTTCTACTTGACGAGCTTTAATTCCTTCAAAGGACACTTCATTTTCCGTTAAAATTTTTTGCGTACCATGATGAGGTGGATGGCCGACATGCCAATCCCCCGTTCCAGCCGAATCAACAATAATTGCTGTTTCTAGCTTTTCCTTTTTGACAACCTCACGAAAAATTGCCTCTGCCATCGGAGAACGACAAATGTTCCCGAGACAAACAAATAAAACTCGAACCATACTTGTTTCTTCCCTTCATACTGCATTTGTTATATTTATATATCCATTTTAATTTTTTCGACACCTTTGTCTAGCTCTTCCTTCTAAGCCCTCATGTCTAAAACCATTAACCACCGGACCTAAAAAGGAGACTCCGCTTTTCTTTATAAGTCGCTGCTATGTAGAAAACAACATGAACGCTACTCGCTTTCTCCTTTTGTTTCAAACATCGCACGTGGCAAAAAAAGGCACTGACCGCTCCTACGCACGGACAGACGATATGGCTCCGCTAAAGCTTGTTAGGCTTTTTATTTTGTTTTTCCAACCCACAAATCACTGCTATGCAGAACACATCATGAACCGCTCTCGCTTTCTCCTTTTGTTTCAAACATCGCACGTGGCAAAAAAAAGCACTGACCGCTCCTACGCACGGACAAACGCTATGGCTCCCCTAAAGCTTGTTAGGCTTTTTATTTTGTTTTTCCAACCCACAAATCACTGCTATGCAGAACACATCATGAACCGCTCTGGCTTTCTCCTTTTGTTTCAAACATCGCACGTGGCAAAAAAAAGGCCCTGATCGCTCCTACGCACGGACAGTCCCTCTCGACCATCTAAAAAAAGCGGGTTTATGCTTTTGATTTTCCACTTATATTTAGTATAAACAATCAACAATTACTTATAAAGGAAATTACAAACTTCCATTAACGAAAATGATAAAAAAATGTTAAGATAAGTCTATGTTATTTTAAAGGGGGACACTTCCGTGGATTTATCCGTAAAAACGCAAGAGAACGTTGAATATATGGTAGAAGCTATTAAAGAAAAATTACGTATGGTAAACGCTGGTGCAATGAGAGCTGCAAACTTCAATGAAAACATGTATGAAGACTTACGTGACATTTATGAGCACGTTATGAAACGCGACACATTTAGCATTAGCGAAATGGAAGCTATTACAGAAGAATTAGGAACACTAATAAAGAAATAACAAACAGCGGCTGCAAAAAGCTTGGTAATCACCAAGCTTTTTGCAGCCGCCTCTTTTTATGTCCAAATTAAAATAATTTGTAACTACTCAGTTACTTTATGAAAAAAGGCAGACAAGCATTTTTTTAAATAGGCGAGAGGGACTGGCGATGCATAGGATCGGTTAGGGCCTTTTCCTGCCACGTGCAAGGTTTGAAAACAAAAGTAGACAATAAGTGCAGGCCCCTGCCCTGTTTGCATGACAACAGTCTATATGCCAAAGATGAATTTATAAGTAATAGAGAGACACATCTTCACTAGAATCATACCCTTTTCTAAATTTCTAAAAGGTATAGCTGAGTAGTTACAATAATTTTTATCATTCGATAAAACATATCCCTCTTCCAAATCTGTTCCCTTTCATTTCCAACACTTTTATGACAATTCCCCACTTTTATCCATACACCTTCAAAATATTGTAAAATAATAATACCCCCCTCATCAGAGACTTCACATCAAAGTACATACTACAATACAGAATTTCCAAACTACAATTGCTAACTGTTTTTCTACTGGAGGTGCTTTTATATGAGCAATTGGTACAGTAAGACAAAAGATCAGACGTTGCGTGAACTAGAAACAAATGAACAGCATGGTTTAAGTGAAGAGATAGCTGAATCTCGCTTAAAAAAATACGGGAAAAATGAACTCGTAATGAAGAAAAAAAGAACTTTGGCTGAACGTATTTTCTCCCAAATAAATGACATTCTCGTCTATGTTCTATTAATTGCAGCTCTTATTTCTGCCTTTGTTGGCGAATGGGCTGATGCTAGTATTATTGCTATTGTTGTCGTTTTAAATGCTGTAATTGGTATTATTCAAGAATCAAAAGCAGAGCAAGCTCTAGAAGCCCTGCAAAAGATGGCAACTCCAAAAGCGATTGTAAAACGAGGTGGTGAATTAAAAGAAATCCCATCAGAACATGTCGTTCCAGGGGATATTGTTCTACTCGATGCAGGTCGTTACATTCCGTGTGACTTACGGCTCATTGAAACAGCCAATTTAAAAATTGAAGAGTCTGCTTTAACAGGTGAATCCGTTCCTGTCGATAAAGATGCCGCGGATGATCCTTCTGGCCAAAATCACGAAAAAGTACCACTAGGTGATCAAAAAAATATGGCCTTTATGTCTACACTTGTTACCTACGGCCGCGGTGTTGGCGTAGCTGCTGAAACAGGCATGCATTCACAAATAGGAAACATCGCCACTCTCTTGCATCAAGCTGATGATGAGACAACCCCTCTTCAAAAAAGCTTAGCGCAAGTTGGAAAATATTTAGGCTTTGTCTCTGTAGCAATATGTATCATCATGTTCTTTATTGGTTTTTTCCAAGGCCGTGATACGTTAGAAATGTTTATGACCGCGATTAGTTTAGCAGTTGCTGCGATTCCAGAAGGCCTACCCGCTATCGTCTCTATTGTTTTGGCAATTGGTGTACAGCGGATGATTAAACAAAATGTCATCATTCGTAAACTTCCAGCTGTCGAGGCTCTTGGCTCTGTTACGATAATTTGTTCAGATAAGACAGGTACATTAACGCAGAATAAAATGACAGTTACCCACTTTTATAGCGATGGTACATACGATGCATTAGAAAATTTTAATGTAAACAATCAAGTTCAGCGCCTACTATTAGAAAATATGATTTTATGTAATGATGCCTCTTATAATGCTGAATCGCAAACTGGGGACCCGACAGAAATTGCACTTCTTGTTGCTGGAACTGCCTTTGACATTCAAAAAGATGAACTAGAGAAGAAACATAAACGCTTAAGTGAATTTCCGTTTGACTCTGATCGCAAAATGATGTCAACGCTGCATGAATACGAAGGCAGCTACTTAAGCATGACAAAAGGAGCAATAGATAAACTCTTACCGAAATGCAAACATATTTTTAAAGATGGCATTGTTCAGCCGTTAACCGAAAGTGATAAAAACGAAATATTAGTAGCAGCACAAACGATGTCACAAAAAGCGTTACGTGTACTTTCATTCGCTTTCAAACAATACGATAACGAGCATATTAACATATATGAGGCAGAAGAAACTCTTATATTCATCGGTCTTGTAGGAATGATTGACCCGCCTCGCCTTGAAGTGAAGGCAGCTATCGAAGAATGTAAGAAAGCCGGCATTCGCACCGTTATGATTACAGGAGACCATAAAGATACCGCCTTTGCCATCGCAAAAGAACTTGGAATTGCTGAAAAGGAATCTGACGTAATAATTGGTACACAATTAGACAATCTTTCAGATGAACAGCTCGCAAACGAAGTGAATCATTTAAACGTCTTTGCGCGCGTTTCTCCTGAACATAAAGTAAAAATTGTAAAAGCATTACGTGCAAAAGGAAATATCGTTTCCATGACTGGAGACGGTGTCAATGATGCACCATCATTAAAACAAGCAGATATTGGTGTTGCAATGGGGATTACCGGAACAGATGTGGCGAAAGGTGCTGCTGATATGGTGTTAACGGATGATAATTTCTCTTCTATTGTTAAAGCAGTCGAAGAAGGGCGAAACATTTATCAAAACATTAAGAAGTCTATTCTTTTCTTACTTTCTTGTAACTTCGGAGAAATCATTACACTCTTCTTAGCTATTTTACTCGGCTGGGCTACACCACTTCGTCCCATTCATATTTTGTGGGTGAATTTAATTACAGATACACTTCCAGCATTATCACTCGGGGTTGACCCAGAAGATCCGGATGTTATGAAGGAACAGCCGCGCCATGTAAAAGAGAGCTTATTTAGCGGGAGTGTACCATTTCTAATTTTAAACGGAATCGTCATTGGGCTCATCACGTTAATCGCCTTTATTGTTGGCGCAAAATTATATACAGGGGATACGAATCTTTTTCCTCTCTTTCCATCACAAATTGAAGCAGATGCTTTATTACATGCGCAAACAATGGCCTTTGTCACACTAAGTTTTTCACAGCTCGTTCACTCTTTTAATTTACGATCACGTACAAAATCAATCTTCTCTATTGGGATATTTACAAATAAATACTTAGTTTTCTCTCTTCTTATCGGCGTATGTATACAAGTATGTATTATTTCGATCCCACCTCTTGCAAGCATATTTGGTGTCCATGCTTTAACAGTAAAAGATTGGGGCTTTGTTTTATTACTTAGTATCATTCCACTACTAATAAATGAAGCAATAAAAATATTTAAAAGGCAGTGAGGAATCTCCTCACTGCCTTCTCTATTCTTATCCTTGCATTTCCTTCTTAATCTTTTCCGTTAAATCTGCCATACGCTTACGGTTTTCTTCACGCTCACGTTTGTTTTGTTCTTCAATTTGCCTTGTTTCTTGAACACCTTTTGAAATAATATTCCAAGTCTCTTCAAGCGTTTCCATCTTAATACTTGAAGATCCTGTTAGTTTCGCTACTTCGACGCTTTGCGTTGCGATATTTTGGGCATTTCTCTTCAATAGTTCATTTGTGCGGCGGTCAAGTTCTGCCATGGAATCCGCAACAAGCTTTTGACGTTTTGCGTTTACAGCTTGAATGATACCATTTTTAAAAATAGGAATTGTCGTAATAAACGCTGAATTAATTTTTCCGATTAACTTGTTGTTACCACGTTGAATCATACGAATTTGCGGTGCTGTTAATAGTGCAACCATACGCGCCTTTTCTAAGTCATCAATGCGTTGCTCTAAAATCTCTACAGAGTTTTTTACTGACTCAAGTTCGATTCCTGCAAGTTGATCATTGTTACGAACGCGCTCTTCATACATTGGAAGTAATTCTGTTTGCAGACGCTCAAGTAACATTTCACCCGCAACAACGTATTTTTCTAAATCTAAATAGTATTTTAAGTTTTGATCATATAAACCATCTAACGTACCGATTGAACGCTTCATTTCATCTTGATATTTCGTGATTTCCACGTATACTTTATCCATTTCGCGACCCATCGTTTGATACTTATTAAAGATTTGTTCAATCATTTGATTTCCTTTTTTAAATATACGAGAGAAAAAACCGCTTTTTTCTTCAACGAAATCTTTACTGTCGAACTTGTCCATAATTTTCCCAAGCTGTTTTAATAGATCACCGGAATCTTCTACTTTAGATAATGTCATCGTATGTAAAATTTGATCAGCAAACTTTGAAATCTCTAAAGATGGCTCTTTACCTAGTTCAATTAATTCTAATTGATCTTTTATATCCACCGAATTATAAATGCGCTGCACCTCAGAGTCTTGTCTTAACTGCAGACGAATGTCTTGTGACGTTTGTTCATTCAATTCTGTTGTTGGATCTAATACGATCGGATTCATATATATCTTCCTTTCTTTATAAAAACGGCTTAAATAACCCTTTTAAAGTATTTGATAAATTTTTATAAGACGATGAACCATGAAATTCTACATCAAAGCTCACTTCTTCTAGCCAATGGCAATCAAATGCGCCTGCTTCAATATACTGCTCGATATCATTACGCCCTGTCGGATTAAAATGTAATACATCGACACCAATTTGATTTAAAAAGAGCATTATGACTGCATCAGAACGCGTCAGTTCCCCACTTTTCTCATTGTTAAATATAACTATTTTCGGTACTTCCTGCGAATAATCAAATTTCTCAAGCTGCTCAAGTATGTTCGGCGGAATTTGCGAAAGCTGGGCAAACACATATAAAGCAGTGTCTTGCTCTTTTTCGTTCCCTATTTTTTTACAAAGCCTACTTTCACATGTATGAATCATTGCCTCTGCAATGCCATATTGCAATCCTTCTGGTAAGCGCTTATGCGGCCACCAATGACTTTGAATAATATTCTGTGCATCAAGCTTCCCAGAACGGTTTAACGCATCACGATAATGAAATTGAAAATTCGCTTTCTGTTCCTTCGTAAAAGGAAATTGATTAATTAACAGACTATTTTCATATGATGTTAACGTTTTTAACCTCTGAAAATACTCTTTCTCATTTTTAGAAACACCAGACACTTTTGCAAATAACGATGGAATATAAATATGTTGATTTTCTACAAAGAATGTTGGTCTTATAAACGCTTTTTCTTTCGTAATGATAAACAGTTCATCATACGTTGTCTTTAACGTGCGGGCAACTGGTGTATACGCCCTGAATTGCCACGGTTTATACAAGAGTGAGTTATCGTGATGAAGCACTTGCTCAATCTCTTTTGAGGCTTGATAAGCAACAGTTGCCACGCGCTCTCTCTTTTTATCTGGAAATGGTTCTACTGCAATTCGACTCGGATGCGAAATCACAAATGTTCGTTTTTCTTCATCGATTGTTTCAAAACCATCTTTTCCTTCTGGATGATAATACAATACGTCACATCCGAGCATAGTAAGGAAGTATAAAAAGTAAATTCGACTTTCCGACGCATCACCGTACCAGATAATTTGCGGCATTTGTACTTTATAATCCTTTTGTGAAAACCATTTCGAAACGTAATTTTCACTTAACTTAATCATATCAATTAAAAAGCGGCGAAAGCCTTCTGTTTTTAACGATTGATTATGCTGTTTTTCGTATAGCTTTAAAATTGAAATAAAAGTTGTATGTATGTAGTGTTGTATATCTGGATCATCTACTTCGGGCAATAAACGTTTTCCCGATAAATGGGCAACGAGACGATTGATAGTTAAACCGTTCGCTGCCTGTTGGTGCAATGAAAAAACTTCTTGAATATCACCAAGCTTCTCTGAAGGAATGACTTTATTTAAATTTTGCTCATGAAGCACAGTGATCTTCTCATTTTGACTATACGCAAATAACTGGTTATAGTACTCATCCGTATCATTAGGCACACCAAGAATGCGACATCCAATATAGCTAAAATGCAGTGAATTCTCTGTCAATTCATAATGCGGCCGCTTTGCTAAACCGACTTCAAACTGTTTTAATGCTTCTTCCCCGCCGAGTAGCTGTGAGTGAAATGTAAAACGTGAAAACACACCCGTTCACCTCCAAACGAAACGTTTATAAAAAATGGGCGCCCATATGATGAGCAAACCCATTTAGTCTATTAACCTATTAATCTTCTTTCTTAGAAGCTGCCACCTCTTCACGAGTTTGGCGAGATGTTTTCATATAATGTAAAATAAATGTCGCACCAAATGCAATAACTAAAATGATAAAGAATAACCAGTGCGGCATTTCAATACCAAATACAGAAAGTAACATTTTCGCAGCAATAATTCCAATTAATATATATGCTGTCGTTTCTAGTTCTGGAATACGTTCTAGTAATCGTAAAAATACGCCGGCAATACCACGCATCATTAAAATACCAAGCATTCCGCCAAGAAGTAAAATCCATACTTCATTTGAAACACCAAATGCTGCAAGAACGCTATCCACAGAGAACGCAATGTCCATTAACTCAACCATTACAACTGTTCCCCAGAACATGCCAAATATTCTAAAGAGAATGCTATCTTGCTTCATACCGTGACCTTCTTCATCTTCTTCATTGTCTTTAGATTTATCAATGAAGTGTTTTGCAGAAAGCCATGCAAGGTAAAGGGCACCAAGTACTTTTACCCATGCTAATTTAATTAAGTACATACCAATTCCGATGGCAATAAAACGAAATGCATACGCACCAATAAGTCCGTAAAATAATGCTTTTTTACGCTTTTCTTCTGGAAGATGCTTTACCATAACAGCTAATACCAGCGCATTATCAGCAGATAGCAATCCTTCCAAAATAACAAGCGTACCAATTAACCCCCAAGATACTGGATCTGTTAATACTCTTGCCCACATATCTAAATCAAAGAATTGGGCGTACGTATCAAGAATTCCGTGTAAAATCTCCATACAGCTATTGACTCCTATTCTATTTTTAAATTTCTAGAAAGCGGAAAAGAAGGAAACGAAAGTCGTTTCCTTCTTATGCATCCAAGCCGTACGCTCTTACAAGCGCACCTAATCCACCTTGGAAGCCACTTCCGACAGCATTAAACTTCCACTGTCCATTATGACGATATAATTCACAAAAGACAACCGCTGTTTCAATGGAGAAATCTTCCCCTAAATCATAGCGAAGCACTTCTTCATTTGTTTCTTCATTCGCTAAACGAACAAACGCATTGGCAACTTGGCCAAAGTTTTGGCGGCGTCCCTCAGCATCATAAATAGTAACTGTAATCGCAATACGGTGTACATCAGCTGGGATTTTGCTTAGATCAACAACTAATTGTTCATCATCACCGTCACCTTCTCCAGTTCGGTTATCACCTGTATGTGTAACAGAACCACAAGGAGATTGTAAATTGTTATAAAAGATAAAGTCTGTTTCTTTCGTACATTTACCTTCTTGATTTAATAAGAAAGCAGAAGCGTCTAAATCATAATCAGACCCGCCGTCATATTGCTTAATATCCCAGCCAAGACCAATAATCGCTTTCGTAAGGCCTGGGCTTGTCTTACCTAAATCAATTTTTTGTCCTTTTTGTAACTGAATGACCATCGCGATTCACCTCTATTTACATAGATTTTTTACCCCGCTTTAACGGGCAGTAAAATCCCCACCTCAAAATACAGAGAAAAGCGAGGAAGATAGGTAGGGAATAACTGCCCGTAAAAGCCCGATTGGTTCAACTAACCATAAGTGGGGGATAAGCCCTCCCCACTTATGGAAGTTTCACTTTACTCTACATCTAAACCAAAGTTTTTACATAAAGCTGCTAGTCCACCTTGGAAGCCGCTTCCAATTGCATTGAACTTCCAATCATTATTATGACGGTATAATTCCCCAACTACAACTGCTGTTTCAATCGAGAAGTCTTCACCTAAGTCATAGCGAATTAGCTCCGTGTTCTTCTCTTCATCTAAAATGCGCACAAAGGAGTTAGATACTTGTCCAAAGTTTTGATGACGACCTTCTCCATCATAGATTGTAATCGTAAAGCAAATCCGTTCGATATGCGCAGGAACATTTTTTAAATCAACTTTGATTGCTTCATCGTCCCCATCGCCTTCTCCTGTACGATTATCACCTAAATGCTGTACAGAACCATTTGCCCCGATCGGATTATTGTAGAAAACAAAATCTTCTCCTCCGCCAACTTTACCATTTGCTCCAACTAAGAAAATACTTACATCTAGATCAAAATCATTTTGTCCATCATATTTATTTGTATCCCAGCCAAGACCAACAAGTACTTTTGAAAGACCTGGATTTGTTTTCGTTAAATCTACTTTTTGTCCTTTTTGTAATGAAATAACTGCCATAAATAGCGCCTCCTTAAAAGTTATCCCGCTCTAACGGGCAGTAAAATCCCCAAACCTCAAGGTGTAGAGAAAATGAAGAAGATAGATGAAAAATAATCGCCTGTAAGTTCAACTAACCATCAGTGGGGGGATAAAGCCCCCACTGATGGAAGTTTCATTTTATTGATAACGCGTTACAATTTCACTTAAATTTTTAGCTTGTGTTCCTTCTCCAATTGCTGAGAACTTCCATTCATTTTCATGACGATACATTTCACCAGCAATTAAAGTCGTCTTTCCGCCGTAGTTATCTGTTAAATTATAACGTGCTAACTCTTCACCTGTTTGTGGATTTTGAATACGAATATACGCATTACGAATCATCCCAAAGTCTTGACGACGGTTCACGCAATCATAAATATTTACAACAAAGATAAGGCGGTTAATTCTAGATGGAACTTTTGGCAATTCAACAAAAATCGTTTCATCGTCCCCATCGCCTTCTCCTGTTAAATTATCACCCGAATGAGTAACACTTCCGCAAGAAGATAATTTATTCCCAAAATAAATAAGATCATGTTTATGTAAAAACCGATCATTTTCCAGCATGATCACAGATGCATCACAATCAATATTTGGCTTACTTCCAAACAATGAAGATAAAAATCCGCCTGCTTTTTCAATTGGATCCCATCCTAGGCCAACTTGTAACTTCGCTAACCCTGGTTTCCCTTTCGTTAAGTCGATCTTCTGTCCTTTTTCTAAAATGATAGGCATGAAGTCTCTTCCTTTCTACGAATCCTTTTCCACCTAGGGAAATATTGTATTCTTTCTTTATATTGTAGCATTTTTCATAGATTGAAAAAAAGAATATTTTTTTGATTATATGATAACATGTATTTTATTTCACTTTATTGATGTAAGAAGTAGATATATCATCGATTCGACGCATATAAACCTAACTTAACTTTCCAACACACAAGTCGCCGCCAAGCAAAGCAAAAAGTAACCAGCAACTTTCTTCCTCTCTTTGTTTAAACATCGCATGTGGCAGAAAAAGGCACTGACCGCTTCTACGCATAGCCAGTCCCTCTCGCCCATCTAAAAAGAAAAGGGGTATAACTAACCTCTATACTCAACATTATGAACCTAGCTATTTATTAATATGAAGAGATAAGTTTCACAGAGCTCGCTTTCGCGTACACACTATTATACGCTGTATTGTCAGAAACTAGCTCATAGTACGTTCCACTTGAAGTTTGAATCGTATTCTTAATCGCAACTGTCATATTACGAGGTGCTACACTCACTTGTGTGCCGCCTATATTTTTCAATAACCCAGATCCTACTTGGAGCATACCTAGCTTATATCTATTCAAATCTTTTCCACCGTTCATAGTATCAAGTCTATTCATAAGAGCAGCAATTTGTTGGCCCCAATTTTCATCACTTGCATACATGACGTTCATACCTTGTGATTTATCTCCCAAGTTCCCGCCATTATATGTCCAGCCATTTGGATTTAAATAGTTTTTATCAATATACGAAGCGCAGAAGTTAATCCCTTCTGCCCATGTTTTAAATGCCGTCGCACCGTTATATGGATCAGAATCTACCGCTCTAAAACCAAATAAATTCTTCTTATCTCTTGCAATACGACTTTTTCCCCAACCAGATTCCAAAATAGCATGAGATAGTAA
This sequence comes from Bacillus cytotoxicus, assembly GCF_023715645.1. Classification (GTDB taxonomy): domain Bacteria; phylum Bacillota; class Bacilli; order Bacillales; family Bacillaceae_G; genus Bacillus_A; species Bacillus_A cytotoxicus_A. Next base: position 139,637 of record NZ_JAMBOP010000007.1, on the reverse strand, counting down.
GTAGCCTGCATTTAAACTATATTTTTGCGCTGCATTTACAAAATATTTCCCAGTTCCAATCAACGGACTGTCTGCACTATTTTTTCTTAAGAAATCATCAATATCTTCCGCTGTATAAGTAGATGTAGCGCGAATCGGTACATACTCAAAATATTGATAACTATCTTGACCACCAATTTGCGTTTTATCAAACGCCTCGTAACGCTCACCTTCTTTTAAATGCTTCGGTGCATTACCAATTTGATACGCCCCATACTTACTCGTAGCATTATTATATACATAGTGATAAAGCTTTCCATTTTTCACTGTATAATACGACGTTGATTCGTGAACCATATTAGGATATAAAGTAACATCATCTATATTGACATATCCTGTTGTGCCATCAATTTTCACATGCACACGATCGCCATCCATTTTTAGGAACTTTAAGTCAGCTCCTTCTCGTACATATGTTAACTTTTTACCAGTCACAATATCATAAATATTAATCAACTTATTCGCTCGTACAAAGCCTTGTTTCATATTCACAACTTTTCCAGCGCTAACAATATAACCATCTTCTTGTTTTGTTCGCAGTTCTTTTTCTGCTTCCGTTCCATTTGATTTTTGAACTTTTCCTGCCTCTGTGACCACTTCATAAGAAGATCCTGATCCTTGTTTTAACTTTAAGAACTGTAAAGAAACATAACCTTCTGTGCCATTTACGCGCACTTTCGCCCAACCATTTTCCTTGCCTATTACTGAAACAGATTCACCATTTTTTAAATGGGCTACAATGGAAGCACCTGTTGAAGGTCCTTGGCGCACATTTAATAAAGATGCATTTACAAACCCTCGTTCTTCCGTCACTTGTCCATTATTTCCGCTGTTTCCATTGTTAGTATTCGAGCTTGTACTAACTTGTACAAATTCTAGCGATACATAGCCTTCTTTTCCGTTGTATGCTATTTTCGCCCAGCCGTTTGCTTTTCCGAGTACCGTTATTTTCTCGCCTTGTTTTAAGTTTCCGAGAATCGTACCGCTTGTGTTTGCCGAGCTTCTTACTCGAAGGCTTGTCGCTGTTATTTTTCCTGTCTCTTGCGTACCTGTCGCAATGTTTTCTGGTGGCTTCTCTGCCGGTTTCTCCGCTGCTTTTCCTTCTAATTTCACAAATTCTAGCGATACATAGCCTTCTTTTCCGTTGTACGCTATTTTCGCCCAGCCGTTTGCTTTTCCGAGTACCGTTATCTTCTCGCCTTGTTTTAAGTTTCCGAGAATGCTGCTGTTTGTGTTTGCCGAGTTTCTTACTCGCAGGCTTGTTGCTGTTATTTTTCCTGATTCTTGCGTACTTGTCGCAATGTTTTCTGGTGGCTTCTCTGCCGGTTTCTCCGCTGCTTTTCCTTCTAATCTCACAAACTCTAGCGATACATAGCCTTCTTTTCCGTTGTACGCTATTTTCGCCCAGCCATTCGCTTTTCCGAGTACTGTTATTTTGTCGCCTTGTTTTAAGTTTCCGAGAATCGTACCGCTTGTGTTTGCCGCGCTTCTTACTCTTAGGCTTGTTGCTGTTATTTTTCCTGATTCTTGCGTACTTGTCGCAATGTTTTCTGGTGGCTTCTCTGCCGGTTTCTCTGCTGCTTTTCCTTCTAATTTCACAAACTCTAGCGATACATAGCCTTCTTTTCCGTTGTACGCTATTTTCGCCCAGCCGTTTGCTTTTCCGAGTACCGTTATTTTCTCGCCTTGTTTTAAGTTTCCGAGAATGTTGCTATTTGTATTTGCCGAACTTCTTACTCGCAGACTTGTCGCTGTTATTGTTCCTGATTCTTGCGTACCGTTATTGATGACTGTTTGCTGCGTTGGTGCTGGTTGACCTGCTTTTTCTCCTACTTTTATAAACTCTAAAGAAACATACCCTTCTTTTCCTTTATATTCGATTTTTGCCCAGCCATTCGCCTTTCCTAAAATGGTAACAGCCTCTCCTTTTTGAACACTTCCCAGAAGCGTGCTACCTACACCAGGGGTATTACGAACATTTAAACGTGTTGCTGTTACAACACCTGTTTCACGTTGTCCATTATTAATACTTGTTTGCTGTTTCAATTCAGTTACAGGTTTTGTTCCTGCCATCTTTAAAAACTGCCGTGAAACATAGCCCTCTTTACCATTGCAAGAGATTTTTGCCCAATCTTTTTGTACTTCTAATACCTTTACATTTGCTCCTTGCTTTACTTGTCCGACAATTGGACTTTGTGTTGTTGGTTGTTGACGTATATTTAAACTTGTCGCGTTTACTGTAGCTGTTCCTTCTTCTTGTGCAAAAGCATTTGTAGAAATAAGAGATGCTGCTGTCGCTAAAAATGTACCTGCTATAATCTGTTTTGTGGTTCGTTTCATGATTAATTAGAATATAAGGATATTTATATTCCGAAGTCACTTCCTTTCCTTATTTCTTATCTCATATTATAACATAACTGCCAGCGCGCCTTATCAAACTTCTAAATGCATGAAAAGAAGCTGACACTAGTCCTTTTCATGTCAGCTCCTTCTCTCTTATCACTATTTAATATGCCTTACCCCAATACACCATATGCTTCGCATCTTTCTCACAGCACACACAATGTGTAGCTAATTCTTCTTGTTCAAATGGCATACAACGTGATGTAACGCCTGCTTCTTCTTTTAACTTTTCTTCACAAGCAAGACTTCCACACCACATCGCTTTAATAAATCCTTGCTTCTCTGCTGCTACTTGCTTCATCTCTTCAAAAGTAGTAGCTGTATACGTCTTTTCTTCACGCAACTCTTTTGCTTTTGCAAACAGAGACTGCTGAATATCCTCAAGTAACGTTGTAATACGTTCTTCTAATTCGTCTATAGATACAAACTCTTTCTCTTTCGTATCACGGCGCACAAGGACAACTTGATTTTTTTCAATATCTTTTGGCCCTACTTCTAAACGAACTGGTATGCCTTTCATCTCATATTCATTAAACTTCCAGCCTGGTGTTTTGTTGCTTGCATCCATTTTCACGCGCGCAACCTTTTGAATACGAGATTGCAGTTCAGCTGCTTTTTCTAATACCCCTTCCTTATGCTGCGCAATTGGGACAATCATCACTTGCGTTGGCGCAATTTTTGGTGGTAATACAAGTCCGTTATTATCACTATGCACCATAATAAGTCCGCCGATCATTCTCGTTGATACACCCCAAGATGTTTGATGCGCATATTGCCACTTCCCATTTCGATCGAGAAACTTAATATCAAATGCTTCTGTGAAGTTCGTGCCAAAATTATGCGACGTGCCCGTTTGTAATGCTTTGCCATCATGCATTAAGCTTTCAATTGTATAAGTCGCTTTTGCCCCTGCAAATTTCTCTTTTTCTGTCTTCTGCCCTTTTATAACTGGAATCGCTAAATACTCCTCACAAAACGACGCATATATATTTAAAATATTAAGCGTTTCTTGCTGTGATTCTTCCGCTGTTTCATGAATCGTATGACCTTCTTGCCATAAAAATTCAGTTGTGCGTAAAAATGGACGTGTTGTTTTTTCCCAACGGACAACAGAGCACCACTGATTATATAACTTTGGTAAATCATTGTACGACTGGACAATTTTCGAGAAATGCTCACAGAATAACGTTTCTGATGTTGGACGAATGCAGAGACGCTCAGTTAATTTCTCATCCCCGCCGTGCGTTACCCACGCTACTTCTGGCGCAAAACCTTCTACATGGTCTTTCTCTTTTTGAAGTAAACTTTCTGGAATAAACATTGGCATATATACATTTTCATGACCTGTTTCTTTTAATTTTTCATCCATTACTTTTTGAATGGTTTCCCAAAGGGCATACCCATTCGGACGTAAAATCATACATCCTTTTACACTTGAATAGTCAATCAGTTCCGCTTTTTTTACGATATCCGTATACCACTGCGCGAAATCTTCTTCCATTTTTGTAATGGCTTGTACTTGCTCTTTTTTCATTTTCTTCTCCTCCTTCTCCAAATAAAAAAAGCCCGCATCCCTAAAATAGGGACCGAGCTTTTGCCGGCGTTACCACCCTGATTCATATACAACATGTATATGCTCTCTTGTTTGATAACGGGAATTCCCGCTGCAAATGCAGAACTCAAAGGTAGGTTCCATATTGTCTTTTAAGAATCTCTCAGCCACTGGATTCTCTCTCTGCAAAAAGATTGAATATGTACTAATCCTTTTTCATTGTCATAACAATATAAATTTGTTGATTATCATAATACACACTCAATTATAACGCAATAGGGAATTTTTTGATTTTTATATATTCTTTTCAGTTTATTTTGTTTTATACTCTTATTACATATATTTCTTTCGGAAAAATTTCACGAGTTGATGAAGTAACATCCCAACAACTGTTCCAATTAATATAAAAAAACATAAGAAACCATATGCCATACCTTCCCATCCGCCAAGAAAAAATAACGTAAAGAAAAAACTAACCAAGCAAATAATAATCATAATAAGTCCGAACGTAATATCAAACGAACGATTGGGAAAACTTTTGCGTAATGTGAACGAAACCAAAAAAACAAGAACCATTGTGATTATGCTACTCACTAGAAAAAAATCCATACTATTCACTCCCTTAATTATATTATGTATTTATAAATCTTAAAATTCAAAAAATACAACTACTCAATCACTCTATGAAAAAACGACAGAAACGCATTTTTTTAACTCATATACAGAACTCTCGGAGGTACTATTCTATGAACAAACCTACAACAAAACATGTCATAATCTTATCTTTTGATTGTTTATCAGCTTTAGATTTTCCTATATTACAAAACCTTCCGCACTTCAGTTCTTTACTAAAACGCGGTGCATACGCCGAAAAAGTTGAATGTATTTATCCATCTGTTACATATCCGAGTCATTCAACAATTGTGACAGGAAATTATCCTGCGAAGCATGGGGTTGTAAGCAACACACTGCTACAACCTGGGAAAGAATCACCAGACTGGCACTGGTACCGCCGCTCGATTCAAGGAACAACCCTTTATGATGAAGCGCGAAAGGCAAACTTAACAACAGCTTCACTTCTATGGCCTGTAACAGGAAGAGCAAAAATTGACTACAACATGCCAGAAATTTTTCCAAATCGTCCATGGCAAAATCAAATTCTCGTCTCCTTATTTAGCGGGAGCCCATTGTATCAACTAGAGTTAAACCAGCGTTTTGGTCACATTCGAAACGGTTTGTCACAACCAGAGCTTGATGATTTTGTACTCGCTTCTGCAGTACACACAATTCAAAAGAAAAAACCAAATCTTATGTTTGTTCATTTCACTGACTTAGACACACAGCGCCATTATCATGGATTTTCTTCTGAGGAAACAGTCGCGGCGATTCATCGTCATGACAAGCGTTTAGGGGCAATTGTTGATGCGCTGCGCGAAAGCGGTATATATGACAGGGCGACGATTATTGCCCTTGGAGATCATAGTGCATTAGATGAGAGTAAGGCGATTCAATTAAATGTCCTATTGCGTGAAAAGGGACTCCTTACTGTAAATAAAAAAGGAGAAGTAACAAATTGGAAAGCTTATTGTCAAGGCTGTGACGGCTCAGCATATATATACGTAAAAGATAAAAATGATACAGAAACAATTGGAAGTGTACACCGTTTACTACAAGAACTCACCCAAGATAAAGAAAACGGCATAGAATTTCTATTAACGGATGAAGAAGCAAAAGATTTAGGAGCTGACGGAAATTGCCTCTTTATGCTAGAAGCACGAGAAGGCTATTACTTTTTAGAAAATCATACTGGGAACTTAATCAGAGAAATTACAAGAGAAGATGTAACCTCTAATAAAAAATATACGTTTGGTACTCACGGCTATTCCCCCTCAAAGCCAAATTACGAAACAATTTTCATGGCAGCTGGTAAGGGAATTCGTCCAGGCGTAATTATTCCGCACATGCGACTAATTGATGAAGGTCCTACAATTGCAAGATTGCTTGGATTACATCTTGGTGAAACAGACGGGAAAGTTATTGAGGATTTATTAGAATTGTAAAGTTTTGTAAAATTTATGTAAATATTCAGTTAGTTTCTCTTTTTTATGCGAACCGTTTTGTACAATAACATTACATTGGTTAGAGGAGGAACATATATGAAAAAAATGTCCAGGCAAGAAAAAAGCTGGATATTATACGACTGGGCAAACTCAGTATATTCACTCGTTATTACAACTGCTATATTTCCAATCTATTTTAAAGCAGCTGCTAAAGAGGCTGGACTTGCAGGCACAACATCAACTGCATATTGGGGATATGCCAATTCCATTGCGACACTTATGGTGTCTATGCTTGCCCCCATTCTTGGGACAATTGCTGATTATAAAGGATTTAAGAAACGGTTCTTTACATTCTTTTTCCTATTAGGCATTATTTTTACAAGTATGTTAGCAATCGTACCAACTTCGCAGTGGATACTTTTACTTTGCTGTTATATGTTCGCTTTAATTGGATTTGCAGGAGCAAATATTTTTTACGATGCATTTTTAATAGATGTGACGACAGAAGACCGAATGAACCGTATTTCAACACGCGGCTTTGCCCTTGGCTATATTGGGAGCACAATTCCATTTATCGGCTGTATGGCTCTTATTATTCTTTCACAAAAAGGTGCCATCCCATTATCAGTCGGCGTCGCAAGCCAAATTTCATTCGCAATTACAGCGCTTTGGTGGGGACTCTTTACTATTCCTATGTTAAAAAATGTGGAACAACGCTATTTTATCGAACGTGATCCAAGTCCTGTTGTGACAAGCTTTAAGCGGCTTATTCATACATTTAAAAATATCCGTCAATACCGAACAGTTTTCTTCTTCCTCCTTGCCTATTTCTTTTATATTGATGGAGTCGACACAATCATTACAATGTCAACAGCATATGGAACAGACCTTGGCATTAGTGCAACAAATTTAATAATTATTTTATTCGTCACGCAAATCGTTGCTGGTCCGTTTGCCTTGTTATATGGCAAGTTATCTGAAACATTTACCGGCAAGAAAATGCTATATGTTGGAATTATTATGTATATTATTATTTGTACGTACGCTTATTTCCTAAAAACAACGTTAGATTTCTGGATTTTAGCGATGCTCGTTGCTACTTCACAAGGTGGTATTCAAGCGTTAAGCCGCTCCTATTTTGCAAAGCTTATTCCGAAAGAATCTGCAAACGAATTCTTTGGATTTTATAACATATTCGGTAAATTCGCAGCCATTATGGGCCCGGTTCTCGTCGGTGTTACAACGCAGTTAACCGGTAAAACAAATGCTGGTGTGTTAAGTATTATCGTACTATTTATCATAGGAGGATTTCTGTTAACACGTGTACCAGATGGTTCTGCCTCTGTAACAGAACCATCTCAAAAACCGGAAACATTATAGTCAAACGCTCTCCCATATAAGGGTACCGCCACACATCCACCAACTTAAGGATTTAGGCTATTTTTGAAGTTAAAAGCACGTTACTATTCTCTTTTGTTAATGAAAAAGGGTGACGAGAGTCCAAAATGTATTCATTCATATTCACAGATGATATACTTTTAACTGGATTCTTACGCTGAAGCAGCAAGAAATTGTTGTTCTTTGCGCATTAATTTGATTTTTTATGGAAAGATATACCGGTAAGTATACGATTTGAACGTTCTATTTTTTAGAATATAACAGGAGGAGAATGAATATGTCGGAAATTGAAGTAGGCGAAATTTTTACCCTTAGCGATGAGAATAATGAGGAACAGGAAGTTGAAGTGCTCGGAACGATGAATGTCGAAGGAGCAGAATACATTGCTGTTGGCTTTGTAGAAGACATTCAAACGGAAACAGAGGAAGACATTGATATCTTCTTTTTAAAAGTAGAAGAAGGTAGTGAATTCTCATACATTGAGAGTGATGAGGAATTTGAAAAAGTATCTGCTGCATTTGAGAAAATTATGGACGAGCAAGAATAAGATTAGTTGGACACAAGAGAGGGATGTATATCTGCCTTCTGTTTTTGTATATAGGGGTACCGTCACACATCCTTAAGTTGATGGCGATGTGACGGTACCCCATATAAAGTGAAACTTTAATCAGTGGGGGTTTTCTTCATCCCCCACTGATTATTAGTTGAACCAATCCGGATTTTACGGACAGTTATCCCCCACCTATCTTCTTCGATTCTCTCTCACTGCCCACGAATAGCGGGATAAATTTGGAGAGCATTTATCTTTTATCCTTCTTGTTTTTGTGTCATTTTCATTCGAAATACCGGTAAAACAGCCGCTAAGCCTAATACTGCGGCTATGCTAAATACGATTACGAGCGATGTTGTCTCCTTCAATACGCCTCCTAGCGACACACCGATTAGCAGCGTACTCATAAATATCGGTAATACCGTTCCATTTACCCGGCCAATCATGTTCTCATCTACAAGTTGAATCGTAAATGTTCCGATTACGATATTTACACACGCTAAACAAATTCCTGTTACAAACCGCATGCATACTGTAATCCAAAACGAAGTCGAAAATCCTTCAACAACAAACGAGACGGCTAAAACGAATATTCCAAAAACGAGCAAGTGTTTCTGCTTTACTTTTGTAGCAACCATAGCTGCCACGACGCCCCCAATTAACATCCCAATTCCATCAGCTGCAGTTAAATATTGGACAGCTTCCTTCTCCAGTCCTAACCGCTCCACAACGAGAAAGATCTCAAGCGGTTGTACTAACCCTGATGCTAAACCAATGATCGAAAAAGTAGCCACCAACATGCGCAGAGGATTCGAACGTAACACATACAACCAACCTTCTTTTATATCATTCCATAATGAAGATTGTACCGCTTCTACTTCTTTCACCCACCCTGGCAGAAATGAAAGACAAAGAGCTGATAAAGCAAAAATAATGATTAAACTATAGAATGATACAAATAACCCAAGCTGCGTATATACGAATGTTCCTACAACTGGACCAAAGATCAAGAACAATGCTTGTAAACTTTGAGACATTGCAATAGCTGCACTAACATGTTCCTCTTCAACATGACGTTTAAAAACGCGCGAAGTTGCTGGCTGTGAAAATTGGCTGACGACCGCTGACACAAATGTTGCCGCAAATAAAGCTTGCCAATACCCAAGCTTTAATAAGAAAACAATCATGACAATAGATAGTGCACTTAATATATCTCCTGTAATCATTGTACGCTTAGGATTCCACCGATCAGCCAAGGCACCGCCAACAAATGAAAAGATAAATATAGGTGCATATTCCATGACAGATAGTAAAGAGACAGCAACAGGATCATTATTTGTATGTTCCATAACAAAAAACAAAAGCGCCATATTTCGAATCCAAATCCCAAATTGCTGTAAAATATCAGAAGTGATTACGAGCAGAAACACTCGATTTTTTAACAAAGCATTCATCAATATTCTCCCCTTCATTAAACCGACCGTTCAGTCTAATTTACTTCAAAAGAAAAGCTGCTGACATTACGATCCAGCTGCCATTCCCTGCAATAAAACATCAATTGCCTTTTTATAAATCCGTTTCATTTCCTCTACATTCATTTCATAATATAATGGTCCAAGCCCAGCAAACAGACCGTTCACAACGTACATAAGATCATTTACATCGTCTTGGCGAAACTCCCCTGATGCCATCCCTTCTTCAACTAGCTTCTTGAAAATGCTATACGTTTCACGAGTTAAGGCAATCATTTCATCCATTATATCTTTCCTTACAACTTGACTCGTTAGAAATTCTTCAATTGTACTAGAAATCGGATTTTGGACATCGTCTACAAAATATTCAGCAAGGCCATATAGCTTTTCCGTACTTGTCTGATACTGTTTTTCTTTTTCTGCCCATTTTTTCAGCCAATCGTACATATGCTGCTTCACTACAAATAAAAACAATTCTTCTTTACTTTTAAAGTGATAATAAATACTGCCCTTACTTCGCTCAGTAACTTCACAAATGTCTTCCATCGATGTTGCTGCATACCCTGTCTTTGCAAATAATTCTTTTGCTTTATACGCAATTTCTTTTTTAATTTCTTCAGCACTTTTTCTCATGATTGCACCTCACTATACCGACCGTTCAGTCTAATTTTAACAAAAATTGCCTCTTCCTTGCAAGAGACAGTTTCCTTATTTTATGAAAACATCTTATCAATCCAATTATGAATCGCATACACTTTCCATACTTTTAACGCGATCTTAAATAAAACAAAGCCACCTCCTACGACAGCAAATGCAATCATTTTCCCTTTATTTTTCACTTTCGGCTTTTTTTCCATTCTCTATTCCCTCTTTATCTCTTTATCTCTTTATCTCTTTATTAAATTCCTCATGAATCAGATGTTTATCTATATAACTATACTTTGTTTTTCGAATATATAAGTCGCTTCCACGCAAACACAACATGGCCCCCTACTCTCTTTCTCCCTTTGTTTTAACCATCGCATGTGGTAGAAAAAGGTACTGACCGTTCCTATGCACGGCCAGTTGCTCTCGCCCCCCTAAAAAGAAAAGGTTTTTTGTTACTTCCATTAATCAAACGTTTGTTTAATACATTTCACAAGGCTTTCCCCCAACTAATCAAACGTTTGTTTAAATTTCAAAGCAATCAAAAATGCGCCTTTTCGGGCGCATTTCTCTATTAATCGCCACCACCACCGCCATCTCCACCGCCGCAGCTGCCTCCATCTCCGCCAAAAAAGCTTCCGCAATCTCCTGAGCTATCATTAGAACCTGCAAAAAATATTGGTGCACTATAGCTATCCGTTGAATCAGAATTATATCGGCTTCGTCTCTTTTTTCTCCCACTCGATCCATTTACTTTTACAATAATTGCAACTAGTAAAGCAAAAAATATAACGCCTACTACCATTTCCATGTCCATTCTAAAATCCCCCTTTCACTCTCCAATAGAGTGCGATTTATATTTTTCAGGGAAAACAATTATAATTAAATATTCGCCAAAACTACCTCTATATCCTCTAATAAAATCACATTTTTACCTAAATTAGGATAAATTTCGGATAAATAGTACAGATAGCGATTTTTATCTCTTATTTACTTCAAAATCATATGAACTCCCTTACAAAAGTTTTTGAAATATTTTATCGCGATATAAACCAAATGAAGCTGTTTCCTTTAGTTTGCGCCTTTCGAGAAGTTGTTGAAAACGAAGTGATTTTGCTGTAAATTCTTCTTGTAATTGGTTTCTCTCTGCCTCATCATGACAACACGCAATTAAATCTTCTATTTTTAACATCTCTTTTTGCAGATGCATTTCTTCAGGAATCATACCCGCATTTTTAAAAATTTTGTAGCTCATACGAAGTTCTTCTGGAATCATTGATAAAGTGAAACTTCCATCAGTGGGGGTTTTCTTCATCCCCCACTGATGGTTAGTTGAACCAATCGGGCTTTTACGGACAGTTATCCACCACCTATCTTCTTGAATTTTCTCGGACCTTTGAGGTGGGGGACTTACTGTCCGTTAATGCGGGATAAATCTTCTAACTTAAGAGGCTCCCCTTTCCCTGGCAAGTCTTCAAATTCACCATCTTTCAGCGATTGCCGAATACGTTCCTCCGCAAGAATCGAAAAGATATCCATAACACCCCCACCTCCTCTCTTCTATAGTTTATTCCGTTAATATGAAACACTTTCCTCACTATTAAGCGCGTTTACACCAGTCCTGCACTTTCCAAACTTGCGTCACCCATTCTTCATAAAAGTCTGGTTCATGAGAAACGAGCAGCACCGTGCCTTCATATTGCGTAAGAGCTTGCTTCAGCGCTTCTTTTGCTCGAACATCTAAATGATTCGTCGGTTCATCTAAAACAAGTACATTACTTCCTGTTAACATTAATTCGCATAAGCGTACTTTCGTTTGTTCTCCGCCGCTTAAAGAGCAAAGCGGCTGCATAATATGCTCTTCTGTTAAACCACACTTTGCTAGTGCTTGCCGAATTTGTTTTTGATTCATATCCGGCCGCAATGACCATACTTCCTCAAGCGGTGTTTGCTCCGTGGAAAATTCTTCTTGTGCAAAATAAGCCGGGTTTACTCGCTCTCCTATTTGCACCGTGCCGCTTAAAGGCTGCAAATACCCAAGCAATGTTTTTAACATTGTTGTTTTCCCAATTCCGTTATAGCCGACGATCGCAATTTTTTCACCGCGCTTTATTTGTAAATCAATTGGGCCGAATAATGGCTCTTTATAACCAATCTGCATATTTTCTGTCTCTAAAATTCGGCTAACAGGATCCAAGTGCACCTGAAACATAAAACGTGGTTGCAACGCAGAAGTTGGCTTTCCGATTTGATTGATTTTTGCTAATACCTTCTCACGGCTCTTTGCTTGTTTTGCTTTACGAATTTTATTCTTTTGAATAAAACTCTTTAGTCGTTCCACTTCTTTTTGCTGCCTATCATACGCTACTTGTAATTGCTGTTTATTTTGCTCATGGTTTGTTAGGAATGTTTGATAATTACCGATATATCGTTTCAGTCCTTTATGCTCTAAATGATAAATGACATTCGTAATTTCATTTAAAAACCTTTCATCATGCGAAACAACAATATAAGCATGCTCGTAATTTCTCAAATACCCCATAAGCCATTCAATATGCACGCTATCAAGATAGTTTGTTGGTTCATCTAGTAATAAAACATGCGGCTCTTCTAATAATAATTTTCCTAGTAACAGTTTTGTTCGTTGGCCACCGCTTAGTTGCGTCACATCACGATCCATACCGAGTTCTAAAATTCCTAATCCGGCAGCGACCATTTCGATTTTTTCCTCAATATGATAAAAATTAGAATGCTCTAGTACACTTTGGAATTCTCCGTATTGCACTAACAATTGTTCCAGGTTATCACCTGTTGCCATTTTCTCTGCGATTTGCAGCATCCTACTCTCGATATCATACAAGTGAGCAAAAGCACTTTGTAAATACTTCATAATCGTTACACCGGCCTGCAAATCTATATGTTGCTGTAAAAAACCAATCTTCATATGAGGAAACCACTCAATCGTTCCCTTATCAGGAAGCAACTCCCCTGCTAATATCCGCAATAATGTCGATTTTCCCGCTCCATTGCTTCCTACAAGACCAACATGCTCACCTCGTAGTAATCGAAAAGCAATATTTTGAAAGATTATTTTATCCCCATACATATGGATAAGATTTTCAACTGATAACATACTCATTTTACTCTCTCCTTTTCGCTTTACATCTAAAGCCAAACGAGAGAACAGTATAATAAAAACAATATTCAATTCATTAAACGTAAAAATGGATAAGGCAAACACACCTCATCCATTACAAATTATTATCGTAAAAAAGGAATAAGGTTCTTTATCTACTGTCTTTCGGTTGGCTTTTACTCAAAAATTGGGCAGACTTCCCCCTTATCAAGCCAAAACCATTTGAAGAACAGTTGATAAAGTCATCTTATCCTTTCACCTCTTTATAAATTATTATTTGTATATAGAATAAACAAAAATCATACATTTATTCCATCATATGCTACATTCTACAAATTTGTTAAAATTCCTGCTTATAAATAATTTACATTATCATTTATTTTTATAAAATTCATCCATTAGTTGGAGCACCCTTTTAAATTCCTGTAAACCTTGTTCTAGTGCAAGAGAATTATATTCTTCTTTTAAACCATAAGCACAAATTGTATCTCCCTCTATCCAAGCATCATATTTCTCATTCAAGAAATGTTGATCTAGAGCATCCCATTCTTCTTCTTCAATGCCATATATATAATAATCTACTTCGAACTCTCCGTCTTCTTTTACAACAAACACAATATTCGTCTTTGGACCCCAGCGTTCCTTAGAGGAAAATTTAATTCCAACTTTATTTTCTCCCCATCCCTCATAAATTTTATATGTAACTTTTTCATGTCCTAATTCTTGCATAATTGCTTGTATTTCTTTAGATATGTAATTTAAATATTGTGATCTCATTTTTATAATCTCATTAATTTGCGCATAATTATTTTGTATAAAGCTCAACATTTTTTGATCCATGGTTTCTTCTCCTATTAAAGCTTTAATATTCATTACATACTCTCTAAAAAAGACCATCCACTTTGTTGTTCCGCATTTCAATACATATTTACCTAATCCTTTTTCAATTTCATTAATAAAATGAACATATGAAAGACTCATCCAATTATCATGATTAATCATCTTTTTTTCTAAAGAGAGAAGTATAAAATAACAAGGTTTGTTTGGGTATGTACTATTAATAAACTCTATATATTCATCTAGTGGATTTAACACTTGATGATAAATTTTATTTTCGATTACAATTACCCAGTCTTCTCCTTCAATTAAAATATCGATTCGATTTCCTTCATCTGTTACTACTTCTCTTTCTATTGATAAAAAGCTCAATACATCTATATTAACGCTTAAACACTTCGCTAAACTTTGCAAAAACAGTGTTTGAAATCCATGTTCTTCTCTCGGATGCATAAAAAAAGTCATAATATCGCTAATAGGATTTTCATAATGACCCCTCGCACCAATTGAAAAGAAGTTTTTTTCTTTTGGCGACTGTTTATATTCCAAACTTTCTTTTATTGTTTTTGCATGCTGAATTTCATAATCAACCTTTTGCATAACACTTTCCCTTCATACTTTTATAATAAAAAACCCCTTAACGATAATTGTATCAAAAACCGTTAAGGGGCAATACCTTATTTCCTCATATAAGGAGCCAATATTTTTAATATCACTGTTTTATCTTCTTTTAACTCTTCTGACGTTAACATGTCCATCGTTCGAGGGCGCGGCAAGTTCACTTTCACTTCGCCGACAATTGTTGATGGTTGCTGCGATAGAATGAAAACACGATCTGATAATAAAATCGCTTCGTCTAAGTCATGTGTAACCATAATGATCGTTTGTTTCCCTTTTTGCCATGATTCTAATAACCAGCTATGCACTTCCATTTTTGTAAATGCATCTAGTTTTCCAAAGGGCTCATCAAGTAGCATAATCGGTTTATCACATAAATACGTACGTAAGAAGCTAACACGCTGCCGCATTCCACCTGATAACGCACCTGGATAATGATCTGCATATTCATCAAGTCCAAACTGCTTTAATGCTTCCATACCAATTTCTAATCGTTTTCTTTTTGATTGCCCTTCAATTTCTAACGGTAATACGATATTATGAAGAGCCGAACGCCACGGAAGCAGGAGATCTTGCTGCGGCATATAGCTCACAATATTCCGATTCATAACGGATTGGTTTTCGTAAAGTACATCTCCATCATTTGCTTGTTCAATGCCAGCAATAATGTTTAATAACGTACTTTTTCCGCAGCCACTCGGTCCAACAAAAGAGACAAATTCCCCCTCTTGAACCGAGACGTTCATATGCTCTAGCACTGTTTTTCCATCAAATGTTTTCGCAACGTCTTTTACTTGTAGTCCGCTCATTTTTCACTTGGAAGGAATTCGTTCGTAAAGGCCGCTTTCACATCAATTTTCTTTTTAATGACTTTATTGTCATATAAGAAATTCATATAATTCGTCCATACTTCTTCCTTCTGTACTCCCCACGCTTTCGCATCATCTTGGTATTTCGTACTTAACCATTTTTGGCTTTCTTGTACTAAATCTTTATTAATGTCTGGTACATTTTTAATTAAAATATCCGCTGCTTCTTTCGGTTCTTTAATCGCAAAGTCATAACCTTCTGTTGTTGCTTTCATAAATTTCTTCACAAAGTCTTTATCTTGTTTTGCATGTTTTTCACTTGTAATCATAACAGGGCTATAATAATCTAACGCTGGATTTAAATCTTTTAGCATAATCGTGTTTAACTCAATGCCTTTTCTCTTTGCTTCAATACCATCCCAGCCATAATAGATCCACTCAAAATCAGCGTCCCGGCCAATCGATTTAAAGAAATCTGTTTGTCCAAGTACAACCTTTTGCACTTTATTATAGTCTGCTTGATGCTTATCCATCACTGTTTTTAGAGTAGCCTCTTCAGCTGGTGCTCCCCAACCGCCATATCGTTTTCCTTCAAATGCTTTTGGAGATGTGATGTTATCCTTTTTTAAAGATGCAAATGCAGATGTATTATGTTGAATAACGGCACCAATTGATACAACTGGAATATCTTCAACCCGTGCTGTTGTTACGTTCTCTTGATAACTTACACCAAAATCCGCTTTTCCTGATGCAACCATTTGTTCAGCAGACGTATTTTCACCTGGCTGAATAATTTCTACATCTAAACCTTGTTTTTTATAATAGTCTTTCGTCTTTGCTACATATAAACCAGTATGGTTTGTATTTGGAAACCAGTCCAATACTACCGTTACTTTCTTCTCTTTACTTTCTTCTTTCTTACCTGCTGAGCAACCTGCAAATGTAAATAATAACGAAGCTGCTAATAACACTTTTAACCCTTTTTTCATTTCTCTCCATCCTTTCTGTAAACCCACGGTGCTGTTAGTCTTGCCATAAATTCAACAACAAAGTACAAGAGTAGCGTCACACAGACAATAACAGCGGCAATCCCAAACACACGAGCTGTTAAAAACGATTTCGTTGCCCTTGTCAGCATCACGCCTAAACCTTCACTTGCCCCAAGCCATTCCCCAATAATGGCCCCCATTACGCTATATGTAACAGCAATTTTTAATCCTGAAAAAAAGTATGGCAGTACAGCTGGAAATTTCACTTTTTGATAAACTTGCCACTTACTTGCCCGCATTGTTTGCAGCAACTTTAGCATCGATTGATCTACCGTTTGAAAACCTTCTAAAATACTAAGTGTAATTGGAAAGAAGCATACGAGAATAACAACCATTACTTTCGGCAGCATTCCGTAGCCAAACCAAATAATAAATAACGGTGCTAGTACAACAATCGGAACTGTTTGTGAAACCACTAATAACGGATTCATTAACAAGCGGAATAATGGAATCACATCCATAATCATCGCAATGCTCGTTCCAAGTATAATCGCAAAAAATAATCCTATGAAAACCTCTTGCAAAGTCTGCACCGTATTAGGAAGTAATAAATCTTTCATTTCAATAAGTTCATGTACAATTGCAGAAGGCTTCGGCAAAATCCACGGTTCAATATGGAATACCGAAACAGCTCCTTCCCATATTGCAATGAGAAGGAACAGCCAAACTGTTGTAATCGCTATGTTAGATCGTTTCTGTTTTTTCATATTCTTCACGATACTTCCACACTTTTTCATCAATCGTTACGCCTGTGCTCGGACGATAGTGGATTTTAATAGAAGTAATCACTTCTTCCGCCCCATCATCTATGCAAGCTTGCTGCGCACGTTTAATAATATCAAGAAGCTCGTCTAATTCCCCTTCCATCGTCGTTTCCATTGCACCAACCTCATAGCGCACACCTGATTGCTGAACAACCTCAATCGCTTTATCTACAACCGCATACACATCTTTATGCTTTGCTTGTGGTACAACTGAAAATGAAACTGTAACTTGCTGTGACATACTAAATTCCTCCTTATATTAAATAAATTTCGTAGCTACTCAGTTGCCTTATAAAAAAAGGCGGGAAAGCATTTTTTATAGGGGTGAGAGGGACTGGCCATGTATAGATGCGGTCAGGGCCTTTTCCTGCCACGCGCTACGTTTTAAAACAAAGAAAGATTGCGAGGTGCATTGTCATTTGTTTTTTCATGTCAGCAATCTATATGCTAAAAAATGAGTAGTTACATAAATTTCATACAAAAAAGGCTTTCCTGCAGCGAAGCAGGAAAGCCTTATATACAAGTTATCATAGAATAACAATCGCTACGATTCTTGATACAACTCCCTACGCTGGCATTATCCAGATCAGGTTAAGGGTCGATGTATTGTTACATCCTCTCAGCCATATCGGCTCCCCTGTTTCAATTCGTTTTCATTGTAGCACGGATTATTTTTATGAACAAATAAATTTAATTTTCCCCAGTAAATATTTCTAGGTACTCTTCATACAGGACATCATACCCAATAATTGATGTAGGGAAATGGATATATTCTTTTTAATAGGCTCTATCGTTCAAAACTATTACACTCGCTCTAAAAAACGTCGAACTTCTTTTGGTGATTTTAAAATAATCACCTTTTTATCCCTAGATAATTGATCCAGTCTTTCTAAAATCGCAGGTCTTCTGGTCGTTGGATACTCCCATATCCATTTGAAAAATTCACGGTCAAATCTTTCTTCGCATCCTTCGCCCATATCTGGCCTTGTTCTGTTTCGATATTGTACGATTCTTTTGAAAGCCCGATATATACATATTGCTCTATGAATATCGAGAAAGATGATTGTATCAGCGGCGTTAAGTCTTATTTCCATTGTCCCGCCATAATTCCCATCAATAATCCATTCTTCTTCTCTAATTAAATCATTTTGTACTTCTCTTTGTTCCTCTTTCGGAACACCTACCCAATTAGGTTTCCAAAATAATGCATCAAGATGGTAAACATTAATTTTTAGCTTTTCTCCTAAATGCCTTGCTAATGTAGATTTCCCCGAACCACCCGAACCAATAAGTACAATTTTTTTCATAAAACCCTCCTTATTTATATCCCTCAAAAGGTAATAATTCTTTTTAAACAATCATGCATCTCGTTTCATAGCACAGATTTTTTCATATACGACACAGAATACAAATTTCATTTAAAATCACCACTTGTAATTTATCAGTATCCCGATGCTATCTCATTTGTTGCCGATAATAGTCTTCTTACGCTTATTATCTTTTCTATCAATATCTTTCAATGTCCGAAAACATTGGCCAAAGCTAAACCCATCAGTCCCATAACTGGCTAGCATCGTTTCATGTGACCTTAGCCCCCATAGATTACGAAATCCAAATCGAAATAGCTCTTTATACAAACATGTAAATTAAAAATCCCAAAATAACCCTTTTGTAACATATCGTTAACAAACAGGGCGAGGCATGTTTTTGATGTGTTATATAATTAAAATAAGTCATTTTAATAGATTCATTTTATGATTCAACTTTCGAATCATGAAACAGGGGAAATTATTTGATAATAACAACTAATTATTATCTAGGGGGTACATGCTATGTTCTGGCTACAGTTTATCATCTTATTACTCTGTATTTTCATCGGCGCGCGCCTTGGAGGTATTGGCCTTGGCGTAATGGGTGGTGTTGGGATGACAATCTTTGTCTTCTTCTTCCACTTACAACCAACCTCTCCCCCGATTGATGTTATGCTTATGATTTTAGCAGTGATTACAGCCGCTGGAGCGTTGCAAGCTGCTGGGGGAATGGACTATCTTGTTCACATTGCAGAAAAGGCACTCCGCAAAAATCCGAAGTGGATTACGTTCTTTGCTCCAATCGTTACTTATTTATTTACGTTTTGCGCAGGAACAGGACACGTTGCCTATTCAGTTCTTCCTGTCATTGCTGAAGTATCGCGTGAATCAGGAATTCGACCAGAACGCCCACTGTCAATTGCTGTTATTGCATCGCAACAAGCGATTACGGCAAGTCCAATTTCAGCAGCAACCGTGGCACTTCTCGCTATGCTTGCTAACTATAATATTACACTATTAGATATTTTAAAAATTAGTATTCCATCTACCTTTATCGCTTGTATGTTAGCTGCTTTCGTCGCAAGTAAAATGGGAAAAGAGCTAAACGAAGATGAAGAATATTTAAAGCGCTTACAAGAAGGTATGATTCCGAAACTAGAAGAAAAGAAAGAATTCATTATCCCAAAAGGTGCAAAACTGTCTGTTGTCCTCTTTTTACTTGCAACAGTTCTCGTTGTTCTTCTTGGATCTTTTGAAGCGTTACGCCCTGGCTGGATGATAGACGGAAAGCTTGTACGTCTTTCAATGCCAAACACTATTGAAATGGTGATGCTAACAATCGCAGCACTTATTGTAATTTTTTGCAAACCAAATGTAGAAAGCATCGTGTCTGGTAACGTCTTTAAAGCAGGAGCAACAGCGGTTGTTGCGATTTTTGGTATCGCCTGGATGGGAGATACATTCTTTAACGGTAACTTACAAATCATTCAAGGTTCTATTCAAGACCTCGTAACGAGTGCACCGTGGCTATTTGCAATTGCACTATTTGTTCTATCAATCTTGTTATATAGCCAAGCTGCAACAGTACGTGCGTTAATACCACTTGGATTAACACTTGGCATTCCACCGGCACTATTGATTGCAATGTTCCCAGCTGTAAACGGATATTTCTTTATTCCAAACTACGGAACAATCGTTGCGGCAATTAACTTTGACCGTACAGGTACAACGCGTATCGGTAAATATGTATTAAATCATAGCTTTATGATCCCAGGTCTCGTCTCAACAATTACATCAATTGCAATTGGAATGCTTCTCGTTTCACTAATGTTTTAATGAAAAATGGAGATGTCTCATAAGTCGAATTTTTGGCTATGCGACACTCCTTTTTAGTTTAGAAACGTTGATATATATCCAACTTGACTTCCCGGCACACAAGTCGCCGCCATGACATAAAGTAACCTGCTACTTTCTTTCTCTCTTTGTTTGAACATCGCATGTGGCAGAAATAGGCACTGACCGCTTCTACGCATGGCCAGACGCTCTCGTCCATTTAAAAAGAAAAGGGTTTTATGTCAAGTTTGGACATCCCCTTTTTAATCAAACGTTTGTTTAAATTTTCTTCACCTGCTCAGCCAATCTCTTCGCACTATTATAAGGAGACTCCGCTAAACTAATCGCTGAAATAACAGCAACTCCATCTGCCCCTGCTTCAACGACAGAAGTAGCATTATCTGCTGTAATCCCACCAATACCGACAATTGGAATTTCAATACCACTTTCACGAAAAAAACGTAATCCTGCCGTTCCTTGTACTGCTTTTGCATCTTTTTTTGTACTTGTTTGAAAGATCGGCCCTACGCCTAAATAATCCGCGCCATTTTCAATCGCAAATCGCGCTTCTTCTATCGTATGAGCGGATACACCAATGATTTTATCGCCCATTTTCTCACGTACAATCTGAATGTTTTCATCATCTTGCCCAACATGAACACCATCGGCATTTAACGCTAGCGCTAATTCCACATCATCATTTACGATAAATGGAACATTGTACGCTTTGCATAATGATTGCAGCTGCTCGGCAAATGCATATCGTTTTTCCCCCGTTAATGCTCCGTCACCTTTTTCACGATACTGAAAAAGTGTAACTCCGCCATCTAGTGCGTATTTCATAACTTGTAATGGATCTTTGCGGCAATTGTTACTTCCCATAATAAAGTACACTTGTAGTAACTCAGACATAATTTGTTTATCGATACGTGCCGCAATTTCTTTCATTTCCATATATATCTCTCCTTTTTTATCGTAGGAGATATAGCCAAAAAAAGACACTTTTGCGCATGCAAGGTGTCTTCATAATATGCTCTCTACACTCTCCCTACGCTGGCATTATCCAACAGGTTCAAATGGTCAACGACGGATGAGCCGTACTCTCAGTTTGCATCCGCAAACTCCCATGTGTTTTCTTATTCATTTACTTCAGAGTCTACTCTGATTCTATTGAAATAACAAGTTGTCTTAACTATGTAAATACAAACCAAAAAAACTCTTTTTTAGGTGGGCGAGAGCAACTGGCCATGTATTGGAGCGGGCAGAGCCTTTTTCTGCCACAGGCAATGTTTGAAATAAAGGGTGATCATTTCTGAAACTGGTTAAAAATGGAACACTTATATTTTTAACAACGGATGCAAATCCTCGGAATGACTGAATCCAAAAGAGATGTGTGCTATAGTTAACTTACGGAAATTGAAAGGATGTTTGAAATATGGCAAAAAGTATTGTAATTGCTGAGAAACCTTCTGTTGCACGTGATATTGCACGTGTATTGAAGTGCGATAAAAAAGGAAATGGATACATTGAAGGAAGTAAATATATTGTTACGTGGGCTTTAGGTCATCTCGTTACATTAGCAGATCCAGAAAGTTATGATGTGAAGTATAAAACGTGGAATTTAGAAGATCTTCCAATGCTACCGGAACGCTTAAAATTAACCGTAATTAAGCAAACTGGCAAACAATTTAATGCTGTGAAAAGTCAGCTAACTCGAAATGATGTAAATGAAATTATCGTAGCTACAGACGCAGGACGCGAAGGTGAATTAGTAGCTCGTTGGATTATTGATAAAGTGAGAGTAAATAAACCGATTAAGCGTCTATGGATTTCATCTGTTACTGATAAAGCAATCAAAGATGGCTTTGCCAACTTGAAGCCTGGGAAAGCATACGACAACTTATATGCTTCAGCTGTTGCCCGTTCGGAAGCTGACTGGTATATCGGTCTTAATGCAACGCGTGCATTAACGACAAGATTCAACGCACAATTGAACTGCGGTCGTGTACAAACGCCTACTGTCGCGATCATCGCAGGACGTGAAGATGAAATTAAAAACTTCAAAGCACAAACATACTATGGTATCGAAGCACAAACAACAGAGCGGTTAAAGCTCACTTGGCAAGATGCGAAAGGCAATAGCCGCAGCTTTGATAAAGAAAAAATGGATGCGATTGTGAAAAAAATAGGAAACTACAACGCGACTGTAGTGGATATTGAGAAAAAACCGAAGAAGTCGTTTGCTCCTGGTCTTTATGACTTAACAGAGCTGCAACGTGATGCAAATAAAATTTTTGGTTATTCTGCAAAAGAAACGTTAAACATTATGCAAAAATTGTATGAACAGCACAAAGTGTTAACATATCCGCGTACAGATTCACGTTATATCTCATCTGACATCGTCGGAACACTTCCAGAACGTCTGAAAGCTTGCGGAGTAGGTGAGTATCGTTCTTTAGCGAATAAAGTTTTAATGAAACCAATCAAAACTTCCAAATCTTTCGTTGATGATAGTAAAGTAAGTGATCACCATGCCATCATCCCAACGGAAAGCTATGTGAATTTCTCAGCGTTCACAGATAAAGAGCGCAAAATTTACGATTTAGTTGTCAAACGTTTCTTAGCAGTTTTATTCCCAGCTTTCGAATACGAACAACTAACGTTACGCGCTAAAATCGGTGAGGAAAACTTCGTCGCACGCGGCAAAACAATTATGAATTCCGGCTGGAAAGAAGTATATGAAAATCGTTTTGAAGATGACGATGCAGTAGACGATTTAAAAGAACAAATTTTACCTCGCATCGAAAAAGGCGATACATTAAACGTGAAACTAATTGCAGGAACGTCAGGTCAAACAAAGCCACCTGCACGATTTAATGAAGCGACATTACTTTCAGCGATGGAAAATCCAACAAAGTATATGGATACGCAAAACAAACAGCTTGCAGATACATTAAAATCAACAGGCGGACTAGGTACGGTTGCGACACGTGCTGACATTATTGATAAATTGTTCAATTCGTTCTTAATTGAAAAACGCGGCAAAGACATTCACATCACATCAAAAGGCCGTCAATTGCTTGATTTAGTACCAGAAGAATTAAAATCTCCTACACTAACTGCTGAGTGGGAGCAAAAACTTGAGGCTATCGCAAAAGGAAAATTGAAAAAAGAAGTATTCATTTCCGAAATGAAAAACTACACAAAAGAAATTGTTTCTGAAATTAAATCGAGTGCTAAAAAATATAAGCACGACAACATTTCTACAAAAACGTGCCCAGACTGCGGAAAACCAATGCTAGAAGTAAACGGTAAAAAAGGCAAAATGCTTGTATGCCAAGATCGTGAATGCGGTCATCGCAAAAATGTATCCCGCACGACAAACGCACGCTGCCCGCAATGTAAGAAAAAACTAGAACTTCGCGGTGAAGGCGACGGCCAAATCTTCGCATGTAAATGCGGCTATCGTGAGAAGCTTTCTACATTCCAAGAACGTCGTAAGAAAGAATCAGGTAACAAAGCAGATAAACGTGCCGTTCAAAAATACATGAAACAGCAACAACAGCAGGAAGAACCTCTGAATAATGCATTAGCAGAAGCATTAAAGAAATTGAAGTTTGATTAAAGGAGTTGGCTTGCCAACTCCTTTTTCCATGTCTACTAATATATCGGCGCTTTTTACATTATATCGGCGCTTCGACACGATTTAAAGACTCCTCGACGTCATTCGACACAACATAACCTGATTTTCAACATATAAGTTGCTGCCATGCATGGCCAAATGCTCAATTTTCGTAACTACTCAGTCATACACTTCATTGGAAAGTTATTTTCATGTTTCAGCATCTAGATTGCTGTCATGAAGATACAAATGGACCTACACCTCGCTACCTTTCTTTGTTTTAAAATGTTGCGCGTGGCAGGAAAAGGCTCTGACCGCTCCGACACGCGGCCAGATGCTCTCACTAACCTAAAAAGAAAGTGGTTTTTATGCCTTTTTTCCATAGAGTGACTGAGTAGTTACCAATTTTCTTCATAAACAAAAGGTTCCTACCAATCGGCAGGAACCTTTTGTTATTATTCAATCAACTTACTTCCTTTTGCATTTTCCACAAACTTTTCACTCGACTTATTAATTCGCTTTTTCAAGGCCAGGGCAATAATAAACATTACAACTACCCATATACATAATACGAGCAGGTCTTTCCAGACAATACCCCAAATCATACCGCCCACTGTCTCACGAATAATACGAATTGCATACGTGAACGGCAGGAATGGATAAAGTGCTTGGAAGAACTTCGGCGTCATTTGAATTGGGAATGTTCCGCCCGAACCAGCAACTTGTAATACAAGTAACACAATTGCCATAGATTTACCGATGTTTCCAAATACAGAAACAAGTGAGTATACAATACAAACGAACACTCCAGCAATTAACATGCTAAATAGGACAAACCAGAATTTATCAACTACATAAGTGTCCAGTAAGAATATATCTCCCACTGCTACGATAAATGCCTGTGCAAGACCGACCGTTAAGAATGTTAAGAAACGGCCGAAGTAAATGTGATGGCTTTTATACTCCGCATCTTCCTCATGTACTTCTACTGTTAATAATGACACCATCAATAATGCCCCTACCCATAACGCTAACACTGTGTAGAACGGTGACATCGCTGAACCGTAGTTTGGAATTGGATATAATTTATTTTCTTTTAAGTTTACTGGATTTGCGAAATAATCACTTTGTTTTTCGACATCATGCTTTAGTAAACGAATGATATCCTTTAAATCATCTTGTGATTCAAATTCGCGAATTTTATTAGCAATGTCTTTAATTTTCTTCTCAGCATTAGGAAGCTCTGCTTTTACTTTTTCAACTTCGTCTTTACCACGAGTTAATCCTTTTGATGCATCCTCTAGTACTTTTTTCACATCAGGTAGACTTTTATTTGCTTCACTTAAGATTTTCGAAGTATCTTTCGACATTTGTTTCGTACGCTCAATCGCGTCATTAAAACTTGGAACAATTTCAGAGTCGTATCTTCCTAAAATGCCACCTAATGTTTTTGAAGCATTTTTAGATGCATTATTTATATCATCAACTACATCCTTTGCAGGCTTCCTACCTTTATTCATTGCATCTAATGCTAAGTTTGCACCATCGATTCCTTTTTGGAACGCAGCTTTTACTTTGTTCAATTGATTAATTGTATCTGGTATATTTGTTGTTTTATTTAAATCTTTGGCAATTTTATCTGCATCATTTAATACGGGGATAATCCCATCTATCACTTGCATTCCTGTTGTAAAACTTGCTTTTAAACCATTCACTCCGTTTTTCGCTGGGTCTAAATTTACGCCATCTTGTTTTAATTGATCTAGTTTAGGCCAAGTTCCTAAAATGCCATCGATAATAGCAACACCATCCTTAGCCCCTTGATCAAGTGCTTTTATTCCATCTTCGGATGGTTTTTGGCCTTGATCTATTGCCTTAGTGATGTTATCAATTTTTTTACTTGTATCATCTAATACCTTTTTTAAATTCTTCAATCGATCAATATTGTCATTAAATATTGTTGTGTTAAATGTTTCATTAAGTGCTTGTAACAATGAAACCATTGTATCCACTTGTTGACTTCTAAGATCGATTTGATTTTTAATAATTTGAAGATCTTGTTTCGTCGTTTTAGGATCAATAGCATTATTTTGTCTAATAGCACCTGCTATTTGCTGTGTAGATACTAACACTTGTCGAGTAGATTCTAAAAAGCTTTTTACAGTTTTCGATGATTCTGTTAATGTTTGATCGTTTAGATTCACCAAATTTAAATTTCCTACTGGATTTTTCAAGAAATCTGTAATTTGTGCCGCATCATCTGCAGAATGTTTTAGGAATGTTAATTTGTTTTTAATTGCTTCTGGTGCATCTTCTAACGTTTTGGCATTCTGTGCAAAAAATGTATCTAAATCCTTCGTCATTGCCTGCCCGTCTCGAATAACATTTTCAACTGTCGGCATTGTATCTTGTGCTGTTTTAACAAGATCCTGCGCTGTACCAGCATCCGTCAACGCTGTATCCACCGCTTTGTTAATTTCCGGGAACTGCGTTTCTAATTTGAAAACGAGATCCTTTACCTTTTCGATACTCGGTAAGTTTGTTTCTAAGTCAATTCCAAGCTCATTAAAGATTTTGAAAATCTCACCATTTGCGGTTTTGACAAAGTTTTTGCTTATTTCTCCAACAATACTAGACGCACCTTTTGAAGTAATTTTTGGTGCAATCGCATTTATCTTTTCGTTCACATAATATTGAATTTCTGGCTTTTTCGGATTCTCATCTAATACCGTTGCAATTTTTTCTGAGAAGTCTTTTGGAATCGTAATACTTGCATAATAATCACCATGCTTCACACCATGTATAGCTTCATTCTTGTCAACGAACTTCCAACCGAGATTCTTATCCTTTTTTAAAGAATCGATAACTTCTTTCCCTAAATTAATGTCTTTTCCTCGTATATTTGAACCTTTATCTTCATTCGATACTGCAATAGGAACATCTTTCGTATTCCCATAAGGATCCCATGAAGCTTTAATATTAAACCAGGCATAGAGCGATGGTAAAATCGTAAGCCCTAAGACGATCACAATTGCAGCCCAGTGCTTTGCTACATTCCGTATGTCTGTCGTATAAATACGCCATATTTGTTTCATATTATCAATCACCTAATCATATGTTTTTTCTTTTTTCCAAATTCATACATACATTCCGCCATTATAACATTATTTTTTCAAAATTTTAACTAAAATGATTCCTCAGCAAGCCTGCAATGTCTCACTTTCCTCGCTATTCCCGCAGGAGTCGCCACTCACAGTGAAATGTATTACATTTCGAAAAATCAATCCATGTTACGTTCCTAAAAAACTGTATACATCATTATATGATAACTTTAATAAATTATACAAACAAAGTGACCGTTTTGGTTTTACGTTCAATATTGAAGATTATATATGAAATGTAATAAAAAAAGCAACCATTCCGTATTTTGCACGGTGGTTGCCTTTTCATTACATGCTAATTTGAACTTCAACACCAAAATGATCTGATATCACTTCTCGGTTTATCCCATTAAAAATTACTTTGGAAGAATTAACTTGTACAGGTTGATTGCTTAAAATAAGATCAATACGTAAATTCTGCTTATTCTCATCCCATCCAGCAATCTCACCTTGCACAGTTGTTCCTTCATCTTTTTGCTCTGCTAATTTATATGTGTCATATAAACCTTTTTGCATAAGATAGTCATAGCCTTCATTTTGCAAACGCGCATTATTATTGAAGTCACCCATTAAGAACGACAATTCGTTATTCTCCGCGCGTTGCACTAAACGATCGACTTGCTTCTTAAATGGTTCTTCTTCATCGCTCCACCAGCCAAGGTGACAAGAATAAAATGTCACCGGCTGATTAGAATAAGAAACAGTTACACTTACAATTTTTCGTGTTTTCCAGTATGTTGTATCTGCATCGTCTGATACGAAAAAGGAATCACTCTTTTGAATTGCATGCTTTGTTAAAATGGCTAAACCTTCTTCATACACATCGTACCCGATATGAGCAAAGTCCCATACAACGTCATATTTTGCCGCGCCAAGCTTTTCTAACTCTATTTGTAATAAGCGGACAAAATTATCGTCTTTCATGTTTCCGCATACATCTTTAGCGGCAATTGACTGACTTACCTCTTGCAATGCGATAACATCATAGTCATTTTCTTGAATCGTTTTTGCCAAGTAATGAATCTTTGCAAGTTGCTCATCTTCTTGCCATGAATGACAGTTTAGTGTTAATAATTTCATTTCTTATATACCTAAAATATCTTGAATATCTGATTTTAATACGTCAGCTTTTGGACCATATACAGCTTGTACACCTTTATCTTTTACAATTAATCCAAGTGCGCCGTTTTTCTTCCACTCTGCTTCTTTTGCAACAATGTCTAAGTCTTTTACTGTCACACGTAAACGTGTCATACAAGCATCTACATCAGCAATGTTGTCTTTCCCGCCTAACAGCTCGATAACCGCTGCTGCTAATGAACCTTCTTTTACACTTGTTGTTGTTGCTGCTTCAGAATCATCTTCATTTTCAATGTAGTTACCAGCACGTCCTGGTGTTGGTAAATTGAACTTTTTAATTAAGAAATTGAAGATTGTAAAGTTTAATCCAAAGAAGATAGCTGATACAACAAAGAAGTTAATAAGATCTCTTGTTAATCCAGCCTTTACAATCATTGGTGTACGAGTTAATAACTCAATAAAACCAAATGCATGGACACGTAAATGAATCAAATCCGCTAATGCGAACGCGACACCAGTGATAACCGCATACACAACATATAATACTGGAGCAATAAACATAAACATAAATTCAATTGGCTCTGTAACCCCAGTTAAAAATACTGCTAATGCCGCTGAGAAGAACATTGGTTTATATTTATGACGTTTCTCTGCATCTACATTGCGGTACATCGCAAATGCGATACCAATTAATGATGCAGTTGAACCGATAACTTGTCCTACTTTGAAACGTGCAGGAACAACATTATTTAATAAATCATGATATGCTTTCATATCACCTTTAGCTATTAAGTTATTTAAGTCTGTAATCCACGCAAGCCATAATGGATCTTGCCCCGCTACAATTTGTCCTGCCTTAGCACCTGTTAAGATTGTGTACGATCCGCCAAGCGCTGTATAGTTCATTGGAATCGTTAGCATATGATGCAGTCCAAATGGTAATAATAAACGTTCTAATGTTCCGTATACAAACGGTGCAACAACTGGTGCACTATCTTTTGAAGCTGCAATCCAGCGTCCAAATTCGTTTAATCCACTTTGAATGAACGGCCATACGAACGATAAAACAATAGCAGTGATTGTAGAACCAACAATTACTACAAATGGTACGAAACGTTTTCCGTTAAAGAAAGCTAATGCTTGTGGTAATTTATTATAGTTATAATATTTATTGTATAACGTAGCTCCTAAGAAACCGGAAATAATACCTACGAAAACTCCCATGTTAAGTGCTGGTGCACCAAGAACAGAAGTAAAGTAATCTTTTACAAGTAAATCTCCCGCTAAGAAGGAAGATACTTTCGCTTTTGAACTTGCTAACATTATAGCGTTTACACCAAAAATTGCTCCTGTAATGCGGTTTGTTAATATGAATGCTAGCAATGCTGCAAATGCACCGCCTGCACGATCCTTTGCCCAAGATCCCCCAATTGCTACAGCGAATAAAATGTGTAAGTTTACAATAATTGCCCAACCGATATCTTCCATAACTCTAGCAATTGTTTGTATGGCAGTTACATCGCCCGCAGACATACCGATTAGTTTACCGATGGAAATCATTAAACCGGCAGCCGGCATAACCGCAACAACTACTAATAAAGCTTTTCCGAACTTTTGCCAAAAATCAAAAGATGCAAGCTTCTTCATTTTTTGTTCCTCCTTTTTCTTTTTCTAAATTACAATCCCTCATGTATAAATAATAATTGCATATCCCCTCGCGAAAACTTTTTACGCAATCGTTTTCATAAATTCATTTTAATAAAAGCGTTTTCATATTGCAATAATAATTTTATAAAAAATATAATTTTAATAAAAAAAGATGCTATATAAGCATCTTTTTTTATTAAGAAATACGATAAACCCTTGTTTCAAATGGTTTTAAAGTGATTGTTGTCACCGTATTACGCTCTTCCACTTCATAGTTATTCAAGAGCAAACGATTGCATTCTAGCTTGAAAGTAGCCTCATCATATACAGCTTCACTCTTCGATACATTGCTAATTACAATCACCTTTTCATCATGCAACGTACGTGTATACGCATAAACTTGCGGATGATCTTCTAAAAGTAAATCGTACGTTCCATACGTAAACACTTCATGTTCTTTTTTCAGTGCAACCATCTTTTTATAGAAATTCAAAATAGAATTTGCGTCTGTTTGCTGCGCGTCTACATTAATTTCTTGATAATTTGGATTCATGCCAAACCACGGCGTACCTGTTGTAAATCCAGCATTTTCTTCGCTGTTCCACTGCATCGGTGTACGCGAGTTATCACGGCAAGATGCCCAAATAATCTCCATAATTTCTTGATGAGGTACACCCTCTTCAATCTTTTGACGATATAAGTTCTTAACCGCTACATCATCATAATCTTCAATGCGCGGGAACTGAACATTCGTCATTCCAATTTCTTGGCCTTGATAAATAAACGGCGTACCCTGCATAAAGAAATACATTGCGCCTAAAGCTGTTGCACTTTCGCGCCAATACTTTTTATCATCGCCCCAAGTAGAGACAATACGAGGTTTATCATGATTTTCAATGTATAGCGCATTCCAACCTTGATTTTCTAACCCTTTTTGCCACTTCGTTAAAACTTTTTTAAGCCCTACAACATCAAGTTCTTTTTTCTTTTCTGCATCCCATAAACTTAAATGCTCAAATTGGAATACCATATTAAACTTCCCTTGTTCTTCTCCAACCCAAAGATCAGCATCTTCAATTTTCACACCATTTGCTTCGCCGACAGTCATAATATCATACTTGGCAAACGTATTTTCTTTTAGCTCTTCTAAAAGCGGCTGAATGCCATTCACATTCATATGTTTATCGAAAGAAGGTACATATTTTAACCCTTTTGGATTCGGCATATCCTTGAATCCTGCTTCCTTCTTAATGTGACTAATCGCATCAACGCGGAAGCCATCAATTCCTTTATCAAGCCACCAATTTACTGTGTTATATAATACTTCACGCACTTCTTCATTTTCCCAGTTTAAATCTGGTTGCTTACGTGAGAACAGATGTAAATAATATTGATCTGTTGCTTCATCATACTCCCAAGCAGATCCGTTAAAAATACTTTCCCAGTTATTCGGTTCTTTTCCGTCTTTTCCATCATGCCAAATGTACCAATCACGCTTTGGATTATCCTTAGAAGAACGAGATTCAATAAACCATGGATGTTCATCACTTGTATGATTAATAACTAAATCAATAATCAACTTCATATCACGTTTATGCACTTCTGCTAATAGTTCATCAAAATCAGCCATCGTACCAAATTCGTCCATAATATCTTGATAATCACTAATATCATAGCCGTTGTCATCGTTTGGCGATTTATACATTGGACAAATCCAAATTACATCAATGCCCAGATCTTTTAAATAGTCTAACTTTGAAATCATTCCTCGCAAATCACCA
This sequence comes from Bacillus cytotoxicus, assembly GCF_023715645.1. GTDB lineage: Bacteria > Bacillota > Bacilli > Bacillales > Bacillaceae_G > Bacillus_A > Bacillus_A cytotoxicus_A. The sequence continues at coordinate 107,871 of NZ_JAMBOP010000007.1, read as the reverse complement.
ATACCATCACCGTTTGAATCCATAAAACTGCGCGGATAAATTTGATACGCTACAGCTTCTTTCCACCACGTTTTATTCATAACTCTTTCTCTCCTTTTTTGCACAAGTTAGTGCAAACGTTTTCATAACACTATCATAACAAAATATAAAGAGTTTGTAACGATAAATTTTATATTATCACTAAATATATGTATGTATGCTTAGTCTGAAACAAAGTGAGACTTTTTTATACATATGTATAAAAAAATGTAACTACTCAGTTACTTTATGAAAAACCGACAGAAAAGCATTTTTTTAAATGGGCGAGAGGGACTGGCGATGCATAGGAGCGGGCAGGGCCTTTTCCTGCCACGTGCAAGGTTTGAAAACAAAAGTAGACGATAAGTGCAGGCCCCTGCCCTGTTTGCATGACAGCAGTCTATATGCTCAAAAATGAATTTACAAGTAATAGAGAGACACACCTTCACTAGAATCATACCCTTTTCTAAATTTCTAAAAGGTATAGCTGAGTAGTTACAAAAAAACCTTTTTTAGGAGGGACGAGAGTGTCTGGCCACACATAGGAGCGGGCAGGCCTTTTTTTGCCACATGCGATGTTCAAAAAAATGGATCAGGAAAGTAGCAGATTACTTTTTGCTTGACGTGGCGACGATTTGTGTGCTGGAAAGGCCAGTTGGATTTGTATATATAAATCCAACTTGAAAAACCCCTTTTTTTAGGAGGGGCAAGAGCGTCTGGTTGCGCTTAGGAGCGGGCCACATGCCATGTTCAAACAAAGAGAGGAAGCGAGTAGCAGATTACTTTTTGCTTGGCATAGCGGTGACTTGTGTGTTGGATTTATATATATCAAACTTAAAAACACCCTTTTTTAGGAGGGCAAGAGCGTCTGGCCGTGCTTAGGAGCGGGCAGGGCCTTTTGCCATGTTCAAACAAATAGAGAGGTTATTTTTTTGCTTGGCATGGCAGCAATTTGTATGTTAAAAAATCAAAATGAGTTTATATATAAAAAAGATTAATAATTAATTTTATTAACCTTATTTCACATTTCTTTACGATCCATTATTTCTTACATCGCACTTTCTGCAAAATAGGTTGGATCATGTATAGTAATTTTTTTATCTAGAATTGTAACAATACAGTCATTTTTTAGTTGCTTTAATACCCCGCTAACAGTCTCGCGAGATGTCCCAGATATTTTAGAAATTTCAATGGTTGTGAGCGGACATGAAATTAAAATTTCTTCCCCCGCTTCTTCTCCTAAATCGTTCATCAAGTAACCCAATGTTTGTATAACGCGATCTTGCGCATTCGGAATCGTAATGTTCTGAACACGTCTTTCATTTATTTTCAAGATAGAAGACAGTTCCTGAACAATATACATGAGTTGCTTTCGATTCGATTTCACCATATCTTCAAAGATAGATGTAGGAATATAGTACACATCGACGTCCGTCATTGCTATAGCTGTATAATTATATGACGCGTCTGTAAACATGCCGCAATAAGGAAAAATAGAAAAACGTTTTACGTAATCTTCATATAATAAATTTCCACCTTGATTCACTCGCTCTAATTTGACAAATCCGTCTAGCATAAAGTAAATTCTTTCTCTTGAATCACCTTCTAAAAATAAAAATTGTCCCTTTTTATAAGTTCGCCAATATACAAACTGTGCTAGATTTTTCAATTTCGTGTCTGTTAAACCAGTAAATAAGTCAAATTTCTTTAGGTCTTCCACTATATTTCGTTTTTGCATGAAACGTCCTCTCTCTTTCTATAAAGTGAAACTTCCGTCAGTTGAGGATTTCCTCTACATATTTTATTCGCTTCTCTTTGCTATTGAGGTGAGGTTCTTAAGTTGTTATGCACTATAAAGAAAGCGCCTTCAAGTATTATCTTATCATAATAAAACGTTAAATTTTTCCTTTATGAATGAATACTTTATGAACTTACTTGCACAGAAAAAAAATGAAGCCTGTCACTTCATTCTTTTTCTGTACATTCATTGTAACTACTCAGTCATACATTTCATCTAGAAGTTTGGTAAGGAGTATGATTCCAGTGAAAATACGCTCCTTATTACCTATAGAAAGTTATTATCATTTTTTAGCATATAGATTGCTGTTATGAAGAGAAAAATGGACTTACACCTCGCTGCCTTTCTTTGTTTTAAAACTTTGCGCGTGGCAGGAAAAGGCTCTGACCGCTCCTATACATTGCCAGTCCCTCTCGACCATTTAAAAAAATGTTTTTCTGCCCTTTTTTCATAGAGTGACTGGGTAGTTACCTACTATTTATATATCTTACTTGGAAATAACGGTACCCGCATTTTCTTCTAACGCTTCATATACTTTTTCTAATGAAGTAATAATCGTTTTTCGTTTTGGACTTGTATTCACAAAATTAATGGCTGCTTCAATTTTCGGAAGCATACTTCCAGGTGCAAATTGATTTTCTTGTATATATTTCTCTAGTTCGGCAACTGTAACATTCTCTAGTTTCTTCTGATCTGGTGTATTAAAGTTTACATACACATGATCAACTGCAGTTAAAATAACGAGAATATCAGCGTCTACTAATTCAGCTAACTTTTGAGCAGCAAAATCTTTATCTATAACAGCCTCTGTTCCTATTAATCCATCTTTCGTATCAATAACTGGAATGCCTCCGCCTCCAACAGCAATGACAATATCACCGTCTTCCACTAATGCATTAATCACTTTATGTTCGTGAATGCTTACCGGTTTTGGCGATGGGACAACACGCCGCCAGCCACGTCCTGCATCTTCTTTAAACGTAGCTTTTGTTGTCTCCATTAACTTCCGTGCTTCTTCTTCTGTATAGAAGGGACCAATTGGTTTTGTTGGATTTTCGAATGCCTCATCATCCTTATCCACCTCAACCCGCGTGATCACCGTTACTACATCTTTTTCGATACCCCGTTTTTTCAAAGCCTTTTCAATTGCATTTTCCATCCAATACCCGATCATTCCTTGGGTCATTGCACCGCAAGTATCTAGTGGCATGGCAGGTGTTTTTTCTGTTTCTGCTGCTTTTTGCTGCAATAAGATGTTACCTACTTGTGGACCATTCCCATGTGCAATGACAACGTCTACATTATTTTCCATGATTTTAACCAATTGTTCTGCCGTTCTTTCTAACGCTTCTTGTTGTGCCTGTGCAGTAGCATCTCCAGATTGGATTGCATTTCCGCCCAATGCAACGACGATTTTTCTTCTTGTCATCTTGTAACCCTCCCATTTCTTTTCAAAAGAGTTTTTTAAAGAGTAATACCACCTGTAGCCAATTGATAAATCGCAAACAGTGCTGAAATTCCAATAACTATTGAAGAAATAAGCTCGACACGAGTAAAGATTTGTTTTGGATTTGTTTGCTTTTGAACTTTATAAAAGATAAAAATTCCTGGTGCATATAATGTCATAGTCAGCAATAAATAATTTAAACCTGCTGCATAAATTAACCAAACCCCATACATACTCGCAACTAAACCAATGACAATATTTCTTGTACGATCTTTCTCCCCGGACTGCAAACTATACTTAAATTGATAGAATGCTGAAAAAGCATAAGGAATTAAAATCGCCGAAGAAGCGAGTGAAAATGCAAAATGATAAGCTTGATCTGAAACAACAAATGTCAATAAGAAAACTTGAATCAGACCATTTGTTAGCCATAATGCATTGGCAGGAGCCTTATTTTTATTTTCCTTCCCAAACCATTTTGGAAATACGCCGTCTTTAGCAGCCAAGTAAGGAATTTCAGATGCTAATAACGTCCATCCTAACCAAGCACCTAATACAGAAATGATTAAACCTAAGTTAATAAAGATAGCTCCCCATTTTCCGACAACACTTTCAAATAAATATGCCATTGCTGGACTTTTCAAATTTGCAACATCAGCCTGCTTCATAATTCCTAATGATAATAATGTCAGAAGAATGTATATAATGAGAGTTCCTATTAATCCAATAACAGTTGCTTTCCCAACATCACTTCGACTTTTTGCACGACTTGATAAGACGACAGCTCCTTCTACCCCAATAAATACCCAAAGTGTGACAAGCATTGTACTTTTAACTTGGCTTCCTACATCCGCCCAAGAAAAAGCAGCACCTTGCCCCCAAAATCCATCTACGAAAATATCAATATGAAAAGCAAATATCCCGACAACAATAAATACAAAGACTGGCACTAACTTTGCAATTGTTGTTACTAAATTCACAAGTGCCGCTGAGTGTACACCGCGTAAAATCATCATATGAACACACCATAGTAATATACTTGCCCCAATAATCGATGCTACATTTTGTCCCCCTTCAAAAACTGGGAAGAAATAACCTAGTGAAGCAAATAATAACGTACCGTAAGCTACATTTCCGAGCCAAGCGGATAACCAGTATCCCCAAGCACTATTAAACCCCATGAAATTACCAAATCCAGCTTTTGCATAACTAAAAATCCCACCATCTAAATCCGGTCTTTTCACTGTTAAGTTTTGAAATGCTAATCCAAGTGAAACCATTCCGATACCTGTTATAATCCATCCAATAATAATTGCGCCTGCGCCTGCACCCTTTGCCATATCACTTGCTAAGTTAAATGCTCCGCCGCCAATCATGGAGCCTACAACAAGAGCGGTCAAAGTAAACAGTCCTAATTTTTTCTCTTCTCCCACTACACTCACCTCTCTTTTATCAGATAGGAATACAGTGAAACTTGTATCAATAGGGATAAAGAAGGAGGAACCACCTCCTTCTTCTTTATTCCATATTTCCTAAAGTAGCTGCCATAACCGCTTTAATTGTATGCATTCTATTTTCTGCTTGATCAAATACTTTTGAATGCTTACTGCGGAATACTTCATCACTTACCTCCATTTCTTTTATGCCATATTTTTCATATATTTCCTCTCCATACAGTGTTTCTACATCATGGAACGCAGGTAAACAGTGTAGGAAAATCATATTTTCATTTCCAGTATTTTCAATCATTTTCATATTTACTTGATATGGAGTAAGAAGTTCAATACGTTCAGCAAATTTATCTTCTTCTCCCATAGATACCCATACATCTGTATAAATAACATCGGCACCTGCAACAGCTTCTTCCACGTTGCTTGTTACCATTATCCGGTCACTATATTTTTTAGCAGTATCAATGATTTCTTGTGCTGGGAATAATGATTCTGGGGTACAAATGCGTACTTCCATTCCTACCATCGAACCGCCAACTAACAAGCTATTCGCCACATTATTACGTCCATCTCCAACATAGACAAGCTTAATATCCTTTAATTTTCCGAGGTGCTCTTTTATTGTTAACAAATCTGCAAGTGTTTGTGTCGGATGCCACATGTCTGTTAAGCCATTCCATACTGGCACACCTGAGTTTTCAGCTAATGATGTTACTGTTGCATGTGAAAATCCACGGAATTCAATACCGTCAAACATACGTCCTAACACTTTTGCAGTATCTTCAACAGATTCTTTCTTCCCAAGTTGAATATCATTTTTCCCTAAATATTCAGGACTTGCACCTAAATCCGTACATGCTACCGTAAATGCACAACGTGTACGAGTTGAAGTTTTTTCAAATAAAAGGGCAACATTTTTACCTTCTAAATAATGATGCGGGATACCGTTTTTCTTTTTCTCTTTTAACTCTGCCGCTAAATCAATAAGATATAATAATTCTTCCTCTGTAAAATCTTTTTCAGCTAGAAAACTTCTTCCTTTTAAGTTTGGTTTTGTCATCATCATTCATCCCTACTCTCTATTGTATTTAAATTAAATATCTTTTCGAACAATCGGCATACTCATGCAACGTGGACCCCCACGACCGCGAGATAATTCCGAACTTAATACTTCCACAACCTCTATACCATGCTCTCGTAATAAAGCATTGGATACATAGTTGCGATCATATGTAACAACTACGCCTGGTGCGATTGCTAATGTATTGGATCCGTCGTTCCATTGTTCACGAGCAGAAGCAATCGCATCTCCTCCGCCGCAAGGAATCAGAACTAATTCACTCAAACCTAATACCTCTTTTAAAGCATCAGTTAAAGAAGTACGATGTGTAATTTTAAGAACTTCTTCACTCTCTCCTTTTTCCAGAATGTAAATATTCATATTTCCTTCTGGACCTTGAATAGCTGGATGAATTGTAAATTTATCATAATCAACCATTGTAAATACTGTATCTAAATGCATAAATGCACGACATTTTGGAATCTCTATTGCTACTACTTTCTTAATTTTCTTTTGACGACTAAATAAATTTTTCGCTAAGCGCTCAATTGCTTTAGCTGATGATCTAGCCGATACGCCAATCGCAATTGTTTCTTCATTTAAGATCAGCTCATCGCCGCCTTCAATTGGAAAATCATAATCGCGATCTAACCAAACTGGTACATTGTGACTCGCAAAGCGTGGATGATGTTTAATGATATATTCCATAAACAATGATTCACGTCTCCGTGCTGGTTCTCTCATTTTGTTAATTGTTAAACCGCCACCTATACTAGCTGCTGGGTCACGTGTAAAATATAAATTTGGCATTGGATCTAAATAAAATGGATAATGATCTTCCATTAATTCATACAGGTGGGTTTTCTTTCTAGTTTCAATTTCGTTTTTACGTACGCCCCCCATAATCTTCTGAACCATTTCTTCATTTGAAAAGGAAAGTAAATATTCCTTTAAAGTTTGGTATGCACCATTTACATCAGCCTGTCCTTCTTTTAAAATACGATCAACAAATTCTTCACGAAGTTTTTTATCAACTAACGCCTCAGCTGCTAGTGTTTCTAAATAAAGAACTTCGACACCCCGATTGCGTAATGTTTGCGCAAAATAATCATGCTCTTTTTGGATAATTGGTAAATATGGAATATCGTCAAATAATAATTGCTGTAAATAATCTGGCGTTAAGTTCTCCACTTCTTTACCTGGACGTTTTAATAAAACTGTTTGTAATTCCCCAATTTCTGAAGTAACATGGATCGGATGTTTCATTTGTTGTACCTCCTTTTAAATATGTTTGATGTCTACAAGTACATAATAAACAGAATACACATATCGATTTGTGAAAACGCTAACATTACTAAGTGAAATATTTCACATTTTTTTAAAAAAACATCATATAAAATCGCATATTTATAAGATATTTCACCTCATAATTAACTAACTAGATAAAATATAATGTATATTATCTGTATAATAGCCTCTATTTGGATTCAAAATTTTTTCTCATATTCGCAAAAATAAAGGCACTGACCGTTCCTATGCACGGCCAAACGCTCTCATCCTCCCCTAAAAAAGGTGGTTTTTATGTCAGTCTTATTTATATATACATTCATTTTTATTTGCTAACATCCAAATCTCTGCTATGGAGGATACAACATGCTCGCTACTGGCCTGATCCTTTTGTTTAAAACCTGGCATGTGGCAGAAAAGAGTCCTGACCGCTCTAAACATGGCCAGACGCTCTCATCCTCCCCTAAAAAAGGTGGTTTTTATGTTAGTTTTATTTACATATACATTCTTTTTGATTTACTAACATCCAAATCTCTGCTATGGAGGATACAACATGCCCGCTACTGGCCTAATTCTTTTGTTTAAAACCTGGCATGTGGCAGAAAAGGGGCCTGACCGCTCTAAACATGGCCAGACGCTCTCATCCTCCCCTAAAAAAGGTGGTTTTTATGTTAGTTTTTCAATTTGTATTTATATATAAACAAAAAAGACTGTTCTAACATTCATTAGAAACAGCCTTCTCGCTTATGTATTCATTTTTATTTTTCGCCATATAGATTGTTGATAAGTAGAAAAAAGGAGTCTTCCCTCTACATCGCATGTGGCAGAAAAAGGACCTGACCGCTTCTATGCATAGCCAGACGCTCTCTCCCCTCTAAAAAGAAAAGGTTTTTATCTCAGGTTTTTAATTTTGATTTATTTATATAATCAAATTCAAACGATCTTTTAAAATCTCCCTCTCTACTTCTGATGGAGAAATGATAAGGCATGTATCATTCCCACATACACATCCTACTTTTTCCTCCCAGTCTAACGAATCTAATAAAGCACCAATAACATGTGCATTCCCAGGCAAAGTCTTTATAATCGTTAGTTGTTCTACATAATCAATTTTCACAACAACTTCTCTTATTTTTTTCTTCAGCTGTATATCTGGGCGCTGTTTTTCTTCTGTAAAAACCTTATATATTACGGACCCGTTTGAAGAAGCTCCCTTTACTAAATTTAATTCATGAATATCTCGAGAAATCGTTGCTTGTGTAACAGATACATCTTGTTCCTCTAACAACTCTACCAATCTCTCTTGTGTCTCTATTTCGTTTTCTCTCACCAATTGTTTAATTAGTTGTTGTCTTTTCTCTTTTTTCATGAAAGACACTCCCTCTAAAATTATAGCTTTATTATATCTTGCTATAATTTTCATCTGAAAGAGATAAAGATAATTGTTGCGGAAACGTTCATATTTTTACTTTTTATAACAAATTTTTCTTTTATATAGAACAAAATCAAAAGGAAGAACGATCATCGTTCTTCCCTATACCATAAACTGTGCAATTGTCTTATTTAATTCTCCTGCGCGCTTCTCTAAATCTTTTGATAGCTGATCAATGAATATCATATTTTCAGATTGTTTCATCGTTACACGAACAACTTCTTGTGCTCCTGCCGAAGTTTCTTCAGCAATTGCTGCTACTTCCTTCGTTTGAACACCCGTTTCATGAATATAATTCATCTGTTCTTTCATATAACCGCTAATTTTTTGAATCGCGTCTACTACTTCCATAATACTCGCTGTCATATCTTTCAAAATAAGCTCCGTTGCTTCTCCTCGTTTCGCTTCTTCTCTTGCTGTTTTCACTTGATCTGTCATTTGCATAGAAACACGGTTCACTTCGTTTTGCATATCATGCAATAAACTTGAAATATTTTGAGCTGAACTTGCGCTTTCGTCTGCCAATTTGCGTACCTCTTCAGCAACAACTGCGAATCCTCTCCCATGCTCCCCAGCACGAGCTGCCTCAATCGATGCATTTAATGCTAATAAATTTGTTTGACTAGCAATCTCACTCACTAACGAAACGATATGCCCTACTTGTTTTGTATGTCCTTCTAGCTTTTGTACACTTTTCATCGATTGTTCATTTTCTTTCGCAATCATTTGAATTCCCTCAATAAGCGATACAAAAACACGTGTACTTTGTCCAAGCGCCTGCACCATTTGTGAAGATAATTCATCAGACTGCTTAGCTTTTTCTTCTACTTCACTCGCAATCGATATTGTCGCATCGACTGTAGAAACAATGGTTTGAATAGAAGCAGCTGATTGCTCTGCTCCTACAGAAATTTCAGTAAGCGTTTCCGATACACCTTGTGCTTGTTTCGTTGCCTCTCCCGTTTGCTCACGAATTTGCTGCACTTGGTGGTGTGTATATGTAAATGTTGTATCAATATTTTTCACCATTGTCCGTAAATTTCCAAGCATCGCATTAAAAGCAACACTTAAAGAACGAATTTCATCATCTGCTTTCGGAAGCGAAACATCTTCACGAATATCACCATTCGCTGCTTTATGAGCAGCTTCCTCAAGCTTTCGAAGCGGTTTAATGAGAAAATCCGCTGCAAAATATGCCAAAACCCCTGACCAAACAGCCCCTAATAACATCACCACAATATTGTATATAGTTTGATTTACATACTCGTGAACATAATCATATACAACATAAATAAAAATTAAACTTGTTGAATACGTAATAAGCGCTAATACCGTTATAAACAACATTAGCTGTATACGTAGCCCAAAAGAAAAAGGCCGTTTTTCTGTTTCCATCCCATGCTCCCCCATCTAAATGATATAAACACATTATATATACTACTATCCCCTTTTCTTCATTATAAATAAATATAATGATTTTTAAAATAAATAATTCAACTTATAAGAAAATGACTAACCTCCTTCCTTTACATGACAATGCGTATGAAAGATACAAAAAAGCGGAGAATGCTAAACATTCTCCGCTTTTTTGTAATGAAATATTAGGGTGTTTTGCTATATATGAGATCCAGAATATAGGATCATCTTGTTCTTATATTATAACAACAGAAACCATTAAGATTTTATATAATCTTAATGGTTTAATTTTTTGGATACACAAATACATTGATCAATGCAGTAATAATTTGGAGCCGCATTCTTTAACATACAATTTTTCCTGTTTTCTATTAAGATACGACCTGCACTACCTTTAAATTTTCAACAAAAATAAAGGATTTTGACAATTTATGACTAATTAACAGAAATAAGTTATTTTTATACATCTATATTCTTTGGAGGGGGATGCATGATACAAGTTCAAAATCTTACAAAGTCATTTGGCTCGTTAAACGTGTTAAAAAACGTCAATTTACACGTGCACGAAAAGGAAGTTGTTGTCCTAATCGGTGCAAGTGGTTCTGGGAAAAGTACATTACTGCGTTGTTTAAACTTCCTCGAAGTGTATGATAATGGAAAAGTTTCGATACAAGGAGAACAAATTCAGCCCAAAAATACAAGCTTAAACAAAATCCGCGAAAATGTCGGTATGGTTTTTCAACATTTCAACTTATTTCCTCACATGACTTCATTAGAAAACATCATAGAAGCTCCTATTCACGTCAAAAAGTTAGATAAAACAAAAGCAACAAACATCGCCTACGAATTACTAGAAAAGGTCGGATTGCAAGATAAAGCGAACGTCACACCTGATCTTTTATCCGGTGGCCAAAAACAGCGAATCGCTATTGCACGAGCACTCGCAATGAATCCAAAAATTATGTTATTTGACGAACCTACCTCAGCTCTCGATCCTGAACTCGTCGGAGAAGTACTACAAGTTATGAAAGACCTCGCAAATGAAGGAATGACGATGATTATCGTCACGCATGAAATGGGGTTTGCCCGTGAAGTCGCGGACCGGATTATTTTTATGGATGACGGACAAATCGTAGAAGATGCACCGCCAGAACAATTTTTCACCGCTCCGTCAAATCCACGTGCGAAGCAATTTTTACGAAATGTTTTATAACAATTGGAGGTGCTTTTATGAAACGAACTATGTTTAAAACGATCGCAGCGATTACATTATGTGCTTCTTTATTATTAGGAGCCTGTAGTAAAGAAAGCAGTACTTCATCAACCGATGGAAAAAAAGAATTTCGCTACGCAATGAGCGGTTTGTATAAACCGTTCAACTATAAAGAAAATAGTAAACTTGTCGGCTTTGACGTCGAAATTGGTGAAGCTCTTGCTAAGAAAATGAATATGAAGGCTGTTCCTGTAACGAATCCTTGGGAAACGTTAATTCAAGGATTGCAAGCGAAAAAATATGATGTGATTTTAGGAAGTATGGCCATCACAGAAGATCGCCTCAAAGCAGTTAATTTTACGAACCCATATTATCGTTCCGGTGCACAAATTTTCGTAAAAAAAACGAACAACTCTATCTCCTCAGCTGAAGATTTAAAAGGAAAAAAAGTAGGAGTTGTAAAAGCAAGTACATTTAAAACACTTATTTCCAAACAAACAGACCAAATTACAGAATACGATAGTGATATTACCGCGCTTATGGACTTAGAACCAGGAAGAATTGATGCTGTTGTGACAGATCAAATGGTTGGTCTTCGCATGATAAAAGAAGGAAAAGCAAATATAAAAGATGTTGGAAAACCTTTATCACTTGATGAAATGGCTATTGCTGTTCGGAAAGACGACAAAGAATTATCGCAAAAATTAAATAAAGCACTCGATGAAATCATTAAAGATGGTACTTATGAAAAAATCAGTAAAAAGTGGTTCGGCCGTAACATTCTAGGTGAAAAAGAAAAATAAATAGTGCCCCGTATCTTTTGGCGGGGCATCCCTACCATAGTAAAATAAACCGATATAGAGGTGATAACCATGATTGATATTTTCATATCTACATATCCAGCGTTCCTAAAAGCTGTTGTTATTACATTGCAACTAACAATAACGTCATTATTACTTGGATGCTTAATTGGATTATTGTTTGCTTTTTTTCGTATTTCCAATAGTAAACTCTTAAATGGAATTGCCCATGTATACATTGCGATTATTCGTGGGATACCGTTAGTTGTACAAATTATGATCCTCTATTTTGGAATTACATCTATTGTTGTATTATCCCCGTTTTGGGCTGGAGCAATTGCTCTCGCTGTTCATAACGGTGCTTATATTACAGAAATTTTTAGGGGCTCTATTCAATCCGTGGACCGCGGCCAACTTGAAGCAGCTCGATCTTTAGGAATGTCATATCCATTAGCAATGCGCCGGATTATTTTGCCGCAAGCATTTCGTTTATCACTTCCACCGCTCGGCAACCAGTTCATTATCGGTTTAAAAGATTCCTCTCTCGTTGCCTATGTAGGAATGTCAGAACTCTGGGGCACTGGGCTTTCTGAAGCTGCCGCAAACTTTCAGCAACTCGAAACATATATGATTGTCAGCATCTATTACCTTGCGCTTGTCCTTCTATTTACGTACTTTGTACATCTTCTTGAAAAAAGATTAGCACGAAAAAATACGAATCATACACTATCTACAAAACAAAAAGAAATTCCTATGTAAAAAGCAGGAACTCTCCGCGAGCTCGTGCTTTTATCATTATATAAAAAATATGAAGGCCCTATACTTGCCACTTTTGTTTAAAACATCGTCCGTGGCAAAAAAAGACCTGACCGCTTCTACGCACAGCCAAGTACGCTCGCCATCCTACACGAATTCGCTGCTATGCTGATACAACCGGACTTACACTCGCTTACTCCTTTTGTTTAAAACATCGCTCGTGGCAAAAAAAAGACCTGACCGCTTCTACGCACGGCCAGATACACTCGCCCTCCTAAACTAAGTCATTGCTATGCTGATACAACCGGACTTACACTCGCTTACTCCTTTTGTTTAAAACATCGCCCGTGGTAAAAAAAAGACCTGACCGCTTCTACGCACGGCCAGGTGCTCTCGTCCCCCAAAAAAAGGGTTTTGATATCTTTCAAACCTATATTTATATCTTAACCGTTCTTCACAACTTTTGATTCTTCTATCTTTTCCTGACGATATTCAATACGCTCAGGATCTAATCCATTTCCTAAAGAGCCGTAAAAATGTGCTTTATGCGGATCAACTAACTCACTGCCTTGGTAATACACACGAGGTGTATTCCAAAGCGCAGCTAACGCTTTCCCCATCGGCATTTCATGATAGCGCTCTGGCCACATTTCTTTAATTTTCTCTTTTACTAACGGATAGTATTTCGAGCTCATACCTGGGAACAAGTGATGTTCTGTATGATATGAGAAGTTAAAATGTAATACGTCTACCCAACGCGGCACTGTTACCGATAAACAGTTTGCAAGCGGATCGTTTACAGGAACAATGGGATTCAAACGGTGATTTGTTGCAATATACCCCATTACAATGAAGTTTGCAATTAACAATGGAATGACATAAGCAAAAAACCATTTTGTAGGACCCATAATAAAGAATAAACTAATCCATACTGTCCATGGCAAAAGAAGCTGGAGCCACACAGACTTTTGATTCTGTGGTTTAAATTCCTTAATGAAAAGGAAAAACATACGAAATGAATGCATTGTAAATTGAAGTGTTAACGACGAAAAGCTAAAGAAAGAACGCACATGTAACGGAAGGCGATATACCCAGCGTAAAAATTTGCTTTTCTTAAACTTATCCATCGTTGGCCATGCATCTGGATCGTTCTCCTCATGCTGTGTATGTACATGATGCGTTAAATTATGCCACTTTCTCCATAATTTCGGTCCAGTTGATAATGGCAGGAACGCAATTGCTCCTAGAAAATCTCGTAACCAAGCTTTTCTTACTACTGTACCATGTAAAATTTCGTGTCCAAGAAATCCCATAGATGCAAAACACAATCCTAAAACAATTGCAATTCCAAGATTAGCCCACACATTCAAATTGAATATGCCAATTGCCAAAAAACCTGCTACCGTAATCAACAAGTAGGCTAGTCCGCCAAACAAACGAGCCGGGACTGGTTTAAATGCCTTTTTTGGCAAATGTGGTGATACACGTGCTGCATACCAGCCAAACGTATGAAGATCCTTCACTCTTTTGCCCCCTTCTCTTGCCGCGCTTACGCACTTTGCATATATCGATTGGTGTTTCCAGATTGATAATACTACTATTATAAATTTTCTTTCTCACAGAAAATTATGCTCACTCACTCTTACAATTATTATTCATTGAAAAACATTTCTCTTTTTACCTTTTATCAACCTTTCCACAAGTTGAATCATATCAGTACGCTTTCTATATTGTCAATAGATTTTATTACTAGGTCATAAAAGTTGGTTATACTTTTATAATTACTTCCTATGCTACTAAAGAAAAAACGTTTATTTATCAGCTTTTATACTTTCCATCATTCCTGTATCTCCCCTTCGCTTACTACTCTATTCTGTGAAAAATACTATATTCTATCATATTTCTCTTCCACGATGGCAACAAAATCTTAATGAAAAGCATGTCTAAAAACTTCATCAATAAATTATTTTAAAATAATTTTATTTTTAACACATGAAATTCTTCTTATTGGAAAAATTAAGTAAAATAAACTTATTAGAATACGAGGTGCATTTTCTTGGAATATAAACAACTCCCAAAATTTCCTGAACCATATTGGCGTGACTCTATTCAATTCCCTACTTTTCCGAAGCTAACTGAAAATATAAGAACTGACGTTACCATTGTCGGAGCAGGTATCACCGGTATCACAACAGCCTACTTGCTTGCAAAAGAAGGAATCAAAGTTGCTTTAATTGATGCAGGAAATATTTTAAACGGAACAACTGGACATACAACCGCAAAGATTACAACGCAGCATGATCTTATTTACAATGAACTCATTGATCATTTTGGAGAAGAAAAAGCAAAATTATATTACGAAGCAAACAATGAAGCACTGCAATTTATAAAAAATACCGTACAAGAGCACAATATCCAATGTGATTTCATGGAAGAAGATGCTTATCTATATACAAACGAAACCGATAATCTACATAAATTAACGACAGAATTAGCGGCATACAAAAAGCTTACTATTCCTGGCCAATACGTAGAAAGTATCCCTCTTCCAATTCCAATAAAAGCGGCACTTGTTATAAAGAATCAAGCTCAGTTCCATCCGCTTCGCTACCTAGCAGCGCTTGTCGACCAATTTATGAAAGCTGGCGGCGTTCTATATGAAGATACAACTGCAATTGATGTAGAAAAAGGAGATTATCATCAGGTAATTACAAAAGACGGGCATCGAATCACTTGTGGTCACGTCATTTCTTGTTCACACTTTCCTTTTTATGATGCAAATAGCTTCTTCTTCGCAAGAATGTACGCAGAACGCTCTTATGTCCTTGGTGTGAAAACAAAGCAAGAGTATCCTGGAGGAATGTATATAAACGTCGATAACCCAAAACGTTCCCTCCGCTATACCACAATGGATGGCGAAAAACTCGTCTTAATTGGCGGTGAAAGTCATAAAACAGGACAAGGCATTAACACGATGAACCATTACGAAGCGCTGCAAACATTCGGCGAAGAAACCTTTGGCATAGAGGAAATTCCATACAGATGGGCAACACAAGACTTAATTACACTCGATAAAGTTCCTTATGTCGGGCACATAAATGAAAATAATCCTAACATTTTTGTAGCAACAGGCTACCGCAAATGGGGCATGACAAATGGAACCGCAGCAGCTTTATTGCTAAAAGCATCCATTATGAAAATCGATAGCCCATATAAAGAGCTCTACGCACCATCAAGGTTCCATTCGAATCCAGATATACAAACGTTTATTACGCAAAACCTCGACGTAGCAAAACATTTAATTGAAGGAAAACTGGAGTTTGCCCTTCGTACACCAGAAAATCTCGAAAACGGAGAAGGTGCTGTTGTCAGAGTAAATGGGAAGCGTGCCGGCGCGTATAAAGATGATGACGGCAAACTTCACATTGTCGATACAACTTGTACGCACTTAGGCTGCGAAGTGGAATGGAATAGCGGTGATTGCACATGGGATTGTCCTTGTCACGGTTCACGTTTTTCTATTGAAGGAGAAGTAATTGAAGGGCCGGCAGATAAAGCATTAAAAAGAATTGAGGATATGTAAGTAAAGATTTAAAAACCTCTTTCTTTTTAGGAAGGACGAGAGCATCTGGCCGTGCGTAGTAACGGTCAGGGCCTTTTTTTGCCACTTGCGAGGTTTTAAACAAAAGGAGCATGTAAGTAGCGGGTATGGTGTATTTTATATAACCGCGAATTTGGTGTCAAAAACCTAAAATCGTTAAATATGAACTTTCCTCTCTCATATGAGAAAGAGCAC
The DNA here is from genome assembly GCF_023715645.1 of Bacillus cytotoxicus. Taxonomy (GTDB): domain Bacteria; phylum Bacillota; class Bacilli; order Bacillales; family Bacillaceae_G; genus Bacillus_A; species Bacillus_A cytotoxicus_A. The sequence goes on along the minus strand of NZ_JAMBOP010000007.1, from coordinate 91,397 downwards.
TACTCTGATTAGTGCTCTTTCCAGCTTTTTTGCAATATATCTCGAAACAGTACATTTAGCTTTTCAATATCGATAACGGATTTCTTTTCTACACTCTTCACGTACTCCTCATAATAGGTAATCTGCTCTTCTAGAAATTCATTTAGCAACGTAATTTTCGGGCCTACATCCAGCTCAATACCTGCTTTTTTCTTTTCAAGCAGCTTTTCTATTTCTTGTAAGAGTGCCGCATCCAATGCTAGGCCGTTTACTAATCTTTCAAACTCAACAGGCGGCAATTCCCCTTTTTCTTCTAACCATTTGCACGCTAAGATTGGACGTAATACATAAAAGTATTTCTTCAGCTTTACTTCGTCCCCTTGCAAAAATGCCCGATAGTTTTTAGACGCCATATGTAAATAATGATATACCGTTGCTTTTGGATCAAACTGACTACTCATTTCCTGCAAATACTCAGAAAGATCTGATGCCTTAGTGTATACAATTGGTGAACTGATCCATTCTAACAAAGCTGGATTCGATTTAGAAAATAGCTGCAATGCTTTGCGGAGTTCCCAGCCGCTTATATCAAGAGCGTCGTTAATTGGATACTCTATAACATCTCGCTGTTGTTCAATGGATAAATACCATTCCACTCGGTTTACGTATACAAAGCGCACATCATAATCGCTATCTTTTGATGGAAATCCCCAAGCACGGCTCCCCGATTCAACCGCAAACAAGATTTTCACATCATTCTCTTTCTCAATTCTGTCTAATTCGAATTGGATTTTCTCTCTCATAGTACCACTCTCATTTTCTGATCATTTCCTCGGAAATTCGACAAATATAATAAGATTCCTTCTTTTTATTCGCGAACGTATACAACTTCAATAATTCGGTAACTTTAGAAGAAGGTATGATTTTCATTTAGGCAGGTGTATAGGAATGGATTTACACACAGGTAAAATATTTTGGACGACAACCCTCCCAAGCCCACCCACTTATCCTTCTTTGCAAGAGGATATAACATGCGACGTGTTAATTATAGGTGCCGGGAGCTCTGGAGCACTATTTTCACATTTTTTAAGTGAAACGGGCTTACGTGTCGTTATTGTTGATAAAAGAAAAGTTGGACATGGTAGCAATTTGCCGAACACAGGACTCATTCAATATTTAGGTGAAAAAATGTTTTTTGAGCTTGTAAATACGTTTGGAGAAGAACATGCAGTTCGTCATTTAAAATTATGTGAACAGGCCATTGACGATATTGAAGCTACTTCTCAAAACTTACCCATTTCACCTGATTTTATTCGCCGTGATAGCTTGTATTACGCGAGCTGTGAAAGTGATATTGAGAAATTAGAAAAAGAACTGTATTACTTACAAAAGCATGGTTTCAAAGCAGTTTGGCTAACCGAAAAACAGATTGGTCAAAAATATCCTTTTCAAAAACGGGCCGCTCTTTATACATATAACGATGGTGAAATTAACCCATATAAATTTACACACGGCCTAATGAAACAAGCATCAGATAAAGGAGTTCAAATATTCGAAGATACTGAAATAACCGGAAAGAAATTAGAAAAAGAGACAGCCACTTTTTTCACAAAAAACGGGCATTCTATTACCGCAAAAAAAGTAATCATTGCTGCCGGATATGAAGGGTTAGAATTCAAGAAAGATAAAAATGCAACACTAGGTACTTCTTATGCAATTGTCACAACCCCTGTATCTGACTTTTCTTCTTGGTACAAGCGGACACTGATTTGGGAAACAGCTCGTCCCTATAGTTATATACGGACGACTGCTGACAACCGCGTTATTATCGGCGGGCTTGATGAAGATACAGATATCGCCGAAGAACGAGATGCTAAGATCATTCATAAACGAGATACACTAGTAAACGAATTTCAAAAGTTGTTTCCCAATATTGATGTAAAACCTGAATTTTATTACGGTGCCTTTTATGGCGGTACGCATGATGGTTTGCCGATGATTGGAATGTATGAAGAAATGCCAAACTGCTATTTAATCTATTCCTATGGAGACAATGGCTTAGTATACAGCATGGTACTCTCTAAAATTATTCGTGATGTTATTGTAAATGGATCAAGTCCAAATCTTGATTTATACAAACAAACGCGTCCGATTTAAAAAAAGTGATGACTCAAAAGAGATGTAGATGTCTTTTGAGTCATCTCCTTCTCATATATCGGCGCTTTTTCAAATATATCGACCACTTTTTGCAATATATCAGCGCTTTTTCAAATATATCGGCGCTTCGACACGGGATAAAGACATCCCGACAATGTTCGACATACCAAATGCCTAAAAAGGAGCTGACATGAATCCTTTTCTTCTCTTCACTTTTGCTTTTGAGCAACAAATGCTGCAATCTGCTCAAACTCAGCTTGAATTTCCGCTTTCATCGCATCCACTTTTTCAAAATCCATCGCCGCAATATAAATTTTCTCTAGCTTATCACGCACAGATTTCGCCTTTGCTAAATGGGACATCGCTTCATTCATTTTTTCTCTATAGCGTCTTGATACATCTTGAATTTCTACCGCATATTTCTCGTCTGTTCCCGGCTCAATAATAAGCTTATACATATCAATGATTTCATCGCTCTCACGACTTGGAAAGTATTCATGCGGCGCTGTACTATCAAAAATAGCAAAGCCAAGTTCTCTTACAATGACCATATCAAGACTATTCGGATCAAAACCACAATGATAGATTTCAACATCGAATCCTTTTTCTTCAGCCGCCGCTGCTAATTTCTTTAACATTGTCGATTTCCCAGAACCAGGGCGCCCTTTTATAAAATAACGCTTCGGTACATCTTCTGTTAAATTCGGAACAAAATCAACTGCTCCTTTTGGCGTTGCTGCGCCTAAAAAGCGATGCTTCACCTCCGCTTTTTTCGTACACGTTTTATGAGCAAAAAATTGCTGTACAAGCTGCTTTGTTAATTCATCTGCTTTTTCAAAATCAATGTGGTCGATATAAAACTTTTCCCACTCATCATGAATTTTCAGCGCCGTTTTAAAGCACGCATAAGCTGACTGAAACGCCTTCGTCGCTTCTGATGTATATTGGCCAATCTCATCTTTATGCTCCCTAAGCTCTGCCGAATCCCAAGCTATCCCTAAGTTTATATACTCTTCTACAACCCCTGGCATTTTCGGTTCAATCACATGTGGCGCCATTCCATCAACGATCCCTGCCTTTAACTCTGGAATGATCACACCATCAATTGAATGATTATCAGATGAACAATGTAAAAACTCAATATCGTACCCTTTCTTTATCCACTCACGACCAATCGCCTTCATCAGTGAAGATTTTCCTGTTCCAGGCCCGCCTTTTAAAATAAATAATCGGTCTAATCCCGTTATGTTCTCTTCATATAAGCTGTAAAATCCCCTTGCTGTATTACCGCCAGCATAATAATTTTTTATGTTTCCTTCCACTGCCTTTCACTCCCTTGTAAGCAGTTTCATTACATAAGCTACGATATGCAAGCAGGAAGGAATAGGTGAATACCTAACTAGAAATAAAAATAGACGTAAACTCTTTTCTTTTTAGGTGGGTGTGAGGGACTGGCCATGCGTAGAATCGGACAGGGCCCTTTTCTGCCACGAGCGATGTTTTAAACACAAGGAGCTTGCGAGTTGCGGGTACGAAAAAACTCTTCTTTCTAAAAATATGAAAGAAGAGTTTTTCCACGTATATTTAATTCGTTTCTCCTACTGGCAGCTTTATATTTACCCTTGTTCCAACACCAAGTTCGCTTTCAAATTCTATTTCACCGTGATGTTCTTCAAGAATTTTGTATGTAACCATTAACCCTAAACCCGTTCCATTTTCCTTTGTCGTATAAAAAGCCGCACCTATTTTATCCATTTTTTCTTTACTGATCCCGCACCCTTCGTCAGTCACACTCACTACAATCTGCTCATGAGCTACATTCGCTTCCACAATTATATTACCGCCGCCCGGCATAGATTCAATTGCGTTCTTAATAATGTTAAGAAATACTTGTTTCATCTGTTTCTCATCACACTGTATAGAAGGTAACTTTCTTGCAAGCGCTGCTGATATGGTAATACCATGTTGAGAAGCTGACTGCTCTACAATCGAAATTACATAATATAAAATATCCTTTATATTATATAATGCATAGTGTCTCTTTTTCGGTTTTCCAAGAACCATTAATTCGCTAACAATCGCATTTATACGTTCAATCTCCTGCACCATGATGTTATAGCACTCTGCATCTTCAGGATGTTTTTCTCTCTGCAACTGCGTAAAGCCTTTTAATGATGTTAATGGATTGCGCACTTCATGTGCAATCGTAGTCGCCATTTTTCCTATGACTGCTAATTTTTCAGCTTGTTGCGCTTCTTCAAACATGTTTTGAATTGTACGTACATACGATTGAAAACGTATCAACAGAATAAACGCAATTGTCACAAAACTTATACATAGCACCATAGGGACAATGACAATTGGTGTATGTAACACGATTCCTAAAAAAGCGTACTTTCCAATTACCCCAATTGACACGACTCGCAAATAGCGTTTATTCACAAAAATAGGAGAAAATAATAATAAAAACAGTTCTACCACATTGCCATTATCAAATGGTTCTGTAGTGCCATAATCTATCACTATATTATTAATCAAATCAATGAAAATATATCCTATAAAAATAAAATATTTTACAAAATATACATTTTTCTTTTTTATAAAAAAGATAGCGATTAACAACAATAACAACATAAAGGCATACACCCAGAACCCTAAACTCCCTTCCGGAAAACCTATATGGCCCCTTCCCGTATGCACCTTTGGATAAACATAACAATATATGATATCACTCAAGAAGAAGATTACATAAAATAAACTAAAAAAAAGCTTTAATGCTTTAACTTCCTCTTGTATAAGAGTATGAGGCTTGTCCATGTTAAAACTCCTTTATCGACAACAACAATTTTATAAACGAATATTAAGCCTATCCCCATTATTTCTTATTATAGCGATATATATATATAAACTACAATCCTACCTTTTAAAAAATAACAAACAAGTTTCCCCTGTATCACTTAATCTATGAACGCATAAAAATAGAAGAGAATTTAAAATGCATCTTAATATTCAAAAAGAGGAGGAAATATTCTAGCAATCGCAATGACAGTTTTATCCCGCTATTATTTATGAAATTTTCTACTTATGACGTTCATCATCGTTACGAAAATTGGATTTATGTAACGGGTGAGCGGTAAAGGTTGGATGTATTTGACGAGTCTTACGTAGGGTAGCTTAGATAATAAAAAAAAAGCTGGCTCTTATATGAGTCAGCTTTTAATCTTAATGCACATGTTACAACATTTTAAATTTCTGTTCAATCTTATCATGTACGGATTCAATTTTTTCAGGAAGCACAAATAAATATTCAATAAGGACTTCTAATAATTCTGCTAATAAAGCTACTTTTTCATCATCAATTTCCTGTTTCAATTCCAGCATCTCATAAAGAGGACTTTCCGGATGAACAAGATAGCCAACATCTTGAAACAGTTTAGTTGAATCGACATACTTTGGCAATTTATCAAATTGCTGAAAAAGGGACTTTCCACTACTTTCCTCTCCAAGAAAATGTTTGAGGACACCTTCAAGAACTCGTTTTGAAAGCACCGCAATAGCAGAATTATCTTTTGACTGACTGACATTTAAAGTAGAGCGATATGCCCTAACAAGTTCTATAGGGATATGTTTATTGTGTTCGAGATGTTCTAAAGGATCTTTTAAATCTGAAGGACTATAAATATACACTTCTACTTCTTTATTCATTCGATCGGGACAATCATTAAACATCATCACAAATTCTGATGGCTTTTGACATTCACAACAAAGCCCTTCTGCGAATAGTCCTCTTTTTGTAACTTGGTAAAAGTTTGTTTTTAACGTAAATTCTCCTGTTTTACCGCATTTGGGACACTGAATTTTGACATTTTTCGGCACCTTTAAATATCCATACTGTGTATGAGATAAAATGGCCCCTGGCAATATTTTCTTCATTTAAACCTCCTAAAAACTCAGCCCTAATACGTAACTTATATAAATATTTTTGGTAACTATTCAGTCACCTCATGAAGATATAAGATGGTTAGAAAAATATGTTCATTTGTTTTATCACAGGATATAGTGGTATCGTATATGTTTGTCTTGCAGGAAAAAAATAGGCCGAATTTCCATCTATGAGACTCCTAATTTAAGGGATAGCTGAGTAGTTATTATTTCCATATAGTTTTAATTTATAACTTATAATTATACAAAAAGTATAAACTAAAAAATTACAATTACAATCTACAATATATGGAAATAATGTTATTTCCATATATTGTAGATTGCCACCATACATACCCGTCGAAATAATATTTTGAGACACTCCCATAACAAAAATTTCATCTTTTTATAGTTATTTATGAGGATTCGGCTCATCTTCTTCGTTTTGGCAATCGATTCATTCCTTAACTGGATGGCGATCCGGTGCCCCTTCAAATACATGAAGACTAGGAAATACTTCCTAGTCCTCATCTTTCACATCCATATCTTCTGGAATTGGCTCATTTAATATTTCTTCTACTAACCTTTTATACTTCTCCATTTGTTCTAAATGTGTATTAAACTGCTCTTTATTCAATAAATACTGCTCTCCGTCATGAACAGCACGTATGCGCTTTTGTTGAATTAAGCTTTCGATATACGATTCGGGCATACTTAAAAATTCAGCTGCTTCTTCTATCGTTAAATACAATATGTTCAATCCTTTCTTACTAATAAAAGGAGTAAGTGAAATTACCCCTTTTATGACAATTTCTATCCATATCAACTTTACCACATACATTGTATGTAACTACACAGTCCCTCTATAAAAAAAGCTTCTTTATGTCGTCTTTTTAACTTATATCTAGTTTTTATTATAGCTTGTTAGAAATATGCGTCAAACATTTCCCCTATGAAAAAAGAGCGACCATCGCCGCTCTTTCAACTTAATAGATGCAAAGCTTTCATCATTCTCGGTTACACTTTAAAACATCCCTAGCAGCGTAAAAACTAGGCATTAACGATTCATTTGCGCATTGTTTAATAACTCAATCATCTCACCCAACATGTCCTCTGTAAAAGCACCTGCGCTAAATCCTAGTTATCTATCTGTTCTTTTCAAAAAAGAAGTAGGTATTTCACCAAGCGAATATATCCAGCGTGCCAAGATAGATGAAGCAAAAAGCTTAATAACCTATACAAAACATTCTTTATCGGAAATTTCCACACTGTTGAACTTTCATGACCAAAGTCATTTTACGAAAGTCTTTAAAAAATATGCTGGTGTTTCGCCTAAACAGTTTCGAAATGAATGTGTTAACTAATTTAGAAAAGTTGAAGCAACGACATAAAAACCTCTTTCTCTTTAGATGAAGACGAGAGCACCTCAGCTAAAACAAAGGGAGAAAGCTAGTAGCGATCATGTTGTATCCTTCATAGCAGAGATTTGTATTTTAGTAAATCAGAATGATATTACGTAAAAGTTGAACATTATCCTTGACAAAATAAATAGTTTTATATGATAATTAATATCGAATTAGAATTATTATAGATAATAAAAACTTTACTTTATGAGCAAGATAATTTTTGTTGCTCATAATACACATTTAGGAGGAATTTTAATATGTTATTAATCGGCACAGAAGTAAAACCGTTTAAAGCTAATGCTTATCATAATGGAGAGTTTATCCAAGTTACTGACGAAAGTTTCAAAGGAAAATGGAGCGTAGTTTGCTTCTACCCAGCAGACTTTACATTCGTATGCCCAACTGAACTTGAAGATTTACAAAATCAATATGCAACTTTAAAAGAATTAGGCGTTGAAGTATACTCTGTATCTACAGACACTCACTTTACACATAAAGCATGGCATGATAGCTCAGAAACTATCGGCAAAATCGAATACATTATGATTGGTGACCCTACTCGCACAATCACTAGCAACTTCGATGTATTAGTTGCAGAAGAAGGTCTTGCTGCTCGTGCTACATTCATCATCGATCCAGATGGCGTTATCCAATCTGTTGAAATTAATGCAGACGGTATCGGCCGCGATGCAAGCATCCTTGCTAACAAAATTAAAGCAGCACAATATGTTCGCAACAATCCAGGTGAAGTTTGCCCAGCTAAATGGCAAGAAGGTTCTGCAACACTTAAACCAAGCCTTGACCTTGTAGGCAAAATTTAAGGAGTGTAATCAAAATGATACTAGATGCAGATATAAAAGCACAATTAGCCCAGTACCTTCAACTGATGGAGAACGATGTACTACTTAAAGTTAGCGCAGGAACCGATGACGTATCAAAAGATATGCTAGCTCTAGTAGATGAATTAGCGACAATGTCATCTAAAATTAAGGTAGAGAAAACACAATTGGAGAGAACACCAAGCTTCAGTGTGAATCGTATCGGAGAAGACACTGGTGTAGCGTTTGCTGGTATCCCTCTAGGACATGAGTTTACTTCATTAGTGTTAGCTTTACTACAAGTTAGTGGCAGAGCTCCAAAAGTTGAACAAAAAGTAATCGATCAAGTAAAAAACATTCAAGGTGAATATCATTTCGAATCTTACATCAGCCTGAGCTGTCATAACTGCCCTGATGTTGTGCAAGCACTCAACTTAATGAGCGTTCTAAATCCTAGTATTACACATACAATGATTGACGGCGCTGCATTTAAAGACGAGGTAGAAAGCAAAGACATCATGGCAGTACCATCTGTTTTCTTAAACGGTGAATTCTTAAGCAGCGGTCGTATGACACTAGAAGAAATTCTTGCTAAGATGGGTAACGGCCCTGATGCATCAGAGCTTTCTGATAAGGATCCATATGATGTTCTTGTTGTTGGCGGTGGCCCAGCTGGTGCAAGTGCAGCAATTTATGCAGCACGTAAAGGTATTCGCACAGGTATCGTTGCTGAACGCTTCGGCGGTCAAGTAATGGATACGATGGGTATTGAAAACTTCATCAGTGTAAAACATACTGAAGGACCTAAGCTCGTAGCAAGCCTTGAAGAACACGTAAAAGAGTACAACATCGATGTTATGAATCTACAACGTGCGAAACGTTTAGAGAAGAAAGAACTTATTGAAGTGGAACTGGAAAACGGCGCTGTTCTAAAAAGTAAGAGCGTAATCATCTCAACAGGTGCTCGTTGGCGCAATGTTGGCGTACCAGGTGAAGCTGAGTTCAAAAACAAAGGTGTAGCATACTGCCCTCACTGTGACGGTCCATTATTCACGGGCAAACACGTAGCAGTTATCGGCGGCGGTAACTCTGGTATTGAAGCAGCAATTGATTTAGCAGGTATCGTAAAACACGTAACTGTTCTTGAATTCATGCCAGAACTAAAAGCTGATGCTGTATTACAAGAACGCCTTAACAGCTTACCAAACGTAACTGTCCTAAAGAACGTTCAAACAAAAGAAATTACTGGTACTGACAAAGTAAACGGTATTTCTTACATCGATCGTGAAACTGAAGAAGTTCATCACATCGAACTACAAGGTGTATTCGTACAAATCGGTCTTGTGCCAAACACAGATTGGTTAGGCGACACTGTTGAACGTAATCGTGGTGAAATCGTTACAGATAAACGCGGTGCTACAAACGTCGATGGCGTATTTGCTGCAGGCGACTGTACAAATAGTCCATATAAACAAATCATTATTTCTATGGGATCAGGTGCAAATGCAGCTTTAGGTGCATTTGATTATCTAATCCGCAATTAATAAAAAAAGAAATGACCCCCATTACGAACGATAACTCGTAATGGGGTTATTTTAAATTCTCGTTATTTCTTTTTCACTTCTTCTACAAATTCCCATGTCTCTCCTTTATCTTTTGACTGATAAAGTGCACTACTATCGCCATTGTAGTCTCCATCTGCTCCTTGTCCAACTAACATATTAAAAACTCCATCTTTCTCATAAGGTATACCTGGAGAATCAAAAGGACTTATTATAGACTGTGTATAATCTAATTTCACTTCATGAGGTGGATAATCTACCTTTTTGAAAGATAAACCCCCATCATCTGTACGATATAACTCTCCCTCATTACCAGAAGGTCTAACTGCTCCTAAAAATCCAAGTTTATCATTTATAAAGGTTATTCCTGATATACTACCCATCCCTCTATTGAATGGGTCTGTATTGATAACCTCCCATGTTTTACCTCCATCACTAGTCTTGCTTAAGGAATAAAAAGCACTACCTAATGCTTTATCTATCATATTTAGTTTATAACCAACTTCTTTTGATAGGAAAAACTGTTCCTTTTCATTCTTTACATCCTTCTCTTTAGAACTCTTATATATATTATTATGTTTAAATTTAACCGACCTTTCTATAAACCACGCCAGTTTGCCATTGTAATTTGTTGCACTTTTATAAATTTGCATCCCATAAAATGATGTAATTACAACAATAACGATAATAGAAATGTATTTCCATGCCGTTGAATTAGTTGATTTTTTAGATTCATATTCTCTATCTTTTATCACTCTCATTGTAGTAAATGTAGTCATAGCTATAAAAAACGCTACACATACTAATAAAATATAACTATTATTATTCATTCTTCCGTATTTACAGTATGAGACTAACTCATGACCAAAAATCCCGTATACAATTATTAATATTGGATTTGTTACTAATGACAGAAGTATCCTTTTTGTATTTTTTCTAAATATAGAAATCACTCCTAATTTGTAACTACTCAGTCACTCTATGAAAAACCGATAGAAAAGCATTTTTTTAAATGGGCGAGAGGGACTGGCTATGTATAGTAGCGGTCAGGGCCTTTTCCTGCCACGCGCAAAGTTTGAAAACAAAGAAAGGCGGCGAAGTGTAGGTCCATTTTTATCTTCATGGCAGCAATTATAGGTAGGCGTATTTTCGCTGAAATTATACTTCTTACCAAACTTCTAAATGAAATGTATGGCTGAGTAGTTACCCTAATTTAATGTATTAATGATATTAAGTATACTTTGTTTTACCAAATATTTGTATAACCATTGGATCGGCATTGGTATAGTAGTGAAAAGAAAAGAAAAAGACAAGCTCACGTAAGTAAGCTTGTCCTTATATATAAATAGAGGAGGTAGTATTTACCCAAAATTTAAATTCAATTCTTCAATATCAAATGCAACCCCTTGTTTGCGGGTCACCATTACTTTCCTATACGGTTTCTAATACCGCTTCAAGCATTGTGCCATTTTTAGCATAATTCGTATGCCAAGAAAAAGCTTTTTCTAACACATGAGGAGTTTGTCCACCTCTTGTTTTTGCTTCTTCATAATAAGCTCGTAGCTGGTCACGATACATTGGATGTGCACAATTCTCAATAATTAGTTCTACTCTTTCCCTTGGTGCCAGTCCTCTTAAATCAGCATATCCCTGTTCAGTAACGATAACATCAACATCGTGTTCAGTATGGTCTACGTGAGAGACGAAAGGAACGATACTTGAAATGTTACCACCTTTTGCAATCGATTTAGTCACAAAAATCGCTAGGCGTGCATTTCTTGCAAAATCACCAGAACCACCAATACCGTTCATCATGTTTGTACCTGAAACGTGAGTAGAATTGACATTTCCGTATATATCTAATTCTAAAGCAGTATTAATCGAGATTAATCCGAGGCGGCGAATGATTTCAGGATGATTTGAAATCTCTTGCGGGCGCATTATTAATTTGTCGCGATATTTTTCAAAGTTGGAAAATACTTGTTGCATTTTCTCTTCGGACAGCGTGATAGAGCAGCAAGAAGCAAAGTTTACTTTCCCCGCATCCATAAGATCAAACACTGCATCTTGTAATACTTCGGAATACACTTCTAAATCTTCAAACTCCGAATCTAACATGCCATGCAGCACTGCATTGGCCACTGAACCAATTCCCGATTGTAATGGCGCTAAACTATTTGTTAATCGTCCTACTTTCACTTCTTTTCGAAGGAACTCTATTAAATGCTGTGCCATAATAACAGTTTCTTCATCTGGAGGAACAATCGTCGATGGTGAATCAAGTTGGTTCGTAAACACAATCCCCTTCACTTTTTCAACATCAATCGGAATACCGCTCGTTCCAATTCGATCAGCCGATTTCACAAGCGGAATTGGAAGCCTTTCCCCTTGTTTCCCAGGTTCATATAAATCATGTAGCCCCTCCAGTTGCAACGATTGAGCCATATTCATTTCAATAATAATCGACTTAGCATTTAAGGAAAACGCCAAGGAATTTCCAATTGAAGTGGTTGGAATAATCATTCCGTCTTCAGTTATTGCAACCGCTTCCAAAATAGCTACATCTATATCCATAACGTCCGCACGGAGTAGCTCTGCTGTATGGGACAAATGCTGATCTACAAATAAAAAGTCGCCCTTATTAATTCCTTTTCGCATAGTCGAATCCGCTTGGAAAGGCAATCTTTTCCCTAAAATTCCTGCCTCAGCAAATAATTTATCCACATCCGAACCTAAAGAAGCTCCAGTATAGACATTTACTTTAAAAGATTTATCATCCTTAACACGATCCACAAGCGCAACTGGGACTGCTTTCACATCACCTGCACGTGTAAACCCACTTAAACCTAACGTCATTCCACTTTGAATCCAGGAAGCTGCTTCTTCAGGTGTAACTACTCGGTCTCTTAGACGCCGATCCCTGATTCTCTCTAATTTATTCTCCATAAGTAATCCCTCTCTTAATGAATATTCATAATTATTTTACACATTAACACTGTCAAAATAGAGATTTCGGTATACAATACGAAAAATTCAGATAAAAGAGAGAATCTAGGTTCTAAAACAGAAAGTCTAGAACCCTAGAAGCTTCCGAAAATAACTGGCGTATGATTGACTAACTGGAACCCGCTCACCATTATCCATCGAAAGTAAAAAAGTAGAATGAGTATCAGGATAAATCGCCTTAATATGATTAGCATTTACAATAAATGAACGGTGGCATCTAATAAATGAATCTCTCGGAAGCAAATATTCGAATTCTTGCAGCGAGTATTTATGTGTTCCTGATAATTCCTCTGAATTCACATACGTCTTTTTATCTTTAGCCTCTAAATAAATGACATTCGAAAAAGGAATCGGAACCCAGCCATCCGTTGTTTTTACAGTAACAACCGACTTTCCATCCGTTAAAGCTGGATAAATTGCTGTCACGCAGCCCTCAAGCTTTCCATTATTAAAAAATGGTACAGCCATTCCATGATAAGGAATACCAAAAACATCCCGGTCAATGAATTCAGAAACCTTTTGCTTCATCACCATTGCTTTATAAGCAATCGTCCCTTCCTTTATAGGATCCCCAACACTAATCTTTAAATCAATTCGTTTACTTGGCCGATAGTAGATATATCCTTGCGTATTCGAAACAGCGATTGAAATTTCATCTGAAAATAATTCACCTACAATATCTAGTAGTAATCCTAAGGTTATATCTTCCATACTTTTAACACCTCAGTCACTATTATACTACTATTATTAATACGAAACCGACATAGAACCATTCTTTTTCGGTAGACAAGAGCATCCGGCCATGAATAAAAGCGGTCAGGGCTTTTTCTGTCACGCGCAAAGTTTTAAAACAAAGAGATCTAGGTCCATTTTTACCCCGCATTAACGGGCTGGGAAAACTGCCCATTAATGCCTGAGTGGTGAAGCAAACAGTACGAAAAAGAAGGAGTGCATGATGAATATGCGCTCCTTCTTTTTACGTTTACATCCCACTGCATCACCGTTAAACCTCATTTACTCATGATACGATTCTGCGCAATGAATCCCCCCAACCGATATCATTCAACCTTTAAATACAACTACTTGATATCAAATTTTTACGTCGATACACACTTAACACGATACCCATTAAAAACGCATTAAACAGAGTTGGCATCAATCCATAGCTAATAAACGGCAAAGATATAGAAGTGATCGGTAATAATCCTAGGATCATTCCAACGTTATAAATGAACTGGACTACAAAAAGCGTCACTCCACCAACAAGAAGCAATTTACCGTAGCGATCATTTATTTTATAAGATATGACCATTATCCTTGCTACAAAAAGGGAAAGAATTAAGACAAGGATCAACGCAAGTAAGTACCCATAATAGTAAGTCAAACTTGCAAACACAAAATCGGTACGTGCAGCAGGGATAGACTTTACATTTCCAGATGTACCAAACCAACCTGCTGACGACATTACCTCTTTTAAACGTATATACATAAACCCTGCACCGTCTGCATCTTGCTCTGGATTTAAATACCCTAAAAATCTATCCAAGTGGGATCCTCTTACTGGGGACAAGAAAAATAAACCACTGAGAATAGATAAACAAATTGGTACAACTGTAATGATCAATGCCTGTTTCTTTCTTAACTTACTCCACCAAAGCATAACGAATACCATCATGATATAGATAAAAATTGTTGAAATAGTTGATACAATTAAGAATAAATACAACGAAAATAAATACAAAATCACAAGATATATAACCTTTAACCTACTGTTATTGAAAAAAGAAGCCCAAGCTAGAAGAAAGAACGGCACTGCCATTAAATATCCAATTGTGATGGGACCAGCTTTTATTAACGGTACTCCAATCATTGAAGCGTTTGGAAAACAGTATAGCATTAAAAGGATAAGTACTCCAATTGTGTAAAACAGCCATCCAAATCTCTCTAATTTCCGATAATCAATCATCATCATCCCAAAAGCTGTTACAACACCAAGAATAACAGATATCACCTTATTCATTAGTAAATCATTCGTATGTCCAAAAGCTACAACTGGCAAGAAACCTAGCCCCATAGCAGCCACTAATAAAATAATAATGAACCAATCAACCTTTGGCTTATGAAGTTTGTTAAGTTCTTGCCCAAGTTTAATTGGACTTCCCATTTGTTCAACAGCTTTGTCTTCAGCAACTTCCTCACTTAACCCTTTCTCTATCCACATATTCTTCGCCTGCTTCAAGTGAAAATCTAGTTCAGTTGCCACAAAGCTCTTCGCTTCTTTTGATTTAATATGATTGGTAACTTCTTTTAAAAAGCGATCCCCTCTTTTGTTCAATTTTGTCTCACTCCTGTATCAATTCTTTTAGAATAAATTGTTTCTTTGTAGAAGATTTTTCTGCCTTTCGTAGCATCTTTCTTCCCTTGTCATTTAATTGATAATATTTAGCTCCTGAATGATCCCAACTTGATTGAATAAAATGATTCTGTTCCAGGCGATGTAATAAGGTGTATAAAAAACCTTCATTTCCTTCGAATTTTTGAATCCCTCTCCCCCGTAATAGCTGTGCCAATTCGTATCCAGTTTTTTCATAAATGAGAAGTTGTAAAACTGCTAAAAAGATATCTTCTTCATTTTCGTATGGTTTATTGATTTCTTCGTAAACCTGCTTACGATGCTGATCAGAAAAATTCAAATGTTTAAAGGTTGTTTTCTCCATTGATTTTCGTAGCCCTTTTAATCGATCTTCCATTTGATTATTCCTCCAATCCTATCTTCAAGAGTTCCTTGGCTCTTTTAAGTCTTGTTTTAATAGTGTTTTCCTTCACCTCTATTACCATTGCAATATCTTTGATTGGCAATTCTTCAAAATAAAAGAGATAAATCACTTCTCGATATTTTATTGGTAAGTTCATTACTGCAGAAGCCAGCCTATGATCCTCATCATTTTGAATAACAGTCTGTTCAACACTTTCTTTTTGAACCCCAGTATAAGTAGATTCATTTTCTGTAACGATTACCTTTTTGTTATACCAACTTTTTATATAGTCCTTACAATGATTAATAGCAATTCTCCACAACCATGTTCTTAACTTCGATTTCCCCTTGTATGTATGAAGAGATTTATAACATTTAACAAATATATCTTGCGTTAAGTCCTCAGCAACCTCTTTGTTATTTACATATGAATAAACAAGTTGTAAAATCTCCTGTCCATACTTGTTCATTATCTCATCTATAAGTACCTCTTTATCTTCTACTTCAAACACCTCTGCTGTTAATTCATCCACATCAGTTCCTCCTTTCAATTGATTAGACGACGTACTCCATTGAAAAGTTTCTTAAATTCCTTAAAAGAAAAACGGTTGGAAATGTCCATACCGTTTTTGTTAAACCTATCTTTATTTCAAAGTCACATTAAGGGCAATATATCTTCAAAAATTCCATGTTTCGCCTTGCATAAAATTAACTAAAATAAAAATTTCCATATTTTCCGCATTATACAATATAAACTTTATTATTTATTATATAAATTTTAAAATGTATTTACATGATATTCATTTTAAATACCCAAAAATAGAATTCCTAATATTTCTGAGATGAAAAAGAGGTTATTACAAAAAGCCCCTTTAAATGAATAAAACCCACGGAGAAAATTTAATTTCTCCGTGGGTTTTATTATTTTTGAGAAAGTTATAGGCTATCACAACTAGCCCGAACTCGATTGTTACTTTCGCCAATCTTCTTAATATTTATTAAGAGAATCATACAAGCGAAAATATGCTCCTTATTATCTATAGAAAGTTATTTTCATTTTTCAACATATAGATTGCTGTCATGAAGATAAAAATGGACATACACCTTGCTACCTATCTTTGTTTTAAAACCTTGCACGTGGCAGGAAAAGGCACTGACCGCTCCTATGTATCGCCAGTCTCTCTCGCCCATTTAAAAAAATGCTTTTCTGCCCTTTTTTCATACAGTAACGGAGTAGTTACAAATTATTTACACCCGCAATTACACTTGTGTTGTTTAAAATCAATTACCATACGACCTTGAATCTTACCTTGTTCCATTTCTTCGAATACATCTTGTACTTCATCTAGTGAGCAAGTTTGAACAACCGGCACTACTTTGCCTTCTGCACCGAACATAAATGCCTCCTCTAGATCCTTACGAGTACCAACTAGAGAACCAACTACTTCAATTCCATCTAGTACAAGTCGTGGAATGTTTAAGTCCATCGTTTCTACTGGTAAACCTACCGCAACTACTTTACCGCAAGCACGTACTGCATCAACTGCTGAGTTGAAGGCTACTTTAGAAACCGCTGTTACTACAGCAGCATAAGCGCCGCCAAACACCTCTTGTACAATCTTTTCAGCAGGACCTTGCGTAATTGGGTTAATAGTCATATCAGCGCCAACTTCTTTAGCTAATGCTAATTTATCGTCATTGATATCTACCGCAATTACCTTCGCACCAAATACCTTCTTAGCATATTGAATAGCTAGGTTACCTAACCCACCACAACCGTAGATTACGATAGGTTGACTAGGTTTAATGTCTGATACTTTAATAGCTTTATATGTAGTTACGCCTGCGCATGTGATTGATGATGCTTGAACAGGATCTAATCCCTCTGGTACTTTCACCGCATAATCAGCAGTAACGATACATTGTTCAGCCATGCCACCATCTACTGAATAACCAGCATTCTTAACTTCACGACAGAATGTTTCTCTACCAGTTACACAATACTCACAACGGCCACAAGATTGGAACATCCATGCGATACTTACACGGTCACCAACCTTAAGTGAAGTAACATCATCTGCAATTTCAGTAACAATACCTACACCCTCGTGACCAAGGATGCGGCCATCTGTGTTACCAAAATCATGATTCGCAACGTGTATATCGGTATGGCAGACTCCACAATACTCTACATCTACTAATGCTTCGCCTGAGCGTAACGGACGTAATTCTTTTTCGATAACTTCAATGTTTGCTTTGCTGTTTTTATTAACCACTACTGCTTTCATATGTGATCTCCCCTTTAATGTTCCAAAATTCATACAAGTCAATCTTTACCAAGTAATCATAACATGGAATTTGAAACATCAATTATGAAATATCGAACAATTTTTGAAATATTATGCAAAGGGGATATCTTCTATCGTCATTCTTTTATCTATATAAACCTAACTTAACTTTCCAACACACAAGTCGCCGCCAAGCAAAGCAAAAAGTAACCAGCAACTTTCTTCCTCTTTTTGTTTAAACATCGCATGTGGCAGAAAAAGGCACTGACCGCCTCTACGCATAGCCAGTCCCTCTCGCCTATCTAAAAAGAAAAGGGGTTTATGTCATTTGTATATAAATGGTTACTTGTTCTTCAACATCTCTGCAAGTTCATATAAAGAATGGTACTGTTTAACTTGATAGTATCGCCCTTCTTTTTGCAAATACCCTTTATCGCAAAATTGTGTTAGTACGTGCAATAAGTGACGATAGGATACACCTAGATAATCACAAACCGTTACGTGTTTCTCCTTATAAACCCCTTCATAAGCTGTTTGCAAAATAAAATCTGCAAGCCGGTTTTCAAGCGGAAAGGCAAGGCTTTGTGAATACTTTGCAGCCATAAGTGTTGCCTTTATACTTAAAAACTTAGTTAATTCACGTAGAAATTTTGCATCTTCCATCAATTGTGTGCGGCAGCGATGAATAGGAAGAGCGAAACAAATGGTCTTCATTGATGCTTGAATTCCTTTTGTATAGTACACCTCGTTAAATAATTCCATTTCTCCAATGTACTCATTTGTGCTAATAAAATTAATTAAGGAAACTTTGCCATTTTGATGTGTTACATATATCTTTGCTTTCCCTTCAATAACATAAAATAGAAAATCCGTTCTCATGCCTTCTTGAATAATCCATTCATCTCGTTCATACTCGTGCACTTCCATAAACTCTTCAACTGGAAAAGAAAATAAATGCCTAATAGAGCTCTTCTTCAACTGCATTCGCTTTTTCTCACCTTTGTAGATTTCCATAATCCACCTCGAAAACATGAGATATCTCATATTATTTTTACGTATTTACATGATAACATGCAAACTATGGGGGGATACAGCATGAACACACATCGCTGGATGAGTATACAGTTTTTTAGTTTTTTTATGACATGGGGAATTTTTCTACCCTATTGGACAGGGTGGATGATTCATACAAAAGGAATTACGGTCCCTCAAGCTAGCTTGATTATGAGCTTAGGTTTAGTTGCAAGAGGCCTTTCCACATTATTTGCATTTCCTTATTTATCAGGGAAATTTAGTAGTAAAACCTTATTAAATGGGGCGGGAATCGGTACGCTGATTGCTATTCTGTGTTATATTCCGGCAAATTCCTTTACTAGCTTACTTATAGTCACATTAGCATTCCACTTTTTTTATCCAACATTGATGCCTGCTTTAGATAGCGCTGCTGGCGTACTCGTACAAAGCAACCAATTAAAAGATTACGGGAGAAGCCGTCAATGGGGATCCATCGGATTTGTCCTAGCCGGCATGATTTTATCCATCTTTACAGGGATGCTTGGAGATGAAATGATTTTATGGGCCCTGTTACTTGGCACAGGGATATTCGTGTGCCTTGGTTTTATGCGTGCACCTGTCATTCTATCTAAAAAGCCTCAATCAGACCAAGCACAAAAAGAAGGCATGTTAAAATTATTTCATATCAAGCACTTTAGTTTGGTACTCATTATAGTAATTTTACTGCAAGCGGCACACGCTTCTTATTACAATTATGGTTATCTCTTTTTACAAGAAATCCATGCACCCAAATATTTAATAGGTGTAATTATTAACATTGCCGTAATCGCGGAAATCATTTTTTTCTCAATCGCAGACCGGAAGTTTCATAACTTTTCAGTAGGATCCTTACTTGCACTGGCAGCACTAGGTTCTTCCGTACGTTGGATATTAGTATTTGCCTTTCCTAATGTAATTGTTTTCTGTATCGCGCAAACCTTGCATGCATGCTCATTTGCTATGGGGCATTATGCCTTTATGAAATATCTAGTCAAAAACATTTCACATACACAGATTCCGAAAGCACAAGGCATATATTCAGCTCTGGCTCTGAGCTGGAGCACTGCCGTATTTACAATTTTCGGTGCCTATTTATACGAAATTGAGCCAAGATATGCCTTTATCGGAATGATTGTTTGTACCATACCGTCGATGCTGCTTGCACTTTTATATAGAAAATTGGAACTTAGAAAGGAAATTTAAGTTTCTACTTACTTCTTTTATCTAAAAAAGCTGAGTAGATCTTCACTCAAAAATTAAGGCATATCTACAACCCTCGCCGAAAAATAGAGTTATAAGAAAATAAAGCAGGCTTATCCGTTTTGGATAAGCCTAGCCATTTTTTAATAAAACTTTGCTGTGTATGAAAAAACTCATTTACTTATGACACGGTCCTGCGTAATTCATTCTAACTACTCCCCCAACCGATACACCAAAAACCTCTCATTCAAATTCCGCTCATACAATCCCGGCAATCTCACTTCTTCTTTCAATTCAAACGAGGTTTGATTATCTAAAAAATAAATATAATCTTCTGATGGATAATACAAAATCAACTCAACTTCCCGTTCTGCTTGTTCTACCGAAAACAATATATTATTGATCACATTCATAAACACTTGCACCGAAAACGGGTTAAAGAAGTAAAATTTATTATCAAGTGGATCAATCTCGTACTCTTGCGCTAAGCAACATTGAAAATGGATTTTATCTCTACCCTTTTTCTCTCTCTTTATATAGCGATCTCGGTTTTCCATCGCCTCTTTATAAAACACCTCGTTCATTTCTATCCCCACGACCGACGCCTGGTAGAAATGATGAATGTAGAAATTTAATCGTCCTTTCCCGCATCCAAAATCAACAACTCGGTCACTACTTTTCAAGTCATATTGCGTAAATAATGTTTCTAGCGCACTATATGGTGTTGGTTCATAACGATGATAATGTAAAGACTTGTAGAACCCTTTTTGCTCTCCTACTGTTTTTATGTTTAACACTGCATCATAATATTGTTCATCCATGTGTTTACCCTGCTCTCTATGAAAAAAATCTTGATATAATCCAGGCTCTTTTCGATTTTCCGTTTTGTTATTTTCTACGGAAATTTTCTACTGACATGCATTCAATTTTATCATATATATGAGAGCTCCAAACCTACACCATATGAAAAAAATCCGCTGAAAGGATAAACAAATTTAACATTTTCGGTTTTATATTTATATAAAGAGAATCCCCCTTATCAGCAGTCCAAGTATGCAGAAACCGAAAAAAAGTCCCTTCATTTTATAAAGGGACTTTGCTCACACAAATGATCTGCACAACAATTCATTTTTGCTATACAGATCATTTGTATGATAATTTTTATAAATAATTGCGGAATAATTAACTTACATTACTGCTTTTAAAAGTTCTTCTACGAATGGAAGTATTCCACCTAAAAATTTTAAAACTGCCATTGCGATTGCCATGTGATTTCCTCCTCTTTTTTGGTGTTAAGATGTGTTTCATCTTTATACTCTTATTATAGTAAGCGCTTACAAAAATATCAATACATTTCAATATGCAATATTACATATCAGAAAAAAGTTCATAATTTTCAGAGTATAAAAAGCCAAGAAAAAACAATCCTCTTTTAATAAGGCCACTTCATAAGAAAAAGGAGCCAATCACCTACTATATACAGATGATTGGCCCCATTCTATTTTCAACGCATTGATAAAATGCGTGTTATTTTTTCAATGCAATCCCTTTTTCAGTACCTTCCTTTTAATGGAGGAATGTTTTTTTACTTTTATTACATCTTACTATTTCAAAACTTCCAATACCGTGTGCTTCAAGATTTCTACGCCATCTAATATACAAGATCGATCAAACGTCATGTGAGGATGATGTAACCCCGGCTTTAAATCCGCACCTAATCCTAACATAACTGCTTTTAAATGAGGCTTTTTCACCGTATAATAATGAAAATCATCACTTCCTGCTGTGCGAAGCGGTGCGGTGCAGCCTTCTACTCCATATGTTTGCAGAATCCCTTTACGAAGGAATTGTTCTGCTTCTTCTGATACAACTGCTCCAGGTACGTAATCGACCCAATCATAAGAAATCTTTACACCCATTGATTCAGCTGATTGAATAACGTGTTCGATCTTTTTCTTTAAATCTTCCAACAACCTATTGTTTTCTGCCCGTACATCTAAAGCAAAATGAGCGTTCCCCGGAATGATATTTAAACTTTCACCGCCTGCTTGGCATCTCGTCATTTTAACAGAATAAGAATATTGCGGTGAAAACCATATATTTTTTAATCCCATATTAATCATCGTAACGACATCAATTGCGTTCGTACCTTGATGCGGACGCGCACCGTGAGCGTCCGTTCCAACTATGTGAGCTTCTAAAAAGTCAGCTGCTCCGTGCCGAATAGATGGAGCTGCTTGCTTCAATGATAATTCCTCTATTGGTCGCAAGTGAATGCCAAATAAGAAATCGACGTCATCCACAACACCTTTCTCCACCATTTTCAGAGCGCCGCTTCCCTTTTCTTCCGCCGGCTGGAAAATAAATCGAACGGTTCCTGTTTGCCAATTCGCTTGTTTTAGCTGTAAAATGAGCCCCATCACAATCGTCATATGCGCATCATGACCGCATGAATGATTTGCTTTAAACTCTCCATCTACTTCTTGCCATAATGCATCCATATCACCTCGAACCGCGACAACCGGTTTCCCGCTCCCCATTTCTGCGATTACACCAGGACAATCATCAAATGTTTTATAAGAAATGCCTTCTGCCTCTAAAAACTTCGTAATATAAGCAGTCGTATTATACTCTTTCCAGCTCACTTCAGGATTCTCATGTAAATGTTGAAAAATCTCGCTTAAACGATCCTGCAAATCTACTTTTTTCAACGGTGTGCTCTCCCTTCTCACATCGCAATCATTTATTCATAACAATCATGTTTCCCCAAAACATATTCAATATTCTTGTAAATGTCAAGAAACAAACACTGATAATTCATAATTGTCCGCGCTTTCCTTTTGAAATATAATATGAGAAAACACCGGAAGAAAAAAATCATATCAGCTATCTCATATTCATAAAACATTGTAAACAGAAAGGGGTCTTTTCATTGAAAATTACAGCCATTCATCTTTATGCCATTCGTTTACCACTTCAAAATCCGTTTATTGTAAGCTACGGTACTTATCCTGATATGCCTTCCATTATTGTAAAACTCGAAACAGATGAAGGCATTGTCGGTTTCGGAGAAGGTGTCGCTGACGAACATGTAACAGGCGAAACGTTGGAAAGCACCTTTCATATTTTAAAACACACAATAGCTCCTGCCTTACTAGGTAAGAATCCAATGAATATCGAGAAAATACACGACATCATGAATCAAACCATTTACGGTGTACCTACCGCCAAAGCAGCGATTGATATTTCTTGCTTTGACATCATGGGCAAAAAACTGGGACAACCTGTGTATCAACTTATTGGCGGTCGCTATCATGAAGAGTTCCCGATTACGCACGTGTTAAGCATTGATACGCCGAAAAATATGGCAGAAGAAGCAAATTCTATGATGAACAAAGGATACCAATCTTTCAAAATGAAAGTCGGCACAGATGTAAAAAAAGATGTAGAAAGAATTGAAGCTGTACGTGAACGAGTAGGAAATGAAATCACCATTCGCGTTGACGTAAACCAAGGCTGGAAAAACAGTGCGACAACATTAACTGCATTACATTCTCTGAAGCATTTAGACATCGACTGGATTGAACAGCCTGTTATCGCCGACGACATAGACGCAATGGCTTACATTCGCTCAAAAACAGATCTTTCCCTTATGATTGACGAAGGATTGAAAGGGCCACGCGAAATGCGCCAAATTATTCAACAACAAGCAGCCGATAAAGTAAACATTAAACTAATGAAATGCGGCGGAATCTACCCAGCTGTCAAACTAGCCCACCAAGCAGAAATGGCTGGCATCGAATGTCAAATTGGTTCAATGGTCGAATCATCGGTTGCCTCTTCCGCAGGATTCCACGTTGCTTTTTCCAAAAAAATTATTACAAGCGTCGAACTAACAGGGCCATTAAAATTCACAAAAGATATCGGAAACCTCTCTTATGATGTACCGTTTATTCGCTTAACAGAAAAACCTGGACTAGGCGTTGATATCGATGAGAATGTACTCAACGAATTAACTGTTTTTCAAGACATTGTTCGTTAAAGGAGGCCACAATATGAACATTCTTTATGAAGGAACGTTAAAACAAACGAAGCAACCATTCAAAGTTGCAGCATTATCTTTAAAGCACATCGAACAAATCTTATCCGTACAAGACGACGTCATTGAAGTACTCGAAAACAAAGAAAACCTGCAGCCTCTTACAGTAGAAGAATTTGAAAATATACTAAGCGGAAATGGCCTCATAATCGGTGCGTTCATAGACGAAAAACTCATTGCCTTTCGCGCGCTCTTAGTTCCACCGCTTGATGAAGACCATTTAGGATTGGATATCGGTTTAACAGGTGAAGAATTAACACGTGTTATCTATCAAGAAGTATCGAATGTTCATCCGCTTTACCGTGGAAACGGGCTTCAAAAAATATTAGCGAAAGTGATTATGGAGCAATTAAAACAGTCTGATCACGACTATGAGTATGTTTGCTGCACCGTTGCGCCGTTTAATATTCCTAGTTTAAAAGATAAGTTTGCGCAAGGGATGGAAGTTGCTGCATTGAAGGAGAAGTATGGTGGGAGCATGCGGTATGTTTTTGTGAAAGAGTTGCAGGGTGAGAGAGAAAAGGAATGGGTGAATAGGGAAAGGATTCTTATGAGTGATATTGCTGGGCAGCAAAGGTTGCTGGGGGAAGGGTATCGTGGGTGTGGGATGGAGAAAATGGATGAACATTTTGTTATGAAGTTTGGAAAATAATATATAATCTATATACAAAGAGGCTTCCCAAGAGTTTCACTTTTGGACAGCCTCTTTGTTATTATTAAACATCTCTGTCGTCTACTGACATGCCCATACCTTCATTTAACGTAGATTTCCATGTCCACTATCCACAACAGCCTAATATGCCTATCCTAATTATCAAAAGGAAAAAATAATCACTCGCATATTACTCAGTAATTTTATTGATATTGACGACTAAACAAGCAAATCATTAGTTTTTTTATCCCCAAATAATTCTCATAAATTTAGGATACGCTTCCTCCGCCGCTCTTAATAAAGCCACTAAACATTCGAATGCATCTTCTGGTACAAATGTACTACCATTAAAATTTGTAGCTTGGAGATAAACCATGTTATCTTCAAAAACAAACTTTACAAATCGAAAATTCGTATTCATTTCATTTACTAATTCTAGTACTCTTTCTTTTTTTAATGGATTATCTACTTTAATAAAGTCTGTTGCAAAGGCCTCAACGAAAACCTCATAAAAAGCTATTATTAAAGTTATGTTTCCTCCATTTTCTATACTTTGCTCGGCACGAAGAAAAGGAACTCCATTTTCCGGATTAAACTCTTCCATGTATATTTCTTGTTGTTCTAGGTACATTTTAAATTGCTCTAAGTTCTTCATTATTCATTTCCCCCCTACTTTATTCTTACGAAGAATAATACTACTAACATAATACACTAACTACAAATTCCTAATACATTAAAATATTACAATTATTATAATGAAAATTATACCAATATATCATTTTTATCCCAATTGTAATATAAGGCAATTGAAACTCGTGAAATTCATCATTTAATAACATTCAAACAAATTTACTTCAATCTTACTTAATATAAACTGAAACAATAAAATATTACCTAAAATCCCCAAAAGGGTTGTATTGATATCACAAGAAATGAAATAAATCCCTCAAATGGGCCAAAGACGATACTCCCTGTCAAAACGCTATCATTGTTAGTTATAACACGAATGAAAACTAGAACCAAAATAACCGTGGGATTGCCCTTAATTCACACAAATGAAGAGGTCTGGCTACTTGAGCCGATACAGAAAATCAACGTAGCTATCATTAGGAAAAGTCTTTACTGCTGTTTTCAGACCGGATTGTGAGCCTTAAAGGAGCGAGTACGACTTCTTACAGTAACAGTTCGGTGAAACGTTTCGATTAGCTACGGTCAATGGTGCTTGTCACGATATACACTGGCGGAACTACGTATGCTTTTAATTAAGCGAATTATAAATTGAAAAAATTCAGGTATAAAACAGCTGCATCAAGATCGCAAGTTGTATTAATATGTGGTATAAAGCAAATCAAAAGGGCTATTGCTGTGGTGGAAACATTAAGAACGGTATAGCTTTTTGTACGAACAAACTAGACATTCGCGAAAAAGAGCTGCAACATATTATTCAAACTGACTTAAAAGAATTGTTTCAGTCCTTTCAAGATAACGCAATTATGGCGAGCATAATTAACAAGCTGCAAACGAAGAAACGTCAAATCCAAAACGAACTCACTACCACTGAGATCGAAATTGATTTCTTAAAGGAAAAGAGACTGGACTATATATAACTGACTTGTCTTTTCGACATGTGGCTTAATGCAACCCAAGCTGGCGAAGCACGGCTTGGGGAGTGATAGCGATGTCTGATAAAAAGTCTTGTACTGATTCTTTAATGGACGCTTGTATAGGATGAAACCGGTTGGCAATGACCTGTTGTTTCAACCATTTCCACAGTCTCTCAATTGGATTCAGATTCGGTGAGTACGGCGGAAGGTATACTAACATCAGTCGCTCTTTCTGTTCATGCAAGAAGTTTTGTACGAGTTTGCTTTTGTGAATGCGGGCGTTGTCTGTTACCATGATCACAAACTTATCTTCATATTGCTTCAAGGAATGCCAAAAAGTCTTCCTGTTTACAGGAAGACGCCGTCTGGTGTACTACTTCTCCTGTTTGAGCGTTTACTGTTCCAAAAATGGTTACGCTGGCATGATGACCGTAAGTTGGGATTTGTCTTTGCGATCCCCGCTGTGACCAAGTAGCGTGTAGACTTTGGTACGCTCGCACATGCGTCTCGTCTTGATAGAGAAGAGCCATATCGTCGGTCAGCAGTTTTTTTAAATCAAGGTAATTTAATATCGAAACGTACGCTGTTTCTTGGGATCTGCCTTCTTGAGCGTGTAGGTCGGACGGGTATAACTTAACTTCAACCTCCAAAGCATGCGTAAAATACCCGTAGTCGACATCTCTACATCATACGTACGACGCAAATATTCCTGAATGACTGGTGTAGTCCAGGAGACAGCGCTTCCCAAGCCTTGATCCGTCGGTGTGCTCGTTAGAATGATTTCTTTGAGCGTCTGTTGTTGGTCGTCCATTAGAAAACATGCACGTCCTGGTGGCATTTTACGCTCGAGAAGGAGGTCCATACCACCTTCATTAAACCGTTTTACGTATTCAGAAACGGACTGACGATGGATCCCACAAATCTCTGCTGCTTCTTTGCCTAATTTCCCTTGCATGACGAGACGCACAGCCATAATACGTGTGCGAAAAAATGCGTTGCTTTCCTGTTTTTCTTGCGTTCGTAAGTCAGTAACCATAAGACCATGTGTATTTGTAATCGTTAAACGTTTCATTCATAATCCGCTCCTTTTTCTTGTCCTTGGAAACAGTATGGACAAGATTTTGAGAGAGTAAGCACAGAAGATGAAGAAACTAGTCAGTTATATATATGTATGATTGTCTAGTGATAACCTTTAAACTTGGCAAGATACATACATAATATTTTTAGTTGTAAATGATAAATTCCTAAACAAAGTGGAATGTAAATTATTTAATAATGACAAATTTAATTAACTATGTGGAAAGAGTAGCTATCTCGTTACAATTTTCGGTTATCATTTCTCTACTTTATTCAAATTTCCATGTGAAAATTTGTTTAAGTGTATCCAAGAATAATATCTAGTCTTTTGAAGAGATAATTGAATTCAAAACAAAAATCCCCCCCCTTATTTAGTTACACACTAAATAAGGGGGGGATTTTTTTATATCCTCTTCTCAACTTAATGGCTATAAAGGCAGCTCTTATTTCATCTCCAACCCAGCACACACTCCACATGTATTGTATGCAAAAACATATCCACAGGCTGAACCTTCTGCCTTCTTCAAGCACCTTCAAAGTCATAAATAAGTGTCAGCTACGATGAGGAAGCTTTTCTTTATAAACAACGGCTTATACCACGATCGTATTATGAAATTCTTTTGGAACAATCTTTACCGCTGTTTTTAAAGGCTTCTTTGTATAATTGTTAATGGTACTCTTCATTACAATTGATTTATAAATCATTTAAAGTTAATACATCCCTTGCTTAATTTTCCTTTTAGTAATCATACTTCCCAAGAGCCAGAGTACAACAATCCAAGTAAGTAAATATATAAACTGACCTTTAAATTCTAATAGGTCATGTCCCTTTTCTATTCCTTGAACCAGCGTCATGTATGATTTTTGTGGTAAAACGCTACAAATCTTATTTAAAACTGTATTTTCCCCTGTAAAAGAAATATAGCAGCCTGATAATATACAAGTTATAACATAAATTCCACTGGCCACTACAGAGTAGTTATGTTCAATAATTGTTGCAATGAATAAAGCTAATGCCGTTGCGAGGGCACAAAGAATTCCAATTAATATCGCCAACATTCCATAACTAAATCCGATGTCTACCTTAAAAGCACTCTTTGTGATAACGAGTGCTAAATATGACGGTATATAAAGACCTAAAAATGTAAAAATTCCATGTGCAAAAATGTATTGCCTTTCACTTACCGGTGCCGTTAATACACGCTTGAAGGTTTTTTTATCTCTGTCCTCTGTATAAAGGGTTATCAATGCAACACCTTGCATGAAAAGGATCATTAAAATAAATCCTAAAACGTTTGTTCCAACACCTCTTTTCTTGTTTTCTACTTGCTTGCTTCCTGCAATTTCACCTGTTTTAAAGAAGGTTTCTATAATTTTTTTATCATCTTTGTTTTTTAAAGTTGTTATATCATAGTTTCCATTATTTCCCCCTTCCACAATAGCAATATACTTTCCCGAAAGAAGATCTGAAATGGCTGGTTTTTTATTGATTACATCAATTTTAATCCTATTATCTTTTGGAATGCTCTGTTCATTATTTGAAATAAAAGCTATGTTTCCTTTTATATCTGTTTTTTCTGTAAAAAATACTGCAAGTCCAATCATAATTGGGATAACTATAAATGCCACGATGATAACCACTTTTTGGGCTAAAATCCTATTAAAATTATTCTTAAATAAATGAATTACATTCATCATACATACTCCTCCGGCTTAAAAGTTATTTGACATACTATCATGCAAACAATCGAAGCAAACAGCAGAAAGGAAAGAGTAGATATATATGTACTGAAGTCATGGTCATAAATAACCTTAAAGGCACATTCTGTAACCCACTTTATTGGCGATATATAGGATATTTTCTCTACAATTTTTCCGAGACTTGCTATAGGAAAAAAGCTGCCACCAAAAAAGACAAACAATAATATTGGAATTTGCATGACTGAGTTTGCAACTTCTTCATTTTTGAAAATACTACAAAACATCGTGCCTAGAGAACAGCCAAATAGTGTCAGCATATTCATTAACAACATGATGTACAGAAGGTTTTCCCGCCCAAAATTAATGTGAAGGAGATATTGACCTACAAACAATATGATACTGTATGAAATAGTGCCTAAAATATAAGTAGACATTAATTTGGATAAATATATTTCTGTTTTAGAAACTGGTGCATATGTAATGCGAGTATTTCCCCTCTTAACCTTTTCTTCCATAAATGTATTAGTAGCTGTCATAGCAATCAATACCGCGGTAAAAATCATCATCGTGACTCCGTAATAATCATAGGAACTTATCGGCCCTGAACCATAGCCATCTTTTGTTACGAACCCCATAACTCCTATGAGTATAAATGGAAATATCGTATTAGTGATTAATAATGATGGATTTCTAATGATATTCATAAAATCAAATTTTATTATTTTTATAAAGTTCATCTATTTGTCCCCCTAATCTCTTAGACTTCTTCCTGTCAATTCTAAGAAAGTAGTTTCTAAAGATGCCTCTTTACTGCTCATACTTTCAATTTCGCAGCCACTTGCCAGCATTAAAGATATAATTTTATTTAGATTATCATTTGAATTTTCAGCAGTTATCTCAAGTATATTTTCAAATACTTTAACTTTCGTTATCCCATTCATTTCATACAACCGCTGTTCACTTAATCTATTTAAATTTTTAATACAAAAATAATAAGTAATTTCATCACTCACTTTTTGGTTTAATTCTTCTTTTGTGCCCTCTGCAATAATCTTCCCCTCGTTCATAATAATGATTCGATCACAAATTGCTTCCACTTCTTCCATGTAGTGTGTGGAATAGATAACTGTTGCCCCTCTCTCCTTCAATGTTTTAATTGATTCTAAAATATGATTTCTCGATTGGGGATCGATACCAACTGTCGGTTCATCCATGATAATAAGTTGTGGCTGATGAGCAATTGCACAAGCAATATTTAATCTTCGCTTCATACCGCCTGAAAAGGTCTTAGGCTTATCATCTTTTTTATCATAAAGACCTACTAGTTCCAAAGCCTCCTTGACCATACTTTCTAGTTGTTTGCCTTTCACTTTATAAAGACTTGCAAAAAAACGCACATTTTTCTCGGCTGAAATTTCTTCATAAATTGCTAAATCCTGAGGAACGA
Organism: Bacillus cytotoxicus; assembly: GCF_023715645.1. Classification (GTDB taxonomy): domain Bacteria; phylum Bacillota; class Bacilli; order Bacillales; family Bacillaceae_G; genus Bacillus_A; species Bacillus_A cytotoxicus_A. The sequence goes on along the minus strand of NZ_JAMBOP010000007.1, from coordinate 60,672 downwards.
TTCCAATTCCTTGTTTTATTGGTTTTACATCCTTTCTTAAGTCATGCCCCAAAATCGTTATTTCGCCATTATCAGCTGATAATACAGTAGACAAAATATTTATAGTTGTACTTTTCCCTGCCCCATTCGGACCTAGCAGTCCAAGGATTTCACCCTTATTAACTACAAAATTGATTCCATCAACAGCTTTTTTCTCATGATAATTTTTTTCTAACTTTTTAACCGTAACAATACTACTCATTTTTTATCCCCTCTCATTTAGACAATATAATGTCTAAATGAACAATACCACGATAGTTTTTATTAGTCAATATAATGTCTATTTTACTGTAGATAACGTCACCTTTTATAAATACCAATTGGAAAACCAACATCTGACTTATTTTAGACGTGAACATTATTACCCGCAAATAGCAGGATAAACGTTGAATGTATGAAAAGCAAAACGAACTTAAATTAAACAAAACGAAAAAGCCATAAACTTAATTATGACTTCTTCGTTTCTTGACTACATTTTTATCTTGTCTCATTTCTAGAATTGCTTCTTCTTCTTTCAAATTCCTTTATCAGTCTCGCCTCTACGCCCTTCGCATCTTCATCCATTTCTAATTCAATTTCTTCTTCAAATCCATCTTGCTCCTCACCGTCAAAGGAATACAGCTTCTTCAATAACCGCCACAACACTTCCATTTCTTCAGTTGTGAAATCTTCAAAAAGATCTAAAAAAAAGTTAATTCCACCTTCAGTGCATTCCACCGCTACTTGTTTTCCAGCTTCCGTAATTTTAATATTAACAGCCCGCTTATCTTTTTGACTGGGTACAGTCATAACATATCCTTTATTTTCTATAATTGTTATCAGCTGTTTCACGCTCTGTTTCGTGGTACCTAACTTTTTAGCAATGTTGTTGATTGTTGTTTCATCTTCCGGCAAATGAGCTATCGCGATCATTGTCATATACTGTCGTGATGTTAATTTGTCATAGTATTTATCTCCTTGTACCTGAAGCTTATTTGCAAGAGAAAAAAGTGTTCCGTAAGTTTGCTGCATCAAAAATAGCTCTCTATAAGTATCCATAATATTCCCTTTCTTCTTAGACATTATATTGTTTAAAATGATAATAACATAACATTCTAAACCCACCAACGCGCTGTCTATGTTTGCAGCTACCGCCACATAATCATAAATAGATAAATCTGCTATTGTTGAGGAATTAACAACTATCTTTTTTAAGTCTCTTATTTATATCTAGAAATTGTTATTTCCGCATAAAAATCCCCCTATAACAAGAAATCCCTCAAACTTTTTAGTCTGAGGGAACATAAAACACACTTCAATTTTTAATGAAAATCCACTAAACCTATAGATACTATGCTATGACAATTCTATCAGTGCCACACACTCATCATTTCACTCCCTCATCAACACTCTTTTCAAATTTATCAAGCAATACACGCACTTCATCTGTTGATTTCGTGCTCATCAATTGATTTCTTAATTCAGCAGCTCCATGGAATCCTTTGACGTAAATTTTGAAAAAGCGATGAAGCCCTGTGATTGAGCGTGGCAGCACTTCTGCATATTGATCTTGAAGATCAAGTTGCAGTCTTAAAAGATCAAGGTGTTCTTTACTGCTATGCTCTTTTGGCTCTTTTTCAAAAGCGAAAGGATTTTTAAAAATACCTCGCCCGATCATAACGCCATCAATACCATATTGCTCAGCAAGCTGCAGTCCAGTTTGACGGTCAGGAATGTCTCCATTGATTGTTAGTAGCGTATTTGGTGCAATGCGGTCACGTAATTTTTTGATCTCTGGAATTAGCTCCCAATGCGCATCTACTTCGCTCATTTCCTTTTTTGTACGTAAATGAATAGAAAGGTTTGCAATATCCTGTTTTAAAATATGCGTTAGCCACTCCTCCCACTCATTTACATCTGTATAGCCAAGTCGTGTTTTCACGCTGACAGGCAGTCCGCCCGCTTTTGCTGCTTGAATAAGTTCTGCCGCAACGTCTGGACGCAAAATAAGGCCACTGCCTTTCCCTCTCGATGCCACATTCGGTACAGGGCAGCCCATATTAATATCGATGCCTTTAAATCCTAGCTCTGCCATTCCAATACTCATTTGACGGAAATATTCGGGATTGTCCCCCCAAATATGTGCCACCAGTGGTTGTTCATCTTCTGTAAAAACCAAACGGCCACGCACACTTTTTATACCCTCTGGATGACAATAGCTATCCGAGTTTGTAAACTCCGTGAAAAATACATCCGGTCGACCAGCTTCACTTACTACGTGACGAAAAACAACATCTGTCACATCTTCCATTGGTGCAAGTACAAAAAATGGTCGTGGTAAATCACGCCAAAAATTATCTATCATCTCAAACTCAAATCCTCTCACTATGGATACAACTTCAAACTCTCGTTCAAAAAATATAAAAATGTTCCACTTCTTTTACACTTATATCATGCCTAATAACTTATTATCAAACACAAATACATTTGGACATTTATAATTTGTGAAAATCAGCAATATTTATTTTAACGAAAATTGTTCCTGAATGGTATTTTTATAAACAAAAAAGCAGATGATATAGATTTTTTCTATATCATCTGCTTTTCTATTATACCAACACCAACCACGTGAACGCTTCACAATAGGATGTTGGTGAGTTCAGTTATAAGAGCAAAAGCAATTATAAACTAAAACTGTCGTGCAGCCAACGATGCCTCCGCTAAACAGTCATTTTCCAACTTGATAATGCTAACCAGTTTTCCAGTTCCTTATAATCAGGCATTATTTTCCCAACAAGGCGCCAAAAAGACCGATCATGATTTAGATGGACCATATGGCACATTTCGTGAACGACTACATAGTCGATTACCCTCAGCGGTGCCATTGCCAGCTTCCAATTAAATGTTAACTGTAGATTTGAATCACATGTGCCCCATGTACGGTTACTATCTGAAATACGGATTGAACGCGGTTTTGTTTTAAAGTTACTTTGATAGGATTGGATCCTCTTCTCTACTAACGCTTTGCACTGCTGATAATAAAGTCGTTTTAAGGCTTGTTTTATTTTCTCATCTGTAAGCTGTTTCACATATATATGTAGCTTATCCCCTTCAAATACCCCATAATCTTGCCCAATACTTGCATCTTGAGAAATCTGTATAGGATATGTGTTCCCTAAATATAGAAAGCTCTCTCCTTGATTATAGGCCTTCTCCTGTGGTCCAAGCATTCTCTCATTCATTTCTTTACGTGTTTTCTGAATCCAATCCCACTTTTCCTCTAACAATTGGAGCAAGTATTCAACAGGCGTCCCTTTAGGAGCCTGAACTTCAACATTTCCGTAAGAATCTACATAAATACGTACAGATTTTTTCTTCTTGTAAGTTATATGAAAATTAATTGTCTCACCTAAATATGTATGTACCATTTCATCACCTAGAATATTCGTTCATGTTATTTTTGCATGATGCGTTAAAAAAATAAGAGTAGGATACAAACTTCCTACTCCATCCATTGTATCATCTACTTTCTTAACATGAATACACATGCAATGTTAAGAAGTTACGATGCTTATTTCTTATCCTCTATATTTAACAGCTAATCCCTTTAAGAAATTCCTTGCGTATCTATCACCGCACTCTTTGTAATTCTTATGGCCTTTTTTTCTTAATAGAGCGCCTAACTCTCCATTTGTTACCTTAACTCCCACTCCGTCTAATATATCAAGCACTTCGTCACTCGTTAATGATAATGCTATTTTCATTTTCTTTAAAAGAAGGTTATTCGCACTCTCATTATTCTGTAAAGGTACCGCTTGTCCGGCCGGTTGCCCTGGTTTCGGATCTTGTTTTCCTCTTTTAAAAATAATAAAGCCGTTCAAAAATGACTCTAACATCGCATTATCGCATGTTAATACGTAGTCATTTTCAACTACGTCAGCATTGCTAGTTTCATTTTGGGGACTTTTCTTTAATTTTGTAAACATATCAAGCACTTCTTCTTTCGTTACTTCAATGCCACCAAGATTAAATATTTCCACCATATCTGTATCTTTTATATCTAGAGCATATCTTACTCTCTTTAATATATCATTATTGCTCATAGCCATTGTTAGTCCTCCTAAAATGTTGATTATTTATCCAGCAGTCAAAGCGTATCCTTTAACATGCTCTAAATTTCAACCATCATCATGTTAAGTATAATAGTATCACCAAGAATCGTCCTTAAGATTGATTGTATCGCTAATGCCTGCTAAATTAATACTTTAACATTTTAAAGACCTGTTTTATAGTCTTACTCGAATTAATACTTGTAAAGGTTATACCAAGAAGACCTTCAATCTGAGGAAAGATTAAAATGATTTTTGATCGACTTTTTTAAATAAAAGCACCCATTCGTATGAAAAGGTCAGCCATATACTTCTGGCTGACCTTTTGTATAGAAAATACCGCTTACTGACCTAGCCTTAGTACTTTCGGCCAAGCTTAAGAGATTTATTATCATAAATTATTCCAGCCGCGCCCGTAAGCCAATGTCGCGGGGTTCGTATTACTAAAACTCAGATACCACATTCCTTTTTAAATATTTTTTTAAAAGAAGGTTTCCATTCTGATAAATCCTGATAAACAAACGTTATGTTGTCACATATTTTATCTGCAACTTCGTACATATGTTTTATATCATTAGCCGTAAATAATATATATCCTTTGCGTCCAGTACTGTCTACAATAGTTGGTACGGTGTCACCCTCTTTTACTAATAGATCAATTAATACGACCTCAGATATGTTAGCTAACCCTTTATACTTGATCTCTTTTATGCAACCTGGTTTTGGCATCAAGCTTAAAGACATAGCTTGACATTTTGAAGGTACACATCTAAATTCATCTATAGTCTTAGTAGCTAACGCATCATAATAGTATCCAAATTGAGATATGCCGGTTGTTAGTTCTACCATTTTCCAAATATTACCGCCACCTATCCTGACTTGAGACTCTATGATTATTGGCTTATTTTGTTTGTCTATCTTTACCTCTGTATGAGTAATGCCGTCTTCCAATTGCATGTCGTCCAAAAATAGCATTACTTTCTCAATGATTAATTTTTTTTGAGATTCATCTATAGGTGCCGGCATAATAGTATAGTTTATTATAAACGTATCTTCTTTACATATTTCAGCTGATATAGCTAGTATAGAATGTTTTTTGTTATAAGAAACGGCTTCGACCGTATAAACTACGTCACCTTCAATGTACTCTTCCACTAAAACAGGTAGTTGAATCCCACTATCTTTAATAAATACCTCTACGTCATCTCCCATGTCTAGCTTAGATACGCCTTTACCACCTGCGCCAATCCGGGGCTTTATTATAATACTATCTTTTTTGTTCAAAAATTCATCAATGTCTTTTATGTTGTTGCAAACTATCGAATCTATTGAAAAGTCTTTGCCTGTTAGAATTTCACGCATCATGTCTTTATTGCGGGTTATCATATTAGCATTGTAAGAAGGTCCTTTAACATTAAAAATCTTTGCAATTATGCAAGCCGTATCTAAGGCTATTTCGTTGAAAGATACAACCACATCAAATGGTTTCTCTTTGTATAATTCTTCAGCATAGTATACAGACAAGGGTATGTTTGTTATGTCTATTTCTTTTTTGTAGTAACACTTTTCTAAGATAGTTCCATCAAAATATATGTGTTTAGTGTAAGACCCTATATACGAAACAGTATACCCCCTGTCTAAAGCATCTTGTAGCGGTTTCGTCCATCCCCCTATAAATAAAATGTGTGGTGTTTTTTCTATGTCAGCTCCTTTTGATACCTTATACATCATAATCATCTCCTCTAAAATGAACTCGTATATTCAATGTCGGTCCCTTTTGATACGCCTCGCCTTAACAACGCTATTAAACATAATGTTGTTCCGAAGCCCCCTATAAATAACGTAGTTTGAAGCCCAAATATAGAAACTAAAAATGCACTAGCAAAACTTCCCAATGCCCAAGCTCCCCAATTAAATGTACGCTGCATGGCATTTACTCTGCCTAGCATGTGATTTGGTGAGACAAGTTGTCGTATCGTTGCAGCGTAAGGGCCAAATACACCTTCTCCCATACCATGTATGATACTTGCAACTACTATACCGTAAACGGTTCCCATATATCCCATTATCGGTATAAAGGCCAGACCGGTAACTGATACAGTAGCGCTATAAATAAGCATTTTTGTATTATTAATTTGGTGACTTTTTTTCATGAGTATCGTATTGCCTATTAAAAATCCCACCGCTGCCGAACCTACAACAAACCCAATTTCAAGTTCAGATAGACCCATTACCTTATAAAGGAATATTACTAAAATGCTATTTAGTATGTATTTAAAAAAACCGTAAACAGCGCCACAGCTCACAATTGGTTCTAATACTGGGTGTTTTTTGAAATATATCAAGCCCTCATATATGTTTTGGTATATGGATTTTATATTTACGTCTTTTAAAGAGCCCTCTGTATGCGGTTTAAACTTTGAAATAAATAATACAAACACAAAACAAACAAAATACGTTACTGCGTCAACAGTGAATGAGCCTGTTAATCCAACTAGAGTAATAACGATTCCAGCTAGCATAGGACCAATTACTATAGAAAGAGACTCCGAAAGTGCCAGCCCCGCATTTCCTTTTTTTAACTTGTCTTTATCTGTTAATATTTCCGGTAAGAAAGAAGGAATGGCAATGTTATAAAATGTAGTAAATATTCCATTTAAAAACATGATAAACGTCAATAAAGGGAACGTTATAATATTTGTTACAGTCAGTATGAATACTGATAAAAATAATACTCCTTGACATATACTACAAATTAGCAAAACCTTTTTTCTATGAAGGATGTCTACCAAAGCACCGGCTACTAATCCGAAAATTAGGTAGGGTATGAATATAATCCCACGAAGCATGGCAGCATTTGCCTCACTTGTTTGTAGCACCTCTAATGCAAAAAGAGGCAAAGCTACTACTGTAAACTGGGTACCTAACAAACTTATAGATTGTCCTAGCCAAAGCTTGTGAAAATTAAAATGTTTGCTATTTTTCATAATAACCTCCCACTAATTCATATTTATAAATTACCAAGTTTACGATATAAGTAAGATCAGGCGAAACCTATCTTTCATCTCGATATTGAGCTGGAAAGATATAAGCCTTCTTTTGTTGCGGCAATGTACACCTTCCAGTTCTCATAAGAAAACAAGGACCAATAGAGGGAACTTCTTTTTTTAGGTGCCATTTGAAAATGCCTCCTTCAAATGTTGTTTTTGCTGTCTACGATAAGCTTCCGGCGTTTGGCCGGTTTTCCTCTTAAACAGCGTAATAAAATAAGGTGTATTGGAAAGTCCGACAGACTCACCAACTTCAGAAACTGGGTCATCAAAAGTAGTCAATAACATTTTTGCCTTTTCCGTTCGGACGTGCTGGATGTAGTCCACCGGGGTCATGCCTTTGATTTTTTTAAAGGTTCTATGTAAGTGATAAGGGGTTCCATGACTCAGAAGCGCAAGGACTTCAAGCGTCAACGTTTCATCGCAGTGGCTATCCACATATTCGGTTATGAAAGCAATCCACTCCTCATCGGGCAATCTTTGCCTGGTTGGCTTGCACCGTTTGCAGGGACGAAAATGTGCTGCTAGTGCTTGATCAGCATTTTCAAAAAAGCCAATGTTTTCTCTTTTTGGTACTCTTGATTTGCAAGAAGGGCGACAAAAAATCCCTGTTGTTTTCACTGCATAAAAAAATTGTCCGTCATAAGAAGCATCATTATTGGCAATAGCCTGCCATTGTTCATCAGAAACAGGGACGGATAGAATTGGTTTGTCAGAGTCTGGTTGTTGATTAGTTCGTTTCGGATTCGTTTTCCAATCGTATGTCACTTTGAATCACCTCTAGCTTCAGTATAACCCTGGAAACAAGCTATTGTACGCATTTGGGAATGTAACAGCAAGATAACGAAATTACAATGACGAGTTGTTATGTAATCATACATAGTCAGATTCACACGATTGGAGACGATGAAAAATCTGTGAATCCAGGTATCAGATTTGAATTCAACTCGTCACAAATATACGCTTGGAGTGGATCGATGCTATTATAAGCTTTCAAGAGCTCACACTTGAAATTTCACATCGATTAATTGACCGAATTGAAATAAAAGCAGATGGGTCCGAACATCTTTTATCGATGCTCGGACCCATCTGCTTATTCTTCGATTCTCTCTATCAACGCCACACACTCCACATGCGTAGTATGCGGGAACATATCCACAGGCTGAACCTCCTGCGTCTTATACCCACCTTCTTCAAGTACCTTCAAATCACGCGCAAGTGTCCCTGGGTTACATGATACATACACAACACGCTTTGGCTTCATGTCGATGATTGTGTTTAATAGTGCTTCATCGCATCCTTTACGAGGCGGATCGACGACGATTGTGTCGGCGATGATGCCTTGTTTGTACCAGTTTGGGATGACTACTTCTGCTTCTCCTACGCCAAATTCGACGTTTGTCATGTTGTTTAGAGCAGCATTTCGGTTTGCGTCTTCGATTGCTTCTGGGACGATTTCAACGCCGTATACTTTCTTTGCTTTTTGCGCTAGGAATAAGGAGATTGTTCCGATGCCGCAATATGCGTCGATGACTGTTTCGTTTCCATCTAGTTTTGCGTATTCGAGTGCTTTGTCGTATAGCACTTTCGTTTGCGCTGGGTTTACTTGATAGAATGAACGTGCTGAAATGGCAAATTTAATATTGCCAATCAAGTCATAAATATATTCTGATCCGTATAGGACTGTTGTTGTGTCACCGAAAATGACGTTTGTTCGTTTGTTGTTTACGTTTTGGACGATTGATTTTACACTTGGGAACTTCGCTGTAATTTCTTCGATGATTGCCTGTTTATTTGGAAGTTCTGCCGTGCGTGTGATAAAGACAAGCATGATTTCCCCTGTGACTTGTCCATAGCGAGCCATAACGTGACGAAGTGTACCTTTATGGCGTTCTTCGTTGTACGCTGTTATGCCATGCTTTTCGCAAATGCGTTTTACTTCTTGAATTAATGTGTCATTTTCTTCTGCTTGGATTAAGCATGTTTCCATATTAATGATGTCATGCGTTCCTTGGCGATAAAAACCGGCAACAAGTCCGCCTTCACATTCGCCAATTGGTACTTGCGCTTTGTTTCGATATACCCATGGATTTTCCATGCCAAGAACAGGATGAACCGGTACATCATGCAGTCCGCCGATGCGCTGCATTACACCTTGCACTTGTTTTTCTTTTGCTTGTAGCTGTCCTTCATATGTTAGGTGCTGCAGCTGACAACCGCCGCACTGATTGTATACTGGACATTCTGCCTCTTTGCGATATGGACTTTCTTTATGAATCTTCATTAAACGACCAAAAGCAAAGTTCTTTTTCACTTTAATAATTTTAATTTGCGCTTCTTCACCCGGTAATCCGTTTTTGACGAAAATAGGATAGCCTTCTACTTTCGCAACACCGGCACCGTCATGTGTTAAATCTTCAAACACTACATCTATAAACTCGTTTTTTTCAACTGGTGGCGTCATTTTGTTAACCATTTTCCGACCTCTCTTTTTTCATAACACTGCGTTACATTTTACCATATTCCCTCACTCTTTAGCCATTGGAAGAAAAAATCTATTGACGACAATTCTTTATAAATGATACGCTACTACTAATTGCATACGGATGGTGTTACCTCATATATACTTGATGATATGGATCGAGAGTCTCTACCTGGCAACCGGAAATTGCTGGACTATGGGGGAAACTAATGAATATTAGCTTTTTTTTGTATATATAAAGACTCATATTGATTAGCTTTCTCGCATAGAAGGAAGCCGATCTTTATGGGTCTTTTTTTATTTTTATTTTAAAGGTCAGACATCATACGTATGACTTAAAATCTTTGAGGGTACCCCCTCTATTTACTTAACAACATCTGAAAGGAGCAAATTTTGTGCACTATGTAATGAGTATTATTGGCATTCTTGCCGTATTAGGAATTTGTTTTGCTCTCTCTACCAACAGAGCAAAAGTGAATTTCCGCGCTATTATTATTATGCTTGTTTTCCAAATTTTAATTGGTTGGTTTGTATTCGGAACAAAGGCTGGTCAGCAAATCATCGTTTTTATCGGTCAAGTCTTCAATAGATTAATTAAACTTGGTACGACAGGTGTGGACTTCTTATTTAATGGCATTCATAAAGATTTTGTCTTTTTCTTTAATGTATTATTAATTATCGTCTTTTTCTCTGCACTACTTTCTATTTTTAGTTATCTTGGCATTTTACCTTTTATCGTTCGCGTTGCTGGCGGTGCGATTTCAAAAATTACAGGTTTGCCGCGTGTGGAATCGTTCCACGCTGTTAACTCGGTCTTCTTTGGATCAAGTGAAGCATTACTTGTTATTAAAAATGACCTGCAGCATTTTAATGCAAACCGTATGTTTATCATTTGCTGTTCGGCAATGAGCTCTGTATCAGCTTCTGTCACAGCATCTTATGTGATGATGTTAGATACAAAATACGTATTAGTAGCCTTGCCGCTAAACTTATTCTCTAGTCTTATCGTTTGTTCCTTATTAACACCAGTTGATACGGCACAAGAGGATGAAAAGCTCCAAAAGTTCGATAAAAATATGTTTGGTAACAGTTTAATTGATGCAATGATTAACGGCGCATTAGACGGTTTAAAAGTAGCTGGAATTGTTGCGGCATTAATGATTGCTTTTATCGGTGTCATGGAAGTTGTAAACTTCGTGATTTCTTCCGTTTCAGGTGCAATTGGTTGTAAAATTACACTACAACAAATCTTCGGCTACATTCTTTCACCATTCGCTTTCTTAATGGGAATTCCAGCACATGATGTTATTTCTGCTGGTGGTATTATGGGAACGAAGATTGCATTAAACGAATTCGTTGCCATTTTAGACTTAAAGAAAATCATGACAACATTATCCCCGCGCACAGTTGGGATTGTGACAGTATTCTTAATCAGCTTCGCAAGCATTAGCCAAATCGGAGCAATCGTCGGTACAATTCGTGCTCTATCTGAAAAACAAGGGCGCATTGTATCACACTTTGGTTGGAAACTCCTTTGCGCTTCAACATTAGCTTCTATTTTATCTGCGACAATTGCAGGGTTATTCATTTAACTATACAGATAGCTTCCTATTTTAAAAGTAGGAAGCTATCTTTTCTTTATATATAAATCCACTTTGACTTTTCAACATCTTCTAGCTCCTGCGATTCCGATTGAGCCGCCTCCGCTTTTCTTCATAAGTCACTGTTATACAGAATACAACATGCTCGCTACTGGCTTGCTCCTTTTGTTTAAAACTTGGCACGTGGCACCGCTCCTATGCGTGGCCAGACCCTCTCGTCCAACTAAAAAGAAAAGGGTTTTTATGTAAGTTTTTCAACTTAGATATATACATTCATTTGGATTTACTAACACACAAATCTCTGCTATAGAGGACACAACATAATCGCTACTGTCTTTCTCCCTTTGTTTTAAATCTCGCATGTGGCAGAAATAGGCCCTAACCGCTCCTATGCATGGCCAGACGCTCTCGCCCTCTCCAAAAAAGAAAAGGGTATTTATGTAATTTTTCCAATTTGTATTTATAATTAATTCAAGTGTATACATTTATTACTTCTTATTCGTTGTATAAGTATAGGGAGGACAAATGATGAAAAAAGAAGATATACTCGCCTCCTATCTTATCAGTTTAGGAGAGGAAGTATTCAACCTATTACTAGCGAAAGGGGCCAAAAAAGAAGATGCTGAAGATATAATTCAAAACACTTTTTACAAAGTGTACACACTGTTAGATGATCTAACAGTGAGCAATATACGCCCGTGGTTTTTTAGAGTCGCACTCAATGAATATATTGACTTAAAAAGAAAAAAGGAGCAGCGGAACATCTACTTAACCGAGGAAGTTTATGCAAAGCTCCAATATACAGACAGCGAATTCGACGCCATTTTAAATAAGGATGAGATTTTCTATTTATTAAAAGATATAAAAACAGAATACAAAGAAGCTTTCTTTTTAAAGTATTACTATGATTTTTCATATGAGGAAATTGCGACTATTTTGGACATTAAAGTAAGCAGTGTAAAGCAAAAATTATATCGTGCACGGAAATTGATTCAGTCAAAAATAGGAGGAAAACATGAATGGATACTTCGTTAAAAGATGCTTTAAAAAAAGCGAAACGAAAACAATTACTAAAAATCGTCATTACTTCAATTATTACTGTACCTATTCTATTACTGGTCTTTTATAAAGTCGGAAATTACTTTGCGGCGAAAAGTTCTACAAAACTTCACGAACAGCTCTTTTTACATAACGAAATTGCCGAACCTAATATTCAAAGCAATTCTCAAGTTACGAGGAATACCTCTATGTTTGGAGGGAACATTGTGACGAATCGTTCTAAAAACATTAATGGTTATTTAGTACAATGGAGCACACTCACAAGTTCGTATGATTGGTTTCGCGTTAATATCGATCACAACGAGTTAATACCAGGATCCAATTGGTCCTATGAGTATGATAAACAAACTAAGAAGAAAGTTGCAAAGTTTTATCATCCATCCATTCAAAAGTACTATGATGGTGTAAAAAATGAACTAGGTGAAATTTCACAAATGGATAATCACGTTGCCGAAGTTGCGATTTCTTTCGATCAGCCTTATACATTACAAGAAATTCAAGCAAAAATTCCTGACAATCTAAACATCGTATGGCTGTATATGACATCAAAAATTGTAGATGAAAGCAAAGGACCTATGGGCATGCCTGTTTATGGATTTAATCCATCTGATTCACCGAAAAGGGCATACGATAGCTTTATTGATGGCCTAAAAAAATATGATACAGATGGTAGTGACGAAACAATTCAAAAGTTTTTAAAATCAACTAAAAATAAACAGTTTGATGAGGTGAAAATTTTAGGGGTAATGCTGACTGGGCAAACCAAAAATTTTAAAGCCTTAGAAAATCAAAATTTTATCCGTGGTGCTTCTGTAGGAGCCACTGCACAAATCGTCCCTTATATTAAGCCAAAGAAATAATAAATAAGAGACTAGAAAAGAAAAGACGGTATGAAAATCCAATCCCATGCCGTCTTTTTTAACATACCTGCCATACAATCTACACCATGACCGCCACTCGCTTTCTACTTTTGGTTTTAAACATCGCACGTGGCAGGAAAAAGTCCCTGACCGTTTCTATGCACGACCAGTCGCTCTCGTCCCCCCTTAAAAAAGAAGGTTTTTTCTATCATTTTTTAGCTAATATAAAACATCCTTCTAAAAAATCGCAAAAATTCAGTACCTTTGCCGTAATTAACCAAAAAAGGATATTCCCCTCTCCATTTGAGAGTGATATGATTAACAAGGGGATTAATACATAATAGAAGGATGGATATGATGAAGAAATATGTACTAATGACTTTACTTTCTTCTACTATTCTCGTAGGCTGTAACGCTAGTGTAACTAGTGATAAACAGAAAAAAGAAGCAGCTGCCGAGAAGCAAAAAGAAACGAAGAAAGTTGAAGCAAAAACAGTCGATATTCCCTTAACACAAGGGAATATAACATGGGAACCTTTTGCACCTGATGCGAAAAACACTGTGCTCTATATGAACAATTTGAAAGATGCGTTTACAGAAGTACAATACCACGTTTGGCGCACTGCTGATGGCCCTGGAAGCAAACAAACATTTTCCTCAAAGGAAAAAGAACATAATTTTGCTTTCCCATTCCACTTAAAAACTTTCAATTTGAAGCGTGGAGAATATCAAATTGAAACAACTGGATTAAAAGAAGATGGCTCACAAGTACCTCTTGCGAAATCTACAATTACATTCCAACAGTCTGTACCAATTCTCATGTATCATGCGATTGAAAAATACTCTGGACCAGGTGACGGTGAATTAGGGTTGTATGTACCGCCAGAACAGTTCGAATTACATATGAAGTATTTAAAAGATAACGGGTATACAATGCTAACTTTTGAACGTTGGGGTGACGTAAACCGTGTTAATAAGCCTGTCTTTATCACGTTAGATGACGGACGGAAAAATAATATGAATGCCTTTAGAATTTTACAAGGTTTAAAAGATGATAAATTCCAGCCAGCAGCGACAGAGTTCATCGTTGCCAATGATATGGATGCACCAAATCGCCTTTCAAAAGATGAGATTAAAGAGATGGCGAATTCCGGTATTTTCTCTATCCAATCGCATACATCTACTCATGCGATGATGGCTTTTTCAAACAATTACGATGAAGAACTACGCGTTTCAAAAGAAAAAATTGAAAATGTCACTGGTAAGAAAATCATTGCTCTTGCGTACCCAGTAGGTTCTTATAACGATCAAGCTGTTGCCGAAACGAAAAAATATTACGAATTTGCGGTAACAACAGATCATGGCAATCACCTTACAAAGGGTTTACCGAACGAGCAATATTTAATTAAACGCCACTTTGTTGGACCTAACACAAAGATGGGTGAATTTACAGCATTGGTAAGAGAGCGCAATTAATGATATATACATTCAACGTAACTACTCAGTTAACTTATGAAAAAAGGCAAAAAGCATTTTTTTAAATGGTCGAGAGGGACTGGCGATGCATAGTAGCGGTCAGGGCCCTTTTCTGCCACGTGCCATAGAGAAGAAGAAAGTAGCAAATTACTTTTTGTTTGGTATGGCGGCGACTTGTGTATTGGAAGGTCAACTTGTATTCATATAAATACAAGTTCTTACTGCATAACAGTGACTTGTATGTGGAAAAATGAAAATGAATTTATATATTGTAAGGCTGTTTTTAAGAAGAAAGCAGCCTCTTCTTATACTTTGATTAAAGGATGCTTATATTATGAAAAAATATATTTCTACTATACTACTCTCTAGTCTGTTCATCGCTGGTTGTAGTAATACGACGCAGATAGAACCGAAAAAAGAAGCGGCGGCTTCCAAGCAGAAAACAGAAGAGAAAGTGCAGCCGCAAGGATCCATTTCGTGGAATCCGATTACGCACGAATCAACAAATACTGTTATCTATACAAAAGATGTGAAAGATCCTCTGACAGAGGTGCAATATAAAATTTGGCGCACTGCGGACGGAAAAGAAAGCGTCAAAACATTTTCTTCTAAAGAAAAAGAAAATCATTTTTCTTTACAGTTTGACCTGAAAGAGTTTGAAGGAAAACGCGGAGAATATCAAATTGAAGCAAATGGTGTAAAAGAAGATGGGAAAACAACTCCACTTACAAAAGCAGCAATTGTCTTTCAGCAGCATGTACCGATCCTAATGTACCATGCGATTGATGATTATAAAGAAGGCGACGGTATTAAGGACCTTTTTGTTTCCCCTGCTAACTTTGAAGCGCAAATGAAATATTTAAAAGATAACGGCTATACACTTTTAACATTCGAACGTTGGAACGACATTAACAAAGTGAACAAGCCAATTTTCGTTACATTTGATGATGGTATGAAAAATAATCTGAATGCTTTTCATATTTTACAAAAGCTTAAGGATGATAAGTTCAAGCCAACTGCAACAGAGTATATGATTACCGATTCTATCGATACAGACGGTTCTCTATCTACATCTGATATAAAAGAAATGGTAAACTCCGGGATTTTCTCTGTTCAATCTCATACAGCAACACATGCAGATTTACCAAAAATCACAAACTTTGAAGCAGAGTTAAAAGGTTCGAAGGAGAAACTCGAAAAGGTTACCGGAAAACCTGTTATTGCGATTGCTTATCCATTCGGTCATGTAAATGATCAAGTTGTTGCCGAAACGAAAAAATATTATCAATTTGCGACAACAACGAAACCTGGACAATTCATTACAAAAGGTGAAGCAGATGAGCTATTACGAATGAAACGTGTCCGTATTCATAATAACACGACTGTAGAACAGTTTTCGTTAGCAATTAAATAAGAGAATGGGCCCCGATTACAATCGGGGTCTATTTATAAATTCAGAATTTTCCTGTATTATGGATATAAGAAATATTTAAACAAAGGAGAATACATATGTCATTTGAACAAACGTTAGAAAAATATGCTTCACTTGCGGTAAATATCGGAGTAAATATTCAACCTGGACAAACATTAAGTATTGGCGCGCCAATTGAAGCTGCCCCGTTCGTTCGTCTTGTTACAAAAAAGGCTTATGAATCAGGAGCAAAACATGTATACGTTGATTTTGTGGATGAGCAATTATCACGCTTAAAATTCGACTTAGCGCCAGAAGAAGCCTTTTCTGAATTCCCTATTTGGAGATCGCGTGCTCGTGAAGAACTAGCAGAAGAAGGCGCAGCATTTATGTCGATTTACGCCGAAAATCCAGATTTATTAAAAGGTGTAGATCCAAAGCGTATTGCAAGCGCAAACCGAGCAGCTGGGGAAGCAATGAAAAAAGTTCGCGAATATATGCAAGCTGATAAAGTAAGCTGGTGTGTAATTTCTGTTCCAACAGTAGAATGGGCAGCAAAAGTATTCCCTGATGTACCGAAAGAAGAGCAAGTAACAAAATTATGGGATGCGATTTTCCAAGCTACCCGTGCGAATTTAGAAAACCCTGTTGAAGCATGGAACGAACATAACGATAACTTACATAAGAAAGTACACTATTTAAACGATAAACATTACAAAGCGCTATCCTACAAAGGACCAGGCACAGATTTAACAATCGAACTTCCTGAAAAACATTTATGGGTTGGTGCTGGCAGCGTTAACGAAAAGAATGTACCATTCATGGCAAACATTCCAACTGAAGAAGTATTTACAATGCCTTTAAAAACAGGCGTAAATGGCTATGTAACAAGTAAAAAGCCATTAGTTTATGCCGGAAATGTGATTGATAACTTCACACTTACATTTGAAAATGGGCGCATTGTAGACGCTAAAGCTGAAGTTGGCGAAGAAACATTAAAACACTTAGTCGAAACAGATGAAGGTTCTCACTTCTTAGGAGAAGTTGCATTAGTACCGCATGATTCACCTATTTCGAATACAAATATTTTGTTCTACAATACATTGTTTGATGAAAATGCATCATGCCATTTAGCAATCGGTAATGCTTATGCCTTTAACTTAGACGGCGGTAAAACAATGTCAAAAGAAGACCTTGAAGCAAACGGTGCAAACTCTAGTATTACGCACGTAGACTTTATGATCGGTTCTGACGAACTAAATATTGATGGTATTACAGCAGATGGTACTCATGAGCCGATTTTCCGTAAAGGGAATTGGGCGCTTTAATAAAAATAAAGAAGGGAGCTGACTCAAAAGAGACGTAGATGTCTTTTGAATCAGCTCCTTCTTATATGTTCACTGATATATCGGCGACTTTTTCGATATATCGACGCCTCGACATTGTTCGGCATTTTAAATGCCCGATTGGTTCAACTAACCGTCAATGGGGATACCCCCACTAACGGAAGTTTCACTTTATAATCCTAATGAAATATATTTAATTTCTAAATACTCTTCAATTCCGAAATACCCACCTTCACGGCCGATACCACTTTCTTTAAATCCACCAAATGGCGCCTGCGCAACTGATGGAAGACCATCATTTAAACCGATAATTCCGTATTCTAATGCCTCACTAATTTGGAATGCTTGACTAATATTTGTTGTGAAGACATACGCTGCTAGGCCATACGGTGTGTTATTAGCACGCTCAATTACTTCTTCCGCTGTTTTAAATTTCGCAACAGGTGCAAGTGGCCCAAATGTTTCTTCTGTCATACATAACATCTCATCATTTGCTTCGCCGATTACAGTTGGCTGAACGAAGTGACCATTTAATTCTGCAACCTTTTGTCCCCCGTTCAGTACTTTCCCGCCTTTTTGAATAGCATCATCTATATGTTCTTGCACCTTCTCAACAGCAAATTGATCAATAAGTGGCCCGACAGTTGTACCTTCTGCAAAACCGTCACCTACTTTTAATTCTCCGACAGCTTTTTGGAACTTCTCTACGAAGTTTTCATATACATCTTCTTGAACAAACACACGATTTGTACAAATGCACGTTTGACCAGCATTACGGAATTTTGAACCAATTACTGCTTCAACAGCTTTGTCTAAATCTGCATCATTCATCACAATAAACGGTGCATGGCCGCCTAGTTCTAGAGACACTTTTTTCACTGTTTCTGCAGCGCCGCGCATTAACTCTTTCCCAATTTCTGTTGATCCCGTAAAGGATACCTTTCTTACACGCCCATCATTCATCCATGTATCAGCAATTGCTTTCGCGCTTCCTGTTACAATATTTAACACACCTTTTGGAATGTCAGCCTCATGTGCAAGCTCAGCTAGTTTTAACGCTGTTAATGGCGTTTGGCTTGCTGGTTTCACAACTGCCGTACAACCAGCTGCTAATGCAGGTGCCACTTTTCTTGTAATCATCGCTGCCGGGAAGTTCCACGGCGTAATTGCTGCTATGACACCAACAGGTTGTTTCGATACAAGGATTCGCTTATTAGGGTGAGAAGCTGGAATCATGTCTCCATATACACGCTTTCCTTCTTCTGCATACCATTCTACAAAACTATTTGCATAGTTTACTTCACCAAGCGCTTCCGCAAATGGCTTTCCTTGTTCCTTTGTCATAATAACCGCGATTTCTTCTTTATGCTCATCAATTAATGCAAACCACTTTTTCAATTTGTTCGCACGCTCTGCCGCTGTTAACTTCGACCAAGTCTTAAATGCATTATGCGCCGCATCCACCGCTTGCTTCGCCTCCGTCACTCCGCCCTTCGGAACAGTAGCAAACACATATTGCGTAGCAGGATTGTTAATTTCAATTTGCTCATGCAAATGAACCCACTCTCCATTTATGTACATCGCTTTCTTATCTAACATTGCCTTTTTATCCAATTTGCTCGTCCTCCTTTATATTTACTATTATGATATACCTTTTTAAGTAACATAAAAAACGAGATGCTCACAGGCCTCACAAAACACTACATAACCCGCTCTCGCTCCCTCCTTTTGTCTTAAACATGGCACGTGGCAAAAACAGGCCCTAACCGCTTCTACACATAGCCAGCTGCTCTCACACACCAAAAAAGAAGGTTTTTTATGTTGGTTTTTCAACACATAAATCTCAGCCACACAGAACACAACAGGACCCGCTCTCGCTTCCTCCTTTTGTCTTAAACATAGCACGTGGCAAAAACAGGCACTGACCGCTCCTACACATGGCCAGATTCTCTCGCCCACCTAAAAAAGGAAAGGTTTTTATGTCGGTTTTTTATGTTGGGTTTTCTCAATTCATATTTACTGATCCTTCTTCCTCTTCAATAAACCTTTTAATCTTCCTCGTTGCCGCAGACTGACTAATTCTTAACGCTTCCGCTACTTTATAACTTGACCCATGCACTTTATACGCCTTCAAAATAATGCTGCGCTCTACTTCTTCTAACATTTCATACAAGCTTTTCCCCGATTGCTCAATTGTCGACTTTTGCATCGATAACGGTAAATCGTCCATTGTAACAAGTTCATCTGCCGTAATGACAACGCGTTCCATAACATTTTCTATTTCGCGGTTATTTCCTTCCCACGGATACTCTAAAAATGCATGTAACACATGCGGGGATAATGTTACACTGCGTCCATATTTCTCGTTAAAATGCTGCAAGTAATAAGAAACGAGTGGTAAAATGTCTTCCTGCCTCTCACGTAAAGGAGGAATATAAATAGGAATAACGTTAAGACGATAATATAAATCCTTTCGAAACGTTCCCTGCTTCACCATCTCTTGCAAATTTCTATTTGTTGCAGCTACAATGCGAACGTCTACTTTTTTTAATTCTCTGCCCCCTACTGAGCGAAACGTTTTTTCCTGTAATACTTGTAAAAGCTTCGCTTGAATTTCAAGAGGCATTTCGCCGATTTCATCTAAAAAGAGCGTCCCTTTATGAGCCAGTTCTAAAATCCCTTTTTTCCCTTCACGATGCGCGCCTGTAAAAGAACCGCCTGCATATCCAAATAATTCAGATTCAATTAAATTTGTTGGCAAAGCTGCACAGTTAATTTCATAAAACATTTCATTTTTCCGATGGCTCAGTTCATGCAAATGGCGTACTAATCGACTTTTCCCAACTCCCGTTTCTCCTAAAACAAGAACGGTACTATCGACTACAGATACCTTTTTTATTGTTCCAACTATTCTCTCCATCGCTGCACTTTTAAAAATAAGTCCTTCATGTTCATATGTTTCTCGTAATTCTTTTTTATACGTTTTTAATTGATCAGTCATTGTCTCTACTTGTTGACGCAATTGATAGAGCTCTGTTAAATCACGGGAGTAGCTAATGACCCTTCGTAAATTCCCTTGATCATCAAAGACCGGCCGCGTTCGAACATGTAAGTACTCTCCCGATTTTGTCGTTTGTACAAGTTCAATCGGCTTCCTTTTTTCAATTACTTCAAGAGTTGCCGACGGATAAAAAATCCCGTCCTTTTGCAGCTCTTTTACACTCTTACCAATTAATTGTTCCGCCGGCAACTGGTAATGTCTTTCACACATGCTATTTACACGAACGACAATCCCTTTCTCATCCGTTACAAAAATTTCATCAAAAGCGTATTCAAATACATCTTTCAAATCCATAAACGCTCGTTCCTTTTCCGCCACCATCCCAGTCACTCCCTGAGGTTTAAATATTTTAAAAGTTTCATAACCCTGAAATATCGCAGAGTTTCTCTTAGAAAATATATGATATTCAAACACGTCCAATTTATATAATGCTATCTTATCATTATATAACAGGGAGATTGGAAACAGTGGCAAACAAGTTTTTAAATATAGATTACTACTCAGTCACTCTATGAAAAAAGGCAGAAAAGCATTTTTTCAAATGGTCGAGATGGACCGGCTATGCATAGGAGCGGTCAGATCCTTTTCCTGCCACGTGCAACGTTTTAAAACAAAGAAAAGTAACAAGGTGTAAATCCGTTTTTATCTTCATGACAGCAATCTATATGCTGAAAAATGAAAATAACTATCTATATTTCGCTGGAATCATATTCCTTACTAAACCTCTAAAGGAAATGTATGAATGAGTAGTTACAAATATAGATTTAATACAGCTTCAAGCGCGGCCAGTTGCTCTCGCCCACCTAATTTTAGATCTTTCTTACACGTGCGCTCTATCTACCTTTCCATAACAGGCTTGAAGCGACTCCTCAAGAATCATAAGCCCTTCCTCAAGTTGCTCATCCGTAATCACAAGCGGCATTAAAACGCGCACGACATTTCCGTACGTACCTGCCGTTAATAGCAACAAGCCTCTCTTATTTGTTTCTGCAATAAGCTTACCAGCTAGTTCCTTATTCGGTTCTTTCGTCATTTTGTCTTTCACTAATTCAAAGGCACACATCGCCCCTAATCCGCGCACATCACCAATGCATTCGTATTTTTCAGCCATTTGGTTAAAACGATCCATCACTACTTTTCCAATATGCACAGCTCTGTCATTTAAGTTTTCTTTCTCCATTACTTCAAGAACAGCTAATGCAGCGCTGCATCCTAATGGACTTCCAGCATACGTTCCGCCTAATTCACCTGGGGCAGCCTCATTCATTACTTCTTTTCGGCCAATTACACCGCTAATCGGCACGCCTGCGCCTAGCGATTTCGATACCGTAATTAAATCCGGTACGACATCATAATGATCAATCGCAAAATATTTCCCCGTACGGCCAAATCCTGTTTGAATTTCATCAGCAACGAACAAAATACCATGTTCAACACATAAACGGTGTACTTCTTTCACAAATTTTTTACCCGGTACAATAAAGCCGCCTTCTCCTTGTACAGGCTCCATCACAACAGCAGCAATGCTTTCTGGTGCCACTTCTGTAATTAAGAAATTTTTAAACTCTTCAATAATGAAATCTTCATATTGCTCTTCTGTTAATCCAGCTGGACGGCGATATTCGTAAGGGAATGGCGCTTTATACACTTCTGGTGCAAATGGACCAAATCCGTTTTTATATGGCTTTACTTTACTTGTCATTGTCATCGTCATTAATGTGCGGCCGTGAAACCCTTTTGTAAAGGCAATAATCCCTGTTCGTTTCGTATACTTACGAGCAATTTTCACTGCATTTTCAACCGCTTCCGCTCCGCTATTTAAAAACAAAACTTGCTTATCAAAATTACCTGGTGCAAGCGCAGCTAGCTTTTCTGCCAATTCTATATACGACTCATACATCATTACGTTAAAACCTGTATGAATATATTGATCGATTTGTTTATGAAGAGCTTCTGTAACGGCCGGATGACAATGTCCGACGTTAATTGTACCGATTGCCCCCGCAAAGTCGATAAACTGATTTCCATCCACATCTGTCACAAGCGCTCCTTGAGCCGATTGTACAAATGTTTGAATCCCATTACTTACTCCTCTTGGTACAATATTTTGACGGCGTTCAAATAAAGAAGCTGCCTTTGAACCCGGAATATTTTCATTAACTTTCGCAAAATTTGTTTTCATGATACTCTCCACCTCTTTTAGTCATTTGCCTTTTATAATGCAAAATGTGTGCCAACTTTTAAATGCGTGATTCCCTTATGTTTCTATAAGTTCCGACATAAAAACAAGTCATAAAAGACTTTTTCTGAGTCCTTTATGACTTATCCAAAAGGTTTCTATCTGAGGCCCTCCCCCTCTATATGTAGACTTGAACTGCCTTTTAATCGACACAATAATATCCTTAAGGAGTAGCAGGGAAGATATCTCCTGATGTAAACACATTTAAAATATACAAAGACATACTTTTAAGTTAGCACGCCTTTGTATATTCCTATGATCAATATTTTAGTTTTTCCTGAATGCCTCCAAAACTCAAATAATAACTCCCTCCCTATTTCAAACGTCTTTAGAGGTTAATGAATGAGACGAATAAAATTTTTCCTTTGATGGTAATAAATTAAGTACACATAAAACAATAGTAATTAATAACATGAAAAATGCGCCTGTGATAACTACTACTTGAATAGAGATGAATTTTGTAGCAACTCCAAAAACAATGGTTGTAACAATCGTAAGGATTGCTATCAGTAATTGATACATACTCCCAATCCGCCCCATCATATCTACTGGTACATTGTTTTGATAAAAAGTATAAAATCCTGTATTGGCAAAAGCCATCGCAAAAGAAAGAATGAAGAAACCGATCGCTGCTATTAAAAAGTCATTTGAAAAAGCATAAATCATATAACCCATTGAAATGCACAACGACCCTATACTAATTAAAACAGACGTTGCTAATTTTTTTGTGAAAATGGTGTTTACTATCGCTCCAGCAATAATGCCAGCACCAGCAATACTTACTAGAAATCCATATTGACTATCTGATAACAAAAGAATTTCTTTAGAAAAAGACAGTTCAAGCGAATCCATTGCTGCGGCGAATACCATCATTCCATGAAATAAAAAATAAATACATACAATATATGCATGTTGTCTACTAAAATGCAAAACTGCGTTCCAATCTTTTTTCAATAATGTCAACGATAGCTTGTTATGAACTGTATCTAAAAGGGGTTCTTTTTCAAGATTTGGCATCAGTAATGTAATCATTCCTGATATAAACAATGCAAGAGCATTCATACCAATAGCAACCCCGGGAGTACTAGTTATTAAAAGTATTCCCGCTATTGCTGGTCCGATTAGAAATGCTCCTGAGTTTATTAAGCTACGAAGTGAATTAAAACGTTGCCTTTGTTCTGGTGAAATTAATTTTGTCATATATGTCATAGCTGTTGGTTCATAGATAGCACTAGCCATACTTATACAAAAAACAATCATATAAATGAACCAAATAGATGGAAGGAATGGTAAAACGGCAATGAATAATGCGCGATATATATCAAGGTGAATCATTAATTTACGTTTATTTAGACGATCTATCATACTTCCTGCCCATACATTCGTAAATAACGTAGCCAATGGTCTAATAACATATAAAGCTGCTACAGCTAAAGGTGATCCCCCCATATTGTAGACGAGAATATTCAAGACAATTAAATAAATCCATGCACCAAGATTCGCAATACCAATCCCAGACAATAAAAGTATTGGATATTTCCATGATTCAAAAGTTTTTTTCACTTGTATGATCCCCCTTAAAATAAAAAATTTTTGGCTGTCCTCAGTTTTTCCAATAAAAAAAATCTCACCCCCAAGACTTTAAGCCTTGGGGGCGAGATTTATCGTCGCGGTGCCACCCCAGTTTATTAGTATGTCACCATACTAAACTTATCAGGTACGCATTAAAAAAATGATTATACCTTAGCTCTATAACGGGAGCTCCCGTCATACCACCCCCTTTTTTCAAGGTTCCGGTATGATGCTCAGAGGCTTGGTTCAATAAAGAATTCTTACTCCTTCTCAGCTAATGGAGCTCTCTGTGAAAAATTCACTTCATCTACTCTTCTCGTCATCGCATATAATTTTTTACATATTATCACAAGTTCTTTTTATTGTAAACGGAATATTCAAACTAATTTTCGTGTTTAAATTTTGCTTTACCGACAATTCAGCTAACAAAATGTATTAATTTTTTTACGGGGTACCGCTACATCCATCAACTTAATAATTTATAATACCCCCAAAACAAAAATGTATATTTTCAGCTTGATGCTCTATAATACAGAACAAAATATGCCCTGCTCTCGCTCTCTAAAACTTTTCCATTCCCCACAAAAAAAACTACCTCTTACAAGGTAGTTTCTTTATGTTCTGGAATAAATAACTCCAAACAGTGATACACATTTTCAAACTCCATCGGTGCATCGCCGCCGTATTCACCGTCTAAATTAATCATTAATTTTTCCGTTGAATGTACTTTAATTCGATTTGCTTGTGTATATAACACTTTCGGATTATTGATATGCTCACCGCGCTGCGCTTGTGTTGCTGCTTTAATTAAGTCCGCAATCGATCCTTTTTTCAATATTAACAAATCAAACAAACCATCATTAATCGACGCATACGGCGCTACTTTTTCAAAACCGCCGACTGATCGTGTATTTGTAATTAAAAACATTGTAATTTCTTCTTGCAGTAATTTTCCATCATATTCAATTTCTACATATGTTGGATGTAAGGATGGTAACATTTCAATGCCTTTTAAATAATACGCAAGTTGTCCAAGGACAGTCTTTAACTTACTTGGTACTTCATATGTTAATTCTGTTATGCGGCCACCGCCTGCAATATTAATAAAGTATGTATCATTTGCCCTTCCAAGATCAAGAGGTACCGTTTGACCAGCACAAATGATATCAACAGCTTCTTCTATTGAACGAGGTACACCAATTGCTCTAGCAAAGTCATTTGTAGTTCCAACTGGAATAATTCCAAACTTTGGACGATGCCCATGTCCAACTAGCCCGTTTACAACTTCATTTAATGTACCGTCACCACCTGCTGCAATTACAACATCAAACTTACGCTCTACCGCTTGCCTCGCTGCCACAGTCGCATCGCCAGGGCCTGTTGTCGCATGACATGATGTTTCATACCCTGCTTCTTCTAATTTTCGCAGTACTTCCGGTAAATTTTTCTTAAACAACTCACGACCAGAAGTTGGATTATAAATAATTCTTGCTCGTTTCATATAACATTAGCACAGGAAAACCCTCATTCATCAAAAAAGGGAAAGGAATAGCCGCTAAGCACTTACTTAGCATTCCTATGCATACCCTCCTTCCATTTTTCACTCTCACGAAGCTCTATAACTTCATTTTTCACATTAAGTCACTATTTATTTCATCTGATGAAAAAATTCTCTCTAAATTTAGATTTATCATTATTACAAACTTTTTGCAACTACCTTACCATACTTAACATGACAGTATTTTCCTTATATTTGTCAGTTAATCAAACGTTTGTTTAAACGAAATACCATTTAAACAAACGTTTGATTAACCCAGAAAAACACCCATATATGGGTGTTTTTTCTGATTAATCTTTGCTGTTACTGTCTAGCTTCACTCTTCGTTATATATATCCAACTTGATTTTTCAACATCCAACTTACTGGTATGTAAAACAAAAAATAATATGCTCTCGTTTCCTCACTTTGTTTTAACATTGCCCGTAGCAGAAAAGGGCCCTGACCGCTCTAAACGCGGCCAGACGCTCTCGCCCACCTAAAAAAAGTGGTTTTGATGTTGGTTTTTCAATTCGAATTTATATATCTAGCTCAGCTTTTCGTTATTATCGTTTGTTAATCTCTTCAAGTAAGATTTTATTAACAAGCGGCGGATTTGCTTGTCCTTTTGTTGCTTTCATAATTTGACCAACTAAGAAGCCAATTGCACGGTCTTTACCGTTTTTAAAGTCTTCAATAGATTGTTCGTTATTATCAAGAATTTCTGTTACGACCTTGCGAAGTGCTCCTTCGTCAGAAATTTGAACAAGACCTTTTGCTTTAACGATTTCTTCTGGGTCTCCACCTTTTTCAATTAATTCGTTAAATACTTTTTTCGCAATTTTAGACGAAATTGTACCTTTTTCAATTAATTGAACCATTTTAGATAAACCAGCTGGTGTTAATGCTACATCTTGTAGTTCTTTTTGTTGTTTGTTTAAGTATGCTAATACTTCACCCATTAACCAGTTTGATGTTAATTTCGCGTCTGCACCGTCTGCAACTGTTGCTTCGAAGAAATCAGACATCTCTTTCGTTAATGTTAATACGTGTGCATCGTAAGCTGGTAAGCCAAGCTCTTCAACATAGCGTACTTTACGAGCATCTGGAAGTTCTGGAATAGAAGCACGAACGCGCTCTTTCCACTCATCATCGATATAAAGTTCAACTAAATCTGGCTCTGGGAAGTAACGGTAATCGTCAGATCCTTCTTTTACACGCATTAAGATTGTTTTCTTCGTTGCTTCATCATAACGACGTGTTTCTTGTTGAATGATGCCACCAGATAATAGTTCTTTTTCTTGGCGCACTTGTTCATGCTCAAGACCTTTTTGTACATAAGTGAAAGAGTTTAAGTTTTTCAACTCTGCTTTTGTACCGAACTTTTCTTGTCCTACTGGACGAAGAGAAATGTTCGCATCACAACGAAGGGAACCCTCTTCCATCTTACAATCAGATACACCTGTATATTGAATGATAGATTTTAATTTTTCTAAGTATGCATACGCTTCTTCTGGCGTACGCATATCTGGCTCAGATACGATTTCGATTAATGGCATACCTTGACGATTATAATCCACTAATGAACCTTCACTTGTATGCGTTGATTTACCTGCATCTTCTTCTAGGTGAAGACGTGTAATACCGATGCGTTTCTTTTTGCCATCTACTTCAATTTCAATCCAACCATTTTCCCCAATTGGCTTATCATATTGAGAAATTTGGTATGCTTTCGGATTATCTGGATAGAAATAGTTTTTACGGTCAAATTTTGTTTCTGTTGCGATTTCACAGTTTAATGCCATTGCAGCTTTCATTGCAAAGTTAACTGCTTCTTTATTTAGAGTTGGAAGCACCCCAGGATATCCTAAGTCAATTACACTTGTTTGTGTATTTGGATCCGCTCCGAATTCTGTTGGACTCGCAGAGAAAATTTTCGAATTCGTTTTTAACTCAACGTGAACCTCTAAACCGATAATTGTTTCTAAATTCATCTATGCTCGCCTCCTTACAGACTTGCTTTTTTTGTATGATAATCTGTTGCTTGCTCGAATGCATGTGCAACGCGATAAATTGTTGCTTCATCGAAGTGTTTACCAATAATTTGCAGCCCAAGTGGCATGTTGTTTGCACCAAATCCACATGGAACAGAAATTGCTGGAACACCTGCTAAGTTTACTGGAATTGTTAAAATGTCGTTTGCATACATTGTCATTGGATCATCCACTTTTTCGCCCACTTTAAACGCTGGAGTTGGCGTTGTTGGTCCAATAATAACATCATAGTTTGCAAATACATTTTCAAAGTCATTTTTAATTAATGTACGTACTTGTTGTGCTTTTTTGTAATATGCATCATAGTAACCAGAGCTAAGTGCAAATGTACCAAGCATAATACGACGTTTCACTTCGTCACCGAAGCCTTCGCTACGCGTATTCTTATAAAGGTCCATTAAGTTATTCACATTATCAGAACGAACGCCGTAACGTACGCCGTCAAAGCGTGAAAGATTTGCAGACGCTTCAGAAGAAGAAATTAAGTAGTATGTTGCTAATGCGTATTTAGAATGTGGAAGCGAAACTTCTTCCCACGTTGCTCCCATGCCTTCTAACACTTTTAACGCAGCTAGTACAGATTCACGAGCTTCTTCGCCAACACCTTCACCTAAGTATTCTTTTGGCACAGCGATGCGTAAGCCTTTTACGTCGCCAGTTAAACCAGCTAAGTAATTGCCAACCTCAATGTTTGCAGAAGTTGTATCCATACGATCCACACCAGAAATAGCTTGTAGTAAGTATGCATTGTCTTCTACTGTACGCGTAATCGGCCCAATTTGATCAAGAGAAGATGCAAACGCAACTAAACCGAAGCGAGATACACGACCATATGTTGGTTTTAAACCAACAACGCCGCAATATGCAGCTGGTTGACGAATCGAACCACCCGTATCAGAACCTAAAGAGAATAATACTTCTCCTGCCGCTACTGCTGCTGCAGAACCACCGCTAGATCCACCTGGAACATAATCTAAATTCCATGGATTCTTCGTTGCATAAAAACCAGAGTTTTCGTTAGAAGAACCCATCGCAAACTCGTCCATGTTTAATTTACCGATTGTAATTGTGTCAGCAACGTTTAGCTTTTGCACAACTGTTGCATCATAAATTGGATCAAAATTTGCTAATATTTTGCTCGCACATGTTGTACGAAGACCTTTTGTTACGATGTTATCTTTCACACCAATTGGCATACCAAATAGTAAACCATTATCTCCAGCGCCTAACTTCGCATCTAATTCTTTCGCTTTTGCACGTGCACTTTCTTCATCTAATGTAAGAAAAGCTTTTACGTTATCTTCAACATCCGCAATACGTTTGTAAGATTCCTCTACTAAATCTGTAACGGAAATTTCTTTGCTATGTAACTTTTTATGTAATTCTGATACAGAATGATCAAATAATGACATCGAAATTCCCCTCCTCTACTCTAATACTGCTGGAACACGGATTTGATTCTCTTTGTGATCCGGTGCATTTTTTAATACTTCTTCAACTGGTAAACCTTTTTCAGGTACATCTTCACGCATAATATTCTTCATATCTAATACATGAGTTGTTGGTTTTACATTTGTTGTATCTAATTCATTTAACTGCTCAGCAAATGTAACAATTGCATCGAGTTGTTTTTGAAATTTTTCTGCTTCTTGATCAGTAATTGCAAGACGCGCTAAATGTGCAACGTGCTTTACATTCTCAACGGAAATTCTTGACACGGCTAGGCCACCTCCATAATATATCGTACAATCTACAATACTATTGATGATACCAAATTTTCAGTAGTTCAAGCAAGTCAACACAGCACACTTCACTCATTTTTGAACAAAAAAAGAAAGGCTTTCGCCTTCCTTATCAATTCGATATATAAATCCATTTTTATTTTTCGACGTATAAGCCTCTGCTATGCAGGATACAACATAAGCTGTATTCGCTTGCTCCCTCTGTTTTAACCTAGCACGTGGAAAAAAAAGTAACTGACCGCTTCTACACACGGCCAGTTGCTCTCGACCACCTAAAAAAAGAGAGGTTTATGTCTTTTTTACGTACTATATAAATCCATTTTAACTAATCAACACACAAGCCACCGCCATGCCAAGCATAAAGTGACCGCCACTCTCTTCTTCTCTTTATTTGAACATCGCACGTGGCAGAAAAAGTAACTGACCGCTTCTACACACGACCAGTTGCTCTCGCCCACCTAAAAAGAGATGGTTTATGCCTTTTTTACTTAATATATAAATCCAATTTATCTAATCAACACACAAGCCACCGCCATGCCAAGCATAAAGTGACCGCCACTCTCTTTTTCTCTTTGTTTGAACATCGCACGTAGCAGAAAAAGGCACTGACCGCTTCTACACACGGCCAGTTGCTCTCACCCACCTAAAAAAAAAGATTTTATGTCTTTTTTATTTAATATACAAACTCATTAAACAAAGTCCGTTCTTACTTCTCAATTGTTTCTTTTTTAGAAGCTGGCTCAATATGAATGTTGTTTGCATTATCCTCTTCATTATCACGAATTGTTTTTTGCAGCACAAAACTAGACATTGTTAAAAATAATGTACCAATTAAATAATAGCCTTTTACACTAAGTGGCTCTTCTAGCGTATAAATACCAATTAGCATACCAGAAAGCGCACAAACAAAAGAAGTCCATGCTAAAAATGTGAACGCTTGGGTGTTTCTCTTTCTCATTGTTCTCCCCCTTGCCATTGCTCAATTCATTATTAAATAGGTTGTTATTATCCATATTATGAAGAAATATGTAAAATATCCTATCTTTTGTATTACTCTAGCATATACATAGTTCTTTATAAAGAACGAGATGGATTTAATCTGAAAAGTTTTTAAAATCATTTGACATTTATTTGGATGAAACATAGAATGAAAATAAATATTACGAACCTCGAAATATACGGGAGTGGAAATAATTGCTGCAATACGAACATTTTTTAGATTTACTACTCGATAACGCCAAGAAGCTTTTCTATCCAGAAGAATGGGTAAGCCTTGATTTATCACTTTCAAAAACGGAAGTATTTTGCTTGCTTTGGATGGAGCGAAATACAGACATTACGATGAGTAAAATTGCGGAACTTCTCGATATTCCAATGAGTACAACAACAGGCGTCGTCAATCGTCTCGTAAAAAAGGGATATATTGAGCGCTACCGAAGTGAAAGTGATCGTCGCATTGTATTGATTCGTTTAACGGAAACTGGTATAAGGCTTGTAGAAGAAGTAAAACAAAATGCGGCTTATTACTTTAACCTTGTAACAGAAGCGCTATCAGAAGAAGAAAAAGCATTTTTACTACAAATCTTCCAAAAAATTATGAATCATATCGCTACATCACAACCAAAAACAGAAGAAAAGCTTACTTCATCTAAGATCAAAAACATTCCGATTGAATAACCCCCTCTGCGGGTTTTTATTCAAAGATATATTTCGACTCTCGTAATATTCGACTATCGAAACGAAGGGGATATGAATGATGAGAATTATTTTGTACACAGGTAAAGGCGGAGTAGGGAAAACAAGTATTTCAGCAGCCACAGCAATGCAAAGTGCAAAGCAAGGATTAAAAACGTTAGTCATGAGCACAGACCCTGCCCATAGCTTAGGAGATTCCTTTGGTATGAAACTTTCATCAGAACCTCAAGAAATTTGTGAAAACCTATGGGCGCAAGAAATTAATACAATCTATGAAATGGAAAAAGGCTGGGGCAAACTGCAAAAATATATTACATTACTATTTACATCAAAAGCGGCTAACGATATTACGACAGAGGAACTTACGATGTTCCCAGGCATGGAAGATTTAATTAGTTTATTGCGTGTATTAGATTACTATAAACAAAAAACATACGATGTCATCATTATCGATTGTGCTCCAACTGGCGAAACATTAGCAATGCTCAGCTTCCCTGATATGCTCGGCTGGTGGATGGAAAAACTATTCCCGATTAAACGTAAAATATTAAAAGTTGTCCGTCCTGTTGCACAGCCACTTATCGGCTTCCCTCTTCCTACCGACGATACTATGGAAGAATTAACAAATACTCTCGAACAACTCGGTGAAATGAGAGACATTTTATCCAACCGAGAAGTAACGAGCATTCGCGTTGTTGTCAATCCAGAAAAAATGGTGATTAAGGAAGCACAGCGCAGCTTCACATATTTAAATTTATATGACTACAACGTTGATGCCATCATGATCAATCGCATCATTCCCGATACTGTAACAGATTCATATTTTCAAGCATGGAAAGATGCGCAAAAGAAATATAAAGCATTAATTCAAGATAGTTTTCAGCCACTCCCTATTTACGAGGCACCTATGTTTGAACAAGAAGTAGTTGGCCTATCTATGTTAGAGCGTGTCGGCGATGCTTTATTTAAACATGATCCCGATCCAACTGCGGTAAAATTCAATGGCCGAACGCAGTATGTCACAAAAAACGGGGATGAATATATCTTTACGCTATCCATCCCATTCTCTGATAAAAGTGAACTCTCTTTAAATCAAAAAGGTGACGAATTGATTATTCGCGCCGGTTCCGTAAAACGAAACATTACATTACCAAAAACATTAACGCATTTAGCTATTCAAGGTGCAAAATTTGAAGGTGATGTCCTCAACATCCGATTTGGAGGTGTCGTTCATGCGTGAAGACTTGCTACGAAAAATGATTCGGACGAAAATTGAGGTTGGAGCGTATATGATAAACGAATTACCTGCCCCGCTTCAGCAGCGTGCAAAAGGGTTATTAAACATATTTCAGGAAGAACTTACTTCTTATATAAAGGAACCGAAACAGCCTTCAAAAACTTCTTTAAAGCGTGTGATAATTGAATAACTATATAAAAACCAAGACTCTTTTTAGATGGATGAGAGCATCTAACCATACGTAGAAGCGGTCAGGCCTTCTTCCACCACATGCGATGTTTAAACACAGAGAGAGAAAGCAAGTATAAGAATCATTTTTTCTGCATAGCCGCAATCTATATGTCAAAAAGTCAGAGTGGACTTATATATAGGAAAAGACCAGGACCAGGGCCAGCCCCTCCACCTCTCTGGATAAGAATTCATATCGGTTTAGTTTCCATTTGATTGTTTTTTATTATAAAACCCTAAAAAATAAGAGTCGGAAAAGATTTAAAATTTTCAGTTTTAAATCTTTGTAAATTTCTTGATCTACAATTTTTTAAAAGGAAAAATCTCTAAAAGAATGGAATAATTAAACGAATACAAAATTGAAAACGGGGGGCTGTAACTGAAATGAAAACTGCTCTTTTACTCGTTGGTATCCAAAATGATTATTTTCCAAATGGAGAGATGGAACTGCGAAACGCCGATGAAGCAAGCGAATATGCAGAGTGCATACTTCAACATTTCCGTGACACAAATCAGCCTATTTTTCATATTCAACATGTTTCCATGCAGGAAAATGCAACGTTTTTTCTTCCGAATACAGAAGGCGTACATATTCATGAAAGTGTTCGTCCTTTTCAGCATGAAACGGTTATACTGAAGCATTTTCCTAATAGTTTTCGAGAAACACCACTATTAGAAGAATTACAAAATCTACAAATCGGACAAGTCGTTATGTGCGGGATGATGACCCATATGTGCATTGATGCTACAGTACGTGCCGCCTTTGACCTTGGCTTTACATGCACAGTGATACATGATGCATGTGCAACGAAAGATTTAGTCTTTAAAAACGTTTCGATTCCCGCGGTATACATTCACAATACCATTCTAGCTGCTTTAAATAGTGTATATGCTGAGGTAATCAGCGAGGCAGAATTTTTACAACGCAAACAATCCCTTCAGACTTAATCAAGGAAAGCGTTTCTATTTTTCTGGAAGTATATAAAAAAACACCGCCTTCAGCGAGCAAACTGAAAGCGGTGTCTTCTTGTATAATCATAGATTTCCTTCAATTGTATTATACAGGAAATTTATAAGATTTATACAAAGAAATATGACGCACGAGTAAAGTTTTCTAGCCATTTTGTGCATTTTTACTTAAATTAAGCCTAATAAACCTGAATAAGATAAACTAATAGCAAAGGGAGGTGTAACCCGTGAAATTTTCAATTCAGCGTAACCCATTGCTTTCTCTACTCATTATTGTATTATGTCCCATACCTTTTCTCCCGTTCTTCACAGACCAAGTTGATGCAGGCTCTATTATCATAAGCATCATGATGGTACCTATAATCAGTATGCTTCTATGGGCACTATTTCATTCTTATCACGAGATTACAAGTACACATCTCATTGCTGTATTTGGTTTCATCAAAATTATGATTCCACTCCATGAAATAACGAGCATCAGATATACTTACAACCTACTCTCTGCGCCTGCTTGGACGTTTAAGCGGGTAGAAATTACTTATAACAATTATGATATAGCTCTTATATCGTTGCCGAAAGATCCCGATTTATTTATGAGAACAATGCAGGAGAAGTGTCCGCTTCTAAACAAGAATAAAATCTGACCTAGGGGCCTCCACGCGCATATCGAATATTGTCGAAGGGTATTTATATCATGTCGAATCGCCGATATATTTTGAAAGTCGCCGATATGCAGAATACAACATGCTCACTACTGGCTTGCTCCTCTGTTTAAAACTCGGCATGTGGCAGAAAAGGGCACTGACCGCCTCTATGCGCGGCCAGACGCTCTCGCCCATCTAAAAAGAAAGAGTTTTTTTGTCGTTGTTTCAAGTTGCATTTATATCTAATAATAAAAGACCTTCCCACCAACGAGAAGGTCTTCCCTATACTTCTTATAAAGTTTCAGAAGTAGTTTTTGCTTGCATATGAAGTGCTAAGTAGTCAGGGCCACCTGCTTTAGAGTCTGTACCAGACATGTTAAAGCCACCGAATGGTTGGTAACCTACGATTGCACCAGTACATCCACGGTTGAAGTATAAGTTACCAACGTGGAAGTCTTCACGTGCTTTTTCGATATGTTCACGATTATTAGTAACAACAGCTCCTGTTAAACCGTATTCTGTATTGTTCGCAATTGCAAGTGCATGATCAAAGTCTTTTGCTTTGCAGAATGCTACAACTGGTCCGAAGATTTCTTCTTTCATAAGACGAGCATCTTCTGCAACGTCAGCAATGATTGTTGGTTTGATGAACCAACCTTGAGAGTCATCACCTTCGCCACCTGCTACAAGTTTACCTTCTTCTTTACCAATTGCAACGTAGCTCATCACTTTATCGAATGCAGCTTGGTCGTTAACAGGTCCCATGTTTATGCCTTTTTCAGCTGGGTTTCCTACTGTTAATTCATTTGTTAATTCAATTGTACGGTTTAATACGTGATCGTATACATCTTCGTGGATTACTGCGCGAGAACATGCAGAACATTTTTGTCCTGAGAATCCAAATGCAGATGCAACGATAGATTTTGCTGCTAATTCAAGATCTGCTTCTTTATCAACAACGATTGTATCTTTACCGCCCATTTCAGCGATAACGCGTTTTAACCAAATTTGTCCTGGATTTACTTTTGCTGCGCGTTCGTAAATACGAATACCAACATCGCGTGATCCAGTGAAGCTGATGAAGCGTGTACGAGGATGATCTACTAAGTAGTCACCAACTTCAGAGCCGTTACCAGGCACGAAGTTTACTACGCCCGCTGGTAAGCCAGCTTCTTCTAATACTTCCATAAACTTCGCTGCTACTACAGGTGTTGTACTAGCTGGTTTTAATAATACAGTGTTACCAGACACTAATGCAGCTGTTGTCATACCTGCCATAATAGCAAATGGGAAGTTCCAAGGAGAAATGATAACACCTACTCCTAATGGAATGTAAGAAAAACGATTATATTCAATTGGACGGCTTTCTACTGGCATGCCATCTTTTAATTTCAACATTTGACGACCATAATACTCCATGAAGTCAATTGCTTCTGCTGTATCAGCATCAGCCTCATTCCACGGCTTACCTGCTTCTTTTACAAGAATTGCGGAAAACTCATGTTTTCTGCGGCGAACGATTGCAGCTGCGCGGAATAAAATGTCTGCACGCATTTCTGGCTTCGTTTTTCTCCAAGTTTGGAATGTTTCATCCGCTACTTGCATTGCTTTTTCTGCTAATTCACGACTTGCTTTTGAAACGCGGCCAACGACTTCTTCTTTATTTGCAGGATTTACAGATACGATTTTCTCGTCTGTAGTGATCTTTTCTCCCCCAATAATTAATGGATAGTCTTGTCCAAGATAAGATTCTACTTTCTTTAAACCTTCTTCAAATGCAACTTTATTTGCCTCTACTGTAAAATCTGTAAATGGCTCATGTTTGTATGCTACTACCATTATTTTAGCCTCCCCTTAGAAAAAAACGTTTACATTAAATACAATATTATTCTACACGATAATTTAGATTTGTTCAAATATTCTTAGACTTATATTTTTAAACTTAAATAATTTTTAGAATATAATAAATAAAAAAACAACATGATGCATATGCATCATGTTATGAAATATGGATGTATTCCCAAAAATTCTTTCCAATTAATATAATTGTTACTGCCAAAAATAAAATACGTACATATCCTACACCCTTTTGAACAGCAAATCTCGAACCGAAATATGCCCCTGCAACCATTGATACACCCATAATTAGGCCATATTTAAATTGAATTGCTCCTAAAAATAAAAATGTAATTAGCGATACAATATTGCTAACAAAATTTAAAATCCGACCAGCGGCAGCCGCGCGGATAAAATCCAAACCAATTAATAAAAATGCAAAAATTAAAAATGAACCTGTACCCGGCCCAAAAAAACCATCATAAAATCCAATACTCAAAATGACTAGATAAAACAAAAACGTTTTTCCCTTCGTCATTTTTTTATAAGTCGATACACTACCCCAATCTTTTTTTACAATAATATAAAAAGCAATTAATACAAGTAAAACTAATATAAGAGGACGCAGCACATCCGGTGGAATGAATTTTACAACAAATGCACCTGTAGCTGCCCCAACAATTGTGAACGGAATGAGTTTTCCTACAATACGAAAATCTACTTTTTTAGAACGAATAAAATACATTGTACTCGTAAATGAACCCATCGTTGCCGCCAACTTATTTGTTGCGATTGCTGAAACTGGCGGTAAACCCACAAACATAAGGGCCGGAAGCGAAATTAAACCTCCCCCTCCAACAATAGAATCAATAAATGCTGCTAAAAAACCGAAAGCAATAAGTAGTATAATGACCTGTAAGCTTAAATCTTCCATCTGTACTTTCCCTCTATCCCCTTTTTATTAACAACATTGAAAATTATAACAAGCTTTCTACTATATAGACATAAATTGAAAACCTTTCTTTTAGGTGGTTGAGAGCGTCTGACCAGTAGCGAGTATGTTAGCGGCGACTTGTTTGTTGAAAAATCAAAGTAGATTTATATGTATAAACATAAATTGAAAAATCGTTCCTCATAAAAGGAACGATTCTTCTTAATCTAACACTTGAACAAATGGCTTATCTTGTTTCACGTCACGAATAATAATTGCTTCCGGACGTTCGACAGATTTAATGGTAACTTGCACTTTAATATAATTAGGGAAATCCATAACAAGCCCTGCTACAAATTGTGTAAATCCAATAACTTCTGCTTTTCCACTAAACTGAACTGGAATCTCAAGCTTCATTTCTTTTAATTGACCGTCTTTATAAAACCCTCTGCCTACGACTGCAGTATAATCACCTGTAAAATACTCTGCTATTCTCGCATTGAAGTTCTTTACATTTGTTGCATCGTCACGATAATCTCTTTCTGATTCATTTGAAGGGAATAAATAATACTTTTCGTCTAACGATTTCCAATCATTCACTTTATCGTCGCCTTTATCAACTGGTGCATATGATAAGAAGGAGCCTGGTACAAGCGAAGATTTTGCTTCCTGTCTGTAAATCGCAAACGTAATTGGCACATTTTTCAATTCATCTTTCTTGCGTAGAAGTGGTAAGATTTCTTGCGCCATCTTTTTCCCTTCTTCTAGCAATTTTGCATCATCAATTTTTTGTTCACGCGGATAACCGTGTTCTTCATTAAAATAATGAACAGAATTCATCGCGAGGCCAATAACAACTCCGCCTAATTCCGCTTCGCTATCACCTTTTATTTTCAAATAATCCTGTTCTAAAATTTGCGCTAAATAAATTGGACTCTTTTCATTTCTCGCTTGTAATGATTCTGATTCTCCTGGTGGTAACGCTGGATTTAAACCATTCGGTAGCTTCTTCTTCAGCGCTTTTTCATACTCACTTTGTTGCTGGGGTGTACGTTTTCTCCCAATTAACGCTTGGATCGTCTCTTTATCTAAATACTTTCCGCCTTGAAATATATAATCTTTCGTACTATAGGATTCTTTCGCAATGCGCATTAATCCCGTTTCAAATTCATCAACATCTAAACGGCTATTTAATCCTTGTACAACTAATCCTCGTGCTGATCCTTTTACAAATGGAACCGCTGTTTTATAATACTCATCAGAAATCGAGTATTTTGAAATAATGGATTTCTCTTTCGAATTCCCTTTTTCTACGATTTTTTCTTCTTTTTTTGGCCCCATACTACATCCACTAAGAAGTAATCCAAGGCTTAACGCTGCTAATATCACTTTTTTCATGGTAACTTTGCACCTCTTAATTATTGAGCTCTTGTAAGAACCTCGCTTCATCCCAAACCTCAACGTTATGTTTTTGTGCTTGTGCTAACTTAGAACCAGCAGCTTCTCCTGCAATGACTAAGTCTGTACTTTTACTTACACTACCTGTGACTTTCCCGCCAAGCGCTTCAATTTTCTTTTTCGCTTCACTTCGTCCCATCACTTCTAGTTTTCCTGTTAACACAACTGTTTTTCCTGCAAAATAAGACTCAATGTCTTCTAAATCTGCTCGTTTTATCCCTTTATAAGTCACATTTACACCATAAGTCTTAAATTGTTGTAATAGCTCTTGTACATCTTCATTATCAAAATACGTAACGATTGATTGCGCCATTTTTTCGCCAATCTCATTAATAGTTGTCAGCTCTTCTTCTGTAGCATTCACGATGTTATCTATCGTTTCATAATGTTCCGCTAATGTACGAGCCGCTTTTGCGCCAACGTGGCGAATCCCAAGACCGAACAATAATCGCTCTAATGAATTGTCTTTTGAAACTTCAATCGCTTGTACTAAATTTGAAGCAGATTTTTCTCCAAAACGTTCTAGTTGTAATAACTGTTCTTTCGTTAATGTATAAAGATCTGCAAATGTACGAATATAATCTGCATCAAATAACTGTGTAATAACACGTTCGCCTAATCCGTCAATATTCATCGCATTACGCGATACAAAGTGAATTAATCCTTCTCGAATTTGTGCTGGGCATGCTGGATTAATACAGCGAAGCGCAACTTCTTCTTCTAAACGAACAAGTTCACTCTCACATGCCGGGCAATGCGTCGGCATATAAAACTCTTCTTCTTCACCTGTACGGCGGTCTACAATCACATTTACAACTTCCGGAATGATGTCTCCAGCTTTCTTTACCACAACATAGTCGCCAATGCGAATATCTTTTTCACGAATTAAATCTTCGTTGTGTAAAGAAGCGCGGCGGACAATCGTTCCTGCCACACGTACTGGCTCTAACTCTGCAGTTGGAGTTACAACGCCTGTACGTCCAACGCTTAGTTCAATACCCGTCAGTTTTGTTACGACTTCCTCAGCTGGGAATTTATAAGCAATAGCCCATCTTGGACTTTTCGCTGTTGTTCCTAAGCTTTCTTGAAGTGATATATCATCTACTTTAATCACGATGCCGTCAATTTCATAATCAAGATGTGGACGTTTTTCGTGCCACTCTTGCACATAATGAATAACTTCATCAATTGTTTCGCAAACTCGGCGATTCGTGTTTGTTTTAAATCCAAGTTCACCTAAAAGGTTTAACGATTCACTATGCGATGTATTCGTCTTTCCTTCCAAATTCGCAAGCCCATATACAAATAAAGATAAATTGCGCTTTGCCGCGATTTTTGGATCTAATTGACGCAATGAACCCGCAGCTGCATTTCGTGGGTTCGCAAAGACCGCTTCTCCGTTCTGTTCTTTTTCTTCATTTAATTTCACAAATGAACGTTTCGGCATGTACGCTTCTCCGCGCGCTTCTAACGTCATTTCTTCTGTTAAACGAAGAGGAATCGCTTTAATTGTTTTTAAATTTTGCGTAATATCCTCGCCCGTTATCCCATCACCACGAGTTGCTCCTTGAATGAAGCGTCCTTTTTCATAATGAAGGGAAACCGCCAGTCCGTCAATTTTTAATTCGCACACATATCTTACATTTTGATCGTCAATTCCTTGACGTACCTTGCGATCAAAATCACGTAAATCACCTTCATTAAAAGCATTTCCTAAACTTAACATCGGAGATTTATGTGTTACTTTCTCAAAAATATCAAGAATCTCTCCGCCAACACGAACGGTTGGCGAGTCTTCTGTAAAAAATTCTGGATGTTCTGTTTCTAGTTTGATTAACTCTTGCATATGACGATCATACTCTGCATCTGATACAGATGGCTGATCTAGCACGTGATACTCATAATTAAGTTTATTTAAAATGTCACGAAGCTCGTCAATACGCTTTTGTGCTGCTTTTTTCGACATGACCTCATTCCTTTCTTACACTTTCGTCACCGGCGCAAATTTAGCCATTAATCGTTTAATGCCAATTGGACTTTGGAACGCGATGTCTAATTCTTTCCCATCTCCTTCGCCCTTCACACTTACAACAGTGCCAATTCCCCACTTTTGATGTGATGCTTTATCACCAACTGACCAACCAATTTGCTCACCGCCTGTTGTTTTCGCAGCCGGGCGAACAAAAGCTGAACGAGAACGAACTGTTGTTGTAGTCGTAGGTTTAGACTTTGTACTAAACGTTTCCCGCTTCGGTTTTACTTCATGAAGTATTTCAATGAGCCCCTCCGGAATTTCCGAGATAAAACGTGATTCTTTATTCATGCTCGTTCTACCAAATATCGTTCTCATTTGCGCATTCGTTACGTACAACTCTTCTTCGGCACGTGTGATCCCAACGTACGCTAAGCGGCGTTCTTCTTGCATTTCAGCTTCTTCCATTAAAGAACGAGTATGCGGGAAAATCCCTTCCTCTAATCCTAAAATGAAGACAACCGGGAATTCTAATCCTTTTGCAGAGTGCATCGTCATTAAAATAACTTCTTCACCAGCAGTTGGATCTTCATCTACACGGTCGATATCAGCAACAAGTGCTAAATCGGTTAAGAACGCAACAAGACTCTTATCTTCACTTTGTGATTCAAACGTTTGTGTAACAGATAAAAACTCATCTAAGTTTTCTAAACGTCCCTCTGATTCTAACGTACGTTCATTTTTTAGCGCCTCACGGTAACCTGTTTTTTCTAACACTTCTTCTACAAGTTCTGTTACCGATAAATATTCTTGCATGTTTACCCAATTATGAAGCTGCTTTGCAAATTCTGCTACTGTCTTTGCAATTTTTGCACTTACACCGACATGCTCAATTTCATCTAATACAGCTGTCAATGAAAGGCCATTTTGCACGCCATAATTAATAATCTTATCAATAGATGTCGCTCCGACACCTCGTTTTGGCACATTAATAATCCGTGCAAAGCTAATTTCATCTTCCGGATTTGCAATTAAACGCAAATACGCCAGCATATCTTTAATCTCTTTACGGTCATAGAACTTAATACCACCCACAATTTTATATGGAATGTTTGATTTTAAGAAAATCTCCTCGACCATACGGGACTGAGCATTCGTACGATATAGCACCGCAAAATCTGTATAATTTCGATTTCCCATTTGAATTTCATCACGAATCTTTTTCGCAACAAAGTATCCTTCATCTTTTTCCGTTGCAGCGCGGAAATAAGAAATTTTACTTCCGACTTGATTATCCGTCCATAACTTCTTCGGTTTACGATTTGCATTATTTTCAATAACCGCGTTCGCCGCATGTAAAATATTTTGTGTGGAACGGTAGTTTTGTTCTAATAAAATAACCTGTGCATTGTCATAATCTTTTTCAAATGACAAGATATTTGAAATATCAGCTCCGCGCCAACGATAAATTGATTGATCTGAGTCACCAACTACACAAAGATTTTTAAAGCGTGTTGCCAATTGATTAACAAGAATATACTGTGCACGGTTCGTATCTTGATACTCATCAACGTGAATGTATTGGAATTTACGTTGATAAAACTCGAGTACTTCTGGTACACGTTCAAATAATTGAATAGTCGTCATAATTAAATCATCAAAATCAAGCGCATTATTTTTAAGAAGACGCTTTTGGTATTCTGTATATACCTCGCTCGTCAGCTTTTCATATGGATCTGCAATTGTAATTTTTTTTGCATACTTTTCTGGAGATAACAATTCATTTTTTGCATTGCTAATTCCAGCAAGAATTGAACGCGGTTCAAATTTCTTTGGATCAACGTTGCGCTCTTTCATAATTTTTTTCACAACTGTTAGTTGATCACTTGCATCCAAAATTGTAAAGTTACGATTAATACCAATGCGATCAATATCTCTTCGTAAAATACGCACACACATAGAGTGGAATGTTGAAATCCAAATGTCCTCTGCTTCAGGACCAACAAGCTTATCAATACGCTCACGCATTTCACGCGCTGCTTTATTTGTAAACGTAATCGCCAGTATATTCCAAGGTGCAACACCCTTTTCGCCAAGTAAATAAGCAATGCGGTGTGTTAACACACGCGTCTTACCACTACCTGCTCCGGCCATAAGTAACAATGCTCCAGCTGTTGTTTGGACAGCTTTTTGTTGCTGCGGATTTAATCCTGTTAATAATTTTTCTGTTCTACTCATGTATTCGGTCACCTACTTTCCTTTTACAGCTTGTACTGTTGCTAAAGCTTTCTTTATATCTTCATAAATTAAATTTCCAATGACTACTGTATCCGCATATTGTGCCATTTCTTTCGCTTGGTCTGCACTTGCAATTCCGCCGCCGTAATATAATGTTGCACTCTGCAGCTCAGCTTTCACTTTTCTTACAAGCTGCGCATCTCCATATGTGCCGCTATATTCTAAATAGAAAATTGGTAAATGAAGAAGTTTATCCGCCATACGTGCATATGCAATCACATCGTCTTCTGATAGTTCACAATTTGCTTCTGTTAACTTTGCTACCTTCGCTTCTGGGTTTAACACACAATATCCTTGCATGAACATTTCATCCCAGTTCATAATATCCCCAAATTCTTTCAATGCCGCATGATGAAGGCCTGTTACCCACTCTATCTTTTGACTGTTCAGCACACTTGGGATGTAATAAAAGTCGAATCCTGGTGTAATCGAATCCAACGTTGAAACTTCTAATACACAAGGAACTGCATATCTACGAATGCTTACTAGCATGTGTAATACATTATCAATTGTAATTCCGTCACTTCCGCCCACAATAACAGCATCCGTTCCTGATTCACAAATAAGCTCTAACTGTTCATCACTTAACTCCTTATTCGGATCAAGTTTAAATACATGTTTCCACTGTGAAATATCGTACATGAAAACACCCTTTCTTTTCTCTAATCGTCTGTACACATTCTTTCATTATAACAAAAAATAAGGTGCTGACACACGTTCCAACAATATCTTTTTCTACGTCAAATGTTGGATTGTATACAGAAAAATCATACAAGGAACAATAACTCTTGAAATGGATAAATCTATTTCAAAGTTGCTGAAAAGGAGTGAATGTCTTGGTCAAGCAAAACATCGGCACTATAAATGCTCTTATTCGTATTACACTTGGTTTTGTACTACTTAGCTGCAGCATTACAAGGCTTGTACGAAAACCATGGTGTACTTGGTCAAAACTTATGCTTTGGGTCGGGGCAATGCGAATCGCAGAAGGCATCATTCGTTTCTGCCCTATTGTAGAAGCATGCAAATTTAGTAAATATATGAACATTCCCGATTTAAAAATGCCAGGCATGAATTTTATGCAAAATGGACAGTCTAATAAACAAGAAGCACATCATCCTTCTCACAAAGGTGAGGAGACAAGCCATGGAAGTTATGATGCTTCTGATAAGGAAATTGAGTCTGAACTTGAAAAGGCTCTTCTGTCCAAACCGCTTTGAATCATTTGTCAACATGCAAGATGCTCTCAAAGGAACTTAGCCGCTGCAGTGGGCGGCTAAGTTTTCTTTTATTTTACCACAAGTTAGAACTTATGTTCTGTTTTCTAAAATTTTATTTTTTCATAAAGTAACTACGCAGTTACTTTATGAAAAAAAGGCAGAAAAGCATTTTTTTAAATGGGCTAGAGGGACTGGCGATGCATAGGAGCGGTCAGGGCCTTTTCCTGCCACGTGCAGGCTCCTGCCCTGTTTGCATGACAGCAGTCTATATGCCAAAAAATGAATTTATAAGTAATAGAGAGACACATCTTTACTAGAATCATACCCTTTTCTAAATTTCTAAAAGGTATAGCTGAGTAGTTACATTTTTTCTATAAATTATAACAGAAACCTATTGTCACCTTTGATATAAAAGTGATATCATTTTTATATCAAAAGGAGGCGAGATTATGAAAGAAAAACAAGTGTT
Organism: Bacillus cytotoxicus; assembly: GCF_023715645.1. GTDB lineage: Bacteria > Bacillota > Bacilli > Bacillales > Bacillaceae_G > Bacillus_A > Bacillus_A cytotoxicus_A. The sequence continues at coordinate 16,099 of NZ_JAMBOP010000007.1, read as the reverse complement.
TCATGTGAATGGATTTTTAGGACTGCTCGCAGTTCTAGTTTTAATTGGGGTTGGTTTATTAAGTCTTATTAATGAACTATTTGCTATTGGTATTCCTTCTTTTTTATTAGCAGCAATCCTCGCAAGTAGTATCGGCACTGTTCAGCCGAACCAAGCGAAAGTAATTACATTTTTCGGTAACTATTTAGGCACCATTCGTGAAAGCGGCCTGTTTTTAACAGTTCCATTTTCACTTCGTCAAACCGTTTCACTACGTGTGGAAAACTTTAATAGTCAAAAATTAAAAGTAAATGATGTCGATGGGAATCCAATTGAAATTGCCGCTGTTGTTGTATACAAAGTCGTTGATTCCGCAAAAGCAATCTTTGGCGTGGAACATTATGATGCCTTCGTGGAAATTCAAAGCGAAACAGCAATTCGTCACGTAGCAACGAAATATCCGTATGATAATTTCCTAGATGATAACATCGTTACACTGCGTGGAAACTCAGAAGAAGTTTCCGAAGAGTTAAAACGCGAATTAGAAGCACGTTTAGAAATTGCAGGAGTAGAAGTAATCGAAACTCGTTTAACACACTTAGCGTATGCAACTGAAATTGCCCATGCAATGCTTCAGCGTCAACAAGCAAAAGCAGTATTAGCTGCGAGAAAAGAAATTGTCGAAGGTGCCGTACAAATGGCGAAAGATTCGATTCAAAAGCTCGATGAAGAAGGTGTACTTGAGTTAGATGACGAAAGAAAAGCAAATATGGTTAATAACTTACTAGTTGCGATTGTTTCAGATAAAGGGGCACAACCAGTTATTAATACAGGAAGTCTCTACTAAAGGTTGTCGGTAATCATGGCTAAAAAGAAAAGCTTTCCTCTACGAATCGATCCCGAATTGTACGCAGTTATTGAAAAATGGGCAAACGACGAATTTCGAAGTGTAAATGCTCATATTGAATATTTACTTCGCGAGATGGCAAAGCAAAAAGGTAAATTAAAAAAAGAGAAAGAGTCCTAACTTTTTTATGAGTAGGACTCTTTTTACTTATATATAAATCCAAATTTAAAACTCTTTTCTTTTTAGATGGACGAGAGCGTCTGGCCATGCGTAGAAGCGGTCAGTGCCTATTTCTGCCACATGCGATGTTCAAACAAAGGTAAGAAGCAAGTAGCAGGTTACTTTTTGCTTGGCATGGCGGCGACTTGTGTGCCCAAAAGTCAAATTGGATTTATATATGTACTACAATTATTTATTGCCAAACATTTTATCTATTGATTTTGAGTTTGCAAGCAATGCTTCCTGTAAATTTTCATCAGAAACAATTTTGTAGTTACCATCTTTGTCTTTCTTTAAGTTCAGCGTAACTTCACGAGTCGCCATTGCCGCATCTTTATCAGACAAGTTCTTAACAAGAGTTGTCGTCATCATTTGATCCATTGCCTTATCCGATTGTTCTTTGTTTTCACTAAATGCACTTGCAAAAGCCATCGGCATGATTTCTCCGATTGTCTTCGTAGTAGCAACCGCCATATCAACGGAAGTAATCTTTACTTTAACCTTCGCTTTATCCTCTTCCTTGGATACTTGTTCTGGCTTTTCAAATTTATAGTTCTTTACGATTGCATTGAAGACTGCCTTCCCTTCAATGCCGTCTTCCTTTTTATTTAGTTTACTAAAATCATAACCCCTATCACTTGCATAAACAAACGTACTTGCTTTTTCAAAATCTCCCTTTTGTATCGCTGTCAAAAATTCTTGCACAGTATCTTTCGGATTCGAGCATCCTGTTAATATACTCATTAATAAACCTACCATCATGACGAATGTCAATGATTTAAACACCTTTTTCATCATTACTCCTCCTGCCATTTACTAGAAATACTGGATAATATCTATATATTACTTTAGACAAAAATATGAATCAAGTAAAAGTAATATTATTATTGAATATACGAATTTTCTTACTAATTTTACAAAATTAAAATAAGACCCCAAAGCGAAATGTACTTTCACTTTGGGGCCTTGTCTACTTTAAGCTAGTATTAAAGCGTCTGACCAACCGCACGGTACCCTATATCACTTCGATAAAACAAACCATCACCTTCAATTTTTGCAATTTCTTTATACACTTTATCTTTCGCTGCTTGTAAGTCTGTTTCTTTACAAGCAACAAACAACACACGCCCGCCATTCGTTACAAATTCTCCGTCCTTCACATCTGTTCCGGCATGAAATACAATTACATCCTCTAATGTTTCTAAGCCTTTAATGACTGCACCTTTTTCATAGCTTTCTGGATATCCTTTTGAAGCTAGTACAACACCGATTACTGCTTCTTCCGACCAATCTAAGGTAAGTTCTTTTCCATCTAATACGTGGTTACATACATCCACTAAATCACTTTCTAAACGAGGTAAGATTACTTCTGTTTCTGGGTCGCCAAAGCGCGCATTGAATTCAATTACTTTCGGCCCTTCACTTGTTAAAATAAGCCCTGCATATAAAATACCTGTAAAGGAGCGTCCTTCTTGTATCATTGCCGCTGCTGTCGGGTATAGAACGGTTTCAATCGCCTCTGCAACGGCTGACTCTGGAATTTGTGGTACCGGAGAATAGGCACCCATTCCCCCTGTATTCGGCCCTTTATCCCCGTCAAAAGCACGTTTATGATCTTGGGCAATGACCATTGGGTGTACAGTTGTCCCGTTAACAAATGCCATAAGCGAAAACTCTTGTCCATCTAAAAATTCTTCAATCACAACTTTTTTACTAGCTTCTCCAAACTTTACGTCTTGCAGCATTTCTTTTACAGCTTGCAATGCTTCTTCTAACGTCATCGCAACTGTTACACCTTTACCAGCTGCTAAGCCGTCTGCTTTAATAACGATTGGAGCACCGACTTTTTCAATATATGCTACCGCTTCTTCATAGTTTGTAAACGTCTCATATGCTGCTGTTGGAATATCATACTTTTTCATAAGCTCTTTCGTAAAAGCTTTACTTCCTTCAATAACAGCTGCCGCTTTGTTCGGACCAAAAACGCGAAGGCCTTCCTCTTCAAATCGATCAACAATTCCATTCATAAGCGGAATTTCTGGCCCAACAAATGTTAAACCAACGTTATTTTCTTTCGCAAACGCAATAAGTACGTCAAAATCATTTTCATCAATTGCTACAGGCGTTGCGACATCTTTCATCCCTTCATTTCCCGGCGCTACATATACAGTTTCTACTTGCTTTGATCCTGCAAATTTCCACGCTAACGCATGTTCACGCCCACCGCGGCCAATTACTAAAACATTCATTGTTCCATCCTCCATTATTCAAGTTAAAATCCAGCCTCTTCGCGATATATCGGCGGAAATGGTACATATATCGGCGACTTTCACAATATATCGACCGTTCTTTAACATATATCGGCGCTTCGACACAATATAAAGACCCTTCGACAACGCTCGACACGCAAGCTGGACCCTATTCAAAAGTAGAAGAAGATGATCCAAAAGTGGACTTTTGGTCATCTCCTTTGTTTCTCAATTAATGTTTAAAATGACGTACGCCAGTGAACACCATCGTAATGCCGTACTCGTCTGCTTTTTGAATGGAATTTTCATCACGAATGGATCCACCTGGTTGAATGATTGCTGTAACGCCGGCTTTTGCCGCTTCTTCTACTGTATCTGGCATTGGGAAGAATGCATCAGAAGCAAGTGCACTCCCTTGTGCTTTCTCACCAGCTTGTGTAATGGCAATTTTTGCTGAGCCAACGCGGTTCATTTGCCCTGCACCAACACCAACTGTCATATTGTCTTTTGCTAGAACAATTGCATTTGATTTTACGTGTTTTACAACTTTCCAAGCTAGTCTTAAATCGTTCCATTCTTGCTCTGTTGGTTCACGTTTTGTCGGGATTGTTACTGCATCTTCATCGAATGATAATGTATCCTCTTCTTGTACAAGTAAACCCCCTTGTACTGACGTTAGTTTTTTACTTGCTGTTTCTGCTTTAGCAATATCAACAGTTAACAAACGTAAATTTTTCTTACTTTGCAATACTTCTAAAGCTTCCTGCGAGAAAGAAGGTGCAATAATAATTTCTAAGAAAATCTCGTGTAACTTTTCTGCAGTAGCTTTATCAATTTCACGATTTGCTGCAATAATGCCGCCAAAAATTGATACTGGGTCAGCTTCGTAAGCACGTGTATATGCTTCCTGAATATCAGTACCAACACCAACGCCGCACGGATTCATATGTTTTACAGCTACAACTGCTGGCTCTGTAAATTCCTTCACGATACTAAGCGCTGCATCTGCATCATTGATATTGTTATAAGATAATTCTTTTCCGTGTAATTGCTCTGCATAAGCAACCGAAGAAGTTGCTGCAAACGGTGCCTTATAAAACGTTGCTTTTTGATGCGGATTTTCGCCGTAACGTAAGTCTTGTTTTTTCTCAAACGTAACCGTTAACGTTTCAGGGCTTTCTTCTCCTGTTTGTTCTGTTAAATAGTTTGAAATTAATGCATCATATGCCGCTGTATGACGGAATACTTTTGCTGCTAATTTACGTTTTGTATCTTTTGAAACTTCTTCGCTTTCCTTTAGTTCCGCTAATACAACAGCATAGTCTGTTGGATCTACAATAACTGTTACAAACTCATGGTTTTTCGCAGCAGAACGAATCATCGTTGGGCCACCGATATCAATATTTTCAATTGCATCAATAAATGTCACATCTGGTTTTGCAATTGTTTCTTTAAATGGATATAAGTTTACAACAACAAAATCAATCGGTTGAATGCCAAGCTCATTCATTTGCGCCATATGCATTTCGTTATCACGTACAGCAAGAAGTCCACCGTGAATGTTTGGATGTAATGTTTTCACACGACCGTCCATAATTTCCGGAAAACCTGTTACTTCAGAAATACCAATTACTTGTAAGCCGTTTTCTTGTAGTAATTTTTTCGTCCCGCCTGTTGAAATAACTTCAATCCCTTGCTCAAGTAATCCTTTTACGAACTCTACAACTCCAGCTTTATTTGAAACACTTACTAATGCACGTTTTTTCATTTATTCTCCACCCCTAGTTGTATTGAATTGCTACTCTTACGACTTCACTTCAGAATGTAAAGATTTCACCGTATCCACGTACAATCTATGTTCAACAAGTTGAATTTTCTTTTGTAAGCTTTCTCGTGTATCATCTTCAGAAACTGATACCGCCTCTTGTGCAATAATTGGCCCAGTATCCATGCCTGCATCAACGTAATGGATTGTTACACCTGTTACTTTCACACCCGCTTTAAACGCTTGTCCAATTGCATCTTTTCCAGGAAAGCTTGGCAATAGTGAAGGATGAATGTTAACGATTCTCCCTTCATAAGCAGCTAGCAATGTCGGACCAATTAAACGCATATATCCCGCCAAAATAATCCAATCAATCTCATACTCTTGCAATTTCTTCACTATTTCTCGCTCGAATGCTTCCTTTGACTCATACGCTTTTGCTGAAAAGGAAAAGCAAGGAACATGATGATGATTTGCGCGCTCTATAACATGTGCACCCGGCTGATCACATACGAGCAAACTAAGCTGTGCATCTAGTCTTCCAGCTTCGACTGCATCCACAAGCGCTTGAAAATTAGAACCGCTTCCTGAAGCAAAAATTGCTAATCGGCTCATAATGCTGCTCCTTCGGTAAAAGTAACACCTGAACCTTTCATAGTGCGTCCAATGATACGAGCTGTCTCCCCTTGTTCTTCTAAAAGCTTCACAACACCTTCTGCATCTTCTTCTTTGACCGCTACTACCATACCAATACCCATGTTAAAAATATTGAACATTTCTTCTTTCTTTAATTGACCAACTTCTTGCAGTAAATCAAAAATTGGGTGAACTGACCAAGAACCAAGTTCAATTTGTGCTCCGATACCTTCTGGCAACATACGCGGAATATTTTCAATAAACCCGCCGCCAGTAATGTGAGCCATACCAGTTACATTATATTTCTTCAATAGTTCTAAAATAGGTTTGACGTAAATTTTTGTTGGTTTTAATAATTCTTCACCAAGTGGTAGTTCTAAACGACCATAAATACGATCAAGTGAAAGTTGTCCATCTTCTAATAACACTTTACGAACAAGAGAATAACCATTACTATGAATTCCGCTAGAAGCAAGTCCAATTAATACTTGATTCTCTTCAATAGATTGTCCTGTAACAATCTTCTTTTTATCAACAATACCAACTGTAAAACCAGCTAAATCGTATTCTTCCTCAGAATACATCCCTGGCATTTCAGCTGTTTCCCCGCCGATTAGTGAACAACCAGCTTGACGGCATCCTTCTGCAATTCCTTTGACGATGTTTTCAATTTTACTAGGTTCTGCTTTACCACAAGCAATATAATCAAGGAAAAAGAGCGGCTCTGCCCCTTGTACTACGATATCATTTACACACATCGCAACTGCATCGATGCCAATTGTGTCATGCTTGTTCATCATGAAAGCGAGCATTAATTTTGTCCCTACACCATCTGTTCCAGATACTAATACTGGCTCTTCCAATGCAAATTTTGAAAGATCAAACATTCCTCCAAAACCGCCTAACCCGCCTAACACTTCTTTTCTCATCGTTGTTTGCACATGTTTTTTCATGCGAGATACCGCTTCATATCCAGCTTCAATATCTACTCCTGCTTGCTTATATGCATTCGCCATCGTTTCTATACACCTCGTCTTTTTATACTGAAAGAATTTCTCCCGCCTACAGGGCAGTAACTGTAAGAAAAAGCGAGCTTCTACACAGTCTATAGTAGAAGCTGCTGCACTTGCTTGCTCCCTTTGTCTTAAACATTGCATGTGGTAGGAAAAGGCCCTGACCGCTTCTATGCACGGCCAGATGCTCTCGCCCCTCCCTAAAAAGAAAATGGTTTTTATGTCGTTTTTTAACTTATATATATTGTGCTTTATTTCATACTTGCTAAAAGCTCTTGCTCATAATCATAAAGCGCCGTCGGATAATCCCCATTAAAGTAAGCCATACATAAACCGCCATATTTCCCTTCATACGGGCGGCCAATTGCATCAATTAAGCTCTCTTCACTTAAAAATGTTAAAGAGTCTGCTCCAATGATTTCTCGGATCTCTTCTATTGAATGATTTGCTGCAATTAATTCTTTTCTTGTTTGAATATCAATTCCATAGAAACACGGATACTTAAGAGGCGGCGAAGCGATTCTTACGTGCACTTCTGTTGCCCCAGCCTCACGAAGCATGCGAACAATTCGCTTACTTGTTGTACCACGTACAATCGAGTCATCAATCATCACAACACGTTTTCCTTCAACGACACCGCGTACTGCTGAAAGCTTCATTTTTACCCCTTGTTCACGCAACTCTTGAGAGGGTTGAATAAACGTCCGTCCAACATAACGATTTTTAATTAACCCTAGCTCATAAGGAATTCCAGTTGCTTCTGCATAGCCGATTGCCGCCGAAATACTAGAATCTGGTACACCAGTTACAACATCAGCTTCAACTGGCGCTTCCTTCGCTAACAATTTCCCCATGTTTTTACGTGCGGCATGAACGTTAATGCCAGCAATGTTTGAGTCAGGGCGCGCAAAGTAAATGTACTCCATACTACAAATCGCATGTTCTACATCATTCGTATAGCGATCTACGTGTATTCCCTCATCATTGATAACAATGATTTCACCAGGCTCTACATCACGAATATATGTTGCACCAACAACATCGAATGCACATGTTTCAGATGCTACAACGTATGCGTCTCCCATCTTTCCAATCGAAAGTGGGCGGAATCCATTTGGATCTAGGGCAACAATCATTTCATTCCCAGTTAGTAAAAGATAAGCAAAAGCACCTTTTACTTTGTTTAATGCATCTTTTACACTTTCAATTAATGTACCTTTTGTATTTCTTTTAATTAGATGAAGCAATACTTCTGTATCCGAACTCGTTTGAAAAATACTTCCCTCTGCCTCTAATTCACGGCGAAGCATTTTCGCATTAATTAAATTCCCGTTATGCGCTAATGCCATACTATGATCCGAAAAACGGAATAATAACGGTTGAACATTTGCCACTTCAGCGCCGCCCGCTGTCGCATAACGAACGTGCCCAATTGCCGATTTCCCGTTTAAACCTTCTAACTCACCGCGTGAAAACACTTCTGATATTAAACCAAGTCCTCGATGACCAACGATTTTCTCCTCATCATTGACAACAATGCCCGCGCCTTCTTGCCCACGGTGCTGCAAGCTATGCAACCCGTAATACGTAACTTGTGCTGCATTTTCATGCCCCCAAATTCCAAAAACGCCGCATTCTTCATTTAGCCCCTTTATTTCATTAAGCATGGAATAGCCCCTTTCCAAGCCGTTCTCATTTCATCTACATCTGCTGTAAGTAATACTTCATCTTCTTCATTGCGAATTGTTAATTGATTTGCACTTGTTACTTCGCCAACATAAAGTGCTTCAATCATATTTTCAAACGCTTCTTTTTGCTCGCGTTTTACTGTAACAACAAAGCGAGATTGTGATTCTGCAAATAACATCGCTGTCGCTTCTCCAACTAACTTCACATCTGCGCCGAGCCCCTTTGCTCCCATTGCACTTTCTGCGAACGCAACTGCTAATCCGCCTTCTGCAACGTCATGCGCTGATTGTACAAGACCTTCTTGAATCGCTGCTAATAATTGCTTTTGACGTTTTTCTTCTACTTCTAAATTGATGCTTGGCGCCTGACCGAAAATTTTCCCGTGCACCATCTTTTGCAATTCACTACCACCAAACTCAGCTTTCGTTTCACCAATTACGTAAACGAGATCACCAGCTTGCTTAAACTCTTGCGTTGTTACATGATTTATGTCATGTACAAGACCAACCATACCAACAGTTGGTGTTGGATATACCGCTTCACCGCTGCGTTCGTTGTACATTGATACGTTTCCGCCAATAACAGGAGTGCTTAATGTGCGGCATGCTTCACTCATACCATCTACTGACTTCTCAATTTGCCAGAAGATTTCTGGCTTTTCTGGGTTACCAAAGTTTAAACAATCCGTAATCGCAAGCGGCTCACCACCAGAACATACAATATTACGAGCTGCTTCAGCTACAGCAATTTTCCCGCCCATTTCTGGGTCTAAGTAAATGTAGCGAGAGTTACAATCCGTTGTCATTGCTAATGCTTTATTTGTTCCGCGAACACGAACAACCGCTGCATCAGACCCTGGTGTAACAACTGTGCTTGTACGTACTTGATAATCATATTGATCATATACCCACTCTTTACTTGCAATCGTTGGTTGTTGCAATAAAGATAGTAATGTTTCTTTATAATTCTCCACTTTTGGTGTTTCCATCTTCATTTGTTGGAATTCTGCAAAATATGCTGCTTCTTTTGAAGGCTTATGATAAACAGGTGCTTCCTCTGCTAATGCATCGGCTGACACTTCCGCTACCATTTCTCCTTTATGGAATAAACGAAGCATTTTATCTTCTGTTACTTTCCCCATTGCTACTGCTGCAAGACCATATTTTTCAAATAGCTCAACAATCTCTTGTTCTCTACCTTTTTTCACGACGATTAACATGCGCTCTTGTGACTCAGAAAGCATCATCTCATATGGTGTCATGCCTGTTTCACGCTGTGGTACATCATCTAAATACATTTCAATCCCCATGCCTGCTTTACTTGCCATTTCTGCAGACGATGATGTTAAGCCAGCCGCTCCCATATCTTGAATACCGACAAGTGCATCAGATTGGATCAGCTCTAAACACGCTTCAATTAACAGCTTCTCCATAAATGGATCGCCTACTTGCACCGCTGGACGTTTTGCATCGGAATCCTCAGATAGCTCCTCTGATGCAAACGTTGCACCGTGAATACCGTCGCGTCCTGTTGCTGCACCAACATACATGACTGTATTACCAGCACCGTGCGCTTGCCCTTTTTTAATATCCTCATGGTTAATTAACCCAACGCACATCGCGTTTACAAGTGGGTTTCCTTCATAGCATGGATCGAACTGTACTTCTCCGCCAACAGTTGGAATACCGATGCAGTTACCGTAACCCGCAATACCGGCTACAACTTCTTCAAATAAATATTTTACGCGCGGTGATTGTAGCTCACCGAAACGAAGTGAATTTAACATCGCAATTGGACGTGCTCCCATAGAAAACACATCGCGGATAATACCGCCAACCCCTGTCGCTGCCCCTTGATACGGTTCAATTGCAGATGGATGATTATGACTTTCCATTTTAAATACTACCGCTTGATTATCGCCGATATCTACGATTCCAGCGCCTTCACCAGGACCCTGCAGTACACGTTCACCAGTCGTTGGGAACTTACGAAGAACTGGCTTTGAATTTTTATAACTACAATGCTCTGACCACATAACAGAGAACAATCCTGTTTCTGTATAGTTTGGCAGACGTCCTAAAATTTTTTCAACCATGGCAAACTCTTCGTCTGTTAATCCCATTTCCGCATAAATGCGTTCTTCTTTAATTTGAGTTGGATTTGGTTCAAGCAGTAACGACATGTGTTTCCCTCCAATGTTTCAAAATAGATTGAAATACTTTTAGACCATCCGCTCCGCCAAGCAATTCATCAACAGCACGCTCTGGATGCGGCATCATACCAAGTACATTTCCTTGCTCATTCACAATCCCTGCAATATCTGAAATGCTTCCGTTTGGATTATCTGCATAACGGAAGACAATTTGATTCTTTTCTTCTAACTGTTGCAACGTTGCTTCATCACAGTAGTAGTTTCCTTCACCATGAGCAATCGGTATATCGATCACTTCATCCTTCTCATATTGTGATGTAAACATTGTTGTATTGTTTTCAACACGAAGCTGAACAGTACGGCACATAAACTTTAAGTTTTTGTTGCGAATTAATGCACCAGGCAATAGGCCAGCCTCTACTAAAACTTGAAATCCGTTACATACGCCTAAAATTGGTTTTCCTGCTTCAGCTGCTTTTTGTACACCTTTCATTGCATTTGCAAAACGAGAAATAGCTCCGCAGCGAAGGTAATCACCGTAAGAGAAACCACCTGGTAGTAAAATTGCATCGTACTGATCTAAGTTTTCTTCACTATGCCAAACGTAGTCTACATCTTGGCCAAGCTCATCTTTAATGGCATGAAACATATCAACGTCACAGTTCGAACCTGGAAAAACGATTACGGCAAATTTCACTGCGCGACAACCTCCTCAACTTCATAGCGATAATCTTCAATCACTACGTTCGTTAATAACTTTTCGCACATTTCTTTTACCATTACATCAATATCTGTAACTGAGTTATCAATTGTTAGTTCCATATATTTACCGATACGAACATCTTGTACTTCTGTAAATGAAAGACTATGAAGTGCTCCTTTTACCGCAGTCCCTTGTGGATCTAATACACTTTCTCTTAACGTGACATATACCTTTACTTTATACATGTGAAGCTCCCCCTAATCGTTTTAAAATTTCTTCATAAGCATCTGTTAAATTACCAAGATCGCGGCGAAATACATCTTTATCAAATTTTTCATTGCTCGTTTCATCCCATAAACGACATGTATCTGGTGAAATCTCGTCCGCTAATATGATTTCTCCCTCTTCTGTTACACCGAACTCTAATTTAAAATCTATTAATCTTACACGACAGCTTGCGAAATGCTCAATCAATACTTGATTGATTTGTAGAGCTTTTTCTCGTAATATACTTACTTGCTCTAGCGTTGCAACGTTTAACACACGAATATGATCTTCTGTTACAAGGGGATCCCCTAAATCATCATCTTTGTAGTAAAATTCGACGATTGGTGTTGTAAGTACAGTGCCTTCTTCCATTCCTAATCGTTTTGAAAGACTACCTGCAATCACATTTCTTGTGACAACTTCTAACGGAACAATACTTACTTTTTTTACGATCTGTTCCGTTTCTGATATTTTCTCAACAAAGTGTGTTTTAATTCCCACTTCTTGTAACTTTCTGAATAAGATAGTTGTAATCTCGTTGTTCAGACGACCTTTTCCTGTAATCGTTGCTTTCTTTTCCCCATTGAAAGCAGTAGCACTATCTTTGTACTCTACCCAAACCATATCTGCTGAATCTGTACGATAAATTCTTTTTGCTTTACCCTCATACAGCAATTCTAGCTTTTGCATTTCGCAAGCCCCCTGTAGTTTGAAAAATGTGAATAATATACTTATAAAGAATGGCACAGAATGAAACTATTCTGCGCCATATATAATTATCAATTCAAGCCAAGACGTTCAAAAATTGTATCAACATGTTGCAGGTGATGTTCATAGTTGAAACATTCATTGATTTCTTCTTGTGTTAATTTGCTTGTAATACGCTCATCAGCTTCTACAAGCTCTTTAAATTGTACTTGCGTTTCCCATGCTTCCATCGCTTTAGGCTGTACGATATCATAGGCTTCTTCACGTACCATACCTTTGTCAATTAACGTAAGCATGACGCGCTGAGAGTAAATTAAACCATATGTTCTTTGCATATTGCGTTTCATGTTCTCTGGGAACACCGTTAAGTTTTTCACGATATTACCGAAACGATTTAACATGTAATTTAACGCGATTGTTGCATCTGGTAAAATAACGCGTTCTGCAGAAGAATGTGAGATGTCACGTTCATGCCATAATGGAACATTCTCGTAAGATGTCATCATATAACCACGGATAACACGAGCTAAACCAGTCATATTTTCAGAACCGATTGGATTTCGTTTATGTGGCATTGCAGAAGAACCTTTTTGTCCTTTCGCAAATGACTCTTCCACTTCACGTGTTTCACTCTTTTGCAGGCCGCGAATTTCAACTGCCATTTTCTCAATAGATGTTGCGATTAATGCAAGTGTTGACATGTAATGTGCATGACGATCACGTTGCAATGTTTGTGTTGAAATTGGAGCTGCTTCTAACCCTAAGTTCTCACAAACATATTTTTCTACGAATGGATTAATGTTTGCAAATGTACCAACTGCACCAGACAATTTACCAACGCGAACTGTATCAGCTGCTTGTTTAAAACGTTCTAAGTTACGTTTCATTTCTTCATACCAAAGACCAAGTTTTAAACCAAATGTTGTTGGTTCTGCATGAACACCGTGCGTTCTTCCCATCATAATTGTGTATTTATGTTCTTTTGCTTTGTTAGCTAAAATAGTAATGAAATTTTCTAAGTCGTTTAGTAGAATTTCGTTTGCTTGTTTTAAAATATAAGATAATGCTGTATCTACTACGTCTGTAGATGTTAAACCGTAATGTACCCACTTACGCTCTTCACCGAGTGTTGGTGTTTCCGATACTGCACGAGTAAATGCTACAACATCATGACGAGTTTCTTGTTCAATTTCATAAATACGGTCAATATCGAAAGATGCATGTTCACGAAGTTTTTTCACATCTTCTTTCGGAATATCGCCAAGCTCAGCCCATGCTTCACAAGCTAAAATTTCAACTTCTAACCATGCCTTAAATTTATTTTCTTCCGTCCAAATCGCACCCATCTCAGGGCGTGTATAACGACTAATCATCTTTTTCCCTCCAACAGTTGTTCTTGATGGTCCCAAATATGCAATGCACACGCTTTTTCTAAAGCGACATCTATTTTATCATTTAAAATGTTTACGTGTCCCATTTTACGCTGCGGTTTTGCTTCTTCTTTACCATATAAATGCAAGTAACACCCGGTTAATCTATTCACTTGCTTTAGGACCCCTTCTATATGTTCGCCTAAAATGTTTACCATGACAACTGGTTTTAACAAAATTGTTTCTCCAAGAGGTAAATTACAGATTGCTCGGATATGCTGTCCGAATTGACTGATTTCACAAGCATCAATCGTATAGTGCCCAGAATTGTGCGGTCTTGGTGCTAATTCATTAATATAAATGTCACCATTCGCTGTAGCAAACATCTCTACCGCTAGTGTCCCCACCAGTTTTAATTCATTCGCAAGTACCTGTGCATATGCAATTGCTTTTTGTGAAAGTGCTTCTGTGATGCGAGCTGGTACGATGGATTCATGTAAAATGTTATTTACATGAATATTTTCAGCTACTGGAAATACCTTCGTTTCACCACTAACACTGCGAGTGACAATAACTGATACTTCTTTTTCAAATGGCACCCATTTTTCAAGAATACATTCAGCTTGCTTTACAAGTTCCCTTGCTCTTACAACATCCGCTTCGCTTCTTAAAACAACTTGCCCTTTCCCGTCATATCCCCCTGTTGTTGTTTTTAACACACAAGGAAAGGAAAGTTCCGTAATTGCTTCTAAAAGTGCATCTTGCGTCTGAACGAGTCTATATGGTGCAACTGGTAAGCCAACACTCACGATTGCATTCTTTTCTGTAAAACGATTTTGCGTTTTATTTAACAATTGACTACCTTGTGGTAAATACGCATGTTTTTCAAGCCATTGTAAACATCTATAATCAATATTTTCAAATTCATATGTGATAACATCGCTTATTTCCGCTAAATGCTGAATCGCTTTCAAATCATCATATGCTGCAACAATTTCAATATCAGCAACTTGTGCACATGGCGAATGCTTTGCTGGATCTAGTACAGCAATTTTATAACCCATTTCCTTCGCTGCTAGCGCCATCATTCTTCCAAGCTGGCCACCGCCAATAATTCCAATTGTTTTTCCAGGTAAAATGATTCTTGTCATATCAGTTCCCTACCTTCACGCACATTTTTCTCAATTGCTTCTCTTCTCAATTCTAATGCATCATGTATATCATCATGAAATGATCCAAGTATTTGTGCTGCAAGTAGTCCAGCGTTTGTTGCACCAGCCTTACCGATCGCGACAGTCGCCACCGGAACCCCTCCTGGCATTTGAACGATAGACAGTAACGAATCTAAACCATTTAACGCTTTTGATTGAACAGGAACACCGATTACAGGAAGATTTGTCTTCGCTGCAACCATTCCTGGTAAATGAGCGGCTCCGCCTGCTCCAGCGATAATAACTTTTAATCCACGTTCACGAGCTGTTTCTGCATATTCAAACATATAATCTGGAGTCCGATGAGCCGATACTACTTTCTTCTCATACGGAATATTTAATTCTTCTAATATTTCACAAGCATACTTCATTGTTTCCCAGTCTGACGTGCTTCCCATAATGATTCCAACTAGTGGTTTCATATTAGAATCCCCCCGATTCAAATAAAAAAAGCCTGATATAGAACATTTCTCTTATTACTATGAGAGAAAGTGCTCTACTCAGGCATAAGTATCCCATGTGAATAGAAAAATACCGAGTGACTTTCCCTCATAGTCCAACAATTAACGGTCGTTAGGTAGAGACTTGCAGGCCATATCCCCGCGATTATATGAGGTACGATAATATTGTTTCTACCGTTATATTAACAGGTGTTATTTAAACATGTCAACAAATAATCGAATGTTTTTTATTTAGCACATTGTAACGTTCGTGTTTTAGTTATAATAAAAAGAAGAACCGAAAAAATATGCAACAAAGGAAGGGAATTAAAGAAGGAAGGCGAGAATATATGCAATTTAACTTGCATAAAGATTCACTATATAAATAGGAAGGATTACACTCAAAAACAATTCAAAGTTATTGCGGTTGGAGATATAGGAGGAACTACTTTTTGTATATTTAAGCATTATCTATGATACTCTATCGATTTTTCATAGGATGACTGAGTAGTTATAATATATAAACACAAAAAAACCTAAGTCATTTTGACTTAGGTTTTTGCCTGGCAACGTCCTACTCTCACAGGGACAAAGTCCCAACTACCATCGGCGCTAGAGAGCTTAACTTCCGTGTTCGGTATGGGAACGGGTGTGACCTCTCTGCCATCATTACCAGACTTTTGAAGATATATTCCTTCAAAACTAGATAACATTTGCTTCATATTTATTTGATTAAGTCCTCGATCTATTAGTATTCGTCAGCTCCACGTGTCACCACGCTTCCACCTCGAACCTATCAACCTGATCATCTTTCAGGGATCTTACTAGCTTAACGCTATGGGAAATCTCAT
>NZ_JAMBOP010000069.1 GCF_023715645.1 Bacillus cytotoxicus | reverse complement strand
CAGGCTGTGGAGAAAGCCTTCTCCACAGCCTGTTTTTGTGTCTGAACATCTTTTTATCTGTCAACACTGATAAAAAAGATACAAAGGAGCGATGCCCCATGATGGGAGCACTGAAAAATCATCGTGATGAGCGCGTAACAATTTCTGTAGAAGAGTTAGTTCCGCAAGACCATTTCCTTCGTGCGATTGAGGCAACAATCGATTTTCATTTTATTGAAGAAAAATTACGTCCTTATTATTGCGAAAACAATGGAAGACCGTCGATTCATCCAATTGTTTTATTCAAGATGATGTTTATCGGTTATTTTTACGGAATTCGATCTGAACGTCAATTAGAAAAAGAAATTAAAATGAACGTTGCTTATCGTTGGTTTTTAGGATTTTCTTTATCTGATACTGTACCAGATCATTCCACAATAAGCTGGAATCGTCGGACTCGTTTTATTCATACGAATATTTTTGAAGAAATCTTTGATGAAATTGTACGTCAAGCTACGGAACAGCGCATGGTAAGTGGTCGTGCATTGATGACAGATTCTACTCATATTAAAGCGAATGCCAATAAAAACAAGTTTATTCATAAAGTAAAACAAGAAAAACCTAAATCTTATATAGAAGAATTAGAAGAGGCTGTCACACAAGATCGTGAGGATCATGGAAAAAAGCTTTAAAGCCCAAAAAGGAAGGTGTCGCCGACAAAGATAAAATCCGTGAAAGTACAACAGATCCAGACAGTGGTTTTTTAATGAGAGATGGAAAACCAAATGGATTTCACTATTTAGATCATCGAACAGTTGATGCGAAATACAATATCATTACGGATACATATATTACGCCTGGAAATGTGGCAGATTCCGAGGTGTATTTGGCACGTCTTCAAGCTCAAGTTCAAAAGTTTCAATTCCAAGTAGAAGCGGTGGCACTGGATGCAGGGTATTTTACGGGACATATCTGTAAGAAATTATTAGAGCAAAATATTTTCATGGTGATGGGATATCGGCGATTTGGCAATCAAAATAAAGAAGTACCAAGACGATTATTTCATTATATTTCTGAAAGGGATGTATTTACATGTCCAAAGGGATGTATTATGAAGTATGCGACAACAGATCGAGAAGGATATCGTCATTATAAAGCGGACAAAAAGGATTGTGCAGTATGTCCTTTACGTTCAGATTGCTTTTCAGCTACTCAAAAAAGCCGAGAGATTACGCGTCATATTTGGGAAGAGTATAAAGATATTGCACGAGAATACAAGCGAACGAAAACAGGAAAACGATTATATAAAGTACGCTGTTCTACAATTGAGCGGAGTTTTGCCGATGCAAAAGAACTACATGGCTATCGATACGCCCGGTTCCGAGGGATGAAGTCTGTCCAAATACAGGCATATCTCACCGCAGCCTGCCAAAACATG
>NZ_JAMBOP010000068.1 GCF_023715645.1 Bacillus cytotoxicus | reverse complement strand
TGAAGTGACCCCATAAAATTAGACATGTTATTTCATTAAGCGGATTTTTGGGCATGAGCTCGGTATTGTACCGGGCTCATGCCTTTTAGTTTTGCTTTAATTCGTTTGTTGTTGTAGTAATTTATATATTTGGCTAGTTCTTGCTGAAAGTGTTCAACACTTTCAAATTCTTTTAGATAAAGAAATTCTGATTTCATGATACCAAAGAAATTTTCAATAACAGCGTTGTCATAACAATTTCCTTTGCGAGACATACTTTGCGTAATGCCACGTTCACTAAGGGCGTGGCTATATTTTTTCATTTGATAGTGCCAACCTTGATCAGAATGAATAAGAAGAGTATCTTCGTCCGTTAAACGCTCAAAAGCTTGATCTAGCATTGTTGAAACAAGTGAATACGTTGGTCGTGAACCAATTGTATACGTGATAATTTCTCCATTAAATAGATCCAACATCGGTGATAAATATAACTTCTCTCCAAATAATTTAAACTCTGTAATATCCGTAACCCATTTCTCATTTGGTTTTTCAGCTTGGAAGTTTCGTTCTAAAATATTCGGTGCAATCTTCCCAACTGTTCCTTTGTAAGAGCGATATTTTTTCATACGGACAAGGCATTTTAACCCTAGTTCTTTCATGATACGCTGTACTTTTTTATGATTTACTTTGTGTCCGCGATTCGTAAGTTCATCACGAATACGACGATATCCATAACGTCCTTCATGTTCGTCATAAATAGATTGAATCAATACTTTTAACTCTGTATCCGGATCAGGACGATCAACATTTTTCACCCAATAATAATACGTGCTACGGGGAATATCAGCGAGCTGAAGTAGCATTTTTATCGGAAATTCATGCCTTAATTCATAGACTACTTGGGCTTTGTCTTGTTTCGTGATTTTTCCTTGTTTTGAACTAAGGCATTCAACTTTTTTAAATACGCATTTTCCATACGTAAACGCTCATTTTCCGCTTGTAGTGCCTCTATTGAACCTTCAACTGTTCCTTGATTTTTGGTTATATTATGGTTTTTATTTTTCATAGATGGACGCCCCTTTTTCTTTTGTTCAAGGGCATCCATTCCTTTCGTTTCTAATAGCTTTTTCCATTGAAATAGCGTAGAAGGTGCTGGGATGTTAAAAATTGCAGCTGTCTCTCTAATAGACGTCCCTCGTTCGTTCATATAATTAAGTACGTCTAGTTTATACTGCAAACTGTATGATGTATAGCTTTTATTAAAAGCTTTTTCTCCATGAAATTGATACTGTTGAATCCATGTTCGAAAAACAGGGAGAGCCACTCCGATAGAATCTGCGATGTTTTTTTGACTTTCTTTACCATTTAAATAACGTTTTACAGCTTGTAATTTCTCTTCAATTGTAAATTTAGCCATAAGAAAAGCACCTCCAATTGTTAGACTGTGTCTAACAATTGGGGTGCACTTCA
>NZ_JAMBOP010000067.1 GCF_023715645.1 Bacillus cytotoxicus | reverse complement strand
TTCTCCTCCAAATCCCCAACCTCCAATAAACAGATACTTTCAGTTTACTAGAAAATTGGTTTTAATGAGCTAAAGTGTAAAAGGTTTCTTAGCGAAAACTGTCAATTTTATTTTAGCGTTTACAGCAGGTCCAGCTGGTCTTGCTATAGAAATAAGGAGAGGAATTAACCCTAATATTTGGAGCGAAAGGAACTTTCTAACCAATTTATATTTTTGCAATTTTGACTTTTAGTGGGGGAAGACTTTTATGTATAAACTATTAATTTCAAACACTAGTAAAAAGTTTGTAATTAATAGATGGATCTCGTATAGTTCTAAGCTGCAACGCGAGGGTTCTTTATTTAGTGATTTAGAATACGAACATTGGTAAATTATCGAATCCAATCCAAAAAGCATAGATTTTTGTGAACAACCTTTACTAATGAATGGATATATAAATAGCAAATTAATGACTTCTGTTATTAATATGTGAGTGAAATATGATAATGGCCATGAAGAGTTCATAGAAATCAAATATTCATCAGACCTAACGAAGCAAAGAGTAATTAATCAAATTGCTATTCAAAAACATTGGTGTAGTGAACATGGATTTCAACATCATGTAAGAACAGAAGAACATATTCGCACAAATAGAATGTTACTTTCAAGCTTGAAAATACTTGTAAAAGGATATAAATAACAAAAATATCAATTAGATACTAATAGATATCTAATTATGAAACCCTAAAAAGTACCGCAGCAAAAATACCACTAACTTTCTTGAGTCAAGAAACAAAAATCCCTCAAAACAGATTATTCCTTTCAATTGGACAAATGATTTTAAATGATGAAGTATGTTCAAACATATCTCAACAATATTATGGATTAAATACGGAGGTGTGGATTGATGATGTAGAAAGACATGAAAGTAGGTAATAATTTTATAGTGTAAAATATTTAATTATCAACAAAATTGATTCATTTAGTATCCATTTTCATGTCCTTGTACAACAAAACAACAGTACAGAAGAGGGGGCATTTAGTTGATTTGAACTTTACATTAAATTCTTATTTAACGAATCGTTGTGTTATATGCATGTGAAAAACAATCAATTATACATTCTTAAAATGAAAGAGGGTATTTAATTATTTTTGTGAAATTGTTAACAAAAAAAGTAAAAAAGTGTGCAACTAACTCAAAGAATCCTGTTCTTATGCGATTTGTCAGTAGCGAACTTTTTTCCCTTTTGACAATAATTGTCCAAAGGGAAAAAAGTTCGCTACTGGATAACGAGAATGGTTTGTATTGTTGAAAACTAGTATAAAAAAGAACAGTATCACGAAATTAATACAATCTGGCATTATTATATTAGAAAAACAATGGTGTAAGAGAAGTATTTTAATGGAAAAAAAAGCATGGCAATCTTATGCCATGCTTTTCACTTTGTTGAAAAAAGATTATGTCAAAGAAAATGCCAAGTTTTTTTGGCATTTTTTGATTTCTATTTGTTTTATAAAGGAGTTTCTTCTATAATTTGATGTGTTAGGTGTAAACCAACTCGC
>NZ_JAMBOP010000066.1 GCF_023715645.1 Bacillus cytotoxicus | reverse complement strand
TCATACTGTTGAAAAACAATCTAGTCAATGGACAAAAAATGAAAATTCCGATAAAATCTCCTCGTGAATGAAATGAAGCGAGGGGATTTTTTATGTATGTTACGTATTCTATGAAACAAGTTGAAGAGAATCGAAAGTACTATGAAATGATGTATGATGATTCGCATCATTTAGTAAAGATAGATCAAGTAATGGATTGGAATTTTGTGTCAAGACAGTTAGCAGTGTTCTATCCACATCGTATTGGTCGTCCAACGAAAGACCCAATTATGTTAGTGAAAATCTTATTAATTCAGTATTTGGAAGGCTTCCGTTCAGTTCGTTTTACATGTAATCAAGTAAAACAGAATGCGACGTATCGTTGGTTTTTAGGTATTTCTCCAAAAGAGAAAATTCCAGATCATTCAACAATCTCTAAGTTTCTTTCGCAACGTTTACGAAACACGGCGTTTTGGGAGAAGCTTTTTCAGCATTGTCTTCGTTTGATTCATCAAGAAGGATTTATTGCGAACGAAATATGGGTAGCGGATGAAACAGAATTAAAAGCGAACGCAAATAAACGTATTCGTGAAACCCTGATAGAGGAGAAGGTGATAGAAGAAAAAGATAAAGATTTAGCGATGATTAACGATCATCGTTTAAGTCGTGGGAAAAAACCTCTTCCAGCAAAACGTTCAAAAATAGAAGAAAAACAGACGCATATTAGTCCAGTAGATCCTGATGCACGTTTATCTGTTAAACACGATAAACGCGGCCGGTTTGCGTATTTTGAACACCGAGTAGTCGATTCACTTCATAATTTTATCATTGCCACAGATATCACCGCTGCGAATGTTCCAGGACATCGCAAGTTGATTGAACAAATTGAATGGTTAAAACAATTATTTGGAAAATATGCGGGAGAAATTGCCCTTGATTCAGGGTACTATAACGCTTCCCTCGCAAGCAAGTTGTTTCAACGTCACTTCTTTGTCTACATATCTTATCGCCGATTCGCCACAAAAGAACATCCGCAGTGTCGTCGTCACCACTTTAAACAAGTAAACGAGGATCTCTATGCCTGTCCTTGTGGTGTACCATTTTATTATAAAACGACAAATCGTCAAGGATATCATGAATTCAAACCACCTAAAGGAAGCTGTCAATTCTGTCCATTTGCGAAAAAAGAAAATGAAGACCGTGTGTTACGAATTTCAATTCATCAAGAAATTTACGATCAATTAAGAGAACAGCGCTTATCGATGAGAGGGAAAATTCTCCGTTCTGTTCGTCCATCTACGGTGGAACTGAGTTTCGCACATAGTAAAGAACTCCACGGTTTGCGCTATGCGCGATACCGTGGAGCTCAAAAGGTTAAAATACAAGTTTTGATGACGGCCATCATACAAAACTTAAAAAAGTGGACCAAACTTCGCTCACTTAAGCGAGTTGGTTTACACCTAACACATCAAATTATAGAAGAAACTCCTTTATAAAACAAATAGAAATCAAAAAATGCCAAAAAAACTTGGCATTTTCTTTGACATAATCTTTTTTCAACAAAGTG
>NZ_JAMBOP010000065.1 GCF_023715645.1 Bacillus cytotoxicus | reverse complement strand
CGGTAAGCGGATTTGCCTACTTACCAGCCTAACTGCTTGGACGTGCTCAACCAATCGCACGCTTCTTCTATCCTTCTGCGTCCCTCCATTGCTCAAACGATAAAGAGGTGGTACAGGAATATCAACCTGTTGTCCATCGCCTACGCCTGTCGGCCTCGGCTTAGGTCCTGACTAACCCTGAGCGGACGAGCCTTCCTCAGGAAACCTTAGGCATTCGGTGGACGGGATTCTCACCCGTCTTTCGCTACTCATACCGGCATTCTCACTTCTAAGCGCTCCACCAGTCCTTACGATCTGACTTCACAGCACTTAGAACGCTCCCCTACCACTGATACCATAGGTATCAATCCGCAGCTTCGGTGGTGTATTTAGCCCCGGTACATTTTCGGCGCAGAGTCACTCGACTAGTGAGCTATTACGCACTCTTTAAATGGTGGCTGCTTCTAAGCCAACATCCTAGTTGTCTAAGCAACTCCACATCCTTTTCCACTTAATACACACTTTGGGACCTTAGCTGGCGGTCTGGGCTGTTTCCCTTTTGACTACGGATCTTATCACTCGCAGTCTGACTCCTAAGGATAAGTCATTGGCATTCGGAGTTTGACTGAATTCGGTAATCCGATGAGGACCCCTAGTTCAATCAGTGCTCTACCTCCAAGACTCTTACACTTAAGGCTAGCCCTAAAGCTATTTCGGGGAGAACCAGCTATCTCCAGGTTCGATTGGAATTTCTCCGCTACCCACACCTCATCCCCGCACTTTTCAACGTGCGTGGGTTCGGGCCTCCATTCAGTGTTACCTGAACTTCACCCTGGACATGGGTAGATCACCTGGTTTCGGGTCTACGACCACGTACTAAACGCCCTATTCAGACTCGCTTTCGCTACGGCTCCGCCTCTTCAGCTTAACCTCGCACGGGATCGTAACTCGCCGGTTCATTCTACAAAAGGCACGCCATCACCCGTTAACGGGCTCTGACTATTTGTAGGCACACGGTTTCAGGATCTCTTTCACTCCCCTTCCGGGGTGCTTTTCACCTTTCCCTCACGGTACTGGTTCACTATCGATCACTAGGTAGTATTTAGCCTTGGGAGATGGTCCTCCCAGATTCCGACGGAATTTCACGTGTTCCGCCGTACTCAGGATACATTCAAGAGGGAACGAAGTTTCAACTACAGGGTTGTTACCTTCTATGACGAGCCTTTCCAGGCTGCTTCGTCTACCTCGTTCCTTTGTAACTCCGTATAGAATGTCCTACAACCCCAAGAGGCAAGCCTCTTGGTTTGGGCTAGATTCCGTTTCGCTCGCCGCTACTCAGGAAATCGCATTTGCTTTCTCTTCCTCCAGGTACTTAGATGTTTCAGTTCCCTGGGTCTGTCCTCTTTACCCTATGTATTCAGATAAAGATACCATACCATTACGTATGGTGGGTTTCCCCATTCGGAAATCTCCGGATCAAAGCTTACTTACAGCTCCCCGAAGCATATCGGTGTTAGTCCCGTCCTTCATCGACTCCTAGTGTCAAGGCATCCACCGTGCGCCCTTTCTAACTTAACCAAAATT
>NZ_JAMBOP010000063.1 GCF_023715645.1 Bacillus cytotoxicus | reverse complement strand
GGGGCTGTCCCAAAAGTCCCTTTAAATGACTAAAACCCACGGAGAAAATAAGTTTTCTCCGTGGGTTTTGCTGTTTTTTAGATTTTCTTCCTCAAACAAGCGGTTCTGTTCCGCTTGTTTGAGGAAGTTGTGGGCTATGGCGACTAGCCCGAACTCGATTGTTACTTTTGCCAATCCCCTTAACGAGAATCGACGGAACGACCGATTGCCCTTGATATGACCGAACACGCTTTCTACCTCCGTTTTTCGCTTGGCGTAGATTTGTGATCCTTCGTCAGACCAAAGGCTTTGTTTTGCTTTCGCTTTTAACTCTTCATACACTGGGTTGTAATGAATTTGTCGATTTCCTTTCGCTTTTGTGCACTTCTCTTTGAACGGACAACCCGAACAGTCTTCACACTCGTAAATCTTAAAGTCTCTTGTATGACCATATGAATCTGTGCGTTGTGAATAATTTTTGAATGTGACTTTTTGATTGTTTGGACAAATATAATAGTCGTCGTGTTCCTTGTATTCCCAATTACTTACGTTGCGAATATCCTTTTTATACGAACTTGATGCTTCTCTCCTCATCATAGGTGGAGGGATCAATACTGAAAACTCTTTATCTTCGGCATACAAATAATTCGTTTCGCTCCCATATCCCGCGTCAGCGATAATTCGTGTTGGGAAAGGTAAAGTTGACGCCTTTAATTTCTCTAAATGTGGGATGAAACAACGTGTATCCGTCGGACGCTGATGAAGAGAATAACCCAAAATAAACTGATTTTCTGTTCCTACTTGTACATTATATCCAGCTTTCAATTGCCCGTTTTTCATATGATCTTCTTTCATTCGCATAAATGTGGCATCCTGGTCTGTTTTCGAGAAGCTATTACGATCACCGAAAGTCTCTTGATGTGATTCGTACTTTTGTAATCGTGGTAAGTAGTCTTCTTTCATTTTTTTATAGATTTTTCGCTTCTCCTGATACACTTTCTTTTTCTCTTTTTTTGCTTCCTTATCTTGTTCCTGCTCTAACTCTGTTTCCGCTTTTTCTACTTGTTTCTCTACTTGTTTCACCACTTCAGCTAATTGTATAGATGTGATTTTTTTAACTGGCTTTTCAGAATCCATTAGTAATTGTTCATCAAGTTCAATTGCTTTTTCAATTTGTTGAAATGTAAGTTTGATTTTTTCTTGAAGTTTTTCTTCATAATTGTCCGTCGCTTTTTTCCATACAAAAGAATACTTATTGGCATTCGCTTCAATTTTTGTACCATCCAAAAAGTAATTCTCCATAGATATATAGTTTTGTTTCAATAATAGTTGGATTAATTCTGTGAAAAGTGGTTCAATCATATCCTTCATTCGTTCGGAACGAAAACGATTGATTGTGCGAAAATCAGGCGTTTGTTGACCAGATAACCACATCATCGGTAGGTGTTCTCGTAATGATTTGGCAATATCACGACAAGAATAGATTTTTTGCGTATACGCGTAGAGGATTACCTTCGTCATCATTTTGGGGTGGTATGAACTACGACCGCCACCTTGATAACGAGAGAAGAATAGCTCGTCACTGACTTGTTCCACCATGTCATGGATGACTCTCACCACATGATCTTCTGGAATTAATTCGCTATAGTCCATTGGTAGGATTAATTGACCCATGTTATAATGAATGAAAGTAGCTGAATGGTTACTCATAAAAAAATCGCCTCTGCTTTCGTGTTTTTGTTGGTGTGGTTACTTACAATTATACAGGACAAGGCGATTTTTTTATGCAAAAAAACAAAAGGGCTGCCCATAAATCGGTTTCACCGACTTATGGGACAGCTCC
>NZ_JAMBOP010000062.1 GCF_023715645.1 Bacillus cytotoxicus | reverse complement strand
CTCAGTTATAATATGAAAAACCGATAGAAAAGCATTTCTTTAAATGGCCCGGAGGAACTGGCTATGCATAGAAGCGGTCAGTTCCTTTTCCTGCCACGCGCAAAGTTTTAAAATAAAGAAAGGTAGCAAGGTGTAGATCCATTTTTATCCTGCATTAACGGTGGGGGAATCACTGGGAGAAAACTGCCCGTAAAAGCCCGATTGGTGAGAGCTTTCCAACAGTGAGAAAAGCGTCACTATTGGTGGTTAATATATTTTTAATTGAGATTAAGAGGATTTACTGTGTGAATCTACTTGCGAATATCATTGTTATTTAAGATTTTTTCTATTAAAAAAGATCACCTCTTTGGTGATCTTTTTTTAAACTACATCTCCCGTTGCTAACATGGACCGTTTTTGAAGGCTGTCAGAACGAAGACTATACGCAACTACCTTTTTCTTATACTGTTTGATTACATCAACGTGGTCGTTGTAACTGTATATAGAAAAACTAACGTCCTTTTTGCCTCTCTTAGTATTAATGACCAATGGTGTTCCACTGCTCTGAGGAGGGAAATAGTATTTTTCTAAAAATAGCGCTTGGTTAAATTGATCAATAACTTGAACCTTGTCTTCGTCTTCTAAAGTTTTTCCGTCGATAGTTATGGTAACAGTCGTATCATCGAGTTTTGGGTGTAATTGAAATTTGTTGGTAAACGATTCTACAACAGAAGATGGAAGAGAAGTTAGTACTAATTTAAGAGTAAACATAATAACCAACGAAACTATAAACCAGGTTGTCATATTTTATCATCTCCATTATGTTATTAAAATAATATTAACACATTACTTATAGTGGTAATCAGTTGATAGACATGTGAAAATAGACCATAATGGTCCAGTGTTTATTAACTGTTCATAATTTCCATTTTATCATAGGGGAGTTTGTCGGGTTGTGTCCATTATGTGAATTTTGCTAAGGTGTGGTTTAGTTATCCCCTAATAATCATAGTACAGTTAATGTAAGAAAGTCGTACCGTTTTGTTCCTTTGGATTTTGTCCGTAAAAGCCCAATTGAGCGAGCTGTCCACCAGTAAGGGAAGTGTCACTGAGGGGAGTTTCACTTTATCTTCATGACAGCGATCTATATGCTGAAGAATGAAAATAACTTTCTATTAGGTAATAAGGGGGGCGTATTTTCGCTGGAATCATACTCCTGTCCCATTAAAAAATGTTTTAGACTGAACGGATATTTGTATTTAACTATAGGAAGTTTTGATGTATTAATATTTGATTTAATTGAGAAAGGATGTGTTTTTGTGAGAACAAACATTAGAACTGCTGGTGTATTAATACATAATGAACATGTACTTTTACATAAGATGGACGACTTCTGGATTTTACCAGGAGGAGCTGTGGAGTGTAATGGTGTAGATTTCGAAACTACTATGGAAGCCTTAAAAAGAGAATACAAAGAAGGATTAGATGTGGAAATTAATATCATAAAACTATTATGGGTGGCTGGGGGTAGTTTAATAAATTTAAAACATGAGAATAGATAAATACAATTAAACCAATAATGTTTAGTCTAAATCATTATATTAACTGAACAACTCCTTACCAAGCTTCTAAATGAAATGTATGACTGAGTAGTTACGTTGTTTTTAAATAAGGATTAAAAAATTTTAAAAAGGCATTGACTATTAATGAATAGAGGTGTAATATTATACGAGTCGCTGCTACAACAAAGCAGAAAGCGATAATGAAATAAAAAACTTAGTTGACATCGAATGACTGAGATGTTAACATAAGGGAGTCGCAAATGAGCGACAAACAAGTTCTTTGAAAACTGAACGAAACAAACAACGTGAAACGTCAATTTTTATTTTATGATGCTAGACAAACACTTTATTGGAGAGTTTGATCCTGGCTCAGGATGAACGCTGGCGGCGTGCCT
>NZ_JAMBOP010000061.1 GCF_023715645.1 Bacillus cytotoxicus | reverse complement strand
TTTCAAAAGGTGATAGCACATGTTACTTCGTTTAAAATCATTATTACGGTATTCGTAAATGTATTTTTAGGTGCTTTGCTTATTTCCTTATTAACACTCTTTTTAAAGCAATGGATTAAAAGCAGCGCCATTATTTTGGCAATTGTATTTTCACTCGCCGCTTTAGACAAAACGAATCTTTTTTTCTTTCCTTTTTTCACGAAAGCAACGAGCTTAACGATTGAAAATTGGATACAGCCAATGATGACTGTCTACCACTGTGGATATGTATTACTTGTTTCTCTTGTTTTGTACAGTATTACAGGCTGGTTATATGAAAGAAAGGATTTTCTCTCATGACAAAGACATCGTTACATACGTTATTGTTGCGAAATGTGCGTTACAGCATTTCTTACGGAAAGTATAAGTATATTGCCTTTTTTAGTTTTATCGCTTTTTTAGCAATTGTGATGAGTGTACAAATGAAGGTGACAGGAAGCAACAGTGTCGAAATCTTTTATTTGTTATTAAAAGATAAAGGATATTTTTTACATATATCAGAGTATGATCCACCTTTATTTTGGGAGTTTATTCAGTTTTTTGTATTGTTTTTAATCGGAGATTTTTTATTTCATGATTTTAAACATAATCGAAGTTATTTGTTACTGCGCTGTCGCTCTAGATTGCAATATGTACTTTCATATATCGGCTGGATTTTTGTTCAAAATATAGTAATCTATCTCGGTGTATTTTTCG
Source organism: Bacillus cytotoxicus (assembly GCF_023715645.1). Lineage (GTDB taxonomy): Bacteria > Bacillota > Bacilli > Bacillales > Bacillaceae_G > Bacillus_A > Bacillus_A cytotoxicus_A. Next base: position 1,279 of record NZ_JAMBOP010000061.1, on the reverse strand, counting down.
TAATATATGTATGTGCAAGCTGCATGATGGGCAATTTTTCACTAGAGGCATCGCCGTATTTTAAACAAGTGATTCAGTCAGAATTGGTCATATCCGTAACACCAAGTGAACTTGTGTGCCGTATTTTATTTGGGTATATCATGGCTGGTATTGTGTTATCGAGTATACAACTACTATTTATGCAGCTTCTATCTGCACCGATTGTATTTTTTGGCACTATTATTGTAAGTGGTATGTCAACATTATCAGACAATCAATGGTTGCCAGCTATTCATTCTATGATTTTGAAACAATCTATTTTCGATACAGAGCACCATCTTACATTACAAGTTTCTATTGTTCATAGTTTCGTTTTATATAGTGTTATTACAATGTGTATCCTTTTTATTTTTCGCAAAAAGGATATGTTATAGGGGGAATGAAGTGTGACGGCTTACTTACAAGTAGAGCGTTTATCAAAAAATATGAAACAGCAGCCTATATTAAAAGATATTAATTTATCACTACAAAAAGGTTTTATTTACGGATTTCGCGGTAAAAATGGTTCTGGTAAAACGATGTTATTTCGCGCCTTATGTGGTTTAATTTTACCGACGGAAGGGACGGTAACGATTGATGGTTCTGTATTAGGAAAAGAAATCTCTTTTCCGAAAAGTGTCGGTATTCTCATCGAATATCCAGGTTTCTTAAATAATTATACCGGATTTCGAAATTTAAAAATGCTAGCGGATTTAACAGGTGCCATTGATGATGAGAGAATTCGAGAATCTATACGACTTGTCGGTTTAGATCCAGACGACAAAAGGAAGTACCGGAAGTATTCATTGGGGATGAAGCAGCGTTTAGGATTGGCGCAAGCGATTATGGAAGAACCAGACCTTATTATTTTAGATGAACCAACAAATGCATTAGATGCAGATGGTATTGAGGAATTAAAGAAATTGTTACTAGAGCTAAAAGCGAAAAACAAATGTATTCTTATTGCAAGTCATGATAAGGAAGAGTTGAATTATCTTTCTGATGAAATCTTTATGATGGAGAAAGGGAAAATTGTTGATCACTATTTCTTACAGGAGAAGAATGATGAGCAAAAAAAAGATTAGTTTTCTTATTATAGCGGTTATATTACTCTCTGTCTGGGGTTTTCGGGTATATGATGTGAATAAAGGAGTTGCGAAAGCGTATGAAATTCAAACATACCGTGTAGGAGACAATGTAGCATTGGGAGACGCAACCTTAAAAATTAAATCAGTGACATACGGAGAAGCAGAAAAGAAGG
>NZ_JAMBOP010000060.1 GCF_023715645.1 Bacillus cytotoxicus | reverse complement strand
TGTAAACGCTAAAATAAAATTGACAGTTTTCGCTAAGAAACCTTTTACACTTTAGCTCATTAAAACCAATTTTCTAGTAAACTGAAAGTATCTGTTTATTGGAGGTTGGGGATTTGGAGGAGAAGTTAATGCTATACTTGAAAATTCGTCAATTACATGAGAAGAAATTTAAAGTTGCACAAATTGCAGAAGAGCTAAAAATCTCACGACCTACGGTCTATAAATACTTGGAAATGACGTTTGAGGAAGTAAAAGAATATTTAGTGGATCTTAATCGGAAGCCTAAAAAGTTAGATCCTTATCGTGACTGGATCGTCGCTTGGTTAGAAGAATATCCACACTTAAGCGCCGCTCAAATCAAAGACTGGCTATTAGAGCGTTATCCAGATTTAAAAGTGGGAGATAGTACCGTTCGGTTATATATAAGTGAGATTCGAGAAATCTATCAGATTGAGAAAAAAGTGATTGTAAGACAGTATGAAGCAGTCTCTGAACAACCAATGGGTAAGCAAATTCAAGTAGACTGGGGAGAAACAAAACAGAAAACGAAAGCAAAGAAGGAAGTGAAATTATATTTCATCGCCTTTGTATTGGCACATTCGCGTTATAAATATATGGAGTGGCAAGATAAACCATTCACGACGCAAGACGCCATCCGTTGTCATGAAAATGCCTTCCGTTATTTTGGTGGACGTACAGAAGAAATTGTTTACGACCAAGATCATCTTCTAAGTGTTAGTGAAAATGCGGGAGATTTAATACTAACAACTGAATTTCAGGCATACGTAAAGGAACGAAAATTCCGTGTTCATTTATGCAGAAAAGCTGATCCAGAATCTAAAGGAATGATAGAAAATGTGGTGAAGTACATCAAACGAAATTTTGCGGATAGTCGTGTATTTACAAACATTGATGACTGGAATACTCGAGCACTAGAGTGGCTGGGACGTACAGGCAATAAGAATGTACACAATACAATAAAAAAGAGACCCGTTGAAGTGTTTCTCCTGGAAAAGCAACACCTTCAACCTGTCTCCCCAATACTTTCTAAGGAAAGTATCTGTGCGGATATTATACCAAGGACTGTTAATAAGGACAATACTATTCGTTTTCAATCAAACCGTTATTCAGTTCCTGTAGGAACTTATAAATCTCAACCAGATAATCAAGTATTTCTAGAGATACAAGGTGAAGATGTTAATGTTTTAGTTATTCGTAAACAACCAGATGGTGATATCATTGCGGAACACCAAATTAGTTTTGAAAAAGGAAAACTGATAAAAAATCGCAACCACACGCGAGATCGTTCAAAGGGAATTGAAGAGTTAAAACGCAGTGTTATCTCTCATTTCAAAGATAAAGAAGCTGCACATATGTATGTAACTGAAATTTGCTTAAAATATGCCCGTTATCGCCGAGATCAATTAGCAATTCTTAAGATGGTAATGAAAGAAGATTCGGAGTGGATCAATCTAGCACTTCAAAAATGTATAGGTGAAAAACTCTATAGCGCAAATGATTTCCGTGATGTCGTGAGCTATTTAAAGAAATCCAATGAGGAAACAATATGGACAAGTGAAAAGGAAATTCGTATTCCTACATCTGAAATACAAATAGAGGTACCGACACGTTCTCTAGATACATATACAAGTATTTTAGGAGGACACAGTCAATGAATAGAACAATGACGGAATTACAATCTTATTTTCGCCAATTACGTTTATCGGAAACCGCTGAGGAGCTTCCTAAGCTCCTTCGCGAAGCTGAAAGACTATCTTGGACTTACTTCGAATTTTTGGAGGAGATCACGTCCTTTGAAATCAATAAGCGAGAAGAAAAAAGTATTGAAAAACGAATTAAGTGGGCTCGTTTCCCTTATTTTAAAACACTTCGTGAGTTCCAAGTTGAAGAGCAAACAGCTCTGACAGAGCGGCAATTAATACAACTACAGGAATTTAGTTGGTTAGAACAGCAGTATAACTTGATTTTATTAGGCCCTCCTGGTGTTGGTAAAACGTTTCTGGCAATAGGACTAGGAATAGAAGCTATTTACAAAGGGTTTCAAGTATACTTTGTGAGCATGGGAGAATTAATTCAACTATTGAAAACACAAGAGTTTACGCATAAATCACAAGTACAGATGAAGCGATTAAAGGCATCAGATTTAGTCATTATTGATGACTTAATGTATATGGCAATGGATCAACGAGAAGCGAATTTGTTTTTCCAGCTTATTAATCATTTGTATGAACGAAGTTCAATCATTTTAACATCGAATAAAAACCCAGAAGAATGGAGTCATTTGATGGGGGATCAAGGTATTACAACAGCAATCTTGGATCGTTTATTGCATCGTGTGGAAGTTATCCATATGGATGGAGACAGTTATCGTATGAAGAATAGGCAAAGCTTATTTTAAGCAGAATTGTAAAATGAAACTTAGCAGAAAGTGTAAAATTCGTCTTGACGGTTACA
>NZ_JAMBOP010000006.1 GCF_023715645.1 Bacillus cytotoxicus | reverse complement strand
CCGTTTGCTCAAATATTGGTTGGCGAACCAATTTTATTTTAGCACCTCGGAAGAGTTTTTTTTAATACCATGCTGAAAGCTTTTTAGAACCCTAGGCCTAGCCTAGGGTTTTCGTTTCTACAAAAAAGAACTCGCATATAGCGAGTCCTTTACAAACCATATAAATCCATTTTTAAAAAGAAAAGGGGTCTATGTTAGGTTTTAAATTTTGATATATATTATTGATTATTAAACTTGTACCATAGATGGTTTTTGATAGCGTAAAATCGGCTTACGTGCTGCCAGTGTTTCATCAAGACGCTTAATTACTGTTGTATGCGGCGCTTCTTGAACCACTTCTGGGTTTTCTTCTACCTCTTTTGCGATTTGAATCATCGTATCGATAAATCCATCTAATGTTTCTTTTGATTCTGTTTCTGTCGGCTCAATCATAATACATTCTTCCACGTTTAATGGGAAGTAAATTGTTGGTGGATGGTAGCCGAAATCAAGCAGACGTTTCGCAATATCAAGCGTACGTACGCCAAGTTTCTTTTGACGACGACCTGATAATACAAATTCATGCTTACAATGTCTATCAAATGGAAGATCATAGAATGGAGCTAATCTTCTCATCATATAGTTCGCATTTAATACTGCATATTCTGTTACTGCACGAAGTCCATCTGGACCCATAGAACGAATATACGTATACGCACGAACGTTAATACCAAAGTTACCATAGAATGGTTTCACGCGTCCGATTGCTTGTGGACGATCGTAATTAAAGTGGTAGCCGCTTTCTGTTTTCTCTAAAATTGGCTTTGGTAAAAACGGAATTAAATCTGCTTTTACACCTACTGGACCAGAACCTGGGCCACCGCCGCCATGCGGACCTGTAAATGTTTTATGAAGATTTAAATGTACAACGTCAAATCCCATATCTCCAGGACGCGCTTGACTTAATACCGCATTTAAGTTTGCACCGTCATAGTACAATTTACCGCCTGCATTATGGACGATTTCTGCCATTTCTAAAATGTTCTCTTCAAATAATCCAAGTGTATTTGGATTTGTTAACATAAGTGCTGCTGTTTCTTCGTTCACAACACGTTTTAAATCTTCTAAGTCAACAAGACCATTTTCATTGGATTTTACTGTAATTGTTTCAAAACCTGCTACTGTTGCAGATGCTGGATTTGTTCCGTGCGCAGAGTCAGGAACGATCACTTTTGTACGGTTATAGTCACCGTTTGCTTCATGGTATGCACGGATTAACATTAATCCTGTCCATTCACCGTGTGCACCAGCTGCTGGTTGAAGTGTAACAGTATCCATACCTGTAATTTCAATTAAATGTTCTTGTAAGTCATACATTAATTCCATTGCACCTTGCACTGTTTTTTCATCTTGAAGCGGATGAATGTGCGAAAAGCCTGGGAAACGTGCCACGTTTTCATTGATTTTTGGATTGTACTTCATTGTACAAGATCCTAATGGATAAAATCCAGAATCAACGCCGTGGTTACGATTTGAAAGAGCTGTGTAATGGCGCATAATATCAAGTTCAGATACTTCTGGAAGCTCAGCATCTTCTACGCGGATATAATCGCTCTCAAATACATCTTCTAACTTTACTTCTTCTACATCTAATTGGGGTAAGCTATATCCTATGCGTCCTTCTCTACTCATTTCAAAAATAAGTGCTTGGTCTTGGTTCTTCATTGGATAGCCCCCATTTCGTTTACAAGTGTGTCAATTTCTTCTTTTGTACGAAGTTCTGTTACCGCTAGAAGCATATGATTTGTTAATTCTTTATAATCACGGCCTAAGTCGTAACCACCGATAATATTCTTTTGTACTAATGCATCAGTTACTTCTTGCACTGGACGTTTGCAATCTACAACAAATTCATTGAAGAACGGTCCAGCAAATGTTACTGTGAACCCTTTTGCTTCAAACTGACGTTTTGCATATTGTGCTTTAGAAACGTTTTGACGTGCCATTTCTTTCACACCTTGTTTCCCAAGTGCTGTCATTGCAACAGAAGCTGCTAATGCGTTTAGCGCTTGGTTTGAACAAATATTAGATGTCGCTTTATCACGACGAATATGTTGCTCACGTGCTTGCAGCGTTAATACGAAGCCACGTTTACCATCAGAATCCACAGTTTGTCCTACAAGACGTCCTGGAATTTTACGCATAAATGCTTTCGTTGTTGCAAAATAACCGCAGTGCGGGCCTCCAAACTGTGTTGGGATACCAAATGGTTGTGCATCGCCGATAACAATATCAGCACCAAATTTACCTGGTGGTGTTAACGCACCTAATGATAATGGATTAGAAGAAACGATGAATAATGATTTTTGCTGATGAACGATTTTCTCAATATCAGCTAGTTTCTCCACTTGTCCAAAGAAGTTTGGATATTGAACGATTACACAAGCAACTGTATCATCTACTTCGCTTTGTAATACGTCTAAGTCTGTTACACCATCTTTATAATCAACTTCAACAACCTCAAGGTGTTGACCTTTTGCATACGTTTCAAGAACTGCTCTTGATTCCGGATGAACTGCTTTAGAAACAAGAATTTTCTTTTTACGAGTATGACCTGCTGCTAGCATTGCCGCTTCTGCTAACGCTGTACCTCCGTCATACATAGAAGAGTTCGCTACATCCATACCTGTTAGTTCACAAATCATTGTTTGGAATTCAAAGATTGCTTGTAATTCCCCTTGTGAAATTTCTGGTTGGTATGGTGTATAAGCTGTATAAAATTCTGAACGAGACAGAACATGATCTACAATTACTGGTGCATAATGATCATATACACCTGCTCCTAAAAAGGAAGCATAGTCTTTTAAGTTTGCATTTTTACTAGCAAGCTCAGACAGTTCTTTTAAAAGTTCTGGTTCTGATTTTGCCTGTTTAATATTTAAATCCCCTTGAAAACGAACGCTTTCTGGAATATCAGAAAATAACTCATCAATCGTTTGAGCACCGATCGTTTGTAACATTTCTTTTTTGTCTTCTTCTGTCATTGGAAGATAACGATGCAACATGAAATCTACCCCTCTCCCCGTTACTTTGAACGTTTGTAAAATGGTGTTGGAACAACAACTGCTTTGACGCGTTTATTACGAATTTCAATTTCCACTTCTGTATCAACTGCTGCATATTTCACATCAATTAACGCTAAACCAATACTTTTCTTTAACGTTGGAGATTGTGTACCACTTGTAACTTCCCCGATTTTTTCTTCGCCTACATATACAGGGTAATGCGTGCGCGGGATACCACGTTCAATTACTTCGATGCCGACTAATTTACGAGGTGCACCGTTTTCTTTTTGTTCCTTTAACGTTTCTTTTCCAAAGAAATCCATTTCTTTATTTGGTTTTACCGCAAAGCCAATTCCAGCTTCAATTGGTGTAATATCTTTTGATAACTCTTGACCATAAAGAGGAAGTGTCGCTTCAAAACGAAGTGTATCACGTGCTCCTAAACCACATGGTTTTAAGCCGTCTTCTTCGCCTACTTCAAGAAGTTTTTCCCAAATCTTTGCAGCTTCTTCACTCTTACAGTAAATTTCAAATCCATCTTCACCTGTATAACCAGTACGAGATACAAGCGCTTCTACTCCACCAACAAGAACATTGTCTTTAAATTTAAAGAACTTAATTTCTTTCAAATCTTCTGATACAACTTTTTGTAAAATGCCTTCTGCTTTTGGTCCTTGAATTGCAAGTTGTGCAATTTCACTAGAAACGTTGACTACTTGCACATCACCGCTTACATGAGAAGCTAACCACTCATAATCTTTTTCAATATTTGATGCATTGATTACTAATAAATAGTCTTCTTCTCCGCGTTTGTAGATTAATAAGTCATCTACCGTACCACCATCTTCATAGCACATTGCCGTATATTGTGCTCCGCCTATCTTTAAGATAGAAACATCATTTGTAACTACACGTTGTAAAAATGCTAAACTATCCGCACCTTTTACTTCTACTTCCCCCATGTGAGAAACATCAAACAGACCTGCTTCTGTGCGAACAGCTTCATGTTCTTCTTTAATGCTTGAAAATTGAACTGGCAATTCCCAACCACCAAAGTCAATTGTTTTCCCACCATACTTCGCGTATACATCAAATAGCGGTGTACGTTGTAACGTAATCATGTTCTCTCCCCCTTGCACTTTCTATGACAAATTAATAAAAGTTGACTTCCCATTTCTAAACATTTTCAGTGTTAAAAAGATGGGATATACGGAATCTCATTCTATTTTTTTATGAAAGCGTAAATAAAAAAGTGCTTTCTTGGACAAAATACGAAAGATTCCACACATTTCACACCATTATCCTAACATTTTTCGAGTCGTTTCATCAATATTCTAGCTAAAAAAATAATTTAGAATTTATAGAGGGTGAGATATTATCCATGAATGTCGAAGTTTCAATAGAACGTTCTTGGCAAGAAAACTTCTTAAAACGAATTGAAGAAGATGGTCCGTGGACAAACTGGGAACTATTTCATCTCGCATATCAAACTGAGCAGTCCCTTCTCATTCCCACATTTGACGGACTACAGGCGCCTAAACATTTACCTAATTTCACGCCGCTTCCGCATCAACTGGAAGTTGCGCAAACCGTCATTGAACAGATGAATGGAAAAGCAATCTTAGCAGATGAGGTTGGCCTTGGAAAAACAATTGAAGCTGGACTTATTTTAAAAGAATTTATGGTGCGCGGACTTGTGAAAAAGGTTCTCATTCTCGTACCGGCATCTCTCGTTTCCCAATGGGCATATGAACTAAATACAAAGTTTTTCATTCCAGCCATTGCTCAGCGAAAAAGTTACTCATGGGAGCAAGTTGACGTTATTGTATCGTCTATTGATACCGCGAAGCGCTCCCCGCACCGTGATATCGTTTTAAATTTAGAATATGATCTCATTATTATTGATGAAGCACACAAACTAAAAAACAACAAAACGAAAAACTATGAATTTGCCCAACTATTAAAGAAAAAATTTTGCTTATTACTAACCGCAACACCTGTTCAAAATCGCATTGATGAAATCTTTAATCTTGTCTCGTTATTAAAACCTGGTCATCTCGGCAACCAATCTAATTTTGAAGCGTATTACGCTTCGAAAAATCGCACGGCTGAAACAGATGAACATTTAAAAGAACTCATTAATAAAGTAATGGTACGGAATCGACGAAACGATACTGGCATCGAATGGCCAAAGCGGCACGTTCATACGCTCTTTGTCGACTTCAATGAACAGGAAAAAGCTTTATACGATGCAATTGAAGGGTGGAAACGACAAGATGTATGTACCTCAGCATTTTCTGCTTTAACATTAAAGCGTGAAGCGTGCAGTAGCCGCGAAGCTGTTTATTTCTCACTTAAAAAGCATGTAGAAAAGCGCCAAAAAGAAAATGAGCAATACACAGTGGATCCGTACATAGATGTGTTAATGGAAAAAATTAATGGTATTCCCTCTAATTCAAAAGCAAATAAAGCATTAGAAATCATTAAAGAAATTAATGATAAAGTTGTTATTTTTACAGAATACCGTGCTTCTCAAATGTATTTGCAATGGTTTTTAAAGCAGCACGGCATCTCATCTGTACCATTTCGCGGCGGATTTAAGCGCGGTAAAAAAGATTGGATGAAAGAATTGTTTCAAAACCATGCCCAAGTATTAATTGCGACAGAAGCAGGCGGTGAAGGGATAAATCTACAATTTTGTAATTACATGATCAACTACGACCTTCCTTGGAATCCGATGCGCCTTGAACAAAGAATCGGACGAATTCATCGTCTCGGACAAAAGCATGATGTTCACATTTATAATTTGGCAACAAAATATACAGTAGAAGAGCATATTTTAAAACTGCTGTATGAAAAAATTGATTTATTTGAGCGTGTCATTGGTGATTTAGATGAAATTTTAACAAGAGTTAATATAAAAAATATCGATGCACACATTCACGATATTTTTGCCAATTCCAAAAGTGAAGGCGAAATCCGAATCAAAATGGAAAACTTAACATCTATTATTGAATTTGCCAAACGAAATGAAGCTGAGGTGCATGGCAATGCAGCAACATGAAATTCATGATTATTTACATTGTTTTTTCGAGGCAAACGGCTGTGAAATTTTGCAGCGTTCCCCTCATTTATTAGACGTTCAATTAACAATTGAGATGGACAAACTACTAATGAACCGTCCATTTTACTGGCATTATCTTGAAAAAACAGGCGGCATACCAAATCCAATGCGCCTTACATTCATTACTGATGCAAAATATGAGGAACAAGAAGGCGAGTTCATTCACTACGGTTCTCCGCGCCTACATCAAATTTTTCAAGCAACTAAAGAATTAGGTGCTTACATTCGTTTATTTGAAGATGTACATTCAAATGGACAAACAAGCACTCCGCTTCACCCTTGGCTTGGTGTCAATATAAAGGTCTCCTATCAATGTGATCGAAAAAAAGATATGTTGTACTCCATTGGTATTCATCTTATTTCTGGTACGATGATTACCAATTTTCATGAAGCATTAGCAGCACTTCGGCTCACACCAAAAATCCCTGATTTTTGTTTTACATTAACACCGATTATTAAACCACAAAGCGGGCTATCTAGAATTGAAGAAGCAATGAAACGTATCATTACTTCAGACGATCATTCATGGGCTGAAGAAGCAAAAATTCGTTGGAATCACGATTTACAACTCCTAAACCGCTTTTATGAGGAAAGTAATGAATTACCAGAAAGCTATGAGATAGAAAAACGAGCTTTGCAAGAACAATATGAGCCGCGCATTACGATGCAAATTACAAACGGTGGACTCTTTTATGTGACAGCAAACCATTTTCTAACATAAAAAGCTCCTTCTACAAGGAGCTTTTTATGTTAGAAAATAAAAGTTCATTTTAGATTTTCCCATTATATTTTCGGCCATCATTATGTTCTTGTTGGTGAATCTTTGTCATTCTTTTTTGATATTCTCTATCTTTTGCACTTACATGATTTGCATCTGTTTCTCTATTTTTCTTTGAACCGCCTGCCCCGTTACTCATTTTGTTCACCTCACTCGTATATACTTCGGCATTAGTTTTCGCAATCAACATCTCCCTTATACAAAAAATAAGGAGAGGCATTTGCCTCTCCTTACATATATTTTTGAAACATATCACGTAGTCCTTGATTCACAAGGTAAGAAATCTGCTCATCTGACTTTTCAGGATAGCGATCGCGCAGTCGAATAGATGCCTTTAAAACTAAATTCTCTAATACGGAACGTCCGCCTTTTCCATAAATTGTTTCTGCATATTCTACTAATTTCCCATCTTCAACTGTAGCAGGATTTTGATCGAAGAAAAATTTACTCATTTGTATCACCTCTCCCTTGATAGCGTTTACATTTATAAAAAAACTAAGAATGTTATTTTTTTCACAATTAATGTATGCATGTATAGATGAATAGTTTCATTATAAAACAACATTGCCATAGTATCAAAGTGTATTTTAGACAATTTTGTGAACAAATTCAAAAAATAAAAGCGTTTTATATATTATAAATATTATTATACCAATTTAATATTATAATACAATATATTAAAAACCTCAAATCTTACTATTAGGGAAAAAATTCAATTACCCCAACAAAAATTGCATATAAAAAAGCTTTTAAAGGAATTTCTTCCTCAAAAGCTTTTTTGCTACTCATTATTGTACACGACTTCATGTATGTAAACCTCTTCATTGAATGAGTATATGATAATCACGCAGCTATGCGGAATACACACATGCCTGCTACTTATGTTTCAAACCTTGCATGTAGCAGGAAAAGGCCCTGACCGCTTCCATGTGCGGCCAGACGTTCTCGTCCTCCCCTAAGCTTTATGTCAGTTTTTCAATTTGGATTTATGTATATGTACTTTGATATTTAATTAATAACTTATCTAATAATGGCAATAAAATCGGTGCTAGCACTATATAAAACCCAAAATTTCCGATCGCGTGATTGAGATCAAACGGTACGCCCGCTAGATAATAAGCCCAAAAATATTTCATACCATAAATTGGCGCCTGACATAAAGAAATAACAAATCCATATAAAAAACCTGTAAATCCAGCGTACAATCCCATGATGACATGTGGAATTTTTGAAAACATAGGCCGAATAATCAAACCGGTAGTGAGGACAATAATGACATACGAAATAATTTGTGGAATTGTCCAAATTCCCATTCCTAATATTAAATTCGATGCTACCATAACAAGTATAGCGTGCAAAGTTCCATAACGTATTCCCATCAATAATGTTACTAAAATAAGTAATGTCGTTGTCGGTTGTACATTCGGAATAAACGCAAACATTATTCTTCCAGCAACTGACAACGCTGTTAATACACCCACTAACGCAATACTTTTAATGTGTGTAATCGGAACATTAGAAGACTGGTTATGAAGCTGCATGTAAATCCCACTTTACTTCATCACCATTTTTTAATTCAGTTTCGTTTGCACCTTTTACTGCTGGTGTACCATTAATGTTAAACAACCAATACTTATTTTCTTTCGTATCTTGCTTAATTCCATTAATCGAAGTGATAAACCCTTTATTTTCTTCAATTTTGAAGTTTTTCTTCATCACGTCTAAAAGTGTTTCTTTTTCCTTAATTTCAATAGTCTTTTTTTCTACCTTACTATCACCATTATTTTGCGTTACTTCAATTGTTACTTTACTCACTGCATCTTTCTGTTTTGAGGTATTAACAGATGACTCCTTATTTGAACAACCAACGATGCTTATTAACATCAAGATCGCCAAAAATACCCCCATCATTGTTCTCGTTAATTTCATCCTCGTCTCCTTTCTGCCCAAATAAAAAAGGCCTAGTAAGGCATGTAAGCAAAACTAGACCTGTAGACTAACTCCTTTGCCTCGAAATAGTTAGTCTAAACAAAGCTGGAGGTAATCGACCTGACTTAAGACTAGCTAACTAATCTATTACAGTGGCGGGACCGCGTTGGAATTTCACCAAACTTCCTTTACCTACAACATTTTTATGGGCATTTTTTACATTTGATTACTAGATTTATCAATTCACGACCATTATATCACAATGAAAGCGCAAAAAAATGTCAATTTTTTTTACAATACGCTTCAATTCACTCATCTTCCATAAACAAGTACAATATTCAGAATCTTTGTTGTAAAATACAAACAAAGGAGTGGTTCAATGAAACAAAGCAATAAAGCGATCTACGATATTATTTTTTATCTCATCTTTCCATTTGTTATTTGGAAATTCGGCAAACAATATATGGATGCCTATTATGCCATGCTTATTTCTTCTGTACCAGGCATTGTTTATACACTATATTGTTTTAAGAAAGAACGGCAATTTCATGTGACCGGCTTTTTTATCCTCATTACGATGATTGTAAATACAAGCGTAGATTTACTTTCCGGTTCAGCTGAAAAGATGCTATGGAACGACGTGTACTATCACATTGTACTTGGTATTGTCGTAATATGTACCATTTTCATCAAACAACCACTCATGCTATATTTCGCAGCCGATCTTGCTGCATTGCAAGGGGATGATCGAAAGAAAGCGCAATTGTTATATCGTGACCCACGCCTCTTTCCAGCATTCCAATACTTTACTTTCTTTTTCGGCTTACAATTTATCGTACTTAGCAGTATTAAGATCTATATGATTTCTAAATTTGAAGTAGACGGATACGGAGAAATGAAAGCGCTTATGACGGGAATTGGTTGGTGCATTTCAATCGGAATTGGAGCTGGGTTCCTTTGGATTAGTAATAAAATCAAAAAGGTGACTGAAGCGGAAGTGTAACTCATAAAAAAGAATCTCCACTGCCTGTATGCGGTGGAGATTCTTTTTTATGCTATATTATCGAACATATGACGAGTACATCTTCCCGAAGAAGTCATACTATGACATAAAATCCTTTTCTAGTTGTAAATGATTCCATAGAAATACTTAACTGGACTTCTTTCTTTTTTTCTTCATTTGACGATAAAAGATTGCGGTACTTAATGGCAACATACCAAACCACCGATTCAAAAATGGTTCTCTCTCTTCACGGCGCTGCTGCCGTTTTTGTTTTCGATCCTCTTTTGGAGCATCCATATATGATACGAATTGTTGTGTAATATATTTTATATAATCATTTGTAGACATACCTATCACCTCTACTAGATTAGTATGCCCACTTTTTTCATTTATATAAATCCGATTTGATTTTTCAACACACAGATTGCTGCTATGCAGAATATAACATGTCCTCCTACTCACCTGCTCCTTCTGTTTAAAACCTGGCATGTGGCTGAAAAAGGCACTGACCGCTCCTATGCGCGGCTAGACGCTCTCGCCCTCCCCTAAAAAGAAGGTTTATTTGGATTTATTTATTAATCAATTTCATTTTTCAACACACAGATTGCTGCTATGCAAAATACAACATGCCCTCCTACTCACCTGCTCCTTTTGTTTTAAACCTGGCATGTGGCTGAAAAAGGCACTGACCGCCCCTATGCGCGGCCAGACGCTCTCGTCCTCCCCTAAAAAAGAAGGTTTTATATCAATTTAAATTTATATATTAATCGCCTCCTGAATTTCTTGCACAATTGCCTCAATACTTTTATTCGTCGTGTCGATCTTCACTATTGCTTCTTCATAATAAGCTTCACGCTTTTCAAATTTCTCGATAAACGACCCTATATTTTCCTTTTGAAATAACGGTCTTGTTGTATCCCCAGCAATTCGCTCGGCAATCACATATGGATCACAGTATAAATAAACTACAGTGCCATGTTCATTCATCCACTCTCGGTTCTTCGCCTTTTCGACGATTCCGCCTCCAGTTGTAATAATGTAATTATTTGTCGGTAGTGATTGCAGCACTTCACTTTCATACTTTCGGAACACATCTTCTCCTTCTTCTGAAAAGATATCTCGAATCAGTTTCTTTGTCTTTTCTTCAATACGCTGATCTGTATCAATAACTGGCATATGAAGTGCACTACTTAATGCTTTACCAACTGTTGTTTTCCCAGATCCCATAAAACCTGTTATATATAATGTTTGCATGTTATCCTCTCTCCTCTTGCCAATTCGTAATCGCTTCGTTATTTGTATTATAATGAAAGCTAACTTTACTTGCTCGCTTTCGTTTTGTTATACATTGTAAAGTAATAGAAGCGTTTCCATCTACAATTGTGTAATTTCCCTTTGCTTCACCTGCCTCGTACGAATAAATAAATTCTCTGTTTCCCATTGTAGCTTTTAATTCTTGTTTCACATCCGCAACAGCTTGGCTCGTTATTTCTTCTAAAATAAACAATTCTTCTGCTTCTGTATAAAATTTTTGATCTGATAGGAATATATTTGTCTCATATACTAAAAAAGACATGAGTAAAAATAGGAGGATGATTGTTCCCGGCATTGTAAATCCACTTTCCGACTTCATCATTTCACCTCAATAGCAGAGTAACGGGTAACAACACCATCATATACTTTACCATTTATATCCTGCACACGTATGATTAATGTATGAGCTGCTAATTGATAAGAAATGTCCTCTACTTTTTGTAATAGAATTTCATGACCTGCCCCATTTACTTTTCGAACAATATTATTTCCAGACTTAACATATGTGATTTGTTCCCCTGTCTTTGTTTTGAAAAACAATTTTCCTTCCCCATTATTCCCTTCTTCTACATCGCGAAATTCAATTTGCACTTGCTCTAAAAAAACGTTCCATTCCCAATTCGTGATTTGTTTAGGGGTACGGGGGTTCTATAAAGAGGAGTTGAAGACGCGGGAGAAGAAGAAAAAATACAGATATAAATAGAAAACAGATCATAACTTCTAACAACGTAAACCCCGATTGCTTATTTTTTAACATGACGACACCGTTCATTCTCACGCTGTTTACTATCTTTCCACATTACGCACACCTTTTCGGTCTTCCATTGAATTGTATATACCGTATGTTCATAACGCTTTTCTATTACTGGCGATACGACATGGTCATACATATATACAGCGGCTGCTTCTTTCAACAGTAGCTGCGCTCTGTACCGAAACTGAATGTTTTTTCTTTCCTGCATAATAAGAAGCGTTTGCGGAATCAGAAGCGAAACCGCCATCATTAATAAACTAAGCGACACAAGAATTTCTAACATAACTGAACCTTTGTCACACTTCATAATACGTAAATCTTCCTCTCCCAAGTTGAAATACAACATGGTACGTTTTGGATTTATAAGAAATAATAATTGTTCCACCTCTATTAATATTTCCATCTGCTCCGTAACTCATTGGATTAGGGAACGTGTTTATATTCACCTGTATATCAGATGGATAGTAACGAATTAGAACAGGATTCGTTTCTCCTGATGACGTAATGCTGTACGAAGCTTGATTAGGAAACCACCGTAATGTGTGACGGTTATGGCGGCTCATCGCTACTTGTTGCATGAAAAGGATATCTTGAGAAAATTGATGCATAAACTGATTCATCTTTTGTTTTTCATACATCGACGATAAATTAAAATATGTTACAACACTTAAAATAGAAATAGCGCTTAATACGAGAAGCATTTCTAATAATGTAAAGCCATTTTTCTTCACGATCTCCCTGCAACTTTAACCTCTCCATTTGTAGCATCAATTGTAATGCTCTCCCCTTTTGGACAAGTTTTAGATGTAATATATTTACCCGTAAACAAATCATCCACTGTTGGAATTTTATTATGTTCTAATTGATACGATTGTACTTGTGATTCAACAGACTTTACAAAGGCGTCACATCCCTTTCCTTGTACAGAAGAACGCTGGTTTACGACATTTGGAATAATAAGCAGTAGCAACACAGAAATTACAACCATAACAAGCAACATTTCTAACAGCGTAAAGCCTTTTTCATTTTTCACAGAACACGCCTCCTAAATAGAATCCATCATTTGAAACATCGGCATAATCATCGCTAAATACATAAGCACAACGACCAGTCCGATACATGTAAACAAAATGGGTTGTATCACAAACAAAATCCGATTAATTTTCTCTTCGATTTTTTCTATTGCCATTTCACTATAATCGGCAAGCTCAGTTGCTAAATTGCCATTTGCTTGTCCATGTTTAATAATGTATGCGAGCTCCTGTTCATAATACAAACGAGTCATCATAATAGAATCCAGGTGTTCACCTATCGTTAATAGTTCCTGTATTTTGAGCGCTTCGCATTGAAAAAACAAATGATGCTTTTGTTCCTGCATTAACGTTAACGCTTCTAATATAGATAGCCCGCCTTGTAAAAGGCCGCTTAATTGAATTGCAAAATAGTGTGAATTTGTTAATTTAAAAAACATTTTCACAAGAGGTACTCTCATACAAATATCCATTCTTATAACTGGATGCAACCTCTTTACATACAGCACATAGACAAGAACTGCAGCACCAATTGCAAAAACAACTCCTCCCATAACATACGGAAGTGCTTGAATAACCGTTAAAATATTGTCTGTAAATGAAGTAGATGATCCACGTATTGAACGATATAAAGTAGCAAACTGCGGAAGAAGAACTAGGTTAAATACGAGGAGAATACCTAATAAAAACAAAGAAAGAACAAGCGGATAGCGTAGCACTTTCATCATATTTTTTTGATGTTTATCTTTTCTGCCAAGGAGCGAGCTCCCTTGCTGCAACGCAAAGGCAATGTCACCGTGCTGCTCTGCATAAAATAAATAACTTAAAATATCGGGATGAAATGCAAGTTTATCAAACACATCATGTAAGCTGCTTCCCTTTTTAAATTCTTCAGCAGCATCTTGGAGCTGTATTTGTTTATGCGGGGTTAAATGAAAATACAGAAACTCTAATGCATGTAATAACGAATATCCTTTCTCTAACAGTTCTCCAAGCCTTCGAAGCAATAATGCTTGTTCATGTAGGCGCCACTTCTCTTGCTTAAACATAAACATCTTCTTCAATAAATCCTAATGCATATCCTTTTCTTAGTTCATCTTGAATTGTTGTATATTGGTACGTTGTCTGTTTTCCATTTGCTTCATAAATGACTTCTTTCAACTCATCACCGTACAATAATTCATAAATGCTTGCTCGGCGTACGTGACGCATTTTTTTGCATAGAGGTGAACATTTTCCATTGCAAAACGGGCATTTTAATTCCACTAACCGCTGCGCTGCAACCGCTAGTAGTGATTGTTCAATTTCTAGAAGTGTTATACCATAATCCATTAAACGTAGCACTGCACTCTTCGCATCATTCGTATGCAATGTCGTCATCACTAAATGACCTGTTAAACTTGCTCGAACCGCCACCTTTGCTGTTTCCTCATCACGAATTTCTCCCACTAAAATAATATCTGGATCATGACGTAAAATCGCTTTCAATCCTGTTGCATACGTAATACCAGCTTTTTCATTAATTTGAATTTGTAATAGTCCATCCTTTTTCTTTTCAACTGGATCCTCCAGTGTAACAATACGGCGGGTCTGCTCCTTCTTTGCTATTTCTAAAAGAGCATACATCGTTGTCGTTTTGCCGGATCCGGTCGGACCTGTAAAAATTATTAACCCGTGTGAATGATGTAAAAAAGAAAGAAGTGTTTTTGCGGAATTTGGGAATAATGAGAGATGAGAGAGGTTCGGGACTACCGTTTGTAAGTGTAACCGAATAACAAGGCTTTCATGATGTACAGTTGGCAAAGTAGACAGGCGTAAATATACCTCCTCCTCATCAACTTTCATCTGCAATGAACCATTTTGCGGCTTTCTCCTTTCACCAATGTCCATAGCTGCTAAAAACTTAAAGTGTGATACAAGTCGTTCACAAATTTCTTTTGAAATATGATGTTTCGTTACCAAATCTTTTCCAATACGCAATTGTACAACAGCATCTTCGTGACGCGGCACAATATGAAGATCTGATGCGCGCAACCTGCATGCTTCTTTCATAATTGTGTCAGCAAACTGTTCGACAGCATTCACTGTTATCGCCTCCTCACTATTTATATATCATGGTCATCATGAAAAGAAAAATGGCGAATTTTCTATTTTTATTGCAATATTTTCAAGTTATTACAAATTAAAAACAACAGAGTTTGTGAATTTATGAACAATTATTGAATCATTGCCCAAAAACAGGATTATACAACATTATCTATATTATAATATTGTTATCTCAGATAAACCGATAAAGGTGGCGATCCTCATGGAACAAGCTTTAAAAATTACAAATGTACTGTCCGATCCAACACGCTATTATATTTATAAATATATTTCTCAAAAACATACGGAGGTTACCGTACAAGAAATTGCTGACGAATTTGATATTCATCCGAATGTTGCGCGTTTGCATCTTTCAAAGCTAGAAGATGTAAATATGTTAAAATCGGAAACAAAAAAGACAGGTAAAGGCGGCAGACCAAGCCGGTTATATGTTTTATCAGATGACGTAATCCAACTGCAATTTCCGTTTCGTGATTATCAATTGTTAGCACAAATTGCTTGCAATACATTACTTAGCTTAGGTGAAGTTGGCGAGAAAGCACTGTATGAAACAGGTAAAAAGTTTGGTAAAGAATTAATGGAACAACAGCTACATCGATTAAACATTGCTGGTAATGCATTAACAGTTGAACAAAAAATGCAAATTGCCAAAGAAGCTTTAACAACAGCGGGCTTATCCCCGGAATTTGAATTAAGTACCGATGGATCAAAAATTTTCTATGACGTACACAATTGTCCATTTAAAGAAGTTGCCATTCATCATCCAAAAGAAGTTTGTAACATGCATGTCGATATGATGAAAGGGATCTTTGAAGTTCTATTTCCGAACATGGAATTAACACATAATGATAATATGTTCGAAACAGGTTGTAAGTCTTGTAATTATCATCTTCATATGTAAAACAAGAAGTCAGATTATACGAGGGCACTGAAAAACTGTCTACTTTGAGTAAACAACAGAATTCCCATCAAAAAGAAGATAATCCCCTATATACAGTAGGTGGTTATCTTCTTTTTCTCTTTTAAGGGACTTTTTCAGTGCCCTCTGTTATACTGGCTTCTTGTTATTTTGTAAATGTTTACAATAGTTAGAATAGTGCATTATAATTAAAGAGAGTATTGATTTCATACAAAGGGAGGGGAATGGGATGGAGCGCATGTTTCGCGTTCTCGGCTTTTGGACTGGTATTTTTTCCGTGATGTTTTATTTAGGGGATATGTATGGGGCAGCACTATTGTTTTTAGGACAAACAGGATTTTTTGTACTTTTAAGCTATTTAAAATTAACAGAGCGCATGTACATTTATGTATTTGGCGCATATTTAACAGTATTCTTCATTGGATTTACATATTATACGACATTCCTTCTTACACCAGGAGTTGGACATTAAGATGGCATATATGCCATCTTTTTTTATTCTCTTCCAATTCCCTGTTTAACTTATTGGTTTTCTTCGAATTTATTTATATGTAACAATTTTTAAGGAGGAAAACAGTATGAATACATTGTTAGTTATCATAAACGTCATTATTATGCTCCTATTAATCGGTGTATTATATTATATGCAACGGAAACACCATTCTTTTAATAAACGTGTATTTACCGCACCCGGACTCGGAATTATATTTGGACTTATTTTACAACTTGTTTATAAACCAACTTCCGAAGTCATTATCCAGTCTAATAATTGGTTTAACTTAATCGGAGGCGGGGCAACATTTGCAGCACTCATCGTACTCTCTACTATGAACTTGCCAATTGAAATTGTCGCTCTATTAATCTCTGTTGAACCATTAATTGATATGGGACGCACAGCATTAAACGTGAGCGGTTCTATAGCAAATGGCTTGGAGAATTAGATGTAAATACGTACAATGAAGCAGTCAAGAAAACTGAAGAAGTTGCGTTATAAGAAAGAAAATACAAAGTAAAAAACACGCCATTTTTAGCGTGTTCAATGCCATACACATCTATTGTTTTATAAATACCCTTGCTCTTCACACCAATCATGAAATTGCCGAACATCTACATCAATTAAAACAATATCTTTTAATTCAATATCGATATCCATGCCGTCAATTACAATCACATATTCCGAACTGTTCTCCGCACCATTTCGTTTTATAATTCCTATTTGATTTCGATGTGGTCCATCTTTAACATATGCTTTTTGTCCTGTGATATCAAAGTTCAACGTCTTCACCTCTTTCATTTGCTCCACTTATCTATGTATATGATGAAACATCGAAAGAGTACTTTACTTTTTTGCTTTGTTACAATTATTTTTCATTTATTTTAATTTCATAAAATACATATAAAGATTCCTCTTCAAAATGAATTGTTAACGCTTTCTTCAATGGACTCATGTTATACTAATACAGTGAAATCTTGCTTCATCACCGGTTCGTTTCACACATCATTTCCTGCGGACAGTTATCTCCTGCCTATCTTTTTCGATTTCTTTGAATCTTGAAGCGGGGATCCTACTGCCCGTTAAAGCGAGATAAAATCGAATTTCTTAAAGAGGAAAAACAATGAATACAGTAACAATTACAAAAATCATCGCAACTTTAAAATCATACGGATTTCAAAATGTAGCCTATTGTGAAAAAACAAAGGAATATTTGTTTCAAAACAGGGCAGATATTATGAGCGGCTATGCAGAAATAACATATAGCGCTCAGTTTGAAAAATTCAGCGTACAAATCCATCCTATTGAAACTCATTATCTTACAGAGTTGCAGGAAGTTGAGAAGCATATACAATCTTGCATTCGAAAGGTTGAGTATTTAAATACGATCATTGAAAAACAATATATAAATGCAACTTGAAACAACGACATCAAAACCCCTTTCTTTTTTTGTTGGGCGAGAGCATCTGGCCATGCATAGAAACGGTCAAAGCCCTTTTCTGCCACATGCAATGTTAAAACAAAGAGAAAAAGCTATTAACGATCATATTGTATCCTCCATAGCAGAGGTTTATATGTTAGTAAATCAAAATGAATGCATATAAAAACGCAGAACATACAATTATGCTATAAAAAAAGAACGTGCTCAGCACGTTCTTTTTCTATACATTCATTTTTTCTTTAATTGAAAGCCCTGTCACATTCTCTACTAATTCAATTGCTTCTTCTAATGTCATCTCAAAAATTGTTGAGCTACCTTCTACATAAGGGAATTTTGGAAAACGTTTCTCCATTTTCTTTATTGCATCAGATGAAAACATCGCACTATCTACACGAAATTCTGATTCGAGTAACACAATGTAGTCTAATGATTGAAACCCTAAGCCATTTATAAAAGAGATGAGCTTTTCCTTTGGTTGCGTTGATAAAAATGCGTTACGCTCAAGTTCATAATATAATTCTTCACCTAAAGTCTCTTCTAATTCTTCATCATGTTCACGATCGATAATCTCTTCATATCCATAATCATCGACAAGCTCTTCTACTTCTTCGCCGTCTTCAAATAATAATTGCGCTAAAGTTGCACCCTTCTTATATTCACTTTGCTGTACAACTGCTAAAAAATTTGTTTTCCATCCTTGTTCTAAATGCATGATTTATAGCTCCTTTTATACACTCTTTATTTTTAAATATATATTTTGTTGCAATTGCTTTTTCGCTTTCTCATTACATTGCTTAGCAAACAGAGAGACGACAGATGCCCTTTGCATTATACCATTTATATAAATGTGCGGATCAATCAATCGTTCTTTTCCGCCCTTATAACAAATGTCGTATTCGGTCTCATTCTCTTCTAATACTACTTTTGAATGTAGAGAGTGAAGCATCTTATCGATTTGACAATCCGCGCAATTTCGCAATAGATGTAACACCGTTTCATCATCAGTTGAAAAATCAGCTAGCTGTAAAATATTTCTTTGCAACGCGTATTTTAAGATCTCTGTTAGTTTATAGTAACCATATGAATTCAACGGATGCAAAAAGAAATCAATTGTTTCTTTGTAATAAGCTTCTGTAAACCATTCTGCCGCCTGCACAGATTGTAAACAAATTTGTCCGTTATGAACTGTTACATCTTCTAAAAAAGAAGACACTTCTTTCTTTGAAATCATTCCATATGTATATAAATCCCGTAACGTATAGTCTATGCGATCTGCACATAAATTCGGAAGCGGTTGCTCTAACAACGTCCATTGTTCCCATTTCTCAATCATTCTATAATCATAGCCATATCTCTGCAAAATAGCAGGAATATCTGAAGATTCAATAACATCCATAAAAATTTGTTCATGATAATCCTCACCTTGCTCTTCTAATACGTGGTCAACAATGTGGGAAAATGCTGTATGAGATACATCGTGAAGCAATGCCGCAATTTGTTCCTCTACACTACCACCTAACATTTTCACAAGAAGCATAACACCGACAGAATGCTCATAGCGCGTTACGTTCCACGTTGGATTCACAAGAAAGCTTGCGCCGCCTTGATGAATTTTCTGTAAACGTTGCACTGCCTTTGATTGTAATAGTTCTGCAAGCACACCATCTATAGGATGTTCACCATATATAGAATCATGAATTGTAATCATATCACTGCTCCTTCTAACACTTGTTCAATAAGGACATCTAGACTATCTTCAACGATACTTACTTCTGGCAAATGATAAAATGTTGTATCCAAAGAACTGTTTCCTCTATACACAAATATTTTCTTTTCCCAAGCAAGCGCCATTCCAAATTCGGTATGACTTCCTTTTCCTCCATCTAATAAAAGCAGAAAAACGTCTGCGTCTCGTACAGCTTGTTTTTCTGCTTCTCCAATACTTTCTAGTTCTAATCTATTTGTCGCTTTTTCATTTTTTGTCCAATCATATATATGAATCCATCCTGCTTGTTTCAATTTATTAGCTACACTGTGGACAATATGTTTATTTGTAAAAGTTGAAGCGATGTAAAATTTCATACTATCTCTCTCCTTCATATACAAAAATAGGCAGGAACATCTTAGAGAAAAAGGACATTTACAATTTGCTTTTTTCTTTTTTATCAATTTTATCATTTAGCATATCTAATTCAGCTGTAATTTCTGATTTTTCTAATTTTCGTTCTTGTGAAAAATTCCGTCCCATATACACTATGATACTACCAATATATAATACTAAACAAACAACTAGAGCAATATTTTCACAGAGACTTAGCCCCAATGTAGTCACTCCTAATCTCATCCGGATTTACACGCGTCAATAATTAGAATTCGTCTGTCAAATCTATGCTATTGTAACATAAAGTGAAACTTCCGTCAGTGGGGGTTTTCTTCATCCCCCACTGACGGAAAAGCCCTCACCAATCGGGCTTTTACGGGCAGTTATCCCCCCACCTATCTTCTTTGCTTCTCTCTGAATCTTGAGGTGGGGGTCTTACTGCCCACAAATAGCGGGATAAAGTGTGCTTTTATCTCTATCTTAAACAGCAATCCTAAGTGGATTGCTGTTTGTACTACTCACCTTTTTCTTTCGAGAAAAACATTCTAGAAATAACAATCCCTAGCCCACCAATAAGTAAGAATAATACTGCGCGAATCATCATTGATACTTCTGGTAAATCTAAGAAGAATAGCTTAATCACTGTCACAACTAACACCACTAATCCGGCGTATAATATTTCATTCATTCCTCTATTACGTCCAAACCAAACTGAAACTAGAGCATATATCATCCATAAAAGAGAGACAAATACACTGATAATACTTCCGTCTGTTGAAAGAACCTCTCCTATTCTAGTAATCGTAATAAATACAATCACCATAAAGCCATATAACGTAATCGAATACATGTATTTCCCAAAATGTCGCAACATTGGTTTCGCTTTTATCATGCCATAATAAAATGTTCCAACTAAAATGAGATGGGCTACAAAAGCTGCTGACACGAATGTCTCAAATGGACTAACAATCGTTTGCAACATACCGATTCCATAAATAACTGCACCGATATAAAACTTGATTTCTTGTTTTAATTTCGCAGAAGTAACGACGCCTAAAAAACCTTGCAACATCAATACAATTGCTCCATTTACTAAGCTAAACTCATATAAAATCGCTAAACTAAACGACCCCATCGCAAAACCAAATAAAAGATCTGCAAATAACGATTTTTTATTTTTCATATAGTCAGCTACAAACATTACAGTGTGTACAATTGTACTAATTAACAATCCCCACGTTGTAAAGTCCGGATTTTTTACAATTGCCAGAATAAAGAAGATTGCATTGGCACTAAACAAAGTCATTCTAGGTTGATAAATAAAACTTCGATCAATAAACATATGCCAGAAAAGTAAAATATGAATGAATCCATAAACAATTGTTAATTGTACCTGTAAATTCCCTAGTAACACAGTCATAATTACAAAAAAGACAAACGTTACAAGTACAGAAACAGAGTAAGATACCATATATAAATATTGATAGCAATTTTTATACGCATACCATAATAAACTAATCGTTAACACTGTTTCATACCCAAAGAAAATGTAAGGATTAGGTGTTGTACTATTTAATAAAAACGGTACAAAAAAGGCTCCTACAGATACAAATATAGCGAGATACTCTGATTGATAGCGCTTAGCTAAATAGATACCGAGTACAATCCAAATAATGTTAAATGCAAATGCAATGCTTGCCGGAAAGAAATGATACAAATAATGCGCAGCGAATGTCGTTAAAACAATGCCTGTAATACTTCCTCCAACTAATACTAAACCTAATGCTTGACGTTCCTTTTTTATTTGTATATCACCTACATAATACAAAACAACTGATAATGCTACGCCAAATACGATACGAATTGCTGGAGTTAGTAATCCTGCATCTACTCCCGCCTTAAATAGCCAAATTACTCCAAGTAGCATAATGGCAACGAAAATACGTGGTAGCCATGTTTGACAAAATTTTATAATGTCAAATGCTTCAGGCTTAAACGCAGATATATCTACCTGCTTTATCTCCGGTTCCTTCACACTCTCTTGGCTAATGACTCTTTCTTCTTTCCCCACATTTTGCACAGGGATACTAACTTCTCGTTTCTTCTCAATACGTTCCTTTACTTGTTGAACTTTTTCTTCGCTCACTGCTCTTTGCTGTGCTTTTAACTCATAGAGCGTCTCCTGCAATGTATCTATTGCTGTTTCTAGAGCTTCTATTTTTTTGTTCAAATCTTGTTTCATCTTCTCCCCCCTCTAATCACGCTGTTAAATAGAAACACGCCTATAATTGGTTTTATTTCCAATTAACTACATCATACTATTAGTTTATTCATTTTTTAAGAGAATACCAGAGGAAATTTTCTAATTTCTGCTATTATATATAAATCCAACTTGACTTTTTGGCACACAAGTTGCGGCCATGCAAAGAAAAGAGTAACTTGCTACTTGTTTTCTCTCTTTGTTTGAACACCGCACGTGGCAAGAAAAGGCCCTGACCGCTTCTACTCATGGCCAGACGCTCTCGTCCACCTAAAAAGAAAAAGGTTTATGTCAGGTTTTTAATTTGGGTTTATATAATAAAGGTGTTAACAGCTTTCCAAACAGCCCCAAAAGCATGATTTCTATGAAATCATGCTTTCGTTACATAATCAATAATCGTTCGCAAAGCTTCTTGTCCGTTATATTGTTGCATCGATCTTTTATACTGCAAACGATTTTTATACAGTTCTTCTACATGTTCAATTAGCGACGTTTCTGTTAGATCTTCTTCAAATAACATGCGTCCATATCCTTGATTTTCAAAAGACTGTCCGTTCAAAATTTGATCTCCTCGGCTCGAAGATTTCGGAAGAGGAATTAATAACATTGGCTTTTGTAATGTTAAAAACTCAAAAATCGCATTGGATCCTGCACGGGAAATAACAATATCAGTTGCCGCTAATATATCAGGCAGTTCATCGTGAACATATTCAAACTGCTTGTATCCCGATGTATTCTCAAGCTTTTCATCAATATTACCTTTCCCGCACAAATGAACAATTTGATAGGTTTGCAGAAGGTTTGGTAATGCACCGCGTACCGCTTCATTAATGCGCCTTGCTCCTAAGCTGCCTCCCATAACCGTAATAACTGGTTTTGATGCAGTGAATCGTAAAAATTGCAGTCCTTTGTTTCTACTTCCCTGCAATACCTCTTCTCGCACAGGTGAACCAGTAAATACTGTTTTTTCTTTCGGTAAATGTTTTTTCGCTTCTTCAAACGTAACAAATATTTTTGAAGCAAAGCGAAGAGCAATTTTATTTGCAAGCCCAGGCGTCATATCAGACTCGTGTAAAAAAACAGGAATACGGTTTAGCCATGCACCAATTACAACCGGTACAGACACAAAGCCACCTTTAGAAAAAATAACATCCGGTTTTAGCTTTCGAATAAGGACATACGCATCCATAACCCCTTTCATAACAAGAAAGGGGTCTTTTATATTTTTCAAATCAAAATAACGACGAAGCTTCCCACTCGCTATTCCATAATAAGGAATCCCTTCTTTTTCAATAATCGTCTTTTCGATTCCATTATGTGAACCAATATAACACACCTTCCAGCCGCTCTTTTGAAAATGTGGTATAAGCGCTAAGTTCGGCGTAACGTGACCCGCAGAACCTCCGCCAGTAAATATAATCGTCTTCACAGTACGTCTCCTTTTAATAAAAGATTTACTTTTTATTATAACACACTGAAATAACGCGCTTCTGGATGAGCAAACACTTGCGCCCTCGCTACTTCAGCTGCTTCTTCAAAATTCCCTTCTGCAACAAGACGTTTAAATTTGCGTGAACCAATTACATTCGTGCGCTCTCCAACGAATAACGGACGCATGGAATCCTCATATTGCAATGCTTCAAGTCTGCTAATTCCATGACCTTTTCTTTCAATTCCTCATCTAAGTGAGAAAGGTTATAATCACTGAGTACAATGTTCGTTGCACCAAATGTATTCGTTTCAATAATATCTGCCCCTGCTTCAATATACGCTCTATGAATCTGTAAAATAACGTCTGGCCGTATTTTTACTACATATTCATTACAACCCTCATATTCTTCTCCGCCAAAATCTGCAGCTGAAAGGTCTTCTTGTTGAATCATCGTTCCCATTGCGCCGTCTAATATATATATATCCATTTTGATTTTTCGACATCTTTGTCCTTTTGTTTTAAACCTTGCATGTGGCAAGAAAAAGCCCTGACCGCTTCTATATATGGCCAGCTGCTCTCGCCCTTCCTAAAAAGAAGAAGGGTTTTTTCATTTGTATTTATATAAAAATCCCCCTCTTCACTGAAGAGGGGGACTATATTTTATCCTCCTCTTATCATTCAGAACTTTTTGTTCTGCAGGTCTTAGCACCGTTTCAAACATATCGTTTGAAGGTTGCTGGGTTTCACAGGGCCTTTCCCTCCACCGCTCTTAATAAGAGTTTTATTCGATTATAATTAAAAAAGGAAACAGCATCCGTTCACTTATTAACAATCGTAAAAGATGAGGAACTTGCAAAAAAAGTGGGATTTTCACAAAATTCTTTTGGAGCTATATTAGGACCACAAGATTGTTCTCTTGTACTTCGCGGTTTAAAAACGTTACACGTTCGCTTAGAGCACTCTTCACGAGGGGCTGAAAAAATCGCCTGTTATTTACAGCAGCAGCCAAAAATTAAAGATATCTATTATCCTGGGCTACCATCCCATCCCGGATATGAAACGCAGCACAATCAAGCAAAATCTGCAGGAGCGGTTCTTTCCTTTACACTAGAATCTGAACATGCGCTGCGACAATTTCTAGCACATATCCAACTTCCCGTATTTGCGGTTAGTTTAGGAGCAGTTGAATCGATTCTTTCTTATCCAGCAAAAATGTCACACGCTGCTATGTCACAAGAGGACCGTGAAAAACGAGGGATTTTTGCACCTCTACACATCAATTTTCATCGTATCGTAAGCAAACGTTATATTCATACCTTCCGCTCGTAATTCAACTTCCATTTCTTTCAATTCGTCATATCCAATGTTTTCTGCTTCTTCAACGTGCGTAATAATGGTATGTTTTGCTTGTAATTGTTTCGCTACTTCTAGCGTATCTTCAAACGTCGCCTCGCGTATGCTTTCAATAAAAGCACGGTCTCTTATTTGCTCTTTCGTCTTCCAATCAAACTCGGAAATCCCCTTTGGTAAAATAGCTACATCTAGATTACCAATCAAATGAGCTGGCGGTTCCCATTTATATAATTCATCCATTGCAATAAGCACTCGCTTTTCTTTTTCTTCTAATAAGAATGCATACATGTATTGTTCATGTAAACGAAATGGAGTAACTTTTATTTTATTTTTCACAAAAGATTGCCCATCTCGTATTACGATTATATCAATCCATCCTTGCTGCTGCATAAATTGCAGATGATCCCACAATCCTAAAAATGTTTTCATATCCTCTGCTACTTGCTCCGGTACGTATACTGCCGTACCCCAAGCTCTGTTCGTTTCAAACGCCATCGTTTCCCAAATTCTCCGTCCCATTGTGTGATCTGGATGCCAATGAGAGTAAATACCAGCTTCTACTTTCAATATTTGAGATCGCTCTAATTGCAAGCGTATTTCCTCTGGCGTATCAATTAATAAGCGGAGATCGTGAATAAAAATACTCGGCCCCATTCTACTATATGGCAATCCTTTTTCTCTTGCCTCTTTACTTACTTCGCTATAACTCCCTGGTCTTGGAGTTGGTGTGGCACCACCTGTTCCTAAAAATTCTATTCTCATGACTATCCCTTCTTTCTATCTCAATCGATTTCTAGATTATGATATATAACTCCTTCTAAATTTTCAAAAAATTTTTCAATTCTGTTGTTGAAAGAAAAATAAAATATGGTAAGATTGTAATATAAATGGAATCGTTTTTTTGTTAAGAACAAAAATATTTATGGTTAAGTACTGCTTTATCCTAGTAAAAAAACGTCTAAATTTACCCAATTTTTTTACATTACAGTCTCTTTTTTTACAATTTCTTTACTTTAAAGCATTATTTTTGCAATAACTATTCTCTTTGGTTTAGAATTTTGTTATGTATAGTATGGGTATAACAGTAGCATACATGGAGGTGGAGAAAACATGTTAGAAACCTTTCAACAAGAATTAGAGCTATATGAAAACAATGCAGAATTATTAAAAGTACTTGCTCATCCAGTACGTTTATGTATTGTAAAAGGATTGATTGAGCGAGGACCAAGTAACGTTTCTACAATGTATACGGGCTTAAATATGCCCCAATCTACAATTTCTCAGCATTTAGCGAAGTTAAAAAGCGCTAAAATTGTTTCAAGTGAAAGAAAAGGATTAGAAATTTACTACAAAGTAGAAAATAAAACAATTATTAAATTAGTTCATGTATTACTAGGTTAAATGTATTCAAATAAACAAAAGGCGTATTATGTATGTATATTTCATCTCATATCTTTAATATAAATATATATCATGAGATAAAATATAAACATCCTACATAACCCTAAACTAAATGTCGTATTTAGCTATAAAACAAGGCGCAGTATTTTACACTGCGCCTTGTTTTATGAAAAAGTATGCAGATACTGACCTAGGTTGAAATGAGGCAATCCCTTTTGCTGAATAACAACATCAAAAGCATCACTCATTCCACCTTGTAAAATCATAGAACGAATTGCACGATTTTTCTTTTGACTATCAGAAAATGGGTTACGATCTTCATGATTAACAAGCTGTTCTAGAATTCCTGCAGCAAGTAAAAACTCTCTTTGTTTCGTATGCCATACTGTTTGTAAGCCTTGTTCTTCACAAGCAATCTTCAATGCATCCCAATGAATATGAGTTGTTATATCCATCTCTCCTGGACATTGAAGAGGGCTACGAATCATTTGATGCTCATAATAACTTCGTAAGCTTCCTTCACGATGAGCTGGGTGCATCCATTCTTCATTTGTATATCCATAATCAATTGTTATAAGTAAGCCTTCTTGTAGCCTTCTTGTAAGCTGTTTGACATAAGCATTCATTTGTAATGGCACTTCAAATCGTTGTCCTTCATTCAATTGAATTTGATGCCTTTGTAAATAGCTTATAATTTGTTTATTATCTAACGGGCGCAATATTTCTATAAGTCTACCTTCACTGTTATACTTTATGCGTACTTCATATAACATGCCTTCCCGCTTTTCAATGACTTCTACAGGAAATGCATCAAACAACTCATTTGAATAAACAATTCCTGTAAAAGCGGCATTCAATTCATCATAGTAGGCATATTGCGAAACATTTGCAAAAGAAATAAGTTGCTGTTTTTGCAACCTTCTATGGAATGGACTCACTTCTATAAGAGAATACCGCAGGGTTGCAAACGTATCAGGTGATACCGTTTGCCACTCTTGCAATACATCATATGCAAATTTTCCTGTTCCACCACCAATTTCACATATATGAGGTGTAACAGCTCCTTCTTTTACAAGTCGAATAAAAAAATGAGCAAATGTTTTTGCGTAAACAGAAGACACATTACTACTTGTAAAGAAATCTCCTTGCCTGCCAATTTTTTCACGTTCTTTCATATAATAACCATTATTTACATCATATAAAGCAAGGCTCATATATGTACTATAAGAAATAGAGTGATCTTCTTCTTTTTCCATCGCTTGTTTTAGAACGTGCTGCATCGCCGTTCCCCTTATTGTAAAAATGGATTATTTTCTTTTTCAAAGCCAATCGTTGTTTCTGGGCCATGCCCACATAACACAGTTGTATCATCAGGTAATACAAATAACTTCTCTTCAATACTCATGATTAATTCTTGGAAGCTACCTCCCGGCAAATCAGTGCGGCCAATGCTCATTTGAAATAAAACATCACCTGAAATGACAACGTTTGCTTCTTTGCAATAGTACGAAATACTTCCCGGTGAATGCCCCGGCGTTTCAAACATATCAAACGTAAACGAACCAATTGTCAATGTTCCTTCTCCCTCAATGATGTGATCCGCAGGTTTTGCCGTAATACTACGATTCATCATAAAAATTTGCGAACCGTTAACAGTAGCATCTCCTAACCACTCTGCTTCTTCTTGATGAACATATACTGGAATTTGAAAAGCAGTACGCACCTCATCTACTGCACCAATATGATCGAAATGTGCATGCGTTAATAAAATAGCTAATGGTTTTAACTGTTCTTGTTTTACATAATTTATAAGTTTTTCTCCTTCATTACCTGGGTCAAAAATAATACATTCTTTTTGGTTATTACTTAAAATATATGCATTTGTTTGCAATAGACCTAATGGCATTTGAATCCAATTCATCCTTAATCTCCTCCAGTCATTACACTCACTTCCATCATACAATATTTTCTTCTTATAAGAAACGAAACCTCGACAACCATATTGAAAACATGTACAATGAAAATGAAAAAATATTGCAAAAACTCAAACAAAACAAGAGAGTAGAGGGGATATGTATGGGTCTTGTTATTATTTTTGCGTTAGTTACTCTGTTAGCTGTATACTCTTCTCTTAAAACGTTGCGAGACAAGAACTTTCTTGCTGGAGGATTTTCCGTTGCAACTGTAATTGTTTTCGGGTGGTTTACAGTCATGACAGTACTAAACAACGGCTATCCACCAACACATTAAACAATTTACACCATGATTTCTAGCATATGAAAAAGGAAGGGACGCTCCCTTCCTTTTTCTTTTCCCGCTCACATTCTATTTTTACTTTACTTCACAAATATACTTTTTCACAAGCCATGCTCCGCCAATTACCCCAGCATCATTACCAAGTGTCGCAATTGCTAGTTTTGTACTTTTAACAGCACGTGAAAATGCATATTGTTCAAAATAGCGTTGAATTGGTTGTAACAATGCATCGCCTGCTTTTGATACACCACCGCCAATAACAATTTTCTCTGGATTTAATGTACTAGCTAAATTTGCGACTGCTAATCCTAAATACGAAGCAACCTTTTCAACTATTTTTTTTGCTAATTCATCACCTTGTGCAAGTGCCTCAAACACATCTTTAGATGTAATAAGCCCTTCCTCTTCTAACATCGAACGTAATACACTAGATTCATCAGTTTCCTGCATTTTTTTCATAGCAATCCGGACAATACCAGTTGCAGAAGAAACCGTTTCTAAGCATCCTGTTTTTCCGCAGTTACAAGCAAAACCATCTTCCGTTACAACTGTAATATGACCAATTTCACCGCCTGCTCCGCTTACACCATGGACAACCTCACCATTTATAATAACACCGCCACCAACGCCTGTTCCAAGCGTCATACAAACGATATCTTTTGAACCTTCTCCAGCGCCTTTCCACATCTCTCCAAGCGCTGCAATATTCGCATCATTATCAACAACAACTGGCAAACCAGTTTCTACTTCTAATAAATCTTTAAGGGGATAGTTTTTCCACCCTAAGTTTACCGCTTCATAAATCATTCCTGAAGCACCATGAACAGGACCCGGTGCACCCATCCCAATTCCAGCCAACTTATTTTTCAGCTCACCTAGTTCTTGTAACTTTTTATCAATTGCCTTTGCAATATCAAGTGTAATATGTTTTCCTTGTTCACTTGTATTCGTTGGAATTTCCCATTTATGAATAAACTCCCCATAAATATTAATGAATGCTAATTTAATTGTTGTACCACCAAGATCAACACCAACCAACCATTTCTCTTCCATGTTGTTCTCCTTCTTTCATTTCTTCAATAAAAATTTTACTATATAAATTCATATTCATTTTTCAACGTATAGATTACTGCTATGCAAAATACAACATGACCAGATGCTCTTGCCCTCCCCTAAAAAGAAAGAGATTTTTATGTTGTTTTTTGAATCTCTTGCTTTAATAAAAATAAAGCCATCTGATACTCTTTCGGCTCAATAAGCTGTGATTTATATAATTCACGAAGCTCATCGTCCATTAATTGTAAATCTGCAACACGATCTCCTGTATAAATAATCGTTCCAAATCGCTTTAATAATTGCTGAATATCATAAATAGTTTTCATTTTTTTCACCCTCTAAATGTCTACTTACTATAAAAACACAATAAGAAAACGTTCACATAATTTATTATAATCAACATAAAAAAGAATCGTCAATTTATAATTTGTCTATATAAATTATAAAGTTGCAAATGTTTCTTTTTCTGTAATAATTCTCTGCACATTTTTATCAAACGGTTCCACTGGAATATGAGAAACAATTTGAAAATCAAAAATTAATGATAACGCTTTCCCTTTATAGTTCACGAGATAACGATCGTAATATCCTCCGCCATATCCTATACGCTCGCCTTTTCTTGTAAAGGCAACACCTGGTACGACAAGTAAATCGATTTCCTCTGCTACTATTTCTTCTGTCATAGATAGAGCAGGCTCCCGTAAATTCATATAAACGGTTTCTAATTGTTCAAAACTTGTAATTTGACGAAATGCCATTGTTCTCGTTTCACGATTACATTTTGGAACAACAATCGATTTTCCTTCTTCCCATGCCTTTTCAATAATTGCATATGTATCTACTTCACGCTCCATGGAAAGTGTAATCCCAATTGTTTTAGCCTCAATCCATTCTCGTTGTTTATATAGAGAATCTGCAATTTTTTCTGATAAAGTCGTATACTGTTCTTCCGATAAAGTATTCATACGCTGTAATATTTCTGCTCGTAATTTTTTTTTCTCTTCTTTCATTTCAAATTCCCCCTATATACAAAAGAAACAGTAGGAAAATATCCCTACTGCTTACTTTGTTTCGCGGTGTAACGTAGACTTCTTGTCACGCTTGCAATATTTTTTAAGCTCAAGACGCTCAGCGTTGTTACGTTTGTTTTTCTTAGAGATATAGTTACGATCTCCGCATTCTGTACATGCTAGAGTAATATTTACACGCATTCTTATTTCCCTCCAGTCACTAATAACTTAAATCAGACTATACCATAATACCACTTTTAAAACAAAAATTCTACACCTTTTGATATTGTCTAATTTTTTCTATAAGTGTATTCATATTTTCCTTTGCTATGACTGGATTTCTTGCATGAGAATATACGAGAAATTTAGGTTGATTTACATCTGAAACAACGTAAGACCACTCTTCTTCTGCATGTGTAAATTTAATTCCTTCTAATACTTCAAACTCACGCTGTACGCGATCTCTCAGCAACATCCCTAACACTTTCCCTTTCTCATTCCATGAACAAACTACTTCATCACATAATAAGTACAGTGGTGGATATTGCTCTAACATTGCCGGCAATGTTTTCCCTTGAAGAACGATTAACTCCAATAATTTACCAACTCGAAATAAAACATCTTGCTGCCATCTCATTTGAAATAATTTCTTATTTTCATTATGAATATAAAAAAGAAGATAACATTCTCCTAATTTTAATGATAATGGGTAAAAACCTTTATCTTTTTCAAACAATAAATTAGGAATATTAATTTCTTCGCAATTTGTATTTTTATAAATATTTCCGTAAGTATCATATAATTCAAATGCATTTTCTTGTTCTTTAAATATAATTGCCATATCTGCTTGGCTCGATTTCATTAATGACTTAATATGTTCTTTTTGCTCCGTGGCATATACCCATGTAACTGTACAGCCGATTTCCTGTAAAAAAGAGAATAGCAAAGGCAGAAATAATTCATCCGGCTTATTGATAAGAAGGTGAAAATGTTGTCTTTTTATAACATGGGTATCTATGAATTGCAAAGTAGATTCAATATACATTTCTGAACAAACATCTATGACTTCGTTATTACCGATACTTTTACTATCGACATATCGAAATGACTCTGCCATATACAAATTCCCTATCTCTTTTTGCTTTTTATATGTTAATCCCATTCCTTCTTCATTATAAAATTGAATAATCAGTTTCTCATCTTTTCCCTTATAAAAAAACACTCCACCAACGACATTTGCTTGCTCAGTTGCATATCGGAAGCAAGATTCATTCATGTCTTGGCATTCCATTGTATGCACTCCCACTGTATGAACAGCATGTAAAAAAATATGTTTAAACATTTGCACGTCTGCATGTGTACTGCTGCTGCCAATCAGCAAACTTTCTCCTTCTAATAATAAAGAACCATATGCCATCGCCAATTTCACAACAACTTGTGGCGTAATATCTAAATTACTTCTGCCGCATATACGACTTTTCTGCAAAAAACACGAAATATTTTCATGTTCTGTAATTCCAGATGAAGCAATAATTGTACTACTCTCAACCACTTTCTCTGGCCATACTTTCCCTTTCGTCTTAATCACTGCATTTTGACCAATTCGGCAATGATCCGCTACGACACTCTTTTCAAATAAAGTAACTCCATCTTCAATAATTGTGCCATCTCCAATGGTGGTTCCAATCAATTCACATCGTTTTCCTACATACGTATGGGCGAGTAAAATACTTTTTTGAAGACGAGTATATTCTGAAATTAGACTATGGTTACCAATAATAGAATACGGTTCAATAATAACTCCTGTTTGCACTGTTGTTCCCTCACCAATAAAAGCAGGGCCGTGTATCTTTGTTCCTTTTTCAATTGTTACATCTTCTCCAATCCATACCATTGGCAATACTTCTGTATATGGAATAGATACATGAGATTTCTTCGTAAGCAAGTCAAATTGAGCCTGACGATATTGCGCGAACGTACCAATATCAAGCCAATATCCATCTGCTACATATCCATACATTGCTTCTTTGTTTTCTAATAAAGGAAATACGTGATGACTAAAATCAAAAAACGTATGAGGTCTAATATAAGAAAAAATGTCGGGGTCCATAATATAAATACCAGTGTTTACTGTATTGGAAATGACTTCATTCCAACTTGGTTTTTCAATATATTTAATAATTTCATGATGCTGATTCGTAACAACTAATCCATACGATGATGGATTCACTACTTCTTTAACAAACATCGTAACGATTCCGTTATGGCTATTATGAAAATCAATTCCTTTTGATAGGTGAAAATCTGTGAGCGCATCTCCGCTAATTACAACAAATGGCTCATCTAAAAATTCCTCTGCTTGTTTTACACTCCCCGCTGTACCAAGAGGAGGAGTATCTTCAAAATAATATAGATTCACTCCCCACTTACTACCATCACCAAAATAATTTTGAATAACGGAACTCATATATTGAACAGTAATCGCAATTTCACGAATACCATGCTGTCTCAATAATTCAATACTGTATTCCATCACTGGTTTTTGTAGTAGAGGTAACATGGGTTTTGGAAGGTTGCATGTTAACGGCCGTAAACGCGCCCCTTTCCCTCCAGCTAAAATAACCCCCTTCATCGGCATTCAACCTCCACATTTATGATGTTAAACAGCTTTTTTCATAAACTGACTACAAACAATCACAACGTTAGATTCTTTTACTAGCTCTTTTTCATGCATATGTATTTCCCATTGCAATGATGTATAAATCCTACTATTCCGTCCACGTTCCGTTGCATGAACTATTGTGACGAGAGACAACTGTTGCTGTTTTTGCAAATCCATGGCACAAATCCTACTTGTCCAAATACTTTCACTTTATCTCCTAAATAGGTTCCGTCTACATGCGGTGTATTTTTCTTGTTTCGTTTTGCACTTATATTCTTTGTTTTTCTTCTTGCCTGTGCTTCTTACCAGCCGTTTGAGCGAGGCCATACTCCCGAAAGTAAACGTTTTCTTTAAATTCCATTATAATCCATACTATCATCACAACAAGAAAGTAACAATGATACTTTTTCGTCATATTTTGACTAAAAAAGAGGAATGCTTTTGCATTCCTCTCATAGTAAATTTTAATCATTTAACAAATAATGCTTCCCTTTTACAAGATAAAAAACATTTTCCGCAATATTTGTACCGTGATCTGCTACTCGCTCAATATAACGGGCAATAAACGATAGTTGTGTAATTTGCCCAATTGACTCTGGCTTATTTGGAATAGAAGAAATAAATTCACGAATTGCTTTTCCATACAGTTCATCAACTTCATCATCCATCTCAGCAATTTTTTTCGCATAGGTTAAGTTTTCTTCTCTATAAGCTTGAATTACATTTTGCAACATATCTATTGCAATTTTGAACATACTTTCAAGGCTTTGTAATGAAACTAGAACCTCTCTTTCTCCAAGACGAATGGTTGACTTAGCAATGTTTACCGCATGATCTGCAATACGTTCTAAATCCGTTGCCGTTTTAATCGAAACAAAAATTCTTCGTAAATCACTAGCAACGGGCTGTTGTTTCGTAATCAACATTAAGGCAAAATCATTAATTTCCTCTTCCAAATTATCCATACGGTAATCACCATCAATTACTGTAATTGCTTTCTCTACATCTCTTGTACGCAATCCTTCCATTGCAATTTCAAGAGCCTGTTTTGCTAATTCACCTAGTTCAATAACTTTTAGCTGTAATGATTGTAAGTCATACTGAAATTGTTCGCGTACCATGTTGTATCCCCCTTCTTACACACGCACTTTCGCAAAAGGTAAAGCTCAAATAAACGAGGAGACAAATTTCCTCCTCAAACAAATACTCTTAACCAAAGCGACCTGTAATATAATCTTCTGTTCGTTTATCTGTTGGAGTTGTAAATAACTTATTTGTATCTGTATATTCCACAACTTCTCCACTTAAGAAGAAAGCTGTTTTATCAGAAATACGAGCTGCTTGTTGCATGTTATGCGTAACAATTACAATACTGAAATCTTTCTTTAACTCCTGAATTAACTCTTCCACTTTTAATGTAGAAATTGGATCTAATGCTGATGTTGGTTCATCCATTAAAATGACATCTGGTTCAATCGCTAAGCAACGCGCAATACATAAACGTTGCTGCTGTCCACCGGATAGTCCGTATGCATTATCATGTAATCTATCTTTCAATTCATCCCAAATCGCCGCACCGCGTAAACTTTTCTCAACAATTTCATCCAACGTTTTCTTATCGCGAATACCATGAATTTTCGGACCATACACAACATTTTCATAGATTGATTTTGGGAATGGGTTTGGTTTCTGAAATACCATTCCTACATGCGTACGCAGTTCTTCAACTGGATATGATTTATCAAAAATATTGCGATCGCGATACTCAATTACACCTGTTGTCCGAACGATTGGCACTAGCTCTACCATACGATTTAATGTTTTTAGATAAGTAGACTTCCCGCACCCACTCGGTCCAATAATCGCTGTCACTTCATTTTCATGAATACTTAAATTAATATCTTTTAATGCATGGTCTTCCCCATACCATAAGTTTAAATTTTTCGTATCAAATACAACTTTTTTCGTTTGAGGTTCTGCCTTTACTTCATTATTCACCTGAACTTTTACTAATGTAGCTACCATTTTGAAATTCCCCTTTCATCCATTCCTTCTTACTTACGATTTCGCAGCCATATTGCAAACGTATTGATAAGCAATAGCAGCACAAGTAACACAATAATTCCAGCTGCTGCTACATGTTGAAACTCCTCCTGCGGCCTATTCATCCAATTAAAGATTTGAATCGGTAAAACTGTAAATCTATCCATTACATCAAGTGGTACATAATTCGCAAAGGCAAGTGCCCCAATGACAAGTAGCGGGGCCGCTTCTCCAATCGCTCGAGATAGCGCTAAAATACAACCTGTTAAAATCCCTGGCATCGCTGCTCTAATCACAACATGGTACATCGTTTGCCACTTCGTTGCCCCCACTCCATAAGAAGCTTCTAACAACTCCTTTGGTACAGAGCGAAGCGCTTCTTGCGCTGCAACAACAACCGTCGGCAGGACAAGAAGACTCATCGTTAATGAGGCAGCCAATATACTTTCACCTAACTGTAAACCATATACAAACATCGTTAATCCTAATAATCCAAAAACAACAGAGGGCACTCCTGCCAACGTTTGAATATTAACCTCAATTATTTTTGTAAACCATGATTGTTTTGCATAGTATTCTAAATAAAGGGCTGTTCCTACTCCAAATAAAAAGGAAGTAGGAGCAACAACACTCATAAATAAAATTGTTCCAGATAAGGCTGCTGCAATACCAGCTTCCTCTGGGTTTCGCGATGCAAAACGGATTAAAAAATCAAATGAAATATATGTTATCCCTTGCTGAAAAATTTGGTACAGTAAAAAAATTAATATACAAAGCGAAAATAACATCGCGATGCGAAATACAGTTTTAAATACACGATCTTTCCAAAAGCGAGTCGGCATATGTTCTTCTATGTTTCGCTCATTTAACATTCGCATATTATGTCGCCCTCTTAAAACGACGCATAATACGCTGTGCAATCATATTCATAATCAACGTAAACATAAATAGCGTCGCTCCAACAGCGTACATGCTGTAATAGGACATTGTTCCATACGGGGCATCTCCTAAGCTAACTTGCACGATATATGCTGTTAGCGTCTGGATAGACTGCGATGGATTTAACGATAAACTCGGCGTCGACCCGCCCGCAATGACGACAATCATCGTTTCTCCAACTGCTCTTGAAGCAGCTAGCACAATTGCTGCTAAAATGCCAGTAAAAGCAGCCGGTAATACGATATACTTTGTCGTTTCAAAACGAGTGGCACCAATCGCAAAAGAAGCCTCTCGCATTTTATGAGGAACAGCTCGCATCGCATCTTCACTAAGAGATGCAATCGTTGGAATCATCATAATACCAATTACAATCCCCGGACTAAGTGCGTTAAAAAACTGTAAATTTGGAACGATTCGCTGCAAAATTGGTGTAACAACTGTTAAAGCAAAAAAGCCGTATACAATTGTCGGAATGCCTGCCAATAGCTCTAATGCTGGTTTTAACACCTTTCTTGCCGCATGAGATGCATATTCACTTAAAAACACCGCACAGCCTAATCCAATCGGAATCGCAACAATCATTGCAATAACAGTAACGAGCACCGTTCCATATATAAGCGGTAAAATACCAAACTTAGGATTATCAAAAAAAGGAATCCATTCTTTTTCTGTAAAAAAGGAAACAATTGATACTCTGTCAAAAAACATAAATGTTTCATTTGCCAAAGTTACAATAATCCCCATCGTTGTAACAATAGAGATACTAGCGATTATTCGTAACACGAAAGGAACCATTTGATTGATTCGCTGCGCTTTCTTTCTCTTGCCTGTATTTCTTTCAATCAAATGTTGAACAGAAATTGTAACATGACCCTTTTTATTACGAGCCAAAGATGAAAACCCCTTTCCACCTTGACGTTATTTTTTCATTTCTGTTAACATTTGCAGTTGTTCATTATATTTATATTGGGGCAACTTCACATATCCAATCTCTTCTACAAGATCTCCAGCATGCTTCATCATAAAAGATACATAGCCTGCAACACTATTTTTCGCGCGAATAGAAGAGTTATTTACGTATACATAAAGCGGACGAGACAACGGCTTATATACCCCAGATTGTATTGTTTCTTTCGCCGGAGAAATACCGTTAATTTTTATGGCCTTTACTTTATCACGATTCGCAGCATAATAAGCATATCCAACAAAGGCAATTGCGTGTTTATTACTCATAACACCTCTTATTA
Organism: Bacillus cytotoxicus; assembly: GCF_023715645.1. GTDB lineage: Bacteria > Bacillota > Bacilli > Bacillales > Bacillaceae_G > Bacillus_A > Bacillus_A cytotoxicus_A. The sequence goes on along the minus strand of NZ_JAMBOP010000006.1, from coordinate 163,974 downwards.
AAACGTTGTCATCCTCAGATAAAGTAACGGTTTTCGTAATCCGCTTTTGTTGCAACACCACACTTTGAAAATAATCGTACGTACCAGAATCTATGCCTGGTGCGTAAAATTGTATCGTTTCATGCGGCCATTTCGGATGAATTTGTGACCATTTTTTTGACGTTCCACTTTCACTCCATATCGTTTGTAATTCTTCTATTGTAAGATTATCTGCCCACGTATTCTCACGATTCACAATAAGCGTAAGACCGTCATAAGCAATTTGAAATGGCGTATACGTAACACGGTGCTTTTTAGCAAGCCATTCTTCCTCTCTTTTCATTGGCCGAGAAGCATTTGTTATATCCACTTCTCCTTTTCCAAAACGATGAAATCCGCCGCCCGTCCCGGATATACCAATAGAAAGTTTCACATGAGGTTCTCGCTTCGTATACTCTTCTGCTACCGCTTCCATAATCGGAAAAATTGTAGAGGAACCATCAATTTGCACTTCTCCTACCGTACTAGCAGCTGAAGCAGGTAACGAATGAACAGATAAACAAAACAGTGATATGATAAAAACCATGGTGTGTATTTTATTACGTTTCACGTAATATTTCCTCCTAGGAGCCTCCTGATAACAGGAGTACATATATAAGAATAATGTTGAACTATTAATGCGGTTTTAATAGTTTGTAAAAGTTTTGTAAATATCTATATACAAATTGAAAAACCGAAAAAAACCTTTTCTTTTTAGATGGGCAAGAGCATCTGGCCATGCATAGTAGCGGTCAGGGCCTTTTTCTGCCTCGGGCAATGTTAAAACAAAACGGATGTATTTACTCGCATTTATGAGATATCCCACATCCCTCCCTTTGAAAATAAACGTTGTATATAATTTCCCCTTAGGCTTGTACACTTCTGTCATCACTATATGCAGCATATACAAAAAAAAGCACACTATCTTCACAGATAGTGTGCCAATCTTACACTTTTTTATTCTTCTTCTTTTGTTTTCTTCTTATCTTCCATTGGGCCGGTATTTCCGTTTAATTCTTGCTTTTTCAAATCAAAATATGCGTCCATAATGCGGCGTCCAATTTTTTTACTTACTGGGTTTTGATCACTAGACAACCACGGAACAACAACGGAATAGGCAACCTCTGGATTAGATGCAGGTGCATAGCCAACAAGTGTTAAATTATATATTGATCTTTCACCTATTTGCGCTCTTACTTCTTTTGCATTCGGACCAGCATATGCAGACTGTGCAGTTCCCGTTTTTCCTGCAGGATCATATTTTGCACCAGCAAAACCATTCGTATATCCTGTTCCTTGCGGTGTTTGCATTACCATTTTAAAGCCCTCTTGCACTCGGTTAATGTACTCATCTTTCATATCGATTCGATTTAAAACAACCGGTTCCATTGAATCTACTACTTTTCCTAATTCTTCAGGTTTTGAAGTCGGCTTCCGAATTTCTTTTACAATCTGTGGTTTCATTCGATAACCACCGTTAGCAATCGTTGATACATATTGCGCCAATTGCAGCGGTGTATACGTATCAAACTGTCCGATTGCGAAATCGAGTAGCTTACCAGGTTGTCCGACTGCATTTCCTTTTACTCCTGCAAACTCATTAGGTAAATCTATTCCTGTTGGTACTCCAAGTCCAAATTGACTATAGTAATAACGCATTGTATCAAAGTCCTTTTGTTTAATACTTAATGGACCATTATAAATATAATCTACACCCGCGATTTTCATCGCTGTTTTAAACATATATACGTTAGAAGATTGTTGCAGAGCTGTTAAATCATTAATCTGCCCCATTGTTTTCCATGATTTTTTCCAATCTGTTCCTTTAAATTTCATTGGTTCATCAGTAATTACGTCTCCTGGCTTAATTGCATCTGTTTGATATCCTGTCAACACAGTTGCACCCTTTACAGTTGAACCCATTTCATATGCGCTCGTCATCGTACCTAGTGCATAATCATTGATAACACTTTGCCCATTTTCTTCCCCAAACTGTTTACCAGCCATTGATAAAATTTCTCCGTTTTTCGGATTCATCATCACAACAAACGCACGGTCCATATGCTCCGCTCCGCCTGAGGCTTTTGCTGCTTTCATTTCTTCTTCAATAATTTGCTCGACTTTCTTTTGCAGCTCCATATCAATGGTTAACGTTAAATTCTTTCCACTCTCTCCTTTAGAAAGATAGACAGTCTCAAGAATATTTCCCTTTGGATCCGTAATATTTTTCACTTGTGCTTTCGTGCCATGCAATACATCTTCGTATTGCTGCTCAAGGTAACTTTTTCCGACGCGGTCATTACGGTTATAATCACGAACTAAGTAATAGTCTTGATTTTCTTTCGGTAATCCTTGATCAGAAGTTGTTACGCCGCCAAGTACAGTGCGGAACATATCCTCATAAGCATAGTGACGGTCCCAATCAACTGTAGTGTCTACCCCTGGAAGCTTCGCTAAGTTCTCACTTACTATAGCGTATTCTTCAGGCGTCACATCTTTTTTAATAATTTGCGGCGTCATTGCATAGCCGCCTTCCATCTTACTCTTAATTGCTAACACTTCTAAATCTGCAGGAGTTAATTCATTCAACTCTGCTTCTGTAATACGATCAAGCTGACGTTGTGCCAATTGTTTATCATCAATTTTTTTCGCTTTTACATCCGCTTCATCTTTTTTCGTAATTTTTGCTTTTGCTCGCTCTTCATTTAACAAAATCCAAAAATCTTTTTTATCTCGTTCTGTTAATTTATCAGTCGATACGTCAAGCAGCTTTGCGAGTTGCTTTGCTGTTTCTAAACGTTCTTCACGTTTTGATTCCTTCGTTCTTGTATACGTAATCGTTCGAAGTGGTGTATTATCCACCACCGCACGGCCATACCTGTCAAAAATCTTTCCGCGCGGAACAGGGGTACTTACCGTTAAGTTTTCTTTTCTGTTCACTTCATTTTTATAATCTTCACCATGGACAATCTGTATCATACCTAATTTAACAATTACCGTTGAGAACAGTAAAAACACGCAAAAAAACAACACGTTTAACCGAAATGGAACGTGGGTTTTCTTTTTTTTCTTTTTCTTACTCATACGGACCCCCTCTACCAACAGCTATGTAAGCGAAAGGGACACCTTCTTCAGGTGTCCTCGCTACTGTCATATACGTTTTACTATTTTAACATAAAACACCGCAGAAGTTAACCTTCTCCTTCTGTTGTATTTTGCGTCGTTTGTACAGCTGCAAGCCCTGCATGGCATGCGGTTTCATCATCGAATTTGACATTTCGAATCGCAAAATAGATAAGTAAATGTCCAGCACCTAATATTAATAATAAGATAGGCAAACTTTTTTCTGCCGGAAATAATGAAACTGCTAATAAAAAACTTAAAACCGAACAGATTCTTCCTCCGTTTAGCCATAGTTCACGAACAACAATATATTCTACTCGCCGCTCCTTTGCTTGTTTAGCTCTGCCTATTATATCATATGTCATCGAACCATATGGAACAAGAAGAATTGGATACGCCACGGCAATACAAGCTGCATAAATAAGCAATTTTGTATACGTGACATGAAAGACAACTAAAAATACAACTGCATATAAAATAATGCCACCGAGTAAAATCGCTTGTTTCCGCCATTCTTTTTTCAATACACGCGCTACTACATAATAGCAAACGAAAGAAACAGCGGAATTTACAAGCCCATACTTCCCCAGTGCTAATTCGCTGCCAGAAGCCATATACACATAGACCGAAATAACAAATATAAATGTACCTTCTCTAAGCCCTTGAAAAAAATGAGCAAGTGTAATTCTTCCCCAGTTTTTATTCATTTTTCTCTCTTTTATTACTTCCACAAGTTCGTAACGCCCTTCACATTCACGTTTTGTGAGAAAAAAACTGACAACGACTGCAATAGTAAATAAGGTTAAAGATAGAAAAAAAACGAAGGTATACCCGCTCCATTTTTCCATACGAGAAATAATAATCCCGGATGCAATTGGACCAATCATGCCTGAAAATGAGGTGAGTAGTCCGAGAAATCCGTTAAAAAAATCGCGTGTCTCTGGCTCTGTAATTTCAAATGTTAATAAATTAAATGCGAGCCAGTAGAATCCATATCCTATCCCAAGCAAGCTACCGATAAGTAAAATATAATGCGAAGCATTCGTTCCTGTCAGTAAGACAACAATAAAAAAAACAGCTAATGTTGCTACACCGATGCGAAGTAAAATCGTACGATCTATTCGTTTCGCCAGTTTTCCGGCAACAAGAAAAGTCAGCGGCTGTAAGACAACGCTTGCTAAATTATAAAAGCCAATATTCATAAAATCCTTCGTTTGTTTCCATAAATAAATATTTACAAACGTATTGGATAACGAAATGGCTAACGTATATAACCCGCCAATTATGAGTAATAAAAGTAAATCACGATTCACCTCAACATCGCCAACTAAATGTTTCCATTTCATATAAACTCTCCTTTACTTCATGTTCTAGTCTTCCAAAGAAGGTCACAATTATGTAAAGAAGAAGAGCATACAAAAAAAAACCAGGAGAAAATATCCCCTAGTTTTACAATTTTTATTATTTTGCGTCTTGGTAACGTTTTTCCACTGCGTTCCAATCTACAACGCTCCAGAAAGCATTGATGTAGTCAGGACGACGATTTTGGTAATGTAAGTAGTATGCATGCTCCCAAACGTCTAATCCTAAAACTGGAGCTTTCCCTTCCATTAATGGAGTATCTTGGTTTGGTGTGCTTGTTACTTCTAACTCACCATTGTTTACAACAAGCCATGCCCAACCAGAACCGAAGCGAGTTGCGCCTGCTTTTGCAAATTCTTCTTTAAATGCGTCAAAGCTACCAAATTTCGCTTCAATTGCACTTGCAAGTTCACCTACTGGTTGTCCGCCGCCATTTGGAGAAAGAATTGTCCAGAATAAAGAGTGGTTTGCATGTCCGCCACCGTTATTACGTACTGCTGTGCGGATTGCTTCTGGCACTTCGTTTAAGTTTGCAACTAATTCTTCAATGCTTTTTTCTGCTAGTTCTGCATGTCCTTCTAGTGCAGCATTTAAATTTGTTACATAAGTCTTGTGATGTTTTGTATGATGGATATTCATCGTTTCTTTGTCAAAATGAGGTTCTAATGCATCATACGCATAAGGTAAATTTGGTAATTCATGTTTCGCCATTGTTATATTCCTCCCATTGTATGTATTGCCGATAATGACTTAGCATACAAATCCATTTTACCCTAATTCCAAAAGGGTGAAAACAAATTTAACGTATTGCCTCGTTAACATTAAAGTAGCAAATTTCCCATTTCTTTTCAAACAAAATGCTCATGCATTTCGCAAAAAGCGCTTCCTTTACCATATTAAAAAGAAATGTGTCACTTGTATTTTCATATGTGACATGATATATCTTGTGATTCTTTAAAAATATACGTTACAATGAGATTGTAACGTATATTTTTAAAGAAGGAAGTGAATACATGTCTATATTTACACAACTATTCAAAAGCTTATACGCCCCAAAAGAGATGGCACTCTTTCGTTTTCAAAAAATCGGTAAGACGATTCTTTACATAATGTTACTCTCCCTGCTTGCTACCGTTCCAAAAACAATTTTATTTGGAGATTTCATTCAAGAAGGAATTAGTATTATCGATCGCTCTATCGAAAAAGACGTACCTGATTTTAAAGTTGAAAATGGCGAACTTCACGCAGACATTAGCAACCCAATTGTAAAAGATGAAACAGATTTTATCTTTGTATTTGATCCAAATGCAACGGATACAAAAACTTATCCAAACCGCGATGGTATATTCATTTTAAAGGATAAAATGATTTCAACAGCACAACAAAAAACACAGTCCTTCCCATATAGTGATTTAGGAAGTACAACTTTTGAAAAGAAAGATCTCAAAGAATTGGTTTCATTCTTTGATAACATCTCTCCATTTGTCATATTCTTGGTTGGGATGTTTATTTACTTATTCGAACTATTTATTATGTTTCTTGGTGTTACGCTACTAGCATTTATTGGCACCGCAATGAGCGGGGAGCGTAAATCATCTTACAAACAAGTTTGGATATTAACTGCATATAGTTATACAATCCCAACTGTATTCTTTATGATTATGGACTTATTAAAAGTGCATGTTCCACTCTCATTATTTATATTCATTGTTGTTGTTTTGATCGTTCTTTATTTAACTATAAAAGAAGTGCCAAAACCAAAAGAAAAAAATTCACTATAAAAAATGCCTTCAAGGCATTTTTTTTTTGGACAAGCATATATTTCTCTACAAAGGAGTGGAAATATATGAAAAGACTTGGCAGTGTCTTGTTACTACTTGTTCTCGGTTATGTCTTATACTATGATATGACAATCGGCACGTTACCGTTGCTTCATACATATTCCAAAACAAAAGAAACTTCAGCTAAAGTTGCAAATGATAAACAACAAAAAGATACAGCATCAACAAAATATAAAATCATTGAAATAAAAACTGGCGATACTGTTCTCTCTATTACAGAAGAAATTAATAAGAAAAAAGTCCCTTCTATTGAAAAAGTTGTGACGGACTTCAAAGACTTAAATCAAAATGATTCTCCAGCAAAACTACAAGTCGGAAAAAAATACAAATTCCCTCTCTACCAGTAATAACATCACATAATTCTTGTCAATTACAGCAAGGCGCTGATACAATAGAAAAAGTGAACTATATAAATACACATTAAAAAACAGCATAAAAGCGGTCAGAGCCTTTCCCTGCCACTTTCAATGATTAAAACAAAGAGAAAAAGCACGTGCAGATCATGTTTTTTCTGCATAGCAGTGACTTGTATGTTGAAAAATCAAAGTGGATTTATATAGACATTTGGCTTCACTAGACAAATACAGCATACAATATAAATGTGTTTGTCTACAAAATAAGAAACTTCTTTTATAAGGAGAGCGATCTATTCGTGAATGAAATAACTCATCGTACAAAAACACGTCCTGTTAAAGTTGGAAATTTAACAATTGGCGGTAATAATGAATTAATTATACAAAGTATGACAACAACGAAAACGCATGATGTGGAAGCAACAGTTGCTGAAATTAAACGTTTAGAAGAAGCAGGTTGTCAAATTGTTCGTGTAGCCGTTCCTGATGAGCGCGCTGCAGATGCAATTGCTGATATTAAAAAACAAATTAATATCCCTCTTGTTGCTGATATTCACTTTGACTATCGCCTAGCATTAAAAGCAATTGAAGGTGGTATTGACAAAGTTCGTATCAATCCAGGAAACATCGGGCGTCGTCATAAAGTTGAAGCAGTTGTAAATGCTGCGAAAGAACGCGGTATTCCAATCCGTATCGGTGTAAATGCTGGTTCATTAGAACGTCATATTTTGGAAAAATACGGATACCCAACCGCTGATGGTATGGTAGAAAGTGCATTACATCATATTAAAATTTTAGAAGATCTAGATTTTCATGATATTATCGTATCGATGAAAGCCTCTGATGTAAACTTGGCAATTGAAGCGTACGAAAAAGCATCACGCGCTTTCAATTACCCATTACACCTTGGCATTACAGAATCCGGAACATTGTTTGCTGGAACTGTAAAAAGTGCAGCTGGTCTTGGGGCAATCTTAAGCAAAGGCATCGGGAATACGTTACGTATCTCATTAAGTGCAGACCCAGTTGAAGAAGTAAAAGTAGCACGTGAGCTATTAAAATCATTCGGACTTGCTTCTAATGCCGCTACATTGATTTCTTGTCCAACTTGCGGACGTATTGAAATTGACTTAATTAGCATTGCAAATGAAGTCGAGGAATACATTTCAAAAATTAAGGCACCGATTAAAGTTGCTGTCCTTGGCTGTGCAGTAAACGGTCCTGGTGAAGCGCGTGAAGCAGATATTGGGATTGCTGGAGCACGCGGAGAAGGTCTCCTCTTCCGCAAAGGTGAAATTGTACGTAAAGTACCAGAAGAAACAATGGTGGAAGAGTTAAAGAAAGAAATTGATAAAATTGCAGAAGAATATGCAGCAAAACAAGAAAAATAAAATGCACAACCGCTAAAAAAAGCTTGTCAGTTCAAAACCTGACAAGCTTTTTATTGTGCACATTTCGGACAGCGTCCATATATTTCAAATTTATGCCCCGTTACTTCATAACCTGTAAAGTCTTTATTCATAAATTCCATTGGACACGATGTAATTTCCTTCGTTCCTCCGCAATCTAAACAGATGAAATGATGATGATGTTCTGTAGTAGAACATTTGAAGCGGAAATGTTTTTCACCATTTAACTCTGTCTGTTCTAAAATACCAATTTCTACAAACAGAGTTAAGTTACGATAAATGGTATCAAAACTGAGTCCCGGATAATCACCTTTCATATTAGCCAAAACATCCCTTGCCGTTAAATATTTGTTATGATTGGCAAATAAACGGAGCATGTCTTCTCTTTTCCCAGTATGTTTATAACCCTTCTCTTTCATAAGGTGTAAAGCTTCTGTAAGATTCATAGTTATCCCTACTTTACGCAGTTTTTTTCTTCTTCCATAAGATTGCACCGATTAAAATAAGAACTGATAACATAACAATTGTGCCACCTGGAGCAAGGTCAAGTTGATAAGAAGCTAACATACCTCCTACTACTGCAATCTCACCAAATACAATAGAGAAAAAGATTGTTTGCTTAAAACCTTTTGCAATTCGAATACTAGCTGCAACCGGTAATGTCATTAACGATGATACGAGAAGAATACCGACAACACGCATTGAAATCGCAATAACAAGCGCAACTAAAATAATAAAAATAAAGTGAATCCATTTTGCACGTAAACCTGTCGCTACAGCGTATTCTTCATCAAAAGATAATAAGAACAGTTCTTTATATAATAAAACAATGACAGCAATTACAAGCACAGCAACGAATCCAATAATAAGTAAATCACTACTTGTCACTGCACTCACACTACCAAACAAATAACTAAATAAATCCGTATTAAATCCATTAGCAAGAGAAATGAAAATGACACCAATCCCAATACCAGCTGACATAATAATAGGAATTGCTAGTTCCTGAAAATGTTTATATACCGTTCTTAATTTTTCAATAAGCAGTGCCCCGCCAATCGAAAAGATCATCCCCATATATAATGGATTCAAAAAACCACCCGTAAATACTGTTTTTTCTAGTAATAAACTTGCTGCAATACCTGATAACGTAACGTGACTTAATGCATCTGCAATCAACGATAAACGACGAATGACAACAAAGACACCAAGCATCGGGGCAACAAGTCCAATTAAAACTCCAGCATATAAAGAATTCCGTAAAAAATCATATTGCAAAAAATCCTGTATCATCGTATCCCTCCGTGATGCTCGTGATCATGCTCTAAACGATGAACATGATAACCATATAACAATGACATTTCAGCATCTTCTAACTTTTGGAACGCATCTATATTTCCGTGGAAATGTAGACGCTGATTTATGCAAGCAACATGTGTAACTTTCTCTGTCACAGCTCCCATATCATGCGTAACAAGAACAAGTGTAATTCCTAAATTCTTATTTAAATGTTCTAACATGTCATAAAAGCTTTCTACATTCTTTACATCAATACCGACAGTTGGCTCATCTAAAATTAATAATTCCGGATCACTTACAAGTGCACGCGCAATAAAAACACGTTGCTGTTGGCCACCAGAAAGTTCGCCAATATTCCGATTCATAAACTCACTCATTCCAACATCAGCAATTGATTTTGCCACTTTCGCTTTATCCATCTTTGTTAAGAAGCGAAACAAACCTTTCTTAGAAACAAGTCCCATCGATACAACTTCAAATACAGTTGCTGGGAATCCAGAGTTGAAACTATTTGCCTTTTGAGAGACATAGCCAATTTTATTCCAATCTTTAAACTTTTTACTATCCATACCAAACAACCGAATCGTTCCTTGTTTCGGTTTTAAAATTCCTAATATACATTTCAATAATGTAGATTTTCCTGATCCATTCGGTCCTACTAAACCTAAAAAAGCTCCTTTAGGAACTTGCAATTGAATGTCCTCTAACACATTTCGCTCTTCATAACGAAAAGTTAAATTCTCGATTTCTAATATATAATTCATCATATCTCACCTATTTTAATTCAGAATGATTCCGATTTATCTTTATTTAAATTATATTATAGCTCATTACGAGTTGTAAACCAATCTGCCCTAAAATATACCTCTCATTTTAGACAACTTATCTAGTATAACAAAAAGCAGAGAAAATCTCTCCGCTTTTAGTGAATTGCCGATTTAAATTTTGCACCTTTTGTTTCTTGTGTATTCATTATGGTAATAAAGGCATTCTCGTCTACTTCATGAACAATCGATTTTAGTTTCGTTACCTCTAAACGAGTAATAACTGCATAGATAACTTCTTTTTCTTTATCCGTATAGCCACCTTTTCCAACTAACTTCGTTGTTCCGCGGCCAAGTCGATGTAAAATTGCGTTTGATACCTCTTCATAATAGTCCGAAACAATAATTACTGCCTTTGTTTCATCTAAACCTTGGATAACGGTATCAATCGTTTTAAATGCAATATAGTACGTCATGACAGAATACATCGCTTGTTCTACACCAAACACAACTGCAGCCCAAGCAAAAACGAAAATATTCATAAACATAACAAACTCACCGACAGAAAACGGTAATTTCTTCGTTAGTAGAATACCGAGAATTTCCGCCCCATCCAATGAACCACCATGTCTAATCACAAGCCCAACACCAACACCTAAAATTACTCCTCCAAAGACAGTTGCTAAAATGGGCTCTGTTGTAAAAGGCTGAATGGAATGTAATGTTGACTCAATCAAGGCTAAACATATGACTGCAAAAACAGAAGATAACATAAATGTTTTTCCGATTTGTTTATAACCTGAGTACATAAACGGTAAATTGAGGATTACAACTAAAGTGGAAAAGCTTAGCCACCAAATATTTGGTGTAAGGAAATCTAATATGAGGGAAACACCGATTATACCACCATCAATAATTTTGTTCGGGATTAAAAACAACTCCAGTGCAACAGCTGCACAGCCAGCACCGATGACAATCATAACAAGACGATACACAAGATGAATGATACTTTCTTTTTTATGCTGTTGTTTTGCCATACGACCTCCTCAAGTGTCTATTTAAATATTTTCCCCTTTATTATAACATACCGTCCCTATTTTGATGAGAAAACTAACTGTTTTGGAATATACACAAGCATATTTCACATATATTCGGATATGAGGACAAAATAAAGGAGGGAGCAACATGAACCTCATTCAACAGTTTGTAAATAAAAAAATAAACAATATGACTCCTAAGGAATTGTTAAAATATAGTAAAGAATATGAAGTACCTATAACAAGCGAACAAGCAGATAAAATTGCCACATTAATTCAAGGAAAACAGATTAATATTTATAATGTCCAAGAAAGATTGCAACTTTTAAAACAAATTGCAAAGGTCACTTCTCCTGCTACCGCACAACAAATTAATACTCTATTTCAAAAATTGATAAAATAAAAAAGGGGATTTCCCCCTTTTTTATTGTCCTTTAATTTTCTGAAGAATCTCTTCATCAAACACACCGTTTTTTAACATTTCAATTTCAAATTTATAAGGTGGCTTTTTATCGTTTTTATCTTCACCTACATATGGTGTTTCAAGAATTTTCGGTACATGCTGTAATTGGGGATGATGTACAATGTGATGTAACGTTTTATAACCAATATGACCGAAACCGATATTTTCATGACGGTCTTTTCCTGCACCACGCTCATTCTTGCTATCATTAATGTGTAATACTTGTAAACGATCAATACCTACAATTTTATCAAACTCGTTTAAAACGCCGTCGAAATCATTAACGATATCATAACCAGCATCATGCGTATGACATGTATCGAAGCAAACTGATAATTTCTCATTATGTGTCACACCATCAATAATTCTCGCAAGCTCTTCAAAGCTACGTCCACACTCTGTTCCTTTTCCAGCCATTGTTTCTAGTGCAATGTTTACGGTTTGGTCCGTTGTTAATGCTTCATTTAACCCTTCAATAATTTTTTGGATTCCTGCATCTGCACCTGCTCCAACATGAGCTCCAGGATGAAGTACAATTTGCTTTGCAACACCTAATGCTGATGTTCTTTCAATTTCCATGCTTAGAAAATCAACACCTAGTTGGAATGTTTCAGGTTTTATTGTGTTACCAATATTAATGATATACGGTGCATGAACGATGATTTCTTCAATCCCATGCAATTCCATATGTTTACGTCCAGCTTCTATATTTAACTCTTCAATTGGTTTTCTTCTCGTATTTTGCGGTGCTCCTGTATAGATCATAAACGTTGTGGCACCGTATGACACAGCTTCTTCACTTGCTGCTAATAACATTTTCTTTCCACTCATCGAAACATGAGATCCAATTTTCAACATGTAATCACCTCTTATAAATGCAATAGCTATAATGATAGCATAATTTGTAGAAATCTGACACTGTATATATAAATACAAAATGGAAAAATGACATAAAACCCCTTTTCTTTTTAGGAAGGGCGAGAGCATCTGGCCGTGCATAGGGGCGGTCAGGGCCTTTTTTTGCCACATGCCAAGTTTTAAACAAAAGGAGCAAGCCAGTAGCAATCATGTTGCATTCTGCATAGCAGCGACTTATGAAGAAAAGCAGAGGCGGCTCGATCAGAATCACAGAAGCTAGACAAAGATGTTGAAAAGTCAAAGTGGATTTATATATTGACTCTCAAAAAAAAGATAAGGAATAATCCTTATCTTTTCTTTTTGTTATATTTTTTCTTAATTTTTTCGCGTTCCCATTCAATCTTTTTCTTGTAATTTGGCTTTACTTTTTTAGGCTTTTTCACAACTTTTTGTGCCATAGCATCTAATAATTCGTCATTTGGTTTCTTACGGCTTTGACGGCGGCGACGAGGTCCTAATTCAACCAACTCACCCGCACGCAAGTCTACATGTTTGAATTCAATATGACGTTGCTTTTCTAACGTATCTAATGCTTCTTCATTCGCTGGGTCATAAATGGTTGCAGCAATACCAGAATATCCAGCACGCGCTGTTCGGCCCACACGGTGAATAAAGAAATCTAAATCAGATGGCATTTCGTAGTTAATAACATGACTAATCCCCTCAATATCAATACCACGTGAAGCTAAATCTGTTGCTACAATATATTGAAATTCTAAATCACGGATTTGTTTCATCATTTTCTTACGATCACGCGGTGATAAATCACCGTGAATACGCCCAACTTTTAAACCACGTTCAGTTAAACCTTTCGCTACGTCTTCCGCCATTTTCTTTGTATTCGTAAAAACGATTGCTAAATACGGCTGATATTGCAGCAACAGATTTTTCACAAGTTCAACTTTATTACGGTGCCTTGACGGAATAAGGTGATGTTCAAGATTAATCGCTGCTATTTGCTTTGGATTAATATGAATATGCTCTGGATTCTCCATATATTTCTTCATAAATGGTTTTAACTTTTGTGGAATTGTCGCTGAGAAAACAAGCATTTGTAAATTTTTAGGCATACGCGCTGCAATTTTATCCACATCATGAATAAAGCCCATATCAAGCATTAAATCTGCTTCATCGACAACAATTGCAGAAGTCGTATGTACAAATAGCGCTTGTTCTTCCACTAAATCTTTAATACGCCCTGGTGTCCCCACCACAACATGCGGTTGTTTCTTCAATTTTTCAATTGAACGTTGTTTATCTGTTCCACCGATAAAACAACGAGCTGTAATCATTTTGTCTTCTTCACAAAACTTTGTTATCTTAACGATTTCTTCATAAATTTGCTGCGCTAATTCACGAGTTGGAGCTGTAATTACAAGTTGTACTTCTTCTCTAGTTGTATCAATACGATTTAATGTTGGAAGTAAATACGCATGCGTTTTTCCAGATCCTGTTTGTGATTGCCCAATAATACTAACTCTCTTTTTCACAACCGGAAAAATCTTTTGTTGAATTTCTGTCGGTTCTGAAAAACGTAATTCACGAATTGCATCTATTAAAAATGGTTGAAAATTATACTGTGTAAATGTTTGCACTGTCATACATTCCACCTTCTTTCTTATTTCTACTGCGTTCATTAATCAGTCAAGTTACCATTATATCGAAATCTATCGGTAAAATCTATCTTTATATATAATCATTTAATTTTCCAACATATACGTCACTGCTAGGCAGAATACACCACGCTTTCTCCCTTGGCAGAAAAAGGACCTGACCGCTCCTAGCATGGCCAGTTGCTCTCGCCAACCTAAAAAGAAAGTGGTTTTCTGTCTTTTTTTCATAAAGTGACTGAGTAGTTACAGAAAAACTAACCTTCTTTCCCTCCATTGCATATTGTAGTGTATATTACCTAATTGAAGAAAGGAGGATGTCCTAATGTATATGAAACCCCCTCCCTATCAACAAATGTACACGCAGTCTCCATATCCTCATACCATGTACCCAACACAAATGCAACCAATGATGCCTAAGAAAAAAGGGCTTCTTGCAAAATTGTTTCAAAAACGCAATCCCGCTGCAGATCATATGTATATGATGCCCCCTTATAGACAATCGGAAACATACTCAAATACACAATACCAACAAAGCCAGCCATATATGTACCCTCCGAGACAGCAACAACAAATGACACCGACTCAAATGATGGCAGAAGATGAAACACGAGGGACAGTAGGAAACGCACCTAGTGGAATTAGCAGCTTTTTCACGAACTTTATTTCAGATCCTACCGGAATGATAAATAACGTTGAAAAAGTTGTCCAAATGGCCCAGTCCGTTGGTCCTGTCGTGCAGCAATATGGTCCGATTGTCCGCAACATTCCTAGCATCATGAAGATATTTTCATCTGGAAAAAGCACTGAGGAAAAACAAACAGAAATTGTCGAAGTTACCTCTTCCACTCCATCTAAAAAAATACCTACTACAAGAAAACCAATCGCTCCTAAAATCACAATTGAAGATGAAGAAGCAGTAGAAAACGTACAGTCTACCACTCCTAAACCAAAGCTATACGTATAACATTTCTTTGTCATCTGCTTTCTTCTCCTTTATAATAAAAAAGATTAGCTTTATAAAAACAAATCCTTTTTTAAAGGAGCGGATTAATTACATGAAAATTGTTAAAATTTCTCCTCGCGGCTATTGCTACGGCGTTGTAGACGCGATGGTCATTGCGCGCAATGCGGCGCTCGATAAAACATTACCAAGACCAATTTATATTTTAGGCATGATTGTCCATAACAAACATGTAACAGATGCATTTGAGGAAGATGGCATCATTACGCTTGATGGCCCAAGCCGCTTAGATATTTTAGAAAAAATTGAGTCTGGAACTGTTATTTTTACAGCTCACGGTGTATCTCCTGAAGTAAAACAACGTGCTAAGGAAAAAGGCTTAACAACAATTGATGCAACATGTCCTGACGTTACAAAAACACACAACTTAATTGAAGCAAAAAAAGCAGAAGGCTACCATATTATTTATATCGGTAAGAAAGGACACCCTGAGCCTGAAGGTGCAGTCGGGATTGCTCCGGATATTGTCCACCTTATCGAAAAGGAAGCAGATCTTGAAGCACTTACCATTCCAACAGAAAAGATTTTAGTTACAAACCAAACGACGATGAGTCAATGGGATGTTCAACATATTATGGGAAAAATTCAAGAAAAGTTTCCAACAGCAGAGTTTCATAAAGAAATTTGTCTTGCTACGCAAGTGCGCCAAGAAGCCGTTGCCAAACAAGCAAATGCTGCTGATTTAACAATCGTTGTTGGTGATCCAAAAAGCAATAACTCTAACCGCCTTGCACAAGTATCTGAAGAAATTGCTAGCACAAAAGCATTCCGCGTTGCCGATGTAAGTGAAATCCAATTAGAATGGCTACAAGGCGTAGAAACAGTCGCTATTACAGCAGGCGCTTCTACACCAACACCGATTACAAAAGAAGTAATTGCCTTTTTTGAACAGTACGATCCAACAAACCCTGCAACATGGGAGCGTAAGCGAAACGTACCATTACAAAAAATCTTACCGAAAGTTAAAGTAAAACCCTCCTTCCATCAGTGAAGGTTTTGAGACCAAAAAGCAAAATCCGTTATCTCCTCAGATAACGGATTTTACTTTATACAAATGTAAATGGATCTGTATGTAATTCTGAAGCATGAATACGCGCAGTAAATTTTTTCTCATCCACTTTTTCTTGTAATTGTTTTTGTACACCTTTTTTCATTACTTTTTCCACGTTATGCCCTGGGTCTACAATATTTAATCCGAGCATCATCGCGTCATGCGCAACGTGATAATACATATCTCCCGTTACATATACGTCTGCCCCTTTAAACTTCGCTTGCTTTATATACTTATTTCCGTCTCCGCCAAGTACGGCTATTTTCTGCACCGTTTGCTGTAAGTTACCAACAACACGAGCTCCCTTTACATCAAGGGATTGTTTCACATGTTCCGCAAATTGTTGTAATGTCATTTCTTGCGGCAAATAGCCAATTTTCCCAAGCCCCAACGTTTCACCTTTGTTTTCTAGCGGATAAATATCGTATGCTACTTCTTCATACGGGTGTGCGCGAAGCATTGCCTTCATAATTTTATGTTGCAACGATGCCGGGATAATCGTTTCAATGCGAACTTCTTCCACTTGTTCTAAACGCCCTGCCTCTCCGATATACGGATTCGTCCCTTCTTGTGGTAAAAATGTACCCTTACCTTCACTATTAAACGTACAATGACTATAATTGCCGATATATCCTGCTCCTGCATCACCAATTGCTTGACGTACTATTTCTGCATGCGAAGAAGGAACAAATACAACTAGCTTTTTCATTTCTTCTGTATAAGTAGGAACAAGCACCTCTGTTTCCTGCAATCCTAAAGCATCTGCCAACAAATCGTTCACACCACCTTTTGCGATATCAACATTTGTATGAGCAGCATAAACTGCTAGATCGTTTTTTATACACATTTCAATAATACGCCCGTACGCTTGCTCTGTATGTATTGCTTTAAGCGGATTAAAAATAAGCGGATGATGGGCAATAATTAAATTTACCCCTTTTTCAATTGCTTCTTGTACAACTTCTTCTGTTACATCAAGCGCAATTAACACATTCTCTACCGGTTTATTTAATGCACCAATTTGCAATCCAACTTTATCACCCTCGACTGCTAAATGTTTCGGGTACATGCTTTCAAACAAAGAAATGATTTCGTATCCATTAGGTGTTTTACTCACGATAAAACCTCCTCAATCATACGGACCTTTTCTAATACTTCTTCACGTTTCGCTTTTGTCTCTTCTGTTTCTGCGGCACGTTCTAATTGCTTACAAATATTCTCAAAGTTTTTACGTTCACTTTCCCACTTTTCTACAAACACTTTATTTTTCTCTTTCATTAAAAATGGTCCCATGAATAAAGCTTCTTCTTTTTTCTCTTTGTAGGGTGCTAGAACATCGCCCTGTTCTCCTACTAAAATTTCGTAAATCTTCCCGTCTTCTTTTACGATTTTTTCTTTTATTAATTCCCAACCATTCTCAATAAACCATTCACGAATATGATGCGTGGCGATGTTTGGTTGTAAAATTAAACGCGTTACACCTTCCAATTTCTCTTTTCCATTTTCTAGAATATCACGAATTAACGCACCACCCATACCCGCAATTGTAATTACATCTACTTCACCCGGCGCGATGACTTCTAAACCATTCCCTTTACGCACACTCACTTTATCTTGCAATCCACATTCTGCTACTGTAGCTTGCGCAGAACGAAATGGGCCTTCTACAACCTCTCCTGCAACTGCCTGCACGGCAATATGATGTAAAATTGTATAGCAAGGTAAATAAGCATGATCCGAACCAATATCTGCGACAGTAGCACCTGCTGGAATTTCAAGTGCCACTTCTTCTAATCGTTTTGAAAGCTTTACTTCATTCATTTATTTCAATTGCTCCTTCTCTTTCAGTCTGTCTCCATGATAAAGAATTTATAGTTGTGATTGCAAGTATATAAATCATTTTACTAAGCTTATAAGCCATTTTTATATATCCAAGTTAAAAAATTGACATAAAACCCTTTTCTTTTTAAGTGAGCGAGAGCTTCTGGCCATGCGTAGAAGCAGTCAGGTCCTTTTTCTGCCACATGCGATATTCAAACATAGAGGAAAAAAAGTAGCAGGGTGCTTTTTGCTTGGCATAGCAGTGACTTGTATGTTGGAAAGTCAAATAGGATTTATATATTTTTAAATGGAATACAAAAAAGCCCTTTACTTAGGCGTAAAGAGCTACTATGTAATCCACTATTATTTTTTCTTTGATAACCAATCCGCTACTTTAGATGCTTGATCCGCTGGAATAATACCTGGTGGCATATTTCCTTTTCCTTTTACAATCACTTCTTGGATTTGATCTTTCGAGAGCTTACCACCAACTTTTTGTAAATTAGGACCAACCGCCCCCTGCAATTGATCACCATGACAACTTACACAACTTTGTTTTACAATTTCTTCTGGTTTTGCAGCTGTTTGTGTCGTTTTCCCCCCGTTTTTCTTCGCGTCAGCCAGTTCCTTTGATTTATGCAAGCCTTCAAATGAAAATCCAAACATAACAATGATTCCCAATACAGCAATAAGAGCAAATGGAATTAACGGATTACGCTTCATGTTTTCTTTTTCCCCCTCTATATCCCCTAATAGTTTGATGATTCAGTCATTTCTATTGTACTTGAAAATAATCTACCAGAAAAGACCAAACTGTAATAAGTAAAAAATATTCCGTATATTCAATTAATGACACCGCTACAAATTCACGTGATTTTTTGCTAAATATCCTCTTTTCTCATCATAAACAGTTACATTCGCCAAATATTTTTGTTAGGAATACGCGAAATTGATCGAAAAATTGAAAAATGACCATTTGCAAATCAAAAGACAATTCTGTAAAATAAATTACAAGAATTGTAATTGCTACTGACAAATAAAATTTAATAAAAATTAACAAAAGAAAAAAGTTTACTTCACATTCATGAAGTAAACTTTACACAAGGCTCTATTCTAAGAAATCTTTCAAACGTTTGCTACGGCTTGGATGTCTTAATTTACGGAGCGCTTTTGCTTCAATTTGACGAATACGCTCTCTCGTAACGCCGAATACTTTCCCAACTTCTTCAAGCGTACGAGTTCGTCCATCGTCTAAACCAAAGCGAAGACGAAGAACATTTTCTTCACGATCTGTTAATGTATCTAGTACATCTTCTAATTGTTCTTTTAATAATTCATATGCTGCATGGTCTGCAGGAGATGTTGCTTCTTGGTCTTCAATAAAATCACCTAAATGAGAGTCATCCTCTTCACCAATTGGCGTTTCAAGAGATACAGGCTCTTGTGCAATCTTTAAGATTTCGCGTACTTTTTCAGGAACAAGATCCATCTCTTCACCAATTTCTTCTGGAGATGGCTCACGACCCAAATCTTGTAATAATTGACGTTGAACACGAATCAATTTATTAATTGTTTCAACCATATGAACTGGTATACGAATTGTTCTTGCTTGGTCTGCAATTGCACGTGTAATTGCTTGACGAATCCACCACGTTGCATACGTACTAAATTTATATCCTTTGCGGTAATCAAATTTTTCAACCGCTTTAATTAGACCCATATTTCCTTCTTGAATTAAGTCTAGGAAAAGCATACCTCGGCCAACATAACGTTTTGCAATACTTACAACCAGACGTAAGTTTGCTTCTGCAAGGCGGCGTTTCGCTTCTTCGTCGCCTTCTTCAATACGTTTGGCAAGAGCAATTTCTTCTTCAGCAGATAGTAAGTCAACACGACCAATTTCTTTTAAGTACATACGAACAGGATCATTAATTTTCACACCTGGTGGTACACTTAAATCATTTAAGTCAAATTCTTCTGTTTTAGCTAATTGACGAGTATTTGGATCTTCATCGCTATCGCCAACTAAGTCGATTCCTTGTTCACCTAAATATTCATAATATTCATCCATTTGTTCGGATTCAATATCAAATCCGCTCATGCGTTCTGCTATCTCTTCATATGTAAGAACGCCACGTTTTTTTCCGAGCTCTGTGAGTTGTTCTTTCACTTGCTCAAGTGTCATATCAGTTTCAATTTGTTTAGAACGAGCTGGTTTATCAGCCATTTGTTCCCCTCCTTACGCGAGATACAAACAATGATTATAGTAAGTTTTTATACAAAAAGCTATTTTTTTGCTTTTCGTTTTTGCAAATATTCTTGGAAAAATCGCGCTGCTGCTACATGATCTTCTTTTTCCATTTGCTTTAGCATAATAATATTTTCCATTTTCTTTAACCTTTGCTTCTGCCGACGCAGCGCGTCTACATCGCCATGAAGCAGCTCTTCAGAGAACTCTGGATTAATCATTTCATCTGTTGAAATATTAGTTACAATGTTTCTCAGCTTTTCATCAGAAAGCCAACTTAGAAAGTTTGCGACTGACGGTTCATTTCCCTTTTCATAATATGCGTATAGCTCATATAAAATCCCTTTATGTTCTTCTGTATGAAAATCTTCTATATGAGGTTCGATACGAAAAGCGATATCTTCACTCTGCAACATGTGATAAATGAGCTCTCTTTCAGCTCTTTCAAAACCAGAAAATTTCGGCTTCACATGAACAATTTGAGAAGGCTGTGCAATTGGCTTTATCTGTTTTTGCTGCACCTTTTGTTCTTTGCGATATTGGTGCAATTGCCCCAGCAGTGTTTCCATTGAGTAAGCAAATTCCTGTGACAATGCCTTCAAGTACGATTCTGCTTGCATTGCATCTTGCAATGACGCTAACTCTTTTAAAACACTTTTCACATAAGCTTCTTTTCCAGATTCATCTTGCAAATTTTTCCCTAAACGAAGATAATTTATTTTAAATCCAATAAAACTCATACTCGCTTGTACAAGTTTTTGAAACGCTGTTGTTCCATAACGCTGTACATACTCGTCAGGGTCTAATTTATCTGGCATAGAGACAACTTTCACTTCACAACCGGTTTGCAATAATAATTGCCCAGCTTTCATTGTTGCTTCTTGTCCTGCTTTATCACCATCATAGCAAAGAACAACAGTTTCAACATTGCGCCGCAAAAGCTTCGCCTGTTCCTCAGTTAGAGCAGTTCCCATTGTTGCAACAGATTCTTCAATCCCACTTTTCACAGCAGCTAAAACATCCGCATATCCTTCAAAGAGAAGAACTTGTCCTCGTTTTCGAATAAATGACCTTGCTTGATGAAAATTATATAGCAGCTTGCTTTTATGAAAAATAGGTGTCTCTGGACTATTTAAATACTTAGGAGTATCATCCCCTAATGCCCGTCCACTAAAAGCAGCCACTTTTCCTTGCAGCGTATGAATTGGAAACATCACACGTCCACGAAAACGATCATGATAACTGCCATCCTTCTCACTGCGAACAAGTAATCCGGCTTGCTCCATAACAGCTAGTGAAAAACCTCTTTTTTGTAAGATTTTCTCCGCTGCATCCCAAGCAGGAGTGGCGTATCCAATTTCAAACTTTGCAATCATTTCTTTTGTAATACCTCGCTCTAATAAATACGCAAGCGGCTGTTTACCCTCTTCTGTATTTACTAAGAGATGATGATAATACTTTTTCAAAAGCTCGTGGGCTTGCAACATAATCGCGCTATCATCAGATATATTTTTTGTTTGCTCTAGCTCTGATGTAAAGTTAGCAACAGGAATACCATTTCGCTCACCTAATTTTTGCACAGCTTCCAGAAAAGATAGTCCATCTATTTTCATTAAGAAAGAAAATGCATTTCCCCCTTCTCCACATCCGAAGCAATGAAAAATTTGCTTATCAGCGGAAACAGAAAACGACGGTGAGTTTTCGCCATGGAAAGGACAAAGCCCAAAATAATTTCGACCTTGTTTTTTTAGCTGCACATATTCACCAATCACTTCAACAATATCTGATGATGTACGAATTTGTTCTACAACTTCCTCGGGAATTCTGTTCCCCATAACTCCATCTCCGTGTCGTATTTTGTATTCGATACAAATTAAAGGATTCCTTTATAATTCGACAATATTTTTTCCAAACTAGATAAAAAATATTGTCGATCACGATTAAAAAACGCTTTTGGTCCTTTTGTAAAGGTTCCTTGTCTGCGTAATTTCGCAGATACGTATCGATTATATAAAATTGTATCCATATGTTCATCGGTCACAATTGTGCCGCGCGGAGATAATACATTTACTCCTTTTTTGACAAGAAGACCAGCAAGTCCCATATCTTATGTGATAACGAGATTTCCCGCTTTTGCACGCTGATAGATATAAAAATCCACCTCATCTTGCGCAGAATCTACATATACCCAATTTCCTTTCTGACTTCTTGACTGATGAGCGTAGGATGCGATAAACCAAATATCGACATGAAATTTTGCACCAACGCGCATAATTTCTTCCTTCACTGGGCATGCATCTGCATCAACATAAATTCGAGTGATGTTTTGCATATTTCTCTATTCTACATCCCTTCTGTGAATCCTTCCATAATGTGCGTTTTCTTGTTCAGATTTTTGTCGATTTTACGTAAAAGCATTACCTTTTCAAAACCTATCACTAGTTTATTCTGAAAAATTGAAGTCTAAACGTAAAACAAATGTTTTTATCACAATTTTTTATTATAATACATTTCCCTAAACTTAGCTACATATCCTTTTAATTTTTATAATGGAGCGAAAAAAGCACATTCACCCTTGGTAAATGTGCTAAAACATTCTTTGGTTTTGCACCGCATTTACAATAATATTTGCCGTTTCTTCAATTGCCTTATTCGATACATCAATAACCGGGCAGCCTATTTTACTTACAATCCGGTCAAAATGTTTAATCTCATCTTTAATACGTTCAATGTTTGCATAATTTGCTCCATCACTTAATCCAAGAGACTTTAAACGTTCTTTGCGAATATGATTTAATTTATCAGGCGTTATTTTTAACCCAAAACATTTTTCTTTCGGTACATGATATAATTCTTCCGGCGGATCCACTTCCGGTACAAGAGGAACGTTAGCAACCTTTAATCGCTTATTATGTGCTAAGTATTGCGAAAGTGGTGTCTTTGATGTACGAGAAATTCCAATTAATACAATATCTGCTTTTAAAAGACCTCGTGAATCTCTACCATCGTCATATTTCACCGCAAATTCAATTGCTTCAATTTTTTTGAAGTACTCTTCATCCAGCTTTCGGACAACCCCTGGTTCATACCTTGGGGTTTGTTTTGTTATACCTTCAATTTGATCGATAAGAGGACCGATAATATCATACACTTCTACGCCTTCTTTTTCTGCTTCTTCTCGTAAATACTTTCGTATATCAGGCTTTACTAATGTAAAACAAATAAGAGCTTTATTACTTTTGGCGATAGAAATAACTTCTTTTAACGTTCCTGTATCTTCTACATATGGCACACGTCTAATATCCGGTGCAAATGGAAATTGTCCCATAGCTGCTCGAACAACTAAATCAGCTGTTTCTCCAACTGAATCAGATACGACATATACGATTTTACTATTCATTGCATTACCTCACTTTAAACGAATTGCCCTTACTCATGATTCACTAAATCAACGAATGCACGCGTAATATTTGTTTTTGTAATTCGACCAACAACTTCTAATCCCTGTTTCGTCTCTTTAACAACCGGAATGGAGTCAATCTGCTTTTCTATTAAATCCATTGCAACATCATATAAGTTATCTTCCTTACGACACATCGTAACATTTGGCATTCTTGTCATTATAATATTTACCGGTAACGACGCTAAATCCTGCTTTCCTAAGCTTGCTCTTAACAAATCTTTTCGAGAAACAACACCGACTAACAATGTATTTTGATCAACGATAAATAAAGTACCGATGTCTTCTAAAAACATTGTACAAATCGCATCATATACCGAAACATTTGTATCAACCACAACTGGCCTAGACTGATAATCTTGAACGGCAATCTTTTTAACCGCCTCTGAAAGCAGTTGTCCACCTGTTTTTCCAGTGTAAAAATACCCAACACGAGGACGTGCTTCTAAATAGCCAGCCATCGTTAAAATAGCCAAATCCGGTCTAAGTGTTGCTCTCGTTAAATTTAGCTGCTCAGCAATCGCTTCTCCTGTAATTGGACCGTTGTCTTTTACAATCTGAACGATGTGTTCTTGGCGCTTATTCAGTTCTATGATAATCACCACCTTCATTACAAAACGAAAAATGTTATACTATCTCTTAAATATTATATACTAAATATATCATTCGAAAAAGAAAGTATGTAAAAAGGACCCGAATACGGTCCTCTATATTTGAAATTTATCAAGTTGATCTAAAAAACGTCTTGATTTTAAATATATCCCACAGTATTCATCATAGTACATATTCAATACTGTGCGCATTTGTTTTTTTGTTTCTGCTTTCACAGAAACATTTCCAAGACGGGCTAAATCGAAATGATAAAACAATCTAAGCAGCTTGTGAATAGCTTCATTAATTGAAATCCGGTACGGATCTTGCTCAGCGTGATGTTTACACAGAAAGCCGCCTTCTCTAATAGAGAAGGCGACAAAGTCTGTTGACTGATGACAAATTGCACAAGTATCAAAGTACGGGTTAAGCCCTAGAACTGGCAGCATCTTCGTTTGATAGATTAGCGCTAAAATTTCCGGGTCAACCCCTTCACACATATAATGCAACGTTTGATATAACATTTCGAATAAATACGGAT
The DNA here is from genome assembly GCF_023715645.1 of Bacillus cytotoxicus. Classification (GTDB taxonomy): domain Bacteria; phylum Bacillota; class Bacilli; order Bacillales; family Bacillaceae_G; genus Bacillus_A; species Bacillus_A cytotoxicus_A. The sequence continues at coordinate 139,041 of NZ_JAMBOP010000006.1, read as the reverse complement.
TATGTTTTTTCTCTTCTGTCGCTTTATCAGTCAACTCAACAATAAATGACGCATAAGCAGTTAAAAATAAATCTTCACGAATTTCTCTCATAGAAGAAATAATCTCACCTTGCTGCAATGTTCCTAAACCAGAACCCGTTTGAATAAGAAAATGGCCATGAGTTAATAATTGAGAAATGGATGACAATCTGCTTTTAGGCTTTTTAGCACCTCTCGCCATCGCACTAACTTTCCCTAATTCACGAGAAAATATAGTTACAATTTTGTTTGTTTCTCCATAATCAATCGTTCGAATGACTATCCCCTCAATTTTTTGAAACATGTTCGTCACCATCCAAGGTTCGAACAAAATGGGTTAGGAAATTGGTGAATCCAGCTCTACTTGTATTTCTTCATGCTGTTGCATCTCATCTTCTACATTTTTTTCCATTTCTTTCAAAAGGAGATAAGTTTCAATGCTTCCTGTTTTCGAGAAAACTTTCCAGGTAAAATCTAACATAAGAATCCACCTTTCTCAGTGAGCGTTCATGTAATCCAATTTCTTTCTTTGCTATTAAAATGACCCATTTTGTTCATTTTCATGTGAGAAAAATTTTTCTAAATTATGCAGTTTTTATATCGCTATTTGTAAGCAGCAAAAAGCCACTTCGTTCAATTGCTCTCTTGCTTATAGATATTCATCTTCACGGAAACCAAGATCACGTAGCTGGGACATTTTGTTGCGCCAATCTTTCTGCACTTTTACCCACAGTTCTAAAAATACTCTTGAACCAAGAAGCGACTCCACATCAAGACGCGCTCTTTTTCCAACTTCTTTTAACATCTTACCTTGTTTTCCGATGACAATTCCTTTTTGCGACGGACGCTCTACAATAATTGTGGCATTCACGTAAATCGCTCCGCCTTCACGTTTTTGAATCGCATCAATCACAACCGCAACTGAATGCGGCACTTCCTCACGTGTTAAATGCAATACTTTTTCACGAATAAGTTCCGAAATAATAAAGCGCTCCGGATGATCCGTTACTTGATTTTCCGGATAATATTGAGGCCCTTCTGGTAAATACTTTTTAATCGCTCCGATTAACGCATCAACATTATTTCCTTGTAATGCTGAAATTGGCACAATTTCAGCAAAGTTATATAACGTACGATATTTATCAATTAGTCCGAGGAGCTCCTCTGGATGAACTTGATCAATTTTATTAATAACTAAAAATACCGGTTGCTTCGTTTCTTGTAATTTTTCAATGATAAACTCTTCACCACGTCCAAAGCCTTCTTCCGCGTTGACCATAAATAAAACAATATCTACTTCTTTTATTGTCGTTTGTGCCATTTTAACCATAAAATCGCCAAGCTTATGCTTTGGTTTATGTATACCTGGTGTATCAATAAATACGACTTGCGCATCATTTTCTGTGTACACACCTTGAATTTTATTACGTGTTGTTTGTGGTTTATCACTCATAATCGCAATTTTTTGACCGATAATTCTATTTAAAAATGTTGATTTTCCAACGTTTGGTCTCCCAATAATAGAAACAAAACCTGATTTAAAGCCTTCTCTATTCATGTAAATCCTCCGCTACAAATGCTCCTGGCAACAATTCTCCTACTGTTGTTTCTTCTATGTCACCATGTAAATTTGTCAAATATACTTTTGTATTTGACTTACACAATTCTACCATAACTTGACGACACGCTCCACATGGAGGTACCGGACGTTTTGTATCTGCAACAACTGCAATAGCAGTAAATTCTGTACTTCCTTCAGAAATCGCTTTAAATAACGCTGTTCTTTCTGCACAGTTACATAAACCATACGATGCATTCTCAACGTTACAGCCACGGTATACTTTCCCGTCTGTCGTTAATAAGGCAGCACCTACTTGAAATTTAGAATACGGTACATATGCCTGTTTACGAGCTTCAATCGCTTCTTGAATTAATTCATTGTTGTTCATCGTTTCTCTTCCTTTCCATTCACGATACGAAAAGATAAAAATCGTTGGAATGCAACTATATCATATACGGTCCAAAGATAATAGCACCAATTACAACAGCAATAATCGAGAAAAATAATACGGCGCCTGCTGCTACATCTTTTGCTATTTTAGCAAGGGGCTTCACGTCCATCGTTACTAAATCAACCGTTTTTTCCACCGCTGTATTCACAAGTTCTAGTGCAAAGACAATACCGATAGTCATAATCAAAATAAGCCATTCTATTTTTGTAACATGAAAATAAAAGCCGAGAAAACTAACAATACACGCTGCTAAACAATGAATTTGTACATTTCGTTCATAGCAAAGACAAAAGAAAATGCCAGCAAACGCATAGCGAAAACTGTTTATAAGTTTTCCTTTTTTCATCTAGCTAATCCAAATGCATCAAGAATTTCTTTTTGCTTTCCAAACATAACCTTTTCCTCTTCTTCTGTCATGTGATCGTAGCCAAGCAAGTGTAAGAAGCCGTGCACTGCTAAAAAACCAAGTTCACGATCAAAAGAATGACCATATTCTTCAGCCTGCTCTTTCGTTCTCGGAACAGAAATAATAATATCCCCTAACATGCGTGGCATTTCTACACCAACAATCTCCATTTCGCCTTCTCCCATATCTTCCATCGCAAAAGAAATTACGTCTGTGGGCTGATCTTTATCACGATATTCACGGTTAATTTCTTGAATACGTTCATTATCGACAAATGTAATCGAAAGCTCCGCTCCATCCTCTACAGATTCTATCTCCGCTGCTTTTTCAACTAACTGTTGAATCATGTCAACATACTCTTCTTTCACTTCTTCCGTTTCATCAATAAAATCAATTATTAATCCCATTTATTTCACCTTTTCTTCTGTTAAATTTGGATACTTAATACGAGAGTGGAAAATTCCATTTAATGTTTCACATAATGTTTTTTCAACAATTTGCAGTTCTTTAAATGTTAAATTACATTCACTGAATTGACCATCTTGTAAACGATCTTTAATAATACTGCGAACAAGATGATCAATTTGCTCAGGTGTTGGTGCATTCATCGAACGAACTGCCGCTTCTACACTATCAGAAATCCCAACAATTGCTGATTCTTTAGATGTTGCCTTTGACCCTGGATAACGAAACATTTCTTCTGTATATTTCTCTTTATCTTTTTGTATTGCTTTGTAGTAAAAATATTTTAACAAAGTTGTTCCATGGTGCTGGGCTGCAATATCAATAATTTCTTGTGGAATATGATGTTCTTCTAACATTTTCACTCCATTTGTAACATGAGCGATTATAATATCTCTACTTGTTTCAGGATCTAACCGATCGTGTGGATTCGCTATACCCATTTGATTTTCAATAAAGAAATGTGGTTGTACCGTTTTCCCGATATCATGATAATATGCCCCTACACGCGCTAGTACGCCATTCGCTCCCACAGCTTCGCATGCCGCTTCCGATAAATTTGCAACCATAACACTATGATGATACGTTCCTGGTGCCTCTAACAGAATTTTACGAATCAACGGATGGTTCGGGCTTGCCAATTCTATTAATTTCATGCTGGAAACAAGGCCCAGACCACTTTCTAAATACGGCAATATCCCCATCGCTAAAATAGATGAAATAATTCCAGACGCCGCTGCCATTAATAAATGTGTTCCAATCTCAATTACCGAAAAGTTTCCATTACGCAGTAGCAATAAAGCCGCTAATACTACAACATTTAAAATCGATACAAGTATCCCAACTTGCAGTAGCATTGTACGGCGATGTTTTTCCCGTAAGAAAACACTAACAGAAAGCGCGCTAAGCAATACATAAATTCCGACCGCATAATTAAGTGTACTCGTTACACCTTCATTAAATAAAATACTGCCGCACACGGAAAAAATCACACTTGTTATAAATACAAATCGATCACCAATCATCAGTTTTACTAATATAGTCCCCATTGCAACTGGTGCAATATAAGCAATACCGACATATTCTAACTTTTGAAACAAACTAATAATCTTCATTAAAACAACCGTAATAGCGACAATTGTTGTATAAGCTAAAATATATGGCTTGTCCTCTCTTCCCGGCTTTAAAAACACTACAAATTGCTTATGCATGAAAAATAAAAGAACACCAATAAAAATTGCTAATCCCAAGTACGGCTGAAACGAATTACTTTGATCTAATAACCCCACTAACTTTAACTGTTCGTATGCTTCTCTTGTAATCGTTTCTCCTTCTTTCACAAGAATTTGACCTTGCAAAATATAAACAGGAGCTACTTGATCGATTGCCATTTGCTTTCTTTCTTTCGTTGCAGTCGAATCATAAAAATAGTTTGGTACAATCGCATACTGTCCAAGCGCAATAATTGCTTGTTTCAATTCATTGCTGACATTTACGTTTTTTAAATCAGTCGTAATGCGGTCTTTAAACTGATCTACTTCGTTCATTTTGATATGAGAGCTCATTAAATTATTAACAGCTGTGACAGTTGATTCCCTCGCTATAAGAAGCTGATCTTCCGTGGCACCCAAAAATTGTAATAACACTTGATCAGACAAACTTTTCGTTAAATCCGTTGGGAGTTTCTTTTTTAACTTATCTAATCTTTCTGCCGCCGACAATTTATGTTGTCCTTCTGGTGCCGAAGTGATTGCATTTGACTCTGCATCCACCTCTTTAATTGCATCTAAGACTGAATTCACAACTTCGATTCTGTTTTGCTTATAGTCACTTCGATATGTATACTGATCTTCAACCTTTTGAGCTGCTTCTCTCTTTTTCTTTTCTGTCGTTACTTTATCTTCAATTTTGACCGGAGAATAGATCGTCTTTTTGGAAATAGACAACATTTTGATATCGAGTTGTTCCGGTTTTACATTATTCATCAGTGCAAAGAATAACACTGCTCCTATTAAAATATACGAAATCCAGCTCAGTTTTTTCGAATGCTGTAAATTACGAAACCACTTAGCAACTTCTTGAAACCTTGACATAATTACAATACCTTCTCCTCTCCAAATATTAAGTAAAATATCCTTTTATTTATGATAATAAAAAATAAGGCATTAGCCAACCTGTTCACAATATCTATATGAATACAAGTTAAAAAATGGCATAAAACCTTCTTTTTTAGAGTAGGTAGTGAACTTCCTTCTAAAGCACTCTTCTCTAGAAGATTAGTTGAACCAATCGGGATAAAAAGAAATGACCCTTACAAGCAGGATCATTCCATTTTATCATATGCTTCGATAATACGCTGTACGAGTGGATGACGAACAACATCCGACTGCTCAAGTTTAATAAACGAAAGACCAGGTACACGGTCTAATACATTCGCTGCAATAGAAAGACCAGATTTCACACCTTTCGGTAAATCAATTTGAGATGGATCTCCTGTTACAACCATTTTCGAACCAAATCCAAGACGGGTTAAAAACATTTTAATTTGGGCACCTGTTGTATTTTGCGCCTCATCTAAAATTACAAATGCGTCATCGAGTGTACGCCCTCTCATATACGCTAGCGGAGCAACTTCAATGATACCGCGTTCCATCATTCTTTGCGTATGTTCTTGCCCAAGTACATCATGAAGAGCATCATAAAGAGGTCGTAAATACGGGTCCACTTTCTCTTTCAAATCCCCAGGTAAAAATCCGAGACTTTCTCCAGCTTCCACAGCTGGTCTTGTTAAAATAATTTTTTTCACATAACCATTTTTTAATGCTCGTACAGCCATCACTACAGCTAAATATGTTTTCCCAGTACCCGCTGGTCCCATTCCAAACACAACATCATTTTTCTTAATGGCATAAATATATTGCCTTTGTCCCATCGTTTTTACACGGATGGATTTACCTTTTGCTGTTTTAAATATTTCCTCTTCGTATAACTTTTCAAAATGAGCCAGATTTCCTTGACGTCCAAGCTGAATCGCATAGGTTACATCACGTTCAGAAATCGATATCCCCTTGCGAATCACAGCTAGAAGTTGTTGTAATATCCCTTCAACAAGAGCTACCGCTTCGTCCGTTCCAGAAACACGAACAGATTCACCTCTCGTAACAATCGATACCTCAAGTTCATTCTCAATTATTTTTAAATGCGCATCATTCACTCCAAACAAAGCAATTGCTTCATTATGGTTTTCCAATTGTTGATTCATCTCTACTAATTGTTCAGCCATTAATTACTCAATCTCCTTGAATATCGGATTCAGATATCGGTTGAGCTTCTGCAATATTTTCAATTACTGTATAATGCAACAATAATTTTAAATTACCATTCTCAACCTGTTTATGCAAAACTTTCTTCCCTATAATCATAGCACGTTCATCCAATTTTTTCTTTAATTCTTTTTGCCCCATTTCTTCCGCCACCGTCATTGCCTGTTTTTCTGTATATTCACGGTTGGCCTCTTCCTCTTCACGGACAATCGCTTTTTCATAAGCAATCGGCAGTGTAAAACCAAGCAATTTCACATCATGTCTTACTGTCTCAGTTTTAGACTGCTTATACTTATCATGCTGAAATCCCCATATTTTTATTTTCACGTTTCCAAAAGTAAGATAATGTTCTTTATATGCATTTCCTGTATAAACTTGAAATTTCGTTTTTAGAGGTACCTCCACTTCAGACTTGTACCAAGTTTCACCAAATACAACACCTTTCGCTGACACAATCGTAGGACTTTCTTCTTTCCCATACATCCCCGACACAAGAAGTTGTCCTTTTTGCACATATTCATTTTTCATAACGGTTGGTTTTCCTATCTCTACAAACATTTTTGTAACAATCGCTTCTTTTTTGGCGACTAAATGTTGCGGCACCTGTTCTTCTTCTTTCTTTGGCTCATTTTTTTCAACTATTTTAAAATGGTAAGTCGTTCCTTTTACATCCAAACCAACCCATGTTATGGCGTTAATATTATCAGTCAAATAACGCTGTATATTTTCTACACTCGGCATTTGAAATTGAAGCTTCCCTTTTTTAATACCCATTTTGTCCAATTCTTTCATCATAATATATTCCGTTTCCGGCTTCGCCCCTGTTATCTCTATTTTCCACACCATATTCGACAAAGCGATGACACCGAAAAAGAATAAGAGAAAACCAATAAGAAAACCACTATTTCGAAGTAAACGCTTATTCCAAAACGGAACTCCGTAACGACCAATGAAATATAGATCACATTCATTTTTACGGTAAATTGGGCGTAATCGTTTCACATCTCGCAGCAACATACAAAATACAAGCGTATCATCCGCAACTTTCTTGACGTTCCAAACTAAAATATCTCTTCGTACACATTCGTTAATAAATCGTTCCGCTCCTCTTCCTTGAATTCGCACTTTTACATACCCAATCCATTTTGTAAACCACTGATTTTTCATAGCTCGCCTCCATCAGCTTTCTAAAAAAGGCGCAGTCCCTTAAGAGACCTGCACCACCTCTACAACATTCCCCTGCCCATACAGTCAGCAGTAGGAGGACTAGAAAATAAATACTACTTGAATGTTCGATTCGTTCAATACAATCGCTTATAAATGATAATTTCATTTCTCTTTTTTTTCATCTTCTAAAAACAAGACTTGTTCTATAGTCCCCTCAAGTAAAAGCTCTTCTGGAAGAATCGTCTTAATTACAAAAGACTCACCTTTTATTAATAATTGTCCTTGTTTTAATAAAAGTCGTACTTCTTTGTCACTAAATACCAATAATCCACGATGATTTTCTATATAAATATGTACCTGCCCAACAAGTGTAATTCTCGGCAGATCCATGAATACATCTGCAGGTAGGTCTATCTGCTTCGTAATCCAATTTTTCATTTGCTGCAACTTTCTCATCGAAGACCCCCCTCTCATCCCATATGTATGTCTTTTTTTATAGGTGGTTATCGTATTATAATCACTTCGCTAACATAACTATATTCTGAAGGAGTTCATATCATGTTAATTAAAACAGTCGCTGTATATAATCGTATTTCTCGGGACAATGGTGAATCAGAGGATGCTCTCCTTAGCCATAGGACTATTAATACAAGACTATGCGAATCCAAGGGATATCAGTACGAGTTATATGAAGAAATTGAGTCGGGTGGAAAATTTGAAGAGCGGAGCATCCTGCTACAATTGCTTAGGGATATTGCACAAGGGTTATATGATGGACTAGTTGTCGTTGAACTCAGTCGTATCGCTCGTGACAATCTCTATTCGCAAATGATTGCTAAAGTGCTTGAAGATAATAACGTTCCCATTATCACCCCAAACAGAATATACAATCTGAGTGATGAATCAGACAGACTCATGTATGATGTGGAATCCATGATATCCAGTAAAGAGTTAAGAACAATCACTCGCAGAATGAGGAGCGGAAAGTTAGAAGGTGCAAGACGAAGAAGATTGAGCAGTTCTATGAGTTATATAATAATAAGGAAGATTTTCAACAAGGTGCATTATGAAAGAGTGAACGAGAGAACATCAATCACATATCCTTCAGAGAACCCTCTGGAGATCTACATGGAAGTTGAGCATGGTGATTTTGTTGATTTATTTATAGAACCAAAAAAATAAGGGATATCCCATGAACAAGGGTATCCTTTTTTGAGTAATCTAACTGGCACTATTTATTGTTCCACTATTACACTATCCCTATTTACAATCGCGAATTGTTGACGGAAGCAAATCGAAGAGCAAAAGTTCTTTTAGATAATAATTTTCGAGCCAATGGATTCAGTAAATTTTTCTTAATAAAGGTATTTGGAAAAGAGTTTGCTGATACAGTATTCCATGATGAACGCTTTATATCAGAGTATAGCCAATATGTTCAAACACAGATTGAGAAGTTTATCTTAAACGATATTACACGTCACGGGTACACAACCAAAGATAGAATACTAAGGGTATGTTCAAGTCAACTATTCTCAATTGCAACCTTGGGAATATGGATTTAAAAAAGAGAGGCAGAACAAAAAGGCAATACTAAGCAGAGAATTTGATAGGAGTATATCTGAAATTAAGGATAAGTATAATCTAGAGTACAAAAAGGCTAATAAGGAATTAAAGGAAAAATTCAAATTGGATTCAAGCAAAACTATCATTTATGAAAATTGAAGCAGCCATGTGGCTGTTCTCTTTTTTCACAAAGCAGCACATACATACCCATCCAAGTGTTGAAGCAAATAATTAAGCATGGTTTCTCAATTCAAGACATTGTTACTCGTTACACTAATAAAACTGTGATTTTATTGTTTGCTGAAATAAGTTATATTGATTGTGAAAGAATGTATTTAAATTAACAGGTGCAGGTTAATTGAACAAGTATATACTAAATGGAATGAGAGTGGTTAAATTTGAGAGCTTTGCGAATGTTAATGTATTCAATTGCAGTTGGAATTTTAATGTTTGTAACTATTGTGATTATGCCAGAATTTAATATCATTCACTCATTACCTATCGATATTTCTAAGTGGTTATATTATCTTGTTTTAGGGATATTTTTTTTGGTAGTTAAAGAAAAATGGTGGATTAAGATGGTTTCTATAATTTTAGGTATAGGTGTTTTTATGATATTTGTTGCTTTGTTTGTATCTTAGTTAAATGGTTCAATAATGTCTGGAGAATTAACAACAAATAATAGTGATAAATTCCCTATGATGTGTAGTCTTGATATTGATAATGGCGAGGTATTGATTAGTTCATTTGTTTTTTATAACAATAGAGAAGACGAATACTATGCCTTAGAAGATGTGGTTAAAAAAATCGTTTTGCCCTTATCGATTAACATTGGTCTTACAATAAATGGAGAACCACAATCTCTGAAGTTCACTGCGAAAAAAGTAAATATTTATAAAAATGATATTAAAACAAGTTTGTATTAATTTTCTTATTCAACAATCGGTTGCGTTTCTGTAATGAGCAGGAACGATTTTTCATTAACGTGGTGGAGGCTAGTATAATAATATTAGAGAATGTGTATAGGGAGAAAAAATACTGAAGAGTAATAAAGAGTTAAAAGCATATGCAATAGGTGATGATTTCAAATTTAAAATCGTTCAAGTTGTTATCAGCTATAGTAAAGACATCACTGTCTTCTGGTTAAGAGGTTTAGCAGGTTATACTAACGAAGAGGTGGTAAAATTTAAAGTATGGGAGTTTCCTTTGGATAAAAAAGTTTATATTAAGGATTATGGAGAAACAACAGCGACGGGACTGATGAAAGAAATCGAAAAATACCCTGCGGTTGTTTTCTCAAAGGGAAATGATAATAATTATTATGAAAATTGGTTATCAGACTCGGTGACAGAGGAATGGGAAAATACCACACTTGAAGCATATCTAGAGTCCATTGAAGCTTGGATGACTGATACAAATATGTTATCAGATAAACCAAATTGGAAGAAGTTTGCACAAATACTCTTATCGGGAAGATTTTATGAATAGCATTTCTTATCGAATGCTAATGGCGTAACATTTCCAACAATGATACAGGACTTAGATACTCTCCAAGCCCTTTTTTGTTGACTGTGTTAAATTTTATGTTGAAATAATAGTTGATTTTTAAGAAATTCCTGCTTCTAAGGAACGCCCCTTCTTTGTTGAATGTACTTAAACTAACGAGGCAGGATAGTTGAATAAGAAATATTAACTTATATAATATGTTAATTTTAAATAAACTTATAACTAAATTCAGATAAGTACTACCACTAATTGAGATGTAGGAGCGATTCAAAATGGATAACTGGAGAAATAATACGATTTGGTTTGAACAAATACCAGATAATCTTCACGCATACTTAAACTTAAAAGAAGTTAAATTTAATGAGATGCAACTTGAAAATATTGAGTATTTAACTCTTTGGTATCACAAAAGTAAATTACGTAACTTAGTTGATTTATCTATTCCAGAAAGTCTTCTCTATCTCAATTTAACTTGGGCGAATATACATAATTTCATTGGAATAGAAAAATTGGCTAATTTAAAGAGGCTAGAATTGCACTATTGTACTAAATTACAAAATGATTTTGGGTTGTCTGGATTAGCAGATACGTTAGAACATTTACATATTAATCAATCAAAAAAATTCGTCCCAAATGAGGAATTATTCTCTCTGAAAAATCTTCGAGTTCTTCGCCTTAATTCTTGCGGTAATCTCGAGAATTTGCATTTTTTAAATCAATTTCCTAAGCTAATTGATTTTCGATTTGTTGATACTAATGTGTTAGATGGAGACTTATCACCAATATTAGACCATCCAACAATCCGAAGTGTAGGCTTTCTAAACAAGAGACATTACAATATTAAAGATGATAAGATGGACGCTATGTTAAAGGATAAAAATGGTGGAGAAAAATTTCAAACTATTATCAAGTTTGGAGAATATGAGAATTTTAGATATATTTATTAACTAAATTTGTTATTGAACTAACAGGGGCGTTTCTACAATAAGTGGAGACGCATTTTTCTTATTGTGCTAACGTGGCAGGTTGGCGGAAGAAAGACAAAGGATAATTCAAGTGTAAAATAGAAAACAGGGATATGATAAAAGAGGTGGGATATAGTGAGGGAAAGACATTTTAAAGAGGCACATCGTTTTTGCAGTAAGAATAGAAAAGATTTAGAAAAGGATATCATATGTGGTTGCTTTTATTGTTTAAAAATATTTAGTCCCACTGAAATTGATGAGTGGTGGGATGATGACGATACAGCAGTTTGCCCTTATTGTGGAATTGATTCTGTTATAGGGGAGAGTTCTGGATTTCCAATTACAAAATTGTTTTTAAAAGGAATACATAAGGAGTGGTTTTAGTATACAGGCTCGTTAACTACTAACAGCTGATTGTTGCTTAGAAGCTATTATTTCACTAACGGGTGCAAGAGTTGAACAACAAATCTTACAGGACGTGGATACTCTCCAAGTCCTTTTCGTGTGAATTAGAACCACTTAATCGGAAGCATAGCGGAGGCCAATAAAGCACACACGCCCACAGATGCCCAAAATGGCTCGTGGAGGCGTTTAAATGAACATGGAATTGAATCTGAGGTCATTCTGTAAGGCTAGCTAAATCATGGTTTATATAATACCATTCATCTACTGTTTATTGAGTAATTACAGTCTATATAAATCTGCTACAAGATAGGAAACAGATAATTCCAATAAAATTTTGATACAATAACCATAACTTTTAGATAACTATTACGTCTAAGTAATGAACATTGAAGAAAAAGGGGAGAAAATTTTCCCAATATATAGAAAAGATGAAATTGAAGATTGGTATGACCAACACAGCAAATCAGTTTTAAGCTTTATTTTATTGATGGTTAAGGACTATCAACTAGCAGAAGATTTAACTCATGATACATTTATCAAGGTATTTTTATATTATGATTCTTTCAAACATCATTCTAGTGAAAAAACATGGTTATTTAGTATCGCACACAATCTAACAGTTGATTATTTAAGGAAGCGTAAGCCAACCATGGTTTTTAAAGAAATATTTCTTTTGAAAAAGGACGATAAACCGTTACCTGAGGAGGTTTTTCAAAAGCATAGTAAGACCGTCTAATGCGTTTAGTGAGTCTATAAAGCACATATTGTCGTAATTGATATGCCATTATTGGATACACGCAAATACAATGATTCAATCGGTTCTTTTGTAGCTGACTTAGTATTACAAGTATTATCATGGGTTGCTGAAGAAGAGAGAGCAAAGATTAAGACTCGTCAAGCTGAAGGCATTGTTTTAGCAAAGGCAAAGGGTAAAACACCTAGGAAGACCTAAAACATCCATTACCCCTGAGTTTGAACAGGCTTATAAGCAATGGAAAGCAGGAGGTATCACTGCGGTTGAAGCAATGAAGAAATCAAATCTGACTAAGGCTACATTCTATCGCAAGGTTAAGGAGTATGAAGCAAGCTAAGAGGACTCATAAAGGGTCTCTTTCTTTATGTTGAAGATATGGGGTGCATTGGGCGGTATTTCCCACAATTTCACTGGGGGCATCGGCAGGATAAAACCATAGTCGGTTCATCCACGAAACACTAAGTCTTGCTACGGAAAAAGCTGAGTAATTCACAACACCTTATAAAAAAATTCATATGTATGAAAAAAATCTTGTAATATCACGTCCAAATTGAAAAAAAACATAAAAAAACGTCTCATTATAAATGAGACGTTTTTTTATGTTAATAGTTTCGAAACAAGCCTATTCACTTGTGAGCCATCTGCTTTACCTTTTATTTTCGGCATAACAGCGCTCATCACTTTGCCCATATCAGCTTTAGAAGCTGCACCAACTTCAGAAATCACCTGCTGAATAACAGCAGTCAATTCTTCTTCTGTCAATTGCTCTGGCAAATATGTTTCTAAAATCTGAATTTCGCTTTTCAGTTTATCGACAAGGTCTTCACGACCAGCTTTTTCAAACTCAAGGAGGGAGTCCTTATACTGTTTTACTTCACGAGCTAAAACTGTTAGTTCCTCATCTTCTAGAAGAGAGTGCTGCAGTTTTATTTCTTCATTTTGTAAAGCAGCCTTAACCATACGAATAACGGTTAATTTTTGTTTTTCTTTATTCTTCATCGCTTGTTTCATATCATCGTTTAAACGACCGAGAAGACTCATAAATTACACCCTCTCTTAGAATTTACGCTTTCTTGCCGCTTCAGATTTCTTCTTACGTTTTACGCTTGGCTTTTCATAGAACTCGCGTTTTCTTGCCTCAGCAAGCGTACCAGCTTTAGAAGTTGATCTTTTAAAACGGCGAAGTGCATCCTCCAAAGACTCGTTTTTACGAACGACTGTTTTTGACATTCTCTTTCCCTCCCTCCGAAACATCCACTTACATCCTAATTTCAGCATGCAAAAAGTAAACACTTTCTCAGCATGTCTTTTACGATTATAATACATTTTATGCTTTTTGGTCAACTATCTGATAAAAGAAAAGAAGAGTACTTGCGCCCTTTTTTTCACAAAACGTACATTTTCGATATATATTTCTATAGCAATTCAACGTAATTCTATCGAAATGTTCACTTTTGATTTTTCAACATACAGATTACCGCCATGCAGAAAAAAATGGAGACCGCACTCGCTGAGGGCACTGAAAAAGTGATTACTTTGAAAACATAACAAGCATTTCATCAATATGTTGAAAATAAAAACGGTCCTACTACCTGTATACAGTAGGTGATAGGACCATTTTTATTATGACATGGACTTTTTCAGTGGCCTCCACTCGCTTGCTCTATTTGTTTAAACTTTGCACGTGGCAGAAATAGGCCCTGACCGCTTCTACGCATGGCCAGATGCTCTCGTCCACCGAAAAAGAATGGTTTTCTATCTTTTTTGATTTGGACTTATATAAACGACCGGCTTCGCTTTTATATTATCCAGCTACAGCCGCTAGAACAATCGGCCGTTTCACTCTTTCCTACGAGGCAAAAAAGCGCCTCTACGTCAAGAGCTCCAACGCCCTCATGTTCTATGCGAGCAGCTTCCGCTTTTATATTAATAATCAGTTGTTGCTGTTTTTCCGCTTATTAACGCTACACCAGAACTTGTTCCGATTCGCGTTGCGCCTGCTTCTATCATTGCATCCATGCCTGCTTCGTCACGAACACCGCCTGATGCTTTTACACCGATATTTGGCCCTACAGTTTTTCTCATCAACGTAATATCTTCTACTGTTGCACCGCCTGTTGAAAATCCTGTTGATGTTTTTACGAAATCAGTGCCTGCTTTTACAGATAATTCACAAGCACGAACTTTTTCTTCTTCTGTAAGTAAGCATGTTTCAATAATTACTTTTACAAGTGCTTTTCCTTTTGCAGCCTCTACAACAGCGCGAACATCACGCTCTACTAGCGCATCGTTTTTATCTTTTAACGCGCCTATGTTAATTACCATATCAACTTCTGTTGCACCTTTTACAATCGCATCTGTTGTTTCAAACGCTTTTGTTTCCGGCGTATTTGCTCCAAGAGGAAAACCAATTACTGTACAAACTTTTACATCTGTTCCTTTTAGTAATTCTGCTGCCGTTTCAACCCATGTTGGATTTACACATACAGAAGCAAAATCATGTTGTCTCGCCTCTTCACATAAAGTCACGATTACTTCTTTTTTTGTATCTGGCTTTAATGCCGTATGATCAATTAACTTTGCATAGTTCATTTAAAAATTGCCCCTTCCTTAACTTATACGCAACTACTCAGTCCCTCTATGAAAAAAAGGCAGAAAACCACTTTCTTTTTTGGTTGGCAAGAGCAACTGGCCGCGTGTTGGAGCGGTCAGGGCCTTTTCCTGCCACGCGCAACGTTTTAAAACAAAGAAAGGTAGCGATTTGCATTGCCCTTTTTATCTTCATAACAGCAATCTAGATGCTGTTATGAAGATAACTTTTCAATGAAATGTGTGACTGAGTAGTTACACTTATACGTAGTGAATTTCCCACTAATTAGTTGTCTGACAACCTTAACCTTCAGTATTATAACATACTAGCGTTTTCATATTTTAACTTCTCCAGCAAATAGAAAAGCATACAAACAATACTGTTTGCATGCTTTTTTGTTACGCACTTGCTGATTCTTTAGGAGATGCATCTTCTAGCACACGAACAAATTGTGCTTCGTTGTAAGGATAACCAGCTTTCGTAATTTTTACTTTAATTAATTTACCAATTAATTCTTCAGAACCTTCAAAGACAACTTTTAAGTAATTATCTGTATAACCTACATATAATCCTTCACGATCAGCTTCTTTAAATGGTTCTTCTGGAATAATTTCAAGCACTTCACCTTCAAACTGCGATGCATATTCTTTCGCTAATTGATCAGATAATGCAATCAAGCGGTGTACACGCTCATTCTTAAATTCTTCCGGCACTTGATCGTCCATGCGCGCTGCTGGTGTTCCTGTACGTTTTGAATATGGGAATACATGGAGTTCAGAGAAACGATTATTTTTAATGAAATTGAACGTTTCCATAAACTCCTCTTCTGTTTCACCAGGGAAACCTACGATAACATCAGATGTAATCGCAAGTCCTGGCAGAGCTTCTTTTAAGCGGTCTAAACGCTCTTGGAAAAACTCCATTGTATATTTACGGCGCATACGTTTCAATACTGTATTAGATCCAGATTGAAGCGGAATGTGTAAATGACGGACAACAACTTTAGAATCACGCAGCACTTCAATTACTTCATCTGTAATTTGACTCGCTTCAATAGAAGAAATACGAAGGCGTTTTAAACCCGTTACTTCCGCTTCCATATCACGAAGTAGGCCCGCTAAGTTATAGTCTTTCATATCTTCACCGTATCCACCTGTATGAATACCTGTTAAGACAATTTCTTTATAACCAGCATCTACTAATTGCTGTGCTTGGCGAATAACTTCTTTTCCATCACGAGAACGCATTAAACCACGAGCCCATGGAATAATACAGAACGTACAGAAGTTGTTACATCCTTCTTGAATCTTTAAAGATGCACGCGTACGATCTGTAAAATACGGCACGTCTAACTCTTCGTATACACGTGTTTTCATAATGTTACGTACAGCATTAATCGGCTGACGTTCATTGCGGTATTCTTCAATATAGCCAAGCATTTTCTCACGGTCTTGCGTTCCAACAACAATATCAACACCTGGAATTGCCATAATTTCTGCTGGAGATGTTTGTGCATAACATCCCGTTACACAAATTACCGCATCAGGATTTTGACGAACGGCACGACGAATAACTTGACGACTTTTTTTATCCCCTGTATTTGTTACAGTACATGTATTAATTACATATACATCAGCTGTTTTTTCAAATTCAGTTCGCTCATAACCACCTTGTTTAAACAGTTGCCAAATTGCTTCTGTCTCGTAGTGGTTTACTTTACAACCTAACGTATGAAACGCAACAGTTGCCATATAACTCACCCCATTAATTCAAAATAATAAGAAGCGGCACTTAGCGCGTATAAAGGCGCTGTTTCCGTCCGCAATATTCTTGGTCCTAAACTACAAGGTACAAAAGCATGCCCAGAAAGAGTAGATACTTCTTCTTCTGTTAAACCACCTTCTGGTCCAAATACAATGAGCACCTTTTGTCCTGGTCTTAAATTCGTTAAAGCCTTAGCAAAATTTGATTTTTCACCTTGTTTCGCTTCCTCTTCATACGCAACGAGGCAGCTATCATAATCTTTACTCCTTGCAAGAAGCTCATTAAAAGAAACAGGTGCATACACGGCCGGAATCTCACTGCGATGAGACTGTTCAGCTGCTTCTTTGACAATTTTATTAAAACGCTCTACTTTTTTTCCAGATTTTTTCGCATCCCATTTCACAATCGATCGAGATGCTTGAAACGGTAAAAAGGCAGCTGCTCCAAGCTCAGTTCCTTTTTGTAAAATCAACTCAAGCTTATCCCCTTTAGGCAATCCGCTTGCAATTGTCACAAAAACAGGTAGCTCACTTGACATCTCTACCCATTCTACAATAGTCACATTTACAAATTCATTGGTAATTTCAGCAATTGTACAAATTGCTGTCTTTCCATTTGTACAACAATAAATTTGATCACCAGGCGTCATACGCATTACTCTTCCGATGTGATGTACATCATCTCCTACAATACGAATAGCCAATTCATTTACATTTTGTTCTTCTACAAAATAACGCTGCATTTTATCACCTTAGTAAAGTTTAGCTCTTTTCGTAAACGAGTGCTTACGAAAAGAGCTAAACGGATTTAGACGAAACAAACGGTAAGTCCCCCGCTACTTTCAGCGAGAGACTTTCCGCTTACATCCTCCATAAATACTGCTATTCGTGGGTAGTAAGACCTCACTGACTGGAAGTTTCACCTTATCTTACCCTTTGCGCGCAATAATCGCTACCCAATCTTCCATCGTTAACACTTCTTCTACTGTAAAACCGACATTTACTAACGCTTCTGTTATAATTTTTTCTTTTGCGGCAATAATACCAGATGTTATGAACAATCCACCTTGCTTCACAACTTTTGCTGCATCTTCTGGGAATAGTAAAATAATTTCCGCTAGTAAATTTGCGACAATTACATCTACAGGCCCTTCAATGCCCTCTAGTAAGCTGTTTTGTCCAACAGTTACAACATTGTCCGTATGATTTAATCGGACATTCATTTCCGCACTTTCTACTGCAACCGGATCTAAGTCGTATGCTTGAATAGAAGCAGCACCTAATTTAGCCGCTGCAATACTTAATACACCAGAACCTGTTCCAACGTCAATAACAGTATCTCCCAGCTGAACCGTTTTCTCTAAAGCACGGATGCACATCGTTGTTGTCGGATGTGTTCCCGTACCAAATGCCATCCCTGGATCTAATTCGATAATTTTTTCTTCAGGTGAGGAAGGCGTATACTCTTCCCACGTTGGCACAATTGTAAATGTATCAGAAATTTTCACTGGATGATAATACTTTTTCCAAGCAGTAGCCCAATCCTCTTCATCTACTTCATTAACAGATACAGTTGCTGCCCCAATCTCGATTCCATAAGAAGGTAACAGATCAATGGACGATTTTACATTTGTAATTGTTTCTTGCAGGGCATCATTCTTTGGGAAATACGCCTTTACGAGCACACCTTCTGCCGGATATTCAGCTGGATTTAATGCATAAATCTCGCCAAATTGTTGTTCACGCTCTTTCGTTAATTCCGCGGGATCTTCAATCGCAACGCCACTTGCACCTGCTTCGTGTAAAATATGCGAGATTGCTTCTACTGCTTCCTCTGTTGTATGAACACTAATTTCTGACCATTTCACAATTTACCAACTCCATTTTTTATTTCCATTATTCCCCTTTAAAAGCTCTCTTAAGCTTTCCAAATAGGCTATCATCTTGATCCTCTTGACCTGCAAATTCTCTTAATAAATCTTTTTGATGCGACGTTAATTTCGTTGGTGTAGCAACACGTACAACTACATATTGATCACCTTGCCCATATCCGCGTACGTTCGGCGCACCTTTTCCTTTTAAACGGAATTCTGTTCCTGTTTGTGTTCCTGCTGGAATTTTTAATTTCACTTTTCCCTGTACAGTTGGGACTTCCACTTCATCCCCAAGTGCTACTTGCGCAAATGTTAATGGCATTTCGCAAATAATATCATCACCTTCGCGATGGAAGAATTCATGCTCTTTCACGCGAACAACTACATATAAGTTTCCTGCCGGACCGCCATTTATACCAGCTTCTCCTTTACCGGTAACACGAATTTGTTGACCGTTATCAATACCTGCTGGAATTTTAACATTAATTTTTTTGCGTTTACGTACTTTACCAGATCCATGACATGTTGTACATTTCTCTTTAATAATTTGACCTGCTCCAGAGCAATGATTACAAGTGTGACGATTCACAATACGACCAAATGGTGTGTTTTGCTCCACGCTAACTTGGCCTGTTCCAGAACAATGTGAACATGTATCCTTAGAAGTCCCGGGTTTTGCTCCGCTACCATTACATGTATTACAAGGATCTTCAACTGGAATTTCAATATCCATTTCCTTACCAGAAATCGCCTCTTCAAAATCTAAAGTCACTTGATATTGAAGATCTGCACCTTGGCGCGGTGCATTTGGATCACGGCGTCTACCGCCCCCACCACCAAAGAATGAACTGAAGATGTCTTCAAAGCCAAAGCCACCACCGAAGTCGCCTCCACCAAAGCCTTGATTTGGACCAGCATGACCAAATTGATCGTACTGCGCACGTTTTGAATCATCACTTAATACTTCGTATGCTTCTTGTACTTCTTTAAATTTTTCAATTGCATTTTCTTCAGTACTTACATCTGGATGATACTTTTTCGCCAAACGACGATATGCTTTTTTAATCTCATCATTTGAAGCACCCTTGCTAATGCCGAGCACCTCATAGTAATCTCGTTTATTCATAAGTTTGTAACCCCCGAATCCTTTCACATAAACGTAATTTTAACATCGAAAGAAAGTGCTTTGCAACACTGTTTCCTCACTTACAGTGTGAAAAAAGGAAAATATTAGATTCCCTCACAAAAGATTCCATGTATACTCAGCCTTTTCTTCATTCGTGAAAAAAGCCAAAGCCAAGGCACGCTTGACTTTGACTTTTTGTCATCTTACTTATTTGATTATTTATCTTCTTTTACTTCTTCAAACTCAGCATCTACGACATTATCGTTTTTCGCGCCTGCATTACCTTGTGCACCTTCCGCTTGCTGTGCTCCTGCCGCAGCTTGAGCTTGCTCATATAATTTTACAGTTAATTGTTGTACGATTTCTTGAAGTGCATCTTTTTTCGCACGGATTTCATCAAGATCGTTTTTCTCAATCGCCGCTTTTAATGCATCTTTTGCTTCTGTTGCTTTTGCTACTTCAGCTGCATCTACTTTACCTTCTAAGTCTTTTACAACTTTATCTGTTTGGAATACAAGTTGATCAGCTTCGTTACGAAGTTCAACTTCTTCTTTACGTTTTTGGTCAGCATCAGCATTTGCTTCTGCTTCTTTTACCATACGATCTACTTCTTCATCAGAAAGACCTGAAGAAGATTGGATTGTAATTGCTTGTTCTTTACTTGTTCCTAAATCTTTTGCACGTACGTTTACAATACCGTTCGCATCAATATCAAATGTTACTTCGATTTGCGGAATGCCACGTGGTGCTGGTGGAATGTCTGTTAATTGGAAACGACCTAACGTTTTGTTATCCGCTGCCATTGGACGCTCACCTTGTAATACGTGAATGTCTACTGCTGGTTGGCTATCAGCAGCTGTTGAGAATACTTGTGATTTACTTGTTGGGATTGTTGTGTTACGCTCAATTAATTTTGTAAACACGCCGCCCATTGTTTCAATACCTAAAGAAAGCGGAGTTACGTCTAACAATAGAACGCCTTTTACATCACCAGTAAGTACACCGCCCTGTACTGCAGCACCTAACGCTACAACTTCATCAGGGTTTACACCTTTATATGGTTCTTTACCAGTTTCACGTTTAATCGCCTCTTGTACAGCTGGGATACGAGTAGAACCACCAACAAGAATTACTTTATCAAGTTCGCTTGGAGAAAGACCAGCGTCTTTTAACGCACGACGAGTCGGTTCTAATGTTCTTTCAACAAGGTTCGCTGAAAGCTCCTCAAATTTCGCTCTTGTCAACGTTAACTCTAAGTGTAATGGACCTGCAGGACCTGCACTAATGAACGGTAATGAAATTTGTGTTTGCGTTACACCAGAAAGATCTTTCTTCGCTTTTTCAGCTGCATCTTTCAAACGTTGAAGTGCCATTTTATCTTGGCTTAAATCAATGTTATTTTCCTTTTTGAATTCAGCTACTAAATGATCAATGATCACTTGGTCAAAGTCGTCACCACCAAGACGGTTGTCACCAGCAGTTGAAATAACTTCAAATGTTCCATCTGCTAATTCAAGGATAGATACGTCGAACGTACCGCCACCTAAGTCATATACTAAGATTTTTTGTTCTTCGTCTTGTTTTTCTAAACCGTAAGCAAGCGCAGCTGCTGTTGGTTCGTTAATAATACGCTCTACTTCTAAACCAGCAATGCGGCCTGCATCTTTTGTCGCTTGACGCTCTGCATCGTTGAAGTATGCTGGTACAGTAATAACAGCTTTCGTTACAGGCTCACCTAAATATGCCTCTGCAGAAGCTTTTAAGTTTTGTAAAATAATTGCAGAAATTTCTTGAGGTGTAAAGTTTTTACCTTCAACTTCTACTTTGTAGTCTGTACCCATATGGCGTTTAACAGACATGATTGTATTTGGGTTCGTAATTGCTTGTCGCTTCGCTACTTCCCCTACTTGACGCTCTTCATTCTTGAAAGCTACAACAGAAGGAGTTGTACGGTTACCTTCTGGATTTGGAATAACTTTTGGCTCTCCGCCCTCCATAACAGCTACACAAGAGTTTGTTGTACCTAAGTCAATACCGATAATTTTACTCATGGCGAAACCTCCTACATTTATGTAATTATTGATTTACTTTTACCATTGATGGTCGAATCACACGATCTTTTAGTTTATAACCTTTTTGGAATTCTTCTACAACCGCATTTGATTCAAATTCACTGTCTTCCACTTGCATAACAGCTTGATGTTCATGCGGGTCGAACTGCTTTCCAACAGCTTCAATCGCTTCAACACCTTCTTTTGTTAACGCTTCTTGCAACTGACGATATACCATATCCATCCCTTGTAATAAAGATTTCATTTGCTCATCACTTGCTTCCACCTGCATTGCTCTTTCAAAGTTATCAAGAGCCGGCAAAATATCTGATACAAGGTTTTGTGATCTATATTTTTCAGCCGCTTGCTTATCTAGTTGAACGCGGCGCTTATAGTTTTCAAAATCAGCTTGTAAACGAAGCATGCGACCTTCCGTTTCCGTCAATTCCGCTTGTAATTCATCTACTTTTTCTTGTAAAAGAGAAGCTTCACTTTTCACCTCAACAGTTCCTTCACTATTTTCTTGAGCTACAGCTTCTTCTGTTTGCACTTCTTCTACTTTTTGTTCATTACGCTCTTCCACAACTTTCACCTCCTTAAAAAGGCAGGGCAAGCACAACCCCAACTATCTATTTTCTTATATCCAGCTAATCATCTGCAGAGGAAGACACACCCGCCGCAAATGAAGGCTTCTTATTATTTCGGTTTATACAAACCGTTCAGTCCATCTGTAAATTGTCTTGTAAACAATTGCAACAAACTAATGACACGAGAATATTGCATTCTTGTTGGCCCTAAAATCGCAATTGTTCCAAGCTGCTCATCTCCAATCGAGTATGTCGCAGAAATCAAACTACAATTTTCCATGGCAACTGAAGAATTTTCACGTCCAATTTTCACTTGAATGCCGATTTGTTTACTCTTTAAGATATCATAAAAAGCATCTTCGTTTTCAATCATACTCAATAATGATCGGACCTTTTGAATATCATGAAATTCTGGTTGCGCAAGCATATTTGTTTTTCCACCAAAATATATTTTTTCAGATAATGGAAATTGGAATGTACCATCTAACATTTTCATGACACTATCATAATTATGAACGTACTGACGCAAAACCATTACTATTTCTTTAAAGATTTTATTATGCAGTTCTGACACCGGTACACCAGACAACTTATCATTCAAAATGTTAACCATTTTTTCCAAATCTTGCAAATCAACAGATTCCGGAACCGTGATTGTTTTACTTTGCACATGTCCTGTATCAGTTACAATAATTGCAACCGCTGTTTGATGACCAAGCGGAAGTATCTGTACATTTCTCAGCTTATTCGCACTAACTTTTGGCCCAAGAACAATTGCCGTATAATTCGTAAGCTCGGATAAAATTTGCGCTGATTGCTGCGCAAGCTTTTCTGCTTCAAAAATTCTTTGAGCGAACAAGTCTTTAATTTGTATAACATCTTCACTAGG
The DNA here is from genome assembly GCF_023715645.1 of Bacillus cytotoxicus. Taxonomy (GTDB): domain Bacteria; phylum Bacillota; class Bacilli; order Bacillales; family Bacillaceae_G; genus Bacillus_A; species Bacillus_A cytotoxicus_A. Next base: position 115,580 of record NZ_JAMBOP010000006.1, on the reverse strand, counting down.
CAAATGTTGCGGTGCAAGAAGATGATCTACATAAAAACGATACCCTTTTTCAGAAGGAACGCGCCCCGAAGAACTATGTGTTTTTTCAATAAACCCTAATTCTTCTAAGTCAGCCATTTCATTTCGAATTGTTGCTGAGCTAAATGTGATTTCTTCTTTTTTAGATAATGTTCTTGATCCGACAGGTTGTGCTGATCCGATAAAATCGTCAATTATCGTCTGTAAAATTAAGAGCTGACGTTCCGTAAGCATTTCATCATCACCTCTGTTAGCACTCTTATGTTTCGAGTGCTAAATCTATTACTAACTTACCAAAATTGATATTGAATTGTCAACGGAAACGTGATGGGATACAGTGAAACTTTTAGCAACACGATTTTTGTTGCTAATTAGTTGAACCAATCGGGCTCTTACAGACGGTCTTTCTTCTTGACTCACTTCTCTTTACCGGCTGTTTGGGCGGGGTACAGTGAAACTTTTAGCAGCATGCTTTTCGTTGCTATGCAAAACACAACATGAGTGCTACTCGCTTTCTCCTTCTGTTTTAAACCTTGCATCTAGCCCTCCTAAAAAAGGGGGTTTTATGTCGGATTTTCAACTTATCTATATAGCGGAATTAATCCACTAAAAACGATTGAAAGACTTCATTTCCTAATAACTTCCCTTTTCTTGTTAGACAGACATGATTATTTGTTTCTTGAAGCAATTCATGTTCCTTATTATGACGTAACTGTTTTGCAAAGATATCATTCATCTCTACACCGAATTTTTTGCTGAATTCCACTTTCGAAACACCTGCTGTTTTTCGAAGCCCTAAGAATAGCTCTTCTTCCATTTTTTCTTGCGCTGTTACTGTATGAACATCTAAATACGGCAAACCTGTCTCATCAATTTTCGTAAAATATTGTTTTAGTGGACCTACATTTTGGATACGCTCGTCATTTACGTAACTATGAGCGCCAGCTCCGAAACCATAGTATTCATCATTATTCCAATATGTGAGGTTATGTCTGCTTTCATGGCCCTCTTTTGAAAAATTACTAATTTCATACTGCTGATAACCATGCTTTTTCATTTCATCCATCACAATTTCATACATTTTAGCTTCATTGTCTTCACCTGGAAGTCTCAGCTTTCCTTTATTCATTAAATTATAAAAGACCGTTTTGGGTTCCACAATTAAAGAATAGGCTGAGAAATGTTGAACCCCAAGGGTAAATGCAATTTCTAATGTTTCTTTCACATCTTCTATCGTCTGCCCCGGCAGTGCATAAATTAAATCAACATTAATATTTGTAAAACCAACTTCCTGTGCCTCACGAATCGCTACAAATGCATCTTCTCTTGTATGCCTGCGCCCGATTTTTTCCAGTAATTCATCTCGGAACGTTTGAACACCAAAACTAATCCGGTTTACACCGCCTTCTTGCAGAAGATTTAATTTCTCTTTTGGTAAATCCCCTGGATTCGCTTCAAAAGTTAGTTCACAATTTGGTGCAAACGGACGTAACCGCCGATTAATAATGTCTAGCAATTGCTTTGTTTGTTCCATATTTAGCGCTGTTGGCGTTCCTCCACCAACGAAAATCGTTTTCATTTCTTGAAAAGGCGTTTTATTGATTGTATTCACGATTTCTTTCTCTAAATACTGCAAGTATTGTTCAACTGGCTGACGTTCAATAAACACTTTATTAAAATCACAATAGTGACAAATATGCTGACAAAACGGAATATGAATATATGCAGCTTGTATCAAATTCTGTTCCTACCTTTCTAAAAAGAAAACCTCACCCTTCGGAGGTTTATTTACTTCTGTAATCCTATGCGAACTTTCTCTATTCGCATTCTTCCCAAAATAACTTTTTCCCTTACAATCAAAAGCATCACCACTATTGTAAAGGAGAGATACAGAGATGTCTAAATATATAAGTCCTGCTCCCTAAATAAAAAGAAGCCGTTTGTACGGCTTCTTTTTATTAGTTATCATCCATTTTCAGTACGGCCATGAATGCTTCTTGCGGTACTTCTACAGAACCAACAGACTTCATACGTTTTTTACCTTCTTTTTGTTTTTCAAGAAGTTTACGTTTACGAGAAATGTCACCGCCGTAACATTTCGCTAATACGTTTTTACGCATCGCTTTAATTGTAGAACGCGCCACAACTTTATTTCCGATTGTCGCTTGTATAGGCACTTCAAACTGCTGTCTTGGAATTAACTCTTTTAACTTTTCTACAATTACTTTTCCGCGGTCATATGCAGAGTCACGATGCACAATGAAAGATAGCGCATCAACTTGCTCATTATTCAATAAAATATCCATCTTCACAAGCTTAGATGGTTTATAACCAATTAACTCATAATCAAACGATGCATATCCTTTTGTATTTGACTTCAATTGATCGAAGAAGTCATATACGATTTCAGACAATGGAATTTCGTATGTCAAAGTAACGCGTGTCTCATCTAAATATTGCATATCAATAAACGTACCGCGTTTGCCTTGGCAAATTTCCATAACTGCCCCAACATAATCGTTCGGAACCATAATAGACGCTTTTACATACGGTTCTTCTATACGATCAATAGATTGCGGATCTGGCATGTTAGATGGGTTATCAACTATCATGTCTTCACCGTTTGTTAAATATACTTTATAAATAACACTTGGTGCTGTTGTAATTAAGTCAATTTTAAATTCACGTTCAATACGTTCTTGAATGATTTCCATATGAAGCAATCCTAAGAATCCACAGCGGAAACCAAATCCAAGTGCTTGAGACGTTTCTGGTTCAAATTCAAGAGCAGAGTCGTTTAATTCTAGCTTTTCTAATGCATCACGTAAATCATTATAACGTGCAGAATCAATTGGATATAAACCACAGAATACCATCGGGTTTAATTTACGATACCCTGGTAAAGGTTCTGCCGCTTGACGTTTTGCATGTGTAATCGTATCACCGACACGCGTGTCACCAACATTTTTAATCGATGCTGCTAAGAACCCTACATCGCCTACTGTTAACTCTTGACGTTGCGTTGTTTTCGGTGTGAATACACCAACTTCTGTTACTTCAAATTCTTTACCTGTTGCCATCATACGTACTTTATCGCCAACTTTTACCGTTCCATTTACAACACGGATATAAGCAATTACACCGCGATATGGATCATATAAAGAGTCGAAAATCATACATTGTAACGGTGCTTCAGAATCACCTGCTGGAGCTGGTACTTTTTCAACGATTTGCTCTAAAATCTCTTCAATACCAATACCTGCTTTTGCAGAAGCAAGCACTGCTTCAGATGCATCTAATCCAATTACATCTTCTACCTCTTGACGAACACGCTCTGGATCAGCACTTGGTAAATCAATTTTGTTAATAACCGGTAAAATCTCTAAGTTATTATCAAGTGCTAAATATACGTTTGCTAATGTTTGCGCCTCAATCCCTTGCGCCGCATCCACAACAAGAATCGCACCTTCACAAGCCGCTAAACTACGAGATACTTCATACGTAAAGTCGACGTGTCCTGGTGTATCAATTAAGTGAAGAATATATTCTTCTCCGTCTTTCGCTTTATACGTTAATTGTACTGCATTTAATTTAATTGTAATTCCGCGCTCACGCTCTAAATCCATGGAGTCAAGCAACTGTGCTTTCATCTCGCGTTGTGCTAACGCATTTGTTTTCTCCAAAATACGGTCTGCCAATGTTGACTTCCCGTGATCAATGTGAGCAATAATCGAAAAGTTACGAATTTTAGACTGTCTTTTTGCTCTTTCTTCTTTGTTCATCTATTTATCACTCCTACTAATCTCGCCAATATACACTAGCACTGATTATATCAATACAAGGAAAAAGATTCAATGAAAACTGGTGTTACGTTATAAGTAAATACTCTTACTTTTATCATATGCAGTTCGTAAACAATAGACAAACCTTTCCTAAAATACAATAAGCTATCCTACTTGTACGTAAGATAGCAGCCTGTTTATCCTTTTAAATTAATGAAATGAACCTTTTATTTTTTCAACAATGGTATAGGTTATGCTGCGAGTGACATGTTGCACCAACGAAGTCAATCCTCTCCCCATACTCTCAAACATATTAAAGCTTTTTAATTCTTCTAGTTGCCTTTGTTTTCCTTCAACGGAAAATGTCTTTCCAAGAATTGTCGTTTCTACATCCCTATAATTTGTTCCTGTCATGTGTGCAATTTGCTCATATGTTGGATTATTATAGCCTTTCATTCGTTTTAATCCGCTATTAGCAAATTGCATACCCACTAGCATGATAAGAAATGTACTAACAACGAGAATGATGCATTTACGTGTAAACTGCTCCAATTCGTATTTCTCCTTTTCCCATCAATGCGTATATGCTCCTGTATTATCTTGATCAACTTGATGATGAAGAGCTGCGTTCAAACCACTCGCAATTAAATTCGCCATATCTTCAATAAACGCATCTACTTCTTTAGGTGTTACCATTAAATTATGTCCTAGCGGCGCTAACACTTCATAAATTAGCTTTCTCTTCTCTTCTTCTTCTAGCGTACCAACAACTCCCAAAAACATATTGCGGCTTTTTTCATCCGGCATATCTTCGTCTGTTAACTTCTTCTTCTCACCAAATGTAAAACCGGCCGGCAGTAGAGAACGAGATGGTTTTCCACCCTCACGCAGTTCACGACCAAAATGCTTTAAAATATAATCAATTGTGTCACTTGTAATTGAAACTGCATCTACAACAGTCGGAACACCAATTGCAATTACTGGTATTCCTAGCGTATCTTTACTCAATTCTTTTCGTTTATTCCCAACACCAGAACCAGGGTGAATACCAGTATCCGAAATTTGGATCGTACTATTAACTCGCTCAATAGAACGAGCGGCAAGTGCATCAATCGCAATGACAAAATCTGGTTTCGTCTTTTCAATGACACCATAAATCATATCGCTCGTTTCAATACCTGTAATCCCCATAACCCCCGGTCGAATTGCACTGACAGGCCGAAACCCTTCCTCAACACTTTCCGGTTGCAGCTTAAATAAATGGCGCGTAACAAGGACATTCTCTACAACAATTGGACCTAAGGCATCCGGCGTTACGTTCCAGTTACCAAGACCAACAATTAAGCAACTCGCTTCTTCACTTATGCCAATTTCTTTTAGAAAGTGCGAAAACTCCTTCGCAAAAATCCCTTCTACTTTTTGCTGCAGTGCTGTATCTTGCTGACGAATTCCTTGCACTTCTAAAGTTAAATAATTTCCTGGTTTCTTTCCCATCGCCGGAGCGGCACTTTCATCAATTATTACCTTTGTAATTGTAATCCCTTCTTCTTCGCGCTCTTTTACAATTACACCTTGAATCTCTGTTTTTTCTTCCTGCTTCTCCTGCAGCATTTGGTGGGCTTCTAATGCAAGGTCTGTTCGAATCCCATATTTACTTAAATCAAGCGGTTCGCTCATACAATCTCCTCCACTATTTCATAATAAAGTGAAACTTTAATCAGTAAGAGTTTTCTTCATCCCCCACAATTTTTCGACATATAGATTGCTGCTATGCAGAAAAAAAGAATCTGCACTTACTTTCTCCCTTTGTTTGAATTTTACATGTGGCAGAAAAAGACCCTGACCGCTGCTATGCATGGCCAGATGCTCTCGATCACCTGAAAAGAGGGAGGTTTTATGTCGTTTTTTAAATTAGATTTATATATAATTCCCCAATTTATTTTCAGACATTCTTTTCCCATATTGAAATTTCATCGATCTCGCTATTGCAATTCTCTTCTCTGTTTGATAGAATATCACTTGTTCTATGTAAGAATCGAGTCACTCGATCGCACCAGGGAGGTGAAAGATATGGCAAACATTAAATCTGCTATCAAACGCGCTAAACTTAGCGAAGAGCGTCGTGCACATAATGCTTCTATCAAGTCTGACATGCGTACAGCTGTTAAAACTGTAGATGCTTTAGTTAACAATAACGATCTTGAAACAGCAAAAGAGGCATACAAAGTAGCTTCTAAAAAACTTGACAAAGCAGCTCGTAAAGGTCTTATCCACCAAAACGTTGCATCTCGTCAAAAATCTCGCTTAGCGAAAAAAGTAAACGCGTAAGGCGTTTAAAAACGATCCGTATGGGTCGTTTTTTATTTACACAAAAAAATGTTCATGCAGTTGTCTACATGAACATTTTTCCACTATCCTATATGATTTAAACGCATAAGAAAAAATTCTAGTACAAGGCGTTTATCCATTCTTCCTGTTTTCATTTTGTAATCAGCCTCAGCCAGTTCATGAATCACTCGTTTTAACGCTTCAAACGAGAAAGAATTCGTTTGATTCATAGCCAGCTTCACACGATACGGATGTACACCGATGTGCGATGCAATTTGATTTTGTCCATAACCATGCTGCTGAAGTTCTTTCACTTGATATAATAAACGAAATTGACTCACAAGAAGTGCAAGCAGTTTAATCGGCTCTTCTTGTTGTGTGAATAACCCTTCTAAAATACGCATCGCACCTGCAATATCTTTTTTTACTACCTTTTCTGTTAAAGAAAATACATTTTGTTCAACAGACTTTGGAACGAGTTCCGCGACAAGCTTTGTCGTTATTTCACCACCTGCGCCCACATATAATGTCAGTTTATCCATTTCCTTAGCAAGCATCGTTACATTACTTCCAACAAGCTCTAATAATAAGCTCACTGCCGCTTCTTCTATTTGAATATGCATTTCTTCCGTACGGCTTATAATCCATTTCCGTACATCTTGCACTTGCATAGCATTTGCTTCTACTACATCTGCTGTTTTTTTCAAGAGCTTCGTAACTTTTTTACGCTCGTCTAATTTTTCAAACGGAGCAATAAACACAAGGATAGAAAACGGCGAAGGTTCAGAAATATATTCTTCCAGCACTTTGACGTTTTGCTCAATTTTTGCTTTTTGCGCTGTTAAAAACAATGGTGATTTCACAACGATAATTTTACGTTCTCCAAAAAAAGGAAGCGTCCTTGCATCCTCAACAACTTCCTCTATGTATGTTTCCTCTAAGTCATACGTAACAACATTAAACTCACGATCCTCTTCAGCTAATGCTTCTGACGTTAAAAGCTGAAGCGTTTCATTTATAAAATATGCCTCTGTTCCATATAACAAATATAACGAAGCAAATTGCTTTTTCTTTATTTTTTTATGTATATCACTCATATCATTTCCTACTCCCTAACACTTTATATACTTATAGTAATGTGACTACTGCCGTTTTACAAGTGCAAAGGAACAGGCAGCTACCCGTTCCTTGATCTATATAAAACGTTACAAAATAAGTCCTAGGAATCTTATTTCGCAACGGTGACCACTTTAATCTTATTGTTTGCCCCTACCTTACAGGCTATGAATGACAACTGTTAGCACACTTGGAAAAGCATTGAAGCAATCGATCTATACTCGGCAATTATCCCCCCGCTGAAAATCTTGAAAAGAGATTTTACCAAAAGTTAAGTATCGGTATTTCGAATTTTCTATCAAAAATAAGGTTACAGGCCACAAATAACAAGGTAAATTGTAGATTTTTTTCTGACAATATTTTATACTAAAATGGAATGTTGGGAGGGATTCAAAGATGAATGAATTTGAAAAAAACGTTCAAAGTAAGCGTAATGACGCTACCGATTCAGGGGTAGGTTTTATCGTTTCATTCGGATTTTTTACCACTTTATTTATCATCGCAACAGTCGTTAAATTAATCGGTTCTTAAAGACTGCATGTGGCAGTCTTCTTTTTTTCTGTGTTTCATCATATGTTAACTTACTGTGGAATGTTCCCATCTCCTCTCGGTAAACATAAGAAATCGCTCCTTGTTCATCGGTTCTCCACACCTCAATACCACGCTCCTTTAAACGCTCTAACACTTCCATATGCGGATGCCCATAACGATTTTTCTCCCCAACAGAAATAATGGCTTTTTTCGGCTGCACAGCATCTAAAAACCGCCCTGAAGATGATGTCTTACTTCCGTGATGCCCAACCTTTAAAACGTCTACACGCAACTCTGGATACCATTGTATAAAGTGTTTCTCACCTGCTTCTTCTAAATCACCGGTAAACAACCATGTTAATCCCCCTATTTTTGTCCAAAGTACAATAGATTGGTTATTATCTTCTTTTTCTTCTCCTTCTGGTGATAATACTGAAAACACGGCCTCTCCCGCCTTCCAGCTATCTCCCTTTTCTACAATCCGAACTGGCACATTCTTTTTCGCAGCAAGCTGCTGTATTTGTTGTTCAAGTAAAGAGAATTTTATCTTCTTTCCTAACACAACTTCTTTTACCGCAATAGATTGCATTACCTCTTGCACCGCTCCCATGTGATCCATATCTCCATGTGTCACAATTAATTTATCAATCATTCGCACACCCTCTTTTTGTAAAAAAGGAAGGAGAATATCATGCCCAACAGAAAATTCATGTTTTTTCTGCTGCCATTCTTCTTTCTTTACCGGAAGTGTTCCGCCTGTATCAATTAAATACGTCCCTTGATTGTATGGAAGGCGAATCAAAATGGCGTCCCCTTGTCCGACGTCAATATAAGTAACACTTCCGTATGCATTTACATATGGAAATGCATAGTGACATGTACTAAGGAGAAAAAAACTCGATAAAAATAACAGGCGATATGTTCTCCACATAAGCCCTTCCCATGATAAAAGAACAGTTATAATACTTATACAATATAAAGCAACGAGAAACGGCTGAGTTTCTCCAAAGGTAAGATGTACAAACGGTAAAGATTCGCACATTTGAAGCATCATATTCGAAACATGTATACATTGAGACAACAAGTTAGCTAACCATTGAGATACGATTGGAAGACATATGAGACATACAAGAATGACAATACAAACCGGTAAAACAAGTAAAGATAAAAACGGGACATAAATCATATTAAGAAGGATACTGTAAGGAGAAACATAACCGAAGTGATAGAGCAAAATAGGTATACTTGTTAATTGCGAAATAACGGAAAGGTATATAGAATTTTTCACTACACCATTTTCGCTAGCTAGCAGACGTGATGAAGATAACAAAAGAGAAAAACTTCCAACAAATGAAAACTGGAACCCAATGTCAAATAATACATACGGATCATAAAAAAGCATGATGATTAATGTCACACTTAAAGCATCCATCCCAGACACTCGTACTGCTCGCATAAGAGCTCCGAATACAATCACAGCTGCTATAGATGCCCGAACAACAGATGGTGAAGCTCCTGCCAAAAACATATATAACGGAATACAAACAAGCAGAAACATTGTTGCGCTTTCACGCGTCATCCCAATTCGAAGTGATACAAAATAACATATTGCAGTTAACAAAACAATGTGTGATCCTGATATTGCTAGTAAGTGAACCAGCCCAAACTCTTGATACTGTTCTTCAACTTCAAACGTCATATATTGCCGATCCCCAAACAATAAAGCATTCATAAACGCTGCTGCCTGTCCGGAAAAAGTTTCTCCTATATAAGAAACAGCTGCTTGTCGCATCGAAAATAACCAATGAACAAACGACATATCTTTTTGCACACAATTTGACATCGATTCCGCTTCAAAAAGAGCATGAATATGCTGTTTATATAAATAATCCTTATAATCGAACGCATAAAAATTACGAGGAGAAGGTGGTTCTTTCAACGTACCAGTAAACGCACACACCATACCAGGAGTCAAATCCCTCAATTTTCCTTTTAATTCACGAGAAGGGATTTTATAAAACAACTGGACTGTTTCATCATTGTTCATTTGCAACTGGAAAGAAAGGCGATTTCCATTTATAATCGGCGTACTTTGAATTGTACCTGTTACGTCTGTTTCCCGAAAAGAAAGCATAGAATGATTTTGCGCATCTACATAAATTGCGTATACATAAGTAAGACCAAACGCGAGGATAATTAAGGAGAATAACGGAAGAGAAGTACGCGAAAAACAAACTATACAATAACAACAAAATATAAGAAAAGGAACAACAAAAAAAGAGGAATAAGCTGTTGCAATCCCAAAGATAACTGAGATTGCAACATAACTCCATTGCCCGCATAGCACGTACTCACCTCACGGTTTATACCATATTTTTTGCCTGCTGTAATACGTGTTGCAACTGCTCTAACGTCATTTCATCAGTTTGTACCGAAGACAAAAACTGTTTTAATTCCTGCATTTTCTGTTGTTCTTCTAATGTTGTTACGTCAAATGCAAGAGGAACATGTTTGATCCTTACATTTGCTTGCTTAAATAACTCAAGTGCATACGGATGATTTTTATAGTCCTGTGCGTAATACACGGCTGTAATACCGCTTTGAATAATCGCTTTACAGCAATGTAAACATGGGAAATGAGTAACATAAATTTCTGCACCATCTGTTTTCGCACCAAATTTCGCACATTGCAGCAGTGCATTCATTTCTGCATGAATTGTTCGCACACAATGATTATCGATCACATAGCAACCTTCATCTATACAATGCACACCGCCAGCAATTGATCCATTATAACCTCCTGCAATAATCCGTTTATCACGCACAATCGTCGCGCCAACAGCAAGCCTTGTACACGTACTGCGAAGTGATAATAAATGACTCTGTGTCATAAAATATTGATCCCAAGAAACTCGTTCCATTATCTTCACCTACTTTTGAAATCTGCTTATAGTGTAGCGAAATAAGAAAATAGCCGTCAATGTTTATTTAAGGAACAATTATTTCATCTTTCATTTTTTCGAGTGATTTTTCACCAATTCCATCGACTTCTAATAAATCTTCTACTTTTTGAAGAGGACCGTGCTGCTCACGATACTTAATAATATTCTCTGCTTTTCTAGGACCAATGCCCGATATTTTTTCAAGTTGCTCCTTTGTCGCTGTGTTTATTTGTATTTTCCCTTCTGGTAAAGGTGCTCCATTCGCAGCGGCAATTTGCTCTCCTTTTTTCGGCACATAAATCACCATTTGATCTTGTACAAGCTGCGCTAAATTTACTTTTGTTATATCTGCTTCTGGCAAAAAACCTCCTGCCTTTTCAACAGCATCTTTCACCCGCGCTCCGCTTTGTAATTCATATACTCCTTCACGATATATAGCTCCTTTCGTATCAACAAGAATCGTTTTCGATTGCAATTTAGATTCTGTTCCCTTTGTTTTCTCCTTTCTTTCTTCTATTTTTGATTTCGCTTCCACTTTCACCGCCGCTTGTTCTTGTCCAGCTTTTGTTTGCCATAAAAATAAAATACCGACAATACCAATTGCCGCAAACAAAACGAGCCACTTTCTTGGCAAATTCATCATCATTTTGCACCTCTAATTCATAAATTCAAAATAAACTTCATATTGTTTAGGAGAAAGATGTTACGAAGGAGGGGATGAAACATTGAACATAGGAATAATAGGAACAGGAAATATGGGGAATATACTTATTGATGCATGTATCGAAGCCCGCGCTGTCAAACCTTCGTGTCTCACTATCATTAATCGTACTTTCGCAAAAGCATACCATATAAAAGAAAAGTATCCTTCCATTCATATAGCAAAAACAATTCAAGAAGTAATCGAACGCTCTGAACTAATTTTTATTTGTGTAAAACCATTAGACATCCACCCTATTTTGACAAAGCATGCTTCATTTCTTACCAATGATAAATGTCTAATCTCCATTACAAGCCCCATATCTACCAGGCAATTAGAAACAATCGTTTCTTGTCATGTTGCTCGTATGATTCCAAGTATTACAAATCGTGCATTAGCCGGGGTCTCTCTATGCACATTTGGGAAAAACTGCTCGCAAGAATGGCAAAAGCAGATACTGAACTTATTTAAAAAAATCTCTAAACCTACCATCATTGATGAGAATATCACAAGAGTAGCATCCGATATCGTAAGCTGCGGCCCGGCATTTTTCAGCTATTTATTACAACGATTTATTGATGCATCAGTAGAGGAAACAAATATTACACGTGAGGAAGCTACAGCTTTAACGAGTGAAATGATTATTGGAATGGGGAAACTGCTAGAAAAACAAATTTTCACCTTGCCAACTTTACAGGAAAAAGTTTGTGTAAAAGGAGGAATCACAGGCGAAGGGATTCGCATTTTAGAAGAACATATTGGAGATACGTTTAACAAGTTGTTAAATCGAACACACGAAAAGTATGAAGAGGATGTTGAGCACATCGAACAGCAATTTAATAAACATTAATATATCTTTTACGACAAAGGCAGCTATATTCCTTCATAAAATATTTTATTTTTTGCTCTCTAATAAAAAAGCAACCAAATGGTTGCTTTTTTATTATGCATTTTTTGTAGCGACAAAGAAGATTCGCTCTGTTTGTTCTGTGACTTCCATTCTTTCAAAGTCTCCTGTTACACGAAGAACGGTAAAACCAGCTTTTTCAAGCCACTTCATCAGTTCTTCAACAGGATATGTACGCTGCATATGTAATTCATCAAATCGATGATACACATCCTCTTCTTCATCTCGTACAAAAAATGTCAAATCATGCTCCACACTGTTTGGCTTTTCACCTGGGAAGCAATTCCAAATAAGAGAGATTTCATCTTCATTCATTGTATACGTTTCATTCTGAAATACGTGATGAATTTTATAAAGAGAGTGCACATCAAATAAAAACAAACCATCTGGGCGCAAATGTTGATACACACGCCTGAATGTCTCTTGGACGCCCTCTTCTTCTAGTACATAATTTAAAGAATCACAAAAAATTGTTACACAATCGAACTCGCCTGGAACATCTAACTGGCGCATATCTTGTTGATAAAAAGGAATAAATTGTCCTTCTTCACCCAACTTTTGCTGAGCAATTGTTAACATTTCTTCTGATAAATCTACTCCTGTTACATCGTATCCTTTTTGTACAAGAGGTAACGTAACATTCCCTGTTCCGCAAGCTACATCAAGAATTTTCGCATCTGTTTTACCAATTTGCTCCAAGCTTTGTTCCGTAAATTCCATCCACTTTTCATATGGGACATCATTCATTAGCTCATCGTATAACAATGCAAATTGTTCGTATCTCATTGACCTAACTCTTCTGTAACATCTTCGCGCGGTACATCGCCCCAAAGACGTTCTAAATTATAATAATTACGCTCATCTTTATGGAATACGTGTACAACAACATCTCCAAGATCAACTAGTACCCAACGTGCTTCTTCAAAGCCTTCCATGCGTTTTACATCAATTTGCGCTTCATGCGCTTGTTCTTTAATTTCACGAGCAATTGCTTGCACTTGTTTATCAGAGTTACCATGACAAATTACAAAATAATCAGCAAGCGGGGAAATCCCTTGCATATTCAACACAACAATATCTTCTGCTCTTTTATCATCAGCTGCTCGCGCTGCCAATATTAATAATTCTCTGTCCTTCATTTCGTAAGGTCCTCCTTAATGATTGCATTATACGTTTGAAATGTTAATGGATAAATCGTTTGATTCTTTTCCATTAAAAATTGTATCGTATGCTTTAAAGCATATAATAACGCTTGATTTAGATCTTTTTTCGCTAGCTTCCGTGCTTTTTCAACACCTGGAAACTTACGACCAGGCTCAATATAATCCGCCACGTATATCACTTTATCAAGCATCGTCATCTGTTCATGTCCACTCGTATGATACATAATAGCTTGTAATATGTCAGCGTCTGTAATACCGACTTCTCGTTCTACTAAATATGCGCCAACTGGTGCATGCCATAATTCTTTATTATAAAACAATAAATCTTTTGGTAAATTTTCTTGCTTAATAATCTCTTCCATTTCGGAAATCGGTCTACACTTTGCATAATCATGAAAAATCGCTGCCATTTCCGCCTTTTTTTCATCAACACCATATTGCTTTGCCAGTTCAATAGCCGTTTCCATAACACCAACTGTATGAATATAACGCTTGTCATGCATTTGGTGTTTCACAATTTCAAGTGCCCGTTTACGATCCATATAGCCCATTCCCCTCTATGTATTCCTGTACTCCTTTCGGAAGCAAATATTTACATGTCTTCTTCTTTGTAAAACGTTCGCGTAGAAGTGAAGAAGAGACAGCAAATTCCGGAATTTCTATCGTTACAATATCACAAGGCGTAGAAAGTGTATAACCAGGACGAGCAACGCCGACAAACGTAACAAGCTGTAACAATTCATCGATGTTATACCATTTTGGTAAATACTCCACCATATCCCCGCCAATAATAAAATAAAATTGAACGTCTGGATACTCCTTTGTTAATTGTAACATAGTGTCATATGTGTAAGACGGACCTTCTCGTTCCAGTTCCGCTAAACAAATGGAGAAATGTTTGTCTTGTTCAATTGCTAAATGAATCATTTCTAAACGATTACCTACACTTGTGACTTCCTTATCGCGTTTATGAGGGGGGATTTGATTTGGTAGAAACCAAACCTCATCAAGCCCCAATGCATCATACACTTCATTTGCAATTAACAAATGTCCATTATGTGGCGGGTCAAATGTCCCGCCAATAATCCCGATTCGCTTCAAAGAAAACGCCCCTTTACCTCGTCCTTATAGGTGATAGTTCTCATTCATCCCGCATTAACGGGCAGTAATACTCCCTTCGGCGAAAACAAAGAAGTTAGGTGGGAGATAAACTGCCCGTAAAAGCCCGATTCGTTCAACTAACTTTTAGAAATCGTTACTTTGTTTTTGGTAACACAATACGTTTATTTTCTCTTGATTCTTTATATAATACGATTGTACCTCCGATTACTTGTACAAGTTCAGCTTTTGCACCTTTTGCAACCTCTTCTGCTACTTCATGACGATCAAATTCGCAGTTTTGTAGTACACTAACCTTGATCAATTCGCGTACTTCTAGCGCTTCTGCAATTTGTTTTACCATATTTTCATTTACGCCACCTTTACCAACTTGAAAAATTGGCGTTAAATGATGCGCCTCTGCACGTAAAAATCGTTTTTGTTTTCCTGTTAACATGTATTTAGCCTCCAAGCTTTTTCATTACTATTTGTTTCATTCGTTCTATATTTGGCAACCGTCCCGTCCAAATTTCAAATGCAAGTGCGCCTTGAAAGACAAACATATCAATGCCATTTTGTACAATCGCCCCGTGTTCCTTCGCTTCTTGCAATAATTTCGTTTCAAACGGATTATAAATAATATCAGATACAATACTACCTTTTTTCAAATCTCGAATGCACAGCGGTGTATCGTTTACATGAGGATGCATTCCTATCGTCGTTGTATGGATGATAATATCATACAATGCTTGTTTATCTGTTGCTTCTTCTAAAGAAAGCGCCAAAGACACAACTTCACTTCGACATTCTGCAATAAGTTGCTCTGCTTTTTCTACTGTACGATTGGCAATGTCAATTAATTTCACACCAGCATCTGCAAGTGAATAATAAATTGCACGACATGCCCCGCCGGCTCCGAGCAGTAAAATACGTTTGTTCATCAATGGCTCTTTACTAATAGATTGCAATGAACGAACATACCCTATTCCATCTGTATTATAGCCAATTAATTTCCCTTCTTTATGAAGCACTGTATTGACCGCACCAATTTGTTCTGCCAAAGGATCAATTTCGTCTAAATGCTGCATAATCGAAACCTTGTGCGGCGTTGTCACATTAAATCCAACAACTCCAAGTGCCTTCAAACCTTTCACCGCTTCGCCTAGTTCACTCTCTTGAACGAGAAACGCATGATAATGTGCATCCATCTCTAAATGAGAAAATGCATCATTATGCATAAGCGGTGATAAGGAATGTCCAATTGGATTTCCAATTACACCATATAATTGTTTCATAAGTCCTCACCACTTTAAATTAATGACTTACGTAATGAAACACTAACTCCTTTTGGTACATGTGCTGCAATTTTTGCACCAGCTTCATTCACTGTTACCCATCCTAAACCTGAAAATACAACATCTGTTTTCGGCTCATGAATAGTAAATTCATACTTTACAAGCTCTGGCATGTTTTCAAGTTCTTCTGGTGTTGGCGGGTTTAGTAATTCCCCAGCATGCTTTTCATATAATGCATCTGCTTTTTCAAGCTTCGTACGATGAATCGTAAGACGATTAGATAAATGACAAGTAAACGAGCGACGACCACCACTTATATAATCAAGTCGTGCAAGTCCACCAAAGAATAACGTTTGCTCTTCATTCAGTTGAAAAACCATTGGCTTAATTTCTTTTGTTGGCGTAATGATTTTTAAGCTTTGCTTTCCAACATAATGCGCCATTTGATGATGATTAATAATACCTGGCGTATCATATAAAGATGAAGTTTCATCAAGTGGAATATCAATTAAGTCTAGCGTTGTACCTGGGAAGTGTGATGTCGTAATGACATTTTCCGTTTCCTCACTAAACGTTTTAATAATACGGTTAATAAACGTTGATTTCCCGACATTTGTACATCCAACAACATACACATCTTTTCCATCACGGTATTGTTCAATTGCATTCGCAAGCTCTTCGATACCTTGACCTTTTGCAGCACTAATTAAGAAAACATCTTCTGGCTTTAAGCCAAGTTGCTTTGCACTATAGCGCATCCAATGTGTAAGCTTTTCCTGTTTTACTGATTTTGGAATTAAATCCGCCTTGTTACCAACAAGAAGTACTTTATTATTTCCAACAAAACGATGCAGACCAGGGAGCCAGCTGCCATTAAAATCAAAAATATCAACAATTTTAACAACTAATGCATCAGATTGTCCAATTCCATTTAAAATGCGTAAAAAATCATCGTCTGTTAATGACACATCTTGAATTTCATTGTAATGCTTTAAGCGGAAACAACGCTGACAAATAATATGCTCTTTCTCTAATGAAGAAGCAGGAGCATAACCTACTTCATTTTTATTTTCTGTTTGGATGCCAACACCGCATCCAATACATTTAAATGTCTCAGTCAAACTTTATTCCTCCCAATTAATTAAACCTTTTTTCTTCATGTTACGCATAATTCTGCGCTCAATTTTTCGATTAAAACGAGTCATAAATCCATCTGTTTTTGCAACTGGAACAACTAAAATCGTATGCAGCCCAACACGATTCCCTCCAAGCACATCTGTTAATACTTGATCTCCAATTACAACTACTTCTTCCGCACGCAGATTCATTTTCGCTAGCGCGCGCTTAAAAGCACGAACAAGTGGCTTACGCGCACTATGAATAAACGGAATACCAAGTGGATCAGCAAAATCTTTTACACGTTGTTCGTTATTATTCGAAACAACTGTCACTTGAATGCCATGTTCCTTCATGTTCGCAAACCATTCTTCCAATTGTGGAGTCGCATTCGGACGATCCCATTCAATCAAGGTATTATCTAAATCAGTAATAATCCCTTTTATACCTCGGTTTTTCAATTCTTCAGGTTGAATATGATACACGTTTTTCACGTATTCATTCGGTAAAAATAAACTCAATTTCTTTCACCTCTTTGAGGAGTTTTGTATAGTTCAACTTCTATTTTGAGAACGATTTCCCCTCGAAATGGTTAGCTGAACTTATCAAGCTCTTACAGGAAGTCATTTTTCTCGTGATTTTCTGTAAGAGCTGAGTAAATCATCTAACAGCTACTATCTGCTAAAATTAGATAAAATTTTTCGACAGCATTTTTCGATTATACATCTGTGGATAAACTTGTACACAATTTCCCTCTTGTTATATTCAGTCAATTCGGAAATTATCAACAATTCTTACACATCTTATCCACGACAGAATGTGGATAACCAACAGATTGTGACATAAGACAATTTTTGGTACATTAAATGAGACAAATTTCCTTTTTCGCAGGAGGTGAACCGCCTTGATGGCGAAACATATGGAACAGTTATCTACTGAATTACTCACTGAGTCTTATTATAAAGCAAAAGAACTAAAATTAAATCCTGACTTCATTTTACTTATTAAACAAGAAATCATTAGACGCTCATTAGAGGACAAGCTGTTAAAATCGTCTTGAGTATATATACAGGAAAACTTCCGTAGGTAACATTTAACCGCTTATGATTAAGTTGAACGGAATTCCCTAAAGGCTTACGGCCTATTACGTGAGAAACAGTTACTGCTTCACCTGTAAAAAGAGCCATCTTATAAGACGGCTCTTTTATAATCGAGTTGCAACCTTCTCACCAACACGAACCTCTTGTCCACTAGCTAATGATTGAACAACTTCAATCATACCTTTTTCAAATAATAGCACGACTGTGGAGCCAAATGTAAAATAGGCCATCTCTTCACCTTTTTGTGTAGTTTCTCTCTCATGCAACAGTTCAATACTATTCACAAACATGGCCCCTACTTTAACAAGCGCCATCCGCTCACCTTCGCTCTCTACCTCTGTCACAGAGCGATAGTTTTTAGATAACGTATCTTTTCCGTATTTCATACCTGCTGCATTAACAGGATATGACTTCCTTCCAAGTACAAAGCGCTCTGTCACTGTACCAGAAAGTGGACTATGAATACGATGATAGTGGCTTGGACTTAAATAAATCACCATATATGTACCACCTGCATAACGCGTTGCTCTTTCGTCCGTACCAAGCATGTCTACAATAGAATACTGTTTCCCTTTAATCTCAAACATTTTTGCCTCATCAATGGGACCATAATCTGCAAAAACGCCATCAACAGGACTCACAACAGCAGACTCTTCTGTATCAATTGATCGTTTGCCCTCTTTTAATTTACGCGTAAATAATTCATGAAGCGTTTGATACTCATTTAAACCCTTCTCCATCTCATCTTGGTTAATTTGAAATACTTTCGCATAGGATGGAATAATCATTGAGCTTAAACGCGACTGTGCAAATTTACGCAATATATAGGACGTAAAACGACCGTTTGTAAGTTCAATCAATAATCGATATAACGTACGTCGCAAACTGCGAAACCTCCTACTATGATATATAATGTTGTAATAAGACCCTTACATGTAGTTTTTCCTATTCTTGTTTCTATATCATAAATTATTAGCACCTTTTAATATTACAGATAGAACCCATCATTTTCAACCGTGAACATCGATTTAACATCAGAGTTTCATTTTATGTAAAGAAAAAGTGCCTACCTTTCAAATAAAGGCAAGCACTTTTCCTCTTTAATGTTTCCCCTTCTTTTCCTTCTCCGCACGAACAAATTCATGAAACATCTTCATTAATGCCCTCTTCTCAATACGTGATACGTAGCTTCTTGATATACCAAGTTCCTTCGCAATTTCGCGCTGTGTTTTCTCTTTCTCCATACCAAGACCAAATCGGTTCACAATCACTTCCTTTTCCCGTCCATCTAATATATCGATGTATTCTTTAATCTTCTCAAGCTCCATACTCAATTGAATCGTATCAATTACATCTTCTGATTCTGATTTTAAAATATCGATTAAGGAAATCTCATTCTCCACTAGACTTTATCCTGTTTGTTTTCATTATCTTCTATAGAATATGATATACCGTTATGTAGAGTATTAAAAGTTAAAATCGTTTTATTCTTTACAACAAACAAGAACGTACGTTTGAATATATCGTAATTCTTTGATATTATATAGTTAATTATTTCCTAATAAAAAGTGAGGGTACTGCATAATGAAACCATTAACTAATAGACAATCTCAGATTCTAAATTTCATGAAGACCAAAATAACAGAAAATGGCTATCCTCCAACTGTCCGCGAAATCAAAGACGCTGTAGGACTTGCTTCTGCTTCTACTTCTACTGTACATGGACATTTATTGACACTCCCACCCCTAAAGGGGCAAGCTGACTGACGTCAGTGGGATTCTTGCTACCAAAGGCGAAGTCTATTTCTAGTATCACTGACGTGCAAGATTGCGGTGTGCCAACACCGCTCCCCTAACAGACCGTATAGGTTTATGGGCTACGGTACTGTTACCATACCGTACAGATTGTAGGTTCTCGAATGTTTTTACGTCTTTTACTTGACGACTTAATACATTTTACGGAGTAGAAAAATTTGCTACCCCAACCTCATATGTATTCTGTTTTCAGAGAACAGTCGTTTTAGAGTCTTTTGCATGACTATGGGTAGAGTATACCATGTTTTGCTACGCAAAAACGATACTTTCATCCCACGTCTAAAGACGGACTAAAGTCCTGCGTGGGCTTTCTCGTATCGTAAATTCTGTAAAATTAGAAAACAGAGGTTATATTCACCGCGATCCATCCAAACCAAGAGCAATTAAAATTTTAGAAACATCCTTATAAAATAAAGAAACAGCCGACTCAAAAAGAGCCGGCTTTCTTCATTAATTATCTAATCCAATGTACATATGACTCATCAAAATACATCCAACCTTCCACACCTTCACCAGTTACATAAATCCAATTTTCGTAACGATAATGAACGTCATAAGCAGAGCGCTTTGTAATTTTATTAATCACTTCATCGCCCATACTTGCACCTTTTCGGAGATTAACATTTTCACTATTTACCCACACGACACCTTTTGATTTACCATCTTTATTGATAGAAGCAACATCATCTCTCATCCAGTTCTCGTCAGCAACTCGATACCAGAAATGAGCACCATCATAAGACCAATCAAGGTACTCATGACCTTGACCTTTTACAGCTTGGCGCATTTCTTCTGAATTAATGTTTGGTTCTCTTCTAATTCTCGCTACTTCAGCAGTAGTTGTTAAGTAACCAAGGACTTCTTTTTCTTGTTGTTCTTGCACTTGCTCCTGTTCACCGATAAACCATTCAAGCGTTTTATCTCCATTTAAGTAGTTTAGGTCTACTTTCCCAATACCATCAAGCCATCCGCCTGTTTCACCGTCTACATATTGCCAAATGTCACAATCATACTTTGGTGGATTTGTACTGTATCGTGGAATCCATAAGAAATCAGCTTGTACGCTTTGCAAATTGTACAGAGGATACAATTCATGAGATACATAGAATCCTACTTTCCAACCAGCTTCTTTTAAAGTGTCAATAAACGCCTGTGAAGCTTCCGCTAAGTTTCTACCGCCACATGAATCTAATGTATCTTTCTCACAATCTAAGACTAAGAATTTTGCATTTGGATTTACACGTGCTAAAAAGTCTTTTGCTTCCACAATTGCATCATTTACTGAGATATAGCAGCCGTATGCATATGCAGCGTGTGGAATGCCATATGATTCTAGTACCTCCACATATTCATTGTATTTAACATCTTTCTTATTTGAACCATATTGTACTCGACAAATAGCTAAATCTAATTGTGGTGCTAATACATCCCAATCTGGATTTCCGTTGTGGTATGAAATATCGATAATACGTTTAGTCATTATTCATTCTCTCCCTTTTCTTTTTCGTTTTCAATTACATGTAATTTATTTGAAATCACTGAAGGAACTTTCACACCAATTTGTGTAAGGTTCTCAATGATGGATAACCCCTCATTTGCGACATAAAAAAGAACCGTAGCAAATGCCACAGCTCCATTAAGCGACAAAATAACATCTATAATGTTCGCTAGAATAATAATCCCAAATACTCCAATTTTACGAGCATAACCGAAAAGAGCGCTTCTGCTATGTAATCGGTTCTCCTTAATTGCTCTTGTGATACCTGTTATAATATCAACGAGCATTAGAATACCTAACAAATCAAGAAACTTTACACCTCCGAATAAATAGGCATGTACAATTTGTAAATTATCCATGTTAATTAACACTTTCATTCTCCTTCCAAAATAAAAGGAATAGCTTATCGCTACCCCTTAGTTGATTTTCTAGTTCGTTTCCTTTTCTTTGACAATGCTTTCAAGCTCCTCTTGTGTAATTCTTTCTAATTTCACAAGCCGTTGCAATTGTGGAACAGTACACCAACGCATCGCATAACGCTCTTTCCATTTTAAAAAATCTTTACTTTGTTCCATCTTCAACACCCTCCTCACGTTGATGCATTTCTAAAATCGTAATCTCTAAATCTGAAACGATATGAGCCAACTTCTTGCTTTGTTCCTGTTCTTCCATTAATTGAATTTCTAAGTCGGATACTTGTTGTGCCAAAGATTCTGTATCGGTCGGACTAGACACAATAGGTTCATTTAACTCAGCAAGTTCCTCTTGTGTAATGGTTTCAATCCATGAACCGTCTTTGAAAACAGGCTTCCAATTCGGTTGCGGCAACGGTATTTCAGTTGAGTTTTGTGGAAGATCATAAACCTCTTTGTATCCGATCAATTCATCATTTTCTATTATTTCTTCCTGTCTCGGAAAAATAATTTGATCTTCTTCATAAAAGCCGGTTTCTTTATTGTATAAGTAAACGATTTTCATAATATAGGCCCTTTCTATAAGTGATACGAAATACAAAAAGATATTGTTTTTGGATTACTCCACATCCAATCGATAGTAATCCTACCATCCGCTCTTGCATTTAATTCTCCAAAATACTTTCTATCACCGTCGCCAAAATATGTTACTACAAATGTGCAATCACTTGGTGGTCTTAAACCAGATGGCATATTTGCAATTGTCATACCGTCCTTTATGTTAGCAACAGCACCAACTATATAAACAACGTTGTTGTGACACTTGTATTTAGGCGTTCTTCCTCCATCCACAGTCGCGCCATTAATAAGTGTGAGATTCATCCAATCTATATCGTTACTTTGTTTTATTACACCTTCGACAATAAATTCTTTAGCGATAACTTGGACTTTATTAATCTTCTTAGCTGAGTTACCACTTATAATTAAATCTTTTGCTTCACCATCTGGCGTACCACTTTGGATATAGTTAGCAGTAGACCATGGAAGAAGTCTTATGGCCCCGTCAAGTGTTTCAGCAACAATCGGGCTCGCATTTGAAGCGTCTATTTTTACTTTCAATGGCCCCGTCATCATATCTCCGCTTTTTTTGAGAAGGTTTGCGTTACTCAACATCGTAAATGCTTTTGTTAACGGATCATATTCGAATACAGTAGCTGAATTAGCATGGTCATATAAATGATACTTACCTTGTTTGTTAACACCAGCCGAATATTCAAAGGCTGAACCTAATTTGTATTGTACATATCTTACATCAGTAGAATTAACTCTATCTAGCTGAATATGTCCGGTCATTGTGTCGCCTGTTTTCTTGAGGAGGTTTGTACTATCACCACCAAGTCTCATCGCTTTAGCGTAGTCCCAGTCAGCCCCACCGTTTGTCTTTGAAGGAACAACCGATAGTGAGTCACCGTCAATGAAAAGACGCACTGATTTTCTATCGCTATCTCCTGCAAATATATGATTCTGAGAAGCTAATTGATACAAGTCTTTCTGTAAAGTTAGGTTACCAGTCATTGTGTCGCCGGATTTTTTTACGAC
Source organism: Bacillus cytotoxicus (assembly GCF_023715645.1). Taxonomy (GTDB): domain Bacteria; phylum Bacillota; class Bacilli; order Bacillales; family Bacillaceae_G; genus Bacillus_A; species Bacillus_A cytotoxicus_A. The sequence goes on along the minus strand of NZ_JAMBOP010000006.1, from coordinate 92,159 downwards.
GTCAAATGTATTTATTTTATTTTGCAAATCATCAAGTTGTTTCTTAATTGCAGCTGAGTTTGTTTGAATGCCCGCGATGATCTTATCGGCGTTATTTTGAATTTCTTTTAATAATGAATTCGCTTTGTTTCGTAAGTCCGTGATTTCTTTATCAATAATCCCCTGCGCTTGTGTTTCTAGATCTTTAATACGTTTTATAATCCCGTTCGCTTGGGTAATCAATTTTTCCATGTCCGAAATATACTGATCTGATTGTATATTACCGGTCGACGCGTCTTGCAACGTAACCAGAACAAAATCTTGCGTGGTTGCTCTTATTGTTGTATCTTTTTCGATCGAAAAGAAAGATCGTTTAGTTTTCCCATGTGCTGTGAATACCTGCGCCGGGAATGTATATTCAAAATGCCCTTTTGCTGCGTCTATGATCTTAATGCCGTTACTGTCTCGAACAAACTTATTATCCGGTTTTAAACATTCATAGAATACGGATAGACCTGTTAACGGATACGGTGCGCCGCCGTCGATTATATAAACATCAACCGTGTTACTCGCTTTGTCTCCGATCCGACCGGTAACAATATAATTAAGTTGTGAAAACTCATTTTTATTAATGTCTAAAATTAATTTTATTTTCAATTCATTTCACTTCCTTCTGGACCATCCACTTTGATATCTGTGAAAGATTTCTTGATCTGATCGTTTGTATATTCTTCTTGCAAAACAAGTCTTTCGTTTTCGAAACCCCTTCTTTTCGCTTTCAATTCCCATGAAAAAGCGGCGTTTGGTTCGCTTGATTCGACAATGAAATAGTTTTCTTCTCTCTCGGATACCCATACATGAGACTTGCAATATGATGATACAAACACTTGATACTCAATACTTGTGTTCACTGTGTCCGAAAATAGTTCGTCTATCTTAATAACCACTCGCCCGTTTTCGTCCGTTTTTGCCGCTCCTATATCACCTAAATAAGATTCTGCTGTTTCATATGCTGGCGTTGCTCTTACTCCATCTCTCGTGATATGGATTGCGTTTTTTGATCCAGTTACATTCAATTGTCCTATGTTGTTTATTGCGAAATTATGCATGTTTAGATTTGCCCACATCTCAACTTCTCTAAAATCCATAATTTCCACAACTGTCCTTACGTCTCTATCTCCGGATGTTTTACATAATCGTATTGTATTTTTACTAGTTATCACGGCGCTTCCTGATGTATCTTGATAAATCCCTGTATGTTCAGCTATTTCTGCACTTCCTAAAGCCAAACCGGACCGTGAGCGCGCGGGTCCGTACATATTGAATGTTCCACTTTCTGTACCAGCTACTTGATAAATATTTCCGTTTTCCATGTGCGCTAATGAAACCCCATATGTTGAAATTATAGAATTTTTCCAAATATCCCCGAATTTTAATTCTTGTATGATGTTTGTATCGCCGGAACTATTCGCATTTAAAACAATTTTATTACAATTCATTTGTAACGGTTTAGAGACGAATATCCCTTTTCGTCCATAATATGCGTTATCCGCGAATTCCATATAAGGATAATATGCATTCGGATCTTGTCCGTCTGATTCGTCGCCCCTAAAGCCTATACTTAGAAATCTTCCTAGTTCGCCGTTGATTACAATGCCGCGTTTGGTAGGGTCGTCAACTTTATAGGTATGACCGACATACCCTATCGGTTTTTCATTTTTATCATAAATAGACAAAACACCATTTCCGCCTAAGACCATCGACGTTTTCCCATTCTGTTTAGCATGTAGTCCGTCAGACATTAATTGAATATTATCTCCATAATCATTAAAGCCCGCTTGTACCAATTCCGCACTTAAACGGCCTGTTTTTATGAAGTCAGCAACAATAGAACCATCCATTGTCATTGCTAGTCCGTATGGTCCGTTTATTCCTTTGTCACTGTAACCCAATCCGTTTATATTCCATTGCCAAACCTTTTTGGCTTTCATTTCATCTTTTGTATCCATAATCAAGATACGATCCGGGTAAACGCGCACATGCCCACCAAACCCGCTATTAATAAGACCAGTCGCCATTTCTTTTGCTTGATTCAGGAAAGAGGATTCCATGTTTGAAACGTCGTTTACGATCTGATCGACTTTGCCGGCTATATCCGTGAATGATTCCTTGTAGTTACCCAGTATTAAACCGATGTATTCCTCTGTGATTGGATCATACTTATACGAAATAACTTTCGCTTGAAGATCAATATTATCTTCCACATGTTTCACTGTGACGGTATCACCCATATATACCCGTTGTAAGACTGCAAAGTCTTTATATTCTTCTGTCTGTGATAACTCTTGAAATCCAACCTTATATGTCGCTTTCGGTTGATCCACCTTTTGCTTGCTATACATTTCTTTAGAGAACTGCCTTAACATTTCATACGCCTTATCAAGCGGAACTGCGTTTGGATCGTTGTTTTTATCATCTTGTGCCTTTACGTCCTTGAACTCCACAACTCTAATTTTTGGACGTGGGTATTTATTAATATTAGGACTATCAACATATTTTTCAGGTAACATAAGTCCATTAAACCCAATCGGCATAATTCGAGTGACAGGGCTTTGCCAATCAATATCACCTTCATATCCCAATAAATTTTTCTTATGTTCAATGACGACACCGCGGTCTTTTCCTCGATTAACAAGCATGTGTACATTGAAATTATCACGTTTTAATTCTCCACCCCATCGATTTAAGAAACAGTTATCTTGACCAGTATCTAAAATCGCTTCGACTGGATTTTTACGAACAAGACGAGAGCTTGAAACCTTCGATATATCAGAAAAAAACTTAAATGGATGTGGATATTGGCACTTAGTTGAAAGTTGATCTAACGCTGCCGTTCCAGACTTATTTTCTATGAATGTATCCTCAATTAGATTGTCTGTAAGATCATAGAATATGTGATAACAAAATACCTTCAATTCCCCCATACTTGGCTGCGGTCTTGCGACACGGAATAATTGCTCACCATCTGGTGTCGGTACTTTAACGATGCATTGTCCTTCTATTTCAGCACCATGAGGTGCGAACAATGGATAACAGAAAGAAAATATAAATAAGCCGTTGAGTGTTTCTTCAACGACTGGCTCATATATATTCGCATCTAATATTCCAATACCATTATGAGTAAAATCCGTTTCATTTGGTTTATACAGTGTAATCATATGTAACACCACCTCGGTTCTACTACAATTTTAGTTATTGTTCCTGTCCATGAAATAGTATTTTCACCAACTGTGAAAACAGGAAACTTACCAACCATTTGATTATTCATTGGCATTGTTCCAGCATAAGTTTCTTTTAACTCGGAATCTACTATCATTCCATCTTTTATGTTTTTTAACTGAAATGATATACCGTTAATTGTTAATGTGGATGTACCGTTTCCGTATATAGTCAGCTTTGGCAACGATTCAAACGTACCATAGTTAACAATCATTCCTGGTTTTGTTATTTCAAATGGCTGATATATAGCATATTCGAACGGATCAGCTGTAAATGTAACTTCAAATACTCCGTATTCTTCAATTTCATTTGCTATATCACCAATCTCAACACTTTTTATCTTTCGATAAACCGTATCGTCAGTAAAAGCCACTGTTTTTGCTTGCATTAACCATGCTTTTGCTTTCCGTAACAGCGGCTTTATATTTTCAAATTCAAGCACATTGAATTTCACTTTAAAAGAAACATCTTCGAACTCTTCTTTTTTCGTCAAAGGTCCATGACGACCCGGAACTTCAATTTTTTTAACTTTTCGTTTTGCAGTTGGTATAACTGGACGCTCAGCTATAGCTAGTTGATAGTCAAACCCGTATTGATTGTCAATAATAATGTCAAATATCATACTCTACCAACTCCTACGTTTAAATCTTTACCACGCTTCGCAAACCAATCGTCCGCTTTTTCAAACATATTATCAACGTCACGATCATTTCTAACGGTTGTATAAAAATTAACCACAACTGGTTCACTTTGATTAGGTTGCTGACTTTGCTGTTTAGACATAGTCTCTGCGATACCTTTACCAATATCACCTAATGTTCTATCATTAAGCGGAAGAACCGCTTCCTTTCCAGCTTCACCTGCACCTTGAAGTTTACCATTCGACATTCCGAATATTGTCGGCCGTGTAAAGATACCGCCTTTCGCATTCCATTTCACACCAATCCCTGACGGATAGCTAATTTCTTTACCTGCAATTGTTTTTGTAGATGTTTCTAATGAGAAATGTGGAAGTTTAGGCATTTCAGGCTTCGGTATTTTCAATTTCAAATCATTAAAAAATCCTTTGATTTTATCAATCCATCCCTTCACCTTGTCTACTGCATCTTTTATTGGATTGACAATCGCATCTTTGGCTGCATTAAATTTTTCGGAAGCCGCATTTTTAATGGCGTTGAATTTTTCTGATACAGCGTCATACATGGCACCAATTTTTTCCTTAACACTAACGTAAACTTCAATTATCGGATCAATAATATGTTTCTTGAATTCTAGAAAAGCGCGCAATGTAAATAACTTTAATTGCTCCCATTTTCCATTGATCCAATCTACTAATTCGCCAATTTTTCCATTTACCCAAATATAAGCTTCAATGATCGGATCGATAATAGCTTTCTTAAAAGCAAGGAACGCTTGCAATGTTAAAGATTTCAGTTGTTCCCATTTTCCGTTAAGCCATTCGACAAGTTCACCGATTTTTTGAGACACCCAATTGTAGGCTTCCACAATCGGATCAACAATGTACTTACAAATTAAAGCCCAAGCAATTTGCGCTGCCGCCTGAATTGTTAACCAGGCCGCTTCTAGTAGCGTTTGGATAAGTGAAATAATAGGATCTAAGACCGTTAGAATCGTATTCCAAGTATCAGACCAGGCTTGAGTCAGTTGGTTCCACAATTGAGATGCTGTTTCGACAAGCGAAGACCACCAAGAGGATGCCGTTTCGACAATTCCAGACCATAAATCACTAAAAAACTGACCTATTGGATCAAAAAACGAATGACACATTTCTAAAAATGAAGACCAAGCATTTGAAAAATACTCAACTGTAGCGGACCAACCATCACTACATGCTTGAACTAAATTCCCCCACAATTCTCCAAACCAATCCTTAAATTGCGACCATTTTTCGGAAAGCCAATCGGTTATCGCACCCCAGTTTCTTATCAACATGATGATACCAGTTATCGCCAATGAGACTGCTGCAATCGTAGCTGCCACAGGCAAAAACGCAAGATTCAACGCACCAAATGAAACAGCGAGAGCTGCCACAATTGGAGTTAGAATAATAAATGCGGCACTCAATACTCCCATCACCATTAGAAGTGTTTGATCTGCCTCAGACAATTTACTAAACCAGTCCATTACAGATTTAACCCCCTCAACTATTGGAGGTAAAATATCTTTAGCTAATTCTGCAAATTTCTTTCCAAGCGGTTCAAACGCTGCCTTAGTTTCTCTTAATGCTTTCTGAAATTGTTGTCCCAAAGATTCTTCTTGAAGCTTTTTCATTTCATCCATACGACCATTTACATCACGAAATCCACCATTCACATCATTCAGACCTAATACAGCAGCGGCCCCCATGTCTTCCCATTTTGTTCCGAATAGAGCTACACCAATCTGATTTGCTTTAACCTTATCATCCATCTTCCCGAGGTCGCCAAGTACTGCATTAAATACATCAGCAGTAGTTGCCTTTCCCTCATTAAATGCTGCCCAAACACCTTGAGTTTCCTCCGATAATTTTCCAAACCCTTCAGAAACTCCTTTAGATCCATCCTGTACCCTAATACCAAACTCTTTGACTAAATCATTAATATAATCAAGGTTATATGATCCATTTGCCGTTCCATTCGCTAATATAGTGAACATCTCATTTGCACTAAATCCAGCTTGCTTGAATAAAGGGGCATATTCGCTCAGATTATCAAACAACTCATCTGAATAATTCAATCCTGCTTGTGCACCAGCCGCAAGCAAATCGAATGTTTCTTGTGTTGACAAACCAAATTGGCTCATTAATTGCCCCGCACCGCGCGTCGCTTCATTTAAGTCCACATCATAAACCTTAGCCAATGTTAAAACATCTTCTGTTGCCATTTGAAACTCTTCATACGGAACGTCACGCATATTCTGAAAGACTTTAATAAGCGCCTGGTCAACTTCTTCAAGATTTTCGCCAAAGCCTTTTTTCCAAGTATCTACAGCTATCTTTTGAAGATTTTCAGCACCTTTAGATGTCAGCCCTAAAGAAGACTGGATTTTTCTTTGAGAAGTATCAAATTCCATTGCTGTATCAATAGTAGATTTAGCGAATTCAATAAGCTTTTCAGACATACCTTGTAATATTTCACTAGCTTCCATAAGATTATGTAAATCCATTTTCTTATTAAGCTGTTCCATGCCATCTGCGGCTTGATCTCCACTTTGGCCAACATCATGAAGTGAATTTTCGAATTGCTTTAGTGTCGTTTTTGCTTGATTTAATTTCGCTTCAAGCTGCTGGACTTCCACAGAATTCTCACCATATACCTTCTTTGCTGTGGAAAGTTGATGTTCCAAGTTATTTACGACTCTATCAGTTAGATCCATTTGCTGACGTAATTGCCTTTGCGCCAATTCTAACTTTTGTGATTCACTAGCATTTGCACCTAACTCGGCATTTTGAAGCCTAAACGAACTAGCTAGATTCTTTTGTTCAGCTTCAAGTTTCTTAGAGGTCTCTTGTAAATCAAGTAAATTCCCACGTGCTTCCCTAGCTTCAATCGCTTGCTCAGAAAGACCTTCTGTAACTCTTTTCATTGCATTATTCAATGAAGTTTCAGCACGTTCCGCATCAAGTAATTTCCCATACATTTTATTAAGCTGCTCAGCTGTTGTATTTGTATCCTTGGACATCGCTTGATATTCAGCACGTAACATTTCGGTTCTTTTCTTTGCCGCTTCCATCTGTATCTCGAGCTTTTTCTTTTCAGCAACAAGTTTATCAGTCGCTGTTGCATCTTGGCCCATAGCGGCAATATGATTCTTATATTCTTTGGCCGCATTATTCATAACCATGTTAATTTCTTTCAACGTCTGAGCATATTGTACTTGCCCGTCCATTTTAAAATTAAGAACAACGTTCCTTTGCTTATCTGCCATTTTCTCACCTCACTTTTTTATAAAAATGGCGTCTGATCCAGCGTGTGGATTTGCTTTGGTTTCTCTTCAACTAATGCATCCGGATTGTTGTATCGAAGATGCATAATGAATTGTTTTAAAAAATGTGCCGGAGTAATTTTCCAAAAATCATCCATACTTAAACCAAGCAATGTATTACCAACATAAAAATAAAAATCCCAGTCTAGTTCAGACTGAGATTCCTCATTTTTAGTCAGTATGTTCTTTACTTTTTTTCTTGCTTTAACTTCTCCATATCAGAATGTTGGAAGTTCTGTCCATTAAAAATTTCGAATACAGATGTAAAAATATCTGGTAAATCATTTAACGGAATAGCGCCTTTAATTTCATCAAGCGTACATTCTGTACCGCCACTTCTCACCATTGCATAAATCAATATATACATCAGCTTTGTTTCTTTTTTACCAAGCGTAACATTTCCCTTTTCTAGCATTTGGTGCATCTCTTTTTGGAATTCGTGATACGGTTTCCCATATGCTTCTTCAAGATAAGGAAATGACTCCATTGTAAAAATAACAGGAATTTCAGCCTTCTGTATCTTGATGGTATTTCTATTTATATCAACGTTAACTAAATCACTAAGTTTTGCCATGTTATCACTCCTTATTTACCTGTCGTTCCACCAAGGGATGCTAATTGTGATTCATCACAAATAACTTGTTTCATAAAATCTTCGGCTGTTATACCTGCAGCGTTTGCCGCTCCTGTATCTAATTCAGCCATTGTATTATCATTGAATAACAATGGATCAGCTGTAATTTTGTATTCAATGTCATCCACTGTCATCTCTTCGTTTTGTGTTTTCAAAGATTCTTCAATTGGTTCAACAGTACATTTTGGATACCAACGCAAAAGCTTTGTTCCATCATTAAGCGGGAAAATCACACCAACTGCAAATACTGGATATGATTTTGGCTTTGCATTTTCAAATGAAACACCCTTCGTACGCTTTTTGTTAAACATTTTATCTTTAACCTCGCGGTTCAAACCAGCAAGTTTAAGCGCTAGTCCAAAAGATGTATTCTTTGTTACATTGATAATTTTTTTATTAGACGCCCACTTGGTAAAATTATTTTTTGTCGATGAAATCCCTAACTCAGTAATGTTTGTTTGTGCATAAATAGTGTCCTCGAATTTAGGAAGTGCTCCTACTGTTTCGTCACCATTCATAAAACAAATGTATAAATCTTCAATACCAACTGTGTATTGAATTTCTTTTTGTTGTTTTGGCATTTCTATCATCCTTCCATCTTGTCTATTATTCTTTCAGCCATAATGTCTGCTATTTTGTCACCTTCACCATCAAAAGTGTTTTGTACAAAGTGCAAACCTTTGACCTTTCCTCTACCATTTGCTTTTTTATGGCCATGCTCAGCCAAATACCAATACCAGGCTTCATTTTCGAATTCCACAGCAACATGATCGTTTTTCACAACGACTTTTAAACTGTCTTTTAAGTGTGTTTGTTTGCTTTTATTCGACATTTTGATTTTCTTTTTTAGTTCATTTGCAAAATATTTTGCCGCTTCTTCCAGTACATCCATTTCTACTCGCTTATTAACCCTAAGCAAAGTATTAATATCTTCCAAAGCTTCAGCGAATCCATTGTTATTAGCCATTCACACACCTCACATACGTGATGAATTGTGTAATAGTGCTGTCGTTTTCGTCAAATGGCATACCTTCAAATTGTTCATAGACAACACCATTATCATTGAATGCCTTTTTTAACGGTTTTACGTCAGTTTCAGTGCCTTTTGTAATCAAAGAAATCTGATACAAAGGCATGTCCGATAAAACGCTATTAGAAGCTCGTTTATAGCGTTCATTTACGAATTCGTATAAAACATAAGGATACTTTGCTGTGGTCGGTGCTTCGTCACGATAGACAGGTAAACCAGACTGTTTCATTATGACTCTTAATTCTTCAAAGCTAACTGACATACGATAACGACACCTCCATTACACGATCTTGCTCACGGACATAAATACGTTCAATGTTGTAAATATCATCTTTCACTTTGATGCGGTAATCTTTTTGATTTCCTTCAATTTCTCGATCTAAGCGAACTTCAATTTTCTTTACAACTTCATTTGTATCTTTTGTTGTAAACTTGTCCATTGAAGTCACACCAATGTTGTTGTAACGTATTTTTCTTTCAAATGGATATCCCATTACAACACGGTCTGTATCTGGGTCAATCGTTTCACCAAGCTTCAGCAAATCAGCTGCCCATCTCAGATTATTCGTCTGTCTCTTCGGCATCGTACACCTCCTGGATAAAAAACGGTGTTAGTGCATCGAGTGCTTGTTCTAATTCCTTTTCGGCCACACGATATTCATAGAAAATACCAGCACACATAATAACCAGATATTCAACTTCTCTTCCACATGCTTTTTTTACATAGCGTTGACCTTGCTGTAAATAAAAAGAGAGCATAGAATCATCCATACCCTCTTCCCAATGAATATGTGATTTTAATTTCTCAATTAAATCATTCATACATTAAGCACCTTGCTTTTTCTCACCGACTTCATAGCGATACACAGCTGGTTCAAATGGTGAATAGATTAATTGACCATCTAATAAGTTGTAGATTTGGAAACCAACTTTATTCAAACCACTAAACTTCTCAATTAATTTTTGTAATTCCATCGCTCCAATAACATCTTGAATGTGGAATGCCTTGATATCGCCAAAATAGAATACTGGTTTAGTTGGATCAGTTCCATTTGCTGCATCAGTAAAATCTACATTATGACCAAGTAATTTGTAACCTACACCATTTGGTGCTTCGTAAAGTAGTGGTTTTCCTGTTGTATCGGTCATACCTTCTAATACTGTTAATGCTGCACGATTTATAATCCACATAGACTTTTTCAATACTTCTGTAACAGGTTGTCCTTTTAATTTAACTAGTTGCTGATATAACTTTTGTGAATAACCAGCTGTATTAATATCAATTACCTCTGACTCATAATATTTCACAGCTTTTTTAGATAATGCACCAGGGTTTTCATTTCCAACATCATTACCATTAAACATATAGTTTGTTTCTTTACGTACATATGCTTTTTTCAGTTCATCAATTACAATTTGTTCAATAGGTGCACCTGTCATTTTTAATAATTTCTTAGTTACTGTTGCTAATGCATCAAATTCTGCTGGACTTAACAGAATTTCATCAAATTCGATATCACTTTCAGGGATTTCATTTCCAGATTCGCGTTCTTTCTTATTTACATTTGCCTTAGCTTTTTTAACTAAAACAGGATACTTCACATTACCAGCAGTTTTCACACAAGTACCATACTTACGAAGTAAGTTTTCTTCCTGTGCATACGTGATAATTTCTGAAGCGATAACTTCTGGAATTGTTACTGATCCATTTCCGGCTTCAATACCAAGAGAACGTGCTTCAGATTCAGAAATTTTCCCCACCACAAAGTTTGCAAACGCTGATCGAATTTCTTTTTCATTCGTTTGTGTAGATTTATGACCACGAGTTGAAAGACCTGTTGCAATTTGTGTCATTACTGCATTACGCTGTTCAGGTGAAATACCTGATGAGCGTTGACCTTCACCGCCATCATCTCCTTCATCGCCAGAACGCCCCTCTACATTACCTGATCCAGTATCTCCCTCGCCAGTTGATGAATCTCCGCTGCCGTCACCTTCTCCGGATCCGTCTCCACCTTCATCCATATTTGCTAATTGATCAGCAACCTCTTGTAATTGCTTGTTAATTTCATCAATCTCTTCCTGAATAGCCGTTAAATCCTCAGCACGTAATTCTGGATTTTCTACCTTTGTACGTAGTTCTGTAAGTCTTTCTTTATTACGTTTTTGTAAAGCTAATAATAGTTCTCTAGGCATTTACTTTTCCTCCAATAATTGATTTATTTGTTTAAGTATTTTAGTTCGTTGTTCTACTTCTTTGTCGATTTCCTTACTTCGTAACGATACTTCTGTATCTTCATAAGCTGGAATACTTACTACTGACACTTCATACAATTCAACTTCTTGAATCGTTCTTAATGCGGGTTCGACATTATAATCCCAAATTTCTTCAGTTGCACGAAATCCAAATGAACATTGATTAATATCGCCGCGCCGCATGGATTCTACTAAATCATGTGCAACAGATGTATTCGGCAAGTCAACTTCAAACTTCAGGCCGCGTTCATCTTCAAATAACCGCAACGTCCCACTTTTTGTTCTTCCTAACACATTGTTCCAATCATGATTAAACAGTGCACGAATATCGTTGTTCTCAGAGATTGCACGACTAAATGCACCTGGTGCAATTGTTTCTGTGAACCAGTCACCAATACTTGTTGGCGAATTAAAAACAGCTGCATAACCACTGATCATGTTGCTTTCTGTATCAGTTGCATCACGCGTTTGAAGACCGGTGATTTCAAATGTCCTCATTTCCTTTTTGTTTGGCATTTCCATCACCTCCCTTCAAGCTATCGTCTGTTGCGTTTTTCTTACCTATTTCAGTCAAGTCATTTGAAATATAAATAGCTTGTGATTCAGGTGTATTTTGTGCTGGTAATCCCAAAAATTCTACTGCAACAATATCTGGTGATGTAATACCCGTCCGGACAATGTTATAAGCAATATTTGTTTTAACACTATAAGGTACAAAATCAAGAATATTAATCTTAAATTTGATGCGTTTGTCTGAATTTCGACCGAAAAAAAGAAGACTCAAATGGTCTTCAAAATTTTTCATTATTGGACGTACAGCTTTATTATGTAAATACATCATCGCTTTTTCTAAATCAGACTTGATTAGCGTGGTGTATGTGTCCACATTTATACCCAAGAACTTGCCTAAATCCTTTTTATATACATTTAGATATGCTAGTGTCTTATCATCGTCTATCGGACTCTCAAGCGTGTCAATGCTATATCCTTTTCCTAAAGGAATCATTTTGACACTTCGACTTTCGTCAATTGCTTCTAATTGATCTAAGATAGCTTTAATTAATTTTGACTGCGCACCATTCTGTGGGTTAATGTGTGCATCTAATTGTAATAAGAATGCTAATAAACCACCTTTTTTGTATTTGTCAGTCAAAACTCTCTCAGCTGACATAACACCTTCAAGCGTATCTTTACCAAGTTGCATTAATCCAACGCCGCGCAAGTGATCCGACCCAACATTTTTTACATGTCGAATCATAAATGACGGTATTTCATTTCCATTGATTTTAAAATGTTCTATTAATCTATCATCAAGCTCGGTATAAACATTTTGCGCTAGATGTAATTGATCTGCATCAAGTACCGGGAACACTTCTCCTTTTAACAAGTAGGTATTCGTCATAAGTTTGATAAATTCAGATTGTGTTAAATAGTTGTTTGGGTTCTTTAAAACTTGAAGGACCGAATCATTTTTAATTTCCTTACCGTCTTTATCTTCCACAATGATTTCAGCTAGCATCATTTGATTACTTATGTCCTGGATTAATTCGTACACATCACTTGATTGTAAAATGTTTTCGTCTGTCACATATACTCCACCATAACGAATTGAATTTGAAAAAATATCTTCAAACCAACCCCGCTTTTCAGCTTGACGATACAAATAATTTGAAAACCTATCTCGTAAACCCAATTTCTCACCGCCTTTCTATCTGTATTTTATTAGTTACTAACCGGAAGAATTGGGCCATAACATTTAGGACAACTTTTACCGTCCATTCTCATTACTTTCCCTTTGAAGCGATGTTTACATTTCATACAATTGTATGTTTGCTCGGTTCTATTAGTAATAGGAGTAGATTTACTCATACTTATCACCTCACCTATAAATCTCACTAATCAAGTCATCCATACCCTCACCATCAATGTCATCCATTTGCATCATGGTTTCTTTATGTGCAACTAAAAAGGCCACAAATCCATCAATCTTTTTCTTTGATTGACGCTTTGAAGGCCCCTTCATTCCATTCATATTCGTTATTACTACTAAGTTTAATGCACAATATATAAACAATGGATTGTCTGTAAACAAACGTTCTTCATAAATTAAACGCTCTGCATCATCAATCATAGCGTTCATTACATTTGGGAATTGGTTAACTACTAAGCATTCAAGACCAAGATTCTCACACTTTTCAATGAGTTTTTGAGACATGGCTGGGTCATAATTAAGTTGCTGCACATCGTATAATTCCATACATTCTTTGATATAATCTAGCACTTGGTCCTGGTCAATCATTTTGCCATCGCAAAATTGAACGTAACCGCGCTCAACCAAATCTGTGTAAGGAACATTGTCCTCTTTTTCACGAAACTCAATGTCCGCATTCGGTATAAAATACATCTGTTTAACCTTCAGAATAGCTTTACCTTCTTCATCATAAGTTGGAAAGTTCAAGCTCACACAAGTTAAGTCTGTAGTTTTCGACAAGTCGAGTCCAAGATAACAAGTTTCCCCTGTAAGGTCGCCAAGATCATCCACAAGTACATGTTGCACTTGATCTTGTTCAAAATAATTATCAGCACCATTTACGAAAACATTTAAGTGTTTGGAAAGGAACTCAGCTTTTGAATGTGCGGACTGCTTCGCTTTTTTGAATTCAATTTCAAGTTGTTCCATTGTAACGGAAACGCCAATATTCGGGTTAACCATTTCCCAAACTTTACGATCTTCCCAATCATAATTTTTATTTGGTTCCCAAATTGCAACAAATAAAGAATCATCATCGTCATTTTCAAGAACAAGTTTCGCATATTTATAAACACGCATACCAACAGACGAAGCGCCCTTACCAGCGGTTGAAATATTAAGCATCATCGGTTGTTCACGAGAAATCTGCGCTGACTTCAAGTTATCGTACATGTCCATATTTTCTTGTGCATGAAGCTCATCGTTCAACACAAAATAAGGGTTCTTTCCTTCAAGACCCTTAGTGTTTTTCGTTAATACTTTAAATTTGTTTTGATATGCGATTCCATCGATGCTATATCGATACATAGCACCACTAACCGTGCCATTAACACCTTTATAAATTTGTGTAGGTCGCGCCAAAGGCTCAGAGTTTTCTATCGCTTGTGCAATTGGTTCGGCTGCGTTTTGCGCCTGTTCATAGTCTGATGCTGCACAATAACAATCCGCTCCAAGTTCAAGTTCTCCATACATAGCATAGAGCAATGCACCTGCTGCGATAATTGTTTTTCCGTTCTTTTTTGGTACTTGAACATATGATTCACGAATAACACGGACTGTTTTTCCTTTTTCGTTTTTATGATACCAACCATACATATTCGCAAAAATAAACATTTCCCAAAGCTCTAATTCCATCAATTGACCTGCAAGCGGGCCTTTAACATGACGAATGAACGATTGAACAAAATCAAGCATTTCATTTGCACGATCTACATCAAACCAAATATCTTTACGCTTTTTCCACTTTTTATAACGCTCTACAGCAAGAATAATTGACTTCGGGTATTTCTTCCTATTACGCATAACGTTATTTGCATACTTATCAGCAAAATTAACGTCTGATGTAATAATCATTTTGTTTTCCGCCATTTCTCACGATGAGCCGCTAATTCATCTTTCGTTTCATTCGATTGAACATTCCCTGCATTTTTAGGCGCTTTTTGTACACTTTTTCCCTTATTCGTCATCCCTAGAGCATCTAGCATTTTATTCTTTTTATCATTCCAAGTTTCAACTTGTTGAGCAAGTGGATGTTTCATTTCATTTGTTGCTCCAGCCTTGTTCTTATGGGTTTTTGTAGCTGCAAAACCATCAGCCTTCCATTCATCAAACATAGTTTTATAGATGATAAAAGCATCTAAATAATTTTCAATTAATGGTGCGAGTGAAGGTGTGAAATTCTCTTCATCAGTCAATAATTTTATGATTCTATTTCGTTCTTCATCCCTTGCAACATCTAGCATTTCCATCTTTTTCTTCTTTGACATTCGAGCCATTTTCACACCCCCTTCATTTTTTAAAAATGGTGCAACTATTGATGTGCCCCCTACGCTACCTATCCTCCCCAGAGCAAAAAATTTTAAATTTGACAGGGGGGCTTATCCAAAATAACTCGGAAAAACCTTTTTTGGTTTATCTTCATTTTCTTCTTTGATGTGACATTTTGGACAAAGTAGCATTAAGTTGTTTATTTCTAATTTAAGTGTTTCATCTTGTTTAATTGGTATGATGTGATGCACATGAGCACTTCGACCAAAGACGAACCTTCCACATCGTTGACAGTATCCTTTCTCTCGTTCGTATACTTGAGAGCGAATGAACTTCCATTCATCTGTACGATAGAATGGTTTATTCTCATGATGGTAGATGTTCTTCTTGTCTTTCTTCTTACGCGGCTTATTACGTTTATGCTCTTCGCAATAACGTCCTTTACTTATCTTGTTATGGCAGCCATTGAAGTCACAGTACTTCATTTTGCATCAGCTGTTAATTGTTCAACGATATGATTACGAATCGTTTCTTCTTTTTTCATATTGCCTGGTACATCAATGTTGTTTTGTTCAGCAAATGAAAGTAACTGTTCAGCATTCATATCATCCAGATTAATTTCTGTATCAATTGCCATATCCGCAATTAGATCCGCAGCCTCATGCAACCCAGCACCTAATGTTCCACTTACGTCGAATTCCGGTTCTTCACCATTCGGAACAAATAAGCTTTTCTGTTTTGTTGAGTCCCAATACTCTGTACCAGATATTGTTTTTCTAACTTCAAAGATCATTTTGTTTCACACTCCTTATTTTCTCTTTTCCCTCTAAATGAAGTTCCACAATCCTTACAAATGAATTTCACTATTTCCTCACCATCGGAATATTTCTTAAGAACATCTACTTCTTCAACATACCAAACATTAAATGGATATCTATTAGCCTTTGGTAAAGTTTCGTTTTGTTGTACTACCTTTGTAATTACGTACTTCTTGTTTAATGTTTCTAATGCATCGATGACTTGATGAAGTTCTTCTAAGGATGTAATTTTCTTTTTATATTTGCTCATTTCTTCTTGCTCCTTTTCATCCTTTATAGATTTTAATTGTTCCATTTCCTTTTCAACCATCTTGTCTATCGGATCATGAATTTGTATTGCAGTAATTTTCAATTGTTCGTGATTAGTAGTACCTTTGAACATTTTTAATATCCCAAACACACGAATCACCACCTATGTAATTTTTACATAATAAAAAAGCACCCCATAAGGAATGCTTTTATATCTTTATTTACTTTTCTAATAGACTTATTAATAATGACTCAAAGTTCTCTTTATCTAACTGTGTATTAATCAACCTATTAGGTCGATTATCAAATAAATTCCAATTACCTTGAGAAACAAACAAGTAAACATTATCAATTAAATCATAATTAGTATTTCTAATAACCACGCTTACTCGTTCATTATTTTCATAGTCTATTCTCAAAGGAACAAAATGTATTTTTTCATCCGAGAAATTTGTAATAAATCCCGCTAGTTCTTTAGAAGAACGCGCACGATTCATTGATTCAATTGTAACTAAACCTTTTTCTTCTGTCTCTTTAAGATATTCTTTAACAAGTTTATAAAGGCTTCTTACATATTCAAGATGTTCTTTTTGCTTCAATACTATCTCTTGTTCTGCTTGCTCTTGCTCTTTTTGTCTATTACTAAGAAATTCATTTAACATACTCATTTTCTCACCTCCTACTATATCCAATTATTACATAGGAGATGTTTTCCAACAAGTGAAAAGAGCAAACGCGCGCCAGTTGCCCTTTCGTCAAAATCCTAACTATTACTATAATTACGGTAAATGAAGTTTTTAATCTCAATTAAATAAAGTAAAAAACCGCTACCTCGATTGGATAACGGTCTTTCAAAAATAGACAAGTCATGTGTGCTTCATACTTCATTAATTTTGGTCAAGGAGTTTTCACGCCTCTTTCAACTGATGATATATGATATACAGCACTGCTACCATCAGTTCAAAGAAGAGCAAAAGCTCTTTAATACTTCAATGTTCATTCGATCTGCACCATCGAAGCTGTCGGAAACCAAGTTCAAAACCATAATACAAAAGGACCGTTTAAATTAAAAAGTAACCTTGTGGGTCGTGTTATTTCCGCCACTTCTCACAATACAAATATAACACGATAAATCCAAAACAACCGGCACTTTTGCGGTCAAAAAACGGTCACGACTCTGCCACTTATTTTTTATTTATCCTTTTCCATTTCTTCCAATTCCTCTGCTGCGACTTGTTCTTTCTATTAAATAGCTTTCGTTGTCTCATTCTCTTTTTGGCTTTCCGACATTTTATCTCATCCATTACTTCCATAAATATTTCTACTTCATCCCATACTTCATCTGAAAAATTCATTCCTAATCCCCTTTTCATATAAGTTTTAATATTAATAATGAGTTATCCATATCTTATATTTTGTGTAACTAAGCCAAACGCTGAATCCATTGATATCAGTAACTTTATAAGACTTTCTATTTTGAGTTACACAACACAATAAAAATGGGTAACTATAAGTAAAAAAAGAAAAAGACCGACTTCTATCGGTCTTTTCAAATATTCTTATATTTTTGGTCTCTTCTAAGACCTAGATTTTCTAGGACCTACAATTAGTCTGATTGCTGTTCTTTCTTCATTATCGATTGAAACCTCGTGAAACGCTGGAATGAGAACCAAGTCAATACCACTAGGAGCTACGAATCCTCTTGCAATAGCAATGGATTTAATCGCTTGATTTACAGCGCCGGCTCCAATCGCTTGAATTTCTACATTACCCCTTTCTCTTAATACGCCTGCAACTGCGCCTGCAACTGAATTGGGATTTGATTTTGATGATACTTTTAATATATTTTCCATGTAAGTTGCTCCTCTGTTATTTAATCGACTTTTTGGTTACTGACTGGAATGTAATTAACGTATCTTTAACTAATATTCATATCAAAAGCAAACAATACTATTTGAATGTATTTATTCGACACTTTTTATGTTGTACCTGCCCATCTACATAAATAAAAAGCGAATTACTAAATCTTAAACTTAGTCATCGCTCTATCCATTGCATCTTGGTTTACCCCTATATATCTAAGTGTTACTCTTTCTGATGAATGATTAAATATCTCCATAAGCAACGCTATATTCTTTGTCTGCATGTACATATGATATCCAAATGTCTTACGTAATGTATGTGTGCCAATCTCATCTATACCAAACTCTGCTGCTGTACTTCTGAGTATTTTGTATGCCATACTACGACCAATCGGTTTGTTACTACCTTGTCTGCTTTTAATTAAGTACTCATGATCTTCTCTCTCTTCAATGAACCATTTCAACTCTCTTCTTAATGCTGCAGTAATTTGAATACGTTTCTGCTTACCTGTTTTCATTTCGCGCATTGAGATGTGGCTTCCTTTTAAGTCACCAATCTTTAGCTTCAAAATATCACTAATGCGTAATCCAGTGTTAACACCCACAACAAACAGAATATAATTACGTTCACTCTTCTCTTTCAAATAATCTTTTATTTGTTGTATTTGCTCTGGATCACGAATAGGTTGAACAAAGTTCATTACTCACCACCTACCTGTTCCTCTTGCTCGTAAACTTCTAACCTAAGAGCAAAAGCAAGTTTATAAAAAGCATTAGATTTATTTCGTCTATATGTCCGTTCACTCATTCCGATCTCGTTATAAACCATATAATCAAAGATTTCTTCATCTTCCAAGTAACGTTTTACAATTATGTCCCGTTGATTCTTGCTAAAACGACTTAATGCCTTATCCACTTGAAAAGACAGGCGTTGTAGTCTCTCTTCTCGCTTACTTAATTCTACATTTTCAAGAGCAACATCTTCAGCTGGATTACCCACCACATTTGTTGGCCCGTGATATCTAACTTCACAAGAAGCCGTCACTTTCATTTCATTTCTAATCATACCGAATTGTCTATAAATCCGAATACTTTCAAGAACTGTTTCTATGCGATCTTGTGTAGCTTTACGGTCAATTTTCGGTAAGAATGTCAATTGTTCCATATATAAAACACTCCTTGTCTATTTGATAACAAACAAAAAGCGGACACCAAACCAAAGAGCATGATTGCTGCTCTTTATAGTTTGATGTCCGCTGGTTCTTCCAGTAGGACTAAATATTTAATTTTTCATTATTATACCATTCATAATAACAAATGTTGAATACCATTTACACTAAATGGCTGTCAAAATGCTATTTCCTTTTGTTTCAAAGGATTATTTTGTTTGAATTTTTTCTATAGCATCTATTTCTCGCCAATGCATCCATCTAGCGTCGTCAACTTCTTCTCCATTCATTTCAAAAACCAACATGAATATAGATGTAGAATCAATAGCTCCGATTTCACACTTATATACTGTAAATCCGTTATTTTTATCGTAATGTATTATTTTGTATTTAGATCCTTTTTGAATGTAGTTTAATACCAGATCTTTTACCTTTATTTCCATTTCCCTCTACCTCCTACTTCATTTTTAATATTCGTTCCATATTATCAAGATAAGTTTTTAATGTTATTTTTGAAGTTCTACCATCATGTTGCTCATATCTTCTTTTTAACCACTCATACCAACCTTGAATTTGTTGTTCCTTTGTTTCTTTTGATTTATCCATCCTTCTACCTCCTGAATAAAACTCAATATTCCGTCAATACTGTAGATGACACGGTAATCTTTTCTCCTTGTTCCCCCTTGGAGATGAGCAGCTAGCTTTTGCTAGCTGCTCTTTTTAATGCATATAATTCCTTCTTAAGTTCCTCAATACGCTCATCCCTAATTTGGACGTCATCTCTTAAAAACTCATTTTCCTCTTTTAACTTCATTTTTTTATTAGACAATTGGCGATATTCATGTATAGATGCTCCTCGAGATGCTTTTAGAAGGCTTATTTCTTCCTGTAACTTTTTAATTGCGTTTATTGCCATAAAAGCAATATCTTGAGCTTCTTTTTCGTACTCTTCACGAGTCATTGATCCATCTGTATTACCTCTAAGATGCCACAATTCTGATAAGGTTTTATCAACTCTCAATCTCGTTACCTCACTTTTATACAAAATGAAATATTTATTAATACATTCTATTTTTTTCTCAACAACCTCAATATGGAATTCAATTACCTTTTTTGGTAATATAAAGACAACCCTAACGTTTTACATATTTTTTATTAGGGCCTGTAGCGCACCTCAGGCCCTATTTTTTTTACAATAGCGTTTTGGTTTAGTTTTAATCCTCATTAAGTGTTTTCTTATTTGATTCCCAGTACTCCAATGCAAGCTCCTTCATTCTGTCTAAAGACTCACAAAAGTCATTTAACATTTCTAATTCATAAAAGCACTCACCATGGTCAATATCACCAGAAATTTCATAACCTAATTCGATTATCTTTTGTCTTAATTCAAGATTCTTTTTCATTTCATCTGTCATAAACTATTCCCCCTTTCTCAAATAACGATTCTATTCAAATACATAAGATTTAAGTTTCTCTATTTCTTGCTCAATAAACATAATTGCTGTTCCTATTTCTAACGAAACCGTCTTGTTAACATCTGTATCAAGTGGTAATCCATCTAGGAATGTTTCTAAATGTGAAATCCTTTTTTCATTTTCTTTTATTGCTTGTTGACGCAATAGTTCTTTTTCTTCTTTCGTCATAACATCTTCTCCATTTCTTTCAAATAAGGATTTTGTATTAGTTTTTCAGTAGTTCTGGATTGTCATAAATGTTTTTGTCAAAACCATCATCCAATCTACTAATCCAAAAACTATTTAATGGAATCTCCCAATTGAACGGCTCAACTGATTTATCTATAGGATCCAAGTACCATCCAACAGCATTATCGATAATATCACCTGTTTCGTGACATCTAACTGGGAATTCTCCATTTTTTACAATATAAAAACCATCACTGCTGCCTTCATATATTTCATTTCCATGCGCATCTTTAAGCCCTGTATATTCACCTACTGATTTTTTGTCTACGACATAACCAAGCAATTGATTTGAAATTAAATTTTGAGGAACAATATAATGCAATCCTGCCCCCGTTTTAGCGTAACTTCCATACATCCAATTACCTTCACATTTACCTCTAAACTTAGTTTCTCTCATCTCTCATTCTCCCTTTCTCCAAAATAACTATTTTGTTTGATTTTCCAACAACTCAGGATTCTCAAATTTGTTACCCTTTATGTGATTTAAATTCACTTCACTCCATAACCTCTCTGCTTGATCTGTTTCATTATCAATCCACCAAGCACCTTCCATCTGTTTAACCGCTCCTGTAAGTCCATGTTTTTCTGATATACGGTCATAAAATTCTTGATAAACAACATCCCCTTCAAAAATTTCCTTATCCCACGCATCTTTCTCGCCTGTGTATTGAAGTAGTTCTACATCTTCAAACTTCCTTCCCCAATACAAATTTGTTTTTTGGTCTTTGATATGAACTACACCAGCATCAAAATTTATATTTAAAACGTCACACATAACTTTTTTATGTTTATCCCATGCACGAAATTTAATTTTCTTCATCTCTTACTCTCCTTCAGTTAATATCTCAATGGTATCGAAACTGTAATGTCCGCAATGATGACATTCAAATGTACGCACTCCCTCATGGTTAAGGTAAATCAATAAATGATTCAATTTACATGTTGGACATTTTGCGCCTTCTTCAATTATCTCGTTCATTCTTTCTTTCTCCTTTTTTCGCAAAATAACGCTTTTGTTTAATAACCATCATTCATATATTTTTGAATAATAAAGCTAACGATTATCAACACGGAACAAATAATGACTTCTATCATTTACCAACCTACTTTCTCAACAAAATTCAAAATTGGTCTTAATCACCTTTCCCCATTTGTGGGGAAAGTTCGAATTATACTGCAACCACACCTTCGCCACTTGTGGCGACATCGTATTAAATCAACACTGTTTCCCGCTTTTCAATACGAATTACTTTATTGTTCTTGTATATTAAAGAATGCTCGCCATGTCCACTGGATGGTGGATCTATTTGCTTAATCTGTCCATCTTTCACTACATAAATCTTGTTTTCTTTTAAATCTATTTCAGCTGTCATTTCTGCAATATTTTCTTGAATAATCGCCAACGAAATCACTCCCATTTATGCTATAATTACTTTGTCGAATAATTATGTCGGGAGCAATCTCGGCTTTTTTTTGTGTAATCTCATAAATACTGCACAACATCTTCTGGTATAAATGTTTGTTCTGCCGACAAGTAAAGTCGTATTGGAATTGCTTGTTTGCTATCCCTTGCTTGCCTACATAGTTCCTCAGCTTCATCCCAATCGAATCGCTGATTTCCAGCCCGTTTATACCGCCAAATTCCAATTGTATAATCCTCAAAAAGTTCGTATTTTGCATCATATGCTGTTGTTGGTTTTAACTCATCAATCGCTTTGGCCCTGCATGGAATTTGAACAATCACATCTGTATAACGTACTTGAGAGTTTGCATATTGAACTTGAGCTCTCTTAATATCAAATTGAGTTACTGGCTCAACATCAAAGATTGTTAACTGCTTTGGCATTGCCTTTCGCCTCCAATACTTGCAAGCCTACTTTTAAAATTCCTTCAAGCTGCGTTAAAGTTAATTGATCTAGTGTCCGTCCGTTTATTTCAGCCAATCCTAATCCGAGTAGTTTGCGAATTATTAATAATCTTCTACGCTCAACTTCTTGTCGTAATAACATTACTAGGCCCCCTGTTTCTCACTGAATCGACGTTCTAAATTAACAAACTTTCCATATTCCTTAACAAAGGCTAATTCCACAACTCCAACTGGACCGTTCCTTTGTTTTCCAATAATGATTTCGATTGTGTTCCTGTTATCTGTTTCTCTATCGTAATAATCTTCGCGATATAAGAACGCTATAACATCCGCATCCTGCTCAATTTGCCCGCTCTCACGTAGATCAGACATCATAGGCCTTTTGTCTTGGCGACTTTCTACACCACGGCTAAGCTGAGATAGAGCGACGACACATACATCTAGTTGTCGAGCCATCGTTTTCAATGTCCGGCTAATCTCAGCAATTTCAGCTTGACGATTACCTTTGTGTACTGGATTTCCTTGTATCAGCTGTAAGTAGTCGATAATAACCATAATTCGTTTCCCAGGGTATTCATCACATAACTTTTTAACTTTCGACCAGATAAAGTTTGTTGTAATCCCCGCATCGTCAAAAATGCGGATGTTTTTATCATTCATTATCCCCATAGCCATCGTTACGCTTCCCCAATCTTCTGGAGTCAGTTCGCCTGTTTTCATTCGATTTCCGTCAATATTTCCGTTTATACTTACCATTCGTTTTAATAGTTCTTTTTTACTCATTTCTAGTGAGAAGATAGCTACAACATCACCTTCCCCATGTTTCCCTGCTGCATTGTTACCTACGTTTAAACAAAATGCTGTTTTCCCTACAGATGGCCTCGCTGCTACAATAATTAATTCTTGAGGTTTGAAACCTGCTGTCATTCGATTTAATTCAGTGAATCCTGTATCCATTCCAGCTAATCCTCTTATTGGATTCTCTAGTTCTTCGTACATTTCAACGAGCCCGTCTCTAATTCGTCCATCACTGTTCTTCTCTTCCCTGCTCAAATTCAGTAGCGCGGCCATCTGTGTTTGTATAGCAAGTTCCGTATTATCTCCACTATGCACCGCCTGTTTTAGTGCTTCTGTATTTCTTACAACCTCACGATCACGCCACTTGCTCCACACGATTTTTTCATAGTATTTCAGATTAGAAGAACTTGGTGTTGTCTCCGCTAACTGTGCAAGGTAAGCTACACCGCCTATACTTTCTACAATGCCTTTCTCGGCTAATCTAGACGTAAGTGTTACAAAATCTACTGGTTCGTTATTACTATCGATTTCAAGCATTGTGCGGAAAATTTGGATATGCTGCGGTCTGTAAAATTGTTCTGGTTGCAAATTAACATCTTTAAGTTTTTCTGGTTCTAACAAGACCCCTCCAAGTAGTCCTTGCTCCGCTTGGGTACTGAAAAGTCCTGTAAAGTCTAGCGTTTGTATCATTTGCTCTCCCTCCGTTTTACTCCTAAAATCTTCGCTATCTCTTTCAAGTGCTTTTCTCTTTCTTCTGGTACGGCAATATCCTTTTTTTCTTCATCCCATTGTTTGAATAATTGTTTCGTGCCATACACCGTTGGGCCACTACTTTTCTCTTCGTACAATAGTTCTGCTGGTTTAGGCGGAAACTTATTTGTTTTACAATGTGCCTTCAAATTTTCAAATGTCTCTGCATACGGTGCATCTTTCATTAAGTCAATCCATACTTTTACTAGATCATCTGAAAGCTCAAAGTGTGGGTAAACCGCAACAATATATCTTAAAAGACTAACAACCTCTTTCTTTTCCATTTCGTATCCTCTCTATTCGTATTTAGCAAGTAATTCATCGTTTCTTGATTGGCGTTTACTCGGTTTTCTTTGTTGGCCTTGAATCACCGTTAGAGGCTTATTACTTACTTGCTGAGCATTCCATCTTTCGTAAATGTACCTTGCACAATACTTAAACGAATTAATGCGATCCATCGTATGCTTAGGCCTATAATTTCTAAAACATTCTTCTAGGTAAAATAGAATGTCTTTTACAGGAACGTTGTATTGTAATAGTTCAGTGATAGTTTGATAATCTTCTGGACTTGGAAAACCGCGTCCTTTTAATTGCATATATCTATCTGCAATTAGATTTATTTGATTTTCGTTTGATTCATTTTGCTCTTCCTCAACAACAACATTATTCTTTACATTCTTGTTTGTGGAACTCTGTTGGAACTCTGTTGGAACAGTTGTGGAACTCTGTTGGAATTCACTCCACTTAATCACAGTAATGACGCTATATTTCGTTGTTGACTTGATGGAACAAAAATTAGCTGTTTCGAAAAGTTTTATCCATTTCCAAAGACCTCTCGGAGTTATCCGATCATCCTTTTTCATTCCTTTATTAAACTCTTCAGCCAGTGAATCACGACCTGTTACAAATTGCCCTGGCTCTAATTTAACTAGCTTATTTCCAACCAATACTTCACGATCTTTATGACTTGCTTTTAATAGACAAAGCATCCATAATTTTAACTTTCGTGGATCTGACCAAATTGCACTCTCTGTAATCTTTCTGTGAATTTTTATCCACCCTGACACAAGTATCACCAGCCTTTTCTTATTCGCTTAATGTTCGTTCACATATCGCAAATTCATCTTCTATGCGCGATAAGCGATAATTCTTATATCCTTTTTCAAGATACTTCTGCACTAACTGAATGAGGTGTTGCTCTGATGTCGCTTGCTGAAATATCTTAGGATTCAGCAACACTCTATGTAATGTTTTGTCTAAAATCATGCAACATCCTCCATTGTTGTCCAGCGTTTAATTTGGTATAATTAACCTAACTTAATTTTTAAAAGTGCTTAATCTATCGCTCTGCTAAGCGGTAGATTTTTTATTTCTTTCGCTTCACTAAAGAAGCATTAACTCCATTCGCTTGAAGCCCCTTAATCACCACACAGTAGCTTTTAGATACCTCATGCTCCTCTTTTGCTTTACGAAGCAATAAGAATTCATGGGCACAACGATCGAACTCTTCACACCAACGTTCATATTTTTCCGATGTTTCAGCTGTAAATGCATTATTCATATACTTCAACATGCAATCAGTTAATTTATTTGCATGGTCCACATCTTTTGGAAGAACAAGATCATGTAGACGATCATATTTAATTGTCATAATTCACACCTCTTTTTTATTTAAATTTGATGCTGTACGCATCGTTACAACCAGAAAGGAGAATCATTTTTAAAGGGATGGGGTAACAACCCTTTCTGGTCATAACGACAAGCACAACGGCTTGTCTAAATCATTAATAAAATGTTATAATTGCTTTGTTGAATTTATTGTGAGCTACTGTTGTCTAGGCGGTAGCTTTTTCTTTTGTACTTTTATGTTTTAAAATGAATGCCGCTTCGATAATTTGTATTCTGATTCCAACTAATTTCTTTTCTTGATTTAACTTTTCTACTTTGCTGTAATCCCCAAACGTTTTAGCTATTTTTACTTCTCCGTTTAGCCTTGCATCAAAACGAATCAATTCTTTATACTCATGTAAACTAGGATTTTGATAATCTACTGTCATTTGTTTTTACCACCTTTCCCAGTAAGTAGTTCAATAGATTGTTCTAATTCTTTTAAATATGCTTTTGCATTCATCAGTTCTCTTTCTTGAGCACTAGCAAATGCACTGTACATTCCAAAGTTAACCAAATTTTCTCGATCGACAATTTTTAAAGATGCGTCTGCTTTACTTTCATTTTCAGTAATTTGTTTTTCTAAAAATCCAATTCGATGCTGTAAGTCTTTAATTAATCGCAATTGAATTTGAAGCGAAAACTCAATCTCTTTTTTACGTGTCATTTTATTCCCCTCCTTTACAACGCTTTTGTTAGGGCCATTAAACTATCTACCGTTTGAATGACTACATTATCTGACATCGCTTTTTGCAACCAGCTTTTTTGTATTTGTTCCATAATTCCAAAATGAACTTGTTCTAATGCTTGTATTACACATTGTGTAGCTTGGATTGTATCGAAGATTTCCTTTGCATGAACTGCGTATTCGTGTTTCTTCTTTTCATCTATTTGCCATGCTCTTGTTGTAATTTGTAAATTCATAATTTCTTTGGCTGCTGCAATGCCTTCCTCAGCTTGTTTGATATAGTTCATCAACTGCAAATTAACATCTTGAGTTAATCGTGGATCTGTAGGAGGTAAAGCAACACCATATATATGCTTTATCGCTTCTTTGTTTAAACTTGCCCCTGTTGCATGGCACCAATCCATAGCAAGCTCAAATTCTGGTTTAGAGAGACCCGATTCAATGCGCGTTAAACGCTCATGTGTAATACCGAGATACTCTGATAAACCTTTCTTCGTTCTATAATGTGCATTTTCACAACACTCTCTTGCATTTTGTAATAACATTCCGATTGATGAATTACTGTAAATACGTGCTGTTCCCATATTTGTTCGCCTCCATATTTAGTTTTCAAAGGATTACAATAAAATACAAAGAATACATAACTTGTCTATTTTTTATGTAAGAAGTGAGGAATTAGTCCTCGATAACTGTTTCCTTTTCTCGCATTTCTCTGATAATTGCCCAACCAGCCATATGATACTCACGAAGAATTGCATCAATTTCTTTCTTTGTTTTCGGCGGTGGTGCTACAATATTTACCTTTGTATTTCCGAATTGATAAGTCGCTGCATACTCTTCTTGTTTGTTCATGTTGTCACCTCTTGAAGTGGTTTCTACATGTGTATGCTGCAAACCGACTGGTACAGCCATTTGAAGTGCTGACATTTTTTCACCTACTTTTATTGTTGGCATATATTTTTTTAAGTCTTAAATATACGTTTCGTATATTTTTTACTTAAAAAAATTTACGATTGGTGTTTTTAATACTTTTGCAATTTCTTTAAGTAATTCAACATCAATTCGTCGTCTTCCTAACTCATATCCGTTATATGTTTGTACAGATATGTCTAGTTCATTCGCTACGTAAACCTGTGTTATTCCTTTATTTTTGCGAATATATCTAATTTTTTCGTGGACTTTCAAAGTGCCACCTCCTTAATTATACGTTTCGTATAACCTGTACCTTAATAATAATTCTACGAAACGTATAAGTCAATACATTTTTATACTTTTCGTATATAAATTTTATTCATTTTGAATAATAATATACAATTAGTTTATCGAAAGGAGGAGTACTATGACTCTCGGATTAAGAATACGCTCTTTACGAGATAGTAAAAACCTTACACAAAAAATGCTAGCTGAAAAGTTAAAAATACCTAATCAAAATCTTTCTAACTATGAAAGAGGTTTTAGACAACCGGATTATGAAACGCTAGAGAAAATTGCTGATTTTTTCGAAGTATCAACTGACTATTTATTAGGTAGAACAGATAAAAAAGAATTATCATCTAACGCACTACCAAATTTGTCAGCAAAAGAAGAACGTGATATTGCAAAAGATCTAGAAAAAACATTAGAAGACCTCGGAAATAGTGAAGAAGCGTTAATGTTTGATGGAGAACCAATAGATGAGCATACAAAAGAAATGATTCGTATCTCTCTTGAAAATTCGATGCGGATGGCTAAACAATTAGCTAAACAGAAATTCACTCCTAAAAAATATCGAAAAGAATAAAAGGAGCGCATCAAAATGGTCATCAAAGAATACGTACTACACATCATAAAAAAACATGAATCAACAGATCCTTTCGATATTGCCAGGCAAAATGAAATTATAGTGCTGTATGAAGACCTAGGGAACACTCTCGGTTTTTACAGCTCTTATAAACGCCTTAAATTCATTCATATTAATAATCAAATTAACGAAACAATCCAGCGATTTGTTTGCGCGCATGAGCTTGGACACGCTTTGCTTCATCCAAAAGCAAATACCCCATTCTTACGTAACCAAACCTTTTTTTCAGTAGGACGACTAGAAATTGAAGCGAATACATTTGCTGTGGAGTTGCTGTTGACTGACGAGATGATTTCTGAATATGAAAATACAAACCTTTCTATTCAAGAAGTTGCTGAAATTTACGGTGTCCCACAAAGTTTTGCTCAATTGAAAACATATGAGTCATTAAAATAAATATTTAAATTACATACTAGGAGCGATAGAAATGAATGGATTTTTTTCTACATTACTTTTATTAGCAGTAATATCTACCTTTATTTTACTAATTACATCATTTGTTTTTCTTTTTAAGAAAAAACAAAATACAAAGAAATTCTTCAAATTTACTGGTATAGCATTTATTTTATCTATTATTTTTCTTATTTCTGCAGTAGCAACTTCTGATAAAACAAATCAAAAGAAAACAAAAGAAAAAACACAAACAGTTTCTACCGAAGGAAAAAAAGAAGATAAACAAAAAGAAACAAATAACTCTAATAAGACAGAAATGACTCAAGATAAGTTTGTTGATTATGCCAAAAACATTAGAGGTGGAGTCTTCATTAAAGATATTAAGTTAAATAACAATGAAGCCGAAATTACATACCATGATTCTTATACATCTTATAAATCTCAAAAACCTGATTCTAATATGACAGAAGACGTGTATAAAGACTATTTTTCAACTGGATATGCTATTGAAAAAATACTTGTGGGTGAACCAGCTAGATTACTAAGACAATTTCCAAACTTAAATGATGTAAAAATGACTCTTCCATTCGAAGGAAAAACATACAGTATAAATCTGGATAGAAAATCCTTAAATGAGTATCTTGGATTTAAAATCGAAAGCTTAAGCCCCGAAGACCAATCTTGGCAAAAGAAATTTAATAATCCGTATGTGTACAATAAGACTAAAAGAACAGCGTACTTCAAAAAATTCGTGATTGTTCAATAATTTTTCAAGCTCATAATTTTATGAGCTTTTCTTTTTCTATGTATCATATTTACTTCTTTATCCTGTTTCCTTTTCGTATAATGGATATTAATTAAGGAGGAATTGCTATGAAAACAGCAATCTATTTACGTAAATCCCGTGCTGATCTGGAAGCTGAAGCTCGTGGAGAAGGTGAAACATTAGCCAAGCATAGAACAGCGCTTTTAAAAGTTGCTAAAGAAAAAAACTTGAATATCGTAGCCGTACATGAAGAAATTGTTTCTGGTGAAAGCCTTGTGCATCGTCCAGAAATGTTAAAACTTCTACAAGAAGTTGAGGATAAAAAATATGACGCTGTTCTCTGTATGGATATGGACCGTCTAGGACGTGGCGGCATGAAAGAGCAAGGGATTATACTCGAAACATTTAAACGCTCAAATACAAAGATTGTGACACCTAGAAAGATATATGACTTAAATGATGAGTGGGACGAAGAGTATTCAGAGTTTGAGGCATTTATGGCCCGAAAAGAATTAAAAATTATTACTCGTCGGATGCAACGCGGCCGTATTGCATCTGTAGAGGCTGGTAACTACATTGGAACAAATGCACCATACGGCTATACAATTAAAGGTTTAAAAGATGGACGAACTCTTGAACCCCATCCCGAACAAGCGCAAGCTGTAAAATTAGTGTTTGAATGGTATACACATGATGATCCAGAAATTCGAATCGGTTCAGCTATGATTGCCAATAAAATGAATGCACTTGGATATAAAACTGCAACCGGGAAAAATTGGGCCAATTGGACTGTATTAAGTATTATTAAGAATCCTGTTTACTGCGGAAAAGTAACTTGGAAAAAGCAAGAAACGACTAAATCAACAACTCCTGGTAAAACAAAAGAAACAAAAATTAGAGATAAAAGTGAATGGATTGTTGCTGATGGAAAACATGAAGCGCTTGTTTCAGAAGAAGTATTTGAAAAAGCGCAAGCTATTCTAAAGGGACGTTATCATGTTCCGTATCAAATAATGAATGGAGTTAAAAATGCACTAGCTGGTGTTATAAAATGTGCTAAGTGCGGCGCTTCTATGGTCTACCGTCCATATACAACTCAGAAGCCAGCTTTAAAATGCTATAATCAACCGAGATGTAATAATAAAGCAAGTAACTATGAATTAGTTGAGAGGAGGATTCTAGAAGGCCTTGCCGAATGGTTAGAAATGTACAAAGCAAACTTTGAATCTAACCAACCGCAAGAGGAAACAAATGAAGTTAAACAAATAAATGTCTATCGACACATGTTAAAGAACCTTGAAAAAGAGTTAGCTGAAACAGAGACACAAAAAGAAAATTTATTTGATTTTCTTGAGCGTAAACTCTATACTGAAGAAATATTTTTAAAACGTTCCAAAACACTTGCTGCAAAAACAGAGAAATTACAAAATGATATTGATACTGTAAAAGAAAGTATTGATAACGAGATACAGCGAGAACAGGCACAAGAAGATATCATTCCTCAAGTTGAAAGAGTATTAGATTTATACGATAAAACCGATGATCCAAAAAAGAAAAACAGCCTTCTCAAGTCAGTGCTTGAAAAAGCTGTTTATAATAAAGAGAAACATCAATATAAGGATGATTTTTCTTTGACTCTATTTCCTAAATTACCGAATTGAGCTTGTAGAACCTTATTCTACAAGCTTTTATCAATACAGGATAAAGTCTAGTGGGAATCTCGTTCCCTTCCTTGTCCTGTCCAATTGGGTCATGAAGAGAGACGTCTTTTTTCGTTTTCTTTAATACACGTAAATGCATTAAGATTTCATTTTCAATACAACGAGCTGCATATGTTGCGAGTTTCGTTCCCTTTCCTTGCGAATAGCTTTCAATTGCCTTAATTAAACCAATCGTGCCAATCGAAATTAAATCTTCTGCATCTTCTCCTGTGTTTTCAAATTTCTTCACAATATGTGCCACAAGACGTAAATTATGCTCGATGAGGATATTTCTTGCGTGCGCATCACCTTGCTCCATAAGCTCTAAATACTTCCTTTCCTCATCAGGCGACAACGGCTGTGGAAATGCATTATTTTTGACATACGATACGAAAACAAACATTTCACGAATCATATATCCAATTGCGGCGAACAGACTCAAACTCTTCACCCCCGCAAAAATAGTGGTCTTTACTAAAGGTATGTGGGTGGGTGATTGTTTGTGTCTGTACAGATTTATAGACAAAACAAAAAAATATCCCTTAATCATTCATCACTTTCGCAGCGCACTCATTTCAAACTTTCCACCAAATTGCTTTTCCCGTACTCGCATCTATATAGCGTACTTCTCGTCTATTGCTATAATCCCCATTGTACTTTCCATTGTTTTCTGCCGTTGTTTGACTATAAATAAGTCGGTACTGAGGAGGCTCTTGTTCCCCTTCCTCAAACCATCTTAATTCTGCCTGAAGCGATTGACAATACCGCTCTAACGCTTGCTCTTTACTCACTTTCACTTCCTTGTCGTAAGTGAGCAGCTTTTGAATAAGACTTTGCGACGTACCTCTATACGTTCTTATTTGTCCGGTTTCTCCGTCTACAACGACGCGTACTAACTCACCTTCTATTCGAATACCATTTACATATACGTAAAAATGAAGGTGTCCTGGATCTTCTTCATCAGGATCATCTTGATTGCTCCAAACGCGAAGATGTTGCTCATAATTTGGAAATACCTTCCCCAAAAATCGCAGCGCTATTTCAAAACATTGTTCACGAGTGAATACAGGCTTCCCCTCATGGTTACCCCATTCACAATATTCAAGCAACTCATTTGTTTCTTTATCCATTTTCACAGTAATCGACGTTTCATACTGGAACATATGAAATTGTTTCTTCCAGTACGCATCGAAAGATTT
The DNA here is from genome assembly GCF_023715645.1 of Bacillus cytotoxicus. Lineage (GTDB taxonomy): Bacteria > Bacillota > Bacilli > Bacillales > Bacillaceae_G > Bacillus_A > Bacillus_A cytotoxicus_A. Next base: position 59,509 of record NZ_JAMBOP010000006.1, on the reverse strand, counting down.
GTCATTTTCTTCTGTATCCTCTTGTTTATCTGGTAACTTCGCCCAAACAATTGTCTTCTCTGTTTCTCCCTCTTCTTCATGTACTTTTTTCATAATGTTCTTATCGATATGAAATAAACGATCTATATTTGCTTCTAATTGTGGTTTCTTACTTAAAGCTGGAAATTCTCTTGTTTCAATTACATAATGACTACGCTCATGTAAGTCTTCTCCGGTATGCGCATCAATAAAAGCATGTGAAGGAATCGGATCATAAACAAGATAATAACCTTCTTCTATTTCACCATCCTCCCATTTAAACAAGGAATTCGAAAGCTGGATAAAGACTGGCTCCATACTCTGTCTTTGCTTCAACTGCTTTGTCACAACTTCTTTCTCTACAATAGAACTCGGCCACAGTGGTTTTTCCTTTATGCCATCGTTGCTAAATTTAATAACATTCCCATCGCCATCAACTTCTACTACAAAACCTGTTCGTGGCAATGAATATCCATTTACTTCTTGCCTATATTCAATAAAAATATTCGCTTTTCTTTCATTTATATAAATAGCTGTACATTCTTTATATGTATGAGATGCATGCTGCTGCAAAAACGCATCCGCAATGCGTTTTCCTTGCTCTTTACTTATACTTAGCTTCTTTGGAAAATTTTCTTTATGTATGGATAATTCCATTAACTCTCCTGTTTCTTTTCGGAAACAAACTTGAATGTATCCTTCAGGGTTCTCCTGTTTCTCCCACCATAATGAATGAACGTCTTCATTTAGTTTTTCTTCATCAACAACAAGTGTGTAATCATCTGGAATTTCAACGATATGTGCTACTTGTTGCACTCTCTTCCTATCTACTTGATTCATCATATTCCCCCTATGGTAAAAAATATATTCATATCATATCACACAAAAATACCTTCTTTTTGATATAAATGGGATTAATAGACATTTATGGTTTTCTGCCGTAACGTGGGGTTGATTTTTTTGAAAATGAATCATTTTGAACGCACGGAACGGAGAGTGGCGACTCCTGCGGGAATAGCGAGGAAAGTGAGACCCCGCAGGCTTGCCGAGGAGGCTCGCTCTCGCCCGCGGAAAGCGCCACTCGGAGTGGAGTGTACATCTTATATGTCACCCCCATCTTTTGGCGAAGAACCTTTTATATACTTAATTTGTAATTTTATCCCTTTTCTCAAAGTTGTAAAAATACCTTGAAATCAAAGCATATTGTAAATAATACGAAAAAGACAAAAAACTGCAACAATTAGTTCATACGAAATTCACATCAATCGATTAGTATAAGGAGTATACAAAGGTTACATACAATAAATTCCATAACAAAGGAGGGACATCTAATGAAAACGCGTTATCGCTTTATGATCTCATCATTCGCAGCATGTGCGTATATGATTTGGTATTTAGTTTAACCAACCCTATTTTCCAAATAAGAAAAAGGTGTGTAGAAAATGAATTATAACCAAACAACAGTTAACTATTGGAAAGCATTTGTACTACCTTATACATTTGCTCTCGAAGAACTGAAAATAAAATTCGAAATTATGAACCGGGAAGCTCAGTTTCTAGAAGACTACAACCCGTTTGAACATATAAAAACACGATTAAAACAACCGAAAAGTATTATTAAAAAGCTAGAACGAAAAAGCTTAATACCAACTGTCGAAAACGCCCAACGACATTTATTCGATATTATCGGTATTCGAATTACCTGTTGTTTCGTGGAAGATATTTATTATTTAAAAAAATTGATAGAAAAACGAACAGATATGGAAATTATAGAAGTTAAGGATTATATTAAATCACCAAAACCAAACGGCTATAAAAGCCTTCATATGATTATTAAGTATCCATTAGCATTAAATTCCGGAACACAAGATGTTTTTGCAGAAATTCAATTACGCACATTAGCAATGGATTTCTGGGCAAGTTTAGAGCATAAAATGTATTATAAATATGAAGGGAATATTCCTGAGTATTTAAAAAACGAATTACATGATGCTGCTATGAAAGCTGAAGAACTTGATAATAAGATGGCATCCATTCGTCAAGATATCGATGAAATTGAAGCATGTTCAGAGCGCATCTTGTTACCAGTGTAAAGGGGCTGTCCCAAAAGGATAAGTTCCTCCAAAATGTAAAAATAAAAACATTGATATATCAACGTTTCTAAAACAAAAAGGAGTGTCACATAGTCAAAAATTCGACTTATGGGACAGCTCCTTTTTTATCCCACTATTCGTGGACAGTAAAGGCTGGAAAAGAGCAGAGAAGAAAACTGCCCGTAAAAGCCCCCCACTGATGGAAGTTTCACTTTATCCCTCTCCTATTACACGTACATCTTCTATCTTCCATACATCATTTTCTTTCCCTACTGTGTAACGTACTTTCTTTTGTACAGATTCTTCCTTCTCTTTTGTTTCTACTACAGCATAGTCTCCGTCAAAATTTTTTACATTAACATTCAATAGATCGATTTTTTTATGCTTATTTTTAAACTCCGCTTCTTTTTGTGCTTTTGTATCCTCTAACCCTAATGACTTCGTCGAAAAAAGTGCCATATGCCCTTCAAAATTCTTTTCATTTGTTGTTTGGATATAAGAATCTATTAACTTCTTAATTGTTTGTTCTTCATTCTCAGGTATAGGCTTTGTTATCTTTTTATTTTTCTCTTCTTTGTAAACTGTTTCTTCCTTTTTCATTACATCATTTTGCACCTTTTCTTGTGAGCTGCACCCGCATAATTGAAAACTTATAATGCTTACAATCCATAACCTCTTTAATATTCGTTTCATATTTCTCTCCTCCAAAATGAAAAAGAAAAAGCAAGGCAAAGAAGCCCTGCTTTTTCTCCACATTAACGTTTACCTTTATTTGGATCGCCGCCGCCAATAACATCAAATACACGTTTTGCTAAGTTTGTATTTTCTTGAACACCCGAAAATAAATATTTTCCTGGTCCAAATGCATAAACACCAACATCCTCACCAGTATGACCCTCTGTTGTCCAACCTGTATAAGAACGCTTATTAAAGATCGCCTCAATTGCATTGTCAATTTTTGTTGCATCTTTTGACGGTGCCACATCATTTACTGATTTAATTTCTTCTGCTGTTAATTCTAAATCAATATACTTTTTCAATGTTTCTTCAACATTTGCCCCTTTAGCAATTTCAGCCGCCATAAAGTCAGGTGTACGTTTTGCTGCTTTAATTGGGTTTACATCAAAGTTATACTCACCTTTTGTTCCAAGAGAGAACCCGCCAGTAGAGTGATCAGCAGTTGCTACAACTAATGTATGTTTATCTTTTTTCGCAAACTCAATTGCTGCTTTAAATGCTTTTTCAAAGTCATCCATTTCACTCATCGCTGCCACAACGTCATTATCATGACCAGCCCAGTCAATTTGGCTACCTTCTACCATTAAGAAGAAACCATTTTTGTTTTTATTTAAACGATTGATCGCTGCATTTGTCATTTCTTCTAAAGAAGGCGCTTTATCAGTGCGATCAATCATCTTATCAAAACCACCTGGTGCGAATAAACCAAGAATTTGGTCACTCTTATCATTTAATAATTGCTGACGATCCGTTACATAGCTATACCCATCTTTTTTAAATTCTTCTGTAAGGTTGCGATCTTTTCTTACAAAGTTATTTACACCGCCGCCAAGAAGAACGTCTACTTTATGCTTATCATTAATTTTCTCATCGAAGTAATCATTTGCAATAGCATCCATATTTTTCCTACTAACATCATGTGCACCGAAAGCTGCTGGCGTTGCATGCGTAATTTCAGAAGTTGCAACTAAACCTGTAGATTTTCCACGCTCTTTCGCTTGCTCTAATACTGTTTTTACGTTTGTTTTATCATTATCCACCGCTATTGCTGCATTATATGTTTTAATCCCTGCTGACATTGCAGTAGCTGCAGAAGCTGAGTCTGTAATGTTTTGATGCTCATCTTCTGGATATGTAACCTGGGTTCCTACAAGATGCTTATCAAATTCCGTTTGCTCCATTTCAAATGTTTTTGGATTATCCTTCATATAACGATGTGCTGTCATATAAGAAGGTCCCATTCCATCCCCAATTAAGACAATTACATTTTTAATCTTTGCATCGTTCTCTTTTTCGTCTGCTTTAATAACATCTGAACGCGTCATATTCCATGTAACAACAGAAGTAAGTGCTAACGATGAAACAACTGCAAATGGCCATGCTTTCTTCATAAATTTTTTCACTTTATAAGTCCCCCCAAATTTTTAATTCTATTCCCATTACCCAATGTAATAGAAAACTGTTAAGGGGAAATTAGAAAAGTGTAAATGTTTTGTTAATTGTTGATGATTATCGTTACAATGTGCGTTTATTTGTCGTTTTATTTCTTGATATAGCATTATTTTTTCATGTGAAACGGAATGTTTTGCATTCATATGCTAAAATAAATTAACATATGGAAATTTAAGGAGGATAGTATATGAAAGTTAAAATATTAAATCACTCTGATCTTTCACAGCTATTATCTCTTTACGATGCTGTAGAATGGTTACACGATATTTCATTTATGAAGGAGCAATTCGAGACATACCTTTCCGTCGGTACTTTATTTGGTCATGATAACGAAGGTCAACTCGTCTCTTGTATTGCTGTTTTTCCATATAAAACAGGATTCACTTCTCTTGGTATGCTTATTGTACATCCAGATTTTCAGCGGAAAGGATTGGGACGTTCTTTGCTAGATATTTGTATGAAAAAGGCTCCGCCATTACAACCAGTTACACTCATTGCTACGGATGCTGGTACGCCTTTATATCATGCCTATGGATTTCATACAGTTACTTCTATTCATCGCTTAGAACGAAAGAGAACAACAAAACTAGATTCCTTTGCTACTCGTACAATTACAAATAAGGACCTTAACACACTCGTTCAATTCGATTACATAGCAAGCGGTGCTCATCGTCCTAATCTGTATTCAATTCTATTACATAGAGCACACTTTGCGTTAAAAATCAAAAGAAATGATAGACTGGAAGCTTTCGCGTTATGTATCCGAAAAGGAGATACCTTATGCGTCACTCCCCTAATTGCTAAAAATGAAGAGGATGCGTTGCATTTACTGCTATCCATATGTAACCAATGGAACGGAACGGTTCGTATTGACGTTCCTCATACACAAAAACGCTTTAGAGATAAACTGTTATCATTTGAATTTGAAGAAACGCTGCGTTCTCCTTTCATGTTAAAAAATGGAGACTCCCTCCCTGGCAATCGCAATTTTATATTTGCCATGATGGATGCGGCGCTATGCTAGAAAGGGGAAAACATCTTGAAACGATGGAAGCTTTACATGCTCTGCTGCTTTGTTCTGACAATATTAACGAGCTGCAGCACAATTGAACAACAAACAAAAAAAGCAACGGAAGTAAAAGAAACAATTGCAACAAAACTGGAAACAAAAGAAAAAATGATCGAAATTGACGGACAAACGATTTACTTCAAACAAATCGGTAAAGATAAACCACCTTTACTTATGCTTCACGGCTTTGGAGGTTCATCAAATGGATTTAGTGATCTTTATCCTGATCTAGCGAAAAATCATACCGTTATCGCTGTCGATATTTTAGGTTTCGGTCATTCTTCAAAACCGCTGGATTTTCGCTACTCCTTTCCAAATCAAGCAAACTTATATTATAAATTAATGAAAAAATTAGGCTATGATACATTCGCTATATTAGGACATTCTATGGGCGGAGAAATTTCTTTAAATGTAACGTACTTATATCCAGAGGCAGTAACCCACCTTATTTTAACTGATGCAATAGGAGCAGAAACTTTGCAGCACGGGAAGGGATCTCCAAAACCAAAGTTATCAAATGATTTAAGTACAGTCTCTACTCCGAAAGAATTTCGCGAAGAAGAGGTAAAGAATAATCGTGACGATACAGTACATCATGACGAGCTTGGAAAAATGTGGCCGCGTCGTTTACGCATTAATACAGATGAAATCCAATTGCCAACGTTACTTATTTGGGGAAGACATGATAAAAGCGTGGCCTGGCAAAAAGGCGAAACGTATCACCAATTCTTAAAAAACAGTACATTTCATATTATCGAAGAAGGCGAACATGCACCGTTTCGCCAACAACCGAAAGAGTTTATGAAGTATATTGATGAATTTTTCAAACAACACCCTACTACTAAATAACAGACATCAATATATAACTACTAATCATCAAAGAAGAGAAACGTGCTAATTCTCAATTCAAATTAGCACGTTTTCTTATTACGTATATAATTGAAATGTCTTCGTTTCATCATCTAACAATTTCGCTTCTTCAAATGCAACATGAATCGTTTGTTCATGATCCATTATTCCATAAAACATACGAATTAAGAATATTAGCGCAGCATTCCCATCTACATAATCTGTTGAACCTATATATACTTTCACACCGCTTGACCTTCCTTACCAGAATCATAGCCAATTACTAATGCAACATTCATTGAAATACCCCCATATCTTATAGTTTTATTTCATATACGCCCGTCTCCTCTAAAAAATCCTCCCTTGTCAACACTTGTTTCATCACATATTGCCTATATGCTGTAATCGTTCCATCATGAGAAACAATAACCACACGTGAAGTTTCTAACGTTTTACACCATTCTATGAAGCTATGAGCAACTGTACTAAATATAGACTCTGCAATCGTATTAATCCCATTTCTCCATAACTCTTCATTCTGTTCTTCAGCTAATAAAAATTGCGGAAATAACTGTTGAACATCCTTTTGACTTAATATGTTGTCACAAGGTAACGTTCTTGCGCCTTCTCGATATGGAAAAATGCGCGGTGAAATATATGGATGAACAAGCTTTCTACAAGTAACTTGCTCACTCCATAGCGCCGCTGTCTGCAACGTTCGGACTGCCGGACTTGCAATCAATATATCACTCTCCCGTAGAGGGAGTTTTTCTCGCAATGCTAACGCCTGCTCTCTTCCCTTATTAGTCAGGGATGGATGCTCCATTCGCAAACTATCTGGGAGATTGTTTGTATGCTCCCCTTCTCCGTGTCTTACAAAAATAAGATTCATATGAAAATCCCTTTCTATTTCACTTTGAAATGAACTCTCTTCTTCACTGTTATCATTCTCCTCTTTACAATATAATCCTCTCTTTATGTAAAAGAGGGGATCAACGTATATATAAATCTAACTTAACTTTCCCGTACACAAATCGCCGCCATGCCAAGCAAAAGGTAATCTGCTACTTTCTTTCTCTCTTTGTTTGATCATCGCATGTGGCAGAAAAAGGCACTGACCGCTTCTACTCATGGCCAGACGCTCTCGTCCATCTAAAAAGAAAAAGGTTTTATGTCAGCAATTTATACATAGTAAGATCGTTCCATTCTTACAGGAATTTATCTTCTATCCAACGAATGTAATAGTTACATAAAATAGAAATGAGTGATAACAATGATTCGCGAAATTACAGAAGCAGATGCAGCCCCTTTTTTGAAACTATGTCAAATTATTGATCAAGAAACAGATTTTATGTTATTTGAGCCTTATGAGCGTAACTTTACGATTGAGAAGCAAAAATCTATCATTCAATCTCTTCTCTCTCCGTATAATTCAACACTTCTAGTAGCTGAAAAAGACGAGAAACTTGTTGGATATATAATCGCCCGCGGCGGAGCAGTAAAGCGAAAGCAACATTCCGCATATTTAGTCATCGGCGTACTTCAAGAATATGCAGGTCAAGGAATCGGCAAACAATTATTTCACGGAATTGAACAGTGGGCTCGCACACAACAATTACTGCGTCTAGAATTAACAGTCATGTCTCATAATGAAAGAGCTATTGCTTTATATAAAAAGATGGGGTTTGTGATCGAAGGAGAAGCAGTGCATGGCGTAGTTGTTGATGGAGAGCCAAGAAATGAATATTATATGGCGAAAATCTTATAAAAGCTTTAGGTGATCTAAAATGAACTCTTTTTTTATCGATATATGTAAAGTACAGCCAAGTCAATTGTTTCTAAGCAATGATAAAATTATAAGATTGCAACAGACTTTTTCACCATCTGAAATTACTTTACATACACCATTACCCATTAAACAATTAGACGATAAAATTATTTTTACAGATGGTCATACCCGGGCATATTTATATTGGCAAGCAAATATAAAAGAGATTTCTGTGTATTGGGATGACGATCCTTTACATTATGACTTATATAAATTATGTATAGATTGGTGTCTATCAGAGATAAATTTTTCATATCGGTCATTTACAGCATCGAATTTTACCTCATTCGCAATATGAAGTTCAATGGATACAACGCTGCATAAATGCCGAAAAATCTCTCAAAAACTATACAACCTTTTAATATGCGGTCTCTGCAAGCAGAGACCGCATATTTTATTCCTTTACCGATACCAATCTCATTTCTCATAGTAGTTCGCTCCTTCGTTTATACATAACCTATCCATTTCCTAAGAGGCAGCAGCACAATTTCCATCGTCCCTATCGGATTTTTTCTGTTTATGCAAAAAGAAATATTAAATAATTCGGAATCTTATGATAAAATTAAAAGCGCTTACATTATTTTGAAAGGAGTCATGCACATACAACATGTAACATCTGATTTTCTCACTTAAAAGGAGGATGTATATATGACCCAAAAAACAGAAATTCCATCACATTTAAAACCGTATGTATCAAAGCAGCATTACGATCAATACACACCAATTGATCATGCTGTATGGCGCTACATTATGAGACAAAATCATAACTTTTTAAAAGACGTTGCACATCCAGCTTATGTAAACGGATTGCAATCTTCTGGGATTAACATAGATGCCATTCCAAAGGTTGAAGAAATAAATGATTGTTTAGCACCGAGTGGTTGGGGCGCTGTAACAATTGACGGATTGATTCCTGGCGTAGCATTTTTTGATTTCCAAGGGCATGGGCTTCTGCCTATTGCGACAGATATTCGCAAAGTGGAAAATATTGAGTATACACCAGCTCCAGATATCGTTCATGAAGCAGCTGGTCACGCCCCGATTTTACTTGATCCTACATATGCGAAGTACGTGAAATTGTTTGGGAAGATTGGAGCAAAGGCTTTCTCTACAAAAGAGGAACATGAATTATTTGAAGCAGTTCGTCAATTAACGATTGTAAAAGAGAGCCGCACATCTACCCCAGAAGAAGTTATGGCTGCAGAAAAAGAAGTAGCAGAAAAACAAAATCATATTTCTGGTCTATCAGAAGCTGAACAAATCTCACGTTTATTTTGGTGGACAGTAGAATACGGGCTAATTGGCGATCTACAAAACCCGAAAATTTACGGTGCTGGTCTCCTTTCCTCTGTTGGTGAAAGTAAGTATTGTTTAACTGATGCAGTCAAAAAAATCCCTTTCTCTATTGAAGCATGTATTCAAACAACTTACGATGTAACGAAAATGCAGCCGCAACTGTTTGTTTGTCAGTCGTTTGAAGAGCTTATTGATTCACTTGAAGCATTCTCAGAAACGATGGCATTCAAATTAGGCAATGCAGAGAGTTTAGATAAAGCACTACGCTCCGAAAATACAGCAACAGTCGAGCTAAATAGCGGTTTACAAATTACAGGTACACTCGCTGAAATCATAAAAGATGAAAACGGCGAAGCAATTTATATGAAAACAAATAGCCCGACAGCATTAGCAATTCACCATATACAATTACAAAATCATTCTACAGCAGTACATCAAGACGGCTTCGGTACACCAATTGGCTTATTACAACATGATATCGCATTAGAATCTTGTACGGATGAAGAATTACGCGCATTAGGAATCATTATTGGTAATAAGGCTGAGCTTATTTTTAAAAGTGGTGTACATGTCACGGGAACAGTAAGCGATATGATTAGAAATAAAGAAAAAGTCGCTGTCATTTCGTTTACAAACTGTACAGTAACGCTGAAAGACCGTTTGTTATTTGATACATCGTGGGGAACATTTGACATGGCAGTTGGTTCGGCTGTTACTTCTGTATTCCCCGGAGCAGCCGATCCAACAGCATTCTTCCAGTTAGATGACGAAGAAGAAATAACACCTGCACCACGTATACAATCGGAACTAGAAAATATGTACGAAACAGTTCGTAACATTCGAGGTGAAGGTTCACTACATGAACAACATATCGAACAGCTTGTAGCAATTTATCACGTACTAGAACGATTGTATAAACAAGAATGGCTACTACGCCTTGAAATTTTAGAGTTGTTAGCGAGTCATAAAGTAGAGATCCCAGAACGCGCAACATTATTACAAGAACTTTCTTCCTTTACAAATAATGAAGCAGTGCAGCGTTTAATCAATAATGGACTTGCCTTACTGCCCATAAAGGATGTGACCAATAATGCAACGACTAACTAATGAAGAAGTACAAGAAGAGTTAATGAAGCTTGGTAAATGGACAGTAAAAGACGAAAAATGGATTGAACGAAAATACATGTTCTCCGATTATTTAAAAGGTGTCGAATTTGTTTCTGAAGCGGCCAAACTATCAGAAGAACATAATCACCATCCGTTTATCCTGATCCAGTATAAAGCAGTTATTATTACGTTATCATCATGGAATGCCAAAGGATTAACGAAACTCGATTTTGAAATGGCAAAGCAGTTTGATGAGATGTTTTTACAGAACGAAAAAGCGATCGTACGATAATTTCCAGTGAACCAGCCGGAAACCTTTCTGCTGGTTCCTTTCCTGTAACGAAACATATAGGAAGCATATAATTGAAAAACCTTACTCTACTTTTACTCGGTGCATTTGTTGGTTGGCTGATCATTGGTTTCTTCAAAGACAACTACGATCCGAGTACCTTATTTATTTTCATACTAGGTGCAATTTCTGGTTTTCAAATTAGAAAGAATAAATAATAGTATTTCGTACTTCTAACATTATTGAAATCAAGAAATGAGGCGAGCAGGTTGTTATTTCACCCACCAGCTCGTCTCATTGCATATACGAGAACATCCATATCATGAAATAACACTGCCTTCTCATAAGTCATCCCTGTCTTTCTTGCTACAAAAATAGAAGCTGGGTGATTCGGATTAATAAGAGAAATAAGTTTCTGAAGCTTAAGTACTTGAAAGCCATAATCTCGAAAAGCTGCTGCTGCTTCTTTCGCAAACCCGTTGCCCCAATACTCTGGGAGCAGCCAATACCCAACTTCAATCTCTTCTTTCCCATCAACGCGTTGCTTAACAAGTCCCGCATGTCCTATTGGTTCTCCCGTTTCCCGATGTAACATTAAAAATAAACCAAGTCCACATTCGTACCCAGGTAAGATCCAGCTTTCAAGACTTTTTTTACATTGTTCATACGTTTTTGGAGTCCCTTTCCCAATGTAACGAATTACTTGATCGTTGCTCCATAAAGAAGCGTAAAAATCTAAATCAGCCATTGTATATTTACGAAACTGTAAACGGTCTGTGTGAAACATGTCCTTCCTCCCTTCTTGTCGATTCTCTTTCTATAACCGAAATAGGTAATTGTATCTGTTGCACATGTTCTCTCCATGATTGTTTATGCAATAGAATAATGGCATGCTTTGCCATACTTGCAATCGAGGTAGAAATAGTCGTTATATTAGGATTCATCATCATCGAAATTTCCTGATTATCAAATCCAATTACACCAAAATCTTTCGGAATACAAATTCCAATTCGCTGTGCTTCCATAATCATTCCAGCAGCTATTTCGTCACTACCTGTAAAAAATGCATCGGGAGCATTTTTTATGGGTTGCATCATTTGTAGCACGCGTCTTCCATCTCTTAATCCATAACAATTCGGAAATATCCATTCCTGTTGCAATGATAGACGATGCTCACGTAAAGCCTTTTTATACCCTTTATACCTTTTTCGCTGTGCCCTGCTTTTCAATGTATCGTAACAAAACCCAACGCGTTTGTATCCTTTTTCTAAAAGATGCTTTGTTCCTAAATACCCTGCCAGTTTTTCATCAAATTGAACTGTTGATATCAATTCTGTTTCTACATGCTCATTGCATATAACAATCGCACCTGAAGTACTTACACATTCGATCTCCTCTATCGGCAAAGAAAGTGTCGCAAAAATAAGCCCATCTAGCTTCTTTGTTCTTACGTAATGAATAAAGTCTCTTTCTCTCTCTGGAGCATAATTTGATTGTAATACCACAACATCATAACAATCTTCTTTTAAAATATTACTTACTTCTTGAATGAATTGACTAAAGAATGGATGGTATAAATTCGGTACTACTACACCAATTAAATTCGTTTGAAGGCGTCGTAAATCTTTTGCTACCGCTACAGGGACATAATTTTTTTCATCAATAATCGCTTGCACTCTTTCTCTTAATTCTGTTCGAACATACGGATGACGATTGATTACACGAGAAACGGTCGCTTTCGAAACTCCAGCTAATTTGGCGATATCTTCAATTGTAGAAATTTTGAATCTCTCCCTTGACCTGTAATGCATTTCAGAATGTACAGTATATAGTAAGTTATATATCTATTATAAATGGAGTGATCTTAAATATGGGGAAAATTCAAATTTTAGGAGAAATTATTAATGCAAAAGCTGTTGCTTTCGATAAGGACGGTACGTTATTTCAAGCTATCCCGTTTTGGTATGAAATTGATAGACTAAGAAAAGATAAATTTTCACAAATTGTCGGCGAAGGATACGAGTCACTTTGGGAAAAAGCAGTTGGTTTCGTCCATCCTGATCAAGTTGATTTCAAAGGATTATTAGCCGTTGCACCTGAAAGTGATGAAATCATTGTTACTGCGAGCTTGTTATATCAAATTACAAAATATCCATGGCATCGCTGCAAAGAGCTTGCCGCTACTATTTTTAAAGAAAGCGATGAAGAGTTATGCATCGAAAATGCTTTTCATCCGATTGAAGGAGCAGCGGATTGTATAAGCTCCTTACAAAGCGAAGGTATTTATACAGGCATTTTAACATCGGACAATAAATTAAGAACAAAGAACTGTATCGAACTTCTTGACGTCCCGCCTTTACATTTTCTTCTTACTCCAGAAGATGTAACACGCGGAAAGCCGAACCCAGAGATGATTATAAAAACATGCAAACAACTTGGCATTGAACCAAAGGAACTCGTTATGATTGGGGATACTGTTGTCGATGTAAAAATGGCCAAAGAGGCAGGGAGTATTGCTGTAGGGATTGCCAATCACGAGCATGCAATAGAAGAATTAACACCGTATGCTGATTTCATCATTACAGCTTACACTGACATTCAAGTGTTAGCTAAAAAAACGCAGTAAATAGAATGTATTATAACTGTATAATTTATAATCCCTACATAAAACCCTTCTTTTTTAGGTGGGCGAGAGCATCTGGCCCTGCATAGATGCGGTCAGGACTTTTTTCTACCACATGCAAAGTTTAAGGGCAAGTGCAGTTTATTTTTTATTTTGCATAACGGTTATATGTTGAAAATTAAAATGGGTTGTATAACTTAGAGGAATCTAAAGGGAAGAGAGACTGCTTTTTCTCTATTATACTAGGCGGTAGATCTCCCACATATGATTGTCAGAGATTTACCAAGCATAAGAATCTATCGCTACAGGGGTTACCTATAGCAATAGATTCTTATTTTATATTTTAGTTCACTTCAACTGCTGCATTTTCTGCAAGTACAACTTCATACATTGATACTTGATTGCCAAGTATATAGTCCTTTTTCTCACGTTTTCCGCTATGCGCACGGCGGAATGCTTCGCCTTTCGTCCACAATATAAACGCCTCTTTACTTTCCCATGTTGTACATATTTGGTACTCTTCGTAACCTTCTAATCCTTCTGTTCGCAAAATTTCAAGCCTTACAAACCCTGGAGATTGTTCAATCCCTTTGCGCTCTCTAAAGCCTTTTAATAACTCTTCTCCAAATCTAGGTTGTATACGAATTGCATTTGTAACAACGTACATATTCACATCTTCCTTTCTATTATTTTCTACTCATTTACACTAGATAAATATGTTAATACATGCTCAGCTTTCTCCCCGCCCATTCGTGCATGTTGAATAAGTGAAATGCCGTGTGGGCCAGAAGCATATTTCGCTTTCGGCTGCACTGTTAAAATAGCCTGCACAATTTCTAATCTCCCAAGCATTGCCGCCGCAAATATGTCCATACGTGCCCCTTTTTCTAATAAATAAAGAGCAATATCCCTGCGACCAACATGCGCAGCTGCACCTAACGCCGTTTCCCAATCATCACCGCTCCAATTATACGAAGCATGGAGCAAACTTGGATTTTCTATTAAAAGCTCTTGCACTCTCTCTAAATCCCCATGAGCTGCCATTACAAATTCTCTTATTAATTCACTGGCAATACGTCCTTCTGTTTGCATATCTCTTCTCCTTTTTTACAAATTCGCTTCGGGGTAAAAAACGGTTTCTCATTTCCTTGAAAAATATCGACTTCAATTCCGAAAACTCGCTGAAACATTTGATGACATAATACACACTCTGGTGCTCCGTCATATTGAATTTCGCCTTGTTTTAAAACAAGTAAACGATCACTATACCCAGCTGCTTGATTAATATCGTGAAGAACCATAACAATTGTCATGCCAAATTCTTTATTTAAGCGCTTTACTAATTCCATCACTTCTAACTGATGAACAATATCTAAAAACGTTGTCGGTTCATCTAGCAATAAAATATTAGTACGCTGTGCTAACGTCATCGCAATCCATGCACGCTGCCTTTCTCCCCCCGATAAGGAATGCAAAAGGCGATGTTCATACTCTTCCAACTTTGTTACACTTAGTGCCCATTCCACCATATTTTCATCTTCTTTGTTCAAACGACTATTCCATGATTTATGAGGCTCTCTTCCAAACTCAACTAATTCCCTAACAGTTAAATCTAACTGATGATCGTGCATTTGCGGTAACATCGCTAATTTTTTCGCAACATCTGCACTTTTCATTGTATGTATGCTTTTCCCATCCAAAATGACCTCACCTGTCCCTGGATTAAGTAATCTCGCTATTAAACGTAATAGCGTCGACTTTCCTGAACCGTTTGGACCAATTAAACTAATGATTTCTCCCGCCTCAATCTGTACATTTATATTTTGAATTTGAAAGCGATCTGAATGAGAATAAAACACCTCTTTAACGGAAAGCACTTTGTTTTCCTCCTTTCTGAATTAAGTATAAGAAGAATGGACCCCCTAAAAAGGAGAGTAAAATCCCAACAGGTAGTTCAATTGGATCAAACCAGCTTCTAGCAATTGCATCAGCAAAGACAAGCAAGACACCACCACCTAAGCAAGATAACGGCAATAAATAGCGGTAATCATTCCCAACTAATAAACGTAATATATGCGGAACAACAAGTCCGACAAAACCAATCAAACCGGAAACACTGACAGCGATCCCAGCTAATAGTGTGCTTACTACAATTAAAAAAAATCGGCTTCGTTCTACATTATGACCAAGCAACTTCGCCATCTCATCCCCAAGCATCAGTACGCGAATGTGTTTAATCCCTATGAAAGCAAGGACAAGCGCAACGATTGCATAGTAAATAATCATATTGAAATGTGACCAGCTTACACCACCAATTCCGCCTGCTAACCACGGCAAAACAGATTGTACTTTATCACTATGCAACAACATGAGTGCTGACGTTGCAGCTCCAATTAAAGCGTTAATGGAAACACCGACTAAAACAATCCGAGACGGCGGTGCCCCTTTTTTCCAAGACAAAGCATAAATAACCATTGCTGTTATAAAAGCTCCTAAAAATGCACCAAGGGGTAGAAACGTCATATGCTGTGGAAATAAAATCATAATGACAATGGCAACGAGCCCCGCTCCCGATGAAACACCAATAATTCCGGGATCTGCAAGTGGATTTCTCATAACTCCTTGTAACAAAGCGCCCGATGCAGCTAAACACATTCCCACAACAAACCCAACAAGCACACGTGGAATACGTAAATCCCACACAATTCGATGGACAGTTGAATTTTCATCTTGTATACCTAGTGCAATGTCTTGTAATGAAAAAGATAAACTCCCTGCAATGAGTCCATAAAAGAGAACAAGAACCGTCATAGCAAGTAAAGCGGCCGTTAATATCCATCTTTGCTTTGCAAAAGGGTGTGACTTTTCTTTTATTACTGCGTTACTTTGCATATTCATCATTTCCTTACGTCTTGTAAGCTTTTATACATAAAGTCCATTGCATCTGTTACTTTTGTACCTGGATTTGAACCGAATAAATCCGGTGGTAAAATAATAACTCGATTATGTTTTACAGCCTCTAAATTTTTCCATGCAGCATTTTTCATCATTTCGCCTTCAAATGCTTTTTTTACATCTTCTGGATCACCGTGTGTAATTAAGAAAATAATCTCTGGATTTGCTTCAATAATGCGCTCTGTGCTTAACTGCGCATATTGCGGATATTCCTTCACCTTTGGAAATTCTGCTGCAATATTTTTCCCGCCTGTTTTTTCTAAAATATTACCAGATAAAGATGTTGGCAGCGCTGCCAAATATGTTCCGGGAGCACCATATACTAAAAGTGCTTTCGCATTGCTTTTTTTCTCATATTTCTTCATGTGTTCTGTAATTTTGTTGTTTAACTCTTTTGCCTTGCCTTCTTTTTGAAGAACTGTTCCATATATATCAATGCTCTTTTGAATATCTTGAACAGAGTTTGCAGACGAGATAATGACTTTTATGCCTTGTCCTTCTAGCGTTGGAATATTTTTCTCAAATCCATTATTTGCGACCATAAGCTCTGGTTTTAATCCTGCTATTTGTTCAAAATTCGGCTGATGCGCATTCCCGATTTCTTTTGCTTTCTTTAACTCCTCACTAAGAGGCAACTTCGTACTAGGTCGCCCAACAACATTCCCGCCTAACGCATGGAGAATATCCATATCACCAACACTTAATGTTGCGATGCTTTGCGGTGACTTTGTAAATGTTACTTTACGATTTGCGAAGTCTGTGATAACAATTTCCTTTTTTTCTTTTTCTTTTGGCGCTGCAGATGTTTTCTCGCTTTCTTTTGTACTGCAGCCGATTAATAAGAAAAAAATAGAAAAGATAGCTGTAAATAATGTTATATAATTTTTCATTCTCTCACCTCTATTTGATAATGATAATCATTTACTACTATTTTAATTTAATTGATAAAGATTATCATTGTCAACAAAAATTTATTCTTAACAAAAAAAACGTTACTCAAAGATACACACTCTTTAAGTAACGTTTCTATTTATAATAGCTGTTCATGTTCGCTCTCCTCTAGTTTGTCACGCAGCTCGCGCGCGCGGTAGAAAAAATAAAATGAACCGCCTAAAAATGCAGCAATCACACCCATCATGGCAAACATTTGCACCGCTTCTCTTTGTCCATTTGGGAGTAATAAACCGAGCATTAAAAATGCACTTAGTGCTAACATGACTTGACCGAAACGAATATAATCAGCAATTTTTTGCTGTAATTCTTTCATTATTTACTCACTCCTCCTTTTCACTGTATCATATTTTCATCGTTTCGTAGGCAAGTAAATACAGCCAACAAGGGAGAAGTTTTCCATGAAAAAACAACATAAAAACCTTTTTTTTAGATGGACGAGAGCATCTGGCCATGCATAGAAGCGGTTAGGGCCTTTTTCTGCCACGTGCGAGGTTTCAAACAAAAGGAGCAAGCGCAAGTCATGATGTAATCTGCATAACAGTGACTTATATGTTAAAAAAGTCAAAAAAGAGCCGTAATCAGTACGGCTCTTTCTGTTCTTTCTTATTTACACACCTTTATAAGCTTGTGTATACACTTCTTTTAATTCTGAAATAAGCGGTAATTTTGGATTTGCTGTTGTACATTGGTCTTCGAATGCTCGTTCAGAAAGTACATCAACAACTGCTTCGAATGCTTCTTTTTCAACACCTTGACCAGCAATGCTCATGTTGATATTTAATTCTTTTCCAAGAGCGATAATCGCTTGTACTAATGATTCTACGCCTTCTTCTACTGTACGCGCTGGAAGTCCAAGCATTCTTGCAATATGTGCATAGCGCTCATCTGCAACAAAGTGCTCATATTTTGGGAATAATGCATGTTTTCTTGGTTTGATTGCATTATAGCGAATAACATGCGGCATTAAAATGGCATTGGCACGTCCGTGCGGGATATGGAATTCCGGTCCAAGTTTATGCGCTAAGCTATGGTTAATACCTAGAAATGCATTTGCGAAGGCCATGCCGGCAATAGCTGATGCATTATGCATTTTTTCACGAGCCTCTTCATCACTGCCATCTTTATATGCACGCGGTAAATATTTAAATACAAGCTCCATTGCTTTTAAAGCTAATCCATCTGTATAATCGTTTGCCATGATTGATACGTATGCTTCGATTGCATGTGTTAAAACGTCCATTCCTGTGTCAGCAGTGATATGTGGTGGTACTGTCATAACAAACTGCGGATCAACAATGGCAACGTCTGGTGTTAATTCATAATCAGCAAGCGGATATTTAATATTGTTCTTTTTATCTGTAATAACCGCAAATGGTGTCACTTCTGACCCTGTTCCAGATGTTGTCGGAATCGCAACAAACTGTGCTTTATCCCCTAGATGTGGATATTTACATGTACGTTTTCTTATATCTAAAAACTTTTGTTTGATTCCAAAGAATTCTGTTTCTGGGTGTTCATAAAAGAGCCACATTCCTTTTGCTGCATCCATTGCAGAGCCGCCGCCTAGAGCAATAATCACGTCCGGCTTGAAGCTTCGCATCATTTCTGCTCCCTTAAATACAGTTTCATCTGATGGATCCGGCTCTACTTCGAAAAATACTTCTACTTTTACATCGTTTCTATGTTGACGTAAATAATGAGTTACTGTATCTACATATCCAAGTTCTACCATGCCAGGATCTGTTACAATAAATGCTTTTGAAATGTTTGGCATTTTCGCTAAATATTGTGTAGCATGTTTTTCAAAGAAAATTTTAGGTGGTAGCTTGAACCATTGCATATTCTTTTTTCTGTTTGCAAGTCTTTTTATGTTTAATAAATGTGTTGCTGTCACGTTTTGAGAAACAGAGTTTTTTCCGTATGATCCACATCCAAGTGTAAGAGATGGGATGAAAGCATTATATATATCACCAATTCCACCTTGTGCTGACGGAGCGTTTACAATAAGACGACATGCTTTCATACGTAAACCAAACTGTTTTTGTACTTCTTTATTTGTAGAATGAATAACAGCAGAATGTCCTAACCCGCCAAGCTCTAACATGTTTTCACAATGCTGTAATCCTTCTTCTAATGAATTTGCTTTTATACAAGCTAATACCGGGCTTAATTTTTCACGAGATAACGGATAATTTGCACCGACACCTTTAATTTCAGCTACAAGCATCTTTGTATCTTCAGGTACTGTAATCCCTGCTAAAGCTGCAATGTAATGCGCTGATTTCCCAACAATATCACTATTTACTGCACATGTATTTTCATTAATGACAAGCTTCTCTAATTTTTTTCGTTCTTCTTCTGTCACAAAGTAACAATTATTTGCGATCATTTCTTGTTTCACATCATTATAAATTTCTTTGTCCACAATAATCGCTTGTTCAGAAGCACAAATCATACCATTATCAAATGTTTTTGATAAAATCACATCATTTACAGCGCGTTTCACTTTCGCTGATTTTTCCATATAGCATGGAACGTTACCAGGTCCTACGCCTAAGGCTGGTTTACCAGTAGAATACGCTGACTTCACCATGCCAGCTCCTCCAGTTGCTAGAACAAGTGCAACTCCTTCATGATTCATTAATTGTTTTGTTGCCTCAACAGAAGGCTTTTCAACCCATTGAATGCAATGTTCTGGTGCACCAGCTTTTACTGCAGCATCACGCACTGTTTTCGCAGCGGCGATAGAACATTGCTGTGCTGAAGGATGGAATGCAAAAATAATTGGGTTTCTCGTTTTCATAGCGATTATCGCTTTAAACATTGTTGTTGACGTTGGATTTGTTACAGGTGTTACCCCAGCAACTACACCGACTGGTTCAGCAATTTCGATTATTTCCTCATGTTGATCTTCACGAATAATTCCTACTGTTTTATCTTCTTTTATACTATGCCAAATATATTCAGTCGCAAAAATGTTTTTGATACATTTATCTTCATACACACCGCGGCCCGTTTCTTCAACAGCCATTTTCGCAAGCGGCATATGTTGATCCACGCCCGCAAGTGCCATTTCATGCACAATGTTGTCAATTTGTTCTTGTGTAAATCCTTCTAATGCTTGTAAAGCCTTTTGACCGTTCTTTACTAACGTCTCAATCATACCTGTTACTTCTTGCATTTCATTTACAACTTTCTCTTTGACTGCCATGTGATTTCCTCCTATTCTGCTAATGGACACTAAAAGGCCCTGTAGGTCTAAATATGTCCCTATTAGCTTTAAAAAAATAGAACTACCTTTTCTACATGAATTCCATTGTTTGTGAAACATTTCACATATTTATATGTGAAGCATCTCGCTTTATGTATTTTACTATACACGAGATCTCTTTATTTGTGTGTGTCTAATTTGTGAAAAGTTTCACAAACTTAATAAGGTCATATAAAACTTGACTTTCTAACACACTAATTGCTGCCATGCCAAACCAAAAACAACCTGCTTCTTACTTGCTCCTTTTGTTTCAAATCATGGCACGGGGCAGAAAAAGGCCCTAACCGCTACTACGCGCGGCCAGATCCTCTCTTACTCCCCTAAAAGGAAAGAGGGGTTTTTATGTCGTTTTATTATTTGGATATATATAAATCCACCTTGACTTTCTAACACACTAACCGCTGCCATGCCAAACCAAAAGTTACCTGCTTCTTACTTGCTCCTTTTGTTTCAAATCATGGCATGGGGCAGAAAAAGGCACTGACCGCTACTACGCGCGACCAGAACCTCTCTTCCTCCCCTAAAAAGAAAGAGGGTTTTTATGTCATTTTTAAATTTATATACATATAGTGCTTATTCCCTTACGCTAACGCCCGTGCTAAATCTTCAATTAAATCTTCCCCATCTTCAATTCCAACTGAAATACGAATTAATGTATCTGTAATTCCTAGTTCCGCGCGGCGCTCTACTGGAATTGAAGCATGCGTCATTTGCGAAGGAATAGAAATTAAGCTTTCTACTGCTCCTAAACTTTCAGCAAGTGCAAAATATTGTACTTTCTCAAGTACAGTGTTTAATGTTTCTTGACTATCTACATCAAATGAAATAATTGCCCCGAATCCATTTGCTTGTTCCCCCGCTAAGTCATGGTTATGATGAGTGCTAAGTCCTGGATAATACACTTTATTTACTTTCGGATGGTTTTGTAAAAACTCAGCAATCGCCTGGGCGTTTGCTTCATGTTCTTCCATACGTACTCCTAATGTTTTTAAACCACGTAGTAATAGAAAGCTATCTTGTGGCCCTAAAATACCACCTGTTGCGTTTTGTACAAAGTGAAGCTCTTCTGCTAACTCTGCACGATTTACAGCTACTACACCCGCAACAACATCGCTATGACCGCCTAAATATTTTGTTGCACTATGAAGGACAATGTCGGCACCAAGAGAGATCGGTGTTTGCCAATACGGTGTCATAAATGTATTATCAACAATTGTTAATATGTCTCGTTCTTTAGCAATTGTTGCGATTTGTTTAATATCTGTAATTTTTAATAGCGGGTTCGTCGGTGTTTCGACATAAATTGCTTTTGTATTTGGAAGAATCGCTGCTTTTAGTTCTTCTAAGTTTGTTGTATCCACAAATGTATGTTCAATCCCGAAGCGATTTAATACTTTTGACATGATGCGGTACGTTCCGCCGTACACATCATCTGTTAAAATAACGTGATCTCCTTTAGAGAAAAGCATCATTACTGCTGTAATTGCTGCCATACCTGATCCAAATGCAAATCCTGCATGGCCGTTTTCAAGGACAGCAATTGTTTCTTCAAGAGCTGAACGAGTCGGATTTCCTGTACGTGAATATTCGTATCCTTTATGATTTCCTACCCCTTCTTGTTTGTACGTACTCGTTTGATAAATTGGTACTGTTACAGCTCCAGTTGAAGGTTCTCCGATACGAATACCATGAATTAACTTTGTTTTTTTTCTCATTTTATTCCCATCCTTTGTATATGTGCTTACTCAAATAGCGTTCGCTGCTATCTGGAAAAATGGTAACAATATTTGTTCCTAATTTTGCTTTCTCAGCTTCTAATAAACTTGCATGAAGCGCTGCTCCCGAAGAACTGCCAACGAGGAGCCCTTCTTTTTGCGCCAAGTGTTTCACACGTGAAAACGCATCGCGATCCGAAATCGTATGAATGGCATCAAAATATGTTGGATTTAGAAATGATGGTATAAACTCAAGCCCAATTCCTTCTGTCTCATGAGAACCAGCTTCGCTCCCATTTAAAATAGAGCCTTCTGGTTCAACAATGACTGTTTTAATTTGTTGATTTTGCTCTTTCAAATATGATGCTGTTCCCATAAAGGTTCCACCGGTTCCAGCACCAGCGACAAATATATCAATATGTCCATCTAGTGCCTCCCACAGTTCAGGCCCTAATGTTTTATAGTACGCACGTGGATTTGCTTCATTTGCAAATTGACATGGAGAATATGAATTTGGAATTTCTTTTAGAAGTTCTTCTGTTTTTGCGATAGCACCTGTCATTCCTAGTGACGTTGGTGTATGAACAATTGTTGCACCAAGAGCTTTCATAAGTTCTTGTTTTTCAATACTAAATTTTTCTGGAACGCAAACGATAACATGCAAATCATGTTCAAGTGCTGCTAATGCCAGTCCGATTCCTGTATTGCCAGCCGTCGGTTCAATAATGGTTCCTCCTGGCTTTACAAGCCCTTTGGCAAGAGCATCCTCAATTAACTCTCGACCTAGCCGATCTTTCACACTTCCACCTGGATTGAAAAATTCAAGCTTTGCAAAAATCCGCACACCTTCCGGAAGTAAAAAGCGCGTAATCTCAACAAGTGGTGTATGTCCGATTAGGTCGTGAACACTATGATACACTTTCATCGTATTTCCTCCTTACCTAACCCCTTAAAAGAAAAAGGCAACTGTCTGTATTTTCTATATATGAAACAGTTGCCTTTTTGCTACATTACTTTAACTCTTCTAATACCTTTACAATAAAGTTTGTAGAATGAAGAGCTGCTTGGTCTAAAAACTGCTCGAACGAAACATCTGATTCTTTACCAGCAATATCAGAAAGTGCACGAATGATAACAAATGGCACTTGATATTGATAACATACTTGCGCAACTGCCGCGGCTTCCATTTCTACTGCGTATAGATCAGTGAACTTCTCACGAATAAACGAAACGCGGTTTGGATCACTCATGAAAGAATCTCCTGTTGCAATCATACCTTTAACAACTTGAATTCCTTCTGCTGTTTGCATGCATTTTTCAGCTAATGTAACAAGTTCTTCATCTGCTGGAAATCCTGCTGGCATTCCAGGTACTTGACCGTATTCATAGTTAAATGCTGTTACATCTACGTCATGATGACGAACTTCTGTTGAAATGACAACATCACCTACGTTTAAAGAATGATGGAATCCACCAGCTGAACCTGTGTTAATAATTTTTTCCGGTTGATAACGCTCTAGTAAAATCGTTGTAGACATCGCTGCATTTACTTTACCGATACCAGATTTCAACAAGATTACTTCATGTCCTGCTAATGTACCTTTCGTAAATTCACAACCCGCAACTGTTTCTGTTTCTGCATGTTCTAACTTATCACGTAAAATACGTACTTCTTCTTCCATCGCTCCAATTACAGCAATTCTCAATCTAATCCCTCTTTCTATTGCTTCGTCGCCTCCATTACCCAAACATAATGATTCATACGAGTAAATGAGACATGAAAGCCATTGTTTTCAAAAATAGATTGCATGACTGGAATACGCGTATAATATTCCGTTTGTAAATCATTTGCTAGCTCATGAAATCCGCGCTGCAATGCAAATTCAACAGTTTTATCATATGCTTCTTGATCTACAAATATCGTGTCAGCAAACACTATTTTACCACCTTTGTTTAGCAATTGACTATACTTCGTAATTGCTACATTTTTTTCCTCATCAACGAGGTGGTGAAATGCATATGTGCTGACGATTGTATCTATATGCGAAGGAGTGACAAAGTTAAAAAAATCACCTTCTGTAATTGCTACTTCTTTCGGAAGCTTTTGCTTAGCAATTGTACGCATTTCTTTTGATGGCTCTATTCCATAAACAGTTCGGCCAGCAACTAATAATCTATTTGTTAAGTTGCCAGTGCCAACACCAAACTCTAAAACATTACCAAAAGATTTATTTACTACATCCTCTAAAATCTCCTCATAATGGGCGAAAACTTCTCTATATTGTATATTTTCACCCTGCACGAACGAATCGTACGTATGAGCCCATTGATCAAATAGTTCATTAAATTCTGTCCCCATAGAAATTCCCCTTTTTCTTATCGGATTTATCAGTATAATATGCCTTATTCATCAAAAAGTCAACAAAACTGCACATGGTATTTCTTAGTTTTCTTTGATAAACTATACTATGAACGTGCAGAAAGAGGTGTTCTTCATGTCGTTTACATTCGAAATGATAGAAGATAAAGTTGAGTTTTTTGAGGCAGCTAGCTTAGCATTGCTAGAAAAGAAAATTAATGAACAAATTGATAATAATAAGGCGCTTATGCTAGAAGTACATCACATTTCACATCAAATGATGATGAATCCCGAAAGCAAGCGACCGTATTATAGCGCTGTCGTTCACTTTAAATTGAAAAAAATGCACTAAAAAAAGAGAGAGGCTCTATCACCTCTCTCCTTCTTTTTAGTTCATGGTTTGAACAAGCGTTGGTTTCCAGCCCTCATTTTCTACCCAGTCAATATTTACATGATATTTATTTCCTGTTTGTTTATCAGTAACTCTACCGTATGCTTTCTGTTTCCCATTATTTCCAATACGAGTAATCGCCAACTGTTCTACTGGGATATCAATTGCAGAGGCAATCGCTTTTTTCATTTCATTCCAGTCTGATGTTCCTTGCTTAAATGTCATTGCTGGTGATTGTCCTTGCTCAGTACCAACTGGTTTCCAAGCTGATTTTGTATACGCTTCTTTCGCCTGTGCAATTGTTTTCTCTGCTGGTACTTTTTCGTTCTCTTTTGCTTTCGCTTCTTCTTCCGCTTTCTTCTTAGTTTCTTCTTCTTTTTTCTTTTGTTCCGCTGCTTTTGCTTCTTCTTTCTTCTTAGCAGCTTCTTCTTTTTCTTTCTTTTTTGCGGCTTCTTTTTCTTTTTCAGTTTGCTGCGTTACTTTTTTATCACTAGAAGCAGCCTGCTCTGTATTATCAGAAGTAAAGAATAGTTGATATGCTACAATTACTACCGCTAATAACACGATACCAATTGCAATATTCAATATACCGTTTTGGCGACGCCTTTGTTGTTTATTTTGAAATCTAGTTCCTCCTGCCATTATTCAAACCTCCATGACAATTTTCATACTTGTTATTGTAACATCAAATGCACAAAGGTTGAAGGAGTATGACTACTTTTTCACAAAATGAAAATATTCTTATCACTTTTGCAATTGTTCCACCTTAGCAATCGCCTTCACATAATCAGCAAAAATTTGTGATACTACATTGTCTTTCCTATTCGTTTCTAAATCAACGACAACTAACGCATACCGAGGGTTTTCATACGGAAAATAACCAGCGAACCAGCGATTTTCATAATTCTCTTTCCCTGTTTGTGCAGTTCCTGATTTTCCCGCTATTGTAAATGGTAATGATTGATACGCAGATCCTGTACCATTTGGTGTCGTTACAACACTTCTTAACAATTGCTGCACTTTTTTAATCGTATTTCTTTTCAGTGTTTTTCCTTGTAATACATGGTCTTCAAAATAAAATACTTTCGCTCCATTTTTATATGTAATGTCCCGGACAGCTTTAACCTCTTTCTTTTCACCGCCCCTTGCAATGGTTGCCATCATATTTGCAACAGCTAGCGGTGATAAACGAACGTCCTTTTGACCGATTGCCGTTTGCGCAATTGCTTTGCGAACGTTTTTATCTCTTTCATCGCGCCAAATTGTTCCCTCTTCTTCCTCTATCAGCTGTCGGAATGCAGTCGTATGAAAAACATTCCCTTCCCATCCAACACTTTTAGACGCTCCTAACGCTTCGACATACTTCTCAATCACCATTTTATCTTTTTGTAACAATTCGCGCCCAAGCTCTGCAAACGTACGATTACAACTACGTGCAAAGCTCTCTGTAAACGATAACGTTCCCATCAATCGATCGGCTTCCCCTTCTCCATAAAGGTCCATATTACAATTAAATCTTCGCTTTGCTGTAAGTATTCCTTCTTCAATAGCAGCTGCTGCAATAACTGTTTTAAAAACAGAACCAGGAAAATGAGGAATCAGCATTTGATTACTTGCTCCCCGCTTATATGCTTCCCTATTATTTGTATGCAACAATGGCTTACTTACCATCGCTAAAATTTCATTCGTTTGAACATCGAGTAATATGAGACCACCTTTTACAAGTTTGTATGTATTGATCAGTTCTTCAGCCTTCACTTGTAAACTTTTATCTAACGTCGTTTCTATTCTGAGCGGATAAAAAGGATTAGCAGGATATGTATACTTAACGTTTTTTCCGAAAATCGGTTCTCCTTGTCCGTCAACATGATAGAGTATTTTCGCTTCCCCGTCTGATAATAAAAACTCATCAAACGAGCGTTGTAATCCCGAAATACCAACTGCTGTTTTCTTCTTTTCTTTGTCCCCGTATCTTTTTACAAACTGCTCATCATTTTCTCCAGTAATCCCAATGAAATGCTCTGCTATCATGTTGTTTTGTTTGTTTTTCACATGCACGGCTATAACACCAGGAATCTTTAAATGGTTAACTTGCTCCATTTGATTATTTGTTAATTTCAAAGGCTTTTCATCCTCTTGAAACACAATAGGCTGTTTTGCTTCCCGTATTTGTTCCTCTATGTCTTTCCCTTGCACTCCAATAATATGAGCAATCTTTTGCACAGGCCAAGTCGTACTTTGTAGAAATGGAAATAAAATCAAAACAGGTTGCTTATCATCTATGAGCTCTTCTCCATTTCGATCCGTAAAACGGCCCCGTCCATCATCTACAACAATTGTTTGTGTACGCTGCGCAACACTTTTTTCAATTAAATTAATATGTTTATCTGTAAACGACTCCGTTTCCACAAGCTGAATCTGTAGTAAACGACCAAGTAAAATACATATAATACACATAAAGGCTATTAAAATGATGATTATTCGTTGCTGCATATTCATTACAAACACCTCATCTTTCAGTGTAGACGAGATGTTATTCTTTTTATACTCAAACTCATTCTATTTGCCGCATCAAAATAACCTGCTACTTGCTTGCTCCTTTTGTTTAAAATTATCGCATGTGGCAAAAAAAGGCACTGACCGCTCCTATGCACGGCCAGTCCCTCTCGCTCCTCTAAAAAGAAAAGGTTTTTATTTTAGATTTATATATAAACATAAAAAAAGGTTCACTCCTCGGAGCGAACCTTCTTTATTATTTTACAGAGACGATTTCTACTTGCATTTCTCCACCTGGTGTTTGAATTGCAACTTTTTCGCCAATTTGCTTTCCTAATAAACTTTTTGCGATTGGAGAATCATTAGAAATTCTACCTTCAAATGGATCTGCTTCCGCGCTACCAACGATTGTATACGCTTCTTCTTCTCCATCTGGTAATTCCTTAAATATAACCGTTTTACCTAATGTTACAACCGTAGAGGCTTCACCGTTATCTTCAATAATAACTGCATTGCGAATCATGTTTTCAAGCTGTGTAATACGACCTTCTACGAAAGCTTGCTCATCTTTTGCTGCATCGTACTCAGAGTTCTCAGATAGATCACCAAAGCTGCGCGCAATTTTAATACGTTCTACAACTTCTTTACGTTTTACTGTTTTTAATTCTTCAAGCTCATGCTCTAGTTTTTGTTTCCCCTCAAGTGTCATAGGGTATGTTTTTTCTGTTGCCATGTTTTCCACTCCTTTTATATACCAATCCCCCGAAAAAAGAGGAGTTCCATATGAAAACTCCCCCGCCTTATGAAATAGCGGAGGTTTCTAGTACACGCAGCACTAGCGGAGTTGTCACATACAACCCCGTATTTTCTTATTTCTTTCTTATATCAAAAAGATATGTATAGAAAGCTAATATAAATATGCCCTCACCTAGATGCGGGTGAGGTTTGCATGTTTCATTGTATTCGATAAAAAGGGAGAAAATCCCTTCTTATCGAGCATCTTTTACTATGCTATTACAAATTCACTTTTTCTTCAAGAATTGTTGAGATTTTTGTGACCATAATATCGATTGCAACATGATTTTGTCCACCCTCTGGGATAATAATATCTGCAAATTTCTTAGAAGGCTCAATAAATTGATTGTGCATTGGACGCACAACATTTACATATTGTTCAATAACAGAGTCCATCGTACGACCTCGTTCTTTAATGTCACGCTGCATACGACGTAAGATGCGAAGGTCAGCATCTGTATCAACAAACACTTTAATGTCCATTATATCGCAAAGACGCGGGTCTTCTAAAATAAGAATCCCTTCTAAAATAATTACGTCTTTCGGTTCTACTGGAATAATTTCTTCCGAACGTGTATGCAATGTATAATCATATACTGGCTTCTCAATTGACTTATACTCCAGCAACTGCTGCAAGTGCTCAATTAACAAGTCATTATCAAATGCTAATGGATGATCATAATTTGTTTTTAAGCGCTCTTCCATCGGCACATGGCTTTGATCTTTGTAATAATAATCTTGCTCTAAGATTAAAATAGAATGACCTTGAAATTGATCAAAAATTGCTTTTGTTACACTCGTTTTACCTGAACCTGAACCACCAGCAATTCCAATTACAACAGGCTTGTTCGTCCCCATTCAACTATCACTCTTTCTTATTGAAGTATGCTTTTTCGCATCATGTTGTTCACATACACTGGTCGATCCACTTTGAATTTCACGATTTGCAGCGGATGTCTCGCTGCGTCTAATTCGTTTCCATCCTCATCCCAAATTTTTTCCACCGTTTGTATAAAGTTTTCAATTTCCGGTCCAAAGAACTCAACTTCTTGACCTGGCTTGAAGTTATTCCGCTGCTCTACTGTCACAATACCTGTTTCTTCATTATAATCTAACACTAAACCTGCAAAATCATACGTCGTTTTCTTACTATGATTTCCATACATTTGTTCTAAGTGTCCTGGAACTCCTTCGAAGAATGCAGGGGCTGTATCACGATTCGCACATTTATCAAGTTCTTCTAACCATTCTTGTTTAAACTCAAAGTTGTCTGGATCCGCGCAATATGCATCAATCACTTTACGGTACACAGTTGCAACAGTTGCAACGTAGTGAATGGATTTCATGCGCCCTTCTACTTTCAAGCTGTCAATCCCAATTTCAATCATTTTTGGAATCGATAAAATAAGGTTTAAGTCTTTTGGACTCATTGCAAACGGAGCATCTTCTTCCTTAAATAAAGGAAGTTCTTCTGCTTCTTTATGTTGTGATACTGTTTGAATTAAGTCATAATCCCAGCGACAAGACTGACAGCAACCACCGCGGTTAGAGTCACGTGCCGTCATATGATTACTTAACGTACATCTTCCGGAATAGGCAATACACATTGCACCGTGGACAAATGCTTCAATTTCAATATCAACATGCTCTTTAATTTCCTTCATTTCTTCATATCCTACTTCACGAGCCAATACTAGGCGGTGTAAACCTTCTTCTTTCCAGTACTGCGCTGCTTTCCAGTTAGATAATGATTGTTGTGTACTTAAATGCACCTCAACAGAAGGGGCAACGCGTTTACACGTCTCAATAATAAGCGGGTCTGCAACGATAATCCCCGTTACACCAGCTTTTTCAATCCCTTTTAAATACTCCTCTAACCCGTCCATATTTTCATTATGAGCAAAGATATTTGTTGTTACATATATTTTCGCACCATATTTCTTAGCAAATTCAACGCCTTCTGCCATTTCTTCTAGCGTAAAGTTACCTGCATTTGAGCGAAGACCAAATTCTTGTCCACCTAAATATACAGCATCTGCACCATAATGAATAGCAATTTTTAATTTCTCTAAGTTCCCTGCGGGTATTAATAACTCAGGTTTCTTCACAATCACACGTTTTCCGTCAATCACACGTGAAATTTCTTTGACTGTCATATGCTGAACCTCCTTTTTAATAAACCGTTTCTTTAAAGAAGAATCCTGTATCCAATGGACGATTTACTGGCTGGATTTCTTCAATCTCTTTATATAAGTCATCTTTTATGTCATAATACGCATCGCGATCTTCTACACATAAATCAATCGCTTTACGATATTTCTTCGTTACTTCCACAATGTAGTCTGAGCTCTTTAATACACCATCAATTTTCAAACTATCGATTTCAGCATCAATTAACTCATCTAATTCGTCGACAAAACAAATATCATTTGGACTCATAATTTGAGTGCCGTTTGCATCTTCATAAATTGGATATTTATTATTACGTTCATGATCATGTAAAAATATGTTTTCTTCATATTTCTTCTTTTCAATTTCCATCTCGCGGCCTTGGTACTCAAAGTAATTTCCTACTAAAGAGCGCTTTGATTGGAACATGCATGTCATTCCGTGAACTTGTACTTCCACTTCGACTTCTGCATTTTCTTTTAATTCCACAATTTCATCTAAGCTTAGTTCGCGGGCAAGAACAGCTCGTTTTGCACCTTTACGTCCCCAGTAATTACATGTAAACCAGTTCGTTGCTGTTGTTTCTGTATTCCAATGCATTTTCATATTTGGTGCAACTTCACGCACCGTCATTAATACGGCAGGATCTCCAAATACAACTGCATCTACGTTTACTTCTTGTAAAAATGAAACGTAATCTTTTAAAACTTCTACTTTCTCATTGTGGAACATCGCGTTCATTGCGACATATACCTTCATATTGTTTTCATGTGCAATTGCTACTGCTTCTTTTACATCTTCGCGAGAAAATTCTCCCGCTAAACGTAAGCCAAACTCTTGTTCACCAATCATTACTGCATCTGCGCCTGCTTTTGCAAGTGGTTCGATATCCGTCACTGTTCTTGGCGTTACTAACAACTCAGGTTTTTTCATTGCATGTCACCCTTTCTTTTTACTCACTGCTACTCCGTCACCAATTGGAAAAATAGTTGTATCATATCCTTCATGGTTCATGAGCCACTCGTTATACGTTTTAATTCGTCTAATTAAACCACGTGTACGTCTATTTTCAATGTGTTCTTTTGTCGTAACAAGGCCGTGATATAGTACATTATCTGAAATAATAACACCGCCAGGATTTAATAACGGTTCATATATATCAAAAAAACGACGATATTGTCCTTTTGCTGCATCAATAAAAATAACATCAAATGTGCCATGTTCTTTTACTTGCTCCCCTGTTTCTAAAGCATCTCCAAAAAGAATAGAAATGCGCTCCTTAACTTGGGAACGATTTATATATTCAAGTGCCTTTTCATATCGATCTGCGTTTCGCTCTACTGTAACAATTCTTGAATTTGGAATAGCTTGCATCATACGTATGCTAGAATATCCAATTGCTGTACCAAGTTCTAATATGCTCTGTGGCCCAATTAAACGCAAAAATTGCAACATGAATTCCATACCAAGGCGATCCATAATCGGTACATGATACTCACGCGCATACTGTTCCATTTCAAGAATGAGCTCATCTTTTGGATCGACAAAAGACAGCAAATATTCACTAACTACATCTTGTTGCCCCATTGATAGTCCTCCTTATCGCATGGAGAAGTAAACAAAGAATATTGTCTCTATATGGAAATAAAAGTACAAGCCCTCTCTATCCTTAGCTTGTACGTCCCATTTCTATATGAAAAACGATTCTTCTACCAGTTTTTAACCCGCTATATTTTATCATAAAAAAGAGGGATATGCGAATTTTTCTCGCTTCCCTCAAAAAATTTACGAATGCTTTTGTGTAATATATTTTTGTTTTAACGCGTTATGTTCTTCTAATGTCTTAGCGTAGTACACTTTGCCATCTGGCGCCGCTAAGAAATAATAATAGTCTGTTTTTTCAGGTTCAAGTGCTGCCTGTACTGATTTTACACTAGAATTCGAAATTGGTCCAACTGGTAACCCTTTTATAACGTATGTATTATACGGAGAGTTTACTTTTAAATCATCGTATAATACACGCTCTTTATGCTTACCTAATGCGTATAGCACTGTTGGATCTGTTTGCAAAGGCATTCCTTTCGTTAAACGATTATAGAACACACTTGCAATTTTTTGCCGATCTGTATAACCTGTTGCTTCTTCTTCAATAAGTGAAGATAAAGTTAATAATTGATGAACATCCCAATTTTTCTCTTTCATCTTCTGTTCATTTTCAACAATGAGCTTGTTTGTTTTCTCTAACATTGGAGTAATAATTTCTTCTAACGTTGTATCCTTTTTATAAAAAGGGTACGTTGCTGGATATAAATACCCTTCCAATGGATATTTAATATTTGCATCAAAAATTTTATCTGTTAATAAAACAGGATATTTCTTCTGTAATTTTTGTACAAATGCTTTGTCATTTAGTTGGCGGACAACATCTTCTTTATTTAATTTCAATTCCTTTGCAATTAAATCTGCAATTTCAACAACTTGTGCACCTTCTTTAACTGTCACTTTATAAACAGCCGGACGATGCACATTACCTGATGACATTTGTCCCATTATTTTCTCTACATTCATCGATGGGCTTAACAAATATGTACCAGCTTGTAAATTATGTTTTTTCATTTTCGCATGAAAACTAAATATAGTCCCGTTTTTCACAATTCCTTTGTCTTCCAAAATTTCTCCAATCTTACTTGTAGAAGAACCTTTTGGAATTTCCACTTCAATTTCTTGTTTACTTGCTGGATTTAGTGGTTTTAAAGCTGATGTAACATACGCATATGCACCACCGCATACAACAAGCAATGCAACGAAAATAATCGCAATCACTTGTCCTAGTTTTTTTGTTTTATTTTGTCCCACTACCGCACTTCCTCCTTACTCCCCATTATAGACTGCCCGGGTATACCCTATACAAAATCTACGGAACATTAAAAAACATGTCTATCGTTAGACATGTTTTTTCTTTATTCTACAATCTGTACTATTATACTACAAAGAACGGTATGCTTTCGATAAAAAAATCGTTCATTATCTTATATATAAATCCATATTTATTTATTAATATACAAAGATATAATGTGCAGAAAAAATATTATCGCCACTTGCTTTCTCCCTTTGTTTTATACTTTACACGTGGCACAAAAAAGGCCCTAACCGCTTCTATGCACGGCCAGACGCTCTCGTCCTCCTGAAAAGAAAGGGGTTTTGATGTCATTTTTTCAATTTATATTTATATAAAACAAACTGATTTCAATATGAAATCAGTTTGTTTTCACTTACCATATTACGCTTCTTCGCCTTCTTCTTCAGCAAGAGTGTTAAACATTTCTTGTACCATTTCCCACTCTTCTTCTGATTCGATTGGAAGCAATGTGCCGCCAGACTCTTCTTCATTTTGCTCAAAAGCCATTGCATCATAAATTGGATCG
Organism: Bacillus cytotoxicus; assembly: GCF_023715645.1. GTDB lineage: Bacteria > Bacillota > Bacilli > Bacillales > Bacillaceae_G > Bacillus_A > Bacillus_A cytotoxicus_A. Next base: position 25,617 of record NZ_JAMBOP010000006.1, on the reverse strand, counting down.
CCATCTTCGTCAACTTCACCGATTGGTGAGAATACTACGTAAGATTTTTTTCCGAATTTTTCAGCATCAAAAGTGAAAATAATTTCACATAGATGTTCGTTACCTTTTTCGTCAACAATTGTAATTTGATTTTCTTCCATTATGGTCACCTCTTATTTGCTATCTAAATATCCTTGTAAAATTACGACAGCCGCCATCTTATCAATGACTTGCTTTCGTTTTTTCCGGCTCACATCTGCCGAAATGAGCAAGCGCTCCGCTGCCATTGTTGACAGGCGTTCATCCCACAATACAACTTCTAATTGCGAAAGCTCATGCAAGTTTTCTGCAAATTGCTGGCAAGCCTCGCCGCGCGGACCGATTGTACCATTCATGTTCTTAGGCAATCCTACTACTATCTTGTCCACATTGTACTGTTTTACTAATTCAGAAATGCGATTAAAACCAAACTCGCCTCTTTCTTCATTAATTTTAATCGTTTCCAAACCTTGCGCTGTCCAGCCCATCTCATCGCTTATTGCAACGCCGACTGTTTTTGTACCAACATCTAAACCTAATATACGCATAAACTACTCCTCACGATGATGTTTCAAGTAAGACTTAACAAGCTCCTCAATCAACTCATCACGTTCTAGTTTACGAATAATATTGCGAGCATCTTTATGACGAGGTATGTATGCAGGATCGCCGCTTAATAAATAACCAACGATTTGATTAATCGGATTATATCCTTTTTCTTGAAGTGCATCATACACAGTTAATAGTACGTCATTGACATGGACATTTTGTTTTTCTTCTTGGAAGTTAAACTTCATCGTTTTATCGAATCCGTCCATTTTAAGCACCTCACTTTACTAGGTATAGGGAGAAAGATATTCCTTCTCCCCCCTATTGTACACTACAATCTCATTATTTTGAAACAGATTTAACGTACTCTTCTACAAATGACAGTGCATCATCTACTTGCGCTGGGTTTTTCCCACCAGCTTGTGCCATATCTGGACGACCTCCGCCGCCTCCGCCGCAGCGAGATGCCACTTCTTTCACAAGTTTACCAGCGTGGTATCCTTGCTCAATTAAATCTTTCGTTACACCAGCAAGAATGTTGACTTTATCATCATTAACAGATACAAGCACAATAACTCCAGATTGTAATTTATTCTTTAAATCATCCATCATCGTACGTAAATTGTTCATATCTGCAACGTTTACTTTTGTCGCAAGTACATTCACACCATCAATTGTACGTACTGCATCGGTTAAGTTACCAGCTTCAATGTTGCTTAATTTCGCTGCAAGAGATTCATTTTCTTTTTGCAGTTGTTTTACTTCAACAAATAAGCCATCTACTCTTGTTAAAATGTCTTTCGGATTTGTTTTCATTTTGTTTGCTGCTTCTTTTAATAAACCTACTTGTTCGTTCATTAGTTCGTATGCCGATTTCCCTGTTACTGCCTCAATACGGCGCGTTCCTGCTCCGATACCAGATTCAGCAACAATTTTGAAAATCCCGATAGATGCTGTATTATCAACGTGACAACCACCGCAAAGCTCTAAGCTATAATCGCCTACTTGTACAACGCGTACAACGTCTCCGTATTTTTCACCGAATAGTGCCATTGCACCCATCGCTTTTGCTTCTTCAATCGCTTTTTGAGAAATGTCTACTGTGATACTTTCCCAAATTTTCTCGTTTACAATACGCTCAATTTTTTCTAGTTCATCTGCTTGTACTTGACCAAAGTGAGAGAAATCAAAACGTAAGCGCTCTGATGTTACAAGAGAACCCGCTTGGTTTACGTGTCCGCCAAGAACATCTTTTAATGCTTGATGCAGAAGATGAGTTGCTGTATGGTTCTTCACGATTGCTGCACGGTTTTTCGTATCGATTAACGTTTTTACTGCTGCATCTTTCGTTAATGTTCCTTCTTCTACAACTACTTTGTGTAAGTTTTGACCATTTGGTGCTTTTTGTACATCTTTTACAAGTACTTTTACACCATCAGCAAGAAGGTAACCGCGGTCTGCCATTTGTCCACCGCTCTCAGCGTAGAATGGTGTTACATCTAATATTAATTGTCCTTCTTCACCTGCTTGTAAGCTATCTGTGAACTCACCATTTTTCACAAGTGCAACAACATTACTTTCTGTTCCAACAGTATTGTAACCAACAAATTCGCTCGCTACTTTAATTTCTCCAAGAACGCCGCCTTGCACTTGCATAGAATCAACATCTTGACGAGCTGCACGTGCACGCTCACGTTGTTTCTCCATCTCAGCTTCAAAACCTTCATGATCAACTGTCATGCCAGCTTCTTCTGCATATTCTTCTGTTAACTCAATTGGGAATCCGTATGTATCATATAGACGGAATGCATCTTCGCCAGAAATAACCGTTGATTTTGCTTCTTTTGCTTTACCGATTACTTCAGCTAAAATTGTTTCGCCGTCATGAAGTGTTTCATGGAAACGTTCTTCTTCGTTTTTCACAACTTTTGCAATAAAATCTTTCTTTTCAAGAACTTCTGGATAGAAATCTTTCATTACTTCCCCAACCACTGGCACTAATTCGTACATAAATGGACGATTAACGTTTAATTTCTTCGCATAACGTACAGCGCGGCGCAATAAACGACGTAATACATAACCGCGACCTTCGTTAGAAGGAAGAGCTCCATCGCCAACAGCAAACGTTACTGTACGAATATGGTCAGCAACTACTTTAAATGCTGTGTCTTGTTCTAGATTACCAGCACGATATTTTTCACCAGAAATTGCTTCTGTCGCGCCGATAATTGGCATAAATAAGTCAGTGTCAAAGTTCGTTGGCACGTTTTGTACAACTGACGCCATACGCTCAAGGCCCATCCCTGTATCAATGTTTTTCTTCGGAAGCGGTGTATACGTACCGTCAGGGTTATGGTTAAATTGCGAGAACACAAGGTTCCATACTTCTAAATAACGCTCGTTTTCTCCGCCCGGATATAATTCTGGATCACTAAAATCATTGCCGTAAGCTTCTCCGCGGTCATAAAAAATTTCTGTATTCGGTCCACTCGGGCCTTCACCAATATCCCAGAAGTTTTCTTCTAAACGAATAATGCGCTCTTTTGGCACACCCATTTTTTCATGCCAAATCGTAAATGCTTCTTCGTCTTCCGGATGAATCGTAACAGATAGTAATTCTTTATCGAATCCAATCCATTTGTCACTTGTTAAAAACTCCCAACCCCATGTGATTGCTTCTTCTTTGAAGTAATCGCCAATTGAGAAGTTCCCTAACATTTCAAAGAATGTATGGTGACGAGCTGTTTTCCCTACGTTTTCAATATCGTTTGTACGAATTGATTTTTGCGCATTTGTAATGCGTGGATTTTGCGGAATTACGCGGCCATCAAAATATTTTTTTAGCGTTGCAACACCACTGTTAATCCATAAAAGAGATGGATCTTCGTGCGGAACTAATGATGCACTCGGTTCTATTGCATGTCCTTTTTCCTGGAAAAAATCTAAAAACATTTGACGAATTTGTGCGCCTGTTAAGTGTTTCATATGTATTTCCTCCTTCATTAAAATCAATAAAAAACAAAAAACCCCCGTCCCCTATAACAGGGACGAGAGTTGACTCGCGTTACCACCCTGATTATGAAATAAAAAGCGGAAGTGTCTCACTTTTAAACACGACAGCCAGGTTGCATATCATAATCATATGCATATATTTCATCACCTCAAGTTGCCGTAACGTGGCAAGACGGCAGTGATTAGCTGCTCTCAGGAATAGCGTTCTGTTACCCTTCATCTGAAGCTTCTTACAGCCTAAGGAAGCCTCTCTCTGCAAAATGGACTGTAACATACTCGTTCCGTCATCAATTTATCATATACTATATGCCCAAATTGTAGCGAATCCATTTCTATTTGTCAATGTTTCCAAAACGGCTTCGCGTGGACAATAATCGTACGAAGAATCGCTAAGAGCGGCACGGATAATAAAAGGCCAATGATGCCGCCAATTTCTCCGCCAACAAGCAGCGCAAGCATAATCACAACGGGGTGCATCCGCAGCGATCTTCCTACAATATACGGAGATAGTATATTACTCTCAACAAATTGTAAAATTGCAAGCGCGATGCCAGCCTTAATAACTAAATTCGTCGATACGGTTGCAGCAATCATCAATGTTGGAATCGCCCCTAAAATAGGACCGAAGTACGGGATAATATCAGTGACCCCAACAATAATCCCTAAAAGCAGTGGATATTTCATCCCGATAAACCAAAAGGCTAATGCAGATACCCCGCCTAAAATTAAACAAACAAATAATTGACCGCGAATGTAATTTCCAAGAGATTTATCAATTTCTTTTGCTAACTGTTGTCCATCCTTACGCCATTTAGATGGTACAACCTTCCAAAAAATATGATAAAACTCTCCGTAGTCTTTTAATATATAAAATACGATAAATGGAATTAAGAAAATGATAAGAAGGGAATCAAGTATTCCTCTCGCTGTACTCATTACTTTATTTAAAAGCGCCTGTATCTTCCCTTCAACTCCTACAAATATTTGTTTCACTTTCTCATTCACGAACTCAGGAAAGTTTTCAGTTTGCTCTCTTACTCCATCTGTCCACGTTTCATACATATTTACAAATTGCGGGAATTGTTCATTCATTTCTTGAAGCTGCATGACAACGACTGGCGTTCCTTTATACACGCCGTATCCAAGACCACCAAAGAAAAGAATGTAAATGAGTAAAATAGCAAGTGTGCGCGGCACACCTTTTTCATGTAACTTTTCAATAAGCGGATGCAGCAAATAAGCAATAAAACAAGCGATAAAAAATGGCGTAATGGCAACCTTGAGCACAAATAAAATCGGTGCCCATAGCGGCTTAATTTTCAAAAAGACAAGTAAGCATAAAAAAATCAGCAATAATAAACCTAACCGATAAATCCAAATAATTTTAAGATTCTTCAACAGAAAAACCTCCTCTATTTCTTAGTTTGAAAAGAAATAGAGGAGGTTATGTGTAAAAAATTAAAAACCTTGCCGCGTTACAATATTTTTGTAGGTATTCTTACTGTTTTGTAGAAGAATACATATACTTAACATAGCAATTACAATTTCATGCGCTATTACGCATGAATAAGCAGTAATATCCTAATTCGCTCCACAAAGTTAGGGGGAATAGAATGGTTTGGTTGATGTTAAGTCTTTCCGCACTTTGCATGCTATTAGAATGGGTATGTATTGGTTTTGGCATTTGGAAGGGATTTTTCATTGCTTCTTCCAAACAAGAACGTGCCAGGCATCTTTGGCACTATGGTATTTTAGGACTCGGCTGCTACGGACTTTCTCATCTTTTCTCCCAGATTGGACTATTTTATCTCCATACAAGTACATAAATAAAAGCCCCCTAAAATTAGGGAGCCTTTTTCACATGTATAATGTAAATTATAAATAAGACTTCATCATTTTACGTGCTTTTTTCATATTTCGTTTTGAAAATACATCTTGTTTACGTGCATATTGATATGCCGCTGCTCCTATGCCTAATGCAATTAATGATGAGCGCAATTTCAAAGTTAACACTCTCCTTATTAGCCGATTGTCCGTTCATTCTCATCAAACAAATCATCTAGAGAACTTAATGAACCGTCTTCTTCGACTTGATGTGTATGAATTTTCCCCTTTGAAATCGATAATTCAATAAAGCAGTTCCAGCAATAATATTGATTCACACTGATTTTCCCAATATCTTTTCCTTTACAGTTTGGACAACTGAACATATGACGTTCATCTCCTTACAATCTCCCATATTCTATTACGCCATTATGTCCAAACTGTATCTGTTTATACATGAGAAGAACTGCATTACACTATATAATTTTACCTCGCTACATAAAATCATACGGTGAAATGTTTTCCACATCGAGGCCTTCCTCAGTTATCACTTCAGTTGCTTCTGTCTTTCCTTGCAGGCGATTGCATAATGTCGTTTGACGGAGCGCATCATCAAGGCGATTTACACCAGATTGAAACGCTGATTCTTCCCCGCAAATGATTAAAAACTTTTTACTTCGTGTAATCCCTGTATAAATTAAATTGCGGCGCAGCATGCGATAATAACTTTTCACAACAGGCATGATGACAATTGGAAATTCACTACCTTGTGACTTATGAATTGAGCAACAATATGCATGTGTAATTTGATTTAAATCTGCCTTTGTATAGGTCACTTCGATACCGTCAAAAGAAACAACAACCATATCTTGTTGTTCCACATTTTCTTTTGCATAAAACACTGACACAATCTCACCAATATCACCGTTAAACACTTGACTTTCCGGCTGATTGACAAGTTGAAGTACTTTATCTCCAGTCCTGTATACAACTTCGCCATATGCAATTTCTTTTCTTTTTTCTTTTTTCGGATTAAACACTTCTTGCAGCGCTTCATTTAACGTATTAATCCCTGCCGGCCCCTTGTACATCGGAGCTAGCACTTGTATGTCACGCGCACTAAATCCTTTTGTTGTTGCATTTTCACACACTTGCTTCACAACATCAACAATTTGCGTTCCTGTACATGCAATAAACGAACGGTCTTTCTTGTTTTGCGTCACATCAGAAGGTAACACACCTTTTTTAATCGCATGAGCAAGCTGAATAACAGATGAACCTTCTGCTTGTCTATAAATTTCCGTAAGCTTTACTGTCGGAACAACACCCGCTTCTAATAAGTCTTTTAACACTTGTCCAGGACCAACAGATGGCAATTGGTCTTCATCCCCAACGATGATGACTTGAATACTAGATGGCAACGCCTTGAACAATTGATTTGCAAGCCAAATATCAACCATAGAAAATTCATCAATAATAAGTAATTTCCCTTTAACAGGATCGTGCTCATTACGTTGAAACGATCCTTCTGGTGTCCATCCAAGCAGACGATGGATTGTACAAGCAGGTAATCCTGTTGATTCACTCATCCGCTTTGCCGCTCTTCCTGTCGGTGCCGTTAATAAAATAGGAAACGGATTGTCATCACTGTAATCCTTCGGGTCTAATGATAAACCGTGAAGAGAAGTATACATTTCAACAATCCCTTTAATAACAGTCGTCTTTCCTGTACCAGGCCCACCTGTTAAAATCATCATTGGCTTATGAAGAGCTGTTTGAATACCTTCTTGCTGAAGCGGTGCATATTGCACGCCGAACTGCTCTTCAATTTTTCCAAGTGTTAACAACAGCTCCGCTTCCGGAAAAGAAGGAAGTTCTTCTTGGCCAAGTAAACGATTGATGGAAGTGACAACACCTTTTTCAGAATAGTACAAGGAGGCTAAATATACACGCTCATCTTCTATAATAATTTTACCTTCTCCTTGCATCATTTCCGCACATTGCAAAATATCTTCTTCTGTAACAGACGCGAATTGATTATTCAACAACTCCATCGTTTGCTGTACTAACTGCTCTCTTTTCATATACACATGACCTTCTTGCAGCGAAACGTGCTCTAATGTATAAAAGCATCCTGCTCGGACACGATCGGCATGATTACCAGAGATGCCAAGCGCGCGCCCGATATCATCAGCTCGCCCAAACCCAATACCATCTACCTCTTCAATCAATTGATACGGATTTTTACGAATGACTTCAAGTGTCATTTCTTTATACTGTTGATAAATTTTAATAGAAAGCTTCGTTCCAAATCCATAACCGTTTAGAAAGCTCATCACTTTTTCAAGACCTTGATGTTCAATAATCGTTTCGTATATTTCTTGCGCTTTTTGCTTTTTTACAATCCCATCCAAAGCTGAGGGATCATCCATAATTTTCGAAATCGCATGTTCCCCAAGATGATCAACAATCTTTTCCGCTGTTCGTTTCCCGATTCCTTTAAATAAATCGCTCGCTAAATATTGCACCATTCCTGTTTTTGTTTGCGGTAATTCCTTTTTAAACGTTTCAATATGATATTGTTTCCCGTACTTTGGATGATCTTTAAAATTCCCCGTTAGTGTAAACACTTCATCTTCATGCATTCGGGGAAAGTAACCCGTTATCATGACCTTTTTTTCATCATGTGTTTCATTCGTTTCAATAATTTTCATACTGACAACGGAATAGAGGTTTTCTTCGTTGTGGAAAATGGTATGAAGAACTTGTGCTTTTATAAACTTCTGCTCTTCCTCAAACAAATCCATTGCATGTTGATTTTCCATTTTGCCCCCTCCTTCCATTTTATGCGTCTTGCTCTAATAAACGAATACCGTTACCAGCTAAAAAGTGATCTGGCTGAATCGCTACAGCTTTCTTAAACATCGCTAGCGCCTTCTCACGATTTTCTTCAAACGCATCTGCAACACCTAAGTTGTAATATGCATCTGCATGTTCTTCATTAAGCGCTACAACTTTTTCAAAATACGGTTTTGCTTCTTTTACATGCTCTAGACGCGCAAAGCATAATCCACATTGAAAAATGGCTTCAACATCATTTTCATCTAATTCAGTAGCACGTTGTAAAAACGGCAGTGCTAAACGGTCGTTTCCAAGCTGCGCATATGTAATGCCAAGCATAAACGATACATCTCCTGACTCTAGTCCCGCTTGCATCGCCTTCTCAAATGCTTCTTTCGCCTCTGCGAAAAGTTCTTGCTGATAATATATATTTCCTAGTCCATAGTATGCCGTAGCAGATTTCTCATCTAATTCAATCGCGCGTTTATAAAAAGAAATCGCACGCTCACTATCTCCTAAGACATCTAGTAAATTTGCAAAGTTAATATAACCAAGTGCATCTTTTGGATTTTCCTCAATCGCCTCTGTGAAATTCTTTGCGGCTTCTTCCCAGTTTCCTTCTTGCATATATTGAATGCCTGTTTCAAGCTTATTTGACATGTCTTCTTCACCTCTACAACAAATTATAACAAAGAATCTATTTTCCGAGCGAACGAAAATTCGTTTTTATCTAAAAAGAAACCTCTGACTAATACAAGGCAGAGGTTCTTCTTTCTTATCCGTAACTACTCAGTCACACATTTCATTTAGAAGCTTGGTAAGGAATATGATTCTAGCGAAAATGCGCCTCATTACCTATAGAAAGTTATTTTCATTTTCCAGCATATAAATTGCTGTCATGAAGATACAAATGGTAATGCACCTCGCTACATCTCTTTGTTTAAAACTTTGCGCGTGGCAGGAAAAGGCCCTGACCGCTTCTATGCATGGCCAGTCCCTCTCGCCCATTTAAAAAGATGCTTTTCTGCCTTCTTTTCATAGAGTGACTGAGTAATTTCTCTTATCCTAAATAATCAAGTTTCTTACCATTACGGTATACGTCATCAATTGTCGCACCGCCTAAGCACTCATCTCCATCATAGAAAACAACCGCTTGTCCTGGCGTAATTGCGCGAATTGGTTCATCACAAAGAATGCGAATGGTATTCTCATCAACGATTTGAACCGTTACATCGTTATCCGCTTGACGATAGCGGAATTTTGCTGTGCATGCAAATTCTTTTTCTTTCGGCTTATCGCTTACCCAACTAATATTTGTTGCAAATACTTCATCACCATATAACAGTTCATTATGGAAGCCTTGTTCTACATATAAAATATTTTCTTTCAAGTTCTTCCCAACAGCAAACCAAGGATCACCATTACCGCCAATGCCAAGGCCATGACGTTGACCAATTGTATAATACATTAACCCGTCATGTTTCCCTTTCACTTCACCAGATAATGTTTGCATCTGACCTGGCTGCGCTGGTAAGTAGTTGCTTAAAAAGTCTTTAAAGTTACGCTCGCCAATAAAACAAATACCTGTGCTATCTTTTTTCGCTGCTGTTGCTAAACCAGCTTCTTTCGCCATTTCGCGAATTTGCGGCTTCTTTAACTCCCCAAGCGGGAACATCGTTTTTGATAATTGGTCTTGACCAAGTTGATTTAAGAAATACGTTTGGTCTTTATTATCATCAATGCCGCGTAGCATTTTATATTCCCCGTCCATATACGCTACACGTGCATAGTGTCCTGTCGCTACATAATCGGCGCCAAGCGCCATCGCGTGTTCTAAAAATGCTTTAAATTTAATTTCTTTATTACACATTACATCTGGATTCGGTGTACGACCAGCGCGGTACTCGTCTAAAAAGTACGTAAATACTTTATCCCAATATTGCTTTTCAAAATTGACTGCATAATACGGGATTCCAATTTGGTTACATACTTCAATAACATCGTTATAGTCTTCTGTTGCTGTACATACGCCGTTTCCATCCGTATCATCCCAGTTTTTCATAAAGATTCCGATTACCTCATAGCCTTGTTTCTTTAATAACATTGCTGCTACAGATGAATCGACGCCACCAGACATCCCGATGACAACGCGCGTTTCGTGAGGTAGTTTGTTCATCAGGTCACCTCCTATATCAATTTTGTGTTAATCGTTTCACGATTTTCACTGTTTCGTACGCTGCTTTTTCGACCTGTTCTTTCGTATTCCCAAGTCCGAAGCTAAAGCGTACGGATGAACGTATTTTATCGGATTTTTTTCCGAACATCGCTACAAGCACATGTGATGGATCAATCGAGCCTGCCGTACAAGCAGATCCGCTTGAAACGGCAATTCCCGCTAAATCTAAATTCATTAAAAATGACTCAATATGCATTCCTACAAAACTTACATTTAACACATGTGGTAAGCTATGCTCGAAACTTCCGTTTACCTCGAAAGTAATATCTTCGTCTTTAAAGACAGATATCATTATATCTTTAAATCCTTTGTATTGGGCAATTTTTTGCTCACGATTTTGTTCTGCTAACAAAATCGCTTGCCAAAGCCCAACAATGCCCGGCACATTCTCTGTACCAGCGCGGCGTTTTCGCTCTTGCTCTCCGCCTGTTAATAGCGGTTCAAACTTTACATGCTGCCCTGCATATAAAAAGCCCACACCCTTTGGACCATTAATTTTATGTCCTGAAATTGACAAGAGATCAATGCCAAGCTCTTTCACATCAATTGCTGTTAAACCGTATGCTTGTACTGCATCTGTATGAAAGTAAGCACTATGTTCTTTTAATAGAGCACCGATTTCTGCTATCGGCTGCACTGTACCCACTTCATTATTTCCGAACATAATCGAGACAAGAATCGTTTTCTCTGTTAATGCTGCTTGCAAATCTGAAATACGAACTTGTCCTGTTTCATCAACAGGTAAATACGTTACTTCAAATCCTTCTCGCTCTAACACATTACACGTATGCAAAATCGCATGATGCTCAATTGCTGTCGTAATAATATGATTTCCTTTTTTATGATTCGCACGAGCTACACCAAGAAGGGCTAAATTATCAGCCTCTGTACCGCCGCTTGTAAAAATAATTTCATTTGGATTTGCATGAATGCTGAGCGCACACGCACGTCTTGCTTCATCCACTGCATGACGACCTTGGCGCCCAAAGAAATGGATGCTTGACGGGTTACCAAATACTTCTGTCATATATGGAATCATCTTTTCGACTACTTCTGGGTGAGTCGGAGATGTCGCAGCATGATCTAAATAAACGCGTTCCATAATATCTCCTTCTTTCCAAATCGTTACACACGGAATTAAATATAAAACATATATCCGCCGTTGTTTTCTTCTTCATAGCGTACTAAATCTTCTAACGTTGTACTATCAAGAACTTCTTGCACCGCATCGCGGACACGTATCCAAAGCTGACGCTGTGCCGGTTCTTCTTCATCCAACATTTCTACTACGCTAATTGGGCCTTCTAATACACGAATTACATCACCTGCTGTAATGTTAATCGGTTGATCTGATAATACATATCCACCATATGCACCGCGTGTACTTTTCACAAGACGAGCATTACGAAGCGGAGAAATTAATTGCTCTAAATAATGCTCAGATAAATCGTGCGCCTGTGCAATCGATTTTAATGAAATTGGGCCTTCCCCAAATTTTTTCGCAAGATCAATCATAATCGTTAAACCGTAACGGCCTTTTGTTGAGATTTTCATATATGTAGCACCTCTTTTCAAGTCTTTTGCTTTTACTTCGTTCGTTATTCTATTATTTTATAGGAAAAACACTCTTTGAAATCAAAATCCTTTGAAATTATAGCATAATATAGTATGATAAGAAATTTCAACTTTTCTAATAGAAATGATAATATATATAAATACAAATTGAAAATGACTTTATATATAGAAATATAAAGAGTTTATAACGATTACTAAAGGAGAGAGAACATATGAAACAACCACTCGCACATCGAATGCGTCCGACCAATATTACAGAAGTTATTGGACAAGAACATTTAGTGGGCGAAGGCAAAATTTTATGGCGGATGGTACAAGCAAAGCATCTACAATCCATGATTTTATACGGACCTCCTGGAACAGGAAAAACATCAATCGCAAGCGCCATTGCCGGCAGCATCGGCATGCCTTTTCGTCTATTAAATGCTGTTACTCATAATAAAAAAGATATGGAAGTTGTTGTCCAAGAAGCAAAAATGCACCGTCATCTTATCTTAATTTTAGATGAAGTACATCGATTAGATAAAGGAAAACAAGATTTCCTTCTCCCTCACTTAGAGAGCGGACTCATTACATTAATTGGAGCAACAACGAGCAATCCATTTCACGCAATTAATTCCGCTATTCGAAGCCGCTGCCAAATTTTCGAACTACACGCTTTAACAGAAGAAAACCTTTTACAAGGATTAAAGCGCGCTTTAACAGACCAGGAAAAAGGACTAGGAGAATACAACGTCACAGTTACAGATGAAGCGCTGCGTCACTTTGCAAATGCATCTGGCGGCGATATGCGCTCTGCTTATAACGCACTTGAGCTCGCTGTCTTATCTAGTTTTACAACAAATGAAGAAACAGTAGAAGTCTCGCTTGAAATTGCTGAAGAATGTTTGCAGAAGAAAAGTTTTGTACACGATAAAGGCGGCGACGCTCATTACGATGTCTTATCAGCTTTCCAGAAATCAGTGCGTGGAAGTGATGTGAATGCCGCTCTTCATTTTTTAGCTCGCCTAATTGAAGCTGGTGACATGCAAAGCATTGGCAGACGATTACTAATTATGGCATACGAAGATGTTGGACTTGCGAATCCACAAGCGGGGCCTCGTACGCTTGCGGCCATCGAATCCGCAGAACGCGTCGGCTTTCCAGAAGCTCGTATTCCGCTAGCAAATGCGGTCATTGAACTATGCCTATCACCGAAATCAAATTCAGCATATAAAGCGCTTGATGCGGCACTTCACGACTTACGAAACGGACAAACAGGTGATGTTCCAGCTCATTTAAAAGATAGCCACTATAAAGGTGCAGAGTCACTCGGCAGAGGAATTGGCTACCTCTATCCTCACGATTATCCAAATGGGTGGGTGCAGCAGCAGTACTTGCCAGACAAGATTAAAAACAAGCAATACTATAAACCAAAATTGACTGGTAAATTCGAGAAAGCACTTGCGGCTGTTTATGAAAGATTACAACATTCGTATAAAAGTGAATCAAAAGGGTAATATAAGCGAAAACGACATGAAATATGGAGGTTTCACTATGAAAATGCGCCAGGATGCATGGACTGGAGAAGAAGATTTACTTCTAGCAGAAACCGTTTTACGTCACATTCGCGAAGGCAGTACGCAATTAAAAGCATTTGATGAAGTGGGCGATCAATTAAACAGAACTTCTGCCGCTTGTGGCTTTCGTTGGAATGCAGAAGTTCGGCAAGGCTATGAAGAAGCTGTGCAAATTGCGAGAAAGCAACGGAAAGAATTAAAGAGAGAACAAGCAGTGAAACCGAAACCACAAGTATCACGATTGGAGCCGAAGAAAAAGGTCGTTATTGAGGCTGAGTTTTCCGAGGATGTTATTACAAATGAATCGTCACTTACAATGCAAACTGTCATTTCATTTTTGCAAAATATAGAACAAAATAATCCACATATAGAAAAGTTACAAACTGAAAACGGCACATTACGTAGTCAGCTAGAGACAGTAAAAAAAACAAATAGTCAATTAGAGAAAAAGCTTGAAGCACTGCAGAAACAACAGCAATCTGTGCAGGAAGATTATGAGACACTCGTTAGAATTATGGACCGTGCACGCAAGCTCGTTCTACTAGATAACCCGCAAGAACAGATGGCACCGATTTTTAAAATGGATCAGAACGGAAATTTAGATATTGTTTACACAGCGGAAAATTAAAATAACAAAACGAGCACATAAAAAACACACATGCTTCTATAAAGAAACATGTGTGTCTCATTTTATTCTTGCCCAACACGTTTTACTTCTACAGCCTTCAAACGTTCACGCACAACATGACTTGCCATAATTAAGCCTGCCACTGATGGAACGAAGGCGTTAGAGGACGGTGGTAATTTCGCTTTGCGAATTTTTGCATTTTCATCTGGAACGATTTCTTGACGAATATCCTCACGAATCACAATTGGATTTTCATCAGAGAATACAACTTTCACACCTTTTTTAATACCTTCTTTACGAAGTTTCGTCCGAATTACTTTCGCAATTGGATCTGTATGTGTTTTGGAAATATCGACAATACGGAAACGAGTTGGATCCATTTTATTGGCTGCACCCATACTTGAAATGATTTTAATTTTACGGCGCAAGCACTGTTTAATTAAATGAATTTTGAACGTAATTGTATCCGATGCATCCACTACGAAATCTAAACCATATTTAAAAAACTCTTCGTATGTTTCATCTGTATAAAACATTTCTAATGCGATAACTTCGCAGTCTGGATTAATATCAGCAATACGCTCTTTCATTAGTTCTACTTTCGAACGACCTACAGTAGAAAGTAACGCATGGATTTGACGGTTAACATTTGTAATATCAACAACGTCTTTATCAACTAATATGAGACGCCCTACACCAGAACGTGCTAACGCTTCTGCTGCAAACGAACCAACACCGCCAATTCCTAAAATACCAACCGTACTATTTTTTAATATTTCAATACCTTCTTTTCCGAAGGCTAATTCATTACGTGAAAATTGATGTAACATGCGTCCTACACTCCTATTACAAAAATGGTCTACCATGTATTCTAGCGTTTTTCCGACTATTTGTATACATCCACTTTGATTTTTTAAAGTCTAAGTCACTGCCTTGCAAACAGGGCAGGAGCCTGCACTTATTGTCTACTTTTGTTTTCAAACCTTGCACGTGGCAGGAAAAGGAACTGACCGCTTCTATGCATGGCCAGTTGCTCTCATCCTCCACTAAAAAGAAAAGGGTTTTTATATCTTTTTTCAATTTATATAAGTTATATACTCAAAAAAATCCTAGATGGAGTTAGTATGTCCATCTAGGATCTCATTCTTACTTCTCTTCTTTTACTTTTAGTTGCAAGTAAAGCTCTTCAAGCTGCGTGTCTGCAACTGGGCTTGGCGCTTCTGTTAATAAGCAGCTTGCGCTTGCTGTTTTTGGGAAGGCAATTGTATCACGAAGATTCGTGCGACCTGCAAGTAACATCACAAGGCGGTCTAAACCTAATGCAATTCCTCCGTGCGGCGGTGTACCGTATTCAAATGCTTCTAGTAAGAATCCGAACTGATCCTGTGCTTCTTCTTGAGAGAAACCAAGTGCTTTGAACATTTTTTCTTGTACGTCACGCTCGTAAATACGAAGTGATCCACCACCAAGTTCATAACCATTTAGAACAAGGTCATATGCTTGTGCACGCGCCTTTTCTGGCGTTGTATCTAATAGCTCTACATCTTCACGGAATGGCATTGTGAATGGGTGATGCGCTGCGAAGTAACGATTTGCATCTTCATCATACTCAAGAAGCGGCCAATCTGTTACCCATAGGAAGTTAAACTTGCTTTCATCAATTAACTCAAGTTCTTTACCTAAACGTAAGCGAAGTGCTCCTAAGCTATCTGCAACAACGCTCTTCTTATCAGCAACGAATAATAGTAAATCACCATCAGTCCCATCTAACGTGCTCATAAGCGTATTTGCATCTTCTTCGTTAAAGAATTTCGCGATTGGTCCTTTTAAGCCGTCTTCTTCAACTTTTAACCAAGCTAATCCTTTTGCTCCGTATACTTTAACGAATTCTGTTAATGCATCGATATCTTTACGAGAATATTTGCTCGCTGCACCTTTTGCATTAATTGCTTTTACTTGTCCACCGCTCTCTACAGCGCTTGTGAACACTTTAAATCCGCAGCCTGCTGCAAATTCTGATAAATCAATTAGCTCCATCGCAAAGCGTGTATCTGGTTTATCAGAACCGTAACGAGCCATTGCATCTGCATATGTCATGCGCGGGAATGGTGCGTTAATCTCTACACCTTTTGCATCTTTCATCACTTTTGTCATCATGCGTTCCATCATTTCTAAAATTTCTTCTTGTGTTAAGAATGATGTCTCAATGTCGACTTGTGTAAATTCTGGCTGACGATCTGCACGTAAATCTTCATCACGGAAACAACGTGCTACTTGGTAATAACGCTCAAATCCGCCGACCATTAATAGCTGTTTAAATAACTGCGGAGATTGCGGCAACGCATAAAATTCTCCTTCATGTACACGGCTTGGTACTAAGTAATCACGAGCTCCTTCTGGTGTGCTTTTCGTTAAAATCGGTGTTTCAACTTCTAAGAACTCTTCACTATCTAAGAAGTTACGAATTGTTTTCGTTACGTCGTGACGCATTTTAAATGTGTTGTACATCGCAGGACGACGTAAGTCTAAGTAACGATATTTTAAGCGTACATCTTCTGATGCATCCGTATCATCCGTAATCATAATTGGTGGTGTTTTTGCTGCATTGAGTACGTTTACTTTCATAGCTTGTACTTCAATACGGCCTGTTGCCATATTTTCATTAATCGCACCAGCTGAACGCTCAACAACTGTACCTTCTACGTGCAGTACATATTCACCGCGAATTGTTTCTGCTACTTCTAGCGCTTCCTTTGAAGTTTCTGGACTAAATACGACTTGTACGATACCTGTACGGTCACGTAGGTCAATGAAAATTAATCCACCTAAATCACGTCGCTTTTGTACCCAACCTTTTAATTGAACCGTTTGTCCCACAGCTTCTACTGTTACTTTTCCGCATGTATGCGTTCTTTCAGCCATTTTCTTTTCCCCCTATAGTGACTTTTCCGCTACGTAAGCAGCAAATACATCTAACGCAACTTCTTCTTGTTCACCCGTTGCCATATCTTTTAAGTTGATAATGCCTTTTTCTAATTCATCATCACCTAATACAGCTACATATTTTGCACTTAGACGATCCGCTGATTTAAACTGCGCCTTCATTTTACGATCTAAGTAATCTTTCTCAACCGCTAATCCAGCCTTACGAAGATCAAAGACAATTTTCGCAGCATGATCTTTCGCTTTTTCACCAAGTGCTACAACATAACAATCAATGTGATGAGCGATTGGTAATTCAATATTTTCAGCCTTCAGCGCCATAATTAAACGCTCAATACTCATCGCAAAACCAATACCAGGCATTTCCGGTCCACCGATTTCTTGTACAAGTCCGTTGTATCGACCGCCGCCGCTTAACGTCGTAATTGCTCCAAAACCTTCTGCCTCGCTCATAATTTCAAAAACAGTGTGCTGATAATAGTCTAAACCGCGCACAAGGTTTGGATCTTTCTCAAATGGAATACCCATCATCGTTAATAACTCTTGTACTTTTTCATAGTACGCGCTTGATTCTTCGTTTAAGTATTCTGTAATCGATGGTGCTGTGCTCATCAATTCATGATTGCGATCTTTTTTACAATCTAAAATACGAAGTGGATTTTTCTCTAAACGAGATTGGCAATCTGCACAAAACTCACCGATGCGCGGCTCAAAATGTGCAATTAATGCATCGCGATGCGCTTTACGGCTCGCTGCATCACCTAAGCTATTTAACACAACTTTAATATTTTTCAAGCCCATACCACGGTAAAACTCAACAGCAAGTGCAATCACTTCAGCATCAACCGCTGGGTCATTACTGCCAATCGCTTCAATGCCAAACTGAACAAATTGACGGTAGCGTCCTGCTTGTGGTCTTTCATAGCGGAACATCTGCCCGATATAATATAATTTTGTCGGCTGCGTTGCATCACCGAACATTTTATTTTCTACATAAGAACGTACAACTGGCGCTGTTCCTTCTGGACGAAGTGTTAAGCTGCGCTCTCCGCGATCTTCAAATGTGTACATCTCTTTTTGTACGATATCCGTCGTATCGCCAACACCGCGTAAAAATAATTCTGTATGCTCAAAAATTGGTGTGCGAATTTCTTTATAGTTGTAGCGACGACAAATTTCACGTGCTTGTCCTTCAATATACTGCCATAATTCCACAGTACCAGGAAGGATATCTTGCGTTCCGCGTGGGATTTGAATAGACATATTCAGTTCCTCCTCATTTTCTCAATAGTGATAAAAATAAAAAAACTCCCGCCTCTACTGATTGTACAGTAGGGACGAGAGTATAATACCCGTGGTGCCACCCTAATTGAAGCACGTATGCTTCCACTTTTTTAATAACGCTTAAATTGCGCTCGGCCTCTACTAAGCACGATGCCGTTCAAGACGAAACCTCCAAAGTGTCATTCGATCAGTCATCATGTAGAAATGTTTTCAGCCTCAGACATTTCCTCTCTTTTCATGTGTCTCTCATCTACTCTTCTCTATCATCGGTTTATACCATATGTAACTGTAAAAAATGAATTTGTTTACTACTATACGGTTATTCACAATGATTGTCAAGATTATCAAGAACGTCCGAGATGCTTCTTTAAAGTTTTCACATCTTTTAAAGAAATCCCAAATTCAGAAGCAAGTTCTAGCGATGTATTTTGTTGTTCTCGTGAAATAAACTCATGAAAATTCACATTAAACAATTGATTTGCTCCGTTAGTAGCAGAGTTTCCCTTCTCATTCATACGCATACGTATATCCCTCACATTCGGTAGTGGAATTCTAATGACTATTGTTCCATATTGATGCAAGGGTTATACGTTGTTACAAAATACAGCATTTACATTTTGATGATGAGGTGGCTTTTCGTGTGTCGAACATACCCGAAGAATCTTTATTTTGTGTCGAAGCGCCGATAAATGATGCATTTGCGCTGATATATCAAAAAAAGCGCCGATATAGTTGTAGTCATGAAAAATCTTTGAGTCCCTCAGCAGATTTTTGAAAAATAAAAGTCATCGGCCAGTTCGATGGATGCCCGTCTCATTTCATTCACTTTCGAATTAATCCTCTTTCCATTTGTAATTCATCAAAATAATCATAGATACCCTGCATGATATAATTACATTCCCTTCTTTTCACTCTCGAACCTTATGCCTTATTTCCGTAAAATATATCTTTCTGGCGGCCCGAATCCTTGTTCACTCTGAAAATATACCAATTTTTCAGGTATACATGAAACAAAACAAGGCAAACCATTCCAAATTATATCTTCTATTGCAGATTCTAATTGCATGAACGTACCATCTATTTCCTTAATAAATGAAATGACATAACAACAATCTCCTGCACCATATTCTTTCAAAAGTTTTGTAATACCTTCAACATGAATTAACTTTTTAGGGATTTTCTCAATATATGTAGGGTTCAATATGGAGTCATAGTGATGAGCAAGACGCCCTAAAGCTTTCTCTCGCTTTTTTACTGAAGATAATTCGTACAGGATTCTCTCTTGTACTTTTCGATTAAAGAAATTTTTTACGATTAACTTTTCATATTCTCTATCCATAGCATCACTCCCCCTTTTCATTATACAACGGACAAGTTATGCATATGTTTTAAACGAATTAAAAAAGAGAGGAGAACAAATCCCCTCTCTTCCACCATCATTATTTACTTTCTATAATCAATGTCACCGGACCGTCATTAATGAGTTGAACGTCCATCATTGCTCCAAACTGTCCTGTTTCTACGTGCAGTCCTTGTTTACGAACTTCTTCGTTAAAGAAATCGTATAAACGTTCTGCATAGTCAGGTTTTGCTGCATCCATAAAGTTCGGTCTTCTTCCTTTTCGGCAATCTCCGTATAACGTGAACTGGGAAATGGAAAGAACTTGTCCACCAACGTCTAATACAGAATGGTTCATTTTTTCGTTTTCGTCTTCAAAAATGCGTAAGTTTGCAATTTTTTCAGCGATATACGTTGCTTCTTTTTCTGTATCTTCATGGGTGATTCCAACTAATAATGTTAAGCCGAAAGGAATCTGCCCTACAACTTCACCTTTTACTGTTACAGATGCTTCTTTTGATCGTTGTAAGACAACTCTCATTTCTCTTCACTCCTTATTAATGCATCATGCGGCGCACCGCATAAATTTCTGGAACCTGTTTAATACGCTCGACAACTTTTTTCAAGTGCTGTAAGTTACGAATTGAAATAGACATATGAATCGTTGCCATTTTATTTCGGTCACTTCTTCCTGAAACAGCTGAAATGTATGTTTTCGTTTCTGTTACAGCTTGCAGTACTTCATTTAGCAAACCGCGGCGGTCATATCCTGAAATTTCAATATCAACATTGTATTCAATTTCTTTTTCTGGGCTGCCTTCCCACTCTACTTCTAACAGCCTTTCCTGTGCTTCTTCTGTATGAACATTTACACAGTCTGTACGGTGAATCGATACACCGCGCCCTTTTGTAATATAGCCAATGATATCATCGCCTGGAACTGGATTACAGCACTTCGATAAACGGATAAGCAAATTGTCCGCACCACTTACTTTCACACCAGAATCCCATTTACGAATTTTCATTGGTTTGCGAACTTCTTTTACTTCTGTCAGTTCTTCCTCTTCGCGTTGTTTACGGAATTTATCTGTTAGACGTGTGACGATTTGTGATGCAGTAATACCGTTATACCCAACAGCTGCAAACATGTCTTCTTCGTTTGCAAAATTAAACTTCTCAGCAACGCGCTTTAAGTTATCAGGTGCTAAAACTTCCTTCATCTCATATTCAAGACCTCGCACCTCTTTTTCAACAAGCTCGCGGCCTTTTTCAATATTTTCATCACGGCGCTGCTTTTTGAAAAATTGACGAATTTTATTTTTCGCATGCGATGTTTGCGCTAATTTCACCCAGTCCTGACTCGGACCGTATGAATGTTTAGATGTTAAAATTTCAATGATGTCACCTGTTTTTAACTTATAATCTAGAGTGACCATTTTACTGTTTACTTTTGCACCAATCGTTTTATTCCCGATTTCAGAGTGAACGCGGTAAGCAAAGTCTATTGGTACAGAGCCAAGCGGTAATTCCATGACATCTCCTTTTGGTGTAAAGACAAACACCATATCAGAGAATAAATCAATTTTTAATGATTCCATAAATTCTTCTGCATTCGAAGCTTCGTTTTGCCATTCTAAAATTTGACGGAACCATGTTAATTTTTTCTCAAGCGTCCCTGTTGTTTCAGCCGTTTTTCCTTCTTTATATGCCCAGTGGGCCGCAATTCCGTATTCGGCAATTTCATGCATTTCTTTCGTCCGAATTTGCACTTCAAGCGGATCGCCTTTTGGTCCAATTACAGTCGTATGCAGTGATTGATATAAGTTCGCCTTTGGCATTGCGATATAATCTTTAAAACGTCCCGGCATCGGCTTCCAGCACGTATGAATAATACCTAGAACAGCATAACAATCTTTGATGCTATTTACGACAACACGAACAGCTAACAAATCGTAAATTTCATTGAATTGTTTATTTTGCAACGCCATTTTTCGATAAATGCTATAAATATGCTTTGGACGACCAGAAATCTCCGTTTGAATCGCAACTTCTTTTAATTTGTCACGAATTTCTCCCATCACTTCATCTAGATACTCTTCGCGCTCTGCACGCTTACGCTTCATTAAGTTGACAATACGATAATATTGCTGCGGATTTAAATATCGAAGTGCTGTATCTTCTAGTTCCCACTTAATCGTATTAATTCCGAGCCTATGTGCTAATGGTGCGAAAATTTCTAATGTTTCATTTGCAATGCGACGCTGTTTTTCTTGTGGTAAATGTTTCAATGTTCGCATGTTATGAAGTCGGTCTGCAAGCTTAATTAAAATAACACGAATATCTTGCGCCATTGCGATAAACATTTTCCGATGATTTTCTGCCTGCTGCTGTTCATGAGATTTGTATTTAATTTTCCCTAATTTTGTTACACCATCAACAAGCATCGCAATCTCTTTTGTAAATTCACGTTCAATGTCTTCTAATGTTACATCTGTATCTTCTACTACATCATGTAAAAAACCCGCAGATACAGTTGACGGATCCATGTGTAAGTCCACTAAAATCCCTGCTACTTGAATGGGATGGATAATATATGGTTCACCTGATTTTCGGTATTGCTCACTATGTGCCACACGTGCAAATTCATATGCGCGCGCCACAAGATCGATATCATCGTCGCGTAAATATTGCCCTGCTTTCTCCAGTACCTGCTCAGCTGTTAGTACTTGTTCATTCGCCATCTAATCACCTTTTATTGAAGATTCATAATCTTTTTCCTTGCCAATTAGAATAATTTTTATCTTACCATTATAACGTAATGATTGTGAATTGTGAAAAGGAAAAGATTTTACAGACATTTCACTTTACTTTTTTTCGATACATATATAAATCCAACTTGAAAAAACACCTTTTTTAGCTGGGTGAGAGCGGCTGGATACGCGAAGAAGCGGTCAGGGCCCTTTTGAAAAAAAGTGAATAAACGAGTGGATATATATAAAAATACCCGATCCTCTCAAAGAGATTCACGGGTACTTCGTATATCGCCCTGTTTACAATTAATATTGTTCTAATACTAATACATCATAGCCATCTAACATTTTACGACCATCTAAGTAAGTAAGCTCTACTAAAAATGCG
The DNA here is from genome assembly GCF_023715645.1 of Bacillus cytotoxicus. Taxonomy (GTDB): domain Bacteria; phylum Bacillota; class Bacilli; order Bacillales; family Bacillaceae_G; genus Bacillus_A; species Bacillus_A cytotoxicus_A. Next base: position 2,671 of record NZ_JAMBOP010000006.1, on the reverse strand, counting down.
ATACCTGCAACAATACCACCAAGTTCTTCAACTAGCTTAATTGTCGCTTCAATTGTTCCACCTGTAGCTAATAAGTCATCTGTAATTAATACGCGTTGACCTGGTTTGATTGCATCTTTATGAATTGTTAACACATCTTTACCATATTCTTTACCGTAATCTACTGTGATTACTTCGCGTGGTAATTTACCTAATTTACGAACCGGTGCAAAGCCTACTTCTAAAGCGTAAGAAACTGGACATCCAATAATAAAACCACGTGCTTCTGGTCCAACTACAAGATCGATATCTCTTTCTTTTGCATACGCAACGATTGCATCTGTTGCTGCTTTATATGCTTTTCCATCGTTCATTAAAGGTGTAATGTCTTTAAAGACAATACCTTCTTTCGGATAATCTGGTACGATTGCAATATGTTTCTTGAAATCCATATTTATGAATCCTCCTCGAATATAAAAGAGTTGTAAATACAAGCCCTTTATCTTAACTATTCTATCACTTTATGATTACGAATCGTTTCAAACCATGCATATAACTGCTGATATGTGCTATAAACCAGTTCCTTTTCTAATTGTAATTGGTTTATTTTCTCACGATATGTGCTTGATTCGGTTAAATCACGCTTTTTCATTTCTTCTACCATAAAAATAACACCGTCTTTTATTGTAACAAATTCTAACTCAAAAAACACCTGTGTCATGAAATTCACTGTATCTTTTGACCACCCTTTATGACGGCAAAGCTGCTCTCCATATTGACGAAGCGAAAATGGTGCCTTTTGATGCAAGAATGAAAAGTACCATTTAAAGTGTTCTCTCGTTGGCACGGTACTAAATAAATGATTGTTTTCTTGATAAAAAACAGTATAAATGCGGGCCGGGAATCCTTTTTCACATATGTGCTTTAAATCTTCTGTCGCATCTGGCAAATCAAGAATAACAGCGTAACGGCCTTCTAATGTTGTCACATTTTTAGCCTGGACAGCATAATCTTTATACGCTTCTAACGAAAACTTTTGCAGTGCTTCTTCCTTAAAATACACGATTGTCAGTTTATCACGCGAAAGATCAGCTAAATTCGTTTCTACATTCCGCATGCTGCGCCAATCAAATAATTGCCAAGCTTCTACAGCAATGTCTTGAACCATAATTTGTGGTTTACGGAAATTATTCCATTCATTAATAGAAGCTTCTCCAACAATCGATACTTGCGCTACAGGAGAAATTTCTTTTGCAAATGCTCCAAAACCAAAGCCAATGCTATCTAATGTTGCTTGTCCATCGCGAAGTGTCATTTTCAAATGTGAACCATCAGAACCAATCGCGCGAATACTTTCAAGACTTGCATCTTTCACAGCGATGCGTGGCTTTGGATTCCCAACACCGAACGGAGCAATCTTTTGCATTTCTTCTATTGCAGCTAGCGTGACATCTTCCACTTTACATACAACATCTACTGTAGTGACTGGAATAAAATCCTCATCTGATAGCAATGCAGCAGCTTGCTCATTTAAACGACGGCGCAGTTCATCGACATCATCCATACTAAGAGTCATACCAGCCGCCATCGGATGCCCACCAAAATGCGGTAAAATTTCCCGGCAATCTGATAAATTTGCATATAAATCAAAACCTTCAATACTACGAGCTGAACCTTTTGCTGTGCCTTTTTCAGGATCAATACTTAAAACAATTGTAGGCCTGTAAAAGCGATCTACGAGCTTCGAAGCAACAATCCCAATTACACCGGGATTCCACCCTTCCTTCGCCAAAACTAATACTGTATTCTCTTCTGGTGGATAATGTGCTTCTACTTCCGCAATCGCCTCTTCTGTAATTTGCTTTACAATGTCTTTTCGTAATTTGTTTAGTTCATCAATTTCTTGCGCGAGTTCTTTCGCTTCTTCTACGTCTTCTGATAATAATAAATGAACAGCCGGGGCAGCATCTTCTAATCGTCCAACCGCGTTAATACGTGGTCCAATTGCAAACCCAACACTTTCTTCTGTAATTTCACCTTGCGAAATATTAGCAACTTTATACAGCGCCTGTAAACCTACTCGCTGCGTTGTCCGCAATTTTTTCAATCCACGCTGCACAAGTAGACGGTTTTCACCATAAAGAGGCACTAAATCGGCTACTGTACCAATAACAGCAATTTCTAATAAATGTTCTGGTACCCTGCCAAGCAAAGCATGGGCAACTTTAAACGCCACCCCAACACCTGCTAAATGGTGAAATGGATATATACCGCCATCTAACTTCGGATGAATGATAGCCAAAGCTTCCGGCAATTCTGGCGGCGGCTCATGATGATCAGTAATAATTAAATCAATGCCAAGCTCCTTCGCAACTTGCGCCTCATGAACAGCTGCAATCCCTGTATCAACTGTAATAATAAGCGAGAAACCAGCACGATGCGCCCAGCGAAACGCTTCTTCATTCGGTCCATATCCTTCTGTAAATCGGTTCGGAATATAAAATTCTACATCCGCTCCGATTTCTTGTAATGCTAAAAATAAAACGGTTGTACTGCTAACACCGTCCGATAGCGATAGGTAAGCTTTCTCAACAGCATTACCTGTTACGATACTCGCCTTTCCCCCGCTCTGCACCGTGCATGCGACTTTCACCGCACACGGCGCGCCATCAATTATTGTTTAGTGTAATTT
>NZ_JAMBOP010000059.1 GCF_023715645.1 Bacillus cytotoxicus | reverse complement strand
CCGATAGCGATAGGTAAGCTTTCTCAACAGCATTACCTGTTACGATACTCGCCTTTCCCCCGCTCTGCACCGTGCATGCGACTTTCACCGCACACGGCGCGCCATCAATTATTGTTTAGTGTAATTTCCTCAAGTTTACAAAATGAACGAAGTTCATTGAGTTTCTTCAATGTTTTACGACTGGTTATAAGATGAACATATTTTTGTATTGTTGCACCTTTTGTGGCATGTATAAGCTTGTGTATATCTGCATGTACGATTCTAAGGTTATCAAAGTCATCTGTTCCGCCTATGTACATAGGTATCTTATGATGACAATGGATTTCACTTACTCCTAACTCTTGTCCTGTTACCTCACATCTAAACTGTGTCATGGAAGCCCTAGAGATTCGGTTATCATTATACTCAACCGATTTATCTATTATGTAGGACTTCATTAATAGCTGTACTTTTGAATCTGTTCTGTGTTCTAAGGCTTTAGATGATAGCATCCTACCATTCTCGGTATAGGCACACACTTTTTGATTCATTGGTAGCCATGTTCTAGGTCTACAGTAGTGAATGGGATATATTGGACAACTCGCAATAATCCATGTCTTGGATTTGGAGCGACCAAATATCTTATGATATGTCCCGTGTCTATTTAGGGTTGGGAATTCGTATTTAGCCACATGCTTCAATCGATTAAACATAGTTCTGTTGACAGAGAAAGCAATTTTTCTGAAGTCTTCGTGTGCTTCTGTAGCGCCACGGTAATATTCCTGTATTCCCAAAATCATACTGTTAATCTTTTTGACTTCTTTGGGGAAAGGTTCATCAACTAAGACTTTAATCTGTGCTTTCAGTTTGGTAATAATACGATTTATTGCCGAATCTTTAATGTGACCCCTTGCAACCTGTCCTCGCTTGGCTGTTTTCTTCGTGAATGCCTTGTATTTGTATCCAAGGAATTCGGAGTAATTCTTTCTAAGATTGACGATTTTGGACTTGTCGGGGCTTATTTCCAGACCTAATCTTTCCTTAAGCCATTTCTTAGTCGCTTCAAAAATACGTTTAGCATGGTTATAATTTTTGCAGAATAGTTTGAAATCATCTGCATATCTTACTATGTGTACCTCTTTTAACTTGGTAGTAGTTCTCAACCCTCTAAATTTTGCCTTGGGTGAGTAATTCCTTCGGCTTGTAGGAAAGCATTCCCATTGAGAAGCAATCCACCAATCAAGTTCATTGAGGACAATATTGGATAGTAAAGGACTTAGTATTCCACCTTGCGGTGTACCTTTGCTTGGGATACCTTCCCCTTTAACGGGCGCTTTCAGCATCGCTCTTATAACGGAGAGTACCTTTCTATCTCTAATACCTAAACTGTATATTTGTTTAATCAACTTATTATGATTTACGTTATCGAAGAATCCCTTGATATCTATATCAACAACATATTTGTGACCGTTCATATTCACGAGTCTTTGGAATGCTCCAAATGCGTCTCTTGTACTTCTATTCGGTCTAAATCCATAACTTTGATTATGGAATTTTGCTTCACAGATTGGTTCTAAGACCTGTTTGAAGCATTGTTGTATCAACCTATCAACCATGGTAGGGATGCCAAGTGGTCTTTGTTTTCCATCTTCTTTCGGAATAAGTACACGTTTAACTGAATCTGGCTTAAAGTACTTTATCTTTTCTTGGACCATATCTACATATTTATCTATATCCATCGATTTAATATCCTTTATAGTGAGTCCGTCTGTGCCAGCTGTGTTACTACCAGTGTTTGACTTTATCATTCTAAAGGCAAGTTTGATGTTATTTTCAGATGAAATTATATCGAAAAGATTCCTAAACTTGTATCCTTCCGAAGATTTTGCATATAAATCGTCAAAAATTTGTTGCATTTCATAGTAGTCGTTATATCTGTATCTGTTCATGCGTTTTCTATTGGGACACCTCCAGGTGTTTTCCCTGTCATACTCGAAAAATAGAAATTCAACTTAATCTAATTCACTAAACAATAATTGACTTGTGCCCTTCCCTCCATCGATTATTATCTCGACTTCGTTGGTACCATGGCACTACTATCACTAAGGTAAATCAACTTATACTTATTAAAGATTTCGTTGAACCTGTCACAGACTACTGATTTGAACGTCTTCTTCCGAAGACGAGTACAGTCCTTAGTTTTCCGCGTTCCAAAACCTCTAGTATAGATGTTACTTAGGTGCTTCCTCTGAGCCTGTTGGCTTGATGTTCTCATAGCTGAACATAAGGATTTTCATAACGACGATTCTTACTCATCCCCACCAACTCACCAAATGGTAAACCCTCCGTCATCTCAGACTTATGGGTGACTTATAGACCCGTACATTCAGAAGTTCGTCAGTGTCATTCAAAGACACATTCTCACCTTATAACATCACCGCCCGACTACTCTTCCCAAAAGTTGAATTCCTTTTAGGTTCGCCGACTTCACCCAGCTTCACACGAAATTGGTATAGCCACCTTTTCCGCATGTGGGAGTATTAGCGAGGATATTTTCGATAAGCATGATTATCTCTTTTTATCCTTCAAGATTTTAGTTTTCTAGTGAACTCTCCCAGCTAGATGTTTCCATCTAGATTTAGAGTTAACGCGTCACACCAT
>NZ_JAMBOP010000058.1 GCF_023715645.1 Bacillus cytotoxicus | reverse complement strand
TCAACTTGTTTCATAGAATACGTAACATACATAAAAAATCCCCTCGCTTCATTTCATTCACGAGGAGATTTTATCGGAATTTTCATTTTTTGTCCATTGACTAGATTGTTTTTCAACAGTATGAAAAGCATGGCAATCTTATGCCATGCTTTTGTATATACAATAGTAATATATTGGTTTTGGAAAAGAAATTTGTAGATTTACAATGAAAACTGACCCACCCCATACCCATCCAACTTAAGAATTTTATAACGCCCCAAAAACAAAAAAATGTACTTTTTCACCTAGAGATGTCAATTTTCTCGTTTTGGGGTATTTGCTTTCCTTAGCTTGATTATGATGTGGTACTACCCCATACTGATTACACACCTTTTATAGAGTAGTACTATCAGTATGTCCGAGTTTACTAGACTAGTTTCATATATTTTGAAGTTTGTACCAGAACTGAAAAACTTAACTATCCCTGTTCACCTTTATTTTTTAATCTTTTATTTTTTAAAGTAAAAAAGATAAGATCTTAGAATTTAATCTTATCTTCAACATTAAAAATAATTGATTAGAAAGGAATGTAGCTTTAAGGTTTCAAAATAACTTTTATACAATTGTCTTCACGGTTATTAAAAATTTGATAACCGTAGCTCGCTTCTTCCAGGGGGATTTTGTGTGTAATGATCTCTTTTGGATCAAACTCATTTTTTGTTATTTTTTCAAACAGTTCAGGCATAAAATGAATGACAGGTGCTTGACCCATTCTAAGGTTAATATTCCTAACCCAAAATGCACCGAGTGGAAATGCATTATAGTTACCACCATAAACACCTGTCATTTGGACGGTTCCATATTTTCGTACGGCTTTTGTAGCAATTTGAATAGGACCGAGAGTTCCACCTTGTAATTTTAGTTTTTGTTCAAGAAATTCCAAAGGTGATTTCTTTCCATCCATGCCTACACAATCAATGACCACATCCGCTCCCCCATGTGTAATTTCTTTTAAATGTTCTCCCATATCGGGATATTTTGTAAACTCAAATACCTCAACATTGTTAATCTTTTTTGCATAATTTATCCGATAATCTAAGTAATCAACTGCAATTACGCGCTTAGCACCTTTCATCCAAGCAAATTTTTGTGTCATCAATCCAACAGGTCCACAGCCAAGTACGATAACAGTGTCACCTGATTTTACACCTGCATTTATTACACTCCAATAAGCGGTCGGTAAAACATCAGATAAAAAAAGCAGGGATTCATCCTCAAGTTCGCATGATTCCGGTATAACAAAGGGAGTAAAGTTCCCAAAAGGAACTTTCAAATATTCAGCTTGTCCACCTGGATGGTTACCAAATTTCTCTGTATAACCAAAGTATCCACCAGAATCATAATGAGAATTTGAGTTATCACATTGACTTTCCATTTCATGTTGGCAATAAAAACAATGCCCGCAAGCAACATTAAAGGGGATAACAACACGATCTCCTTTTTTTACTTTAGTGACATCAGGCCCCACCTCTTCAACAATTCCCATCGGTTCATGTCCAATAATGTATCCTTGGGGTAAAGGCATGTTGCCTTGATATAAATGTAAGTCAGATCCACAAATAGCGGTCGAAGTAATTTTTACAAGAATATCATCTTTTTTTTCTAATCTCGCATCCTCAACTTGTTCAACCTGTACCTGATTTGGCCCTTGATAGGTTACTGCTTTCATAATTACATTTCTCCTTTTTAACATTTTCTCAAAACACATCTTATATTTCTCCCTTTGGACTACAGCAATCGTTTTCTTAGTTATTAAAGGAGATTAGAAATAAATCTGGATGAATACATAACATTGTATGAAAGTATTTCATAATCCCTTCTTTCCCTAGCCTTATTTTTAAGAAGAAAATCAATATTTATTCATAATGAAAAGAAATAAAATTACCATAAAAAGGAATAATTATTTTTTATGATTCGTAGCATATTAAAAACATAGGAGGTGATACAATATGGCAAACAATAATAGCGGAAGTCGTAATGAATTATTAGTTCGAGGCGCTGAGAATGCAATTGATCAGATGAAGTATGAAATTGCACAAGAGTTTGGTGTACAACTTGGTGCAGACACAACAGCTCGTGCAAACGGTTCTGTTGGTGGTGAAATCACAAAACGTTTAGTTGCAATGGCTGAACAACAGCTTGGCGGTGGAATTAATCGCTAATTTTAACTATAAATAAGAGTGAATTGGTATAAGTCGTAGCAGATATTTAAAACAATTTCTTATGTGTATTTATTTTGAAAATAAATCCTCATAGCAAAAAAGTTTTCACTCAAAGATTATTGATAATCTTTCATAATAATCTTTGGGTATTTTGTTTGCAAATTTCTTTACTAGACTACAAACACACATTATTGGGAAGGTGTTTCCCATGCATGATAAAAAGTTCTTTGTAGGAAAAAACATACTTAAAAATTTCTTTTCAATATTGAAAAATATACTTATGATGATATTTTCGAAAGGGAGGCTTTTTAAAATGGGTGTATTAAGTGGAAATCCTCAAAATGAACCTTTACATTATGGAGAAGTATTTGATATTTGGAGTTATCTTCTTGCCGCACAAGGGGCTGTTGCCGGACATCAAGTATTTATGAATCACACAGGTGATGAAGATTTAAAAAAGTTTTTACAAAACTTAATTGAGAATGATATCACTCCTGAAATAGAAGAGCTAAAAACCCTTTTAAAGGTAAATGGAGTGGCTTTACCACCAGCGCCTCCTGAAAGACCGGTTGCTTCTATTGAAGACATTCCTCCTGGTGCACGCATCAACGATGCTGAAATCGCAGCAACTGTTGCAGCAGGTCTTTCAGCAGGACTAGTAACTTGTAGTCAAGTGATGGGGAAATGCCTTCGAGAAGATGTAGGCATGCTTTTTGGACAATTTCACATGAAGAAAGCACAAGCAGGAGTAACTTTACTACGTCTAAGTAAGAAGAAGGGGTGGATAGTTCCTCCACCATTACATGTTCGAAATTCTGAACAAGCTTAATTATAAAAGTAAAAAAGTGGCTGAAAGCCACTTTTTTCAGGCTGTGGAGAAAGCCTTCTCCACAGCCTGTTTTTGTGTCTGAACATCTTTTTATCTGTCAACACTGATAAAAAAGATACAAAGGAGCGATGCCCCATGATGGGAGCACTGAAAAATCA
>NZ_JAMBOP010000057.1 GCF_023715645.1 Bacillus cytotoxicus | reverse complement strand
ACGATGATTTTTCAGTGCTCCCATCATGGGGCATCGCTCCTTTGTATCTTTTTTATCAGTGTTGACAGATAAAAAGATGTTCAGACACAAAAACAGGCTGTGGAGAAGGCTTTCTCCACAGCCTGAAGGATTCCACATAATGTGGAATCCTTATTTCTGTTCAATATAAAGGGAAACTTTAATCAGTGGGGGTTTTCTTCATCCCCCACTGATTATTAGCTCTCACCAATCGGGCGCATGCCAGCAGTTATCCCCCACCGAACATTCTAGCCACTGAAGCTGGACAATGTTTACGCTCAATCTTGAGGTGGGCGAAAGCGTCTAGCCATGCATAGAAGAGATCAGATTCTTTTTCCTGCCATGTGTAATACGAAAATAAACAAGCAATTAATATATTTAAACATCAAAATAAATATATATACGGTTTTTATAAAAAATAACCATTTAATTTAAAAAGCTAGTTTACTTTATCCGCATGCATATTGTTCATAAATCGAACTTAAATTATACTTATGTTCTAAATTCATACGCTGTTCATCGCTGCACCAGTAAAATAAAATATCATGTATTGATGCATAGCGCTTATTCTTTAAAAATTGCTTAATAAAGGAAGGAAAACAATTTGGTAATTGTATAAATATATAATTGCGTAGTAGTTCCTCTTTGTAACCTATTCCTTTACATATATACATAAGTTCTTCACAATAATACGCATGCTGTGGAACTTGAATCATATCAAAAAATGGAACGTATGATAATAACTTTCCAATAAAATTCTCATATTTTGTTATAAATTCAAATGACATATGTTCCATTATCTCTTTTATAACAAACAAATAATCATCCACATGAGTTGTCTTTAATGGATTAAGATGATCAGATATTTGTGCGATCACTGCATGCTGACATGATACAACGGCCCGGCTTGGTTCATAATATGTTAAGAAATCTGTACATTTTCTATATTTTTTTAATAAGTCTAGCGTATACAAATCATAAATGTATGTATTACAATATATTGCTAAACCCATTAAGTTTTCATCTAATCTCTCTTTTGATAATACCTTTGCTTGTTTACAAAGATACAGAAACATAAATTCCATCATTTCTTTATGAGACAAAAGTGTCTTATACTTTTCAATACACTCTACATTAAATTTAATTCTTTCCCAAATAAAATCATCATTACTTTCTAATTCAGTAACTTTTTGTTTTATAATTAAATAATTCCAAGCAACTACTTGTGTAAATACATCCCATGATTCATATTCTAGCGATGTTTGTACAAATTCCTCTAATCCTTCAGCAACCATAAAATCATAAGCCTGGTGATACCACCCTACTTCTTGACATAAACGAATAATTCGAACTAAAGTTGGCATTTCATCTTTATGAAATTTTGGTAAATCATGTAATTTTTTCATTCCATATAAAATAAAAGGAATTAAATTTTCTTTTTTATAAAATTCTTTTTCTTTCCAGGCCAGAATAGTTCGTTCTTTTCCTTCTCCTTTTGGATACTCTGGTATAAGCAAAGAGAGTAATTTTGCAAAATCTTCTGGCTCTACATACGCATCCGTAACCAAGTTCCAATTAGGTTCGGTTTGCATAATCGTCATATAATCCCCCTCCATTTTCTATATGTATGATAAAATACTTGAATGCTAATAAGTTAATTGTTAATATATTCGAAACAATATATAATACCTATTATTAGTATATCATGTTTTTTATATGTTAATAGTTGTTAACAAAAATTTCAGATGGAATTTATATAAATACAAGGTAACTACTCAGTCACTCTATGAAAAAAGGGCAGAAAAGCATTTTTTTAAATGGCCCTGAGGAACTGGCCATGCATAGGAGCGGTCAGAGCCTTTTCCTGCCACGCGCAAAGTTTTAAAACAAAGAGAAGTAGCGAAGTGTAGGTCCATTTTCATCTTCATGACTGCAATCTATATGCTGGAAAATGAAAATAACTTTCTATAAGTAATGGGGCGCATTTTCGCTGGAATCATACTCCTTACCAAACTTCTAAATGAAATGTATGACTGAGTAGTTACAATATAAGTTGAAAAACCGACATGAAAATCCCTTTCTTTACTCTGTATGCTCGGATATCTCACTTAAAGCAACGCCTGCCTGATCATCTGCATATCTAGTTGTTGCTAAATCACCAAGTGATAGCATTCCAACAAATTGTCCATTTTCAACTACTGGCAATCTTCTTATTTGGTAACGTGCCATTAATTCTGTCGCTTTTTCAACAGCGTCATCAGGTGACACGGAAATAATTTGTGTTGTCATGACATTTGTAATTTGATTAGAACCTGGATGTTTTTCTGCAATTCCTCGTACTACTAAATCACGGTCTGTTACAAGACCAATAACTTGATCATTCTCCACAACAGGAATCATTCCTATGTTTTCTTCTTTCATTTTCACTGCTGCTTCATATACGTTATCTAGTGGTGTACATTGTACAATATTCGTGCTCATCAATTCTCGAACAGTTATCATCAATATAGTCCTCCTTTACATATTTTAGCCTCTCCAATTCTCTTTATTTAATTCGCACGTTCCTTAAAAGATGAACGAAATACTATACAGTGGAAATGCACGTTATCAATTTTAAAGAATTATGTAAGCTAAACAACATCATGTAGAATCCCCATTAAATTTAAAATTACTGTAACTACTCAGTCACTCTATGAAAAAAAGGCAGAAAACCACTTTCTTTTTAGGTTGGCGAGAGCAACTGGCCGCGTGTTGGAGCGGTCAGTTCCTTTTCCTGCCACGCGCAACGTTTTAAAACAAAGAAAGGTTGCAAGGTGTATGTCCATTTTTATCTTCATGACAGCAATCTAGATGCTGAAACATAAAGATAACTTTCCAATGAAATGTATGACCGAGTAGTTACAAATTACTTATAAAATAAATCTAAGGTTCATCATGATAACCACTTCTAAAAATATTAGAAGTTTGGAAAGAAAATATTAATTTTATCATTCTTATTTGAGAAGTTATGTTGTAAAGGGTATAGAGCAATAGGTAGGATGAATTAGTAAGAGAACTACTTTTTATTATCAAATATCTATGTATCTGAAATAACGAAGATTGAGGCTAGACAACTAGAGCGTTTTTCAAGCTCTCACTTCAAAACGCGGTAGCGTTTAAGTCTGGGTAGTTGACTTATGAGTGTAGTTAAAAATCAATTGTTGAAATATAATGTACTATATTCTTTCCTAATTACACAAAATCACACAAAATCCTTCATTATTTATAATAAAAAACGAAATATTTCATACTATAGCAAAAATAAACTGAGTGTCAAAATAACGTGAAACCACTATTAGTAGGGTTTCTTATAAGGAGAGTGTTAATCAAAGAAGTAATTATAATTTGATATAACAAAGATGTAAAAGGCGGAATGTGTAATATTTTTTTCTTCAAATTAAAAAGAGATAGCATAAGCTATCTCTTTTTGAAGTGACCCGTACGGGATTCGAACCCGTGTTACCGCCGTGAAAGGGCGGTGTCTTAACCACTTGACCAACGGGCCATGGCTCCGCAGGTAGGACTCGAACCTACGACCGATCGGTTAACAGCCGATAGCTCTACCACTGAGCTACTGCGGAATATGGTGGGCCTAAATGGACTCGAACCATCGACCTCACGCTTATCAGGCG
>NZ_JAMBOP010000056.1 GCF_023715645.1 Bacillus cytotoxicus | reverse complement strand
CAAACAAGCGGAACAGAACCGCTTGTTTGAGGAAGAAAATCTAAAAAACAGCAAAACCCACGGAGAAAACTTATTTTCTCCGTGGGTTTTAGTCATTTAAAGGGACTTTTGGGACAGCCCCATTTTTCATGTAATTCATAAACTTTTAGGTTCCTATATAATTCGTAATGCATTACTTCTTATCTATACTATATGAGTCCATTTTGTTCTTTTGATGTAGGAGTTGTTGTTGCGCAGAACAAAATATAACTTGAACTCACCTTATTCCTTTGTTTTAATCCCCATGTGTGGTAGGAGAAGCTCTCAACCGTGCTCAGATGTTCTCATTCTCTTAAAAAGAAAGCGACGTATTTATGTTGTTTTTCTCCATAAATACTTCTAATTCATTATTGTATCTTCCACTCATAATTGTTTAATATTTCTATTTGTTACATATTTTACAGTGAATTGAAACCTTTGTAAGACTTTTGTAACATTTATGAAAGGGATTTGAAAGGTATTTAAAGTAAGATGAACTTCCGAACATTAAATTCAGATTAATAAGTAGGAAAAAAGACAAGCAGAAAGTGTGGAATGACATTATGAATGAAAAAGCAAAAAAAAGTGTACGAAAAGTCCTCCCAGTAGGAATTGCAATGGGGATTTTATTTAGCGCCAGCCCAGTAACAGAACATAAAGTGAAAGCAGATGTTGATACGTTCGCAACGGTTGTTACAACACTTGGAAGTATATATGACGCATTTGGTAAAGAGGCTTTTACTAAATATTTAGAGGAAGTTAATGCAAGAAATAGTTATGACAATTATTGGGAAAACATTACTTACATGGCTCCTACTTTTAAAAAAGGAGAGTTTGGGATTACTGTATTTGATTACTATAAAAATCAAGATTTTAGCCAGAAGGTTAAAATTGCTTATCCCAATGGAAAAGTTGAAGAGAAAACAATTAAGCATGGACAACAACTTCGCATTAAGGACGCTGGTACAATAGTAGATTTAACTCCTGATGAACCAGAACTATCTAAACATAATATTTTGTATATTACGCAAAAACAATTAGATGAAGGAAAGACAGGCGTTTCACTTACGAATTTCAAAACTTATTATCTAGAAAGTGACAATAGTGGTCGTAGAAATGAACTAGGATGGAATTTTATAAAACAACAGTTCCCAAATGCTTATCATCCTCAAAGCGGTTTGGTTAATATCGGTGTTGATGAGGATGGTCTTTTTAATAAATTACCAGAAGACAAACGAATGCTAGGAACAAGTACTTCAAAGACAGTGGGCAAAGAGGCTCTTTCTAATTATGTTACGAATGATCCTGAAGCTCTTGCAGATCTTAATAATCGGTTACCTGATATATTGGCGGATCGTACTAGCATCCTAGAGACACCTATTTCATTACCATTTAGTATACTAAATGACGGTAAACCTTATCAAATTATCCCCTATAAAAAAGGGACGAATAAAGTATTGGTAAAAACGGGTTCGAAATATCTTTCAGGGAAGGAAGAAAATGCACTTCGATATTCCGATTCGATTGGTGATGATGAAGTGTTTGAACTTGTTCAGACCGGCAATTCAAATAGAAATGAATTTCAGTTCCATTTGAAAAACAAGAATGGAGTAAGTTTGGCTGGTAATCAAAATGTTCAACGATTTGGTACTGATTGGAGTTTCAAATCCGAAATTCGTTTCACTGGAAAAAGCAACAATGAAATTCATAACTGGTTAAGAGAGTGGTATCCAGGTAAAGAAAATGAGAAACAGAAGTATGACGGAATACAGATAATGTCTGATGAAAAGGATCCTACTAAAAAGATTGCAAAAGATTCTTCTGGAAACGTAATAAAGAACAGTTGGGTGGAGCAGGGTAGAGATTATCATTATGCAGGTTCTGATGGAGTTCTCTTAACAGGTTGGCAAGAAATCGATGGTAAGACATATTATTTTGAACCGTTTTTTGGGGCATTATCGACAAGTGGCTCGAATGGAATTCATGAAATTGATGGGAAGTGGTACCACTTTGATGATAAAGGTGCCTTGCAACGATCAGCATGGAGGGAAGATCCAGATGGTCTAGTCTATTCTGATGCTTCGGGAGCATTTATTAAAAATGGTTTGCGGGAAATCGATGGTAAAATTTATTATTTCCAAAATTACATAGCTAATAAAAATGAAATACGTCTAGAAGATCAACATGTCATTCTTCACTTTTCTGACAAAGGCGTACTTGAGAGAGCTTCTGGGTTGAATGGAGAAGCGCTAAATGGCTCGCAAACTTCAGTTAGTTTTGATGAGAAAACGTTAATATTTGAACATGGTGGTTCCATTAGAAAAAGCGGGATCTCTAAAGTCTTTTTCCCTGGATGGACTTCAGAAGAAAAAGACCAGCCTGTAGTGGTATATTACAGCTTAGAAGAGCCTAACTATGACGGTTGGAAGGAAGAAAATGGTAAAAAATACCACTTTGCTGGTGGCAGAAGCTATACTTTCGATTATAATGTAAACATTGAAGGAAAAAGATATTATTTTAATCATGAAGGACAAGCTACGCAAACAGGTTTTGTAAAAAACAACGGTAAAACATACTATTATAATGATAAAGGCGAAATGCAAACAGGCTGGCAAGAAATCAATGGTAAATGGCATAGCTTCGAGGATTCTGGAGAAGCTACGGTAGGAAAATTCACAGCTTGGGCACGCTCAGCTTCACAGGTTGGATGGTTCGATTACTATGCTAAAGACAATGGCGAGATTTATGTAAACGAAACTGTTTATCTTCCGACAAAACATGGAGATAAAAAACATATCTTTGATAGTTATGGACATTTTAAGATAGACTGGAACAGTTAAGATCATATAAAAACTATAACTAGGTGTTAAAAAATATAAAATAAAGCAAGAAATTATAAGACTGCAAGGCATTTTTTTCAGAAGGCTTTGCAGTCTGTTTATATTATCGCGTACGGTAGTATAAAAATTGAAAAACAATCTACAACCTTCTTTCTTTTTAAATCGTTAAGGCTTTTTCTGTCACATATAAGGGTGAAAACTAAGGGAGAAAGTGAATGCAGATTGCTTTTGTTCTGCATAGTAACAATTTATATATTAAAAATGGAATGTAAATAGATTAACAATAAATTGGTGTAAAATACGCGTAAATCTAGGGGTAGGGGAGCGTCAATATTTTTGTGTAAGGTTATTAGATAGTTTATTTAATGTTAAAATGTAATAATTAACTTATAAAAATTGATAATGATTTTTTAGAAATTATAGACGAGTGTTGTTCAAGATTATAACAACAACTAAAAAATGATTGAGAAAAATTCAACATATACATAATAAGTGGAGGTAACTATAGTGGCTTTAAAAGTATTACTTATTGTTATTGGTGCAGCATTAATTTTATCGGGCGTATATAAAATGAAGAAGTATGATGCATTTGTAGGAAAAACTCAAACAAGAAAAAATCTTTTCAACTTGTTAATTAATGGCCAGAGTTCTGGAATAGGACAATTATTAAGTGGGATTGTGTGTATCGTTTTAGCAATCGTAGCCTTTATAATTAAATAATTTGCAAATAAGGGAGCTAAGATATAGAATTTAGCTCCTTTTATTATGATAAAGTCTTTAGTGATGGCCAATTACGAACTTTAACATACAAGGAAGATGACATAATAGAATAAAACGGACAAGGAATCCTATCATGTAAAAAGAGACAGGATAGGATCCCTAATGTCCGCTAATGCTTATGTAAACGCTAAAATAAAATTGACAGTTTTCGCTAAGAAACCTTTTACACTTTAGCTCATTAAAACCAATTTTCTAGTAAACTGAAAGTATCTGTTTATTGGAGGTTGGGGATTTGGAGGAGAAG
>NZ_JAMBOP010000055.1 GCF_023715645.1 Bacillus cytotoxicus | reverse complement strand
CGCTGCTTTTAATCCATTGCTTTAAAAAGAGTGTTAATAAGGAAATAAGCAAAGCACCTAAAAATACATTTACGAATACCGTAATAATGATTTTAAACGAAGTAACATGTGCTATCACCTTTTGAAATAACTCAGGATTATGTATCAATTCACTAAACCATCCAGAAGCATGTACCCACGTATTTTCCGATCCGACAAGCAAGACGCCAAATATGAAGGAAAACCCTAATACGAAGCAAGTGAAACATAGCGAAAGTAAAAGGGCAGTAACGACATGTACATGCCACACATGAAAGCGAGAGTTAGATTTTAAAACATACAAACTTTGTTCATTTCGTTCCATTATTTGTGTCAATATAGTTACAAGAAACGGAATTGCAATGAACATAAACATATATTGACTCGTAGCACCTGTTGGATTGTTTAATGGAGTAATCACATCAAAAACTCCTGCCTTTACAGGAACACTAGTTTTCGCAGCTACTTCTAAATTGTACAGGATTATGATCGCGTACAATCCACCAATCAGTAATAGATGTTTTCTAGCACCTATACTCTTCATTCCAATATATATCGTATTAAATCGTTTCATTTTTTCCACCTACAAAATAGAAGCAAAGGTAACTCCCTATTGTTCCCGCAAATAAATATCCAAACAAAGCAATAACAGATCCATAATTTTTCATAAATACAGCATCCATAGTAGGTACCGATGGGATAAGAACCCCTATAAGAATATCGAATGCCATAAAAAGTAAAAAAGGGAAAATCACGATAACATAACGATTTTTCACGAACACAGATAACGCAAGTCCAAGGGAGGCAAACATGCCGCCGACAAAAAATAAAATGAAAATTCGTAAGAGAATATACCAAAACGGATGTTGATAATAGAGATCGGGTAGAAAAGAGTTTTCTATAACCAAATTCGACCCATAATAAAAGTTAGGCTCAATGAGCGGATAAACAGCCATCGTACATAAGAAATTTAACACTAACGGAAAAATCGCAATGGCCCCTCCTAAACAAAAGTTCACTATATAACGAACACGTAAATACGTTTTCTTTTCTACCTTTGTTAAAATATTTTTGATAAATCCTGTATTAAAGTCTTCCGCATAGGAATCCGCATAAGCTATAGCTGCTAGTAAAGGAAAAATCAATTTATATATATTTTCTGAAGCTGTCGGATAAAGATATAGCCAATTCACATACGGGCTTAATTCCATAAGCTTATAATCTGCTTCAACTGCAAGCCATCCTTCTTTAATAGGAGCTATTGCAAAAGCAAGCCCAACTAGAAACAACACCCAAAAAATAGGGCGTCTCCAAATTCGATTCAGTTCCATTTTTAACATAGTTCTCACCCTACCAATCAATGATAAAATTCTTTTTTGTCATATTGCTTCATACTGATTAAAAATAATAAAACAATCCATACTATAAAGTATATGAGGTTAAATAATTGATCGTTTGACTTAAGCCAAGTGTCTATTGAAATATCAATCTTCTTTATAAATATCGGTGTATCTGTAGATACGTAACCATCAGACGCAAACAAAACAAGCGATACAAACAGGACATATATATTTTTCTTTAACACAAGTTTCAGAAAAATAATGAACATTGCCATGAATAAAACAGCTAAAAACCTTGAAGCAAGTACATACAACCATATTTTCCCGCTTGTTACATGTGGTAGATAAGCAGAAAAGGTGGATTTATTATCTAATAAAAAATATAACATTCCTTCTTTCGTTCCCCATAAATTCGTCAGTTTTCCTGTTTCTACAAAGGCTACAACAATACCAACTAACGCCATTAAACTAGTGAAAATAACACTGATGCCTATTGAAAAAAGAAAATGTTCATATAAAAGCGCTCGCTTGTTTTGAAGGCGTGTGATAATCATTTCATTTTCCATTCGATCCATCAATAACGGAAGAAGCAATGCTAAAATCGGTAAAATACCAAACAATAACAGACCATTTCCACAGCTACCTCCCCCTCTAAGGTTAACAATATAATCAAACAAAGAATTGCTCATGCCGCGAGTTGCACCTATCGTATTTCCGACACAAACAATCATAAAATATGTAAAGCTAAGCAAAATCATGAGGGGCGACAAGTAATTACGTGACAAATTCCCCAGCATATATATTTTTTTCAACTTCTCACCACCTAAATGAAACGGTTCAGTTACTATAAAATCTGCATACTTATGTTATTTCTTAAGCCCAGTAGCACCTGCTGGCGTTTTCAAATACTCTTCCCACGGCAATTCTTTGCTGTTTGATAGGTCTAACTGAAATACTTTCTCTTCATTAGCAATCCCTTTGTTTAACTGAATTTCACTTGCAGTAACAAAAAATTTAACAGTATTGTCACTTCTGTAACATTTAAAATCTAATAAAGCGCCTGTATCTTTAGAAACAACCATTGTAAATGGTCCCGCTAGCAGATCAGACCTACCTCCAATCGCATTTAGTTTACCATTTTCATCATGTTCAACATTTTCTATTTTTTTAATTTCCCCTTTTATTTGATAAACTGGCATATCATATTGAGTCGCTTCTTTATATTCCCAACTCGTGAAATCATATAACATGACATTCCATTCTGTCTGTAAAATTAGACTATTACCTGTCAGTATACTTCTAGCAATTACACCAGGAACGGGTTGATCTTTTTTCCGCGTTATATTGTGGACATTTTTCTTTGGTAATTGACGAATCAATACTTCATCATTTATATTTGCTAGTATATTTTCTACTTCTATTACCTTATCACCTTGTATCTTTTCTGTTTGTACTTTATTTTTATTTTTAACAAAATCTACAGAAAACTTCGCTCGTGAAATGTCATCAGGAAAGCCCCACTCATATTTCCCTTCTGCATTATCAACATAATCTAACGAGTAATACATTTTTTTCACAATCTCAAATTTATCTGGATACTTTTTCGCCATCTCTTTCATTTCCTCAGGAGGGCTCTCCATTTTACCAGGTTCAAGCGGATTCCTATCTAATCTATGTTTCTTCGTTGATTTTCCGTTCTCTTTTGTCGGTTCTACTTGAGTTTCTACTGCTTCTTGTGTTTTTTTACTTATCCACACCTCTTGCATTTGAGGATAATAGTGTATTACAACTAACAGCAGCGCTAAAACAGTGATAAGAACAGCAGGTATTGCTTTTTTTAACACCTCTATCTCCCCCTACCATGTAATTTTTTGATAAACGAAGCGATGGACAATATTAATTGTCCATCGCTTTTATGTATCTGTTTTATAGACATGTCATCCGATACATACTTATTGGTTTATAAAACCAATTTATACGAATTAAATAGAGTCAGGGCTCCATTTACCAGATGCGCCTCCACCATCAAGGTTTCTGCCAGTCCAGCCTTTAAGGCGCGCACTATTTAGTCCGCTTTCTTTCACATAATTAGCCATATACATTCCACGACCTGTCTGAGAATATGAAACATTATAAGTTGGAGATCCTACTGCTTCATAATTCCCGCCAAAAATTGCTAAGTTTATAGAGCTAAGGCCGCCATATATATTGCCAACGTTTACATAAGATGAAGTTTTATCTTCTTTGCCACGAGACTCTGTAAATTGGGCACCCCCACCTGAACCAATGCTAAAATTAAAGTATGTATCACCATAGTTGTTCGCTAGTGCTGGAACAGCTGCTGTTGCAACCATCGCCGTAGTTAATACTCCTGCATAAAATTTCTTTTTTAAACTCATCTTTCCACGTCCTTATCTATATTTTTAATGTGTCATTTAAATATAGGTCCCAATAATTGCTTCATAAGTCTAATGATGAATAACTTAACCTGATAAAACAAACCTATAAGCAACTATATTGTTAACCTAATATTTTAACAACAGTTAGAATATAACAAATTATCAGAAGAATGTAAATGTTATAATTTAAAATTTATTGGTTTTTTTGGTGAACATTAGGATATCATGTAATATAAAGGGGATTCAGGGGTGTGATCCCATTAATTTTCTGTCAAAATTCGACTTTTTCTTTTCAGTGGAAATAAGAAGGGTATTATGCATGATTTAGATTTTGAAAAATAAACTAGGATCTTCTTTTTACGTGTGAAACATGGAAAAAGACAGTCGAAAAGAAGACTACTGCTCTT
>NZ_JAMBOP010000054.1 GCF_023715645.1 Bacillus cytotoxicus | reverse complement strand
ACCAAAACCAAAACCAAAACCAAAACCAAAACCAAAACCAAAACCAAAACCAAAACCAAAACCAAAACCAAAACCAAAACCAAAACCAAAACCAAAACCAAAACCAAAACCAAAACCAAAACCAAAACCAAAAAAGCGTGGTCGTAAAACAAAGGCGGAACAAGAGGTCTTTCAACAAGAAAAAGAAGAGCGAGAAAATCAAAAAAACATCTATGAAAAAACAATAGAAGATCAACTAAATATCAGCTTGGAAACCTTACGGACAGAAATCTCTTTACGCCCAAATTCGGGCATCAAGAAAAATAGTGAAGGAAAAAACACCTTTTGGTTTGGCTTTAAAGCTCATTTAGCTGTGGGAGCTAAGAGTCAATATATCTTACAATCCCTCATGTCCTCCGCTAGTTTGAATGATGGGAAAGCCGCGATTCCTT
Organism: Bacillus cytotoxicus; assembly: GCF_023715645.1. Taxonomy (GTDB): domain Bacteria; phylum Bacillota; class Bacilli; order Bacillales; family Bacillaceae_G; genus Bacillus_A; species Bacillus_A cytotoxicus_A. The sequence continues at coordinate 4,261 of NZ_JAMBOP010000054.1, read as the reverse complement.
TACTCAAAGGCATCCAAGAGCGGTTTTCTTCGTTGACCATTCGATATGGCGTAATGGATGCGGGTTACGATGATGAAGCGATTTATACACAACTCCATCGAATGAAAGCCAAAGCTATTATTGCCTATAATAAGCGAAACGAAGGAGAGCTCCTTGGGTTTGATGAGCACTTCGCTCCTACTTGTGTACGAGAGCACTCGTATCGGTATGACAGCTTCGATGAGAAGTATCAGACGTTGAAATACACGCGTCCAAAGGAATGTCAAACCTGTCCGCTTGCCCACGATTCTTTTTGTCAAAAGGTCTATAAAATCAAGATGGAAAGCGATATTCGCAAATACAGTGCCCCAGGGCGTGGTTCAGAAGCATGGAAACAACTCTATAACCAAAGAACCGCGGTAGAACGAGTAAATGCATATCTCAAAGAATTCTTTCAGTTAAAAAATGTCCGATATCGATCTGGAAAACGAGCAAAAGTACATTTCGATCTTGTGACGCTTGTTTATAATGCCTCGAAGTTAGCGGTAGATCGCATCAATCAGAAAATGAAAGGAATGAGTCAAGCCGCGTAGCATTTTCAAAAAAACATACCTTTAAAATTCTGTCCATCCAACTGGGGAAAAGAAACCATTATGAAATTGCTTCAAATAATAAAATTATGAGTATAATGCAATTTAGGAGTATCTTATACGCGTTTACTATTAGAAGGAAAACGAGTATTTGAAGAAGAAACTTATGGAACAAGATATTTTGTATTCCCAACAGAGCGTATACAAGGGTATGTGGATTTAACGGGCTACTTAATAAGACATGGAGAATTAAATAAACCTGAAAAATGGATAAATACTTATGAAATAAAAGGGTTAGATGCATTTATTTCAGAAAAGTATGAATATTAATTTGAGGGAGTAATAAAAAAATTTATTATAGGGGTCACCTTACACATCCAGTAACTTAATAAAAATTCAATACCCATAAAGGGAGGTAGATGTGGAATGCTCGGTAAACAATTACAAAAAGATGTCATCGTTGTTGGTGGAGGACCGGCGGGTATGATGTTAGGATTATTACTTGCAAAGGTTGGAGTTCAAGTAATTGTCCTTGAAAGTCATAATAATTTTGACCGTGAATATCGTGGAGAAGTACTTCAGCCTCGTTTTGTTCAATTGCTGGATCAATTGCAATTACGTACGTATATTGAACAATTGCCTCATTCTAAGCTAAAGAGAGGCGCCTTTTATCATTATGAAAAAAAGAAAGCTGACTTTGATTTTGCTTCGATGATTACAGGAGTACCATATGCTCTTTGGATTCCTCAACCTATCTTACTTCAAGCACTTTATGAAAAAGCAAAGGAATATCCAAATTTTGATATGCTGTTCCATGCTCCAGTGAAAAAGTTGATTGAGAAAGATCGAACTGTAACAGGAGTAGTTGTTGAGAAAGAAAATAAGGAGTTGCTGGAAATTCAGGCGAGGGTAACAGTCGGTGCTGATGGACGGTTTTCCACTATTCGCCGTTTAGGAGGTTTTGAGTTAGAATATGAATATTATCCAGGTGACCTGATTTGGTTTAGTGTAGAAAGGCCACCTCGTTGGGGAGAAGAATTACAATTTAAAATCACAGAGGGACGTAGCTATGTGATACTCCCTAAATACCCTGATTTACTTCAAGTAGGCGTCGCTTTACCACGAGGTGAATGGAAAGAGACACAGCGTCAGGGGATAGAAGCCTTTCGTCAAGAAATTATGCATGCTAACAAAGGATTTTATGAATTTGGTGAATCTTTAGTTGACTTTAAATCATTCGTACCGCTTCAAGCTAAAAATCATATGGTTAAAACTTGGGCAAAAAATGGCTGCTTGCTAATTGGTGATGCCGCTCATTGTTCATCCCCTATAGGGGCAATAGGTGTTTCATTGGCAGTAATGACAGCAGTTGTGGCGGCTGATGTTATTTGGAAAGCTTTGCAAAAACACGATGTCTCAGCTGAATTTCTTAGTAAAATCCAAGAAATTCGAATTGAGGAAATTGAGGAAATTCACCAAATTCAAGAGCGAATTGGGAGTCTATTTTTTACTTCATCAAAATTTGTGAAAGGGATACGACCATACATCATATCTGCTGCCTCAAAAACGCCGCTTTTTTCAATGATTCAGAAGAAGTTACTTGTCATGAAAAATCCTGTAACCATTAATCCCGCATTTATTTTCAATAAAGAATAAGATGAAGGCCGTCTTTGTTCACTATAAAGACAGCTTTTTGTTCTTGCCACAAGGAATATCGGGTATAGCAACCAAAAGAGGTTTATTTTTATGAGGTTGTGTGTAAAAGTATCCTAATTATTTTCGGTAAAATAATGTAATTATGCCATCTAGTAATAAATGGGGTTCCGCCCACATGTTCATCAACTTAAAAATATTCAGTAGACCTTAAACAAAATTTTTTCTTCTCTACAGATAGTTATTTATAAGAGTGCGTCTTATTTAAACCTCTATTTTGATGCAATTTTACATATCCCAATATGGAAAATATATATACAAAGTGTGATTAAATTATATTGATAAAATTTTAAGTTATATTTATTTTTTTGTAGATTAAAATAATCATTTGTTTAACTATATATTAAGTTGTTTTAATTAATTGAATAAAATAAAACAATAATTTTAGAAGTATAATATTTCCGCTCATATTGATACGCAATAACTAAATTATTGAATGTAATCGAAAAAATTCTACTATTTCCGCATTAAAAATTTAATGTTTTAATAAAGATGTAATTGGTATGACCACAAAAGGAGCAAAAAACTACACTAATAAAAGTGTAGTAAAATTGCAAGTAACATTAGATATTATTGTAATTAAATTTCTGATATAAATTATTTGAGTTTTTAAAATAATTTTTTGTGTATATTATGATATAAAATAATGCACCATGTCAGTATTTAAAAGGAGGAAGAAAACTATGAAAATGAAACGTAAATTAGTAATATCAACCGCTCTTGCAGCAACGTTAGCTACAGGAGTAATACCATCTACATCAGTGTTTGCTGCAGAAACAGAAGGTTCTATTCAGCAAGCGGAATCAAAAACTATTAATATTCAACCTTTTGGACAGAATAATTTGGTGATCGCTGTTAACGCTGCGTTACATGGGCCTGAAGTAAAAAAACTAAAAATATTTGATCATGAATTTAATGTAAAAGAAATAGAAGTAGCAAACCTAGGCGAAGGGAAGACATATGTTAAGGGGAAAATTTCTCATCATATAAGTTATCGTCCAGATGATCAATTTTATTATGAGTTTATAGTACAAGATGGAAAGGTAATAGATGGGCCTAAATATAATATTGATAGAGGTGGTTTAACACCAGTTGTAGCTCCACTTTTATCAATTATTGCTGCATATAATGGGATTCCTGTTAATCCAAATGATTTAAATACACTTGGTCAACAGCTTGGAAGAATTATAGATGGAAGCTGGGAACAGGCAGCACAATCTATTGCTACTGTAGTTAGTTTAAGTTGTAAATAAGTGTGCGTAAACAATATACTCTATATTAGAAGTTTTAGTGATACAAAAAGGTTGTGTTTAATCTTGTGGCAGGACATTGTTCATAAGTAGCACTGTTAGGACAAATTATGAGACAAATGTATCTCAATCTTTAGCACATCAGCCGCGGATTTTTTACTTTTTACAATTTAATGGAACACCGAAAAACAGAAGTCCGGTTTAAAACTTCTGTTTTTTTATCTTTTGGGTGTTTTTGCCCATCAACTTAAGGGATTTTAGTATACCTAATTACAAAAAAACGTTATTCTTTCTACACAAGCTAGATTAGAAAGGATGATGTTTTTTGTATTTGAGGATATTAATATTTTTTAAGTTGTGGGGCATGTAAGGTGAACCTTTATACAAGAAATACCCTATAGAACGAGGGTACTGAAAAACTGTCTACTTTGAGTAAGTAACAGAATTTTTATCAATATACAGCCATCAAAAAGAAGATAATCCCCTATATACAGTAGGTGGTTATCTTCTTTTTCTCTTTTAAGGGACTTTTTCAGCGGTCTCTATAGAACAGACCTTTTTTTAAGTGTCTATTCTATAGAGTACATTTTAATCTATGCAGGTGTAACCGTCAAGACGAATTTTACACTTTCTGCTAAGTTTCATTTTACAATTCTGCTTAAAATAAGCTTTGCCTATTCTTCATACGATAACTGTCTCCATCCATATGGATAACTTCCACACGATGCA
>NZ_JAMBOP010000053.1 GCF_023715645.1 Bacillus cytotoxicus | reverse complement strand
ATTAGGCACGCCGCCAGCGTTCATCCTGAGCCAGGATCAAACTCTCCAATAAAGTGTTTGTCTAGCATCATAAAATAAAAATTGACGTTTCACGTTGTTTGTTTCGTTCAGTTTTCAAAGAACTTGTTTGCCGCTCATTTGCGACTTCCTTATGTTAACATCTCAGTCATTCAATGTCAACTAAGTTTTTTTATTTCATTTTCGCTTTCTGCTTTGTTGCATCAGCGACTTTTCATATATTACACTCTTATTTCCACAAGGTCAATACATTTTTTATTTTTTATTTATATATTTCATTTTGATTTACTAACATCCAAACCTCGCATGCGGCAGAAACAGGCCTTGACCGCTTCTATGCATGGCCAGATGCTCTCGTCCATCTAAAAAGAAAGGGGTTTTTACGTCGTTATTCAATAATACATGTCTCCACTTCATTGTTAACCTAAAGTCTTCCCTTTATTTATAAAAAACTAAGGGAGCAGAATACTTTCTCCCGCTCCCTTAGCATTTTATGCTGTTTCTTTTTTCACCTTTGAAACTCTGTTTTTCATTGTAAAACTCTCTTTTAACCTACTCATCACATAATATGCAGTCGGGACTATGACTAATGTTAAAAGCGTCGATGTTAGTAAGCCCGAAATGACAACGATAGCAAGAGAACGAGAAATTAGTCCTCCCTCGGTCGATAACGCTAGCGGTGTAAGTGCACCTATTGTAGCAAGAGCTGTCATTAAAATCGGACGAAGTCTTGTTACTCCTGCTTCTAATAAAGCTTCTTTTATAGCCATTCCTTGTTTTTCATTTTGCATAACACGATCCATCAACACAATAGCATTCGTTACAACAATTCCAATTAACATAAGAAATCCAACCAACGCTGGCATACCTAAAGGTTCTTTCGTAATGTATAAACCAAGCAAACCACCTGTAAACAGAAATGGTAAAGAAAATAGAATCGCAAACGGAGCCATTGCATTTCCAAATGTCACTAGCATCACAACAAAGACAAGTACAACAGCAATCCCCATAGCAATCATCATATTTTGGAACCCTTCACTCATAGCTTGTGACTGTCCTACAGAGCGATACTTAATACCTTTTGGCAAATCTAACTCTTTTAAACGTTTATCTACCTCAGCTTGCACACCAGATACATTATCCGTTGTAAATCTTGCACTTACTTGTACATACTCTTGCTGATTCAAGCGATACAAGGCAGTAGGTCCCGGCGCTTCAGAGAGTGTGGCTACATCCGACAATTTTACCTGCTGTCCAGTAGGGCTCATAATAATTTGGTTTGTAATGCTTTCAATAGATGTAAGATTATCATTTTTCAACCCTAGATTCACCGAAGTCGTTTTTCCATCTAATTGGACTGTCGTAACACTTTCGCCAGCAATATTCCCTCTTACAAAAGCAGCAATCATCATCGGATTCAAACCTTTTTCCACCGCTTTTTCTTCATCAATCGACAAATTAAGTTGCGGTTTTACAGCAGATAAATTTGTTTTCACATTTGACAAGCCCTTTATATCCTTTACCTTCTCTACAACCTTATTCCCGGCAGTCTCCAAATCCTTAGCGTTTCCACCTTCCACAATAAGAGCAAATTGCCCTCCTCCTGTTATACCAATCGGTGTCAAAGCTGTTTCGATGCCCGTTCCGAGATTTTTCATCTTATCTTTTATATCTTTTTCAAAATTTTTTATGCTTTCTTTCGTCATATCATCCTTCAAATTAATAGACAAACGAATTCTTTCTCCTGAAACAATCGTTTGATAGCTTTTCACACTCACTTGTTTACTAAGAATACTTTCCATATCTTTAGCTACACCCTTAGCTTTGTCAATCGATGTTCCAACAGGTAAATCTGCCGTCAAATTATATGAAGCCGCCTTTTCTTCTGGTAAAAAATTTTTCGGGATCAGTGGCACTAGCCCTAAGGATGAAACAAATATGACAAAAGCGAGAAAGAGCGTAATCTTCTTTTTCTGAATCGTCCAGCCCAGCACACGCCGATATGCTCTCTGCAATATTGTTTCTTTCGGTTCCTTATGCTGCAAACGTAACAAGAAAAATTTAGCAAGCAAAGGGACAACTGTTAACGAAACAAGCAAAGAAAAAGCAAGGGCAACAATAACTGTAATTCCGAACGGAGCAAAGAACTTGCCAACAATCCCCGGAACGAATGACAGCGGACCAAATACTGCCATAGTCGTAATTGTTGAAGATGTAACCGCACCGCCAACCTCTTTAGCAGCTGCTAACACCATGTTTGCATCACGCTTTGTACTACTTAACGTTCTGCGGTAGATGTTTTCAATGACTACAATAGAATCATCAATTACTCGACCAACAGCTACTGCAATACCAGCTAGCGTCATCATATTCAAACTGTAGTGTAAATACTTCATCGTAATCATTGCCGCTAAAACAGACAGCGGAATTGATAGAACAGCTACAATCGTAGCTCTTATATTACGTAAAAATATAAATGTCACAATGACAGCAAACAATGTACCTAGCAACACTTCTCTAAGCATACTATTAACCGATTTTTCTACCTGCTTTGAGCTATCATACAACTTTGTCAGTTTATAACCGTCTGGTAATTGCAAATCAGATAGTTTTTGGTTAATTTGTTTGACCACTTCCACCGCATTAGCTCCTGGCTGCGCTTTAACAGATACAAGAACTGCAGGCGTGTCTTTTAATCTCGTATATACAACTTCTGTTTTACTTCCATACTCTACAGTTGCTATATCTGATAATGTAACTGTTTGTACTCCGCCAGCACCTGGTACTGCCATTTTCATATTGTTCACGTCAGTAAGCGACTTAAGTTTATGATCAGCTTGCACATTTAACGTTTTTTCATTAATACTCATCTGACCTGCTGGAAAAGAAAAATTATGTGCTAAAAGCGTTTGCTTTACTATGTCATAAGTAATCTTCTTTTCTTGCATTTTTTCAGCATCAAGTCTAATAGACAATTGCTTTTCCGTCTCACCTGATACATCCACCTTACCGATATTTTCAACAGTAGACAAAGTCGGTTTAATCCGATCATTCACATATTGCGAAATATCCGCCTGCTTAGCATTATCTGAGGAAAGAGCGAAAGTAAATATTGGCATCTGCGAAGGTCCATCTTTCATAACGACAGGTTTCCCTGCACCCTCTGGTAATTTTAAAGATGCAACAGCACTCGTCACATCTTTTTCAGCCTCATCCATCTTCCTGTCCATACCAAATTCTAAAATTGCAACTACCTTGTTGCTATGAGCTTCGATATATAAATTATCAAGCTTTTGAATACTAGAAAATGCAGTTTCCAACGGTTTTCCTATATCATTTAACCCTTGCTCTGGCGTAGCACCCGTATAAGGGACTTGCACAGCCATATACGGAGTATCAACATTTGGCATTTCTTCCATCTCTATTGTTTTAATAGAATATAAGCCCCCAACAACAATAAAAATCATCGCAAGAAAAACAACACCTACATTTTTTAAAGAAAAGTGAATCCACGACCCCACCGTCATTCCTCCCATTCCTTTGTATCAAGCAAAATAACCTTACTTACATAATCTCTATAAATCCCAATCCTCCTCTGCTTACATCCTCTCCACCCTTCCATAATTGTAAATTTTATCCTCATTCTGTACATCAACCGCATGATGGATTCTATACTCAGTCTAAAGACCTATATCCAATTGCACAGCCGTATAAAAAGTCATGTTCTAAACATGACGAAAAGAATTATGTATTTTTCCCTTTCTCTAAGTAAAAGGCACGCATACCTCTTTGAGATTGCCAATCCACACAAATGATTTATTCATATTTGATTTCATTCATCATAAGTAAGCATTTTTGCACATAATTTAGCGGACACTTATACTCTTGAGATGCGGGGCTTACTTACCATTAATGTGTAATAAAGCATAAGGAGCAATGAGCATTTGTCAAAATGACGATACGAATGTTAGTAAGATGATTGCAAAAAGCTATCTATTTTCCAGGAAAGTAACCTATGATAAACTTATTGTGTCAGAATTTACTAAAAAAACCAAACATTTATTGTTTCCTTAAAGAACAGAATGGACGAAATGAATACTGAAAAATTGCGGGAGGGAGAAATACATTGGAACAAATCGAGCTGGTAGAGTTAGACGAAGAGAATATAAATGATGGCGGTTGTTATTGTCTTCGTAGCAAGCCAACTTCAACAGGTTACATCAATAAAAACAAATGGCTTATAGGAAGTTTTAATAGAGGGTTAAAGTATATAAAAATAATGGAAAATAGCAAACCAACAGGATTTATCGAGCATACACCGATTGAATATTCTTCGAGAGTTGTATATGGTGAAAATTATTTGGTTATCCATTGCTTATGGGTAAATGTTACAGGAAAAGGATATGCCTCAAAATTGATTCATAAAAGCATTCAAGATGCTAAGGCACAAAATAAAGATGGAGTTATTGTCATTACAAATCCAAACACTTCTTGGACTCCCAGTAAAGACGTTTTTATAAAAAATAATTTTAGAGAAATAGATCATGCCCCTTATGGATTTGAGTTACTTGTTTACAAATTTGGACATTCACCTGACCCGTATTTTCCAAAAGATTGGGATGAACGACTTAAGCTTTTTAACGGTTTAACAATTCTTCGTACCCAGCAATGTCCATTCGTAGATGTATCAACCAATAATATTATTAAAGCAGCAAACCAATTAGGTATTGATGCAGAAATTATCGACATAGAAAACAGAGAAGAATTGTTGAGACTTTCACCTACTCCTTATGGTATCTATGGGGTCATCTATAAGAATACATTAGTTTCATTCCATAGACTTACAGTTCACTCTGCAATGAAGCGGTTAAATGAGTTAAGCTAATTCAACTACAGTGGATAAGAGAACTCAATACCTTTATAAATAAAAAACAAAGAATCTATCTCTCACTACTAAGAGATAGATTCTTTGTCTAAGTTTACAGGGATGAAGGAATATACTTCTCAACAAATCCCCATACAGTATGCCAATATTTCTCCGAGTCTATCTGTTCTGCTTCACCATGCCCCGCATCTGGTATAATTAACTTCTCTTTTTCTACCTTTGCAGCATTGTATACCTCATCTAACATTTCATAAGGAACAAATTTATCTGCATCCCCGTGAATAAACAACATTGGCGTTTTACTCTTCACAACTTGCTTAACGGCCGACGCCTCATTCAGATCATAGTTATTATATTAGCAGCATTCATTACAGGGAACTTTGGCAAATGAGCTACCTTTCTTTATTTTAAAACTTTGCGCGTGGCAGGAAAAGGAACTGACCGCTTCTATGCATAGCCAGTTCCTCCGGGCCATTTAAAGAAATGCTTTTCTATCGGTTTTTCATATTATAACTGAGTAGTTATAATATATAAACACAAAAAAACCTAAGTCATTTTGACTTAGGTTTTTGCCTGGCAACGTCCTACTCTCACAGGGACAAAGTCCCAACTACCATCGGCGCTAGAGAGCTTAACTTC
>NZ_JAMBOP010000052.1 GCF_023715645.1 Bacillus cytotoxicus | reverse complement strand
AAAATGCGTTGCTTTCCTGTTTTTCTTGCGTTCGTAAGTCAGTAACCATAAGTCCATGTGTATTTGTAATCGTTAAACGTTTCATTCATAATCCGCTCCTTTTTCTTGTCCTTGGAAACAGTATGGATAAGATTTTGAGAGAGTAAGCACAGAAGATGAAGAAACTAGTCAGTTATATATAGTTGTTTTACCAGGAGAAACGTAGAATTATATATTGAAATTTACATTGAATTTACATTATTAAAATTAAGTTTACAATATGCGTGATTTCTTAAGGATATTCACTGTTTTTTGTCGGAAAAACAATGAATATATATAGCTTTTTCTAAGGGAATTCTGTCTTTACTTAAAATTAAAAAATGCTTAACACTGACATAATATTAGTATTTTACAATGAATTTGTATAACAGGTTAGGCACATAATAACGTGGAATGAAAAGTGATAATTAAATGGGGGTACAAAACATGGTTATGAAAAAAGGTTTAAAATTTTCTTTAGCAGCATTAGTAGTTGCGGGTGCTTTAGTAGGATGCGGGAAATCAGAGAGCACAAAGGAAACTGCTAAAGGTGCTAATGATACGAAGCAAGAATTATCGGGTACAATTACAGCGGCTGGCTCTACAGCGCTTCAACCACTTGCAGACGAGGCAGCTAAAGAATTTATGGACAAAAATTCAAAAGTATCAATTACAGTGCAAGGTGGCGGTAGTGGAACTGGAATTAACCAAGTAGCTTCTGGGGCAGTTCAAGTTGGTAATTCTGATGTTCCTGCTGCAGATAAAATAAAAGAAGCGGATAAAGCGAAAGAATTAGTAGATAACAAAGTTGCAGGTATTGCATTTGCGTTAGTAGTAAATAAAGATGTAAATGTTGATAACTTAACAGTAAAACAAGTGCAAGATATTTTCTCTGGTAAAGTTACAAACTGGAAAGAGGTTGGCGGGAAAGATGAAAAAATCAATATCGTTAACCGCCCAGCAGCTTCTGGTACACGTGCTACATTTGAAAAAACAGTTATGAAAGATGTGAAAATTAACGATGCTACAGGTACAACACAAGATTCAAATGGTGCAGTAGAGCAAGCAATTAACTCTACGCCAGGATCTGTTAGTTACTTAGCTATGTCTTACATGACTGGTGAGAAAAAAGGATCGTTAAAAACATTAAAAATTGATGGTGTAGAACCAAAAACAGAAAATATTTCTGCTGGTAAATATCCGTTCTGGTCTTATGAATATATGATTACAAAAGGTGAAGCAAAAGATGCAACAAAAGGCTACATTGATTATGTAAAAGGTAAAGACTTTGAAAAGCAAGTAGAAAAAATGGGATACATCCCAATGTCTAAATTAAAGCAATAATATAAAGCGGGGCTGGCTGCTGTTTAGCCAGTCCTGTTCATTTCAATATATGAAGTGGGGTTGTGGTCTTGTGATGAAGGGGAAAAAACAAATTAACTACGTAAAAAGTGAATATATTGGAAGAACACTTGTAACGCTTTGTGGTTTATTAATTGTTGCTATTACATTAGCTGTTATCGCGTTCATTTGTGCAAAAGGAATTCAATCATTTACACAAAGTAATATCTCGATTTTAGAAGTGTTTACATCAACAAAATGGGCTCCGAATGAAGGGAATGGAAGCTTTGGAGCTGTTATTTTCATAGTCGGATCTACGGTAGTATCTCTTGGCGCGGTAATCATTAGTGCACCAATTGCACTTGCACTCGCAGTGTTTATGAATCTAATTTCTCCGAAGTTTGGAAACAAGGTGTTAAAACCAGTTTTAGAATTGTTGGTAGGGATTCCATCTGTTGTATATGGTTTATTAGGCGTTACGATTTTAATTCCGATTTTCCGAGACTCATTTGGTGGTGTAGGATTTAGTTTAATTGCCGGTATTATTGTATTAAGTATTATGATTTTGCCAACGATTGCAAGTATTGCTTCTGATGCAATTCGTTCGGTTCCTTTTGAGTATTTAGAAGCCTCTTATGGTTTAGGATCGACGAAATGGCAAGCGATTAGTCGTATTATTGTTCCAGCTGCAAAAAAGGGTATTTTAACAGGGCTTGTTCTTGGATTAGCTCGAGCTTTCGGTGAAGCATTAGCGGTACAGATGGTAATAGGAAATACAATAAAATTACCAGAAGGATTGTATAGTCCAACTTCAACCTTAACGGGTATTTTGACAATGGATATGACCAATACGTTAAATGGAACAGCTTGGAATAATGCGCTATGGACGTTAGCGATGATATTGTTGTTAATTTCTTTCTTATTTATTGTAATCATTCGAGCGATTGGCCAAAGAGGTGAAAGATAACGATGAATGCTAGAACAGTTAATAATATATGGACAGGTATTTTATATGCAGTTGCATTGTTTATAGTTACTTTACTTGTTTTTCTTGTATATGAAATTTTGCAAAAAGGTTGGGGATTTTGGGATCCAAGTTTTTTATTTGGAGAACCGAGTAATACAAGAGCAGGAGGAGGAATTGGACCTCAATTATTTAACTCCTTTTATATGCTTGTCATTACATTGATTATCTCAATTCCTTTAGGTCTTGGTGCGGGAATTTACTTGGCGGAATATGCAAAACAAGGTCGTTTTTTAAATTTTGTTCGTTTATGCATTGAGACAATGGCGTCCTTGCCTTCTATTGTAGTTGGTCTATTTGGATTGCTTGTGTTCGTTACAACAGCAGGTTGGGGATATACTGTTATGGGCGGAGCTTTAGCCTTAACAATTTTAAATTTACCAAGTTTAACACGCGTTTGTGAAAATGCAATGACAGAAATTCCAACAAATGTGAAAGAAGCAAGTCTTGGGTTAGGTGCAACAAAGTGGCAAACAATTGTAAGAATTATGATTCCATCTGCATTGCCACAAATTATCACAGGTGTAATTTTATCCGCTGGACGCATTTTTGGTGAAGCGGCGGCACTTATTTACACAGCTGGATTAACGTCACCAATTTTAAATTCGGCAGCAGATTTTTCAAGTCCTTCACATCCATTAAATCCATTTCGACCAGCAGAAACATTAGCTGTGCATATTTGGAAGTTAAATTCTGAGGGAATTATCCCTGATGCGAAACTAATTGCAACAAAATCAGCAGCGGTATTGATTATTATGGTATTACTATTCAATATTATTGCACGCTTTACAGCCTCTGTACTTCATAAGCGCTTTACTGGTACGAAAAAAACTCGTAAAAGTAGTAAAGTAAAAGCAGCTTAACTTACTATATATAAAGTGAATAACAGACATAAAAAACATAAAAACCCCTTTCTTTTAGGAGGGGGAGAGCATCTGGCCATGCGTAGAAGCGGTCAGTGCCTTTTCCTGCCACGTGCGAGGTTTAAACCAAATTGAGGAAGCAAGTGGGGGATCACTTTTTGTTTTGTAAAGCCGTGATTTATATAAGGGAATGCCGTTAGATTGTTCTAAACAGCATTCCCTTATATTATTTTTTACAAAAATAAATTGTTTCTATATAAATACAAGTTGATAAAGAACATAAAAACCCCTTTCTTTTAGGAGGGAGAGAGCATCTGGCCATGCGTAGAAGCGGTCAGTGCCTTTTCCTGCCACGTGCAAGGTTTAAACCAAAGTGAGGAAGCGAGTGGGGATCACTTTGGTTTTGTGAAATTTTGATAGAAAAAACAACAGCCGTATTCAGAAGTCTGAATACGGCTGTTGTAGTGTTAAGATTTAGGAACATCTATATAAGATTTATGTCTGTTTTTACGTTTTTTTCTACTGCCGATTCGATCTAGCAATTCGTACATGACGGGTACGACAACGAGTGTTAGTAATGTAGAAACTAATAAACCGCCGATGACAACAACAGCTAAACTTTTGGAAACCATGCTTCCAGCTTGCGTATCACCGAATAATAGCGGAAGCATTGCGAAGATGGTTGTAATTGCTGTCATAATAATTGGGCGCAATCGTACGGAACCAGCTTCTAATAGTGCTTCTCTTGTTGGCATTCCTTTTTCGCGATTTTGTTGGACGCGTTCTATTAAGACGATGGCATTCGTTACAACAATCCCGATTAGCATTAAAGCACCGATCAGGGAGTTTAAATCGACAGGTGTTTGCGAAACAATTAAACCTAAAATTCCGCCGACAGCTGCTAATGGGAGAGAGAATAAAATTGCGAATGGTGCGCGCGCCTGCCCGAAAGTAATGACCATAATTAAGTAAACAATCCCAATCGCGATTCCCATAATCTTAAATAAATCAGTGAAATTTTCTTGCATCGATTCTGTTGCCCCGGCAATGTTAACTTTCGCTCCATCAGGCAATTTCAAATCTGCAATAGCTGCGTTTACTTCTGCGCCTACTTTACTTAAGTCTTCATCTTTCGCTTCGGCTGTAACTTGAATTGTTTCTTTGCCGTCCTTGTGGAATATTTCGGTTTGTATTTGTTTTTCAGAAATCGTTGCAACATCTTTTAATGCGATTGAACCACTAATTGGCGACAAAATATGTGTGTTTAAAATCGCGTCTTTATTAGGGTTCTCTGTTTTTTTGTGTTCTAGCATAATAGTTGTCTTCTCATTATCGAGTGAGATTTGGCCAATTGGTGATTTTTTCATTAAAAATGCAACTTGTTGTCCGAGAACTTCAGAGTTTAGGCCAGCCTTTTCTGCTTTTGTTTGATCAACGTTAATAGCCCATTCTTTTTTCTCGTCTTCTGTATTTGTTTTTACTTTTGAAAGATTATTTAAGCTTTTTAACTTTGTAGTAACAAGGTCGGAAGCTTGTTTTAAATCTTTATTATTGTTTGCGGTGATGTTAAATTGTAATGCATTTCCACCGCCGAAGTTTGAAAAGCTTACTTTTATATAATCAAATGTCGCTGGTTGAAATTGATTCTGTTCTTTTTTTAGTTTATTAATGTACGTTTCAAGGTCAATTCCCTTTTTAAACCCTACAAATATATTTGCAAGATTGCTTTTTGTCGTTTGTCCCCACTGGGCAGCTTCTGAAGAGGAACCCATTTGTAATATAACGTCTTTTACATTTGAATCTGCAAGTAATGCTTTCTCAAATTCAAAAGCTTGCTGTTTTCCTTTCTCTAAATCGTAATTAGCAGGGAATGTCATATTGATAGAAAGCATGGTGTTATCATTGGATTTAATGTTCGCTTTTGGGAGTAGGATGTAAGCTGCAATTGAACCGACAAATAATAAAAAAGCGGTAAGTAAAATGATAAATTTATGTGATAACGACCATTTTAAAATGGCTGTATAACGTTTCGTTTCTTTTTGCTCCGTATGTTTTGTGTTCTTTAATAGTAGAAAAGCCATGAGAGGCACAACTGTTAAGGCCACTAATAAAGATGAAAGAATTGAATATACAACTGCTAACACCATAGGTAACATAAATTCGCCAATTCCACCCGCTACAAAACCGATCGGTAAAAAAACGGCAACAGTTGTTAATGTAGAAGATGTAATTGCAATTGCAACTTCTTTCGTAGCATCAATAATAACGTCTTTTGAGAAAGTATCTTTTTGTAAACGACGGAAAATATTTTCGATTACAACGATACTATCATCGACGAGACGTCCGACAGCAACTGCTAATCCACCTAATGTTAAAATATTCAAAGTGATATTAGATTGATTAAGTAAAAAGAGTGTAAGGAATATTGATAATGGGATACTAACAATGGAAATTAAAGTAGTACGAATGTTACGCAAGAAAATTAAAATGATAAATGTAGCAGCAATTGCACCAAGGACAACTTCTTTCCCCATACTTGTAACAGCATTTTGAACCTGTTCGTGTGTAGACATGAGTGTTTTTATAGTGAAAGTGTCTTTATATTGCTTATTTATATCATCAACTTTTTTCTCGATTTCTTTTCCGATTGTAACAGCATTTTTGCTCGGCTCTTTCGTAATGACGAGTGCCGCGCCATTGTCTCCGTTAATGTGTGAAATAGCATCATGATGTTGTTTTAATTCAACCTTTGCGATGTCGCGTAACTTCACCTCAGGCGTTAGCATAATATTTTGTATATCATCAACGCTTTTTATTTCTCCAATTACACGAAGTAGATGATTTTCATTATTTATAGATATTTGCCCAGCTGGTATAGAAGCTTCTTTTCCTTGTAAGGCGGATACGATTTGTGATGTTATGATGTTTTGATCTTTCATTTTAACGGGATCTAATACAATAGATAATTCAGATGTAGATTTCCCATAAAACATAACATTAGCAACGCCATCGATACTTTCAAGTTGTGGGATAATTTCTTTTTCAATTTGTTTCTCGTCAGCCTTTGTGAAGCCATTTTTCTTTTGAACGGTAATTTGTGCGAGTGGAATCATAGAAGTGTTTAGTTGGCTGATCACAGGTTTCATGATGCCTTTTGGAAGTGTTATGCCGTTTGTGATTTTTTCAACTTCACGTGCTGCATCTTTCATATTTGTCTTTGAAGTGTACATAATTTCAATTTTTGATAATCCTTCACTTGTTGATGATGTGATCGTATCGACATGTGAAAGATTTCGATACTGCTTTTCGAGAGGTTCTGTTACTTCTTTTGTCATTGCTTCAGCATCCAGTCCCTCAGATAAAGTGGTAATTGTTATAAGTGGCTGATCTAGGCTTGGTAAAAACTCCATTGGTAATTTAGATCCGGAATAAATGCCTAGTACAGAGATGAGAAAAACCATGATGATAATAGCGGCCCTGTTTTTTAATGAAAATTTCGTCAATCTTTCCATAAATAAATTCCTCCATAATAGGGTTTGATGGTTTACTGTTTTACTATATAACAAACGACAAGGGTTTATGGTTAAATGTGTGTAAAAATTTTCTAAAAAAATTCTTAAGTAAGGCATTTCTTGTATGGTTAGCTAAAGGTTTAGAAAAGAATTGAATGGATAGCATAAAAAACTTTATATTTTTTTTAAAAAAATACTTGTATTTAAAAAAGTTAGATGATATATTAATAAACGTCGCTGCTGCACGAAAGCAGATAGCGAAATGAAAAAAAGAAGTGAAAAACAATGTTGACATCGAAAAACAATGATGTTAACATGAGGAAGTCGCAATTGAGCGACGGACAAGTTCTTTGAAAACTGAACGAAACAAACAACGTGAAACGTCAATTTTTATTTATGATGCTAGACAAACACTTTATTGGAGAGTTTGATCCTGGCTCAGGATGAACGCTGGCGGCGTGCCTA
>NZ_JAMBOP010000051.1 GCF_023715645.1 Bacillus cytotoxicus | reverse complement strand
CTTCAAAAGTCTGGTAATGATGGCAGAGAGGTCACACCCGTTCCCATACCGAACACGGAAGTTAAGCTCTCTAGCGCCGATGGTAGTTGGGACTTTGTCCCTGTGAGAGTAGGACGTTGCCAGGCAACTTGAGACGAGTCAGTATGACTCGTCTTTTTTTGTGTTTATATATTTTAGAATGATGGATATGAGGTTTTAGCGTATATTCCTAAGGAAATGTTAAGTATGCAAAGAACAGCTGGGATGGAAATTGGGGCAAGATTTCCGCAACTATGAGACCGACCAAAATTGAAATTTGGAATTGTTATACTTGAAAATAACGTATATTGTTCAAAGTAAATGCTTAGTAAGCTAACGTGGGCGTTAATCGAAGAAGGATTAACGCTTTTTTGTGTTGAAGTTATATTAAGTTAACGGTCGTAGAAAGGATATGATTGTATGTATAAATACACAGTATGCTTTATTAGGAAAGGGAGAGAAATACTACTCTTAAATAGAAACAAAAAGCCGACAATGGGAATGTGGAATGGTGTTGGAGGTAAAATTGAGGGTAATGAAACCCCATATGAAGGAGTAATTAGAGAAACGTTTGAGGAAACGGGTATTCAACTTCATAGTGTAACTTATAAGGGCAATGTCATCTTTAAAGATAAGGATGAGCTTGGAGATAGTGATGGAATGTATGTATTTCTTGCTGATTTACCAGATGAAGTACATATTGATACTCCCCTAAGCACGGATGAAGGTATATTAGAATGGAAGTCAATTGATTGGATATTAGATGATAATAATAGGGGTGTAATTAGCAATTTAAAAAGATATCTACCAAGATTATTAAAAGATAAAAACAATTTAGAGCATACCTTTATTTATGATAACCACACTATTATTGATTACACAGTTTCTATTCTTACCGAAGATGATATGAATAAACGATATGGACAACATCTTGTAGCTCAATAAAACGAAATGTCATTTTTCTATACGACTCAATATTTTTGAGTTTATGTAAATACATAATAAAAGTATCCTTAGGTTGATAAAGGATACTTTTGACTCTAACTATGTAAAATTCTTAATGAACTCTATATTGACCCACTAATTTCTCTTCACCCATGCGAACAAGACGTTTTGTGATTTCTCCTCCGACAGAACCATTGGCACGTGCGGATGTCTCTGGACCAAGTGTGACCCCAAGTTCACGAGCGATTTCATATTTCATTTGCTCAATTGCACTTGTTGCTCCTGCAATAAGAATTCCGTTTGTATTATAATCATGTCTTTGAATATTCATAATTACACCTCCATCATATTTGTATATAATGTGCTCTTAATTGTGATGAATATACATGTTATACCTAATAATTTTATCCTTTTTTGTGTTCTCTTTAGATGAAAGACTTAAGTTGATAGACATGTGATAGTATTAATGAAGCGTAAAAAGTCGTAAGCTAATACTTCTTTATGAGTAACTAAATCAATGAATATCCACTCTTTTAAAATATAATAGTGTTGTGATAAAGCTGATAATAGCTGTAGCGGCAATGATAACATAAGAATATTCTGGTGGATATGTTGGCTGCAGTTCATTGTTTACGATATCTAGTGCAGCTGTCCAAGGAAACAAATCTTTGTGTTCCGAACTTGCAGTTAGAACATTTACCATTGCTACAACAATTGTTAATATAATAGGTGGAACATAAGTCTTCATTACAAGAGTTAGCAGTACAGTAGGAGAAGATAAGATAAAAAGGAATCCACCGCCTAGTAAAAATTTCACTAAAAATTGAAAAGCTAAAGGGATGCTTAATCCAGGAAAACCTCCTAATAGTCCGAATAGTAAAGTTAGTCCCCATGCGAATATAGTTAGGGTCATAATCCATATAAATAGTAGGATGAATTTGCTCATAATAAAGTGAAAACGTGATACAGGAATGGTTAATAAATTTTTTAATGTATTTTCTGTGTATTCACGATTAAAGAGATAAGCGGTAACGACCCCATATAGAAGAACTCCCATAAATACAATAATATACATATTTACATTTAGAAAAAGAACATCGAAACTCGCGGGTGTAGCAGATGGTTTTGTTTTCATTTCTATATAAAAGGCCAAAATGATCATAAATGGTGCTACGGCTGCCCCGATAATACTAACCAAGAACATATTAGAGCGTTTCAGTTTTAATAGTTCCGTATATAATAGATTAACCAATTGTCCCACCTCCAACCAATTTGGTGAAATAATCTTCTAATCTGTCTTCACTCATCATAATTTTTAACACTTCAATATCGTTTTGAACAAACATTTTATTAATCTGTCCTTGTTGGCCGAAATGAGAATAAACGCGAATATTTCCTTCATCATGTACTTCGTAATCCGAAATATGGAATTGTCTTTCTAAAAGCATCGCAGCTTTATTATCATCATTTACTTGGAATTCTAAGTATTTACGATTTGTTTTTCGAAGTGCATCAAGAGAAATTTCCTCCAATAACTTTCCTTCATGAATAATCCCCATATGATCGACTAGTTGTTCGACTTCAGCTAAAATGTGGCTAGAAATTAATATTGTTATGTTTCTTTCTTGTGCTAAAGATTTAATAAGCTTTCGCATTTCTTTAATACCAATTGGATCTAAACCATTTGTCGGTTCATCAAGTATTAATAGTTCTGGATAGTGAAGAAGTGCTCTTGCGATTCCTAATCGTTGTTTCATCCCTAAAGAGTATTTACCCACCAGTTTTTTTGTTTCATGCTGCAGGCCGACAATTTCTAATGCTTCTTCAATGGCATTCTTTTTATGGACTCCAATTATTTTTGCGTTAATTAATAAGTTCTCTTTTGCAGTAAGGTTTTCATAAAATCCTGGAACTTCAACGATGGAACCAATTCTTCTTAAAATTTCTTTTTGGTTTTGGGGGAAATCCTCCCCAAATATTTCGATTTTTCCACTTGTAGGTTTTATGAGACCTAGTAGCATTCGAATTGTCGTTGTTTTGCCTGCACCGTTTCGTCCGATAAAGCCGTAAATCTCTCCTTGATTTACATTTATATTTAGATTATCTACTGATCTTTGATTGCCATAAATTTTAGTAAGATTCGTTGTTTTTATAATTGTACTCATTTTGGAACACCCACTTTCTATGACCTCTTACTTACATAATAGGAAGGAGGATTTAACTGCTGCTTAATCATTTCTTAACTATTTCTTAAAAGTAGTTTGTTTTGGAATGGAAAAGCCGAATGTAGTTCGTTCCCATGGGATGCTTTCTACCCATATGTCCCCGTCATTCTTTTCGACGAGAGCCTTTGCGATAGCGAGTCCTAGACCACTCCTCCCATGCGGGGCATTCCTTGATTGGTCACTTCTATACATTCTTTCAAATACGTTTTCTAAATCATTATTTGAAATTCCAGGCCCTTTGTCCCAAATGAGTAGTTGGTATGCAGAGGTGGTTTCTAGTAGTTCTATACCAACTACCTTTCCGGCTTTTCCGTAATATATTGCATTTTTCATGAGGTTATCTATAATTCGTACAAGACTAATGTGATCTGCTGTAATAGGGCAAAATGTTTCTGGTATATGAACCTGTAACTCTATATTATGTTTTGAGAGTTCCGGTAAAAATTCAATGAGAGATTCTCTAGTAATCTCAGCAAAATCGAGAGACTCCTTCTTTATGGGGAATTCATCTGCATCTAGCTTGGCCATGTTAAATATTTGATCAACTAATTGTTTTAAGCTGTTTGATTTCTTTGAGAGTATTTCGAGATACTCTCGTTTTTCATCTTCTGAAGCAGCAATTCCATCTTTTAAAGCATCAACATATCCTATAATGGAAGTGAGCGGTGTTCGAATATCGTGTGAAATACTAGATAAGAGCTGTCTTCTAGCCTTTTGAGACTTTTTAGATTCCACTTGTACTTTTTCTAGCTCTGTAATTAACTCATTTATAGAAAAAATGACATCATCCAACGAGTTATCATTGGTCGTGTATAACCTTGTCTGTAAATTCCCATGAATGGCTCTTCGTAAGCTAGTAACGATAGACTCCCGCCTTTGAATAAAATGGATTCTTATCAAGAAAAGACTTGCCGTTATAAGAATTAATACAGTAAATAAAATGAGTTTAAATATATGACTCATTTCAATAAACAGAAGTACCGACATAATGATAAGCTGAAATGAAATAAGATAGAGAACTTTATCGTTTTTCATCTTTTTCACCTACAAATTTATAACCAATTCCCCACACGGTTTGAATAAATTTAGGATTTGAAGGGTCTGTTTCGATCTTCTTCCTAAGTTTTCTAATATGTACCATAATCGTATTATCATCTTCTATATAGTTACTGTCCCAAACGTTGCGAAAGAGTTGCGTTTTCGTAAATACTTGTTGGGGGTTAGAAGCAAAAAACTTGAGTAGTTCTAGCTCTTTCGCCGTTAAAGCTATTTCTTCTTCATCTACGGTAACTGTGTATTTTTTTAAATCAATGGCTAGCCCCTTAAACTGAAGGACTGTTTGCTCATGCGGGATAGCGTCACTTCCTAATATTAAAAAACGCCTCATAAGAGCTTTCACCCGTGCCACGACTTCATGAATACTGAAAGGTTTCGTAATATAATCATCTGCACCTATGCTTAATCCTAAAATCTTATCTACTTCATGATCCTTAGCAGTAAGCATTAATATAGGAATATTCGTTTGCTCCCTAAGCCTTTTGCATACTTCGATCCCATCTATTTTCGGCATCATCAAATCGAGTATGACGAGGTTATATTTGTTTTGCTTAAATAACTGAAGGGCTTCTTCGCCATTGATTGCTACATCTACTGTATAAAATTCTCTCTCAAGATATTTTTTTAACAAATCGCTTATTTCTTTTTCATCATCAGCTATAAGTACGCGAACCGTTTCCATTGTTTCACCTGCTTTTAAATTGAAATTTGGTTGTATGAACTAATTATATACTATGAATTGGTGAAATAAGGGAGATTATAAATTCAATTAGGAGGATGACTATATTTAGCCATAATAAATAGCCTATTTGGGAAAAGGGTTGATCCAAACAGGCTACTTCATATATGCACAGTCGTCTTAATCTATCTTTGGATCATACATACCATTTTGAATCATATAATAATCCATAATTTGCTCCAAATTATAGCCTGAAAATTTAAAACCAACAATTTTTTGCAGCGTAAGTACATCCTGCGCGGTGTATTGGCGGTGACCAGAACGAGGGTGCTTTTCAGCTTTAAGCAGCCCAATTTCATCATAATAATGTAATGTTCGTATGGATGTCCCAGTCCTTGTAGAAAATTCTCCGATTGAATATGTTCTGTTATTACTCATGTTATATTCATCTCCTTTTCTGTATCAATTTGGTTACTTCAAACCTACATCCTCACGTAACTGTAGGTGCAAGTAAAACTTCCGTAGATTTGAAATAAGGGGATGTTTTACATTTTTGCGTATTGGCTAACTACTTCCATCGCTTTTTCCCGTACAAACTGTATTAATTCCACAGGTTCCTCTATTAATATTTCCGTTCCAAGGCTAAGGAACAGTCCTCCGATAAAAGGTATATCTGACTCTCTAAACTTTTCTTCAATTACTCCCGTACCATTAGGGATAACTTGAATCCATTCGCCAATAGGATGAGGATCTAGCATTTTACAACCTTTTTTAGTTAGTGTTGCTCGCAAAGTAAGTTCTTTTGATGCAGCTTCTGTTTGATTTATCCATTCTGGAATGGTCATATCTGCTGGAATTGGCTCTGAGAAATCATGTAGTATTTTGAGTGAAACAATCCGATCGACTCGAAATGATACATTCCTTTTTCGTTTATAACAAAATGCAGGAGAGTACCATAAGCCGTTAGATAGAACAAGTCCATAAGGAAAGATTGTTCGGATCGAATACCCTGAACGAGATTCATATTCTATTTGCAGGTGTTTTTTGTCTAATGATGCTTGTAAAAGTTCTTTGAGGTAATGATTTTTAAAACTTCTATGAGGTGAATCGATAGCTAGTCTATCTTGTAATGTCTCAATTTTTTGAAGCATTTCTATAGACATGCTGGAACGGATTTTAGTAAGGGTTGATATATTTTCTTGTTGAAAAGGCCCATCTTCTAAAAGTTGATAGGACAGAAGTAATCCTGTAGCTTCTTCTGGCGTTAATGACATAGTGGGGAGTTTTTGTTCTCTTATAAGAGCGTATCCGCCATTTGGTCCAGTGGAAGAAAAAAGAGGGACGCCCATTTCGCTTAATAGTTGTAAATCTCTAAGTATCGTTCTTTTGGATACTGAAAATTCATTTGCTAGCTCTTGAGTAGTAAAGCGATGTTTCGTATTTAGTGTAATTAATAGCTCAAATAATCTCCCTGTTCTAGACATAAAAATATCTCCTAATATTAGTGACATGGTTTGTCACCAATATACGATAAAATAAATACGAAGTCACGAAGTTCTCTTTATGAACTAGGGGGAGAGAAAAAGGGGGATTATGGAATGAAAGAATACACGGTAAATACAAAGGGAGTAAAAATTAAAGCGTATGAGTATAGCCAGAATGGTGAACCGATTTTGTTCCTGCATTATATGGGAGGAAGTGCAGCTATTTGGAGGAGTATTGTTCCGAGCTTTACAGAAGAATATCGCGTAATTGCGATCGATATAAGAGGGCATGGCGAATCGGATCATCCTACAAAAGGATATCAACTTGAAACTTTAGTTGAAGATGTTCGAGACCTGCTAGATACTCTCGGCATTTATAAAACACATATAGTAGGGAGCTCACTTGGATGTTATGTTGGGACAATGTTTGCATCGATGTATGCAGATAGAGTTATTTCAGTAGTGAATTCTGAAGGAGCTTTAGTCAATCATTCAGGCGATGGGGGCTTGTATACTGAATCGAAAGAGGAACATATAAATAAATACTTTTCTAATCCGGAGCAGGAGTTTGATTCAAGGGAAGCGCTGATGCAGTATATGAAAAAGAATTGGACACCGTGGAATAAAGAGAGAGCTCTAGTTATGGAGGATTATAAACCACGAAAACTTCAAAATGGAAAAGTGACGTTTGTATCTAAGAGGGAGAACATGAGACAGATTGCGGAGGATTTGTATGATAGAAGAATAGAAGAATGGTATGATAGTGTCCAATGTAGAGTGTTATTTCTTCCAGCAGAAACAGAAGGTGACCTTAATAAGAAATTAGCATTCATCAAAAGTGTTGAAGGTAAGTTAAATGAAAGTAAAACAGTTGTAATCCCCGGGTCGTCTCATGCTATGATGTTTGATCATGCAGGGGAATTGGTTCGTGAAATTAAGGGGTTTTTGAATACTTCCTATAAGTTAACGTGAATTTGAATTACCGTCGGTTTTATCCCGCATTAACGGACAGTAAGACCCCCACCTCAAGATTCTGAGAAAATTGAAGAAGATAGGTGGGGAGGATAACTGTTCGTAAAAGCCCGATTAGTGGGGATGAAGAAAACCCCCACTGATGGAAGTTTCGCTTTAATAGATAGAATGTGAAATGAATATCGAAAGTTTTTTAAAAAGTTATTGACTATTATTATATAGAGGAGTAATATTATACGAGTCGCCGGTGAAACAAAGTAACCGCGATAAACGAAATGAAAAACTTAGTTGACATCGAATGACTGAGATGTTAACATAAGGGAGTCGCAAATGAGCGACAGACAAGTTCTTTGAAAACTGAACGAAACAAACAACGTGAAACGTCAATTTTTATTTTATGATGCT
>NZ_JAMBOP010000050.1 GCF_023715645.1 Bacillus cytotoxicus | reverse complement strand
CATCGTGTGGAAGTTATCCATATGGATGGAGACAGTTATCGTATGAAGAATAGGCAAAGCTTATTTTAAGCAGAATTGTAAAATGAAACTTAGCAGAAAGTGTAAAATTCGTCTTGACGGTTACAAATGCTTGATATTTCATACTATGAAACCTTTTCTAAACGAATTGACACCTCGTGGGGATTGTTATTTTGTAATGAAAACCAACCAAATTATTATGACTCAAATCATGCACATATTATTGATGAGTGTTTACATCCGAAGTCAGTTATAGACGAGGTTATTAGCTATTATCATTCTAAAAAAATCATACCAAGGTTTTATATCTATAATTTAGAGAGCCAACAAAATCTAATTACTGAATTAAAAGCAAGGAATTTTAGATATGAAGAACTCGTTAGTCCTGTTCAATTGTGGAATAACCGAGTGATTGACATTCAGAGCAATAAGAGAGTTACTATTGAAAAAGTAACAAAAGAAAATTATCAAGAAGCTTTAGATATAGAGAGTAGTATTAAAGAGTTTGGAGGTAAGGAATCGATTGAGAAAGTTTATAAAGAACAATTTAATCATTCTTCCTTCACACATTATCTTCTTCGGTTCGACGGGATAGCTTGTTCAACTGCTTGTATTTTTGAAGATGGGGAACAAGCTCGATTGGAAAGTGTAGCTACAATTAAAGAATTCAGAGGTAAAGGCTTGATAGGTGAAGTTATTCAATTTATACAAAAAGAAGTAATAAATAGAGGGATAAAAAAACTTTGAGTTTTCCCAATAAATGAATCAATAGAAAAAGTATATCAAAAGTATGGATTTCAAACAGTAAAAAAATTAACAAACGGACATGCGTTTTTAAGTGGGAAAAGTATTAAAGAAGTTCGAGAATAATTCTTATTGAACAAACAACTCTTTTATGGCATTAAAATAGTTATATATTTAATACGGTTAAAAAAATACTAAACTAATTTTTGGTTAGGAGATCGCCCATCATCATTTAACTAAAGCGAAATTGTATCCCTAAAATGAAAAAAAGTTATCCTTTTCTATGATTCTACAGAAAGAATAGCGCATTTTTTCATTTTAGGGGGTATTTTGTTTTATTAGCTTGATAGCGATGTGGCGGTACCCCATCAAGAAAAAATAAAAGACAACTCTTATTAAGAGTTGTCTTTTTGTGTAATAAAATTCACAAAATCTGAAGATATACAAACGACTAGAATACGTTATGGTTATTATTATAACAAAGATGAAGAGTATTAGGAATAAAAAGAATATTATAATAATTTTTGAGCTTTTTGTTAACAAAGTTTCAAAAATAAACTTTTTATAAAGGTTTCCTTTGAATATGATTATTTATTTCGAACATATAATCATAATTATTGTATTTCGAGGGTTTCCTTATTAACCTTAGCTATATATTTTACAAAATCAATGACGGGATATTGTATAAGTGAACGGTGCTGCGTAAAACGAATCCCTGATTTCTCCATTTTTAAAATGAGTTGTTCAATTTCTAACTCTTTTTGTTGTATCCTATTATAATTTTGGTATACAATGTTTTTCCATTGATAGGAGGAACCGTGAAAATAACTTTCTCCTTTTACCCTGTGACTAAATATTATTTCTATTTTTTCTCTACGTTGTTTTTCCTTCATATGTGCTTCCGTTGACTGCATGTTTATCGCCTCTTCCCTTTGTGCACGGTCTAACCGTGTAAATAACCCCATCATAGCCAATGTACAGTAATTTTGTTGGGAATTGTCGTTTAAGGCTATCTCATCAAGTGTATATATTTTCCAAGCGCTTAATCTAACATCTTGGATTTTACATCTAAATAAGTTGTTAGTGTGTATAAAATACCATTACTCTTTTCAGTTTTTGCTCCCAATAACAAAATTAGAAAGTAGTGAAAACGCAGGAAAGATTAATTGTTTATTAATCTTTATTATAAAACGATTCTTTATGGGCATGCAACTTTTTACAATCACCAAGATTTACAACATGACGAGTACCTTCATCCATGAATTTTATTCTCTATTTACTGATGATCGTTTTTTTTCTAGGCTGAGCAACATACCGTATGCCTCAGAACCCCTTTTATATAAAAGGACAATATATGTAACGGTTCCCCTTTTGATTTGAAAAAATCATATAAAAATATAGGGCTCTTAAAGAGTTTTGTTACAAATTTGTTATGTTTGACTTAAAAAAAGGAAAGTAATATTCATTTGTAGAAAATTTTCAAGGGTAAAAATAGGATGAATATCCATGGTAAGAAAAGGGGGCACTTATATGCTAACAAATGATTTAGATTTCCGATTAGAACCACGTTTAAAAGAACTGTATGAACAACATAAAATAAGAGCGCAGAAGATAGACTGGGGTTATCATGAGTTTTTACCATGGGATAAGGGAATGGACTTTAAAAGAATTCCTTGGGATGAAAGTCAAGTTACTCTTCCTTCTGGTGTAATTACGGCCATTGAAACAGCTTTATTAACAGAAGTGAATTTACCATGGTTTACAACGTATTTATCTGCGACTTTTAAAGGATCCCTTTCTGTTATTACAGACTTTATCCATACTTGGACCTCAGAAGAGGATCAGCATTCGAATTTATTGGAGACATATTTACTACTCACTCGAAGTGTGAATCCTAAACGTATACATGAATTAAGAAAGTCAGTCGTTGAGGGTGGATTTGAGCCTGATTTTCATACACCAATCGAAGCAATGACGTATACGACGCTACAAGAACTTGCAACGATGGTGTTTTACAATAATGTAGCTAAGGTTGCAAGTAAGCATGATCCAGATCTTGCTACATTATTACGCCGTCTTGCCAAAGATGAAACTCTTCATTATGCGTTTTATCGAGACGTCATTCGAACACATTTGGAATTAGAACCTAATTATTGCTATCATATTGCCAATGTGATTAGGAATTTTAAAATGCCAGGTGCTGTCATGGCAGATTTTGAAAATAGAATGGCTGTAATTGCAAAAGAAGCGAACTATGGACCACTACAATATTTTGATCAAGTACTTGATGTAGTGATTGATTATTGGGGGTTAAAAGACTTACGACCAATTGCACCTTTAGCTGAAAAAGCAAGAATTGAGATTTTGGAGTACCACACAAGATTGAAAAAAATACGGGATAGATTTGGTCGTTTTCTAGGGAAAACTGATCTACGTTAATGAGTAGAGGTTTCAGAATATGCACGGGGAAATTCCCCTTTCCTTTATTGGAAATCTGACGCACACCCTATTGTTTTGGTGCTGTTTTTATTAAATTTAAATTTTAAAGAAAAAGTAGTTGACGCTAAAAATAATTTTATGGTATTATAAAATATTTGATAAAAAATCAAATATATGTTATGGTTAAGAAGGTTACCATATATGGAGGTGGATTATATGTTTCAAATTGGCGATAACATTGTTTATCCAATGCACGGAGCAGGTATAATTGAAGCCATAGAAGAAAAAGAATTCTCAGGAAAAAAACAACAGTATTATGTTATAAAAATGTCAATCAGTAATATGCAAGTCATGATTCCTATGGATAAAATATTAAGTTCGAGTATACGCCCAGTTACTGATATACTTGCATTAAAACATATTATACACATTTTTCAGCATGGAGAATCAGATAAATTGCTGCCGTGGAAACAAAGGTATAAAGTGAACACGGACAAAATAAAAACGGGTGAAATACAAGAAGGTGCTGAAGTTGTACGTGATTTAATGCGTATGAATAAAGAAAAGGCACTTAATACAAGCGAAAAAAAAATGTTGGATAACGCACATGAATTTTTGATTAGTGAACTAGGATTAATTAAAGGGATCACTGAAAATCATATAAAGGGTTTCTGTTAAGATTCATTATAGATAATGTATTACATCCCCCGAAAATATCCTGAATTTTTTGGGAATATGATGATTATTAAAAGTAAATCATTTCAAAGACATTCAACTTCTTCAACTCACTTTTAGAGTAGGAACCTCTTTTGTTATTACTTCCATCTTATCCATTTTTATTTTTTAATTTCTTTTTCGAACGTTCGAAGTTTCATCAAATAACTCGATTAAATAGTCACTTGATTTTTGCAATCCTGATTCACACTGGCACGGACAAGGAGCCGTAAGGATGAAAGAGAGGTAGGGCTTTCATTGTTTTAGGTAATATACTATCTAAGTCATTATTTCTAGAAGAAAAAACAATCAATCTCACCGCTATCTTTAAGAGTTCCTTACATCTACTGAGACAGTGAATAGTAATTGTTTATCTTCTTTACGTAAAATTGATAAACGAACTGGTAACACCATATGGTCAACTACAAAAAATGGTTTCCAGACCAGGAAACCATTTTTAATTTACATACCAATAGTAAATTAAGCAGTAAGAAGGAGTGCACACATGAAAAAAATGTTAACAAAAGAATTAAGTAATGAATTAAAGAAGCGAGAAGGGATCATTTCTATTACAGTTGAGCCTTATGAAAAAATCGAAGTTGGTGGAATTCGTGTAGATGGACCAGCTGTTATTCTAATTAATCAAGAATAGCTAAAAATAGTTAAATGAACGAAGAAAAGGATCAGCCTTTACGAGAAGGGAAGATCCTTTTTGTTTGCTGCAGCTAATATGGGATATACATAACTTTCATCTGATGTGTTGGGGTTAAAAGGAAGGAGAGGGTCGGGATTATCATGGTGGAAAGCTTAATATTGGTAGGATTTCTTTTTACGTTATATAAATTAGTTGATGAAAAAACAAACTAATTATTTAAAACGATATATTCTTTCCTTTAATTTGATTTATAACAGATTGGTTTCATAGACGACCAAATAAAAACACAGGGTTTTATCTCTGTGTTTCTTCAAATTTTCGTTTTTGGATATATGCTTGAGCATGGATAATTTCTTTCTGAAGTTCTTTTAATTCTTCCGTAGATCCTGATTCAATCCTCATGTACGTAGTAACTAGACTAATCATCATATCCATCTTCTCTACTATATTTTGAATGACCTGTTCAGATTGCTCTTTTTTAGGGTGTTGTATTGCTATTAATACATTTTCTATATAATTGTTCTTTCTTTGCTGGATATCATAAATAAACTGTTTCGTGTTTGAGTTCATTTGTTTTCCCTCCGTTTTGGATATATTTCCATTCTATCATATTTGAATAGAAATATTGGATTCCCCTAAATTCACATCTGTCTCGCACATCTCCTCAAATATACAAACTAATTCCTTAACGTACAGGGAACCAGATGGAATGTGTCTAAATTTTGTCTAACGTACAATTTTCTTTTTTTGATATGGTGACCCCATGCCCATCAACTTAAGAAAACAAGTTACACCCAAAAACAAAAAATCCCTCAGACAAGCCAAGGGACCATTTATTTACACAAAAATATTGACGGTACAGATTTAATTTTTGATAACTATATATATTATTATAATGGTTACAATTATTCCTATAAAAAACATATTAGTTGGAAGGAATTTTAATAACCAAAAAGCAGTCATAATTGTTGCTACTAAAAGAAATGGTAGCCATTCTTCATGTGTGAATTTTTTTTTATTAGATAAAACAATTATATACCCTATTAATGGTAGTATTAAACATATTGTATATAAAAATTTACTTTGTAAATACCACGGCCTACTTTCCATATCTTTCCCCCCATATACTTTTAATTACATTTTATGTTTATAATAAATTTTAATCAAGGGGGATCATCCATTGTCATCAAGCTAAAGCGAAATTGTATCCATAAAACGAAAAAAGCGTTATTCTTTTTGTAAAAATATACAGGAAGGATGACGTTTTTTATGGATTTTTCGATTCAAAGTGAACTACAATTATTTGCTAAAGAATTATATGAACATCTTACGCCTTCATTTTTAGAAAATCTTGCTAGAGAACTATGTTTTTTGCAAGCAGAAAGTGCAGAGAAATGCAGCAAAAAGTGCAGAGGCTTGCAATTCTCTTTTTTAAATATTTAGATCTGAAGTCGTAGAAGAAAGGGCATTTCTTAAACGATAACTTTCTCCTGTAAATGCAATAATATGGGCATGGTGGACCAATCGATCCACCAATGCAGAAGTCAAACGATTATCTCCAAATACACGATTCCACTGTCCAAACTCCAAATTAGATGTGACAATTACACTCTTTTGTTCGTAACAGTCAGCGATGACATGAAATAGAAGCTCCGCTCCTTGTTTTTGAAATGGAACATATCCAAGTTCATCTAAAATAAGCAATTCGCAAGCTTCAATCTGTTTCTTTAGTCGAGATAAATTCCCTTGTTTTAATGCTTCTTCTAGTTGAGCTACTAGGTCTGCTACTCGAAAGAAACGTACTTCATGCCCTGCTTCACAAGCTTTTAAACCTAAGGCAGTAGCTAAATGTGTTTTCCCGGTTCCAGGGGAACCGAGTAAAAGGAGATTTTGCTTTTCTTCAAGAAACTGTAGGTCACAGATTTGCTCTTGGTTTACTGTAGCTGGTAAATGGATTTGCTCTCCCCATTCATAATTTCGTAACCATTTCACTTCTCGAAATTTAGCTTTCTTTATGAGGCGTTCAATTTTCTTCGTTTGTCGAGACTCTATTTCTAGACTTAAAATATCTACAAGAAACTGCTCCTTATTTTCAAACGGAACACTATTATAACTGTCCATTACATGGGCTAGGTGAAGGGTTTTACAAACTGTTTGTAATGTATTTAGAGTCATGATTGTATGCCTCCTTCAAGTGATGGACAAAGTTTCCGATCATATTGACATAAGTCTGTTTCGTAGTCCACTAGGACTGTTGGAGTGTGTATTTCTTCCCATTTGTCTGGATAAGGAATATTCTTAGCATCTATAAGAAATCCGAGTTCGTGAGGATCTCTGTGTAATCGTTCTTCTTGTTCGAGATGTTCATTAAGTTGCTGTAAAGAGTGTTTTATCAAAAGTTCACGTAACCCAATAATTCGTTTTCTAATATCTTCTTTCTTGAAAAGAAGATATGCTTGTACTCTTTCGGGCAAATAAGGAAAGAAACGTGAATAACACATAGCACGAGGCTTCTTCTCCCAATCACCTGAAATTTCATTCCAAGGAATTTCCCTAGTTACATTCATATACGATCTATATTCTTGGTAAATAACCTCTCCGTCATTTGTAAAACATGTAAACTGATCCCATTCTTTTTTGACAATAATAGTTTGCTTCATACGTGCTTTTCGGAGTACAAAACGTTTTTTATCTACTGTAATTTCTCCGTATCCTTCCTCATACATCATGCCACGCTTCTTTGGTACAATATTTTCTGAATGGACGCTGCCATCCGCATATTTCTTAACAGTTCTCCAATTATTCCCTGTTTTTCTTGCGATTTCTGATATAGTTAGGTCTTTGTTCTCTCGTAAATGTTTGATATACTGTATTTCAGGCATTGCTAGCATCCTTTCATGACCTCCATCTGTATGGCTTCGACACCTAACACAGTAGAGGGTAATGGAAGAGCTTGCAAGCCTTTTTTTATGCACTTATGCTATGTACAAATTCTTCGCAATACTCTGTACTTTTATTTTGCATTAAACAGATCTCACTCATTTCTATAAAAGAGCCACTTGTTTGAAGGAAAAGCATAAACACAACAAAACCCACAGAGAACAAAAATGTTTTCTGTGGGTTTTGTTTGTTTAAAAGGAGCTTGGGGGAAGCTCGGTTGGATCAATTTTATTTTTCTAACACACCTGAGAGAATTCATTTAAAATCCATCTTTATTGCATTAGAAAAATAAAATATACAGTTTATAAGGTAGTTCGTATGTGTGTTTGCAATAAGTTTATCTTACTTTAAATATCTTTCAAATTCCTTTCACAAGCATTACAAAAGACTTTCGTAATTGTTACAAAAGTCTTTCATTGATTTTATAGGAAGTTCAATCCATATGCCTGAAAACCAAGTGAATTTCCGTTTCTAATTCATGTTAACGATAATGTGTCTATTCCTTCTGTGTTCAAACCGATAAATTTTAAAAAGGTTTCTGTGGGTATGATATGAAAATATTAATTTAATTTTGGTGTAAGGAGAGTTTCGCAATTTCAATCCAGCCTTTTGATCCTTGATGATACTCTTGAAAGAATTTTGTTATAGTTTTGAAAGAAAATTGAAAGGTGTTTACGATAAGATGGGTTTACTGATATTCGTTTTATGTTACAACAAGGGGGAACTACAATATGAAATTACGGAATCAATTGTTATTGATGAATACATTAAGCACCAGCATTATGCTAATTGCTATTTGGTATAGCGAAATGAAAATGTTACTTAAACCGGAACAAACGCAACTATTTATAGGAATTGTAGTCGTAGCAATGGCGTTTTCAACGATGATCTACTGGATATTAACACGCCCTATTACGGAATCGATTCAAAATTTGATTGTATTAACAAAACAATATAGTGATAGACAATTTGGAACGATATATAGAATTGGGTATGGACCACAAGAATTTAAAGAATTAGCAACCGCCTTTCAACAAATGGCTAAAAATTTAGAGGAAGGGTTTATTCAGTTAGAAGAAGGAGAGAAAGCACGTACAGAGCTCATTGCGAATATTTCACATGACTTACGAACACCTATAGCTAGCATACAGTTGATGATAGAATCATTACAAGATGATGTAATTGAGAATCTCGAAATGAAGGCGCAGTGCTTAACGACAATCCATAAAGAAATACAAAGATTAAGTGGACTTATCAATGATTTATTCGATCTTTCTAAGTTAGAACTTGGCCAAGAAGATTTTTATCCAAGTTTTACACATATGGATCGTATTTTATTAGAAGTACTAGATTCACATTCTATTTTATTAAAAGAAAAACAGATCCATTTACAATTACACGTTTCTGATACATTGCCTAAACTCTGGATTATGCCTTGCAAGGTAGCACGGGTTATCAGTAATTTGTTGCATAATGCGATTCGATATTCTCCAGTATGTGGAACAATCGAGTTAATTGTAGAGGAAAATAAGCAGAAGCAGCACGTCCAATTTATTTTACGTGATGAAGGAGAAGGCATTGCTTATAGTGATCAACTGCGCATATTTGAACGCTTTTTTAGAACAGATCCATCAAGAAGTTCACAATCTGGGGGATCCGGACTCGGATTAGCCATTGCACAATCGTTAATTGAAATGCACAAAGGTAAAATTGGTGTGCAAGATCGTTCAGATGGTAAACAAGGAAGTGAATTTTGGTTTACCCTTCCCGTTACATCAGAAAGGAAATAAGGTTATATTAAAACCAGGTTCAGTAGCTGCTGGAATTGTAAACAAAACAGTAAAATCACTTTTCGCGCAGTTTTGGCAAGGTGGATGGTATTGGGATACATCTACAAAAGTGAAATTATCATCTACTTCAACAGGTGCAATTAAAACAGATGATTTAAAATTAATTCGCCCAGATGTGTTAGAAAAATAAACTTGAATGAAAACTCTCTCTTAGTTTATAAATTACTCTATAAAAATGGAGCTGTCCCATAAGTCGGTGAAACCGATTTATGGGCAGCCCTTTTGTTTTTTTGCATAAAAAAATCGCCTTGTCCTGTATAATTGTAAGTAACCACACCAACAAAAACACGAAAGCAGA
>NZ_JAMBOP010000005.1 GCF_023715645.1 Bacillus cytotoxicus | reverse complement strand
TAATGGATTTGGACAGGTTACCACCTAACTCCATCTATTATAAAGGACTTTTTCTATGCGTAAAATAAAATAACGAAAGATTTTGAGTATTTTTGAAACTCGGGATATTTTAATGCAACACTAGTGATTCATGATGTATTTATAATAGCTACTGTTATCGCTATTTTTGGATTACCTTTTTCTTTTTATCTTAAAGCTAAAAAAACGAATTGCAGCAATATAGGAGGCTAGAACATGACTCAATATATAAACAATGAGTATGTAGAAATGGATTTTAGAGGATTCAATATAAAAGAAGAAGAGTTAAGAAACTGTACTTTCATTAAATGTCGTTTCAGAGGTGTAGATGCATCAGAGATTTTAACGCAAAATTGTAACTTTATCGAATGTGATTTTACTGGTTCGTTCTTTAATGCTTCTCTCCATAAAGGATCAACATTTGCCAACTGCAAATTTTCTGGAGCGAATTTATTTGTTTCAAAATTTGAGGAATGTAAAATGACTGGTTCCGATTTTGAGGAGGCAAATTTAGACGGAATAACAATCAAGGGTGGCGATTGGTCTTATACAAACTTTCGCTTTGCGAATTTAGGTAAACAAAAATTAAGGGGCATTCGTTTAGTTGAGGCTGACTTGTATGAATGCAACCTAGAAAAAGCGGATTTACGTGATGTCGATTTGACCGGTGCGCAATTAGGAAAAGTGAAGCTTTCAGGAGCTGATTTACGAGGAGCAACAGTTAATAGAGTAGATTTTAGAACCTTTGATTTAAAAAATGTAAGACTGGATACAGCCCAAGCGATAGCTGTTGCACAATCTTATGGCGCGGAAATTAATTAAATATATATATTATTATAAAAACTTATGTCTATTACTAAGCAATTGACTTAACTTATAGGAGTGAATTTAAATGCCTAAATTAAAAAAATTATCCCGCGAGAATCAAGAGATGGTAAAGGCACGTCTTGAGGATTTCTTTTATAAAAAATTCGAACTAGACTTAAGTTCAACTGAAGCTGAATATATATTGGAGTTTATGATGAAAGAAATTGGACCGCATGTATATAATCAAGCTGTAGAAGATGCATGTAAAACATTGCGGCTTCAGATGGGTGTTGTTGAAGAAGAACTTTACGTACTACAAGTTCCAATAAATTAAAAATGATACATCCGAGCCACCTTTTTGTAGAACAGAAAAGGTGGCTTTTTTCATCTTATAAATCCTTAATGTAGCTTTATATGGTTAATTTGTTGGCAGTATTCTAAATATAATATTCGCCAATACTTGTTGCATGATTTAGTTCCATTGCTACACAGGCTGATAGAAAAAATTTTTGTGAAAAAATGTATCCTTATGACCCGTTTTTACACATATTTCGGCTGAATCCCTCCTTGGGGCTGTTTTACGCTTAGCGTACAGGAGGACAGGTTAAAATGTTTCTATAAGGGGTACCGCCACATGCCCATCAACTTAAGAATTTTATAACCCACACTGCCACCAAGCCAATGACAACAAATAACCCATAACAAAAATTTTGTTAAGTTATGAATGTGTAACAAGACCTCATAAATAAAAAAGAGATAAGACCAGGAATCCGATCTTATCTATGGCATAAGGAGAAACAAATAGGGTAATAACCATCACCTTTTCATGATATTACATTAAATTTAAATTTTGAATAGTATAACTAAAAATAGTAGCAATATCTATATTGAGAAATTTATTACTAATTCGTTTTAAGTTCCAAAAGGTACAGATTTTGGAATTGAAGTATTGCTTAATTGGGGTAACGCCGACCAGATGACATAAACCCCACATTAATACGTTTTCTGGAAGTTAAAACCTTAATTTTCATACGCTAAGGGTTTTCTATGTTACAAAAAGACAATAAATAACCTGGAGTATCTCGTAACAAAAAGGGTATCTAAAGTTTTGATAAAAATTAAATTTGTTACATATTTTTGTTATGCGAGAATCAACAAATTTCTTAGTGATACACTTCAAACAAAGCATTGTAACAAAAACGTACAGTATTTTTACGGTGTAAATAATCCTTAGCGTGGGTTTTATGTTAGTGAGTTGGCTGAACCTCCTATAGTACCTACCTTAAATTTGGATTTTTTCCTAAATTACGTTAAATTATATCAGAATAATTAAATTTAGAATCTCCCGACGAAAGATTCTAGAATACTCTAAAAAAGAGTCATGTTTTACATTCACATGACTCTTTTTTGTTTCTATAATTTTTGATTAATCAAAACACGCTGTTTCTATATTCAATTGAATCATTCTTTTATGAAAAAGTTTGATAATTTTTGTGATCCTTGCTCAATTAAAGCGACCTTCATCTTGAAAAATCATTCATCGTTAGCTTTGAATGTTGAAGCCAGGAACTGCCCTGTTAGCCAACCATGCTGCACTTCATAGCACCATAGATAATGAAAAACCTTCGTTCTTTCATGGGAGTTGAAGAAGGGGGCACGATAACAATCATTTTCTATTTATTTTTGACCTTAAGGGCCTTAATTACTTCTTCTGTTGCCTCAGCAATAAGCTTGTCGTTATAATCAGCATCTTTTTTATCACGACTTGAAAGTATAGAAAGAACAATAGGGTCTCCTTTTGATGGCCAAATGATCGCAATGTCATTTCGTGTACCATATGATCCTGCTCCAGTCTTATCAGCCACTACCCAACCTTTCGGCACTCCAGCACGAATTAACGCACCTCCAGTAGTATTTCTCTTCATCCAATCTATTAAAAGTTCACGTTTCTCAGTTGAAAGTGTATCTTTCAATGTAAAAGCTTGAAGACTAGTAGCAAGTGCTCTTGGTGTACTCGTGTCATGAGTTTCACCAGGATTAACCTCATTTAAATATGGCTCAAATCGCTCAGGATTGGTAATATTATCCCTAATTTCCTCCAGTTCTTTTTTAAACCCAGTCGGTCCCCCCAGTTGTTTAAGGATAAGGTTTCCAGCAGTATTGTCACTGTATCGAAGAGAAGCATCACAAAGCTCCTTAAGAGTCATTCCCGTATCAACATGCTTTTCTGTAATCGGACTATAATTAACAAGATCCTCACGTGTATAGGTAATTCTTTGATCAAGGTCTTCTATTGCCTTCTGTTGTAAAAGTGCTCCTACAGCTAGAGCCTTATGAGTAGATGCATAAGCAAAACGCTCATCTGGATGATAGGTTACTGTTTGTTTTGTACCAGTATCCAACGCAAAGACACCAAGCCTCGCATCATATTCCTTCTCAAGTTGTTCAAATTTCTCCATTGTAGTTTCTTTTGCCGTTATATGTTCTGACGTTTGGTTAGTTCCCTCTGTATGTTCTGTTTCTGATTGTTGTACAATCTGTTTTTTCTCATCTGAGCAGCCTGCAACCATAAGCACCAAGCCTATTGGTGCTAGCATTTGATAAAACCCTCTTTTGTTCATGATGTAAAACCTCCTAATTATTTGATTAGACTCTTATGTACGATTGAAAAAACAACCTTATTTAAGTAGTTTCGAAAGACTACATTTGTAGTCTGATTACATCTGTAGTACAATATTACAGATGTAATCCCATAAAGTCAACTCTTTATTTTTTACCATCAAGCTACTATAAATATGCTATATACCTGTTTTTAAAAATTTAAAAATCCAAGAGAGTTGGTGTTGAGAGACATGTTTTTAACTCATTTTATAATTGGCCTATTGGTGTCTTCATTTTCCGTTACTGTTATTCTACTTATACGAAAATGGTTTGGAAGACAACTAACAGCAAAATGGCACTATCATTTGTGGATGTTTCTTTTTATCGCTTTAGCACTTCCTTTCATACCTAATTATTTATATAATTTTAGTTCTCTCTTTAGCGGTGGGGATACATATCAGACTAATGCGCTCAGCCCTAATACAAAAATAACTGGAACTAATATGATGCAGGGCCTACACCTGATAAAAGACTTTTCTGTATCCGTCACTCGGCCGGATCTGTCCTTACTTAATATGGGAGTGATGGGATTATGGATGTCAGGGGTGCTATTATATACTTTTATTATGGTTCGTGGATGGATTACACTTAGAAGGATAAAGAATTATTCTTCTAAGTTTTCCAATCAAGAAGTTCTGGTGCTTTTCGAAGAATGCAAGAAAAGACTACAGATTAAAAAATCAATAAAGATTGTTATTTCAAAAAGAGTCCAATCTCCAATGATATTTGGACTTTTTCAAACATATATCGTCTTACCTTCTCAGCATGAAAACTGGCTCAGCTTGAAACATTACGAGTATATCTTTCTTCATGAACTGAATCACTATAAAAATAAGGATCTGCTGACAAATTACGTGATATTGTTCTATCAAATCATTTATTGGTTTAATCCCCTTGTCTGGCTTGCTTTTAGAGAAATGAGATTAGATCGGGAAATCGCATGTGATACATCTGTTTTACATGTACTAGACGATAATTCATTTAGTGAATATGGAAATACAATTATTAATTTTTTGGATTTTTCGAAACGGTCAAGTAAGCTACAGTTAGTAACAAAAATAAACGGTTCGAAGAGTCAAATCAAAAAACGAATTGAACAAATTGCTGCCTATAAGGCTGGCACAAAGAAATCAATAAGAAAAAGCGTCTTTATTTATGCGTTGGCCAGTATCATTTTGACAGTCCAATTACCTCTCATTTCCGCATTTGCGACGGAAAACGACCGATATTATTTTAATAATAACAGAGTAGTTTATGAAGATTTACATCAATTCTTTAAAGGGTATGAAGGAAGCTTTGTTTTATATGATCATAACGCACAGCAATATCGCATTTATAATGAAGAGAAAAGTACGTTGCGGGTATCACCTGATTCCACATACAAAATCTATAGTGCCTTATTTGCATTAGAATCAAATGTGATATCACCCAAAGAATCCACCCTTTTATGGGATGGGACAGAGCAACCCTATGACGCTTGGAATATGGATCAGGATGTCTCATCTGCTTTACAAAAATCTGTAAACTGGTATTTCCAAGAACTAGATCGTAGAACAGGATTTGAAACAATACAATCTAATCTCCAAGATATAAAATATGGAAACTCCAATGTATCTGGGAGATTAGGTGAATTCTGGCACGAATCCTCACTAAAAATTTCTCCAGTCGAGCAAGTGCAACTGCTGCAAGCCTTTTATTACAATCAATTGGGATATAAGGAAATGAATATCCAAGCTGTGAAGGAAGCACTACTCTTAGAAAAGAATGAGGAAGTTCGCCTATCAGGAAAAACAGGTACAGGAACAGTGAATGGAAAAAACATCAATGGTTGGTTTATCGGGTATGTAGAGACGAAGGACAATACTTATTTCTTTGCTACCAATATACAAAATAAAGATGATGCATCTGGAAGTAAGGCTGTAGAAATTACTTTATCAACTTTAAAAGATTTAAGAATCTATTAAAGAAAATGGAGGGGATAAATATGGAGAAAAACATTCCTAGTATATCAGAATCAGAATGGGGAATCATGAACGTACTTTGGGACAAAGCTCCCCAAACGGCGAATGACATCATACTTTCCTTACAGGAGAGTACTGATTGGAAGCCGAAAACCATACGCACTCTTCTCGATCGATTGGTTCAAAAAGATGTAGTAGGTGTCAATAAAAATTTAAGAGTTTACACCTTTTACCCGCTCTATACACAGGAAGAGTGCCAGCGTGCTGAGACCAAATCATTTATCAAGCGTATCTATGGAGGTGCCTTGAAATCCATGCTTACTCAATTTATTCAGGGAGATACCCTATCTGATGATGAAATCAACGAACTACGCTTTATTTTAGATAAGAAACCTAAAAAGCAATGAATAAGTGGAAACGTATGAGTCAAGACACTTCGTTCCGTAAAGAATATGAGGCAAGGGAAAAAGCATTAATGGATGAAGCTGCTGGAATTGCTCATGCACTCAATAAAGGGCGTGAGCAAGGGCATACAACAAGGAAAGATACAATTAGTTCGTGGTATGCATAACAATGGTGTATCTGTACAGGATATTGCTAAAATGACTGGATTGTCAGAAACAGAAATACAACGATTCTTACAAGGGTAATCTAATCAGGATGAAACAAAAGCTACCCTATATGGGATCACCTTATCCAAAAAAGAAAAGCACTCCTCTGAGTACTTTTCTTTTTAATAAATATCATCTATACTGTTTTTACTAGGAGTTAAGTTTAGAGGGTTCTGGTGCAAAAATAGAATAAAAGAGAATAAAGCGCATAGATTCCTAACGGAACCGTATCTTATGCTGCAAGCCCAAACAATTGATGGATGAATTCTTTCTGATTTTGGACAGACTGATTCTTTAAATCAACCTGTTCTTTTTTAATCATATGCATGGCTTCTACTCCAGAAAGAATGGATGTAGCTGTGTCAAAACATTTGAACCCTAACATAGAACGAATTCGCTTCTTTATAAAGCGATGATCTTGTTCTACTATGTTATTCAAGTACTTTTGTTGTCTAAGTCGCATACCACCAGGTATGCTTTTTTCTTTTTTCAACTGTTCAATTGCTGTAGGATAAGCTGGATTTTTATCGACTGTTATAACACGAGGTTTTGAAACATGAAAAGACTGCAAGGCCTTCTTGAAAAAGCACTTTGCAGCCTTCTGGTCTCTTGTTTTACTTAGGTAAAAATCGATTGTATTTTCTTTCGAATCAACAGCACGATACAGGTACATCCATTGACCTTTTACTTTGATATATGTTTCATCGACTCTCCAGGAGTCACTTGTTTGTTTAAGATGACGTCGGATTCGTTTGTCCAATTCAGGACCGTACTGATGAACCCAACGCATAATCGTTGTATGAGCCAAAGATAACCCACGTTCCTCCATTATTTCCACTAAATCACGAAAACTTAAATTGTACCGCAGGTACCAACGTACAGTTAATAAGATAATGTCTGGTTGATAATGTTTCCACTTGAATAAATTTTGCTTTTCCATACTGATCACGTCCTTTTTTAGAATATTAGTATCAGTATATCCAAGTTTTATAGATTTTTTGCACCAGAACCAATTTGAATTCGGTCCTTTTTTGAATTTTAAGAAAAAAGAGAGTTTCAAAGTACATATGGTCAACTTGCCAAATTTGTGTCGTCCGACATTTTCCAACATAATCACTTGCTTATTTTCATGTCGAATTCTTATTTAAGTATAATTACATCATATCTCTATTAAATTCTGCCGTACCCAACAAAATGCTGGCGATAATAAGGTGAATTTAAATCTCTGATATCTACACGAGTGCCCCCCGCATCAATCATTTTATTATTACCAATATAAATCCCTACATGAGTGATATAATTTTTAGTAGGATATGTACTGTGGAAGAAAACTAGATCACCCGGTTGAGGATTTGGAATTTTTTGGGATTGGTTATAAAATCCTTGTGCATTTGTTCGGGATAACGAGTATCCAGCGTGATTAAAAACATAGGTAATAAAGCCAGAACAGTCAAAACTACTAGGACCCTCTGTTCCAAAAACATACGGTTTACCAATATGTTTTTTGGCTTCATTAATAATTTTATCACCTTTTGCAGGATTACTTATATTGGATCCACCTGAAACGGGTGTCTTTGCTAAATATTGACTTGATATATAACCGTTTTTACCGTTGTAATTAATTTTGCTCCACCCATTTTGTTCAGATAGAACTGTTACTTTTGTCCCTTTTGATAACGCACCGATTACACCGTAGTTTGTACCAGCACCGCTTCTTACATTTAATGCACTTGCGTTCACGTAGTAATCACCAACCGCTGCTGAAGTAGATGGATTACTTGCTTCAGACGGAGGTGTTGTGCCTCCTGGAACAAATTTTACATATTGGCTATCCACATAACCTATTTTCCCATGATGATTAATTTTGAGCCAACCATTTTCGATACCAGTTACTTGTAACGCTTGGCCATTTACCACACCGCCAATTACACTATGGTAAGTAGCAGGGCCTGTACGAACGCGTAAAGAAGATGTGTTTACAACGTATGTACCACCTGTTTGAACAGTACCGTTATTATTTTGCTGTCCATTATTATTTACATCTGATCCGCCTTTTGTAACGTAACCTTTGCTAATATAACCAGTTTTTCCACCATAGTTAATCTTAAACCAATTTTGTACTTCTCCAGTAACTTGTACAACTTGCCCTTTATGAAGAGAGCCTAAAACTGTATGAGAAGTACTAGGGCCCGTACGAACGCGAAGGGAAGATACATTGACTGCATAATTACCATTAGCAGCTTGTACATTTTCATTATTTCCAGTTGAGGAAGAGCCACCATCTGTAACGAATTCACTGCTTACATAGCCAGTTTTTCCGTTATAATTAATTTTGAGCCAGCCATTCGCTTCTCCAATGACTTGTAATACTTGTCCTTCATATACGCGTCCTATAATAGAGCTAGAAGTATTCGGACTTGTGCGAACACGTAATACGTCAGCAGTTACAGTTTTCTTACCACTTGTACTTACGTTTGAATTCGCTGATCCACCATTTTTTGAAACGAATTTACTGCTTACGTAGCCAGTCTTTCCTTGATGGTTAATTTTCAACCAACCATTCTCTTCCCCAATAACCTGTAGTTTTTGTCCTTTATACACACAAGATGTAATATCATAAGAAGTACTAGGACCTGTGCGGACGTGCAATGCGTCAGCAGTTACTATGTACGCCCCATTAGTTTGTGAAGATGTTTGAATTATTTGTGTGGTCGGTTGCAATTGATCTGTTGTTTTTGCTTGGGCATTATCCATGAATGGAGATGCTGCTCCAGCTACAGATATTGCTGTGAGACCGGCAAGATATTTTTTCATAAGTGCAAAGAACCCCCACATCTATATATTTAAATTTTATTACTTCTTGGTATTTTGCTAATTTAGAACTGATATCTATCGCAAGTCTAGAATGTACGTGCTACCCCAGAAAGAATAGTATATTTTTTTATTTTAAGAGAATTTTGTTTTGTTAGCTTGATAGCGATGGGGTGATACCCCTAAAAGGAATATTATTAATTTTCATTGTAATATTCTTCTAAGGTGATACCCTTTTCAGATATTTCGTTTGCAATATCACCTACATATCGGATATGCCATGGCTCGTATGAATACCCCGTAATACCTTCTTTTCCTTTTAAGTACCGAATAATAAACCCTGCACGATGGGCATTTTTAGCCAACCATTTTCCTTCTTTTGTATTACCAAAGGATTGTTCTAATGTGTTATTTACACTACTTGCTGACACATCCATTGTTAATCCTGTTTGGTGTTCACTATGACCAGGTCTTGCAGATACTCGATCAGCTTGCTCCTTACCTTGTTTTTTAACGTTATTTTGATAAACACTTTTTTGATACTCTAGAGAACGAAATCCAGATACAGCCTGTAATGTTATTCCATCTTTTTTAGCTAGCGCAAACAGA
Source organism: Bacillus cytotoxicus (assembly GCF_023715645.1). Lineage (GTDB taxonomy): Bacteria > Bacillota > Bacilli > Bacillales > Bacillaceae_G > Bacillus_A > Bacillus_A cytotoxicus_A. Next base: position 214,493 of record NZ_JAMBOP010000005.1, on the reverse strand, counting down.
TTCTCCAATGCTCTTGCAGCTTCTTTACGCATATAACTTTTTTCACATATACCAGAAAATGCAAAAGTAACATCCGGTACAACTAAATCATTTGGTTTATATCCATCTGGAAGCTTACTATTCTTATTTACAATAATATGAATATCATTTGGATTTTTTGAAGCCTCTTTTTTTATAGAAGTTTCACTGTGCTTCTTAGTTGGTTCTGTTAATGGTTTTTCTTTTGCTTTTACAGAATTCGAGAAAACAAGTGGATTGCACACAAAAATAATACATGTAATCAATATTATAATCGTTACAATTATTAACATTCCATTTCCTCTATATAACTTTTTCATATTACTCACCTCTACTTTTTTTACTCATACATATAAATCATTAATTTCCCTTTCGATAGATATATTAATACAAACAAATGAAGATAATGTGCAGATAATGTAGAAACGTGTCGAAAAATACAAAAAACGTGTCGAAATAATAATCTCTACACGTTTTTTATGGATCGTAAAATGAATTATATTCCTCTTGAATTACTCTACTCTTTATCTTATCTTTATATGGGATTGCTATAATTTATATATCTCCATTCGAAAGCTATAAAATGAATACAGTATTTAATTGATTCAAATTACATATCATCTTTACATAAACAAGTTTAAATTCATACAGGAGAGGTACAATGCAAAAAACTATTTTGATTGTAGAAGACGAAGATATTTTACGCGAAATTGTTAAAGACTATTTGTTACACGATGGATATAAAGTACTAGAGGCGACAAGCGGAACGGAAGCACTATCTATTTTTGAAAAACATGAAGTACATTTAATCATTCTTGATATTATGCTGCCAAAATTAGATGGTTGGTCTGTTTGTAGACGGATTCGAAGAACATCCAATGTACCTATTATTATGCTGACAGCTCGAACCGATGAAGATGATACATTACTTGGATTTGAATTAGGTGCAGATGATTATGTAACAAAGCCATATAACCCACCTATTTTACTAGCACGAGCAAAACGATTACTCGAAACACGATGTGAGACATATCAAACATCAAAAGATAATATGTTATCTAGAAATGGAATTGTTGTGCATCTTCTTTCACGTATTGCCACAATAAATGGGAAAGATATTAATTTAACTCATACAGAATTTGAAATATTAACGTATTTGATGCAAAACGAGGGGATTGTTATAACAAGAGAACAATTAATTGAGCACATTTGGGGATATGACTTCACCGGGGATGATCGTACAATAAACAGTCACATTCGAAATTTACGAAGTAAATTAGGACAGAAATCCTCCTCTATCGTAACCATTATACGTGCTGGCTATCAGTTTAAAGGTGAAGTATGAGAAGAAGAATTGTATTCAAGTTATTTATTTTAACAACATTATTATGTATGTCGATTTTGGCGTGTGTATTTGTTGGACAAACCATATTTTTCAAACAATACTATGAAAACAGAAAAATAAATGCAATTAAAACAAATATACAATCATTTAAAAATGATTATGTAAAAAATAAAGATAATTTACAAAGGATTCAAAGACTCGAGCAAGATTTTTTTAGGAATAATAATGCTTCGATTACGTTACTAGATGAGAATGGAAACTTAAAAAACGTTAATGATTTTTATATCGAAGCAAAGGTGGATAATTCTTCTAACGAAGAACTAATTAATACAACACTCAGGATACCACTGTATAATCTTATAAATATAGATGAAATTCCCCCTCTTTTAAAAGAACCTTACTTGCTTAATAGCCATCTTTGGGGCGTTTTTATTTCATCAAGGACAAGCACCTCTATAGTTCCTTATAATATACATATAGACGCCGCCCTTAACGAAAATTTAGTTAACCAAGTGATATTGAAAAAAGTAATCACATATTTTCCTGAAGATACAGTTATAAAACCACGTGAATTCGGATTACAACATGGAGATTTTCAGGCAACCCTTCAAACGATACATATGCCTGAAGAAAATATGCAATCCAATCTGATTTATTCAAATCGTTTATTTATGCAAATGATAAAAGAATTTCAAGCAAAGATATTGTTTAATGAAGATAAATTGAAACAAGATACATTACAAATTCTTGAGGAGGAAAAAAACGGTGAAAAATATCGCTTATTCATTCAACCAATAACAGAACCACATGGTGAAACCACATATATTTTCGTACTAGCATCTTTACAACCCGTTGATGAAGCTGTACAAATGCTAAAAGGCTATTATATATACATCATTATATTCGCATTGATCCTTATCTTTTTTGCTGCATTTTATTATTCAAAACGAATTGCAAAACCGTTATTACAAATCAACACCACGACACAAAAGATGGCAAAGCTTGATTTTTCGGAAGTAATTCCAATTACATCAAAAGATGAAATTGGTAACTTATCACAAAATATTAATATATTATCAACTACGTTACACTCATACATTAACAAGCTACAGCAAGATATAGAAAAAGAAAAACAATTAGAACATACACGAAAAGAATTTATTGCGGGCGTATCACACGAATTAAAGACACCTTTAAGTATTATGACAAGTTGTATGTCTATTTTAAAAGATGGGGTCGCTAGTCATAAGAAAGATTACTATTTCAAGGCAATGGAAACAGAAGTATACAAGATGAATTTACTCATTGTGGATATGCTTGAATTAGCAAAATTAGAATCTGGTACGTACAAAATGGAAATGCGACCATTTTTTATTAATGAAACGATTGAACATATATGTAAACATCTATCCTTCGAAATAAAAAATAAACAGTTAACCGTTCAAACGAGTCTTTCTGAAATTGAAGTGTTAGCCAATCCGCATCGTATAGAGCAAGTTATCACGAACTTTATAACGAATGCCATTCGTTATACTCCCGAAAATGAAAGGATTATTATTTCAGCAACAGAAGACAGTACATGCGTAAAAATATGCATAGAAAACAAAGGATCTCATATTCCTGAAGAACAGCTCAGTAAAATATGGGAGCGTTTCTATCGCGGAGATATTTCTCGACACCGTTCCACAGGTGGAACTGGATTAGGACTTGCCATTTCCAAAAACATTTTAGATTTACATGTTGTACAATATGGCGTATCCAATACAAAGGATGGTGTATTATTTTTCTTCTATCTCAATAAAAACGTACAAAAATAAATTTCTAAACTCTGATGAAAAACACTAAAAAATGATAGAAACAAGAAAAATAGCCCTTCACTGACCTTTTTTGATCAGGTGAAGGGCTATTTTTTCATAAGAATTATAAAAAAATCTTGTGCTTTTAGAGGTTTAATTTTTATTACTTGAATCAAACTTAAAGGCTTCTCTGATGGAGAAAATTTTTAAAATAAAATTACTAACCCTATGCCTATAATAGCTCCAAATACACTTCAATTAATTATATGGCTCAGTACCAGCGTTCTTGTAACCAGGGGAAAAGTAGCAAATTTTATTAATATATACATGTTTTTCAGTAATAAAAAGGGTTTCAATTAATAATGTTACGAATAATTTTTGATACAGTATTTTATTACAACGACTTCAATAGTTATAAAACAAACTACTTTGCCCTTAAATACAGCTACGCTGGTATTAGGCCAATTAGTAAATCAACATTACACAATACAGGTATCTAAAATATAAAAACGTAATTATCTTTATCAGGGAATCAAATAAAAACCATTAAAAATGGAACGATAACTTTGCCGCAAATAAAAAGAACCATAACCTTGCCGAAACGGCAAAGTTATGGTTCAAATCACACAAAATAAAAAAACCACCAAATATGTATTGGTGGAGACGGTGGGAGTCGAACCCACGTCCAAAAGTATTGGCACTTAAGCTTCTACGAGTGTAGTCGATATATTGGCATTTCGCAAACTCTTCGGCCTATCGACAGGCTTCCGAATTGCTAGTCTGGTTGTTCTCTTCCTTTGTCCTCAGACGGTGAACGCCGGCGTAGCCCACTTAGAGTGAGTCCGCTACCCTACCACATGGGCAATGGAGGGGCGAACCGCTAAAAGCTGTTATTAAGCAGCTAAAGCGAAGTTGTTTTGTTGTTTGCCAATTATAGGCTTTGACGTTTTAACGAGGCCGATCCCCTCGACTCGCAACCTAAGCTCAAACTACCCCTGTCGAATCCGTAACGTCCCCATATAAGAAATGGAGCATACGAAGTATATTCGTGATAGCTACTATTGAGCTGTTTTTCAATGTTCAACTGGCCTTACATTTGTTATTATAGCACACGATCGTCATTTTGCAATTGTAAATTTCTGTATTACATCTTTTGACGATCGCGGAATACACGCGCAATTTCACGTTTTGCTTCTTTTTCTTTTAAATCATGGCGCTTATCGTATTGCTTTTTACCTTTACCTAAACCCAGTGCCATTTTCGCAAATCCATTTTTTAAGTAAATTTTAAGCGGCACAAGCGTATAACCCGTTTCTTTCGTGTAGCCAATTAGCTTTGCAATTTCTTTTTTATGAAGAAGTAGCTTTCTTGTACGAAGCGGCTCATGGTTAAAACGATTTCCTTGTTCATACGGACTAATGTGCATATTATGTACCCATACTTCACCATTTTGCACACGTGCAAAGGCATCTTTTAAGTTTACACGACCAGCGCGAATCGCCTTAATTTCTGTTCCTTGAAGGACAAGACCAGCTTCATATGTTTCTTCAATAAAATAATCATGGAATGCTTTTTTATTTTGTGCGATGACTTTTCCTTGACCTTTTGGCATCTCTTTCTTGCCTCCCTTCATTTGTATCATTGTAACAAAATATGAAGAAAGAAGCCATATACGGCTCCTTTCTTACTTACGTTTTTTCTTTTTCTTTTTAAAGCTTGGTGCATTTTCAAAGAACTGCTTTTTCTTTTTGTCCCCGTTTTGTTTTCCGTTACGGTTTGATTCTTTTTCTTTTCCTTGTCCGCCGCGCTTGTTATCACGATCACCGCGTTTTTTTCTATTTCCTTTTGGCTGGTCAATGACAACTGGGCGATCTTTTCGTTGTCGTTTCACACTGCCTTTCATGCCGACAATTTCAAAGTCAATCGCGCGCTCATCTTTGTTTACGTTAATTACGCGAATTGTAATTTCATCACCAATGCGGAAGATGTTCCCTGTTCGTTCCCCGATCATCGCAAAATGCTTCTCATCATAACGATAATAATCATCTGTTAAATAGCTAACATGAACAAGACCTTCAATTGTATTTGGAAGTTCGACGAATAAACCGAAGTTTGTTACAGAACTAATGATTCCGTCGTATTCTTCACCAACTTTATCAAGCATGTATTCTGCTTTTTTCAATTCATCTGTTTCGCGCTCTGCTTCAACAGCGCGGCGTTCCATATTAGAAGAATGTTCTGCAATATCCGGTAAATTTTCACGCCATTTTGCTTGTGTTTCATTGTCTACTTTTCCGTTAATCAAATATGTGCGAATTAATCTATGCACAATTAAATCCGGATAACGGCGAATTGGTGATGTGAAATGTGTATAGAACTCTGTCGATAAACCGAAGTGTCCTAAACTATCCGAATCATAGCGCGCTTGCTTCATGGAACGAAGCATAACTGTTGAAATGACAATCTCTTCCGGTTGACCTTTTACCATTTCAAGAATTTGTTGCAGTGCACGCGGATGTACTTCGTTTCCGCGTCCCTTTACCGCATACCCGAAGCTTGTAATAAACTCAAAGAAACGCTCTAGTTTATCTTCTTTCGGATCTTCATGAACGCGGTACATAAACGGTACGTTCATCCAGTGGAAATGCTCTGCAACCGTTTCGTTTGCAACTAGCATAAATTCTTCAATAAGCTTTTCCGCAACAGAACGCTCACGTAATACAACATCTGCCGGCTTGCCCTCTTCGTCCACTAATACTTTCGCTTCTTTGAAATCAAAGTCAATAGCCCCGCGGCCCATACGCTTTTCACGTAAAATAGTAGCTAGTTTGCCCATCTCTTGGAACATTGGGACTAATGGCTCATAATGCGTCATTAACTCTTCATCTTCATCATCCAAAATGCGCTTCACATCAGAATACGTCATACGCTCCGTTGTTTTAATAACACTTTGGAAAATTTCATGCTTCACTACTTCCCCTTGCTCATTAATTTCCATTTCACAAGATAAAGTTAAGCGATCTACCTTCGGATTTAATGAACAAATTCCGTTAGATAAACGATGTGGAATCATCGGGATTACGCGGTCTACAAGATAAATACTCGTTCCGCGCTCAGCTGCTTCGCGGTCAATTGCAGAGCCTTCTGTCACGTAATGACTTACATCCGCAATATGAACACCAAGCTTATAATTGCCGTTCTCAAGCTTCGTTACTGTAACTGCATCATCTAAGTCTTTCGCATCCGCACCATCGATTGTAACAATTGTTTGATCTCGTAAATCGCGGCGCCCTTGTAAATCGTTTTCATCAATCGTTTCAGGCACACTGTTCGCATGCTCCATTGCATCTGCTGGGAACGCAAGCGGTAAGTTATGCTTATGAATAACAGATAAAATGTCAACGCCTGGGTCGTTTTTATGACCAAGAATTTGGATAACTTCTCCTTCGGCACTTAAACGATCTTGCGGATAGCTTGTAATTTTCACAACAACTTTATGACCTTCTACCGCACCCATAGAAGCATTTTTTGGAACGAAAATATCGCTCGTCCAGCGTTTATTGTCAGGAAGCACAAAACCATAGTTTTTCGATTCTGTATATGTACCAACTAATTCTTTCGTTCCGCGCTCTATAATACGAACAATTGTCCCTTCCTTACGCGAACCGCTTGACTCTGAACTAATACGCGCTAATACTGTATCACCGTGCAGTGCGCCTTTTAATTCTGTTGGCGGTATGAAAATATCATCTGTCCCTTTTTCTTCCGGTACGACAAACGCAAAACCGCGGGCATGTCCAATCAGTTTTCCGCGCACTAAGTTCATTTTCTCTGGAAGACCGTAACGATTACTTCTCGTCCGCACAACAAGTCCTTTTTCCTCCATAATAACAAGCGCCTTCACAAACTCTTTAAAATCCGCCGCATCTTCAATACCGAACGCTTCCTCTAACTCTTGCACAGTAAGCGGTTTATATGCTTCTTCTTTCATAAACAATAACAACTTATCGATATTTTCTTGCATCATTTCCTCCAAGTACAAAAACCTCCTTCTAAATCCTCTTATTTTATATTGTATCCGAAAAGATAACCATATATAAATGATATTGTCCTATATAAATCCATTTTGATGCTTCTTGCCAACCCTTAAAAGAAAAGGTCTTTCAAATCATTATTTTATGTAAAAAACAGGCAACTAGATCTTACCAATCTAGTTGCTCCAAGAAGTTATATACATCTTCATGCAGCTCATCACGCTGCTTATCAAGCGTAATTACATGTGTAGAATCTTCATACCACTTAACTTCTTTTACATTTGATTCTACTCCATTATAGATGATATTTGCGCTGTCCGTATTAATCATTTCGTCATGGCGCGCTTGCACAACAAATGTTGGTGCGTAAATCATATCAATGTTATTGCGCACATCGCGAATTAACTCTTGCAGTGCTCTTAATGTGTTCATTGGTGTTTGCTTAAACGCAAACATTTCTTCTTCAATTTTCTCTGGTGATTTACGCTCACGTTTTTTATATTCGTGTGCATACGCTAGTATACCTTGGTACATTGTTTCTTCGCTTTTAATGTACATTGGAGCACACATTGGTACTACTCCGATAATCGGCATTGTATAAGCAAGTTTTAATGAAAAGACACCGCCAAGCGATAAGCCCACAGCTGCAATCTTTTCATATCCTTTATCTTTTAAATGTTGATATGCTTCCATTACATCTTTCCACCAGTCTTCTGGACCTGTGTGTACAAGCTGTTCTGGTGGTACACCATGACCTTTATAAATCGGCGCATGACATGTGTACCCTTTTGTCTCTAAATAACGTCCAAGCATACGAACATCTGCAGAATTTCCTGTAAAACCATGTAATAGTAAAACAGCACGTTCTCCCGCTTCAAATGTAAATGGTTTTGGTGATGCTAGTTTCATTGCTCTTTCTCCTTCTCTCTCTATAATGTAATCCTCATATATATGTCCATTTTAATTTTCCGACACATAAGTCGCTGCCGTGCACAATACAGCATAACCACTTCTAAACACACCAGTCTCTCCTCACACAAATCAATGCCATGAAGACAAAATAAGCCCCTCTCTCGCTTGCTCCTTTTGTTTCAAACACCGCACGTGGCAGGAAAAGGCCCTGACTGCTACTACGCATCGCCAGTCTCTCCTCACACAAATCAATGTCATGAAAACAAAACAAGACCTGCTCTCACTCGCTCCTTTTGTTTCAAACACCGCTCGTGGCACAAACAGACACTGACCGCTTCTACGCACGGCCAGTCTCTCCTCACACAAACCAATGCTATCCAAAACAAAACAAGACCTACTCTCACTCGCTCCTTTTGTTTCAAACACCGCTCGTGGCACAAACAGGCCCTGACCGCTCCTACGCATCGCCAGTCCCTCTCTTCAAACCTTAAAAAAAAGGGTTTTTATGTCGTTCTCTTAATTCGTATTTATCTATATAGTTTAACATAGTTTCTTTTCCATAATCTAATTAGAAACTTCCCCGATATAAATAAAAAAAAGATTCCACCCAAAAAGGCGAATCTTTTTTAGCTATACTTGTAAATACGTAACAGCAAATGTTAACACGAAGAATAATACAGCAAGAACAACTGTAATGCGGTTTAATACAGCTTCTACTCCGCGTGCTTTTTGCTTACCGAATAATTGCTCCGCGCCGCCAGAAATTGCACCAGATAAACCAGCACTCTTACTGGATTGCATTAATACAAGTACAATTAATAACACCGATACAATAATAAGTAAAACTGATAAAAACGTATGCACTTGACATGCCTCCTATAGTTTCAGTTACTTTAAATGTAACATAAAATAATTGGAAAAGCGAGAGCGTCTCATACGCCTAATACTTCACCAAATTAAATAAAAAACGATGCAAATAATGGACCTAGTAAACATGTTAAGATTGCTGCTAATGTCATCGTCACCGATCCGATTACACCTTCGTTTTCATTATTTTTCATCGCACGCATAACGCCCATAATATGCGATGCACAACCAAGTCCAATTCCTATCCCAACAGAATTTGTCACTCTGCTCCATTTTAATAAAAGAGGACCGGTAATTGCTCCAGTTATTCCGGCAACTACTACGAAAGCAGCCGTTAACGATGGTACACCGCCAACTTCTTCTGACACACTCATAGCTACTGGCATTGTTACTGACTTCGGTAAGGAAGATAAAATTAAGCTTTTATCTGTTCCCATAACGGTTGCAATGATCACATCACTTGCAATGGCAACGATTGTTCCAATCAATACACCGCCAACAATTGGTACAATATACTGCTTCAACACAGCGCGTTGTTTATAAAGAGGGATTGCAAACGCCACTACCCCAGGCCCAAGCAATTTCGAAATCCAGCCCCCGCCGCTTTGCATGTATTGTTGATATGGTATATCACATACAACTAACAATATAATCATCAAAGCTGTTGCTACAAGCATGGGAATCGTAAACGGTGTTGGAAACCATTCATAAATCTTCTTCGATAATTGATATAATAGCACTGTTAATATAATCCAACCAATTCCAATTACTATGCTCATTGTGCCTCTTTCTCCTTTCTATTCGCAAAGTATTGTCCTGTATGTCCTGCTACAATGATAATTAGAAACGTACTCACGACAACAGTAATTAACAATGAAATACCTTTACTCATAAAAAAAGAACCATAGTTCATTAAACCAATGATTGAAGGAACTAATAAAAACGGCATAATATCTACCAATGTTTCTGCTCCAAAGTCAAACCACTTTACGGGAAGAACTTTTAAACTAAGCACTATAAATAACAAAAGCATCCCTATTAAACTTCCTGGAATCGGAAGATGAAATGTATCTCCTATCCATGTTCCAATCATATAAAATACGTAAAGCGCTGCTACTTGGACAATAATTTTTATGAATTTCATTTATCTATCATCCTTTATTATACGATTATTGACATTTCCTTTACTAATCATAGTACAAATTATAAAGATCTTCAATTTATTTTGTTGACAATTTTAGTACATCGTGGTATACGCTTACATTCTTATTTTTCTGCATTTTTTATCGTTATATAAATTTTATAGTATCAGATTGCCTTATTAACAAAAAAAACAATTGCTTCACTTCGCAATTGTTTTTTCGCAAGAAACTCTTTTAGTTTCCTTCTGGTAATTGAATTGGATCGAATTTATCATCATAAGAAATTTTTGTATCTCCTATAATTTGAATAGCGTCTTTATCCGTTTTCATCTCGGCATTTGTCTTAATAGATTCAACTTTAAATTCTTTTGTAATGACATACTCTGCACGTAGTGAATCAACAGTTGCCTGCTGGCGTTCAAATGTTGTTTTCGCACTTTCATTCACGCTGATTAAATAGTCCTTCGCTTCTTGTCCATTCAACTGAAATGAAAGTTTATATTTCTCTCCATCTTTCTCTACTTTCATCTTATCTGTCAGTTGTAATGTTTTCTCAAGCTCTGCTATCGTATTTTTAGATGTTTTGAACTCATAGGCTTTCACTTGATTTAATTGATTTGTTGAAACTGAGATCAACTTTCCTGAATTCGGATCTTTCACTTCAGCAGCAATCTTCCCACCTACATCGAAGACGACAAAATCTGTCCCATTCATATTCATTTCAGTTCGAGAATTCCCTTTATTCGGCTCAAACTGCGCTTTCATTTTCGTGTCTATTGACATATTGGCAACCTTCGTATTCAAATCACATGTCATAGTAACATGTTCTTCTTTTTTGAAATGATCAGTAGCCTGCGTAAAAATATCTTTTGCCGTTAGTTCTTTAACCTTCTCTTTTTCTTTCTCTTTTTGTACTGCTACTGTTTTAGGCTCATCAGTCTTTGCAGTTTTTTCACTGCTGCATCCCACTCCTATAAGAAGTACAAAACTGGAAACCGCAATAATTTTTTTCATAAAATATTCCTCCGTTACCGATTTTACTCTTAGTTATATCGGAAATCGAAATCGTTGCCAAGTACTTTTTCATCTTTCAGCGGTTTTTCTGTATACAAAAAACCTCCTATCAATGCGGATGTCCACATTGATAGGAGGTGAAAAGCAATACTATTCTACCTTACAGAAATTACTTCTTTAAGTTGTAGAAAGATTTTAAACCATCGTAAACAGCGATTTCGCCTAGTTCGTCTTCGATGCGTAATAATTGGTTGTATTTCGCAATACGGTCAGTACGGCTCATAGAACCAGTTTTGATTTGGCCAGCGTTAGTTGCAACTGCGATGTCAGCGATTGTAGCATCTTCAGTTTCACCAGAACGGTGAGATACAACTGCTGTGTAACCAGCACGTTTAGCCATTTCGATCGCTTCGAAAGTTTCAGTTAAAGTACCGATTTGGTTAACTTTAATTAGGATAGAGTTAGAGATACCTTTTTCGATACCTTCAGCAAGTTTTTGTGTGTTCGTTACGAATAAGTCGTCACCAACTAATTGAACTTTTTTACCAAGACGGTCAGTTAATAACTTATGGCCATCCCAGTCGTTTTCGTCTAAACCATCTTCAATAGAGATGATTGGGAAGTTGTTGCAAAGATCTTCGTAGAAATCAACCATTTCTGCAGAAGTCATGCTGCGACCTTCACCTGTAAGATCATATTTACCAGTTTCTTTGTTGTAGAACTCAGAAGAAGCAACGTCCATTCCTAAGAATACGTTCTCGCCAGCTTTGTAACCAGCTTTTTCGATTGCTTCGATGATTACTTCTAATGCTTCACGGTTAGAACCAAGGTTTGGAGCGAATCCACCTTCGTCACCTACTGCTGTGTTAAGACCTTTGTCATGTAATACAGCTTTTAATGCATGGAATACTTCAGCACCCATACGGATTGCTTCTTTGAATGTTGGAGCACCAACTGGTAAGATCATGAACTCTTGGAAGTCTACGTTGTTGTCAGCGTGAGAACCACCGTTGATGATGTTCATCATTGGAGTTGGTAATTGTTTTGCATTGAATCCACCAAGGTAACGGTATAATGGAAGACCTACATAGTCAGCTGCTGCGTGAGCTACTGCCATAGATACACCAAGGATAGCGTTAGCGCCTAGTTTACCTTTGTTTGGAGTGCCGTCTAATTCGATCATAGCACGGTCGATTCCAGCTTGGTCAGTTACATCGAAACCAACGATTTCTGGAGCGATAATTTCATTTACGTTATTTACTGCGTTAAGAACACCTTTACCTAGGTAACGAGATTTGTCACCGTCACGTAATTCTACTGCTTCGTATTCACCCGTAGATGCACCACTTGGTACTAATGCGCGTCCGAATGAACCGCTTTCTGTGTATACTTCTACTTCTACAGTTGGGTTACCACGAGAGTCTAAAACTTCACGAGCATAAACATCTAAAATTGCTGGCATATTATTTCTCTCCTTTTATATGTGTAATTATTTAATAATTGTTTTACCTGTCATTTCTTTTGGCTGTTCAACGCCAAGAAGTGTAAGCATTGTTGGTGCGATATCTCCCAAAATACCGCCGCCGCGAAGCTCAATACCTTCTTTTGTAACGATGAAAGGAACCGGATTCGTTGTATGAGCAGTCATCGGTGTGCCTTCTGGAGTTAACTCCTCATCAGCATTACCATGGTCAGCAGTAATAAGTGCTACACCATCTTTTGCAAGAATTGCTTCTACAACTTTTCCTAAACATTCGTCAGTTGCTTCTACTGCTTTAATTGTTGGTTCCATCATCCCAGAATGGCCAACCATATCACAGTTTGCAAAGTTAAGAATGATTACATCATGCTTATCATTTTCAATTTCATTTACAAGAGCATCCGTTACTTCATAAATGCTCATTTCTGGTTTTAAGTCGTATGTTGCGACTTTTGGTGAGTTAATTAAGATACGTTCTTCTCCTGGGAATTCAGCCTCACGACCACCGCTAAAGAAGAATGTAACGTGCGGATACTTTTCAGTTTCCGCGATGCGAAGTTGTTTTAATCCCGCTTGTGAAACAACTTCACCTAATGTGTTATCAAGGTTCATTGGCTTGAATGCAACGTAACCTTTTACCGTTTCACTAAAGTGTGTCATACAAACGAATTCTGGAATGTGAGGTACTTTTCCACCACGATCGAACTCACGGAAGTCTTCGTTTGTAAATACACGAGCAATTTGAATGGCACGGTCTGGACGGAAATTGTAGAAGATGATTGCATCATCATCATTGATTGTTGCAACTGGCGTTTCATCTTCATTTACCATTACAGACGGCAATACGAATTCATCAAAGATACCATTTGCATATGAGTCATCCACACACTCAAGTGCTGTTTTGTAAGTAGGGCCTTCGCCGTTTACCATGGCACGGTAACATTTTTCAACGCGATCCCAACGCTTGTCACGGTCCATGGAGTAATAACGACCGGAGATTGTCGCGAATTGTCCTACTCCTGTTTCTTTGATTACTTCATTTGTTGCATCGATATAACCTTTTGCTGTTTGCGGACCAACATCGCGGCCATCTAAGAACGCATGAAGATATACTTTCTCCACGCCTTCTTTTGCAGCTAAGCGAAGAAGAGCAAACATATGCTCAATGTGACTATGCACACCGCCATCAGAAAGTAAACCGAATAAATGAAGAGCTGTACCCTTTTCCTTTACGTGTTTCATTGCACTTTGGAATGTTTCGTTCTGATCGAACTCACCTTCACGAATTGCAACGTTAACACGTGTTAAGCTTTGGTATACAGTGCGGCCGGCACCAATATTTAAGTGACCTACCTCAGAGTTACCCATTTGACCTTCTGGAAGACCTACTGCCTCACCGCACGCTGTTAGTGTTGTGTGAGGGAATTTGCTCCAGTAACCGTCGAAATTAGGCTTCTTAGCTTGTGCTACAGCATTCCCGTATGTTTCTTCACGTAAACCGAAACCGTCAAGAATGATTAAAGCTGTTGGCTTTCTCATTTTACCGCCTCCAAAAGACCTAAGAAGGAAGCAGGCTCTAAGCTTGCGCCGCCAACTAAAGCACCATCGATATCAGATTGTGCCATGTATTCTTTAATGTTTTCAGGTTTTACGCTACCGCCGTATTGAATACGAACTGCTTCTGCCGCTGCCGGAGAGACCGCTTCAGCAACAACTTTACGGATGTGCGCACATACTTCGTTTGCATCTTGTGCAGAAGAAGATTTACCTGTACCGATTGCCCAAATTGGCTCATAAGCGATAACAGTTACTTTTACTTGCTCTTCTGTTAAGCCTGCAAGTGCTTTTGTCACTTGACCTGCTACAAGATCAAATGTTTTTCCGCTTTCGCGCTCTTCTAACGTTTCACCACAGCAAACGATTGGTGTTAAACCATGTTCAAATGCTGCAAGAGTCTTTTTGTTTACTGTTTCATCTGTTTCAGCAAACATTTCACGACGCTCAGAGTGACCAAGTACTACATAGCTCACTTTTAAGTCGCTAAGTGCTACCGGGCTAATTTCGCCAGTGAATGCACCATTTTTCTCGAAGTGCATGTTTTGTGCACCTACTTGTAAATCAGTTCCTTCTGAAGCTGCTACAAGACGCTCTAAGAAAAGAGCTGGAGAACAAACAACTGCATCAACAGCCGCCCTAGCTGGGATTTGACCTTTTACTTCCTCTACGAAGCTAACTGCTTCAGATAGAGTTTTATTCATTTTCCAGTTACCTGCGATAATTGGTTTACGCATGCTTTGCACCGTCCTTTTTCTTGGCTGCTAATTATTTGTCGTTAAGACAAACTACACCTGGAAGTTCTTTACCTTCCATAAATTCTAATGACGCACCGCCGCCAGTAGAAATGTGGCTCATTTTATCAGCCATACCAAATAGTTCAACAGCTGCTGCAGAGTCACCACCGCCGATAACAGAGTATGTACCTTCTGCATCTGCTAATGCTTGTCCTACTGCTTTTGTACCTTCTGCATATGGAGCCATTTCGAATACGCCCATTGGTCCATTCCATACAACAAGCTTAGAGTTTTTTATTACATCTGCATAAATTGCACTTGTTTTCGGTCCGATATCTAAACTTTGCCAATCAGCAGGAATAGAATCGATATCTACAACTTGTCGGTTTGCAGTTTCAGAAAACTCATCTGCAATAACGCAATCAACTGGCATGTAGAAGTTTACACCTTTTTCTTTTGCAAGTTGGATAAACTCTTTTGCTAGTTCAATTTTGTCATCTTCACATAGAGATTTTCCAATTTCATGACCTAATGCTTTTACAAATGTATAAGCAAGTCCCCCACCAATGATTAAGTTATCAACTTTATCAAGCAGATGACGTATTACACCGATTTTATCTTTTACTTTCGCACCACCGATGATTGCTGTAAATGGACGTTCTGGATTAGAAAGTGCTTTACCTAGTACTTCTAATTCTTTTTCCATTAAGAAACCTGATACTGCTGGTAAGTAATCTGCAATACCTGCAGTAGAAGCATGAGCACGGTGAGCTGCACCGAATGCATCATTTACAAAGATATCAGCAAGAGCTGCAAATTCTTTCGCAAGTTCTGCATCGTTCTTTTCTTCGCCTGCATAGAAACGCACGTTTTCAAGAACTAATACGTCGCCTTCGTTCATTTCTGCAACCATTTCTTGTACAGTATTTCCGAATGCTTCGTCCGCTTTTTTCACGTCTTTACCAAGAAGCTCGCCTAAACGTACTGCTACTGGAGTTAGACGCATTTCTTCTACCACTTGTCCTTTTGGACGACCTAAATGACTTGCTAAAATCACTTTCGCACCTTGCTCTACTAAATATTGAATTGTAGGAAGAGCTGCACGAATACGAGTCTCGTCTGTAACTTTGCCTTCTTTCATTGGCACGTTGAAGTCAACGCGGCAAAATACTCGTTTACCCTTTAAATCTACGTCACGAATTGATTTTTTATTCATTGGATTTCCCTCCGACTAGTTAGGATTGACAAAACCCATTCAAAAGCTTATCACATTTGCTTATAAAACGAAAGAAGAGAGAGGGAACAAACCCTCTCCCTCGTTTTGTCATTAATAACTGATAAACTTAAGAATTAAAGACCTTTAGAAGCAATGTAGTCTACTAAGTCAACTACGCGGTTAGAGTAACCAGTTTCGTTGTCGTACCAAGAAAGAACTTTAAGCATGTTGCCTTCCATAGTCATTGTAGATAATGCATCGATTGTAGAAGAGCTTGTGCATCCGTTATAGTCGATAGATACTAATGGCTCTTCACTGTATCCAAGGATACCTTTTAATTCGCCTTCAGCTGCTGCTTTGAATGCTGCGTTTACTTCTTCAACTGTTACTTCTTTCTCAAGCTCAACAACTAAGTCAACAAGAGATACGTTAGCAGTTGGAACACGAACTGCACCACCATTTAATTTACCTTTAAGTTCTGGTAATACTAATGCTACTGCTTTCGCTGCACCAGTTGTAGTTGGGATCATGCTCATTGCTGCTGCACGTGCACGACGTAAATCTTTATGTGGTAAGTCTAAAATTTGTTGATCGTTAGTGTAAGAGTGAATAGTTGTCATCATACCGCGCTTCATGCCGAATTTTTCGTTTAATACTTTAGCAAATGGAGCTAAGCAGTTTGTAGTACAAGAAGCGTTAGAGATTACGTTATGATTAGCTGCATCATATTGCTCGTGGTTAACACCCATAACAATTGTGATATCTTCGTCAGAAGCTGGTGCAGAGATGATAACTTTTTTAACTGATCCACCTAAGTGTTTCTCAGCGTCTGCTTTTTTAGTGAAACGGCCAGTAGATTCTACTACTACTTCTACGCCGTAGTCGCTCCATGGTAATTGAGCTGGGTCGCGCTCAGCGATAACTTTGATTTCTTTACCGTTAACAACGATGCTGTCGCCGTTTGCAGATACTTCTGCATTTACTGTTCCGTGAACAGAGTCATATTTTAAAAGATGTGCTAATGTTTTTGCATCTGTTAAGTCGTTAATTGCTACTACTTCCACGTTAGGGTTGTTAAGAGCTGCGCGGAATACCACACGTCCGATACGGCCAAATCCATTAATACCAATTTTAGTCATTTGAATTTCCTCCTTGGGGGATGTATATTAAGGGTTATTTACCCTTTACTAACTCTTTTGCTGCACCTTCGTCTGTAATTAGTAACGAAGTGTGCCCTTGTTTAATTACTGCTTGAATCGCTTTCGCTTTTGATGAACCTCCAGCAACTGACACGACATGAGATACATGCTGTAAATCTTCAAGCTGCATGCCAACTGTTTGCACTTTATGAACAACTTCACCTTGTTCATTGAAGTAGTACCCAAAGGCTTCACCGACCGCTTTGTTCTCTTTAATTTTCATCCAATCTGCTTCTAAAGTACTTCTTCTACGCGCCATTGTTAGGGCATCACCGATTCCGTGAATGACAATATTGGAAGATCGAATCAACTCAAGAATTTCTTTCACAGAAGGTTCTGTCACAATGGTTGCGTATGCCTCACTGCTTACGTGGTCAGGAACGTACAATAAGCGATAATTACTCATCGTATTTTGTGCCATTTTCGCACAAATCGTGTTTGCTTCTAGCTCCACACTCTCTCCTATTCCACCGCGTGCTGGGACAAATAACATATGTAGATCTCTGCAATCAATTTGCATCATATCAGCTACGGCAGCTATCGTGGTTCCTCCAGTCACAGCAACGATATTATTCGCTGTTAGACGATCTTTTATACGAGTAACACAAGCGCGGCCCATTTCCATTTTGACCCAAGGTGATTCATCACTATCACCAGGGACAACGAAAACTTCATCCAATTCTAATGTTTCCTTAAGCTGCTTTTCCAAAACCTTCAAACCAGAAATTTCTTTCATAAAGTCTTCCAAAGCAAGAACAACAGCTGTTCCATCTTCTGTCAATGTCATTCCAGAAGAGGCGACGTGAACCAAGTTCTCATCTTTCAAAACCTGTACTTCACTTCGTAATACTCGTTCTGTCATACCAAGACTTGCAGATAAATTTCTTCTACCAATAGGTTGTGTTAACCGGATGTACTGAAGAATTTGCATTCTCTTTTGCATAACAGGTAGCAGATCAGGTAATAATTTTTTTGTAAACTGAATCCATGAGCGCATCATATTGCATCTCCTCACCACATCGGTTCATTCTCTTTGTGGTCATTATACGTCCCATAGTGACATATTGTGTCCCGCATAGAGTAAAAAAATAATCCCTGCTACATTTAATATTGTAACAGGAGATTTAAAGTTATTCAACTCTTATCGCATGAATTAGGCTGTTTATTATGACATCTTTGTGAATAATCCCATATTCTACCTCTGCCCCTTCAATTTCCACAACAGGGATCATAAGGTAGTACTTCTCTAACAACTTTTCATCCTCATAAATATGTATTTCCTTCAAATCAAATACATATTCATCTTGCAGTTCTTGCAGAAGTTTTTTCGCTTTCTGACAAAGACCACATTTCTCTTTCGTATATAGAATAACCTCCATACTTATCACCTATACAATTGTTTTTCGCAAAGAAGAAGCTGGGATATTTAACTGCTCGCGATATTTCGCTACTGTTCTGCGCGACACAACAATCTCATGTTCTTCTTCTAACATTTTTGCAATTTTTTGATCCGAAAGTGGTTTTTTCTTATCTTCTTTCCCTACAAACTCCCCAATAAGCTGCTTCACTCTTTTCGTTGAAATGACCTCGTCCTCTGTCGTTGTGACTGCATTGCTAAAGAACGACTTCATTTCAAATAACCCATACGGCGTTTGCACATATTTATTGCGCGTCGCTCGGCTAATCGTTGACTCATGGACACCTAATATCTCCGCCACCTCTTTTAACGCAAGCGGCTTTAAATATTGCGGCCCATTCATAAAAAAGTCACGCTGCTTTCCAATAATTACTTCCATCACATTTAAAAGCGTTTGTTTTCTTTGTTTCAAACTACGCATAATCCATTGTACATGCTGATATTTTTCCGAAACATAAGAAGCGACTTCACTTTCACTATTATGAAGAAGCTCACTATATTCTGAATGTATTTCAATTCTTGGCATATTACGCTCATTCATCTGAATCACCAAGCGATTCCCTTCTTTTTTCACCGCCATATCTGGAACAATGTACAGCGGCTTCTCCGAGGAAAACGCCAAACCTGGCTTCGGCTGCAGCGATGTAATCACATGAACAGCGTATTGTAATTCTTCCGTACTACACTTCAACACACTTGCTAACTTGCGCCAATCTTTCTTTACGAAATATGCGAAATGTTCATCTACAATCATTTCCGCTAAAGCGCCCCTCTTTTGTAAGCGCTTTAATTGGATGGATAGGCATTCTTGAATATTTCTCGCTCCTACCCCTGCTGGCTCTAACGATTGAACGAGCTCCATACAGCTATTCACTTCTTCTATACGCACTGATAATAACGACGCTAATTCCTCATTCGTTTCTTGTAAATACCCATTCTCATCCACATTTAAAATAATGAACGAGGCAATTTTTCTTTGTTCTTCATCTATTTTATAATACTGCAATTGATTTACTAAATGTTGTTGAATCGTTGTGGAATCAACACTATAAATTTCCATTTGATTCTCAATTTGTTTACTCGTTGTTTTACTCTTTTTCTTCTCCCTGTCAAAGCTCCCCAGCTCGATAAGGGGATTTTCCAGCGATTGCTCATACAAAAACTCCGTTAATTCCTGCACATTGTACTGGAGCATCGTAATCGCTTGTCTTAACTCTTGCGTCATTGCCAAACGTAAACTTTGTTCTTGTAAAAGACTTGCTTTCAACCCAATCTCCCCCTTGTTTCTATTGTACAATAAGTTTGTTAAAAGGAGAATCCTTACAAAGATATCCATTCCAAAATATTGTCACTAGTGTGTTAACTTATATGTATTAATGCAATTTGCATCTTACAACCGAAAGATAAATAGTATTGAAAGAAAATAACACTACATACAAATATTTGTATACCAAATACTAATAGCAAGTACTAATTTTAGATATAATAACATAAATTTGACTTACATACTATAAATACAAAATAAAAAAGCCCTAACCTACAAATGTAAGTTAGGACTTTTTGACGCGCCCAGAGGGATTCGAACCCCCGGCAGACGTGGTACCGGAAACCACCGCTCTATCCGACTGAGCTATGGGCGCATGATCATTCTATCGCAACAGGACATCTGTTTATCCTATCGCGCACTGTTTATTATACGATATCTTCCTTTTGGAAGCAATTACTTCTTATGTCGCAATGACTAAATAACGGCCCACATCACGTAATGATGTAGGCCGCCAATAATGAAATGATATTATTTATGCAAATGATACGGAACTGTTGTAATTACAATATCTGTATTGCGCATAAACCACATGCGCAGCAGAAGTGCACTTTGGTTGTGCAGCGCATGATGCCACCATTTATGCGGGATAAACTGCGGAATAATAATATGAATATGTCCCCCTCCTTTTTGCTTCGCCTCTATCGTTTTAATGAGGCGATTTAACGGTTCAAGAATAGATCGATATTTACTGCGGAGAACGACTAGTCTACAAGGTGTTCCCCAGTCTTTCCACTTTTTCTCCATTTTATTTATAGAGGCATCATCGAAACCAACATATACAGCAATCGGATCAACATCTACACTTTTCGCAAAAGATATCGTGTTGTTCACAACACGATGAACGCCTGACACTAAAACGAGTGTGACTACATCGCTTGCTTCTGGACGTATCGTATTCATATCGATGCGCAATTCTTTTGCAACATCTTCATAATGTCTGTGTATGGACATTGAGATGAAAATAACAATAGGCAAGACAACTAATACAACCCAAGCGCCGCCTGTAAATTTCGTAACAGCAAAAATTACGGCAACGATTGATGTAATCACAGCACCAACTGTATTAATCGTAAACTTGACTTTCCAGTTTGATCCTTTTACTCGTTTCCAGCGGCGCATCAAACCAATTTGTGCTACTGTAAATGAAAGGAATACACCGATCGCATATAGTGGAATTAACGCATTCGTATGGGCATGAAACGATATGATCAAAATACATGCTAGTGATGCTAGCGCAATAATTCCATTCGAATACCCTAAACGGTCTCCGCGGTTTGTTAAACTTCGAGGCAAATATCCGTCTGCCGCTACAATTGCAGCAAGTTGAGAAAACCCTGTAAATGTGGAGTTTGCCGCTAAAATTAACACAATAAACGTAAACCATATAATTACTTGATATAAAACTCCATGTCCAAAATACATACCAGCTAACTGTGATAACATCGTGTTGTGTGGATCTGGCGTAACTCCTTTCACATACAGATGATACGAAAATCCTAAAAGCGTCACAGCTGTGATCGAACCTAAAGCAATATACGTTCTAATTGCGTTTTTTTGCTGCGGTGCTCTAAAAATAGGAACTGCATTTGAAATCGTCTCAATCCCTGTGAGTGCGGAACAAGCTGAACTGAATGCTTTCAAAATCAACAATGCTGTTAAGCCTTCTGGCACCGTTCCAAAGCTCGGCGTACTCGGTTGAATAACCCCGTGATGAAGTTCGTCAAAAAAGCCCGTGAAAATTAAAGCTAACATACAAATCATAAACCCGAATGTCGGCCAAGCAAATACGCGAGCTGATTCCGCTACTCCGCGTAAGTTCACAAGTACTAAAATAACGACGCATAGAATCGCCAAAATCGTTTCATAAGGAATGACTACAGGATATGCAGAAGAAACCGCTTCTATCGCTGCTGATACCGATACCGCTACAGTCAATACATAATCAACAAGCAGAGAACTAGAGGCAACAAGAGAAACCCAGCGCGGCTTAAAGTTATCTTTCGCAATAGCATACGCTCCCCCGCCGTTTGGATATGCTAAAATCCCCATAATATATGATACAATCAAAATTGCCAAAAGGGCGATAGTCGAAATGGTAATCGGCATAATCAACCATTTGGCATCAGGACCAAGCCCTGCAAGCTCTGTCATTCCTGATTCAGGTCCATACGCAACAGATGAATACAAATCTGCTGAAAGGATAGGCAGCGCAATTAACCAAAACAATTTGTTGTGCTGTGCATGAAGCTCTGACGTTCGCATCGGACGACCAATTAACAAGCGCTTCACACTACTGAAATTACTTGCAGAAAACCAAATTGCAATTAATGCGAAAATAATTAACATCGCTTCCAACCATCTAACTAAAGTATGATGATCCATAACTTTTCTCCTTTTAATCGCCGTTTACTAATTTTTATTCTCCATATTTTAACTGATACATGATATTTTGAACAATGAAATATAAAATATGTACCCTCCATCAAAAGCCTACAAATCCCTTGTACTTTTAAATAAAACCTAAAATTGGTAATTATATTTCAACCCACATTCACAAATTCTAATGATTGAAATGCAATTCAATCAGAGGAGGAATTACGTTATGACTGTAATTACGAAACTTAAACAAACTGTTTCAGGATTAAAAAGTGCACAAGCGAGCTTAGAGGGTTTCGCTCTTGATACTGATAACCAACAAGCAAAGCAATTATTCCAAGGTGCAGCGCAGCAAACGCAATCCATTATTGATTCTTTATCTCCGCGCGTTCAAGAGGTTCAACAAGAAGAGCCTCAATATACACAGCAGTAAAGGGCGCTAATACCCACTTTATGCTGAATCGAAAAAAGGGTGATACCATATCATCCTTTTTTCACCTCAAATTACATAGAGCTATAGAAATGGAATGATACAATGCGAAAATTTCGGATCATTACTTTGTTATTCCTTCTCCTCTTCAGTTTCCTAAGCGGCTGTAACAGTCCACTAGATAAAAAAGTAAAAAAAGAAGCAAATGAGAAAGAAGAGCACAAAGCAACTAAAGAAGATACAAAATTAAAACAAGTTAGTATGGAGTCCGTTAATCAATCCATAGCAAATCAAGCCAAAGATGCGATTTTTAATATGGAAGAAATCATTGATGTTAAAGCGGTTAATTCAGATAACGAGCTATATGTAGCCGCGAAACCAGAGCATCACGAACGCTTTCAACTAAAAAAACTAAAAAAAGAAATGAAACAAACATTAGAAAAAAAGTATCCAAATTCAAAAATTTATGTCAGTACGGATAAAAAAATCTTCATGTTACTAGACAAATTAGAAACGAAAATTAAAAACAAAGAAGCAGATAAAGATGACATAAAAAAACAATTAAAAATAGTAAAAGAAGAAATGCATTCCGCTACGTAATAAAGTGAAACTTCCATCAGTAGGGGTTTATCATTTCCCACTGACGGAAAGCCCGCCCAATCCAGCTTTTACTGCCCACGAATAGCGGGATAATACTTTTCAACATAGAAAAGGATGGATTCATATGTCAAGCCAAAATAAAGACTTAACACCAGTGCAACAAGAATACAAAAAGTTTGAACAGCAGCGTGAACCGAAGCGTCCTGTTCTCAAAAATTGTATAAAAGCTTTTTTTGTTGGCGGATTCATTTGTTTAATCGGCCAACTGATTTCCACATTTTATATTACTTATTTCGATTTCACTGAACAATCTGCGGGGAACCCAACTGTAGCGACGATGATCTTTATTTCTATGCTTCTAACAGGTTTCGGCGTATACGATCGATTAGCTCAGTTTGGCGGAGCAGGTACAGCCGTTCCAGTTACCGGATTTGGAAATTCCGTCATATCCGCATGTATTGAGCACCGTACGGAAGGTTTTGTTCTTGGAGTGGGCGGGAATATGTTTAAATTAGCCGGATCTGTTATTTTATTTGGTGTATTTTCTGCTTTTGTGATTGCACTAATTCGAACAATTTTAGTCCAATGGGGAGGGTTTTAAATGTTACAAGGCCACAGAACATGGGTATTTGACAACAAACCCGTCATTATCTCAACTGGTGTCATTGGCGGACCATTTGAAGCGAACGGTAACATCCCTGATGATTTCGATACATTGCATGATAATTTATGGTTAGGACAAGACTCTTATGAAAAGGCACATCGCATTTTATTTGAAGAGGCTTGCAGCAGAGCCACAGAAAAAGCAAAACTACGGAAGGAAGATGTTCAATTTGTCCTGGCGGGAGATTTAATTAATCAAATTACGCCTTCTAGCTTTGCTTGCCGGACACTCGGCACTCCCTATCTCGGATTATTCGGCGCTTGCTCTACCTCGATGGAAGGACTTGCTTTAGGCGCCAGTATTGTAAATGCAAAAGGAGCGAAATATTTATTAACAGGAGCATCAAGCCATAATACCGCTGTAGAAAAGCAGTTCAGATATCCCACTGAATACGGAGGTCAAAAGCCCCCTACTGCGCAGTGGACAGTAACAGGTGCCGGGGTTGCCTTATTAAGCGATCAAGGAGATGGCCCATGCGTCACATCAGCAACAATCGGAAGAGTTATCGATATGGGATTAACCGACCCGCTTAATATGGGAGGCGCTATGGCTCCTGCCGCAGTCGACACGATAGAGGCACATTTAAGAGAACGACAAATCGACGTATCCTACTACGATTTAATTGTAACGGGCGATCTCGGTCATGTCGGGCGGGAAATTGCCTATGACTTACTTCGTAAACAAGGAACCTCTATACGAAGTGAACAGTTTCAAGATTGCGGATTGCTCATTTATAGAGACGACCAACCTATTTTAGCAGGAGCAAGCGGTCCAGGCTGCTCAGCAACTGTTGTGTATGGGCATTTATTAAACCGAATGAAAAAAGGAGAGTTTCGCAAAATACTTGTAGTTGCTACCGGAGCTTTACTTTCCCCGTTAACTTTTCAGCAACAAGAAACGATTCCTTGTATCGCCCATGCAGTATCCATTGAAGTTGGAGGTGTATAATACATGATCTTTTTTTGGGCTTTTGTAATCGGCGGCACTATTTGTGTCATTGGACAAATTATGTTCGACGTCTTCAAACTCACCCCCGCTCATACAATGGCGACACTCGTTGTCATTGGCGCTATATTAGATGGATTCAATTTGTATGAACCGTTAATTGATTTTGCCGGAGCAGGTGCAACGGTTCCTATTACAAGCTTTGGGAACGCTCTCGTTCACGGCGCAATGGCCGAGGCGGCTGAACATGGCATTATTGGTGTTATAACAGGGATGTTTAAAGTAACAAGTGCCGGTATATCTGCCGCAATTATCTTCGGATTTATCGGAGCTTTATTATTTAAACCAAAAGGATAAGAGGTGTCCTCATGACCGTTGTTGCAAGCGTAAAAACATGTCTTGCTAGTTTGAAAGGCGCACAAGCAAGTTTAAGCGCCCTCTCACAAAACTCTGCTGATCAAGAAACAAAGCGCGTTTTTCATGAATGTATGTTAGAGATGGATAGTATTATTGCTGATATACAAGGGCGAGTTTCAACATTAGAGCGAGAAGAACCACAATATAAAGGATTTTAGGAAGACTGGAGGGAATATATATGCCTAACATTCACATACCAGAATGGCCGCTTGTCATTATACGTTCTTTATGTGTCTTAATTGTTTTATTCGCCATTACGAAATGGCTTGGCAAAAGACAAATCTCTCAACTTTCCTTTTTTGAATACATAGCAGGTATGACAATTGGTGATATCGCTGCAGAAGTATCGACAGGGTTGGAACAAAATTTCTTCCACGGTATTTCTAGTATGCTGGTTTTTGCGGTCATCCCCTTTTTCGCTGGACTACTTTCCTTAAAAAATAAGACGGTGCGAGATTTTGTAGAAGGGAAATCCACCATTTTTATAAAAGATGGCAAAGTGCTCGAAGATAATTTAAAGAAGGAAAAATATACGAGCGACGAACTACTAGAGCTTCTGCGAAAAAAAGATGTATTCAACATAACCGATGTTGAATTCGCTATATTAGAACCGAGCGGTGAATTAAACGTATTATTAAAGAAAGACAAACAACCATTAACCGCAAAAGATATCGGATTAAAACTACCAAACGAAAAAGAAACACACACAGTCATTATGGATGGAAATATAATAGATGAACCTCTTGCAGCATGTGGTCATAACCGCGCTTGGATTCGCACTGAACTTGAAAAAATGGGGGTTGCAATCGACAACGTATTCATCGGGCAAGTCGACTCCTACGGTCAGCTCACTGTCGACATATACAATGATAAAATCCAAATGCCTTCTCCCCAAGACAAACCATTATTACTCGCTTCCTTAAAGAAGTGTCATGCTGATCTTGAACTCTTTTCTTTAGAAACGAAATCAAGCACCGCCGCGCACATGTATGCAAACAACGCCAAAAAGCTAGAGGAAATGTTAAATAAAGTAACGTATTTACTAAAAGAATAATTCGAAAAAGAACGCTTATATATGTAATGGCGTTCTTTTTTGGTAACTACTCAGTCACTCTATGGAAAAAAGGCATAAAAACCACTTTCTTTTTAGGTTAGCAAGAGCATCTGACCGCGTGTCGGAGCGGTCAGGGCCTTTTCCTGCCACGCGCAACGTTTTAAAACAAATAAAGGTAGCGAGGTGTATGTCCATTTTTATCTTCATGACAGCAATCTAGATGCTGAAACATGAAAATAACTTTCCAATGAAATGTACGACTGAGTAGTTACCTTTTTTGTGTTCACTTCGCAGGTAACAGAAACGGGCCTGACCGCTTCTGTGCAAGGCCAAATGTACTCGCCCACCTAAAAAAGAGCGGTTTTTTATAGGTATGTTTAAATTCACCCAATTCGGTTATGATGAGGAAGGTACAGAAGAAGGGAATTCCTTATTTATAGCGAATTAACATGATACACCTACATATTTTTTTAAAACTGAAGTGGTTTCGTTTGACCTTTATTGACCATAATTGTATTATAAAACTAACAAATGTGTTAGAGGAGGAAGTTACACATGAATTTAATTCCTACAGTTATTGAACAAACAAATCGCGGGGAACGTGCTTATGATATTTACTCTCGTTTATTAAAAGACCGCATCATCATGCTTGGTAGTGCAATCGATGACAACGTAGCAAACTCAATCGTTTCTCAGCTTTTATTCTTAGAATCACAAGACCCAGAAAAAGATATTCATATATATATCAACAGTCCTGGCGGCTCTATTACAGCAGGTATGGCAATTTACGATACAATGCAATTCATTAAACCAAACGTATCTACAATTTGTATCGGTATGGCTGCATCTATGGGTGCTTTCTTACTTGCGGCTGGTGAAAAAGGAAAACGTTTCGCTCTTCCAAACAGTGAAGTTATGATTCACCAACCACTTGGCGGTGCACAAGGCCAAGCGACGGAAATCGAAATCGCTGCAAAACGCATCCTATTCTTACGCGATAAGCTAAACAACATTCTCGCTGAGCGTACAGGTCAAGAATTAGAAGTAATCGAGCGCGACACAGAACGCGACAACTTCATGACAGCAGATAAAGCACTAGAATACGGCCTAATTGACAAAATCTTCACAAACCGCTAAGCGCGTATAAAAAAGAGCTATCATTTCCGATAGCTCTTTTTCATTTATCGGCGGTTCGGCACAATTTAAAGACACTCCGACCACATTCGACAGGAAAGTCGCCCGCCCACGGGCGCCCCAACCACAATAAAAAGCTATCGCACATTCGCGATAGCCTCTTTCATTGTTCTTTTTGCACATAAGCCACAAGCGCTACTAATGCTTCTGTCTCATCTGATCCTTCTGTTGTAATCGTAACTTCGCATTTAGATCCAACAGCTAAGCTCATAATCCCCATAATACTTTTAGCATTAACCGTTTTGCCGTCTTTCTCCATAAAAATATCAGCTTGAAAACGATTTGCTTCTTGTACAAACAACGCCGCCGGACGTGCTTGTAATCCAGTCTTCAACAGCACCTCTACCCGTTTTTGAACCACTGCTTCATTCCCCTTTGCCTTTTATTTTTTTACAACCGCTTCACCAGCGCGTAATTTCTCCGCTATGTCATCGATTTTACGCAAACGATGATTGATACCCGATTTACTAATGTTCCCCCCAGATACCATTTCCCCTAATTCTTTTAATGTAACATCTTGATAATTGATACGCAGCTCTGCGATTTCACGTAACTTATCTGGTAAAAAATCAAGTCCAACAGTCTCGTCAATATAACGAATGTTTTCAATCTGTCTTAAAGCTGCACCAATCGTTTTATTTAAGTTTGCTGTTTCACAGTTCACAAGGCGATTCACAGAATTACGCATATCACGCACAATCCGAATATCTTCAAACCTTAAAAGAGCGATATGAGCACCAATAATATTTAAGAACTCAGTAATCTTTTCCGCTTCCTTTAAATACGTAATGTACCCTTTTCGCCTTTCTAACGTTTTACTATTTAACGCAAACTCATTCATAAGTTCACATATCGCATCATTGTGCTCCTTGTACAACGAGAAAACTTCTAAATGATACGATGATGTTTCTGGATTATTAACAGAACCACCTGCTAAAAATGCACCGCGTAAGTACGAACGTTTACAACACTTTTTCTCAATTAATTCTTGTGAAATATCGCGAATAAACGAAAAATCTTCTCGCACAATGTGCAAATCCGATAAAATTTCACGTGCTTTTTCAACTAAACGAACGATGTACACGTTATTTTTCTTTAAGCGCATTTTCTTACGCACAAGTAGTTCAACTGTCACGTTATATCCTTTTTTCAATAATGTATAAATTCTCCGCGCAATCGCTGCATTTTCCGTTTGAATGTCAATGATTACACGGCGGTTTGAAAAGGAGAGTGAACCGTTCATACGAAGTAATGCTGACAACTCTGACTTCTCACAGCATTCCTTCATTTCGAGCTTTGTCAGCTCCTTCTTTGTTTCTGATGCAAAGGACAACCGTTTCACCTCCTATTAATAATCATTACTACCCTAAATGTATTTGTAGCGTTACCTCAAAGAGAAGTAACGCTTTATTGCTTACAAGTTATATTAATGAATGTAAAATCGAAGCTAGCTTTATCGTATCATGACGCACAACTTTATCATCATACTTTGCCAAACAACCTTTAATCAACTTAATATTATGTGCGGCAAAACGCTCTTCATCAATCGCAACTGGCTCCGACATTTCTTTTGCGTAACGCCCCAATAATTGGAATGGAATTGGTTCGTCGTTAACGATTGCTGTATCGATAAACGCTTCTCCAAGATGATCATGCAGTGCTTGCACATGGTCAAACGCTGTATATCCCATTGTTTCACCAGCTTGGGTCATGACATTACAAACATATGCTTTCTTTGCTTTTGCCTGAAGTACTGCCTCACCAATTTTTTTCACCATTAAATTCGGCAAAATGCTCGTATACAAACTTCCTGGTCCAAATACAAGTAAATCAGCTTTGTGAATTTCCGTTAATGTTTCATGAAGCGGTTCCACTTCCCCCGGTGTTAAAAAGACACGGTTAATTTTTTTCCCGCAATACGGAATTTTTGATTCCCCGCTTACCACTTGCCCATCTTCCAATTCCGCATGCAAAACAACACTTTGATTGGCAGCTGGAAGTACACGTCCTCTCACATTTAACACTTTACTTGTTTCCGTAATGGCATGAAAGAAATCACCTGTAATAGATGTCATCCCAGCTAACAATAAATTTCCAAGCGCATGTCCTGTTAATCCTTCTCCCGATGTAAAGCGATGCTGAAATAATGCCTCCACAAGTGGCTCCACATCAGACAACGCAACAAGTACGTTACGAATGTCTCCAGGAGGTGGGATTTTCAACTCATCACGGAGCCTCCCAGAACTTCCCCCATCATCAGCAACCGTTACAATCGCTGTAATATCGACAGGATACGTTTTTAAACCGCGGAGCAAAACGGATAGACCCGTTCCGCCTCCCATAATAACGATTTTTGGTTTCCCCTCTTTTCCCATCTCTTAATGTCCCTTCCTCTTCTCCACATCACGATGAGATACATGAGTTGTATACTCTTGCTTCAAATGTTTCGTTAAATATTCTGCAAGTGTAACGGATCGATGTTGCCCTCCTGTACATCCAATCGCAATAACAAGCTGACTTTTTCCTTCGCGCTTGTAATGCGGAAGCATAAAGGAAATAAGGTCTGTTAACTTCTCTAAAAATTTGTGCGTTTCATTAAATTTCAGCACATATGACGATACTTCCTCGTCAAGACCTGTTAATGGCTTCATATGTGGAATATAGTATGGATTTGGTAAAAAACGAACATCAAATACTAAATCAGCATCAATTGGAATACCATATTTAAATCCAAATGACATGACGTTTACACGAAACGCTTGTTCACCCTCTGTTGAGAATAACTGAATAATCTTTTCTCTTAGCTCTTTCGGCTTTAATTCCGACGTATCAAGTACAATATTCGCACGCGCCTTCATATCTGTTAATAGTGTACGCTCTGCTTCTATTCCTTTTAGCGGAAGACCCGTTGGAGCAAGTGGATGTGAACGTCTTGTTTCTTTATAACGCGTTACAAGTGTACTATCTTTTGCGTCTAAAAATAAAATATGCGGAATAATCCATGTACGTTCTGTTAAATCGTCAAGCGCTCCCCATAAATGCTCAAAAAACTCTCGCCCGCGTAAATCTATGCCGAGCGCTACTTTATTCATCTTACCTTTCGAGTCTGCCATTAATTCAACAAACTTCGGTAACAACATCGGTGGTAAATTATCCACACAAAAATATCCTAAATCCTCAAAGCTTTGCAGGGCAACCGTTTTTCCTGCTCCGGACATTCCTGTAATAATAACCATTTTAATATCATTATGCGCGTCCATTATATCCCTCCTCATCGCTTAACTCGGATCTAACCGATACGAAAGTAGTTCAAAGTCTGGTGTATATACAAATGTACCGTAAATAATACCATTTCCTTTAATTAAATACTCAATAATATGATAATCTCCTGGTGCCATTGGCAACTCATCAATCTTATCAAATGTATGCCAGCCCATTATCCCTTCTTCGCTTTGCAGTTTATTTTCTCCTGCAAAGTCTGTCGCTAAGAAAGAAAACATCATCCATTCGGAAACAACCTTATCTCCTTCTTGGATTACGAAAGTGAAGACACCTTTTAATGCTGGATTTTTCAAATAAATACCCGTTTCTTCGCGATATTCGCGAACAACCGATTCTCTTACTGTTTCCCCACGCTCCATTTTTCCCCCTGGAGCAACCCACCAATTTCGACGAGGTTTTTGTAATAGGAGAACTTCATTATCCTTAATTAACACACAGTTTGTCACTCTTTGCAAACTTCTTCACCTCAGCTACTAACGGAGAAATCCCCATTATATACTCCCTTTATTATACTATCAAATACAGTTTGTCACAACGAAGGAACCTTTTATCTCCGGCAAATGGAAGAAGCTACCTCAGTAAAGGCAGCTTCTCTTTTTTGTTCATTATTTTAATTCTTCTAATAGGTTTTCCACGTAATGTTGTGCACTTTGCGCTGCAATACTTCCATCGCCTGTTGCTGTTACAATTTGGCGAAGCATTTTTTCACGAACGTCACCAGCTGCAAAAATACCAGGAACTTTTGTTTCCATACGTTCATTTGTTTCAATATAGCCATTTTCATTTGTAATACCTAACTCTGTAAATGGTTTAGAAAGTGGTAACATACCGACGTAAACGAATACGCCGTCTGTTTTAAACTCTTGCTCTTCCCCACTGTTTACATCTACAAGCGTTATGCTGCCTACTTTTCCGTTCGCTTCATTAATTTCTTTTACAGTGTGATTCCAAATGAAATCAACTTTTTCATTTTGGAAAGCACGGTCCTGTAAAATCTTTTGTGCACGCAATTGATCACGGCGATGAACAATTGTTACTTTCGTTGCAAAGCGTGTTAAATACACACCTTCTTCAACAGCTGAATCGCCGCCGCCAATAACAACGAGCTCTTTTCCTTTAAAGAATGCACCGTCACATACTGCGCAGTATGATACGCCGCGTCCGCCAAGTTCTTTCTCGCCTGGCACGCCAATTTTCTTATATTCCGCACCACTTGCTACAATAATTGCACGTGCTTTATATTCTTTCTTTCCAGCGATTATTGTTTTATATTCTTTTCCATCAATAACTTGTTTCACATCACCATATGCATATTCTGCACCAAATTTCTTCGCATGTTCAAACATTTTATTTGATAAATCCGGTCCTAAAATATGATCATAACCTGGATAGTTTTCTACTTCTTCTGTATTTGCCATTTGGCCGCCTGGAATACCGCGCTCTAACATTAACGTACTTAAATTTGCTCGAGATGTATACACAGCTGCTGTCATTCCCGCTGGACCTGCTCCGATGATAATTACATCATAAATTTTTTCTTCTGCCATATTCTTCATCTCCTGTTTATAACGACCTTTTCATACCCTCATTATACTGCCAGCAATGTTTTTTTCCCAATGATTTGCCTGCTCAAACTTCACTTTACGCATGCACACTTCTTACTCCTTGCACATACTTTCGTACAGTTGCTACCGATACATTATATATATTCCCTAGTTCTGCCTGCGTTAACTTATCATGACATTCGCCTCTTACAATATACTCAACTGCCGCTGACCAGCCATATACATTTGTAAACGCCGTTCCACTCGTGTATAAGCGTATAAATGTACAAAACCAAAGATATAGACACTCTTCAATTAGCTCATCATCTTTTTTTGTATAGTTGTATAAAGCATCAGCAATGCGAACACATTGTTCAAACGACTGGAGTTCTTGCGGAATACTTTTATGACTATTAATTAAAAAGAAATAGTGCGCAAGCTGTGATACGATTGGCACACGCTTAGGAGATTGCATCACATCAAAGAAAAAGCCGATTTTCTCTGGTGTTGTCAGCTCATTCATTAAATATAAAGCTAGCATTTGTTCTTCTAACGTTTCACTTTGCTGGAATGATTGCTGCAGTTCTCGAAATAAAATATTTTGACCTTCATCTGCTAAATTTATAGCATTCCAAGGCTCTTTTCCCTTTTTGTCAGGATGTAACTCTACGACGTGCGTCCACATTTTCTCTGCTGTTTGTTGATCTTTTACCATGTAAGCAGAATATGCAAACCAATAATAAAAACTAACATCACCTTCATAACCTTGACGCTTTAAAACTTTTAACCATTTATATGCACTTTCAAAACGACCGATTGTCGCAAATGTTGTCCCTAACTTCACACGATGTTCAAACGACATCGGATACACTGTCTCCAGTTGTTCTGCTAGTTTTTCTACTTGCTTATATTCCCCAATGGAATATAGAAAAATAAGCGTATTACATAACGCATGAATATTTCCTGGATTCTTCTCTAAAATAAGCTCTGTCATTTTCAAGGCTTGATCAACATTCCCAAGCTGAAAATGAGCAATTGCTAAATTATTATGTGCCGACCAAAATTCCGGATATTCCGTTATTACTCCTTCAAGCGTTGCAATTGCCTCTTCTAATTCACCATTACGAATATAATGATTTGCTTGCTCCTGCATCACAATTAGTCCATCTTCATCCTCAATTTCCGGGGCATCCATTTCTTCTTCTTCAATAATCTCTAAAAGTTCCATCGTCTCTGCAATAAATTCTTCATCCGTCGCAATTTCTAAATACCGCTCTGCATACTTCTTTGCTTGTTGGAATAGACCAAGATACGCATAATTATTTGCCATAAAATAATAACATTCTTCGATTTGTTCACCCGTACGAACAATTTGTAATAAAATTTGATTCGATTCGTGATACTCTCCCACTTCTGATAATGCCGTTGCTAATTGACATAAAATAAACGGCTCTTTCTGACTTTGTGCCGCTCTTTTAAAATATTTAATTGCATCTTCTAAATGATGAGCGCGATAAGCCTTCATTCCTTTATCGTAAAAGAAGTCGGCTAATTGATTAAAAGAAATTACTTGTCCGCTATCTTTATGAATTTCTTGATTTTTCCCCATAAATCCTCCATTATTTCATTCTTCTATCTATAAGTATAAACGATTCTTCTAAAAACAAAACAGTATATTATACGCAATTATTTCCTTTTCATTCACGAAAAGAAAAGGAAAATGTCACAATCCTAACATTTTCCTTTTCTTGTTGTCATTTCCTCTTTCGAATAAATAACACGCATCGGATTTCCACCAACGAAAGCACCGCTCGGTACATCACGATGAACAAGTGTACCCGCCGAAACGACCGCTCCGTCTCCAATGACAACACCCGGTAAAATCGTCGAATTTGCTCCAATCATAACTTCGTCTCCAATTCTAATTTCACCAAGGCGATATTCTGCAATTAAATATTCATGAGCTAATAATGTTGTATTATAACCAATAATCGAATTACGCCCAACCGTAATTTTCTCTGGAAACATAATATCAGGCATAGCCATAAGAGCAAAAGAAGTTCGCTCCCCAATTTGCATTCGCAAAAATGTGCGGTATAACCAATTTTTCATCCGTAAAAACGGAGTATAGCGCGCAATTTGAATAACAATGAAGTTTTTCATCACTTTCCATAATGAAACAGTCTTATATACGTTCCATAATGAATTTGCTCCTGACACAGGATAGCGTGTTGTCCGTCGCACCATTCTCTCCCCTTTTGCGCTCCACTTTATCACTTTTCTCAACCTACTAAGCCGCTGCTTTTCTTTGTTTTAAATCGTTGCACGTGGCAAAAAAAGGCCCTGACCGATCCTATGCATGGCCAGTCCCTCTCTACCACCTAAAAAAGAGGGGTGTCGGTTTTTCAATCTGTATTTAGTAACTACTCAGTCATACATTTCATTTAGAAATTTGATTAGGAGTATGATTCCAACGAAAATACGCCCCTTATTACCTATGGAAAATTTTTTCATTTCCCAGCATATAGATTACTATCATGAAGAAAAAAATGGATCTACACCTTACTACTTTTCTTTGTTCTAAAACGTTGCACGTGGCAGAAAAAGGCCCTGACCGCTTCTATGCATGGCCAGATCCTCTCGACCACCTAAAAAAGGGGCTTGTCGCCGGTTTAGCGAGACAAGATCGTTAACAAGTCACTCATTTTTTCTAATACATAATCCGGTTTATAAGACTCTAAATATTTGCGTCCTTTAATTGTCCATGCAACCGCTGCCGTCTTCACACCAGCATTTTGTCCGCCAACAATATCGTGATGATTATCTCCTACCATTAACGCTTCTTCCGGCTTTGCTTCTAATAATTGCAGCGCTTTTTGAATCGGTTCTGGATGTGGCTTCACATGTTCTACATCATCAATTGTCACCACAACATTAAAAAACTGTTTTAATTTCGATAACGCTAATCCCATTTCAACAGTTTTGCGCGCCTTCGTTGTCACAATCCCAACTTTATAACCTTTCTTTCGCAAGTCCTGCACCGTTTCATACACTGTCTCATACTCTTCTACTAACTCATCATGATGCTCATGATTGAAGTCACGGTAACATTGAATGAGTTTCTCTACTCGGTTTTCGTCAATTTTACTGAATGTATCATGCAATGATGGACCAATAAATGGAAGTACATCTTCACGTTTGTACTGATTTGGATAGTATTTGTCTAAAGTATATAAAAATGAAGAAATAATAAGTTCGTTCGTATTAATCAATGTTCCATCCAAATCAAATAATACTGTATTGATGTTCATCTTTTCCACGCCCCTAGTTGTTGTGTAATAAAGTGAAACTTCCATTCGGAGGTGCTTTTTCCTCCGAATGGTTAGTTAAACCAATCGGGCTCTTACAAGCAGTTCCTCTTCTCGCATTCCCTTCTTCGCTTACTGCTTGTTAGAGCGGGATATGAAAAGAAGCAGCGCCGCATGTATGACGCTACTTTTTTCTGAATTATCTCTGAAGTTCTATCATTATTTTTCTAAATATCGTTTATCCGCATACCCCATTTTTCGTCTCACAACAACAAAAATGATAGAGACGAGAATTAAGACAATGGATACAACTTGCGCAATGCGAAGCGGACCAAGCATTAAGCTATCTGTGCGCAATCCTTCGACAAAGAAACGACCGATAGAGTACCAAGTTAAATACGTAAAGAATAGTTCCCCGCGGCGTAAATTTGCTTTTCGCAGAAATAGGAGTAAAATAACCCCTGCAAAATTCCACAGTGATTCATATAAAAATGTTGGATGGTAATACACGCCATCAATATACATTTGATTTATAATAAACTGTGGTAAATGTAAATTTTCAAGAAATTGACGTGTTACCTCACCGCCGTGAGCTTCTTGGTTCATAAAGTTGCCCCAACGGCCAATCGCTTGTCCAAGTAAAATACTTGGCGCTGCAATATCCGCTAACTTCCAAAAGGATAGACCGCGTACTTTTGCAAATACGATTCCGGTAAGAACCGCACCAATTAATCCGCCATGAATCGCTAAACCACCTTGACGAATGTTAATAATTTGACTTGGGTTTTGGGAATAATAGTCCCATTCGAAAATAACATAGTATGCACGCGCACAAAGGATTGCAATCGGCACTGCAAATAGGACCAAATCAATAAACGTATCTTTCGGAATACCGAGACGCTCTCCTTCGCGGGTTGCAAGTAATAATCCAAGCAACACAGCCGTACCAATAATGACACCATACCAATAGATTGGAAACGGCCCAAGTTGAACGGCCACGCGATCAAGCTGCGGTACAGACCCTAACAGCATATTCTCCACTCCCTTTCTATTCCACTAATGGAAGCTTCACTTATATTTAATTTTGATCTCCTAGTTCAATTGCGCTCATAAGACGCTCTGAAAATTGTTGTGCTGCATTGACACCCATACGTTTTAAACGGAAGTTCATCGCTGCTACCTCAATGATAACAGCTAAGTTTCGACCTGGTCGTACTGGAAGAGTAATCTTTGTAATATCTGTATCAATAATTTTCATTTTTTCTTCATCTAAGCCAAGGCGATCATAGTTCTTCTTTTGGTCCCAAATTTCAAGATTAATCACAAGTGAAATACGTTTATGATTACGCACTGCACCTGCACCAAATAACGTCATTACGTTAATAATGCCAAGTCCACGAATTTCAAGTAAATGCTCAATTAACTCTGGTGAACTACCGACTAGTGTATCGTCATCTTCTTGACGAATTTCTACACTGTCATCAGCAACAAGACGATGTCCGCGCTTCACAAGCTCAAGTGCTGTTTCGCTTTTTCCGACACCACTTTGACCTGTAATCATTACACCAACACCGTAAATATCAACTAGTACACCGTGAATAGCTGTTGTTGGCGCTAATTTACTTTCTAAATAGTTCGTCAAACGACTCGATAAACGTGTCGTTTTTAACGGTGAACACAATATCGGCACGCCCGTCTCACGAGATGCTTTCATTAACTCCTCTGGTACATCTTGACCGCGCGTTACGATAATACATGGTGTTTCTTCTGTACAAAGCGCTTCCATGCGCATTTTCTTTTGTTCCTCTGTTAATGTATCAAAAAAAGTAAGCTCTGTTTTCCCAAGAAGCTGCACACGATCAGCTGGATAATATGTGAAGAATCCCGCCATTTCAATTCCAGGGCGTGATAAATCACTCGTATCAATCGGACGGTGAATTCCTTCCTCACCACTTACTAACTCTAAATGAAAATGTTCAATTAAATCTTTCGTTCGAACTTTTGGCATATGTAAACCTCCACGTTGCGAAATGTATCTAGGCAGCGTACTACCACTCTACCCGCTATTGTATCATTTTTTTCTTGAAACAAGAAATACGGTTTCTTTTGAAAAAGAAAAAAAACATTCCACGCTGTGCGCAAAATGTTTTACGTTTTGTCGGATGCTTTTTGCCGTCCGATTATTTTTTCTCATACAACGGTTCCATAATCACTTTCTCAATTAACATATTTAAAATTGAAATAAAGATCGCCGCCATAATCGCTGCGCCAAATCCAGATAAATTAAACGCATCACCAAGCAAAGAATCAGTAATTTCTAGCGTAATCGCATTAATAACGATTAAGAAGAAACCAAATGTTAACACAGTAATTGGTAGCGTAATTAAAATTAATAACGGCTTAACAAATACATTTAAAAGAGACAAAATAACGCTTGCAATTACTGCTGTTTGTATGTTCGCTATTTCAAATGCACCTGGTGCAAATATTTTAAGAAGACCTGATACAGCGATTAGCACAATACTATTTACGATAAGTGATATAACCCATCTCATGTTCTTTACACTTCCTTTTCACTAGAGACAATGAATATATAAATACAAGTTGAAAAACAACATAACCCACGGGCGAGAACTTCTGGCCGCGCATAGGAGCGGTCAGACCCTTTTGCCACCTGCCAATTTTGAAACAAAAAGAGCAAGCTATAGTAGCCAGCATATTGTATTCTGCATAGTAGCATTTTGTGTGTTGAAAAATCAAAATAGTTTTATATATACTAACAATAATACGGCAACTCCGCCAAAATTACCAAGAACAAATGAAACCACAGATAAGATGGCACCGTTTACTCCTTCACAAGCAATTGTACACCTTTCACAATATTCCAGATGAAAATAACAAGATTCACCAAGCCAAATAATAATATTGCAATAAGCACCATTACACCAATTTGTTCTGGTGTATTCATCATAAACCCGAGCAGAAAAACGAAAAATAAACAAAAGAACGGTAGTAAATGTGAAATGAAAGCTTTCTTTGCATGAAATTTCACTTCTTCATGAGGAACAACAAAATACACAATGATTGGAAATAGTAACGGAGACACAAAAATACTGAAATAACAACAAGAGGCTAACACTTTTTCAGTAGAATCCACATCCTCATCCCCTTTGGATGTATATATAAATCCAACTTTACTTTCCAACCCACAAGTCGCCGCCATGCCAAACAAAAAGTAACCTGCCACTTTCTTCCTCCCTTTGTTTGAACATCGCATGTGGCAGAGCTTCCCCGCATAGCCAGACCCTCAGGACCATCTAAAGAGAAAATGGTTTTGGATTTATATAGAACAGAAAACATGTAACAGGGAAGCACTC
Organism: Bacillus cytotoxicus; assembly: GCF_023715645.1. Lineage (GTDB taxonomy): Bacteria > Bacillota > Bacilli > Bacillales > Bacillaceae_G > Bacillus_A > Bacillus_A cytotoxicus_A. The sequence goes on along the minus strand of NZ_JAMBOP010000005.1, from coordinate 175,244 downwards.
CCTGTTACATGTTCCTTTACTGTGTTAATTCTACTTCTTTCATTTTTTCTTTCATACGCGCTGTATCACGTTCTAAAACACCTTTTAAATACTTGCCTGTGTAAGAACGCTCTTCTTTCACAACTTGCTCCGGCGTACCTGTTGCAACAATTTGCCCACCTTTATCGCCGCCTTCAGGACCGAGGTCAATCAAATAATCTGCCGTTTTAATAACATCTAAGTTATGTTCAATAACAAGTACCGTTTCACCATTTTCAACAAGGCGCTCAAGCACTTTTAATAGACGAGCAATATCATGTGCATGAAGCCCTGTTGTCGGTTCATCTAAAATGTATAACGTTCGACCCGTTGAACGACGGTGCAGCTCAGATGCTAACTTCACGCGCTGCGCTTCTCCGCCTGATAGCGTCGTTGCCGGTTGACCGAGCTTCATATAACCAAGCCCTACATCCACAAGCGTTTGGAGCTTACGCTTAATTTTGGGGATATTAGCAAAGAACTCTACCCCATCTTCAATTGTCATCTCTAACACTTCAGAAATGTTTTTATCTTTATATTTTACTTCTAATGTTTCACGATTATAACGTTTTCCATGACAAACTTCACATGGAACGTACACATCTGGTAAGAAGTGCATTTCAATTTTAATAATCCCATCACCGCGGCACGCCTCGCAGCGACCGCCTTTCACGTTAAAGCTAAAGCGTCCTTTTTGATAACCGCGCACCTTTGCTTCATTCGTTTGCGCAAACACATCACGAATATCATCAAATACACCTGTATATGTAGCTGGGTTGGAACGAGGTGTACGTCCAATTGGTGATTGATCAATATCAATTACTTTATCTAAATGCTCAAGGCCTTTAATTTCCTTATGCATACCCGGCTTACTTTTCGATTTATATAATTTTTGAGCAACTGCTTTATATAGCACTTCATTAATTAATGTACTTTTCCCTGAACCAGATACACCCGTTACAGCAACAAATGTACCAAGTGGGAATGACATCTTCGCATTTTTTAAATTATTTTCCTTCGCTCCAATAACCTCAATCTTACGCCCATCACCTTTGCGGCGCTCCAGCGGAACAGGAATAAACTTTTTACCGGATAAATATTGTCCTGTTAACGAATGATCATCTTGCATCACTTCTTGCGGCGTCCCAGCTGAAACAACCTGTCCGCCGTGAATCCCTGCACCAGGACCAATATCTAATAAATAATCCGCAGCCATCATCGTATCTTCATCATGTTCAACTACAATAAGCGTATTTCCTAAGTCACGCATATTTTTCAGTGTTTGAATTAAGCGATCGTTATCACGCTGATGTAAACCGATTGAAGGTTCATCAAGAATATATAATACCCCTGTTAAACTCGAACCGATTTGCGTCGCTAAGCGAATACGCTGCGCTTCTCCGCCCGATAACGTTCCGGCTGCACGGCTAAGTGTTAAATAATCAAGTCCCACGTTAATTAAGAAGCTAAGACGCTCTTTAATTTCACGCAAAATCAGCTTCGCAATACTTTGTTGCTTTTCCGTTAATTCGATATTTGTAAAAAATTCGTGCGCGTCTTGCACAGAAAACTGCGTCACTTCCGCAATCGTTTTTCCACCTACAAAAACAGCTAACGTTTCCGGCTTCAAACGAGCGCCTTTACATTTTGGGCAAGCTTGCTCTGCCATATATTTTTCCATTTGCTCACGAATATAATCAGAGCTCGTTTCTCGGTAACGGCGCTCAATGTTTGGAATGACACCTTCAAAAATAATCTCGCCTTCCCTTACTTGACCAAAGTCGTTTACATGGCGGAAATACACTTTTTCCTCTCCGCTTCCGTACAACACTTTTTCAAACAAATGCTTCGGGATATCTTTTACCGGTGCATCCATATCAATACCATAATGGTTACAAACAGCCTGTAGCAACTGCGGATAATATTGCGAGCTCGTCGGTTCCCAAGGTGCGATTGCATGATCGTTTAATGATAAATCCCAGTTCGGAATAACTAAATCAAGGTCTACTTCTAACTTTGAACCAAGACCATCACAAGACGGACACGCACCGAATGGACTGTTGAAAGAAAACATGCGCGGCTCAAGTTCACCAATAGAAAATCCGCAATACGGACAAGCGTGATGCTCACTAAACAGCAATTCTTCTTCTCCGATCACATCAATTAAAACGCGGCCCTCGCCAAGCTTCAAAGCCGTTTCTAATGAATCAGCAAGACGACCAGCAATGCCTTCTTTCACCACAATCCGGTCAATGACAACTTCAATAGAATGTTTTTTATTTTTATCTAACGTAATTTCTTCAGATACATCAAGCATTTCTCCATCAATGCGAACACGGACATACCCTTGCTTTTTAATATCTTCTAACAGCTTCACATGCGCACCTTTACGACCTGACACAATCGGCGCAAGCACTTGTAGCTTCGTGCGTTCTGGATATTCTAAAATACGATCCACCATTTGCTCAACTGTTTGCGATGTAATTTCAATACCATGATTTGGACAAATCGGAGTTCCAACACGTGCAAATAATAAACGTAAGTAGTCGTAAATCTCCGTCACCGTTCCAACCGTCGAACGCGGGTTACGACTCGTCGTCTTTTGGTCAATTGAAATGGCTGGTGATAACCCTTCAATTGCATCGACATCTGGTTTATCCATTTGTCCTAAAAATTGCCGTGCATACGCCGATAGCGATTCTACGTACCGGCGCTGTCCTTCTGCATAAATCGTATCAAATGCTAACGACGATTTCCCTGAACCGGATAAACCTGTTACAACAACAAGCTGATCCCTTGGAATGGTGACATCTATATTTTTTAAGTTGTGGGCTCTCGCACCCTTTACAACGATAAAATCTTTACCCATTGCCTTCACCCTTCTGCTTTAAATTCTAATAATAGATCACGAAGTTCAGCTGCCCGCTCAAAATCAAGCGCTTTTGCTGCTTCTTTCATTTCCGCTTCCATTTTCGCAATTACATTTTCTCGTTCTTTTTTCGTCATTTTCTTAGACGATAGCGGCGCTGCTTTATACGTTTCCGTATCTTCCGCAGCCATCGTTGCACGGATGACATCGCGCACCTCTTTTTGAATTGTTTTCGGTGTAATGCCATGCTTTTCATTGTACGCTTCTTGAATTTGACGACGACGTTTCGTTTCTTCCATTGCAATTCCCATCGATTTTGTAATTCGGTCTGCATACATCACAACATGACCGTTTGCATTACGCGCTGCACGGCCAATCGTCTGAATAAGCGAACGCTCTGAACGAAGAAACCCTTCCTTATCTGCATCTAATATCGCTACGAGCGATACTTCAGGAATGTCGAGCCCTTCACGAAGTAAGTTAATGCCGACAAGCACATCGAACTTACCAAGGCGAAGATCGCGAATAATTTCAATCCGCTCTAACGTTTTAATTTCAGAATGCAAGTAGTTTACTTTAACGCCAACATCCTTTAAATAATCTGTTAAATCCTCTGACATCTTCTTCGTTAATGTCGTAATTAATACACGTTCATTTTTCGCAATTCGTTCTTGTATTTCTCCTAATAAATCATCAATTTGTCCTTCAATTGGCCTTACATCAATGTTCGGATCTAACAGCCCTGTCGGACGAATAATTTGTTCCACCACTTCTGGTGAATGTTCCATTTCATATGGACCCGGCGTTGCTGATACATAGACAACTTGATTCGTTTTCTCTTCAAACTCTTCAAACATAAGCGGTCTGTTATCTAGCGCTGATGGTAAACGGAATCCATGATCAACAAGCACTTGCTTACGCGCCTTATCTCCGTTATACATCGCTCTCACTTGTGGCACTGATACATGCGACTCATCCATCACGATGAGAAAATCTTTAGGAAAATAATCTAATAATGTATATGGCGTTGAACCAGCTGGGCGGAGCGTCAAATGACGGGAGTAGTTTTCAATCCCTGAACAAAAGCCCATCTCACGCATCATTTCTAAATCGTAACGTGTCCGCTGCTCGATTCGCTGCGCTTCTAACAATTTACCGTTATCATTTAATTCTTTTAAGCGTTCTTCTAACTCTTTTTCAATATTTTCAATGGCAACTTTCATTTTTTCTTCGCGTGTAACGAAGTGAGATGCTGGAAAGATTGCCACATGCTCACGTTCTGCTAATACTTCACCTGTTAATGCATTTACTTCTCTGATACGATCAATCTCATCACCGAAAAATTCAATTCGGATACAATGCTCATCAAGAGATGCTGGGAAAATCTCCACTACATCCCCGCGCACGCGAAATGTTCCGCGCTGGAAGTCAATATCATTACGGCCATACTGCACATCAACAAGTTCACGAAGCAATTGATTGCGATCTTTTTCCATACCAACACGTAAAGAGACAACAAGTTCACTATATTCTTCTGGAGAACCTAAACCGTAAATACAAGACACACTCGCTACAACAATGACATCCTCACGTTCAAATAAAGCCGACGTCGCTGAGTGACGCAATTTATCAATTTCATCATTAATTTTTGCGTCTTTTTCAATAAATGTATCGGTTTGTGGTACATAAGCTTCTGGTTGATAATAGTCGTAGTAACTAACAAAATATTCAACTGCATTGTTCGGAAAGAAATCTTTTAACTCACTGTATAACTGTCCTGCTAATGTTTTATTATGAGCCATTACAAGTGTTGGCTTTTTCACTTCTTTAATAACATTTGAAATCGTAAATGTTTTCCCCGTCCCTGTCGCGCCAAGCAACACTTGATGTTTCTTACCGTTTTTAATCCCAGCTATAAGCTTCTCTATCGCTTTTGGCTGATCACCTTGCGGGGAATATTCTGAGACAATCTCAAATTGATGTTCCAAATAAATCCGCCCTCCTCGTAAAAAATCTGTATCTTCATTTTACCACGAACCCTCATGAAAAAACCAAAAAAACGAACAGATATTCGATAAACAATTCGACACGCTTTCTACAAATTCAATATATAACAACAAAAAAGATGCGTATTTACTCAGCATCTCCCATAGTTATTCATGAGGTACCTCCAGCAAAAAATAACTCATATTCTTATGATTTTTTTTGCATTCACTTAATTTATAGCTTACGACTTCACCACTTTTTTCCTTCATAATCCCTTTACACACATCACTTTTTTTCCCTTTTTGATTTCCTCCAAATTTGTCGTTGGAATCATCAAAAAGATAGTTTATATTGATTCCATCATAATCTAACGTTTGAAAAATCAGATCTCCTTCATCTGTATAATTCACAATACGAACTTTATCAGCTTTGCCATTTTTCACATGAGTTAGAAACTGCTGAAACTTATCTAAATTAGATTCTCCACCTATTTTTACGATGATATCACTCTTTTTATCAATTTTTGCTTCATTGGATAAACACCCTACCAAACCACCTATGTAGAATAAAAAACACAATAAGACCATTCCTTTTCTCATCTTAATCCTCTCCAGCTCATTTTGACTTTATCCCGCTATTTACGGGCAGTAAGACCCCACCAAGAAAAGTGGGGGATAACCGCTAGCATGTACCCCGTTAGCTGGATCTTATACTACTATTCAAAATGAAATAACTTGGCGTAGCAACAAAAATACCTATACAAATATCGACAAGGAATCTCCATTTTCTGTATAGGTATAATTTTCTAAAAATTTTGTATTTACATCGTCCACTTTTCATATTACAATACGTTTAAGAATTCGACATTATACGACAAATCGAACTTAAAGTTCAGAATATTTAAACAACAAGAAGGTGAGGGAGCTTATATGAATCTATTTCGAAAAAAATCGATTTCTGCGCTGTTAGCACAATCGCAGCAGAAAGGTGCTTCTCTAAAAAAGGAGCTAGGCGCATTTGATTTAACAATGTTAGGAGTCGGCGCTATTATTGGAACAGGAATCTTCGTTCTTACCGGCGTTGCAGCAGCAAAACACGCGGGACCAGCACTTATTTTATCGTTTATTTTATCCGGTTTAGCCTGTGTATTTGCGGCATTATGTTATTCCGAATTCGCTTCAACTGTACCAGTATCAGGTAGTGCCTACACTTATAGCTATGCAACATTTGGAGAAATCATTGCCTGGATTTTAGGTTGGGACTTAATTCTAGAATACGGATTGGCATCTTCAGCCGTTGCATCTGGCTGGTCTGGATACTTCCAAGGATTATTATCTGGATTTGGGATTCAATTGCCACACGTCTTAACAAGCGCTTATAATCCGGCGGCCGGCACATACGTGGACGTACCAGCAATTTGTATTATTTTCATCATGACATTTTTATTAACAAGAGGGGCAAAAAAATCAGCTCGCTTCAATGCCATTATGGTAGCTATCAAAATATTTGTTGTTCTTCTATTCATCGGCGTTGGTGCTTTTTATGTAAAACCTGGGAACTGGACGCCATTCATGCCATTTGGTTTCTCTGGTGTAACAACTGGAGCCGCAACTGTATTCTTTGCTTATATCGGATTTGACGCTGTATCAACAGCTGCTGAAGAAGTAAAAAACCCACAGCGTAACATGCCAATTGGTATTATTGCTTCCTTAGCAATCTGCACAATCTTATATATCGTTGTTTCATTAGTATTAACAGGAATCGTTCCCTACAATCAATTGGACGTAAAGAACCCTGTTGCATATGCTTTGCAATATATTCATCAAGATTGGGTTGCCGGACTTATCTCTTTAGGAGCAATTGCTGGGATTACAACAGTATTACTCGTTATGCTATATGGACAAAGCCGTTTATTTTACGCAATGAGCCGTGACGGCTTACTACCAAAAGCATTTTCTCGCGTAAACAAAAAAACGCAAACACCTGTTATGAACAGCTGGATTACAGCTGCTATGGTTGCCTTCTTTTCTGGATTTATTCCATTGGACAAGCTAGCAGAATTAACAAACATCGGTACATTATTCGCATTCATTGTTGTATCAATCGGCGTTATCATCTTACGCAAAAAACAACCCGACCTGCCACGTGCCTTTAAAGTACCGTTCGTTCCATTCGTTCCAATATTAGCAGTTCTCTTCTGCGGATATTTAACATTACAACTTCCAGCAACAACATGGATCGGCTTCTTCGTTTGGTTAGTTATCGGATTAGTTGTATATTTCAGCTACGGTTATAAAAATAGTACGTTGAAAGATGGTCAAGAAGAAGACGTCGCTTAAGGCGGGGGATCTTACTGCTTGTTAGAGCAGCGTACACAAAAGAGGTGTTGTCCTATCAAGACAACACCCCTTTCTTCTTTTTCGGAAAAATAACATACGAGAATGTAATCAGCGTATCTACACCGAAAACGACTCTCCACACTTTACTCACACGATTCGCGGTTTCATTTAAAAACAGATTGGAATCCCAGCTTGATATGTTTTCAAGTGGCACTAGTCCATACAGAAAGAAAAACACAATGTGCACACCCGCAAATACAATAAAGTGTGGCACCCAATGCAGCAACTCTTGCTTCGTATGTGCACAGCCCGTTAATTCTACCGGTTCCTCTATCATTGGCAATGCTTCTCCGCGCCACTTTGCAATTACTCGTTGTATACGTAAATCTAGCTTCCTTAAATCTTTCTTTCCGTAAAAAACAGCATACAATAAGATGATAACAATAATAATTTGAAATTGAGAAATCTCCCCTGTTTCATAATAATCAACGACACCTAACGCTAAAATAAATAATTCATTCAGCAATAAGACAATCCCTGCAATGAAACTTGCTTTACGCAGTCGAAAAGCATACCGCAGCAGAAAGAAACTAATTGCTGCACTCCAAAATACAATTTCAGCGCCAATTAAAAATGCCCAGCGATACTCGGTTAATATATTCATTCTTTCTCCACTCCCTCTATATACAATTCAAAAGCCTCATCCATATACTGCAAAAGCTCTTCTTCAATTGGATACATATTCATCCTTTTCGACTCGTCCTTTGACTTACGTACTTCCCACAATTTATCTAAAAACGCTTCATCACCGTTTGCCATCTCTTTGCACTTCTCTAAAATGATTCCGGTAATTCCTTGTACTTCTGCATCACTTGGTGCTTTCTTCTTTTGCATAAACTGACGCATTCGTTTTAGTAAAAGAATCCACTCTTGTACTTCTGCATTTTGCTCACTCATGTTTGGGAAATTTTTAAGCAGGTGTTCTTCTTCCTGTGAAAATACTTGTTGCTGAAATTGCTGACGCATTCGCGGGGACTGTTGTGAAAGCTGCATAAGCTCAAACATAATATCCCAATTCAAGTCCCCTTCCAGCTCAGTAGAATGTAACACAGCTTGCATCATTTTCTCTATACTCGAAAGCTTCTGCTGCTCTTCTCGTACGAACAACAATTGCTTTTGCAAAACCTCTTTGAAATTTACACGCTCTGTTTCCAACATATTCGTGATTTCTTTTAATGCGAATCCCATTTCTTTAAAAAACAAAATCTGCTGCAATTTCAATACATCAGGCTCACTATATAACCGGTGTCCACCTTCCGTCTTTCCGCTCGGCTCTAACAAACCAATTTGATCATAATATCGAAGTGTTCTTACTGTAACACCCGTTTCCTTCGTTAATTGCTGAATAGAAATCATTTCCATCACCCTCTCTTTTTCATTATAAAAGGTGACGTAACGTCAGTTTCAAGAGGATTTATCAAAATAAAAAGCTGTTTACATCAAATTTGTTGTAAACAGCTCTTATCGAAATCATTCTTATTCATCATCTTCAAGATTTTTCAGCTTTCGTTTCTCCCAGGCACAAATTGCGAAAAAGATCGCACTACCAGTCGCCATAATCGGAAACGCCCAGCCTGTTTTCCCTTTTGTTATCATGTCATAAAATGCCCAAATTAACAGGCATGTACCGTAAAACATACAGGTGTACCTGGAGGCTGTCCCTGTTATGTGCCATTCGTATTCATCGACTCGTCTTTTCATAATTCATTTCTCCCTTTACGCTCGTTTTCCACATACCGTTGCAACAATAAAGCTACCAGCCATCAAAGCGCAGCAAATAAGAAACATTTCTTGCACTTGTAACGTTTCTCTACCGACCACTTTACTTATGCCAATGTAGAAAATGAGAATCATAAATGACATCACAAAAGCAATATTTAAATATCTCTTTATATTGTCTTGTACCCGTTCATCAATCTCAGGAATTTCTTCACGTTCAAACTTCTTCTTTTTGTAATAAGCGTATAAAATCACACATACCATCGCTAAAGCATTACTCAATAATACCGGTATCTTCGGGATAGAAGAATCCATCATAAATAATAGAATATCTCCTATAATTAACCCTAAAAAAGTCCCTATGTATAACGATTTATAACTCCCCATCACAATTGCCCCCTATTCCAACGTAAAAATCTCCTCCACACTCAACTTAAAATACTTCGCAATCTTAAGTGACAACTCCAAACTCGGATTGTAATGATGATTTTCAATCGCAACAATTGTTTGACGCGTCACTTGCATTGCTTTTGCCATCTCAACTTGCGTAATATGATTTTGTTTTCTCAATTCTTTAATTCTGTTTTGTACACTCATAGAATCCACCTTCAAAAAGTAAAGATATCTTTACTTTTATTATAAATATTTCCCAGAATAAGTAAAGATATAATGTAACTACTCAGTCATACATTTCATTGGAAAGTTATTTTCATGTTTCAGCATCTAGATTGCTGTCATGAAGATAAAAATGGACCTACACCTCGCTACCTTTTTTTGTTTTAAAACGTTGCGTGTGGCAGGAAAAGGCCCTGACCGCTCCAACACACGGCCAGTTGCTCTCACCAACCTAAAAAGAAAGTGGTTTTCTACCTTTTTTCATAGAGGGGCTGAGTAGCTACGATATAATAATTAATGTTTGAATATGAACTTCTCTCTGCTTAGGCATTACAGGATAATGTAGTTAGTAACTGAGGACGCGCGGTGGGAGGTTGTACCTTTCTTTCTCTACTTTTAGAGGGAAAGGAGGTGAACCAAATGGAGTTTTTACAACAATTATTGCAGGATGCTACGAACCTATTCGTAACAGTGTTCGTCACAACTTTTGCGACAGCTTATGCAAATAAGCTAGTAAAAGGCAATAATAAACGTAAAAAAACCACCCCAACGTCAGCCAAACGTAGAAAAGGTGGTTCAAAGAACAAGTAATATATGACTTTGCAACCAACCACCTAACAGCGGCAGTTACAAATTGGGCAGAATATTCGCAGCATTCTGTCCTTTATTATTATGCACTGAATAAATCAGTTAAAACCATTATTAAATAAAGGTATTTCCTTACAGCTACATTATACATCTCATATTATCAGAAAACAATATTGCCTATTTCTTATTTAACGAACTAAGCAATCGATCCTCTACACAAAATGCAACACATATACAAGCGTATACCCAAGAACAGAAAGTAATACCGATCCAATTAACCCGGCAACAAATGCTTTCGTTCCGAGCTTACGGAATGTCTTAAATTCTACATTTAAACCAAGTCCAGCCATTGCCATCGCCATAAGCATGTATGAAATAACTACAATATCGCTGGCGATTTTTTCAGGTATAATTCCTAGTGAATGAAACGCACTCACTGCTAGGAAACCAAAAATAAACCACGGAATTGGAATATCGCGCCAAGATTTTTTCTCTCCAGTTCCTTCTCCGCGTTGAAACCATATGCCAATTAAAATTGCCACAGGTACCAAAAAGGCAACGCGCGTTAATTTCATAATGACTGCAATATCAACTGATTGACTGCCGCCAGGTGCTGCTGCTGCAATAACATGCGCAATTTCATGCAATGTTGCTCCGGAAAAAACACCATATCCATACGGAGACAAGTTAAGCACAGGATATAGCAGTGTATATGCTAATGTGAAAATTGTCCCTAAAATCGCAACGATTGCTGCACTAACGGCAACCTCTTCGTCCTTTGCTTTGACTTGTGGTCCAATTGCCACAACAGCCGCTGCCCCGCAAATCGCTGTTCCACATGCCGTTAAAATACCCAGCTTCTTCTCTACTTTACAAAAACGTGTTAACGCATAAACAACAGTAAGTGTAAATGTAATAACAATTGCAGCCATGACCAACACTTTCGGGCCCGCCTTTGCAATATCAACTAAATTTAATCGCATACCGAGTAATATAATTCCGAGACGCAGTAATTTTTTACTCGCAAAATTCGTTCCCGCAATCGCTTGATGCGGCACACCAATTGCCGCTCTCCATATCATTCCGATTAGGATAGCAATGACCAATTGGCCCATAATACTTAAAAACGGAAGCTGCGCCAAATATTTTGCAGCAATCGCAATGAGTAACGTAATCCCAATGCCCTGTGCAAACCCAAAACGCTGCTTCTTTTCTAAGGCTATCATTTGATTCACTTTGTATCACCCCAATAAATATCTTGTAACATGCATGTTCGTTCTTATATAAATCCAATTTAACAAATGACATAAAAACCATTCTTTTTCGGCGGGCAAGAGCATCTGGCCTTGCATAAATGCGATGAGGGCCTTTTTCTGCCACATGCGAAGTCCAAACAAAGGGAAAAAGCGAGTACAATCTCCTTTTTTCTACATAGCAATAATTTATATATCGAGTAATCAAAATAGATTCATATATTTTTATTATAAGAGTATTTTAATCATAAGTTAAATATCAATATACTATCTCAAACATCAAGAAAACTTATGATAAAATGAAAAGAAAAGCGGAAGCGGCTCGCTCAGAATGGGAGGGCGTTGGAGCCACCGACAGAGAGGTGCTTTTCACCTCGTCCGAGGGAGCGAAACGACCGGAGATTCTAGCCGCTGGAGCTGGACAAAAATCAAAAATCAAAAACGAAAGGACTGATTCTCATAAACACGGACATTTTAAAAATTTTTGTCACCGTCGTAGAACAAAAACATTTTTCAAGAGCTGCTGAAATGCTGAACCTTTCCCAGCCAGGTGTTAGCATGCACATTCGGAATTTAGAAAATGAATTCGGTACAACGCTTATTCATCGCTCACCAAAGCATGTCCAAGTCACAGAAGCAGGAAACATTTTATACATACATGCAAAACAAATGCTGACACTGTATGAAGAAGCAAAACAAGAAATTAATGAACTTCATAATATCGTTACGGGAACACTACGCATCGGCGCTAGTTTTACAATCGGAGAGTATCTTCTTCCCAAAATATTAGCAAACTACGCAAAGGAACATTCGCACGTTGAAGTGCATACCTTTATCTCAAATACAGAAGAGGTATTACAAGGAGTTCGCTCAAATCAACTAGATATCGGCTTAGTAGAAGGGCAAGTCATCTACACAGATGTAAACGTAGAATCATTTATGGAAGATGAAATGAAGCTTGTTGTTCCGCCAAATCATCCTCTCACAATGACGAGCCCACTTCAGACAAGCATGCTGCAGAATCAAGTATGGGTGCTCCGCGAAACCGGTTCAGGAACGAGAGCTTACAGCGACCGCTTTATTCACGACCATCATTTAAAAATGAAGCGGTACTTCACATTTAGCAGCATTCAAAGTGTAAAAGAAGCCGTTGCTGCCGGACTTGGAATTGCCATTTTATCAGACTGGACGGTACGTAAAGAATTACAGGCCGGTGAAGTATGTCACATACCTGTGCCAAACGAAAAGCTCATGCGTCCTTTCTCCATTGTACGTGGAAAGTATTTCATTCCTTCTAAAGCGATTCAAGTATTTTTAGATCATGTGCAAAACTTTGCGAATCAACAACGGTGACAATCCAACATTAACGTAACTACTCAGTCACTCTATGAAAAAAGGCAGAAAAGCATCTTTTTAAATGGTCCTGAGGGACTGGCCATGCATAGAAGCGGTCAGGGCCTTTTCCTGCCACGCGCAACGTTTTAAAACAAAGAGAGGTAGCGAGGTGTAGGTCCATTTTTATCTTCATGACAGTAATCTATATGCTAGAAAATGAAAATAGCTTTCTATATTTCGTTGGAATCATACCCCTTACCAAACTTCTAAATGAAATGTACGACTGAGTAGTTACAAATTAACAGCACTTCCGCTCATTACACAGTTTTAACTTTGTCGGCGCTTCTTTTGAAGGCTATATCATGTATCATCGGGTCTGCCAATGCACCAGAAGAGATTGTAAATGACAAAGGCGCAATCGAAAAGGACAATCTATATAATCAAATTTTTAAGATAAATTAACAGAATGATTTGACAAACGAACATCCAAATGCATACAATAAAGATAAAATTATGAAAGGAAGGTACATCGGCCAATGAAGTTCTAATTCTCTTATTTATTCATCCATCACAAATAGTGAAACAAAACGATGAAAACTAGAAGAGGATTAGTCTGCCCTTTTGTCGATAACTTTCTTTTGACAGGAACATGTAAAATACGTGTACAGTTTTTTTGTGCACCTCTTTTTACATAACTACGGGTGAAATCTATCCTCTCTAGTGAAACTAGGGAGGTTTTTTTTATGACAGTTTTAACAGCACGAAATATTGAAAAAAGCTTTGGTGACCGCACTTTATTTACATTACAAGCACTTGATATCCATGCGCACGACCGCATTGGCATCGTCGGTGTAAACGGCGCCGGAAAATCAACGCTATTACAAATATTAAGTAAGGAAATAGAACCTGATGAAGGAACGATTACTCATTACGGTTCGATCGCCATCATTCCGCAGTTCCATGAGGAGACATTAGAAGCAGCCTCTTCTCTTGCCAAAGGACAATGGGGAATTTCTCACGTCACAACAAACATGAGCGGTGGTGAACGCGAACGGTTAAAAATTGCTCACGCTCTTGAACAAGAAGCAGCTATCTTATTTGCCGATGAACCAACAAGTCATCTCGATATGTATGGCACAGAACAACTAGAGAAAGCATTACAATCCTATAAAGGTGCAATTATTTTAATTTCTCATGACCGCGCTTTATTAGACGCCATTTGTACAAAGATTATCGAAATTGAAGACGGTACTGTTCGTGAATATAAAGGAAATTACACAAACTATCGGGAGCAAAAGCAGCAGCAAAGGCAGCACCAGCAAGCGGAATATGAAAAATATACGAAAGAAAAACAGCGCTTAGAAACAGCAATCATAAACAGACAACAGCGAGCTTCCGGTATGACAAAAATCCGCTCAAGCTTTAGTTCCTCTGAATCTAGGCTATACAAAATGGGCGCAGCTTATAGCCAAAGCAACGTCCAAAAAACCGCCAAGGCATTAGAAACAAGATTAGAGCAATTAGAAAAGAAAGAAAAACCAAAAGAAATTGCCCAGACAAAGTTTGATATACAATACCATGCACCCATTCATAGTAAAACAGCTGTGCAATTTAATAAGGTTACGAAAAAAATCGGCAGCCGCACCCTCTTTCACAATATAAACGGAAGTATAACTCCAGGTGCAAAGCTTGCGATCCTCGGAAAAAATGGAAGCGGAAAAACGACACTATTTCATATGATGCAAACAAAAGAACGAGGAATTCAACTTTCAAAAAGCTGTAAAATCGGCTACTTTGAACAAACACTATCGATTTTGCAAAACGACAAAACCATTTTACAAAACGTAATGGAAGAGACGCGTTATAACGAGGCTTTCGTCCGAACAATTCTTGCGCGTCTCCTCTTCCGAAGAGAAAATGTCTACAAACGAGTAAACGTCTTAAGCGGCGGCGAACGCGTAAAGGTCGCACTAGCAAAAATCTTCTTAGGGGACTACAATATGCTCCTTCTTGATGAACCGACAAACTATTTAGACCTCGCTACTCAAGAAGAACTAGAACAAATGCTGAAAGATTACCCCGGTACTGTGTTGTTCGTTACTCACGACCGGACTTTCGTTCATAAAATTGCTGACCACATTTTACACCTAGATGAGGATGAACCGCGGATCTTTCAAGGTAGTTACGAACAATATACGAAACGAGGTGAACAATCTTCAATCAATCCAACAGAGCAGGAACTACTGCGTCTGCAAACAAAATTAACAGAAGTCATCGGACGCATTTCGATGCCAGGACGTCACGATAATATAATTGCTCTCGAAAACGAATACGAGCAACTCCTGCATCAAATTCAAGAATGTAAAAAATCTGTCATCTGATATATCGGTGATTCTTTGCAATATATCGGCGCTTTTCATGATATATCGATCGTTCTTTGCAATATATCGGCGCTTCGACACACTATAAAGACCCTTCGACAACATTAGACATGCTGAACACACTAAAGAGGGCTGACTCATGTCAGCCCCTTTTTTCGATTACAATTTATTCTACGTTAACACATCATCATTCTCTTATCGAACTTTAACTTGCGCAATGCTTTCCGTTAATATAATACGCTGACTCTGTGAAAACCGTAAACACGACCTCGACTTCAGGAAGTCCCAAATCCATTAAATATGTAGTAATGGCATTGGCAAATCGATCACGAACTTCCTGCCCACGCTCGAACCATTTCACTTCAATAAGAGGAAAGACCTCTATTTCTTCTCCGTTGAATATAGATGTAGAATTCGGTAGTTCAAGCGTAAAATTATCCGTACCACACTCACAAATTTCTGCGAGTTCTTCTACTAATGGTTTGCTTATACTCTTTAATTGTTCAGTGGTAACTCCACGAAACACAACATGTGGCATATGAATTCCTCCGATAGATAGCTTATATTTGTTCACATCATAGCATAATTTATATCGCTGTACTAGAACGGGTAAAGACATTTCAATGACATTTTCAAGAAGCAGAATATGTTATTTTATTTGTTAATACAACTTCAGATGCGCTCTTATCTACTATCCTATTAACAACATCACACAACTTCCGTATCCCACTGATGTTCTTGTTCTACAAACACAATCCCAAGTTCGTGATGCTCTCCTTCATAAATTGCATGTTGTACGAGGCGGAGCTCGCCGTTCGTATCAACAACTTCCATTTTACAAAAAGCACCTGTTGTTCTTGATTGCAGTGCATTGTAGAACTCCCCTACAGTTATTGGAACGATTCCGTTCACTTTCACAATGATTTCCCCCGGTTTCAATTCCAGTTCCTCTCCGGCTGTATCTGGAATTGTGCCTAGTACAACTAGACCATTGTCGCGGGAAGAAAAGTATGCAGGGCGCCGTTCATCTTCCAAACGCTCTTGCACAGTAATTGTCAGTCGTCCGAGCATCGCTACTCCCATCGCTACAATCGCTAATGTATGCCACCAATAACTCGCTATTCCCAATACAAGAACAACTGCAGCTAGTCCAAAAACACGGCGTCCTGTAAATAACAATGCTGATTTTGGCTCAAAGCTTTTAATTGTTCTCGTAAATCCAACTAAGAACGGGACTAGGAATAAAGAAAACTTTTGCGATCCAATAGAGACCACCGGCCACCAAGATACAAACTGCGTTAAAGCATCACCTGGTATAAGAATGAATAACGGCACTAACCATAATCTATTTGATTCATGGAGTCCAATATTTAAACCGCGTTTTCCTTTTCGCAATTTCGGAGTTGAATAATTCACGGCATTCTTAGAAATAAGTAAACCTTCTACAACTAGCATAAGCCCAAGTAAAATCGCTAATGATACTATGCTGCTCTCTTCTCCTTCTTGAAGCTGCAAGAAAGAGAATGGAATTTTTGAAGATAATACCGCTAATGCAATCGCAACTCCTAACGTATATGCAGGTGATAAGTATCTATACTGAGCAATCATCGCAAACGGTACCGTCCAAATCGCCATTATAATTACACTTGCTTGCGACAAAACAAGCCCCGTTCCAACTGTAATCAATGATAAAATGAGTCCTAAACCAATTCCTGCAACTATAGATGTACGTAATTCATACCAAACATCATACACTTTAAAAGAAAAATCTTTCCGCTCTCGTAATACTCGTAAATATCCAACAAAAAAACTACTTATAAAGAAAACATACAAAGCAGGATGCGTCAAAAAACGTACGATCGCCTTCATAATTTCTGATAACCAATTCTCCACGAAACAATTCACCACCATTTATAAGATATTTCGTAACTACTCAGTCACTCTATGAAAAACTGACAGAAAAGCATTTTTTTAAATGGTCAAGAGCAACTGGCCATGCATAGAAGCGGTCAAGGCCTTTTCCTGCCACGTGCAAAGTTTTAAAACAAAGAAAAGTAGCAAGGTGTCGGTCCATTTTTATGCCAAAAAATGAAAATAACTTTCTATAGAGCGTATTTTCGTTGGAATCAAACTTCTAAATGAAATGTACGACTGAGTGGTTACGATATTTCATTTCTTTCCGTACATATTACTGTATGTAAAATTTACTCCGTTTCATTTTATCTTATCATAATTAATCAAACGTTTGTTTAACACATGAAAAATATACGGAACATTGTACTTATCACAATTAAACAAACGTTTGTTTAACACATAAAAAAGCATACGGAACATTGTACTTATTGCAATTAATCAAACGTTTGTTTAACACATAAAAAAACATACGGAACATTGTACTTATTGCAATTAATCAAACGTTTGTTTAACATATTAAAAACCTTTTCTTTTTAGGTGAGGGCGAGAGCGTCTGGCCACGCATAGAGCGGTTGGGGCCTTTTCCTGCCACATACCAGGTTTTTAAAAAAAGGAGCATGTTGTATTAAAAGTTACTTTGTCACTGGGCTTCAGCCTTAGGATTTCTCCTGCAGTTGCCTGTCAGCTACTAGGCGACTTGGTTCGGACTTTCATCGGTAATCGCACGCTACATATAAAAACTGCCGGGGTTTTCCCGGCAGTTTTCTTATTTCGCCATTAATTTCAGTGCTGTTTGAAGCTGCATATCATTTTCACCAGAACGGATTTTTTCAACAATCTTATTCTGAATTGTCTCTGCTGTCTTTTTATCAAGCTTACCTGTTGCATCCATACTGTTTGCATTTTGGAATGCTTTCACAGCTGCTTCTGTTTCTTTACTAAAGAAACCATCTTCACGACCTGGCTCATATCCAAGACTCTTTAACATCTCTTGTGCATGCTTCACCTGCTCATCATTATCATTATAAGACAATGTTTTTTCAACTTGAATTGGCGTTGCATGGTAGTAATCAGGTTGCTTCACTTCAACCGTCGGCGCAATTCCTTTTTTATGAATCCAATTGCCTTCAGGCGTTAACCATTTAAACATTGTCAGTTTAATATTACTGCCATCTGTAAACGGTACAGCTTGCTGAACAGTACCTTTTCCGAATGTTTTCTCACCAATAAGAGGGTAACCTTCGCCTTCTTTTAACGCTCCTGCTAAAATTTCAGAAGCAGAGGCACTGCCTTTATCAACTAATACAGAGATCGGATACGGTTTTCTCTCTTTTAATGATGTATAGAACTTTTGCTTCTCACCATTACGCTGTTCTATTTGAAGCATTGGCTTTCTATCTGTCATCAGCTCTTTTAGAATATCTTCAACACTTTTTAAATAACCGCCTGGGTTTCCACGTACATCAATGACAAGCCCTTGTATATTTTTCTTTTCAAGCTCTTTCAACTGATCTTGAAATTCTTTCGCTGTTTTGTCAGAGAACGATGTAATTTGTATATACCCAATATCCTTGTTGTTCTCTTTCTTCACAGAACTAAATACAGTGAAAATCGGAATTTTATCACGCTTAATTTTAAATGTTAACGGGTCAGTAACTCCTGAACGCTTCACTTCAAGCGTAACTGTTGTCCCTTTTTTTCCGCGAATTTTCATAACTGCTTCCTCGCGTGATAAGTCTTTCACACCATTTCCATCAACTGTTAAAATTTGATCGTTCGGTTTCAGACCTGCTTTTTCAGCCGGCGAATCTTTAATTGGTGACACAATGATTAATTTCTCATCCGTTTTATTGACTTCAGCACCGATTCCTTCTAGCTCTGGATCAAGCGATTGCTCAAATTGCTCCGCTGTTTTCTTATCCATGTATGTAGAATATGGGTCTTTCAGCGTTGCAAGCATCCCTTGAATAGCTCCTTCAACTAGCTTGTCATCCTTCACATCCTCAACATAACGTGAATCAATTAATGCATACGCTTCGCGAATTTTTTCCAAATCCGCTTGTTTTACATTGGCATTTTTCCCTGTAATCGATTGCGCCATATAAGGGCCACCAAGCCAATATATCCCCGCAAACATTCCGCCAGCGCCAATGAAAAACGCTACAACCATTCCTATAATCGCAACTCTACGTTTCAATGCGGAATTCCCCTTTCCGAACACACAATGGTGTATGAAAAGGCATCACACACTGTGCGATGCCTTTAACTATTTCTACTATATGATAAGCTTGTACGAAATATGTTTGCAACTTTTTACACTTTAAACTTTTAAGAAACGACGAATTGACATAACACTTCCCCACATACCTATTAATGCTCCGATTAGCATTAACAATGCAGATAGCTCGAAAACGAACGGGCTATATGGAAGCAATTCAAAAATTGTTCCTGCAAATTTCTCATTAAACATAGATTGAATCGAATTATATGAAATCAAAATCATAATAATTGGAATGATTGAACCTAGTACCCCAAGGAATAATCCTTCTAACAAGAATGGCCAACGAATAAACCAGTTTGTTGCCCCAACAAGTTTCATAATTTCAATTTCAGTGCTTCGTGCATAGATTGTAATTTTAATTGTATTAGAGATTAAGAACATCGCCGTGAATAATAGACCAGCAATTAAGATAATCCCAATATTACGGCCAGTTTTTACTGTATCAAATAATTTTTCTACTTCACCTTGTCCGTATTGTACTTTATTTACAAATTGCATTTTTGCAATTTTTTTTGCAATACTAGCTGTATCAGTTGGTTCTTTCGCTTTTACAACATATACGTCTTTTAACGGGTTATCTTGCTCAAATAGCTCAAATGATTTCCCACTATCGCCTAAACTTTTAATCAATTTTTTTAGTTCTTCGTCTTTAGAAGAATATTTAACAGAATCGACTTTCGAAATCTTGGAAATATCCGCATTTAATTTCTTTTGATCCTCTTTCTTTGCTGCTGGATCAATGTGTACACGAATTTCTACATCTTGCTCTACTTTCGTCGCAACATGGTTCATATTCATGATCGCTGTTAAAAAGACACCTACAAGCAGTAATGTAACGGTTACTGCACTTACAGAGGCAAATGTCATCCATCCGTTACGGGATAAATTTTTGACACCTTCTCGTAAATGGCGACCAAGGGTTTTAGTCTTCATATCCGTATCCTCCCTCAATCTCGTCTCGAACAATTTTTCCACCTTCAATTGCAATTACACGATGACGAATTGTATTTACAATATCCGCATTATGCGTCGCCATAATGATTGTTGTACCGCGCTCATTAATGCGTTTAAAAATACCCATAATATCCATTGCTGTATCCATATCAAGGTTACCTGTCGGTTCATCGGCAATAACAACTTTCGGACGATTCACAATCGCTCTTGCAATCGCAATACGTTGTTGTTCCCCACCAGAAAGCTCATTTGGCAATGCATCAGCACGATCTTCAAGACCTACAAGCTTTAATACTTCCGTAACACGCTCACGAATCACGCCTCGTTCTTCTTCGATAACTTCTAAAGCAAACGCAACATTCTCATATACAGTTGACTTCGGAAGCAACTTAAAATCTTGGAAAATTACGCCTAGCTGACGACGGAAATATGGTACGTCACGCTCTGCTAAAGATTCAATTACTAAACCATTTACATTAATAGATCCTTTAGTTGGTTTTTCTTCACGATACATCATTTTAATAAATGTAGATTTTCCGGCTCCACTCGGTCCTACTACATATACGAATTCACCTTGTTTAATTTTTACTGTGAGTCCATCAACGGCTTTCATGCCATTTGGATACTCCTTATAAACATTCGTCATTGTTATCATTATTTATCACCCAATACTAATGATTTTTTCGACACTTTTTATTCTTCGATATTTAACATAATTGCTAAAATCTTCGGTCGTTTTCACATTTTTCATTTTTTCATCTTCTAAATATGTAAAACTTTTTCTGCAAAATTCTACAAAAAGGCACTACGCCCTACATTGTACCATTATTCGGTTTTAAATTCGGATACAAGTTTGTTACAGTTATGTTACACAGCGCAGAATATATGACATAAAACAAGTAAATAAGACCTTCTGTTGTCATACAAAAAGGTCTTATTTGTTGGTATTTCATGTTGCGATTCTAAACGAGCCGCCTCCGCTTTTCTATTTTGTCCAGCTCCCGCGGCTAGAATCTCCGGTCGTTTCGCCCCCTCGGACGAGGCAAAAAGCGCCTCTCTGTCAGGGACTCCAACGTCCTGCGATTCTGAGCAAGCCGCCTCTGCTTTTCTATTTTACTTCTTCTCAGCTAGCCATTCTGCTACTTTTTTCGTATCTTCGCCTTGGATTACACGACCTGGCATAGCACCGCGACCCTTATCAATAATTTTTTCAATATCTTCTTGGCTATATTTTCCGCCTACTTTTTTTAGATTTGGTCCAGTTAATCCTTGTAGGTCATTACCGTGACATCCTGCACAGCTTTTTTGAAATACTTTCTCAGCGCTATCAGCACTAGCTGCTTGCCCAGGACTAGAAGGCTTACTTTCTTCTTTTTTTCCACATGCTCCTACCGTAAGGGCTAATGATGCGCCTAATACAATCGTCAATAGTTTCTTCTTCACCTATATCGCTCCCCACTATTAATTAATCCCTCAATCGCATTATAATGATTTTCCGGAAATTTCAAAACTTACCTGTACACCCACCATTATCCTAAATACAGGTGGTATCTTGCAAGTTCAAGGCTTTCCAACAATTGTTTCAATTTCGTGAACAAATGATAGGATGCAAAAAAATAAAGGTTTTCTATATAAGTTCATTGCTATGCCGAACAAAACATTACTCGAACTTGCTTTCTCCCTTTGTTTTAACATTGCACGTGGAAGAAAAAGGAACCAACCGCTCCTATACACGGCCAGTTGCTCTCGCCTCCCTAAAAAGAAAAGGTTTTTTTATAGCTGCTCTTCAATTTGTATTTATATAGGATCAATACTCCAAAACACACCCTATTTTTTGTTCTATCACATACAACATTTCATTATTTTCTACTTTTTACAAAGGAATATACAACTTGTATGCTACAACTACACCCACCAAAAAGAGAAGTTGCCATGCAACTTCTCCCCTCTTTCTCACCCTCTAAATAGAAGGTATGCTTCGCATTTTCTCACGTATGTGCCAACGCCCTGTTGGCATTTTTTTGTTTACGAAATACGGGAACGTAAATATGCATCAATAAATGCATCAATTTCTCCGTCCATAACTGCTTGCACATTCCCGATCTCTGTATTTGTACGATGATCTTTCACAAGAGAGTATGGATGGAATACGTATGAACGAATTTGACTTCCCCAGCCAATTTCTTTTTGCTCACCGCGAATCTCATCAAGCTCTGCTTGCTGTTCTTCTAATTTTTGTTGATACAGTTTGGCTTTCAACATTTTCATTGCATGCTCACGGTTTTTAATTTGTGAACGCTCAGATTGACATGTTACAACAACATTCGTTGGAGTATGTGTAATACGAACAGCTGAGTCAGTCGTATTAATATGCTGTCCACCCGCACCACTTGCACGGTACGTATCTATTTTTAAATCCTCTGTACGTATTTCAATTTCAATATCATCGTTAAATTCCGGTACAACTTCACAAGATACGAACGACGTATGACGACGGCCTGATGAATCGAATGGTGAAATACGAACAAGACGATGCACGCCTTTTTCTGCTTTTAAATAGCCGTAAGCATTATGTCCTTTAATTAATAACGTAACACTTTTAATCCCAGCTTCATCTCCTGGAAGGTAATCTAACGTTTCAACTTTAAAACCGCGTTTTTCTGCCCAGCGTGTATACATACGAAGCAGCATAGAACCCCAATCCTGTGATTCTGTTCCACCTGCACCTGGATGCAACTCTAAAATAGCATTATTCTTGTCGTGTTCTTCATTTAGTAATAATTGAAGTTCGTATTCATTCATATCTGCAGATAATGTTTTCACTTCAGTTTCAAGCTCTGCATGCAATTCTTCATCGTATTCTTCTTTTACAAGTTCATGTGTTACTTCTAGATTTTCAAATGTTTCATTCAGCGTGTTAAACTTACCTACCATATCTTTTAAAGCATTCGCTTCATTAATAACTATTTGAGCACTCTTTTGATCATCCCAAAAACTTGCACCCATCATAATCTCTTCTAGTTCTGCGATTCGCTTCTCTTTTCCAGCGAGGTCAAAGAGACCCCCTAAACGCCGCTAATCTCTTAGCCATTTTCTCTAATTCTTGTCTAATTTCTACTAATTCCATTTTTGTCACCTCTATGTAATTACTTCATTTATCCCATACGAAAGAGCGGTAAAACCTTCACTACTTTATCCTAACAACAAGGCAAACTCTCTCTGCTTTTGCGAGAGAGAGTTCATCTCTTGTTATTATATGAATGTTTATTAAAAATTTCCATTCAATGAGAAAAACATTTTAAGCAAGCCGCTTCCGCTTTTCTTTTTGTCCAGCTCCTGCAGCTAGAATCTCTGGTCGTTTCGCCCCCTCGGACGAGGTAAAAAGCACCTCTCTGTCGGTGGCTCCAACGTCCTGCGATTCTGAGCGAGCCGCTTCCGCTTTTTTTTATTTCCCGATTCCACAGCAGTTTTTGTATTTTTTCCCGCTGCCGCATGTGCATAGGTCGTTGCGGCCGGTTTGGTCATTTTTTACGACTGGTTTTTTCTTTGCTGGTTCGTCGCCATCTTTCGGATGAACGGCTTCTCCTTGTGCTACTTCTTGACGTTCTAGGTTTTGTTCGATTTCAGCCTTCATGATGTAACGAGAAATTTCTTCTTCGATAGAAGCAATCATTGCTTCAAACATCGCAAAGCCTTCCATTTGATATTCGCGAAGTGGATCAATTTGACCGTACGCACGTAAATGAATACCTTCACGTAAGTGATCCATTGCATCGATGTGATCCATCCATTTCGAATCTACAACGCGGAACACAACTACTTTTTCAAATTCACGTATTTGTGCTTCTGGCATTTGCGCTTCCTTCTCGTCGTAGTGTGTTTTCACTTTCGTAACGATGCTATCGATCATTTCTTCTGGTGCTAAGCGGCGTAATTCTTCTTCTTTCACATCACCGTCTTTTAGAAGAGTTGTATTTAAGTACTCAACAAGACCAGCAATGTTCCAATCTTCTTCTAATTCCTCTTGCGTATGAAGAGCTACCGTACGCTCTACTGTAGAATGCATCATTCCTTCAATAATGCCGCGCAAGTTTTCTGACTCCATTACATCTTGACGCTGCTTGTAAATAACTTCACGTTGCTGACGAAGTACATCGTCGTATTGAAGAAGCTGCTTACGCGCATCGTAGTTATTACCTTCCACTCGTTTTTGTGCAGATTCAACAGCGCGAGATACCATTTTACTTTCGATTGGCTGTGTATCATCCATACCTAAACGATCCATCATCGCTTTCATATTATCAGCACCGAAACGACGCATCAGTTCATCTTCCATTGATAGATAGAACTGTGTCACACCTGGATCCCCTTGACGTCCAGAACGACCACGCAGCTGATTATCGATGCGTCGACTTTCATGACGCTCTGTACCGATAACAGCTAAACCACCGACTTCACGTACGCCGTCTGCAAGTTTAATATCCGTACCACGTCCAGCCATGTTTGTCGCGATCGTTACCGCACCTTGATAACCTGCTTCAGCAACAATTTCCGCTTCGCGTGCATGGTTTTTCGCGTTTAAGACATTGTGACGTACACCTTTTCTCGTTAACATCTTCGAAATTAACTCAGATGTTTCAATCGCTACTGTACCAACAAGAACAGGTTGTCCTTTTTTATGGCGATCAACAATATCGTTTACAACGGCGTTAAATTTCCCTTCCATCGTTTTAAAAATTAAATCGGCACGGTCATCACGAACAATTGGCTTATTCGTCGGAATAACAATAACGTGCATATTATAGATGTTACGGAATTCTTCTTCCTCTGTTTTCGCTGTACCTGTCATTCCAGAAAGCTTCTCATACATACGGAAATAGTTTTGGAATGTGATCGTCGCAAGCGTCATACTTTCATTTTGAATGTCTACGCCTTCTTTTGCCTCAATCGCTTGATGCAATCCTTCGCTGTAGCGGCGACCTTTCATAAGACGACCTGTAAATTGGTCAACAATTACAATTTCGCCTTCTTGCACAACATAATCTGTATCACGATGCATGACAACGTGAGCACGAAGCGCTTGATTAATATGGTGAAGAAGCGCTACATGTTTTAAATCAAATAAGTTTTCAATGTGGAACGCTTTCTCTGCTTTGGTGATACCTTCTTCTGTCAACATAACATTTTTCGTTTTCACATCAAATGTATATTCTTTTTCATTTGTTAACGTACGCACAAATGCATTCGCATATATATATAATTCTGCAGATTTTTCTGCTTGTCCAGAAATGATTAGCGGTGTACGTGCTTCATCAATTAAAATGGAGTCTACCTCATCGATGATGGCAAAGTGCAGTGAACGCTGTACACACTGCTCTTTATAAAGCACCATGTTATCACGTAAGTAGTCGAATCCAAGCTCATTATTCGTGCTGTATGTAATATCAGCAGCATACGCAACTTGTTTCTCTTCTCGTGACATATGATTTAAATTGATACCAACTGTTAAACCAAGGAACTCATGCAGTTGTCCCATTTCGCTCGCATCACGCTGTGCTAAATATTCATTGACTGTAACAACGTGAACACCTTTACCTGTAAGAGCATTTAAGTATACCGGTAAAGTAGAAGTTAACGTTTTACCTTCCCCTGTCTTCATCTCAGAGATATTCCCTTCATGCAAGGCAATACCACCCATTAACTGAACAGGATATGGACGCATACCTAGTACACGTGTTGCCGCTTCACGCACAACAGCAAAAGCTTCTGGCAACAAATCATCTACTGTTTCACCTTTTGTTAATCGCTCTTTAAACTCTACTGTTTTTCCTTTTAACTGTTCATCTGTCAGTGGTGACATTTGATCCGCTAATGCTTCTATTTTATCCACGGTTTTTTGCATACGTTTTACTTGACGTTCATTTGTATCAAACACCTTTTTTAAAATACCGATCATGAGAATACGCTCCTCTTTTATTAAAATAAAACTTCCATCAGTGTCGTTTTTCTTTTCACTGATTGGTCGCTATAACACTCAATTTGATTTTGTATAAAAATAGAATTCTTTCGCCTACTAAAAAAGTGTAAACCTAATGACAATTGTAACACTTGTTTTATATGTATGACAACAATCGTCCAAATACATCTATAGAGAAGCGGTCTGTTCACATTCATATAAAGTGAAACTTCCATCAGTGGGGGTCTTACTGCCCCTGACTGCATGCGAGGTTTAAAACAAGAGCAAGTGCAGATTATATTGTATTGCTACATAGCAACGATTTATATGTCAAAAAATTAAAATGGATTTATATAGAACCTAAAAAAACGCAGCCATGACAGCTGCGTTTTGCTTTATACGATTATTTAGTTTCGATTAACCCATATTTTCCATCTTTACGACCATATACAACATTTGTTTCATTTGTTTCTGAATTTGTAAAGACGAAGAAATTATGACCTAACATATCCATTTGTAAAATCGCTTCTTCTATATCCATTGGTTTTAAGTCAAATCGTTTTGTACGAACAAGCTCTAATTCATCTTCAGCAACTTCTTCTTGCGCAGCTGATTGATCTGGAAGAATCAACATTGCTTTTACAGAGCCTTTCTCACGCAACTTACGATTTACTTTTGTTTTATGTTTACGAATTTGTCTTTCCAGTTTATCCACTACTAAATCAATAGCAGCGTACATATCGCTATTTGTTTCTTCAGCGCGAAGTAATAAATCTGGAAACGGGATTGTTACTTCCACCCTTTGCTTGTCAGAGTACACTTTTAAGTTTACCTTAATTTCTGGAAAAGTATCGAAATAGCGTTCTAACTTACTTAACTTTTTCTCTACATATTCCTTTAATGCTGGAGTTACTTCAATATTTTCACCGCGAATGTTGAATTTCATAGATGAACTCCTCCTTTCAAGCCTATGTATAAGGTTTTCGACAAAGGAATCAAAAACCCTTCCTACATTTTATAAAAATTTGATAAAATCGATATTTTTTTATCGATTTTTGTAGAAAAGAAAATGTGTTATCTTTCCTACTCTTATTTTATCCTATTCACATCATAATTACCGTATGCACGTGTGAATAATCCGTTACAAAATTGCTACAACTTTTTGACAACGTTTTCTTTATGATAAAACCTCCGTTAGCTATGCAACGGAGGTTCTCTTATGTGAAACACTGGTCCTTAAAGCGTACCATGTTTCTCAGATAAAATAATTATACCTTTACAACATTTGCCGCTTGTGGACCACGCGCGCCATCTACAATCTCAAATTTTACCTTTTGTCCTTCTTCTAACGTTTTATATCCATCGTCCTGAATTGCAGAAAAATGAACAAATACATCATCTCCACCATCACGCTCGATAAACCCAAAACCTTTTTCTGAATTAAACCATTTTACTTTTCCTTGCATAATCGTTCCATTCCCTTCAATCTTAAAATAAAGGCATACGCCTCATACTTTGACTATAACGAATACGAAAACAGAAAGTCAAAGAAGACTTGTCGTCTTTTTATTGTACCTTTCGACATACCTTATTTCTCGATATATACCGAACGCACAATCGTCCGAGTATATGCTTTTCCTTCTTTATTTTTCCCTTTAATATCGATTGTTACGTTATACACACCTGATTTTTCAACATTCGGCAACTTCCCTGTAAATGTAGCTGCACTTTCTTTTTGCAGTTTATTAGATTGCGAAACTAACTTTCCATCTCGGTCTACAACATGCACATCAAAAGATACGTTTTCTTGCTGCAGAGCGCGCTTTTGAGATTTTGTTAGCTTAAACTCCGCTTTCCCTTGTTTCACCTTACCTGGCATTTCTAACGTAAACGGTGCCGCTTGTTTATAATTCGCAAGCATCAAATATGCGTCGTCCTTTTTCTCTGACATCATTTTCAAACGCCACTCGCCTTCTTCCATTTGATCTACTTGGAATGTTCGAATCGTCGCTCCGTTAAAATAAGCATATTCTTCTCCAACTGTCGCTTTACTGCTTTGATTTGTATACACCTTACCAGACGGAGCAATAAGTTGCATTTGCACATTTGAATTTGCAGTCCATACAGAGACACTTCCATCTGTTACAGTATCCACCGCAAAGATTTGTTCCACCCAGCTATTTGCCGGGAGATGCCCTCCGAGTACCGTTTGATTCGCATTAACAGCCAGATTCCCCTGTGATTCCTCAATTATATTTTCGCTTACCATAGAGGGCGATGGTGCAGCACTACGCAAATAAGGTTCAATCCGTGAAAACACAGAGGATCCCATTCGAATGCTATCATGATCAAGACTAGAGTCTGTGAATAAATGTTTTCCATACGGTAGCTTCGTACTCCATTCGTTAACCAACCCATCATTCCCACCATACCAAGAGAGATAAAACCCACCTACGGACAATGCAGAGAAGGCCGGTCCCCAGCTTGTTCCTGCCACTGTATAATACCGGTTCAACTTAGCGTTTGGATTACTATCCGTTATATTACGAAACTGCGCCATTTCCCCCGTCTGCAAAGAATACGTACCCGCATCTTGTTGCCCCAATAAAGAAGCAAGCCAGCCTGCCCACCAGCTATATGCTAAATCTGCTAAATTCGATCCATAGTGCGGTGAGGCAAGTGTCACTACATTTCCAACAAACCGGTTGGCACCGTAATGAATAAGTGCTGCTTGCGTGTCTGGTCCACCTTTACTATGCGCAACAATATTCACTTTCTTCCCAAAATGATTATAGATCTCCTCCAGCATAGAAGCGAGCAAACGTCCATTATCCCACTCGCTCGCCGAACCTTTCCCAGCAGCATCATACAGCTGGACAAAAACAACTTGATATCCTGCATTATAAGCATAGTTATACATATCATTCATACCATGATAGACCGTTTCACCATACCAATCCTTCGCATTCCCATTCTTACCTTGAACGAATACGATAGGCGGTTTATTAGAACTATTCTCAGGAGTTTTCCCTAAAAACCAACTCCCAGGAGTAAACGATTCTGATGGCGGAAAAATCCCCCCAGAAAGTTGCACAGAACTAGCAAAAGCAGATGAAATAGGAAAAGAGCAAGAAACAAGAATAACAACAATTAACAATGCAAAGAAACGTTTGAACTTATGAAACATAACAAGCCCCCTTATCGAATTTAAAATTGTCCCACACCATTATGTTATGCAGAGGGGCATCCAATCATTTGTAGTTAATTAAATAATAGACACACGATAAACAAACGAAATTTCTCCTTAGTAGAAGTAGAGTATAAGTTACATATTTGCAGGGATTGATGGAGAAAGACTTACTAGCAATCGCGTCTATACAAAAAATTAATAGGTCATTGCGTAATTTGAGTAGATAAAAATGATGTAACTACTTAGTCACTCTATGAAAAAAAGGAAGAAAAGCATTTTTAAAATGGGCGAGAGGGACTGGCCATGCATAGGAGCGGTCAGGGCCTTTTCCTGCCACGCGCAAAGTTTTAAAACAAAGAAAGACAGCAAGGTGTAGGGCCATTTTTACCCCGCTATTCGTGGGCAGTAAGGACTGGGGAAGTACGGGGAAGAAAACTGCCCGTAAAAGCCCGATTGGTGAGAGATTTCCATCAGTGAGGAAAGCGTCACTGATGGAAGTTTCACTTTATCTTCATGACAGCAATCTATATGCTGGAAAATGAAAATAAATTTCTATTAGGTAAGGGGGCGCATTTTTGCTGGAATCATGCTCCTTATCAAACTTCTAAATGAAATGTATAACTGAGTAGTTACAAAATGATAATGATATACAATTTTTAAAAAACATATTGTCATATTCTCAAATCTATAATATACTAAATTTACAAGATTCTTAATATTCTAATAATTTTAAAGGAGGAATTATTATGACAATCGCAATGGCAATTTTATCATTTCTAGGTGGATTAATTCCGTTAATAGCAACTCTTTTAAAAACATTCATGTAATCTTCTCGCACTTATAATAAATTATCGTACAAATAATCTGTCTATCAAAGGTGAATTGATGCGCAGATTATTTGTGTGAGTCTAGATATAACAAAAAAATATTTTAGTATACATATTGAAAATATGAATCATGTAATAAGTGATATTACAATGTTGATTTAAAGACTTTATATATAAATTCAACTTGACATTCCAGCCCACAAGTCGCCGCTATACCAAACAAAAAGTAACTTGCTACTTTCTTCCTCTCTTTGTTTAGACATCGCATGCGGCAGGAAAAGGCCCTGACCGCGTCTATCTAAAAAGAAAAGGGTTTTATGTTAGGTTTTTAATTTTCATAATTCACAAAGTTTTCAAAATTAAAATCTTTAAATGTTAATATTTGTTATATAATAAACTTGTCAAATAATCCCCTAGGTAATTACCCCTGTTTTTCTTGTTAAAATAGTTTGTTTTACCCTTATTACTATCTCAAAAAGAACTTGTAGTGATTGCTACAAGTTCTTTTTCCTTTTTAAGTTAAAATAGCAACACTTCGAAAGCGCATTCACATCAAGCTACAATAGTAAAAAGGACCACAACTAAAAAATTACCTACATAACGTCAAAGACGAAACGCTCTTCGCACCTTTTTCATAGAAACATTGCGCCGCTTGACGCACCGTAATACCAGTTGTGTACACGTCATCAATTAAGACAATGTCTTTCCCACAAAAAGATTCTTCTTCCGCAAAAGAAAAAGGCCGAGAACGCCGCAATCGCTCTGCTCTTGTTTTCTTACTTTGCTTCTCTGCACCGCTTCGCATAAGCGATGTTTTCATCACCGAAACCGATAAACATGCCGCTAATAACTCGGCTTGATTAAACCCTCGCTCATATTGACGTTGTAAGCTAAGCGGAATTGGAACAATATAATCGCAATGCGAGAAATGCTGCCGAAAAGCATTTGCAAAGGAAGTAGCAAATAGTTGCACAAGAGCCGCATCACCGCGAAACTTAAAGCGAGCTAACACTTCTTTCATCCAATCGTTATATGCATAGACAGAGCGATTTTTGACATATATATGCCGAAAATACGGATCTTTCCTCCAGCGTAAACAATCCTGACAATATTCCCCTTCCCTATATTCATCTGCTAGAGATTGAAACATTCTTCCGCAATCCGCACAAATATCTCCTATCATATAAGAAAATTTTTGCTCACAGTATGTGCATACATATCTTTTATCTTGTTCAACAAAAAAGGAAAACCAGCTCGGCAAAATAGAGACAACATCATCGCAAAGAAGACAATGCATTAGTCAACGAACCCTTCTTGCTTTGCTCGTTTATTCATCATTTGAATTTGTTTTTTCGCCGCAACCATCGCCTCTGTCTTGCCGTAATGAAAATAGATGACATCACCAGAAGGAGCATGACGACTGCGTCCTGCTCGCCCGGCAATTTGAACGAGTGCACTTTCTGAAAACACCTGCTCTTCCGCCCCTAACACTGCCACTTGTAAATTCGAAACAGTAACGCCCCGCTCTAAAATTGTTGTCGTCACTAATAATGGAATCTCGCCTTTTCGAAACGAAGCCACTTTCTCTTTTCGCTTTGCATCTTCTGCATGCACACCCTCGATACGATGATCGATACATTTTAAAATAGAAACGATTTCTTCTACATAACAAACATGGGGAACAAATAAAAACATAGGATATTGTTTTTCTAAATAGATGTGGAACCACCGTAAAACGTTGGCAGGTAACGTTTCCTTTTCGATAGATTTTCGCCAATTACCACACCAGCGAAAAAGGGGTACAGGGAGGGGATAACGATGATAGCGTGCTGGAATAATCACGCCGTTTTGTTTTCCATTACGAAGCTTTCTTTGCCACTCCCTTGGCGGCGTCGCTGTCAAATAAATAAACGAAGCATTTTCTTTACTAGCAAAGCGAACTGCATATTGCAGCGTGTCATCCATTGAATAAGGAAAGGCATCAATTTCATCTACAATCATCACATCAAACGCCCTGTAATAACGAAGAAGCTGATGCGTTGTCGAAATAACAAGCTGCGCATTTTTAGATAAGTCGTCACTCCCGCCGTATAACGCGCAAATTGAAACCGATGGAAACACTTCTTGCAAACGCGGATAAAGTTCAAGTACAACATCTGTCCGCGGCGTGGCTATACAAATACGTTCTCCTTTATGCAGCGCTTCTTGTATACCGTGAAATAACATCTCTGTTTTTCCTGCGCCGCATACGGCCCAGACGAAAAACGATTCTTTCCGCTGCACCGCCCTAACAATTCCGTCCGCGGCCTTTCGCTGTCCTTCTGATAACTGACCATCCCACTTAAGAGAATTCTCAATCACTTCATTTTGGATCGGACCAGTCCAGCGAACGAGCTTTGTACATTCACTCACTCTTCCCATCATGATGCATTTCCGGCAATACATGCACATCGCACGGCAGCGATCGCATTGAAACGAAAAAAACAAGCGCCGCTCCTCATTACCGCAGCGCTGACACATATAACGAGAGTTTTTCTTTACAACGCCTTTCTCATAACGAATATAACCTTCTTGCTCAAACTGATATAATTCTTCTTTCGATACAGATACTTCTTCTAACAGCAATTGGCGACCTTCTAGCATCTTTCTCCCCCTTTCTGCTTTTACTATAAGAACATAGAAAGAGTTTGTAAAAACGCAAAAAAGCCGATAACCTACTCTTAAAATAGTAAGCTATCAACTTTATACACGTAATTTATTTGATTATAAATCCTAGAATCTACCGTATCCTAAGAAATGTTTTTGGTTGTAAGAACTGCTCAAGCTAGAGTATCCAATTCCGCTATCACCAGCGTGAATCATTTGTCCGTTACCAGCATAAATACCGATATGAGATGGACCTTCTTTATACGTACCTTGGAAGAATACTAAATCGCCAGGTTGTGGATCGCTAATGTGCTGAGTAGAATTCCAGTATCCATTTACATCTTGACGACCTACGCCGTAAACGTAAGCAATGAAACCACTGCAGTCAAATCCACCGTTAGATGGGCTTGCACTACCCCAAACGTATGGCATACCAAGGTATTGTTCCGCTTTTCCAATTATACCTGGTTTAGGAGTTGGTGATGGAGTATCTCCACCTTTTTTTGCTGGCTTAGAACCTTTATCTTGTCCGCCACCATTATTCGCTGGTTGTTGTGCTGGTTGCGCCGCTGCTTTTTCAGCTAAACTTTGTAAGTATAGAGCTTGCTTTTCTAGGTCTTTTAATTGACCCTCTGTGCTCTGCATTCCATTTACAACCGTTTGCATTTTTGCACTTAACTCATCTACTGCTGATTGTTTTTTCGCTTTTTCAGCATCAAGTTCTTTTTTCGCAGTTTCCATTTTTGCTTGTGCATCTTTTAATTCTTTTTGTTTGTCTTTAATAAGTGCTACATCTTTTTTCACTTTCTCTTGATCACTTTGTTGCGTTTTCATAATATCTTGGTCAGAATCAAGAATTTGTGAAACAGAAGTTAAACGATCGATTAAATCTGCAAAGCTTTTAGAGTTTACAACTACTTCTGTTACAACGTTCGTATTTGGTTTCTCTTGAAGAGCAACTAAACGTTTTCTCAATAGTTCTTCACGCTGTGCAATTTTCGTTTGTAAATCTGCAATCTCTTTATCTTTTTGTTCAATTGTTTTTTGCGCTTCTTCTACTTGCTTTACCGTTTCAGCAAGTTTCGCTTCGTTCTCTTGAACAGACTTATCTAATCCTTGAATTGTCTTCTTTAATTCATCCATTTGTTTTTGGATGACATCACGTTCTTCTTGTTGTTTATGTAAAGTGTCTTTTTGTTGTTGGATTTGTGTATTTACATCTTCAGCAAATGCATTTGGTGTTACTACTGAAAACATCATAAATCCTGCCGCTAATGCGCAAGATGCGATTTTAATTTTTTTCATCGTGTTTTACACCGCTTTCTTTTTTCTTATTTTCCCGAATTTATCTAATAAATTTATACCATAATTACCTATGTTTTTTGGTAATGTTACGCTTTTGTAAAAGAAATGTAACATTACGCTTGTAGTTTTTTGACATTTCTGTTCTAATCTTGTGTTTTCTTGTAAAGAAATAAGGAAATAAAACGATATCCCTTTTTCTTTTGTCGTACAATTTCAGTTATTTTACAATTATGTAACACGTTCAAACTCTATTATTATTACATAGAATAATTTACCAGTCCACCATTTTTTCCATAAATTCATTTTGATGTTTCAACATACAATTCGCTGTTATCAGAATACAGCATGCCTGCTACTCGCTTCCTTCTTTTTGTTTCAACATCGCATGTGGCTAAAAAAGGAACTGACCGCTACTACTCACGGCCAGATGCTCTCGCCCACCTTAAAAAGAAAGAGGTTTTCATGCCCTTTTTATGTCGTTTTTTTAACTTGTATATAAAAATAAAAAGTGCAAGAGAGTATCTACTTGCACTTTTTCCCAGGCAGTCAAATTTTACTTTATTAATGAACCCACTTCTCTGCCCATTTTTGCACTTCTTGCATGACACTCTCTAACGCTTTCCCTTTATCTGCTAAGCCATATTCAATACGTACTGGCACTTCAGGATAAACGGAACGCACAACAATTCCTTCACTCTCTAATTCCTTTAAACGCTCTGATAACATACGGTCACTCATATTTGGGATAATATCAGCAATCTCTCGAAATCGTTTCGGTTCTTCTAATAATGATTTAATAATTAAACCTGTCCACTTTTTACTAAGAAGTGTAAAAGCAGACTCGAACTTTGGACATAAACACGAATTATGTTCCATATGTTTCACCTCATTTCAATTATAAAATAGTTTCTTATAAAAAGTAAGTGATAAAAACGCTTTTTTATATTTTTACCAAAAAAGCTCTCTACTTGAAAGAGAGCTTCATTTTTTATTATCTCGGTAACTACTCAGTCATACATTTCATTTTAAAATCCCCCCACGTCCAGCATCTAGATTGCTGTCATGAAGATAAAAATGGACCTACATTTTGCTACCTTTCTCTGTTTTAAAACTTTGCGCGTGGCAGGGAAAGGCCCTGACCGCTCCTATGCATAGCCAGCCC
Organism: Bacillus cytotoxicus; assembly: GCF_023715645.1. Taxonomy (GTDB): domain Bacteria; phylum Bacillota; class Bacilli; order Bacillales; family Bacillaceae_G; genus Bacillus_A; species Bacillus_A cytotoxicus_A. The sequence goes on along the minus strand of NZ_JAMBOP010000005.1, from coordinate 139,846 downwards.
CTCTCGCCCATTTTAAAAATGCTTTTTTGTTGTTTTTTCATAGATTGACTGAGTAGTTACTTATTTTGTATACCAGCCTAATCCAAGAGAACCTTCACCTAAATGGGTACCAATTACCGGTCCGAAATAACCAATTCGGAATTCAACATGCGGGTATTGTTCTTTCAATTCTTGTGCCCACTCGTTTGCTTCTTCTTCGCGATTCGCGTGAATAATAACCGCTTCCATTGGGATACCTTTACTTGCTTGTTCATCAAAGACTTCTACAATACGTTTTAATGCTTTTTTACGCGTACGGATTTTTTCAAATGGAATAATAATTTTATCGCGGAAATATAATACTGGCTTCACTTGTAATAAGCTTCCAAGAAATGCTTGTGCACTATTTAAACGGCCACCGCGCTGCAAATGATGTAAATCGTCAACAACGAAGTACGTATCAATTGTTTTCTTCATTTCATTAAAACGAGCAATGATCTCTTCCGGACTTTTCCCTTCACTCGCCATTTTTGCACCTTCACGTACATAAAATCCTTGTACTTCACAGCTAATTTCTGAGTCGTACGTATATACGTCTACTCCTTCTACCATTTGACCAGCTGTCGTTGCCGTCTGATATGTACCACTAATGCCGCTAGAAAGATGTATACTAATCACCGCATCATACTCTTTCCTTAACTCTTCAAATAACTCAACAAATTTTCCGATAGCTGGTTGTGATGTCTTCGGAAGTTCTTCTTGCTCTCTGACTTTCTTATAAAAATCTTCCGTTGTAATTTCCACTTCTTCTTGATAAGATTCATTTCCTAAAATAACATTCAAAGGAATCATATGTATATGTAATTCTTCACGTACATGTTTGGGTATATATGCTGTACTATCGGTTACAATAGCTATTTTCATTTTCGTACCTACCTTATAAAAAGTTTTATTATTTATTGTACATGAAAATGGAAAAAGGTGCATTAACTGACGAAAAAGCGAAAGGTTAAGATTTTAAATACAATCTCACCAATTTACAACAAAAAAATTCAAATTATAATAGAAATAGTCAAACTTCTTCAAAAAAAGATTTGAAACTCAAAACTAGCCCTTTTAGAATAAACAGTGCTGATTATTTATCCCGCATTAATGGGCAGTAATACTCCCACCTCAAAATTCAGCGAAAGCATTGTCCAGCAGAATCTCCGGTCGTTTCGCCCCCTCGGACGAGGCAAAAAGCGCCTCTCTGTCGTGTGCGTGGGCGTCCTGCGATTCTGAGCGAGCCGCTTCCGCTTTTCTTAAGAAGTTAGGTGGGAGATAAACTGCCCATAAAGGCCCGATTGGTGAGGGCTAATAATCAGTGGGGGATGAAAAAAACCCCACTGATTAAGGTTTTACTTTATCTTGTAAATCCTTCACCTTCTGAGAAACTAAAAAAGATTAAGATAGAATCATTCATCGGGATAACGATCAGCTTGGGATCAAGGTTGCAATTTACAAAGATAGGAGCGTATATTATTGTTATTACAATATTTTACAGTAAAAGAGTATGGTGAACATGAAATAGTTATTCAAAAATCTCGCTTTATTTGCTATGTAAGCCGCGCAACAACAGAAGCAGAGGCACAAGAATTTATCCAAAAGATTAAAAAGCAACATTGGAATGCAACCCATAACTGCTCCGCTTACTTAATTGGTGAACATGACCAAATCCAAAAAGCAAATGACGACGGGGAACCGAGCGGCACGGCTGGTGTACCTATTCTAGAAGTATTAAAGAAGCGTCACTTAAAAGATACTGTCGTCGTTGTCACACGTTATTTCGGTGGCATTAAATTAGGAGCAGGCGGTTTAATTCGCGCATATGGGAAATGTACAAGTGAAGGTCTCAATCATGTCGGCATCGTTGAGCGAAAATTGATGCGTGTCATGAAAACAAAAATTGATTATACATTTCTTGGAAAAGTCGAAAATGAATTACGCAACTCTATATATGCTATTAAAGACATACACTACTTAGATCACGTCACGTTCGATACATATGTGGAGGAAGATCAAAAACAATCATTTACAGAATGGATGATTGAAATCACAAATGGGAAATGTACAATTAACGAGGATGAGATGTTATATCTAGAACAAAATATATAGCCGAGTTAAAAAACTGTTCTAAAAACCCTTTTCTTTTTAGACGGGCGAGAGCGTCTGGCCATGCGTAGCAGCGGGCAGGGCCTTTTTCCGCCACATGCGATGTTCAAACAAAGGGAGGACGCAAGTGGCTGGTTACTTTTTGTTTAGCATGGCGGTAACTTGTGTGTGGGAAAGTCAAATTGGATTTATATAGCACAACACTAATTTATACTTAAAGGAGATTATTTATGGAAGATCGTTATCATCATCTCCAGAATAGAAGAACGAAAAAGAAAAGAAGAAAAAAAGGGTTCATACTCCTCATTTTTGCTCTCCTTATTGGAGGTGCAGGAGTTTATGCTTATAATTCCTATTCTTCTTTAATGGGAATTTATAGCGGCATGCAGCATGATAAATCGAAACTCCGTACAGAAGATGTAGAAATTACGAAAAAACCATTTAGTCTTTTAATTATGGGAATTGAAGATTACGCAACAGGTGGACAAAATGGACGAACTGATTCCTTAATGTTTGCGACAATTAATCCAAATTCACAAAAAGTATCTTTAATGAGCATCCCGCGTGATTCACGTGTGACAATTGCGGGGCTTGATAAAAAAGATAAGATAAACGCAGCTCATGCCTACGGTGGGGAAAAAATGACAAAGGACACGGTCGAAAACTTTTTAAAAGTACCTGTGGATCACTATGTAAAACTGGATTTTAAAGGGTTCAAAGGTATTGTCGATGCTGTTGGCGGCGTTACAGTCGATGTTCCGTTTGATTTTTGGGAACGATCTGATGTGAACTATTACAAAAAGATTGAGTTTAAAAAAGGACAACAGCATTTGAACGGAGAAGAAGCATTAGCTTATGTTCGGATGAGAAAGCAAGATCCAAATGGTGATTTTGGACGCGCCGCTCGTCAACGTCAAGTACTTGCAGCGGTCGTGCATGAATTAAACTCAGCTTCTACTGTATTTAAAATAAATGATCTTGCAAAAGCAATCGGGAAATATGTCAAAACCGACATACCTGTATCCGATGGTCTTGCACTCTATAAGAAATTCTCTGGCTTTGATCCAGCTAACATTCAAACCGTAAAATTGGAAGGCGAAGATGCAAAAATAGATGGTATTTATTATTTCGTTCCAAACAAAGTAAACGTTCAAGAAATTCGCCACACCTTTATGCAAAACTTAGAAATGCCAGACACTGCTTCGGGTACGACGGAACAATCTGAAACAAAAGAACCGGCTAAACCAACGAACGGCCAAAATAAAGAGCAAGAAAAACAAGAATCAACTAAACCCAAGCATAATTCGAATGTACAACAACCAGATGGAAAGCAAGAAACAACTAAGCCGAATCATAATTCAAATACACAAAAGACACCTCCATCCAATCATCAATCAGATGAAGAATGGCAAATGTCTGGACATTAAAAAACCAGCTGTCTCCTTTTTAGGGACAGCTGGTTTTCTTCTTTCCAAAAATAAGATGTATTATTTTTGGAAATATTCTACAATCGCTTTCACAATACGCTCTGACGCATGACCGTCACCGTATGGATTCGATGCTTTTGTCATTGCACTGTGTGCTTCTTTATCTGATAATAACTCGTTGGCTAAATTAAAAATTGTTTCTTCATCTGTACCAGCAAGCTTTAATGTACCTGCTTCAATACCTTCTGGGCGCTCTGTCGTATCACGCAGAACAAGAACTGGCACACCAAGTGATGGCGCTTCTTCTTGCACACCGCCAGAATCTGTTAACATTAAGTGTGAGCGTGCCGCAAAATTATGGAAATCAATCACATCAAGTGGTTCGATTAAATGAATACGATTATGCTCACCTAAAATCTCTCCTGCAATTTCACGAACAACAGGATTCATATGTACTGGATATACTACTTGCACGTCTTCATGTGTTTCGACAAGGCGTTTAATGGCACGGAACATATTACGCATCGGCTCACCTAAATTTTCACGGCGATGAGCTGTCATGAGAACAAGGCGATTCTCTCCAATTTTCTCTAACACCGGATGGGTATACGATTCTTTCACTGTCGTTTTTAACGCATCAATTGCTGTATTCCCTGTAATGAAAATGTTTGACTCTTTTTTGTTCTCTTGTTGTAAGTTTGTTGCAGACTTCGCTGTTGGTGCAAAATGAAGATCTGCCATTACACCCGTTAATTGACGGTTCATTTCTTCTGGATATGGAGAATATTTATCCCATGTACGAAGGCCAGCTTCCACATGACCAATTGGAATTTGATTATAAAAGGCAGCGAGACTCGCAATAAATGTCGTCGTTGTATCACCATGCACAAGAACGATGTCTGGTTTCGCTTCTTTCATAATCTTATCTAAACCTTCTAAACCACGAGTTGTAATATCAATTAACGTTTGACGGTCTTTCATAATATTTAAGTCATAATTTGGCTTAATATTAAAAATATTTAACACTTGATCCAGCATTTGACGATGTTGTGCTGTAACAGTCACAATAGACTCAATTTGCTCTGAATGTTTTTGCAACTCTAACACGAGAGGCGCCATTTTAATAGCTTCCGGACGCGTTCCAAAAATTGTCATTACTTTAATGCGTTCTGTCATATTCAATTCCTCTCTTCTTTCAGTTTCTCGATTCGTCATATACGACAACACTTGTTATTATATATGAGAATCCACAACGACAAAAGGGAACATTCTCCAAAAGCCATGTGGCATAGTTCACTTTCAAATCATCCCTCTGCCAATGAAATAGTAATCACCAGCATATTTCCCCGCATTTTGTTTATCAATACGAAAACAAGTCAGCTGCTTACTTGCAGCTGACTTGTTTTTTACTTACTATATCCATTCGGACGAGATGTATGCCATTCCCAAGCTGTTTGAATCATTTCTTCAAGCGAATATTTTGCCTTCCAACCTAATTCATTATAAATCTTCTCTGATGAAGCGATAAGTTGTGCTGGATCTCCGGCGCGGCGCTCTGCGTGAATCACATTTGCTTTCTTCTCCGTTACACGTTCACACGTTTCAATCACTTCTTTATTAGAAAAACCTTTTCCGTTTCCTAAGTTGTATACTTCATTTGACTTTTGTTCGTTTTGTAAACTTTGCAGCGCTAAAATGTGCGCCTCCGCTAAGTCTGTCACATGAACATAATCGCGAATACAAGTACCATCATGTGTATCATAATCTGTACCAAAGAGAGCAATCGATTCACGTTTTCCTAATAAATGCTGAAGTACAAGTGGGATTAAATGTGTCTCTGGCGTATGATCTTCTCCAATTGTTCCTGATACATGAGCTCCCGCTGCATTAAAGTAGCGAAGTACAACATATTTCAAGCCATAAGCTGCATGGAAATCTTGTAAAATATGTTCAACCATTAATTTAGAACGTCCGTATGTATTGATTGGATTTGTTGCCGTCTTCTCTGTAATGATATCTGTGTCTGGAATTCCGTACGTTGCCGCTGTTGAAGAGAAAATAAATGATGTTACGCCGTGCTCCATCATTTTCTCAAGCAACGTAATCGTTGCTGCCACATTGTTTTTATAATATTTCAATGGATTGGAAACAGATTCAGGAACAAGACTATTTGCCGCAAAATGCATAACAGCATCAATAGCATAATTACTAAATACACGATCTAAATCTGCCGCGTTACTTAAATCTCCTACTTCTAAGATCGCTCTCTCATCTACACTTTCACGATGACCAGTTGATAAGTTATCTAATACAACCACTTCAAATTTTTGATCTAACAGTTGTTTTACTGTATGACTTCCAATATATCCTGCTCCACCAACAACTAAAATCATGGTTTCTCCCCCTATAAACATATATCGTCTTATACCACATCTATTATAAAACAATTCCTACCTGTAAAACCAATCTTATCCTAATTGTAAAGGAAAAGTATTCATCTTTACTCTACCATGACCTTCACATAACATTTCCCATCATCCTTACATAGGAAACATACATATTTTCCTGTAAAATATCCATATTAAGAATAATTTTCATCGATAATTCGCTGTGAAAATGTCATATATTTCAGTTATTACAATTTAAAGTCATGCGAAAAAAAGATTGAATTCCACTTTTTTTATGATACCATATGTTATGAGCCAAAAACTTATATTGAATTTGGAAGTAAAAGAGAGATTTCAATACGTTAAAATATAAAAGGTGGGGTATTAATGGACTCACGAATTATTTATGCAGTTTTGGCATCATTCATTACCGTACTGATCGCTACCCCTTTCGTAATTAAGTTAGCCTTTAAGATCGGGGCAACAGACAAGCCAAATGCTCGTAAAGTACACCAGAACATTATGCCTCGTCTTGGCGGACTGGCAATCTTTATCGGAGTTGTTATCGGGTGCTTTGTTAGCGGTTTGTATGAACAGCGTATCGTATCGATTAGTATAGGTGCTGTCATCATTATTATCATTGGAATATTAGATGATATGTATGAATTATCTGCAAAAGTAAAATTCGGTGGACAACTTGCAGTCGCATTGTTAATCGTTAAAAACTTACAAATACCAGTGCTTTACATTCCAATTTTAGGAGAAACTGAACTTGGATGGTTATCTTATCCAATTACAGTCTTTTGGATTGTTGGTATTACAAATGCTATTAATTTAATTGACGGACTTGACGGATTATCAGCCGGTATTTCTTCCATTGTTCTTGCAACGTTAGCTTACATGGCTGCTACGAGCGTGACTGGTGCCGGTAGTGTAATTATTTTACCGCTTGCACTTATCGTTTTAGCAAGTACAATTGGATTTTTATTCTATAACTTCCATCCAGCCAAAATCTTTATGGGAGATACAGGGGCACTGTTTCTAGGATATTGTATTGCGGTGCTATCACTGCTTGGACTATACAAAAGTGTAACATTATTTAGCTTTATCGTTCCAATCATTATTTTAGGGGTTCCAATCTTTGATACAACATTTGCGATTATTCGACGCGTTGTAAATAAGAAACCTATTTCATCACCAGATAAATCGCATTTACATCATCGTTTACTGGCACAAGGGTTCTCTCATCGAAAAACGGTACTACTTATTTATGCATTTGGTATTTTCTTTAGTGTGAGTGCCATTATTTTTTCAAAGGCAACATTATGGCTCTCCATTGTTCTTCTATTCATTCTTATTTTATTTACGGAAATTGTGGCAGAGATTATCGGTCTTGTACACGATCGCTATAAACCAATTATTTCCGTCTATAAAAAGGTAAAAAGACGCGAAGAATAAAAGTAGTATAACCAATACAACATAAAAATATACAAACAGGAGAATCTCTTTAAAGAAATTCTCCTTTTTTTGTTTTCCAAAATATAGTTCGTTTGAGAAGGTCCGCCTTGGAGCAAGATAACAGTACAATCTTCAAATTAGGGTGAGCATCATGATTAAGCGAACATTTTTATTTATCGGTTTGTTTTCGACTATCATCTTATGTTTTCTATCACCTATGCAGGCTGCCGTTGTACCTTCACATGAGAATCGCCCTATCTCTCATTCTGAAACACAACCGACACGTCAATATACTGCTGCTTCGCAAACAAAAGTAGCTTATTTAACATTCGATGATGGACCAAACAAATACACTTCACAAATTTTAAACATTTTAAAGCAAAAAAACGGAAAAGCAACCTTCTTTGTTATCGGTGGACGCGTCTCTCGTTATCCCCAAACAACAAAACGAATCATTGAAGAAGGTCATTATTTAGGATTACATAGTATGTCTCATAATGCAAAATCCCTTTATAATGGTGATCCGTCTATTTTAGTTTCTGAAATGGAACAGGCCCGGGAAATTGTTTTGGCCATCACTGGAATTGACACACATCTTGTTCGCGTTCCTTATGGCAGTATGCCCTATTTAAAGAAAAATTACCGCGACGCTCTCGTTTCATCTCACTATAAAATGTGGGATTGGACAATCGATACATACGATTGGAAAAGCGCACATAATCCATTTGCCGTATTGGAACGAGTAATGAATCAAAGTGATAATTCAGTCGAAGTCATTTTAATGCACGATTCAAACACTACTGTACAAATCTTACCAAAAGTCATTGACTATCTTCATTTACAAGGATATACACTCCTTCCATATAATCCTTCTTCTCATTTAGAAGTTAATTTTTGGAAGGATGCGAGATTGTAACAGCTTTAGCATCTACTAAAGCTGTTCAATTTTTAATAATATAAATTAAAACCCTTTTCCTTTTATGGGAGGACAAGAGCATTTGGCCGTATTTTGGAGCGGTTAGGACCCTTTCCTGCCACATGCTATATTTTAAAGCCAGTAGCGGGTATGTTATATTCTGCGTAGCAGTAATCTATGTGTTAAAAATCAAAGCCAACAAAAAACCCACTTCAACCAATTGAAAGCACTTGAAATTGGTTGAAGTGGGTTTTGTAATGAATTTAAAAAAGAACGAAAGAACCCTAGCGCAGAGATTCATTTCGTTCTTTCTCAATGACAAGCTATTTTAAAGAACTATTATCCGTTGGTTCAAAGATAGTTAGGAGGCTATCTTCTTACAAGTTCACTGTAACATAAAAAGTTACTTCTCAAATATGTAATTTTACATATTCACGTTTCTACCAATATATCGGCGGAATTGTCACTTTTATCGGCGCTTTTTATGATATATCGGCGCTTCGACACAGGATAAAGACACCTCGACAATGTTCGACATGAGGATAGGTAGATTCCAGAGCCGGATCGTATCAAAAAGTATAAGAAGCAGACCTCTAAAGCTAACTTTTTTAAATATTCAATTTATTACTCTTACAAATTATGTTACGATTTATAGAATAAACAAATCTAGAAATAGGAGTTGCATTGCGCATGCCTAAAAATCAGCTCTGGTTCTCTCAAGTGATGATTGTTGTGGCGTTTATAGTTATTTCAGTGGGACTGTCTACATTTTCTTTATTTACACAACAGGAGTTTAGAACATTAATAGGCTGGGGGAAATATACTGAATATGAAGTAGATCAGGCACCAAAAATGCCAGCACCACATGGCGATTCAACAGAAATTAAAAACAATGATAACCATAAAGGACGACTTATTCAAATATCATGGAAGGATAAGATTTTAGGTACTATCAATGACAGCATTCAAAATAACAAAAAATCATGGATAACGATCCTAATTATCACAGCAACTATCATTCTTGCTTTTCTATATTTCAAAAAGAAAAAAGTAACCAAATCCATTTCTAATGTACGTTCTATCCAAAAACCCCACACAGAAACTACTACTAAAACAGATGAGACTAATCACGACATCCGTTCGATTCACAATGAAATCCGACAAGAACTTATAAAATGGGAAAACAATCTACCAAAGCATAACAGAAGAAAACCATATGAAACTGTGCAGCAGTGGCTATTAAGGCTTAATAAACCAGCAAATATTATACCGATCTATGAAAAAGTCCGTTACGGGGAAAAGGAATATTCGGCTAGCGATTTAGAACTGGTCAAACTTTGGGCAAAATAACATTATATAATAACAAACCATAAAAACCTTTTTCTTTTTAGATAGGAAAGAGGAACTAGCCATGCATAGGGGCGGTCAGGGCCTTTGCCTGCCACGTGCAATATTAAAACAAAAAGAGAAAGCAAGTGCAGGCCCTGTTTTCTTCTGCATAGCGGCGACTTACGTATAAAAGAATCAAAATGAATTTACACCGAACCTAAACCGTGCCCCGCCGGCTTAGGTTCACTTTTTTACTGCTCCTAAAACCTCACAAGTTCCACCCCGCTCGGGAGCTTACTCTCTGTTAAAATACGCAACTCTTCCATACGCTTCATCACATAAGATGAGCGTTTCACCAACTCGGCATCTATGTATGCTGGATGTACCATAATTTCAACAGTTGTCTCGTCCTGTACACGTTCATTTAGTTTTATAAAGTAGTCGTCTGTTACACCATCTCCGTAAAAATCGTGCAAAAACACATCAGAAAATGGACGTACCGCACACTCTTGTTCACAGCGGCGCACTGGAAGATAATATTTCTCTGCTAATTGCGCCAGTACATCGCGCAAAATTGGCAATGCATGAACGTGATGATGACTATCCAAGTGCGTCGGCGTTAGGCCATATGATAAAAACTTTTCAATTTGCGCCGTCCACTCCCTTTCGGCGGCATCTGGATCGATATTCCCTTCTCGCACCGTACTATGTGAATGAAACGAACCATCTTCTTTCACAAGAGAAGGTACATCAGAAAGAAGAGGTTTCCCTGCGGTTAATACAAGATGCACCCCCACTCCGAGCGTCTTATATTCTTTCGCTAATTGCACTGCATGTTCTACCGCTGGCATATTCATCATCACCGTTGCTGAATTAACAAGCCCGTTAACGTGCGCATCAATAATGCCGTAATTTACACCTCGCGTTAAGCCAAAATCATCTGCATTTACAATTAATCGAATCATTACATCCTCTCCTGTATGTATCTTCTTCAACAAACGCTCACCTAATATACAAAACAACACGTGCCCCGCACTCGCTCCCTACCATTTGTCTTCACATCGCATGGGGCTGAAAAGGGAACTGACCGCTCCTATGCACAGCCAGTTCCCCTCGCCCCCATAAAAAGAAAAGAGTTTATGCTTTTTTGAAAAACCGAGGAAGATACTCTTTATGTGCTTCTAACATCTCATCTAAAATTTGCTTTGCCACTTTATCAGACGGAACAAGCGGATTAATCGTCATCGCAAGCAGCGCTTTATGATAATCACCTGTTACTGCCGCTTCAATTGTGACACGTTCAAACGATTTGATTTGTTGGACTAACCCGCGAACTGGTATCGGCAAGTCTCCAACCACAATTGGTTTTGGGCCATCCTTTGTAATGACACAGTTTACCTCAACAGCAGAATCAGCTGGCAAACTGGCGATTGCACCATTATTTCTTGTGTTTACAGGCTGAACATCACCTTTATTGTTATAAATAGATGTAATTAAGTTACAGGCCGCATCGCTATAATATGCCCCGCCGCGTTTTTCTAGTTGCGGTGGTTTATGATCTAAATTTGGATCTTTATATAACTCAAACAGATCATTCTCTAACTTTTTCACCACTTCTGCACGTGTACCACTTTCCAGTGACGCCTGTTTTTCTTCTTCTAACATTTCGCGTGTTTTATAGTAATAACGGTGGTATGGGCACGGGATTGCCCGAAGTGCCCGAATAAAATCCGGTTCCCAATCAAGCGCTGCAATATTTTGCATCGTAATTTGTTTCTCTGGGTCTGTCACGAATTCCAGTACACGGTCCATGACGCTTACACCATCTACATACACATCCAATCCGTACACCATATGATTTAAACCTGCAAAGTCAACATGTACACGGCTTGGATCTACATCAAGAATCTTTGCTAATTCCATACGAATCCCAATTGGAACGTTGCATAATCCAACAACCTTTTGAATGTTCGTGTAGCGAAGAACGGCTTCCGTTACCATACCCGCTGGATTTGTAAAGTTAATTAACCACGCACCTGGGCAGAGTTCTTCTATGTCTTTACAAATATCTAAAATAACTGGAATCGTTCGTAAGGCCTTAAATAAACCACCAGGACCATTTGTCTCCTGACCGATGACATCATATTTTAGCGGAATAGCTTCATCTTTACTGCGTGCTTCTAGTAATCCAACGCGAAACTGCGTCGTCACAAAGTCCGCATTTTTTAACCCTTGACGGCGATCTAGTGTCAGATGAATATCAATTGGTACTCCTGCTTTTTTCACCATACGCTTCGCTAAGTTACCAACAATCTCTAACTTTTCTTTTCCCTCTTCCACATCAACTAACCAAATTTCCCGAACAGGAAGCTCATGATAGCGCTTAATAAAACCTTCAATTAACTCCGGCGTATAACTAGAGCCCCCGCCAATTGTTGTAATTTTTATCCCACGCATGCGACATGTTCTCCTTTCGCATTGATTTCTTATTCATTGTCATACTGTCATTTCTGTTTTTACTCCTCTTGCTTCTGATTGTATGAGCTTATTTTAGAATTGATGCGCTTCATCCATCGTTTCTAGGCTTCTTCAGCTAAAATGTAACTACTCAGTCATACATTTCATCTAGAAGTTTGGCAAGGAGTATGATTCCAGTGAAAATACCTTATTACCTATAGATAGTTATTTTCATTTTTCAGCATATAGATTGCTGTCATGAAGATAAAATGGCCCTACAACTCGCTACCTATCTTTGTTTTAAACCTTTGCACGTGGCAGGAAAAGGCCCTAACCGCTCCTATGCACAGCCAGTCCCTCTCGACCATTTAAAAAAAGGCTTTTCTGTCGGTTTTTCATAGAATGACTGAGTAATTACACTAAAATACGCCAAATGCGTTTCACACTTGGCGTACTCTTATCCTCATTTCTATTTCAGCTGATGATTTAAACTCTCAATCTTTTTCTTCCAATATATCGTCATTACAAACCATATTATGAAGTAGACGATAATAAATATTCCTACACAAATGAGAATGGCACTTACATGATTCGGAATCCAGCCCATCCATACTGCCACAGGAAGAAAGCTTCCAAGTAAAATGATGAAATGAACCATTGTTTGCTTTAATAAACTCCATTCTTCCTTCTCAAAAATAAACGAAGCCACGGAGAAGATCATCCCAATTATATTTGCGACAACAAGATGAATGAACAATGTCCTTGTCTCGATTGTCTCCATCCCATTTGCCCAGCCGATCCCTAAAAATAATAAGCAATAAAACATCGCCATCCCCATACCAGCTGCCAACTTTGCACCTATTCTATCCATCATCATATTAACCTCCTATATTCAAAACTTCTTTAATAAGCGGTACATATTTTCGCGAAACGTACTCTTTCATCCCGTTTGAAAAATGGGCACACATGCTGCCACTAAACGACATTTCAAAACTTTTCACATGCTTTATATTTGCTATTGTCGATTTCGAGAACCTAACAAATCCTTCGCGCTGTAAGGAGGTCTCTAATTCATATAACCGCTGTTTTACTTCAAGATTTCCTTTTGTCGTTTGGGCAAATACCTTTCTGCCTTCCGAATAAAACCAGTATATTTCCTGAAACTCCAATACATAAAACTGTTGATCTACTATCCCGACAATTTGCTTTATCGGTCCCCCCTCTAATATTTTTAAAATGTGCTGAACATCTTCTGTCACTTCTTTCGTCCTTATCACAATTTCTAGTTCTTCATGTGATGGGTCTAAATCAATATGGATCTTCATAGCGTCCCCCCTTTACTACTTCATTTTTACATAAATGTGGAAAAAATAAATGGATATGTACATAAGTGGTTCCGTTCTTTGTTTCACTTGCCATTTTCAGCGCATGAAAAAGACTTTGCACACGCAAGGCCACTGAAAAAGTCACGTTTTTTCAGCTCAAAAACCGGATGTGAAATTAGAAAGGCGACTTTTCTTCCTTCATTAAGGTCATAATTCGTTTTAAATTGACGGCAAATATAGCCATCGCGCCTTGCATTTGCATACCAATGAGACCCGAGGAAGATGCTACATCATACCCGTGTCTATGTTTAAGCTCACTATTTTTCGCTCAATAATACTACCACCTGTTTTCCTTGCAGAACTTTTAAAACTCTAATAATATATAGAGTGAGAAGGACAAACATTTAAAACTGGAAAAAACCAGTAATTCAAGGCTTATACGATTTTTTGTATGTATCAAATATGATACATACGAAAAATGAGAAATCAAAAAAAGAACTAATCAATAGTTCTTTTAAAATAATCTATTTGGTAAGTTTTTGATCCCATTATTATTATATAAAAATTCAAAAGAATATTTTTTGTTTTTGTAAAGGTTTTTTTATATGAATTTATGGAAATAGTATTTGTTTCAAATAAGGCATAAATTCATAGGGTCAATGTATTTTTTTATAAAGGGGAGATAGTATGTCTGATAATAAAAAGAATGATATGAAAAAACACCTTATAAAAGAAGGTTATGAGGTTAAAGGATTTTCAAGAAAAAGTGGAGATTGGTACTATTTTAAAGTACAGACTTTTCGGTCAGGGACTCACACAGTAAAAGTAAAAGATGGACTATTCGACTTTAAAATAGAAAAAGCGTAGGTCAAAAAAAACAGCAATAAATCGAGGGCACTGAAAAACTGTCTACTTTAAGTAAACAACAGAATTTTCATCAAAAAGAAGATAATCCCCTATATACAGTAGGTGGTTATCTTCTTTTTCTCTTTTAAGGGGCTTTTTCAGTGGCCTCCACACGCAAGGCCTATTTTCCCGCTAGCATCTTCTTATATAAATCAACAAACTCACTCGCTAATTCCTTCATTGTTATAGCATTCATAAGGTGATCCTGTGCGTGAACGAACAGTAACGTAAGTTTGACCTGTTCGCCGCCTGCCTCTTGTTGAATCAATGTTGTTTGCAAACGATGCGCTTCCTTTAACTCGCTGTCTGCCTCTTGCAATTTTCCGTCCGCTTCGGAAAACTTTCCTTGTTTCGCAAATTGAATTGCCTCCATCGCTGAGCTTCTCGCATTTCCCCCGTGTAAAATTAAATGAAAAGCCATTGTCTCTATCATATCCATCCCCCTCTACCTGCCCCCCTTTTCTTCTGCCACCTTTTGCTTATCCCACATTTTTAAGAATGGGAAATAGATGAAAAAAGCTAAGCAGAAGTTTACTAACTGCATCACAACACCTGAAATCTTACCGCCCGTTGCTAAATAACCGCTAAACAAAATCGGTGTTGTCCACGGAACAGCTGCACCGCTTGGCCGCGCCACAAATCCCCATTCCATCGCAAAATAAGTCACAATCGTTAGAACAAGGGGAACAAGGATAAACGGAATCAAAAGAAGGGGATTTAACACAATCGGCATTCCAAATGTCACCATCTCATTAATATTAAAAATACCTGGTCCAATAGATAGCCTACCTAAACTTTTTAATTGCTGACTTCGTGCGAATAACAACATCGCCAAGACAAGCGCAAGCGTTGCACCAGAGCCGCCCATATAAATCCATAAATCAAAGAATTGCTTCGTAATTGTATTGGGTACTTCCTGCCCAGCTTGAAAGGCGACGCGGTTTTGATCCATTAACGAGAGCCAAATCGGATCCATCACCCCGCCAACAATTGCCGCTCCGTGAATCCCACATGACCACAATACTTGAACAAGGATAATCGCAATCACAGCTCCAAATATACTAGCACCAAGTGTACTAAGCGGCGCTTGTAGCAATTGGCCCACAATATTATGAATGCTTCCAAATGAGGTATGCTCTAGAATTAACCGTATAATCCATACAACAGTAATCACAACAAACCCAGGAATGAGTGCAACAAACGAACGCGATACTGCTGGCGGTACTGTTTCAGGCATTTTAATCACAATATTTTTCTGGATAATCACGCGGTATATTTCTGTAGATAGAATTGCTAAAATCATTGCCACAAATAACCCTTGGCTGCCAGTAAGTGCAGCTGGAATCACACCTTCTACTACAATACTTTCCTTCGTCGCTTCTACAATATGAGAAACTTGAAATGGCGTTGCTAATAAAAAAGACACAAGCGACAACGCCCCTGACGCTAATGCATCTACTTTATATTGTTCCGCTAACCTGTAAGCGATTCCAAAAACGGCGATTAAAGACATAATATTAAATGTCGCACTTACCGGGTACCCTAATGCTTTTTGCCAGCCCGCTCCAAATAAATTGGCCATAAAATCATTATATCCAGGTATCGGCAGTGCACTAATAATTAAGAAAAATGATCCGATAATTAAGAAAGGCATCGTTAAAATAATTCCGTCTCGAACAGCTTGTAAGTGGCGTTGCTCTGCAACTCTTCCTGCTACAGGCATAACGTATCTTTCTAAAAATCCCGTCATTCTCGCCGCCCTCCTTATGTCTTCATTGACAATGCCGCTTGTAACACCGCTTCTCCATTACAAAGTCCATAGTGCATTGGTTGAATGACATTCACAGGTATTCCTTTTTCTTTACAAAGCTCTTGCATTTTCGGTAACAAATAACGTACTTGTGGGCCAAGTAATAATACATCCGCTTCATCAATATGACCCCTGCACTTCTGCCCCAGATACGGCCCAAATTCTAGCTTCTATTCCTTGTGCATCTGCCGCTCTCTCCATCTTTGTAACAAGCAAACTCGTAGACATACCCGCGGCGCAGCAAAGCAAAATATTCATATGATGCCCCCTTTCTTATCAGCTCTTTACAGTTACCTATAAGGTTAAGCTAACCTATATATATGTCTAGGGAAATTCTCATATGACGAGCATCTAAACAAAAATTCCCTATGCTAAATCCAATACAAAAAAGGTAACCCTTTTCAGATTACCCCTTTCCTTTATTACTATAGAATGAAGTTATTCCTTCACTATACGCTTTCTTTTGCTGGCCGATATAATGTTTGTACGAGACGATCATATTCACGCCTTGTAATTTCTTTATTATATAGCTTTAACAACAAATCTTTATGCTCTTTCGAAAATGCCATTTTTTTAATGACTTCTGGATACATGAAAGCTTCTCCCTTCGTTTCATGAATACGACTAAATCCCGAAAACAGAACTTATGTTCGTATAAAGCATTATAAAATATTTTTCTACAAAGCACAATTCAAAAATGTAAATTATTCTTTTCGCTTATCTTCTGAAGATTTCAACATTATAGTATCATAATCTCTCCTCGCTTACATACATATTTTTTGTCACCTTTTTGAATAAAATTCCCACAAAGGTAAGAAAATAATGGCAAAAAAAGAAGAGGAGTAAACATATGGATACTGTTACACTATCGCGTGCTTTCTTTGGATCGTCGTTAGCCTTCCATATTATTTTTGCAACGCTAGGAATCGGACTTTCTTTAATGATTTTTATAAGCGAAGTGTTATATCACTGGAAAAAGGATCCCGATTATTCTGTGATGGCAAAAAGATGGACGAAGGCATTTGCGATTCTTCTTGGTGTTGCCATCCCAACAGGAACAATTGTGGGCGTCCAAATTTCCTTGCTTTGGCCGGGCTTTGCGAAGATTGTCGGGCAAGTCATTTCTGTCCCGTTTCAAATTGAAATTTTCGCCTTCTTCCTAGAGGCATTGTTCATGTCCATTTATGTGTATGCTGCAGATAAATTGCCACCATTCATGCGATTAATATCGCTCTTTTTTGTAATGTTCGGTGCAACTGCATCTGCTGTACTAATCACATCAGCAAATACATGGATGAATACACCAGCCGGATTTTCAATGGCTGCAGACGGATCAGTCTATAATGTCGACCCTTGGAAAGCCTTTTTTAATCCAAGCTTTATCACAAGCTCTATTCATGTTGTCATTACAGCCTATGTAACAGGAGCTGCTGTCATCGCTTCAATCGCCGGTTTTAAATTATTAAAACGAAATAAAAGTGCACAGGAAATTACCTATCATAAAAAAGGACTATATTTAGGTCTAATCGTTATGTTTATTGCAGGCGCAACCATGTGGCTTTCTGGACATGAATCTGCGATTGGCCTACATGAGCACTCACCAGAGAAATTAGCAGCAGCAGAAGCATTATATCAGACACAATCACATGCACCGCTAGCTATTGGCGGCGTACTTGACCCAGAAACAAACAAATTAAAATACGCCATTGAATTTCCAAATATGCTGAGCATGTTAGTTGGTTTTTCTCCAAGTACAGTTGTAAAAGGATTAAATGAATTTCCACAAGAAACGTGGCCGCCTTTTTACACGCATCTACTCTTTGATTTAATGGTTGGAACGGCTACATATACATTTCTAGTCGCCGCAATTACTCTTGGATATTGGTACTTCATTTATCGAAAAAAAGGAGGACAATTGCCGAAATGGATGCTTTGGGCCACTGCAGCGTGCGGTCCAATTATGCTTCTTGGCATTGAATTCGGTTGGATTTTCAGCTGTAGCGGCCGACAGCCTTGGACAATTTACGGATTCCAGCGAACAACCGACGCTGCCACGCGCGCTGATTTTGTCGGACCATTATTCGTCGTATTTGTCATCCTTTACATCGCACTTGGTATTTTAACTATCTTCGTATTACGAACATTCTTTAAGCGTCATCCGCTAAAGAACGACTTACAACCGAACAGGGGGGATTCACATGCATGAAGCAAGTATCGCCATTATCATTCTCTGGGCCGTCATTTTTGTATACAGTATTTTAGGATCAATTGATTTCGGAGCTGGCTTTTGGGGAATGGTGTACGCCAAACATCCAACACTTGCTGGAAAGCTGGCGAATCGCTACTTATCTCCAACGTGGGAAGTTACAAATACATTTCTAGTCTTTGTCGTTGTAGCATTTCTCGGCTTCTTTCCAAAGGCAGCATTTACCCTTGCAACGGCAATGTTTGTACCTGTTACCTTAATTCTCATTCTCGTTGCCATTCGCAGTACATTTATGGTATTCGCTTACTCTGTGCCAAAGTACGAACATATACTGCGCACAATTTCAGGCATTACAGGCCTATTAATTCCAGCTCTCTTAATTACAGTTCTCCCTGTAACAGAGGGAGCTTTCATTACGACGGCTAGTGGGAAAGAAACGCTACTATATGGAAAGTTATTATCAAGCCCGGTTGTATATTGGTACATGCTCTTTGGCTTAACGTCCGAACTCTTTTTATCAGCACTCTTTCTTGCTGACTTTGCTAGCGAACAAGGCTCTAAAGATACATACCGCCTCTATCGAAGAAATGCCATCTTACTCGGTCCTGCAACGCTTGTCACCGCTATCATCGCACTTGTCGTCACGGAACCGGAAACACATTGGCTTATGGAAGGTTTAATGAAACAAATCTTGTGGTTTACAATCTCAATTATCTTTTTTATCATTGGCTATTCCTCACTTTGGTGGACAAACAAAAGACAAGGAATACTAGGATGGCCGCGCATTGCAGTTCTTTCTGTCGTCGCCCAATATGGATTTGCAAGCTACGCTTACGGCGTTGCTCATCTCCCGTATATCATTTACCCAGAAGTGACCGTGTTTACAAGCTTCACAACAACAGAAACGTTTTATGCACTGCTCGTTCTCTATGCAATCGGTATCGCAATTTTACTACCAGGCTTCATCTTCTTCTGGAACTTATTTTTGAAAGATCGATCATTTTTAAAGTGAAGTTCAACTACCTGGCACTTACAGACAGCATTACAAATACTTAATCAAACATCATCTACCACAAATTAAAGAGTAGATTTCACTCCACATTTACCTACCAAAAGAAAATTAGGTAGATGCACGCCATCACCTTTCTCTCATAAATACCTAATAGGCACATACTAGATATGTGCCTATTTTCATCCCGAAATTCCTATATACACTCATTTTTATTTTCTAACATACAAACCTCTGCCACGGAGAATATAGCATTCCCGCCACTCGCTTTCTCCAATTGTTTGAAACCCTGCACGTGGCACAAACAGGCTCTGACCGCTTCTACGCATCGCCAGTTCCTCTCATCCATCTAAAAAGAGGTGTTTTTTTTCATTATTTCAAGCTC
Organism: Bacillus cytotoxicus; assembly: GCF_023715645.1. Classification (GTDB taxonomy): domain Bacteria; phylum Bacillota; class Bacilli; order Bacillales; family Bacillaceae_G; genus Bacillus_A; species Bacillus_A cytotoxicus_A. The sequence continues at coordinate 120,101 of NZ_JAMBOP010000005.1, read as the reverse complement.
TATTGTAATTACTCAGTCATACATTTCATTTAGAAGTTTGGTAAGAAGTATAATTCCAGCGAAAATACCCTCCTTGTGCCTAAAAAAGATTGCTGCCATGAAGATAAAAATGGCTCTCCACCTTGCTACCTCTCTTTGTTTTAAAACCTTGCACGAGGCAGAAAAAGGCACTGTCCGCTTCTACGCATGGACAGTTCCACTCTTCCATCTAAAAAGAGGTGTTTTTTCATTATTTTATATATACCTTTTCCCTAAAGTATTAAACACACATATTTACAATAGTTAGTACCTTCTATTAACAATTTGAATATGATTAAGTAGAAAGTCTCGGACATGTTAAAATACCCTTGTTCAAACTAAACAATCTAGAAAGGTAGGCTATCTATGGGTATCGAAATTTTGATTACGATTGTCGTGTTTCTTCTTACCATGACCATCATATTTTGGCGACCAGGCGGATTAAATGAGGCATGGCCAGCTGCAATTGGAGCGGGAATTATCATTATTGCTGGACTCGTTTCACGCAGTGACATTGCCAATATCATTAGTAAAATCGGCGGCGCCTCTATTACCATCCTCGCCACGATCGTTATGGCTGTCATATTAGAAAGTTTTGGTTTCTTTCACTGGGCGGCAGCCAGACTCGCAAGCTTAGCAAAAGGCTCTGGTCATCGCTTATATTGGTACATTCAATTACTCTGCTTTCTTATGACATTATTGTTTAATAACGATGGTAGTATTTTAATTACAACACCAATTTTAATTTTACTTCTAAAAAACCTTCAATTAAAACCACATCAACAAATTCCATATTTATTAAGCGGCGCATTGATCGCAACTGCTTCTAGTGCCCCAATTGGCGTTAGTAATATTGTAAATTTAATTGCACTAAATATTGTTCATATGACGCTCTATATGCATACAGCAATGATGTTTGTACCTGCAACATTAGGACTTCTCTTTATGTCATGGCTCATGTATATAGTTGTGAAAAAGAAATTACCGAAACAACTACCAAAATCCGCTTACGACATTGAAGAGGTCTTTTTCACAAAACACTTTCACCCATTAAAAGGGAAAGATTCAATTGATACAAAAAGTAAACGCACGAAATTTATGTTAAAAGTGTTACTGTTTGTCTTCCTTATGCGTTGCCTTCTTTTTGTCGCCTCCTTCCTTTCCATTCCGATTGAGATTGTCGCGGTAATCGGCTCTCTCGTTCTCCTCATCTGGAGATGGTATTATTTACGAACAAACCCAGTCGATATATTAAAAAAGACACCGTGGCACATTCTCATTTTCGCTTTCTCCATGTACGTTATGATTTACGGGCTTCATAATGCTGGATTAACAGCTTGGCTTGTCCAAATATGCGAACCAATTGTCAATCAAAGCTTATTATATGCCAGCTTTACCATGGGCGGACTCGTTTCGCTTCTATCAAACATCTTTAACAACCATCCTGCCTTAATGATTGGAACAATTACCTTAACAGAAATGGGACTAGATCCGATCACCCTCAAAACCATCTACCTTGCAAACATCATCGGTAGCGATATGGGATCATTATTATTACCAATCGGTACACTCGCTTCTCTTATTTGGATGCATATCTTAAAGCAAAATAAAATTAAAGTAAAATGGAAAGATTACTTGAATGTCTCCTTAATTGTCATTCCACTCACTACAATCGTAACCCTCTTCCTCTTATTCTACTGGGTACAACTCGTCTTCGCTCGTTAACTTCGGGCACCACATTTCTCTTCACTTGTAACCCCTATAGAGTATTCTTGATAAAATAACAAAATGGAGCTGGTTCAAAAGAGGTGTAAATGTCTTTTAAATCAACTCCTTCTTATATGTGCACTGATATATCAATAATTCGACACAATTTAAAGTGACTGAGTAGTTACGTTTATTCTATATAAATCTGTTTCCGTACATAGCAGAATAAGACATTAACCACCCCTATGCATACCCTCATTTTCGGTTATATATATCCGTTTACCTAAAACCTTAATCTCAAAACTTAACCATATAGAAAATATAATTTCTAAAAATATCATAACTATTGACACTATTACAGGGCTAAAAATAATTCCTACTATTAAAGATGTTAGAGAAACGACTATAGCCATTACAAAATATGCTTTAGATTTATATAACCAGCCAAAAGGCAATAAATGTGCTCCAAATATTATGGCTAATATCATAACCATTTTTTCGGGAGCTGCTTGATAAATCCACATTGCAATTAAAATATACAAGAATTGATTACAAGAAAATAATATCCCTAAACCGTTTAAAGAATTATCTTTAGTCGAAAATTCCGCCTTTATTAATTTAGATATCATAAAAGCAATTGGTAAAAGCGTTGCAGTAATACAAAATGTTAATAAGTTCTTTGTTGATACCCCTTTTATCGGAAGTAGCCATACTACTAAGACAGCACTCCAAATAATGATTGAAGCAAAAATAAAATGGAATCCTCGTTTACCTCTTATCGCTATATCCTCTCTTAATCTATCTAAGTCCAATAACTCATCCCCTTTTCATAACATATTATATAACGATAAAAAACCAAATATTGGTTATCATACGTATTTATTATATAGCACTTTACCATTTTTTATATTTTTTAGAACATTAAAATTTTTTAATGTAACTTTACTATCGCTCCTCCAACTCGCCTTATTTTCCACATAAAGCATTCTTGAAAAAACGACAAATCCCCCCGCTCTCGCTCAGCAAGGGGATGATTATCTATATTAGGTTAGGTACACGTGATCATAGATTAAGAGGTGTTTAGAAAGGCGCTTTCTATTTAAGATCCTAGCACACAAAACAAAGCAGGCTCTCCACTTTCTACCTTTGTTTTACATCGCACGAGGCACAATCAGGCACTGAACGCTTCCACACACGGCAGTCGCTCTCGACAACCTCACAAAGCTTTTATGTTCATTTTCCATCTCATAAACTGCCGTCACACGAAACAGGACCTTCACTCGCTCCCTATTTTTGTTTCACATCGCACGGGGCACAATCAGGCACTGAACGCTTTCACACACGGCCAGTCGCTCTCGCCCCCCTAAAAAAGAAAAGGTTTTTCTTTCAAGGTTTTTTCACTGTTTTCCCACTCATCTATATAACTGACTACCTATTCCTTTAAACTCTTCCGCTTTTTCTTTCATACCTTGCTCAATTGCTTCTGTTGTTTCTAAATCATTCTCTTTTGCATATTCACGAATATCATGCGAAATTCTCATACTGCAAAACTTCGGACCACACATAGAGCAGAAATGCGCTGTCTTTGCCCCTTCTGCTGGCAATGTTTCATCGTGATATTCCATTGCACGTTCAGGGTCTAACGATAAATTGAATTGATCACGCCAACGGAATTCAAAGCGTGCTTTTGATAGAGCATCATCGCGCTCATGTGCTGTTTTATGACCCTTTGCAAGATCGGCAGCGTGTGCAGCAATTTTATACGTAATCACACCTTCACGAACGTCATCTTTGTTTGGCAGACCAAGGTGTTCTTTCGGCGTTACATAGCAAAGCATTGCTGTACCGAACCAGCCAATCATCGCTGCACCGATTGCAGAAGTAATATGATCATAACCAGGTGCAATATCTGTCGTTAATGGTCCAAGCGTATAGAACGGTGCACCGTGACAAACATCAAGCTCTTTATCCATATTCTCTTTAATTAAGTGCATCGGTACATGTCCTGGACCTTCAACCATTACTTGGACGTCATGCTTCCAGGCAATTTCCGTAAGCTCTCCTAATGTTTCAAGCTCAGAAAATTGAGCTTCATCATTTGCATCCGCAATCGAACCAGGACGTAATCCATCTCCAAGAGAGAAGGAAACATCGTACTTCTTCATAATTTCACAAATTTCTTCAAAGTGTGTATATAAGAAGTTTTCTTGATGATGGTATAAACACCACTGCGCCATAATCGAACCGCCGCGTGATACAATTCCTGTTACACGCTTTGCCGTAATTGGAATGTAACGAAGAAGCACACCAGCATGAATAGTAAAGTAATCTACCCCTTGTTCCGCTTGTTCAATTAGCGTATCACGGTATACTTCCCACGTTAAATCTTCGGCGATTCCATTGACCTTTTCAAGCGCTTGATAAATCGGTACTGTTCCTACTGGTACAGGAGCATTACGAATAATCCATTCACGCGTCGTATGAATATTTTTCCCAGTAGAAAGGTCCATAATTGTATCAGCACCCCAGCGCGTTGCCCACGTCATCTTCTCAACTTCTTCAGCAATAGATGACGAAACAGCTGAGTTCCCAATATTCGCATTTACTTTCACATGGAAGTTACGACCAATAATCATCGGTTCTGCTTCTGGATGATTAATATTTGCTGGTAAAATTGCACGGCCTTCAGCAATTTCCTTTCGTACAAATTCCGGCTCCACACCTTCACGAATGGCTACATATTCCATCTCTGATGTAACGATGCCTTTACGTGCATAATGCATTTGCGTTACATTTTCCCCGTCTTTTGCCCGGAGTGGCTTCCGCAACATTTGCGGAAATATAGGTGTATGTTTAGGAGCTGCTTTCACCCCATCATCTTCTGGCTTCACTTCACGACCTTCATACTCTTCTATATCCCCTCGGTCCACAATCCATGAGCGGCGCGGCGCCTGAATCCCCTTCTCTAACTCTACTTTATAATCTGGATCTGTATAAGGTCCGCTCGTATCATACACACGAATAGCCGGGTTTGGCACACCGTTTGTATCGCTTTGTGCAATCTCACGCATTGGTATTTTCATGTCTTCACGCGTACCTTCTACATATACCTTCTTACTTCCTGGTAAACTTGACTTTAACTCAATTTGCTCAGCTGAAACAGATTGTTTCATCACTTTTTTCCTCCCCTATGTCTTCACTTTTCTTTCGATCTAGCTTCTGCGGCTAAAATCTCTAGCCGTTTCTGCTTTTCTTGTGACAAGGATGAGAATTAGCGGCTTGCAACGCCAAACAAAAAAGCCAGGCCCATCATAAAGAATAGGACCTGGCTACATAAAGGCATTGTTATGTAAAGCCGACAACTTCCCTCCGCTGGTACGAACCAGATCAGGTCCAAAGGGTTAAGAAGCTTCAACACGCTTCTCTCTCAGCCCGGCTCTACGGGCACCCCCAGTTTATCACTGATTTAATTTTTACTACGCCCCTATCATACATCATTGTCTAAAAAATGCAAAGATATTTACATTTTTTATTTTTCATTCAAAAATAGTTATTCCACTTAGTACAAGCCGCATCCACAATTCATACACATGTAGTATAAGCCGGTGTAGGACTCTTCACTATAAGAACAGGATTGAAAGAGTTGATAAACTTACAATTCACCGGAACTATACTCATCATCTTTGGGCGACCAAAAAGAATAAACAAAGCAATTCCAGCAACAGTTGGGTTACGTATATGAAATCTACATTCTCCAACTGTCATTTTCACGCTATTTTACTTATATTATTGGGTGAAATTGATTTTCTTAGCTTAAAACTGAGGAGAGGGAATGCATTTAATTACAAAAAAGGAGATTATTATGCTTGATTTACAAAAATATATCAGTCAACCGGTGCAAGTATTATTATCAGGACAACTTTTATTTGAAGGAATTATCATTGATAAAGGTTCCGATATTATCGTATTGTATGATGGAGAAAAATACATGTATATCTCTAGTTTACACATTCAACATTTAACTCCCCTCAAAGCATCCGCACTCCTTGAAAATCTCACAATTCCGGAATCTTTACTGCCACAAAATATATCATCAACAGAATCCACAATTTCACTTCGAAAAACACTCCAGATGGCAAAAGGTCAATTTATTGAACTCGCACTATCACAAGAACATTATTTACATGGGTATGTCACTCATATTATGAATGACTATTTTGTCTTCCTCTCACCTGTCTATCAAACGTTATACGTCCCATTTCATCACGTCAAATATCTGATTCCGTATAAAGGTGCCGAAACACCTTACGGATTAGAAAAAGAAAAACTCTCACCAACAGCATCCAAACTTACACTTGCTCGAACGTTTTCTGAGCAAATGAAAAAGCTAAAACAACATATTGTATTACTTGATTTAGGCATAAATAATTACAAAGTTGGAAAATTAACAGATGTAACTGACAGTCAAATTGAACTCATCACAGCACGTAATCAGCATTTTCATTTCAATTTACATCATATTAAAACAGTTCATTTTCCTTATCAAAATCAAAAATAATCAAAAAGAGGGATCTCCTTATACGAGAATCCCTCTTTATTTTTGTTTATGGAATCATCCAAGTTAAATAATAAGCTTGAACATACGTGATAATGCCAATGATTGTTACAAAAAATAAACTGTTATACTAAAGTTGAAACCTGACTTTAGGAGGAATAGTAACTGGTTGAACAAAATCGAAATCAATCTGCTATTGACGAAGGACGCAACAAAACAAAACGCGGCATTGAAGCAGCAAGCGATACAATGCAAAACGCAATTGATACTGTTGAAGATGCTGGAAAAGCAACGGTTGATCGTATTTCAGAAGCAATGAAAGATGTCACAGCTAAATAATTTGTAAATAAGGACTGTTCTTTGCAATATATCGGTGCTTTTCACGATATATCGACTACTTTTTATAATTTATCGGCGCTTCGACATGATTTAAAGATTCTTCGACGATATTCGACAATCAAGTTATCGATCTGCTGAACTGAATCATACCGAAAATTGAAAGGAGCTGACTAAAAAGTTCACTTTTTAGTCAGCTCCGCTTCATATAAGTCGCTATATAAAAGTAAAGCACTTGCAATACGCAAGTGCTTTTACCGTCTTCTTTTTCTCCATTTACGGCGCATCATCTTTTTTCGCCTTGTATTGACGCCGTCCGCTACAATATGTAATGCGCTAGCAGCTATAACGCCCAGTATAAACGTGGAAATTCCCACCTCATGTACCTTTGCAATCTCCGCTAGTTTTCCCTCTAGCACCGTTTTATTTAACACATATAAAAACGGTGAGAAAACAAGCAGCATGTAAAGAAGACGAATTAAATCACCAATAATAATGGTATGGCTAAGCGGTGAGCGATGCGGCATCACAATTCGATATGGATACCAAAAGATGCGAAGGAATCCCCATTTCCGATATGCGGCACTATGAATATCCAGATCCGGCGTTAAAAAGTACGTTCCAACAATAAACCCAATCGCAAACGTAAGTAAAAAATCAAAATTTGTTACCCCGTAAGAGAAAAGCATAAATAATAAGATAGGAAGAGAAACTAAGTTTATCTTCGTATGTGTTTTTCCTGATGGCATATCCCATTCCTTCCGTTAGACGTTTCACTTCATGAATCTAACTTTTGATCGATAAGTGACGTATCCACATCAGAACCAAACCATTCTCCTAGTTTTGTACGCGCTTGTTCTTTCACTTCTTCGTCCACATACATAGCAGCTTGTATGAGTGCAGCTGTTAATGCACCTAAGTCATCTGTATAACCAAGTCCAGCTACAAAATCAGGAATCACATCAATCGGTGCAATAAAGTACGCAAGAGAACCAATAATTACAAACTTTACTCGTTTTGGAACATCTCGTTTTTGCAATACATAAAACAGTAACAAACTAGTATAAATGACTGAATGTCCCGCCTTAATTGCCGCCGTTTTCACTTTATTCCAAAACGCTTCGACTGAAAAATTCTCCTTCACTATGAAAACTCCCCTCGTTATTCTCCCGCCATTTGCGGGAAATTTGTGACAAAATGAAGAAATTTGGTAAGAATATTTTATTAGCAGGCGATCAAATTCCATATTTATTTCTACATACATTCCTTTTGATTTGCTAACATACAAATCTCTGCTATAGCAGGATACAACATAATCGCTACTAGCCTTCTCCCTTTGTTATTAAATCTTGCATATGACAGAAAAAGGAACCGGCGCTTCTATGCAAGACCAGATGCTCTCGTCCATCTAAGTTTTTTGTGTCGTTGGTTCTAGCTGGCAACGCTACTTATCATGTACTCTCATTTTATCAAACAAACACAAAAAGAACAAGTGTTCGGTATGTATTTTTTAAAAAATTTCTCAATATATCATACGCAGTTTCACTACATATCCTTCCCCATTTTTGTTATATTTTTTAGTTGACGAGCATATAAACCAATGTTAAAGTTTTCACTGTCAGCCACAATTGAAAAGATACAAAAAATGTAAAATTACAGTGTGTTCCTAATAGCTCAATTTTGTTGTATAATACAAAAATGACGTTGTGCTTATGGAACAACATCGAGGCAGGAAAACAAAAAGGTATGCATAGTTCAGGTCATATATGGATGTACGAAAGAAAAAACTCTATCCATGGCAAAGAAAACTATGTATTTTTTATTTTAGCATTTATCTCTCAAAAAATGACCAAGCCTGATAGAGAAAGGGTGAAAATGGATGAAGGAATCTTTAAAATCACAATTTCAAAACGTGCGTTTTACTTTCTTTGTCGCCATTACATTATGGTTAAAAACGTACATTATTACACGAACTAGCTTCGACTTAAAACTAGAGTCTTTCATGCAAGAATTTATTTTATTTATTAGCCCATTAGCAACATCATTATTCCTAGTGGGTCTTGCATTATTTGCAAAAGGAAAAAAACGTAATTATATTGCACTTGGAATCGACTTTGTCCTTACTATTGTTCTTGTTGGTAACGTAATGTTCTATGGTTTCTATAACGACTTCGTAACATTACCTGTACTTGGACAAACGTCAAACTTCAGTAGTCTTGGCTCTAGTGTAAAATCGCTCTTTAACTACAAAATTGTTGTTGCATTTGCGGATCTTATCTTCTTCTTTATTTTGTTAAAGAAAAAGAAAGAGTATGCAAAAACAGAACGTGTTTCACGTCCAATGCGCTCACTATATTTTGTATCAACAATTGCAATTTTCTTTGCAAACTTAGGACTTGCAGAAACAGAGCGTCCTGAATTATTAACGCGTTCATTTGACCGCGTCATGCTTGTGAAAAACTTAGGTTTATACACACACCAAATATACGATCTTGGCTTACAAGCAAAATCAAGTTCACAAAAAGCATTTGCAGATGGAAGCAAGCTGCAAGAAGCAGAAAACTATGTGAAGACAGTACAAGAAAAGCCAGACCCAAATATGTTCGGCGCAGCAAAAGGGAAAAACGTAATTGTTGTATCTCTTGAGTCCATGCAGCAATTCTTAATTGGCGCGAAAGTAAACGGCCAAGAGGTGACACCATTCTTAAACCAATTTGCAAAAGAAAGCTATTACTTTGACAACTTCTATCATCAAACAGGCCAAGGAAAAACATCTGATGCAGAGTTTCTTGTAGACAACTCATTATATCCATTAGATCGCGGCGCTGTATTCTTTACACACGGTAACAATGAATTTGTTGCAACACCAGAAATTTTGCATGACCAAGGGTATTACACAGCTGTATTCCATGCGAACAACGCAACGTTCTGGAACCGCAACATCGTGTACCCAGCACTTGGTTACGATCGTTACTTTAACGAATTAGATTATAAAATTACACCTGAAACAAAATTAGGTTGGGGTTTAAAAGATATTGAGTACTTTGATCAATCAGTGGGTATGTTAAAAAATATTAAGAAACCATTCTATACACGTTTCCTTACATTAACAAACCATTATCCATTTGATTATAATGAGGCAATAAAATTAATTGAACCTTATAACTCTGGTGACGATGTATTTGATAATTACGTAGTAACAGCTCGCTATTTAGACGAAGCGTTAAAACACTTTATTGAACGTTTAAAAGCAGAAGGTCTTTACGATAACTCTGTTATTGTATTCTACGGTGACCACTATGGTATTTCTGAAAACCATAACCGTGCAATGGCACAGTTCTTAGGAAAAGAAGCAATTACAACATTTGACCATATGAACTTACAACGTACACCGTTCTTCATTCACGTTCCTGGTCAAAAAGAAGGTAAAACAATTTCAGCACCTGCTGGAGAAATTGATGTAAAACCAACAATCCTTCACTTACTAGGTGTTGATACAACAAATGATATTCACTTCGGGCATGACTTGTTCGCACCAGAACGCAAACCATTTGTCGTATTACGTGATGGAAGCTTCGTTACAGATCAATACATGTATACGAATAGCACATTCTACAACCGCCTAACAGGTGAAGTTGCACAAGTACCGAAAGCTGAAGCACAAGCAATGGTTGACCGTGCTCAAAATGAATTGCACATGTCAGATAAGATTATTGAAGGTGACTTACTTCGCTTCTATGATGGAAACAAAACAAAAACAGGTACAATCAAAACTGCAATTAAAGAAAAAGGCGCTGAGTAATCAGCGTCTTTTTTTTATAGCTTTGTAAGCATTACACAACCTTCACCAAAATTTTACATGAAATTCACGAAATATATTTATAATAAAACATGTAAGCTTTGTCCCTAACAAACAAGCTACCCTCCTTACGCAACGTTCTACGATAGAACGTTGCTTTTTTTATATCATAAAGCAGGATTCTTTCTGTCAACCTTCGAATTTGTATGTGCAAACACTACTCGGAGAAGGAAGGGGAAAATATGAAGTATGAACGCTTTGTATTATGGAATGGAAAAATCATTGATACAGCAAAAGAACAACCTCATATTGATTTAGAAGAGCGCGGTCTACAGTTCGGTGATGGCATATATGAAGTTATTCGTATTTATAAAGGTACTTTGCACTTATTAGATCCACATATAACAAGGTTATACCACTCTATGGAAGAAATTGAGCTATCTCTCGCCCTGTCAAAAGCTGAGCTTATCTCATCCTTATACGAACTACTTGAAAAAAATCAATTTCAAGTAGACGGCATCATTTATTTACAAATTTCCCGAGGTGTCAATCCTCGTGTTCATGCCTTCTCTTTTGATGCTACTCCAACTATTTATGCTTACATTCGAAAAAAAGAGCGCCCTACTTTATGGATTGAATATGGAATTCGTGCGATAACAGAGTCCGATATTCGCTGGCTTCGCTGCGATATTAAATCATTAAATTTATTACCCAATATACTAGCTAATACAAAAGCAGAGCGAAGAGGTTGCAAAGAAGCTCTTCTCGTTCGAAATGGCATTGTCACAGAAGGTAGTCATTCTAACTTCTTTCTTGTGAAAAATGGCGTACTATACACCCATCCTGCAAATCATCTCATTTTAAACGGTATTGTTCGGCAATATATTATATCGCTTGCCCATACATTAGATCTTTCTTTGCGAGAAGAATTATTTGGCATTCACGATGTATATAAAGCAGATGAATGTTTCTTTACAGGCACAACCTTTGAAGTAATGCCGCTTACCCATCTAGATGGAACCTCTATTCAAAACGGGCAAGTAGGCCCCATCACAAAATTACTACAAAAAACATTTATGCAAAGCTTTTCTACTTCCAACGCCTTTTTACCTTAAAACTAAATGAATATCTATCTATTTATTGTAAATACATAGATATAATTTACAGAATAAGGTGCAAATTGGCACCTTTCTTTTTTTTTAAGCTTTTTGTCATATATGGATTTGGCTATAAGCATTGACATCAGTCGACAACCATCTTAAAATTTTTAGTAGTTGGTAATTTTTTCATCACCTAAAATACAGACAGAAAGGAATCGACAAACTATGAAAAAATATCTTGCTGGTCTTGCAGCAGTGTCTGTAGCAGGTGCAGCAGCCCCGGCAATGGGCACCGTTCAGGCAGAAACACCTGGACAAACCGCACAACAGCCTGCAGCACAAACAACTAAAGCAGCTCCAAAAAGTGATACAAAATACACAGTAAACGCAGACGTATTACGCGTTCGTACAGGTCCTAGCACCAATTCTGACGTTTCATCTCGTGTATATGAAGGACAAACACTAAACGTAATTGGCCAAGAAAACGGCTGGTATAAAATTAGCTATAACGGAAAAGTTGGCTATGTTAGTGGCGAATTTGTAAATACAGGCACTTCTAACAATGGTTCTCAATCACAAGGCAACACAACTGTTCAACCAGCAAGCGGAAATTATACAGTAAATGTATCTTCCCTTCGTGTTCGTACAGGCCCTAGCACATCACATACACAATTAGGCGCTGTACATAAAGGACAAGTTGTACAAGTCACTGGTGAAGTACAAGATTGGTTCAAAATTAACTACGGTGGACAAAACGCTTATGTTAGCAAGGACTATGTAACAAAAGGCGGTTCTGATACAAACGCAGGACAAGATAACCAACAACAAAATAACAACAACGTTACAGTTCAAACAGGCGGTACATATGTTGTAGACGCTACATCTTTACGTGTTCGTACAGGTCCAGCTACATACCAGGGCATCATTGGCGGTGTATTAAAAGGCCAAACATTAAACGTTATTGGCGCTGAAAATGGCTGGTTCAAAGTAAAGCATAACGGAAATACAGGTTATGTTAGCAGCGAATTTGTGAAATTTGTAAAAGGCGGCACTTCTACATCCAATCCATCAACAAACAATAATAACAACACTTCAACTCAAGGAAGTGGAGAATATTACATCAATGTGAGCTCACTAAATGTACGTGGCGGCGCTGGGATGGACTACGGTATCATCGGTTCACTTCCACAAGGACAAAAAGTACAAGTACTTGCAGACGAATATGGCTGGAGCAAAATTAGCTATAACGGCCGTACTGGCTATATCGGAACTCGCTTCTTATCTAAAACGCCTGTAAGTGGTGGACAAGAAAATACTTCAGCTCAAAAGCCTGCTGAAAACAACAATAATAACACTTCAGCTCAAGGAAGCGGGGCATATTACGTGAATGCAAGCGCACTAAATGTTCGTGGTGGTGCTGGAACAAACTACGGTGTAATCGGTGCACTACCGCAAGGACAAAAGGTACAAGTACTTGCAGACGAATCCGGTTGGAGCAAAGTTAACTATAATGGCCGCACTGGCTATGTAGGAACTCGCTTCTTATCTAAAACACCTGTAAGTGGTGGACAAGAAAATACTTCAGCTCAAAAACCTGGTGAAAACAATACAAGTAATAACTCTCGTGATACTTCATCACTACTTTCATACGCACAATCAATGGAAGGTGTTCCATATGTATGGGGCGGCACTTCTGCAAACGGTGTTGACTGCAGTGGTTATATCTATCACGTATATCATAAATTTGGCTATTCAATCAGTCGTCAAAGCGTAGCTGGATATTGGAGCAGCTTCCAACATACGTCTAACCCACAGCCAGGCGATTTGATTTACTTCAAAGACACATATAAGTCTGGTCCATCTCATATCGGTATTTACCTTGGTGGTGGCAGCTTTATTCAAGCTGGGGACAAGGGAGTTAAAGTAGCATCATTAAATAACTCATATTGGAGCAGCCATTTCTTAGGATATTCTAAGCCTTATTAATTAATAGTTTAAGAGCCTTCTAGATTACTAGAAGGCTCTTTTGTTTTACATAAATTAAAAAACGACATAAAAACTTGTTCTTTTTTGGATGGGTGTGAGCGTCTGGCCATGCATAGTAGCGATTGTAAAACAGCTTTACATAGTGCGCTTTCTCCAATTATTGTTTTCCTATTCTGACTTTTTATAGACGTTTGACCTCTGATGTCTGGTATGATAAGTTACATAAGATAATGTTTTCAAAGAAGCGAGGAAATTCTACTATTTGTAATATTTCGAAAGTTTAGAGAGGAGATTTACAAGCATGAATGTTTTATGGGGAATTGGCGGCGTGCTTGGAGTTTTAGTAATTGCAATTTTACTGTCTTCCAATCGCAAAGCTATTAATTGGCGCACAATTTCAATTGCGCTTGCACTTCAAATGACTTTCTCTTTCATCGTTTTAAGATGGGGCGCAGGAAAAGCGGGCTTAAAGCATGCTGCTGATGGCGTACAAAGTCTTATTAATTTCTCTTATGAAGGAATTCAATTCGTTGTCGGTGGTTTAGCTAACCCAAAAGGGCCTTGGGGCTTCGTCTTTATTATTCAAGCATTACTTCCAATTGTATTTATTAGCGCACTCGTAGCCGTATTATATTATTTTGGTATTATGCAATGGTTTATTACAATTATTGGCGGCGGGTTAAGCAAACTTCTTGGAACTTCAAAAACAGAAAGCTTAAATGCTGTTACAACTGTTTTCTTAGGACAATCGGAAGCACCGATTTTAATTAAACCTTACTTAGATCGCGTAACAAATAGTGAATTCTTCGCTATTATGGTTAGCGGCATGACATCTGTTGCCGGATCGGTTCTTGTTGGTTATGCGGCAATGGGAATTCCACTTGAACACTTACTTGCAGCTGCTATTATGGCTGCACCTTCAAGCTTACTAATTGCAAAATTAATGATGCCTGAAACAGAAGAAGTAAATAACGATGTAGAGCTTTCTACAGAGCGTACAGATGCAAACGTTATTGATGCAGCAGCACGCGGTGCATCTGAAGGGATGCAGCTTGTTATTAACGTTGCAGCAATGCTTATGGCATTTATCGCGTTAATCGCTGTATTAAACGGTCTACTAGGATGGGTCGGTTCTTGGTTCCATATTAAACTAAGCCTTGATTTAATTTTGGGTTACATCCTTTCTCCATTCGCTATACTAATCGGAGTTTCACCGCATGAAGCGATTCAAGCAGCTGGTTACATTGGCCAAAAGCTTGCAGTAAATGAATTCGTTGCATACGGAAACTTAGCTAAGCATATGGGAGAGCTTTCTGACAAAACAAACATCATTTTAGCGTTTGCAATTTGCGGATTCGCAAACTTCTCATCTATTGCGATTCAATTAGGTGTGACAGGTACACTTGCACCTTCACGCCGTCAACAAATTGCACAACTGGGAATTAAAGCGGTAATTGCAGGTACATTAGCAAACTTCTTAAACGCCGCTGTAGCAGGCATGATGTTCTAATAAATTAACAAAATCCATCTTAAGTCATTTCTCACTTAAGATGGATTTTTTATTTACAATTCTTTCTTATCTATATACATTCATTTTGATTTACTAACATACAAACCTCTGCTATGCAGAATACAATATGACCGCTACTATGCACGGCCAGATGCTCTCGTCCTCCCCTAAAAAAGAAAAAGGTTTTTCTACCGTTTTTTGAACTTATATATAGAAAGACTCAATAAGTAAAAAAAATAAGCACAGAGCGGCCGTATGCTCTGCGCTTATTTTAACCATAAAACTTATATATCGAACTAATACCCCTTAGTTGAAAGTTACTTCACGCCCATCCCCCAATGAACGTAATACTTTCTTATTATATGTACGAAAAAAAGTGGACACTACTTTTGCGAGACAAGTTGCTTTTCTTGCTCTTCTATAGTTTTCTCTATTTTCTGCTCTGCGTTTTCATGTACCGTTCGTTGCGTAGCACGCTTTAAACAAATATGTTTCCACTTTCGTTCGTAACGTTTCATTATTCTTGATGTCCTCCCTTAATTGCCATGAAACTTTGGTTGTAATCGCTTACAGGAAATAATATAACACATTTAGAAAGAAGTAACAACACATTTTCGACAAATTTTTGTCAATATCATACAAAATTAAATATTCCATGCCTAATGATACTTCCTCATTTGCAATCATAAACGGTATTTTACAAAGACATTTATATAAATGTCTTTGTAAAAACCTGCTCTTTTTAGATGGGCGAGAGCGTCTGGCCATGCATAGAAGCGGTCAGATCCCTTTTCTGCCACATGCGATGTGCAAACAAAGAGAGGAAAAAAGTAGCGGGTTACTTTTTGTTTAGCATAGCGGCGATTTGTCTGTTGGAACGTTATGCCTGACATAAAAACCTGTTCTTTTTAGGTGGGCGAGAGCGTCTGGCCATGCGTGGCAGCGGTCAGGGCCTTTTTCTGCCACATGCGATGTTCAAGCAAAGAGAGGAAGAAAGTAACAGGTTACTTTTTGTTTAGCATAGCGGCGATTTGTCTGTTGGAACGTCAAGTTGGATTTATCTATAGAAACCCATTTCCTTTTTTGACAATACTGCTATGCGCGGCAACATACTCTTGTCCTCCTCTAAAAGGAAAGAGGTTTTTATATCGTTCTTTCAACTTATATATAGAGAAATATTATGAACCAACCCCTTCTCACATACTATTACAGACGTGAAACAAGCCTAATTTGTTCTATTACAGCCTCCTTTTTTGTAACAATTAAATGATAATTTTTCTTAAAATTGGGCCATAAATTGTAAAAAACAACACAAATAAGTTATATTTTTATAACCATATTGCTTGTAAATTAATAAAATCCTTTATTTATGCAACACTTCCATAATGGCTTTGTAATATGAGTGAAACACGATTAACCGCTTTGCAACATCATATTTCGCTTTTCTAATCCTTAAAGATGTAATAGAATCCTTTAAAACATAAGAAAAAAGCGTTTTCTTTATACTTCTTTTCATATTACAAATTATTAATGAACTGTTACGAATGGTTTGTAATTGTGTGATTTCCCATTTTCTCAAAAAATCTGTTGCTATAATGAGAACACGAAAACAAAAGCATTGGAGGCTATTCATGAAAAAATTACTTGGTATAGCAACAGTAGCAGTTTTTGGTCTTGGGATTTTCACTTCTTCTGCACAGGCAGAAACATTTGTTAAAACAGACGTATTAAACGTACGAGAAAACCCAACTACTGAATCAAAAGTTGTAGGCAAAGTACTAGATGGTAATAAATTAGATGTTAAAAATACAGAAAACGGTTGGCTAAAAGTGAACCTAAATGGTAAAGAAGGATTCGTAAGCGCAGAATTTACGAAAAACATCTACTATGTAACAGCAAACGTATTAAACGTACGTGCTGATGCAAACACAAACTCAGAAATTCTGGGTACATTAAAGAAAGATGATGTGATCGAAACAACACATCAAATTCAAAACGACTGGTTACAATTTGAATATAACGGAAAAACGGCTTATCTAAATGTTCCTTTTTTAACAGGTGATGCACCTGTCGTAAAGGAACAAGAGCAAGTACCTGTTGTAAAGGCTCAAGAACAAGCACCTGAGCCGGCTAAAGCTGCACCAGCTCAAGCTCAAAAAACGCAGACTGCTACAGAAACAAAAGCCGAGCCAGCTAATGGCCGTGAGTTAACAGTTGTAGCAACTGCTTACACAGCTAACCCAAGCGAAAATGGCGGCACACATGGTGGTCGTGTATTAACTGCAATGGGTCATGACCTAACAGCAAATCCAAACATGAAAATGGTTGCTGTTGATCCGAAAGTAATTCCACTTGGATCAAAAATTTGGGTAGAAGGATACGGCGAAGCAGTTGCTGGTGATACTGGCGGTGCCATTAAAGGAAATCGTATCGACGTCCTAGTAGGCTCTGACAGCGCTGCAAACAACTGGGGACGCAAAACTGTAAAAGTGAAAATTTTAAACTAATTACTATTGTTGCTAAAAAAGCGAGCCAGCTCTCATCACTTGAGAGCTGGCTCTTATTTTTCTTATAATAGAAAAAAGGAGGGATTCATATGAATATAAACGCAAATGTTGACTGGATTGGCACACCAACTCCGTATATATATAAAGATGACGTTACATACGATGCAACTGCAATTGATTTTTCATTAGAACATGACGATAATCGCTATAGACTCATCATCTTAAAGCGCGGCGAAGACGTAGAATATAAAATTATACAATACGGCGTTAAGCCTGGTAGTCAAAAGCCATTTCCAATCGATACTGGTCATCACTTCAAAAATAAAACAATTCCTTTAATCGAAATGATTTTGCAAGATCCTTATGTACAAAGCATATTACAACAACAGACTACCTCTTCCTAAAAGAGGTAGTCTGTTTACATTGCTGCTCTTCCAAATTAAAAGTTAAGGGAATGAAAAGAAAAAAATCGGGAGATAACTGCCATAAGGACCTAGTTCGTTCAACTAACCCCCAGCGGGAAGAACAAAACCACCCACTGGGGGAAGTTTCACCTTATAATAGAACAGAAGGAAATCTTTTGCGCGGAGGAACATTATGCTGCAACATTCAATTACGAAAGATGAAATTATGGAAATTGCTAATGAGTTTTTGAAAGGACTCGACCCACAGCAAGAAAATGACAAAACACAAGTAGCAAATGCACTTCAGCTCTATCGTAGTGGTCTTGTGTATAATGTTGATTTCGATGGATATACATTATCAGGAACAATCGGGCACGACGGAGACATTTTTAGTGTGAATATCCCAATTCGCAACGTGTCTGAAAGTTACTGTGACTGCTTTTCGCCAACGCAATGTGAGCATATGCTCGCCGTATTGCTGTATGCAGCTTCAAGCTTTGGACAAGTAGGAGACATTCTAACTTTATTTAAGAAAAAAACGAAGCCGGCGCTCCCGCCTATTCGTACAGCACGACAAATGCTGCAAATGACCGATTTTAAAGATACAGATTATGAAAGCTGGTTTCCGTACTTTGAATCTGAGTACGATACATTTGCTAAAGAACACGCACGTCTTTCATACAAACAAATGTATTTTTTAATGAACATTTTCACAGAGTTCTATATGAAAATGGAACGAAACGCACCGCGCATTGTTACAGTTCACGAATTGTTTAAGCTGAGCGCAGCACTCTTTTCTTTTCAGAAGCTACTGAAAGAGATTGAAACATTTGAAGCAGATAAACTCTATTCTTATCATCAACCACTTAATATTGTAAGGCTCTTTGTGAATAAAATGGAAAGCATTGTACAGGATTTAAAAGCTGAACCATTTCAAGATGTACTTCAGCCATTTTTGCAGAACATCGCTCAAATGCTGCATTCAATCTTCTTCTCTACTCCTTCTTATACACAGGAGCGATTTTTTATTTATCGCCATCTATGGGGAGAGCTGTTTGTAGAACCGGATTGGATACAGGAAGAACTGCAGCGGGTTGACACAAAAATGCATCCTTTATCAAAGGCACTTGCATCCGCTCACCTTCTCTTTCTACAGCGAAAAGATAAAGAGGCAATGGATGTACTAAGCGCGCAGCCACCACAAGCTGTTGGCCTTTACTTTGATTGGCTTGAAGATTTATTAAGTTCCATGCAGTGGGAACGAGCAAAAGGGTGGCTGTCCTTCACTTACAAACAAGTGAAAGAAACGATAACGACCGAGCACGATTCTTACTTTGTGAGAGATGTTGTTCGCTTATTTATGGTGATGTATGAAACATATGCAACGCATACGAATGAGCAAGCTGGCTATGAAATGATTCTTCAAGAATTATTGCCATATAGCTTCACTAGCTACGAGCAATATGTACTTGCCAAAAAGCAATATCATACATGGACAGAGCTTCATTTACTATATGGATTTGAAGCCATTGAATTGTTAAAAGAAGCATTAAAAGAAGTTGAAAAAGAAGCACCGGAAGCTGCTCTTCCGCTTTATCATTATGCTGCAGTGCAAGCGATTGAAGAGAAAAATCGCAAATCGTACCGCAGAGCTGTTCGCTATTTAAAAAAACTAAGAACACTTTATAAAAAACTCAAACGGACAGATGAATGGGAGTCCTTCATTATGATTATTGCCTCCTCTCACTCACGACTGCGAGCATTACAAGAAGAACTGCGGAAAGGGAAGTTGATCCATGACAACACAAATTGAGATTACCATTCGGCTCGAACGAATGAAACAAAACTGGTTTCTTTGGGCAGAAGATGAAGCAGGAAATAGTTTGCCTGTAAGCAGTTGGAAACAACATGCGTTCACATGGCACTCCTCTTCTTTCTACGGAACACTCCTGCAAGAAGGAACATATGAACAGCGGAGCGGTGTCATTTTAAACGCTACTCAAGCATTTGAATATATCGCCAAAAAGCCGGTAAATTCATTTACAAACCTACAAACAAGTGCATCCATTAGCGAACTTACGCCAATGGCAGAAAAAATGTGGGAGGCTTTTACAACGGGAGACTTCCTTCCAGACATAAAACAATGGCAGCAACATCCTTCCTGGAAAATTGCGGATGAAGAAGTAACAGATGAAATTGTGCAAACACTGTTTTCAGAAGTCATTAATGAAACAATTCGCCATCAGACTCGTTCTGGCGAGGCATGGGAAAAGGCAAAACGCTTATATGATCATTATGACTTTACGAATAGACAGCTCGAAACAGCCATTCATGAAAACGATTGGCTGCGTAAAATTGGCTATATTGAAGATGATCTACCATTTGCAGTTGGACTCCGCCTCCAAGAACCGGAGAATGATTTGGAAATGTGGCAGCTCGAAACCATATTAACACCAAAGCGCGGCACTCATCGAATATACGTATATACAGGTACGGAATCTTTGCCGAAAAAATGGTTAAAGCATGAAGCACGTATTACGGAAACACAAGAAGGCTTCGGCAAACTTGTCCCTTGGTTAATGGAAGATGATCTATTTCGAAGTGAATTATACGAAACGGAAGCATGGCGCTTTTTAACAGAAGCCAGCAATGAATTGCTAGCAGCTGGTATTGATATCTTACTACCATCGTGGTGGCAAAACTTGAAAGCAAATAAACCAAAGCTGCGTGTCCAAGTAAAACATAACGCAAAAGCAGGGCAGGCATTCTTTGGCATGAATACGCTCGTAGATTTTGACTGGCGTATTTCTACAAACGGCATCAATTTATCAGAGGCCGAATTTCTCGCGCTCATTGAACAAAACAGACGTCTTATTCATATAAACGGACAATGGATGAGACTTGACCCTGCCTTTATCGAAGAAGTGAAGAAGCTGATGAAGAAAGCCGACAAATACGGCCTTGAAATGAAAGACGTCGTGCAGCAACACTTACTTGGCGGAACTGAAACAGAAGTAATCGAGGAAGAAAACCCATTTGCAGATATGGAAATCGAACTCGATGATTATTATGACAAGCTGTTCGACAGATTGCTACACATTGGAGAGATTCCATCTGTAAACGTGCCAACTTCCTTACAAGCAACGTTACGACCATACCAACAGCAAGGAGTTGAGTGGCTTCTCTATTTACGAGAGCTTGGATTTGGTGCGTTATTAGCTGATGATATGGGACTCGGCAGTGCGAAACGTTCGTATATAAGTGTTGCCTAAACACGAAATTACGGGAATAAGGTTTCACCTTATTCTAACTGTATCGTTGAAACATTAGGTGAAATTCCTAATTAGAACAATGACCTTTCTGTTCTATCTATAATACTCCTGCATGCGGCAAATTACCTTTATAACTTGCTGTATGAGAGCCAGGTGAAGTCGTCTACTGACGGGAGCCTACACTCCTTGATATGAGGCGGTAGTCTTTAAAAGTATTCTATGGTGAGCGAAGACGAACCCTCACTATGCACGCACCGTTACCCATAGCCATCTTACGTAGGTCAAAGGATGGTCTGAGTGAAATACTTGTATATTTTCCTAAGATACAAGTGCTACTTCGTTACTTTGCCTAAATAACGAAGTTGGCTCAAGAAGTTAAGGTCAATCTAACTTGAGCGAAGTAACTCCGGTGTATAGAGGGCACCTAAGGAATACAAAAGAAGGGATAAACGATACGGAACGTTTGAGATTCAATTCGTGGAGTATGAAGGTACAGCGAAGCGAATTGAAAGTCAGCGGTGCCATAGTAGCGATAATAGATGGGCGTTAATGTGGCTATAAAGCAGATGAAATGCTGTGGAAGTGTCACGGAGCAGAAGAACATCTTAGCGAAGGGCACCAGTCGGTAGTGTAAACAAGTAGAGAAAACTACCTGTGAGTAGAACACTATCGATGGAACGCCGTGTGCATTGAAAGGTGCATGCACGGTGTGGGACGGGGGAAAAGTCAGAGATAACTTCAAAGGCTTACCTATCGTCATAAAGTATCCAGACGATTACTTACTTACTCTATATAAAAGAACACAACCTAAAAACAGGCCCAGCGCTTATTGTGGCGCCTACATCTGTTCTCGGCAACTGGCAAAAAGAGTTCGAGCGCTTTGCACCGAGCTTACAAGTGAAACTCCATTACGGCGGCAACCGGGCAAAGGGAGAAGATTTGTCCACCTTTATACAAGATGCTGATGTAATTTTGACATCCTATGCACTCACGCAGCTTGATGAAGAAGAACTCAGCTCACAGCGCTGGGATGCGATTATTCTCGACGAAGCGCAAAATATTAAAAATCCGCACACGAAACAATCGCGTGCTGTTCGAAAGTTACAAGCAAATCATAAAATTGCTTTAACAGGAACACCAATGGAAAACCGTTTATCAGAATTATGGTCTATCTTTGACTTTCTGAATCACGGTTATCTTGGCAGTTTACCGCAGTTTCAGCGCCGCTTCGTAACGCCGATTGAAAAGGACCGCGATGAAACAAAGATTCAGCAAGTACAACGCTTAATCGCACCGTTCTTATTGCGCCGCACGAAACAAGATAAATCAGTTGCCTTGAACTTACCAGATAAACAAGAGCAAAAAGCATACTGTCCGTTAACGGCGGAACAAGCATCGCTTTATGAACAACTTGTTCAAGATACATTAAAGAATGTGGAAGGATTAACAGGCATTGAGCGCCGCGGCTTTATTTTGCTCATGTTAAATAAACTAAAACAAATTTGTAACCATCCCGCTCTCTATTTAAAAGAAGAGCTACCTGAAAACTTAACAAGCCGTTCTATGAAAACAGAAACATTATTAGAGCTCGTTGAAAATATACGAGATCAGCATGAAAGTTGTCTCATTTTCACACAGTATATTCGCATGGGAAATATGCTAAAAACATTGCTAGAAGAACACTTTGGAGAGCGCGTCATCTTCTTAAACGGCAGTGTACCGAAGAAAGAGCGCGATAAAATGATTGAACAGTTCCAAAGCGGCCAACATGGCATCTTCCTGCTCTCTTTAAAAGCGGGCGGAACAGGACTGAACTTAACCGCAGCCAACCATGTCATTCATTACGACCGCTGGTGGAACCCTGCCGTTGAAAACCAAGCGACAGACCGCGCTTATCGCATCGGTCAAAAACGCTTTGTCCATGTGCATAAACTCATTACAACAGGAACACTTGAAGAAAAAATTGATGAAATGCTCGAACGAAAACAATCGCTCAATAATGCAATTATCACAAGTGAAAACTGGATTACAGAACTATCCACAAACGAACTGAAAGAACTATTAGGAGTATAGGCAATCACGTTGTATATTGCCTGAGGGTCTTTATAATATATATTCAAATTAAAAAACTGACCTGAAAACCCTTTTCTTTTTAGGTGGGCGTGAGCGTCTGGCCACGCATAGAAGCGGTCAGGACTTTTTTCTGCCACAGGCAATGTGAAAACAAAGTGAGCAAACAAAATGGATCTATAGAAAAAGGAGCTATTTCAGCTCCTTTTTCTTTTCCAAATGAAATTACTTATTAAAATACCTGTGAAACCACCGCATGTATCTAATGCGGAATCTTGCCACATTGGTGTACGGTCACCTGTGAAGGATTGATGAATCTCATCCATGCTCGCATACGCAGCAACGAGAAGCAATGCCAACCAGAAAACTTGCTTTCGCTTCAATCCACACTGTATTAATGCGAAATATGATAATGCGCCAAGAATACCGAACACAGTAAAATGAGCGCCTTTACGAATAAAAAATTCGATAAAACCACCGACTCCTTTGTTCGCAATGCTAACAGGAGTACCCCCGCCATAATCAATGGACACCCATGAAAAATGCTCTTTCACAAACTCCACATTCACATATTTTGTGATATCTGAACGCATATCTTGCTTCTTATACGGCTGAGAAGATGAATAAAAAATGACCCCCATCCATACTAAAACGGGAATCCAAAATAACCACTTACGCTTCATGTTTGAAACTCCTTACTTTATTTCCTTTAAGCGTATCAAAAAAAAAGAAAAATTTCACGCCAAAATTATGCCCTTACCACCTATATATATGACGAAAGGGAGGTGAAAAACATGGCGATTCAAACGATTGTATCTGATATGAGCTTACGTCTTGTCCTAAACGGCGGTACAGACAAAAACGGAAAAGCAATCATGAAAAACAAACAATTTAAAAACGTCAAACCAAATGCAGACTTAAACAAAGTACATGAAGTTGCATCTGCAATTGCTTCACTGCAACAGCACAAACTTGATTCCGTTCAGCTTATTAGCACAACTGACGTATCTAACCAATAATAAAAGGAGGGAATAACAAATGGAAGTACTAGAACTTGTTTTCTTAAAAGAAGACGGTAAAACAACCACTTTCTCAATCGAAAATCCTGTTACACCAGTAAACGAACAAACCGTAAATAGCGTCATGGATACCATTATATCCGCTAGCATTTTCCTAACGCTTGGGCAGCAAGCTCGCAAAAAAGGCGCACGCATTGTCGAAAAGAGCATTTCCGAAGTAAAAATTAACATATAAGCAAAAAAGAAAGAGGAGTACCAATGCGGTTACTTCTCTTTCTTTTTTGGCATTTCAATTGGTATAAAGATATGTGAAATACCGATTGAAACATATTTATAATTTTCTTTCCCGATCTGAAACTCCGTTGTATATGTCGAGAATAAAATATAGTCATTCCGCTTCGTATAATGATCAACTAATAAACCAACTTGCGGCTCTACATAATTCTTCGCTAATTTCTTTCCAATGGTAGCTAATTCACCAAAAAGCCCTTCTTTATCTTCTTGCTCAACTTCCGTCAATTTCTTATGAATATCATTCCGTGTCATAAGCTGCTTTGCTGCCCAGTCTGTATATTCCCCTTTACTCGGATTGCTATTTGCTAAATATACAAAGAGCACTAGAACCAAAGCGAGAAACACATATTTCTTTTTCATATTTCCTCACCGCCTATCCTTTCTATTTATATATATATGGAATCCTATTGCAAAGTAGACAACCTAAATAGCTACAAATTTCTAAAAAGTCATCCCTTCCGCAAATACCGAGAAAAAACAGTAAATAACTACATTTTTTAACACTAATTTACAAATTCTTTAAATTGTTTTTATATTTTATTCTTATAATAGGAAGTGTAATTCACTATAATACGAGGAGGCTTTTTCATTGAACGACTTAGTTGATCGGTATGAAATTTCCGCGCAAACGATGGCACTTGAGGCGTACGCTCATCCTGTGTATCAAACAAAAATTTGGGAAACGCATAGAATCCTCTATTCAGTGAAAACACCACTGCAACTCATTCGTGAAAGTTGCATTATGCGAAACTACTCGACTTATGAAGGAAAACGATTAGCCATTCAAGAATGTTGTCATTTTAAACAAAACATCCCAATCCCTATTGATCACCAACACTTCATTTGCGCCATTCCTACAAAGTCACCTTCATCTTGGCCATGCTCCTGGATATTTTATGCTCACATCGAAAGACTGGAACGTCACGATTCACGCCATACAACCATACATTTTCGCAACGGAAAAAGTCAAATTTTCCCCATCAGTTTCAACCAAATGGAGAAGCAGTGGATAAAAGCTGGTCATATTTTAGCTAAGCTCAATCTTCTAGATAAGATGAAACTCCTACCAGCAGATCGTCCGTTTCCTCCTCTTCGATAGAGCCTCTTCATACATATAGGAAAGGGGGGCGATATCGCCTCCCTTTCCTATCATTTTTCCGCTGCATGCGCCCGCATTTTGTTCAGCGCTTGCCGATATATCCAGCGCACTTGATGATACGTCATCCCTAGCTCATCGGCAATCTCACGCATTTTCTTCCCACCGTAGAAATGATCAAATAAGATAACACGCTCTTTCTCCTCTAACATACTCATATACTCAAACACTTCCGACCGCTTCTCCTCGCCACCTATACTTTCTAAAATATTCTGTTCCGTACAAGTCTCACGGTCTTGACAACGACGCGACTTCTTTAACTGCTCTAACAAATACCCACGCACCGTCATAAGCGCATATGCTGGAAAACTCCCCTTCTCCTCATCATATTTCTCATACGCTCGCCAAAGTGCAATAAGTCCACACTGATAATACTCTTCGTAATCACGGTAAATACAAAGCTTCTTCATCTGATTTTTAATCATCTTCTCATACAGCGCTACTGTTTCCGTAAAGGTAACTGGTTTCACATTTAACCTATTTCTAAAAGGTATACCTCTTTGTTATTCCGCGGTACCTTTACCTTATAAAAAAACAGCATCCCCTTCACCGCACTGCATTTCACGATAGACTAGTAAAATTTCAAATTTCCCTATGCAATATTTGAAATTCTGCTAGTATTATGTGAAATTCTGTCGCAATTTGATTTTTATCGCCAATATATCGGCGACTATTTCAATATATCGACAGCAATTTTAAATATATAAATCCAAATTAAAAACCTGACATAAACTCCTTTTCTTTTTAGATGGTCAAGAGCGTCTAGCCATGCATAGAAGCGGTCAGGGCCTATTTCTGCCACAGGCGCTGTTTAAACAAAGGGAGAAAGAAAGTAGCAGGTTACTTTTTGCTTGGCATGGCGGTGATTTTTGTGTTGGAAGGCCCGCCCAATCAGGATTTTACGGGCAATTTTCTTCCTCGCCAACGTACAACAAAAAAACGGCTCTATATGAGCCGTTTCAATAAACATGACCTTATATTAAGGTTTTGGAACTAAACCACTAAATACGCCGCCTAACGCACCAAATACCATTGACAGAACAAAGAAAACTACAACAAGAATTATTGCTTGCTTCTTACTTAAGCCCGCTGTAATGTGCAGCCCTAATCCTGTTACAGCTAATCCCCAAATTGCGAAAACTTCAAACGATTTTGCGATGCCGTGTGCAACACCACCAGTAGAAGCAAATAGTGGTCCTAATCCTGTATACATTTCTTGACCATTTCCGCCAAGAATTAATGCTAATACCATATTAATAATTCCACCAAGAAATGTAATAATACTAGAATAAACAGTAATTGCTAATAATTTCTTATAAGACGTATCATTGCTCATAAACATCATAAGTACTTTATAAAAAGCCGCACCAATAAAGAATGTAATCATAGCGCCAATTGCTGCAAGCGCAAAGCCAGTACCTAATGTGACTGCGATAGGCACTTCAAAACCAAGTTCTTTATTTCTTGCAATAACTACAGGGTCTGTCGAAACTAAATATGCAGCTATAGCCCCAACAATACCGATTAATACAGCCATTAAGAAAAACGCGCCCCACACCGGTGCATTCGTTCTCATTCTCTCAAACTGCAAACTAGGTGAGGTAATCATCCCGAATAAAGATGGCTTCTCTCCACTTACCTTCTGCGTGTTTACGTTCGCTTCCATATGTAAAACCTCCTTTTATTTTGTACCCGTTCTAACGGGTGGTGAATCCCCACTATTTCAAACGGAGATTCACCACCCACAAGAACTGGGTGTTATTCATAAATACAAATTGAAAAACCAACATAAAGACCACTTTTTTAGATGGGCGAGAGCGTCTGGCCATACTTGGAGCGGTCAGGGCCCTTTTTTTCCACAGGCGATGTTAAAACAAAGAGAGAAAACAAGTAGCATATCACTTTTTGTTGTACATAACAGCAACTTGGATGTTGAAAAATCAAAATGGTAACTACTCAGTCACTTTATGAAAAAAAGACAGAAAACCACTTTCTTTTTAGGTTGGCAAGAGCAACTGGCCATGCTAGGAGCGGTCAGGGCCCTTTTCTGCCACGTGCACCGTTTTAAAACAAAGAAAGGTAGCGAGGTGCATTACCATTTTTCTCTTCATGACAGCAATCTAGATGCCAAAACTGAAAATAACTTTCCAATGAAATGTATGACTGAGTAGTTACTAAAAATTGAAAAATCAAGATGGCTCTATATATTACTCATAACGAAGTGCTTCGATTGGATCTAATTTCGCTGCTTTGTTTGCTGGAATTAGTCCGAAAATAATGCCGAGCGTCATCGAGAATAGGACGCCGCCTAGTACAACTTCCCATGAAACGAGCGGTGGCCATTTCGCAAATTTAGAAACGATATAAGCACCTCCGTATCCAAGACCAATTCCGATCAAACCACCAAGAAGTGTTAACATCACGGCCTCGATTAAGAATTGAAGCAAGATTTTCCCGCGCGTTGCACCGAGCGCTTTACGAACACCGATTTCACGCGTACGTTCCGTAACAGATACGAGCATAATATTCATAACGCCGATGCCGCCAACGACAAGGGAAATACCAGCAATACCGCCGATAATCATCGTCATAATACTCGTTACTTTTGTAATGCTCGCTTGCATTTTCTCAAGGTCAAAAACTTCATACTTCCCTGGAATATCATTTGGTTTGCGATCGTTTAAAACGCCAACAGCTTTTTTCCCTGCTGCTTCCATTTGATCAACATTTTTCACTTGTACTGAAATATTTTGAATTTCATCTTTTCCATACAGGGTTGGCCAAAGTGAAATCGGAATTAAAATTTCCGACGGTCCCATACCCATAAAGCTATTATCGGATTTATACACCCCTATAATTTGCAATGGCTGACCTTTTACTTCGATAATTTTCCCAACAGGATTTTCTTTCGGATAAAACGCATCCTTTGCTTTCGTACTAATCATTACAACGTTATTACCATGCTCAACATCTGATTCATGTAAAGAGCGGCCTTCACTCAATTTAACTTTATTCACCGCAAAATATTCACTATCCAGTCCAATAATATTCACCATGTCTTTTTTATCATTAATATCGAGTGGTTCCATACCCCCATTTGTCGTAACGACATGACTAATCTCTGGCAACTCTTTCAGCGCGAGAATATCTTCTTGTGTTAATTTCGGACGTTCTCCTAATCCCATCGCATATGGATCATCAATATCCGCTTGGAATTGAAGGGGAATCACATTATTACCGATACCTGCAAATTGAGACTTCAGCATCGCTTCCCCGCCTTGTCCAATCGCAACGACAGTAATAATCGAACCAACACCGATAATAATCCCAAGCATCGTCAGTACGGAGCGCAATTTATGAGCTAGAATAGAAGAAAGTGCGATTTTAATACTATCTAGTAAACTCATACAGCACACCTTCTATCTTCTGTAATTTTCCCATCTCTGAGCACAATGCGGCGAGATGAATACGCTGCTACTTCCTCTTCATGCGTAACCATTACAATCGTTGTACCTTCTTTGTTTAGCTGGGTGAAAATATTCATAACTTGTTCACCCGATTTCGTATCAAGCGCACCTGTTGGTTCATCGGCCATAATAAATGTTGGATCATTCGCAATCGCCCGCGCAATTGCCACGCGCTGCTTTTGTCCGCCTGATAATTCATTTGGCAAGTGATCTACGCGATCCGCGAGTCCAACCTTTCCTAATGCCTCTAATGCCCGTTCGCGGCGCTCTGCTTTCTTTATACCGCCATAAATAAGTGGAAGCTCTACATTCTCCACCGCGGAAAGACGGGGCAGTAAGTTAAAGTGCTGAAACACAAAGCCGATGTATTCATTTCGAATGAGCGCCAATTTTGACTCATCTGCTGTTAAAATATTTACGTCATTCAGCATATATTCACCTTCTGTTGGACGATCGAGACAACCGATAATATTCATAAGCGTTGATTTCCCCGACCCAGAAGGTCCCATAATCGAAACAAATTCACCGCTATCAATCCTTAAACTAATACCGTGTAAAATTGGTACAGCTAAACTTCCTTGATGATACGCTTTATGAATATTGTTTAAGGTAATCATTTTTTCTTCACTTCCATTCCGTCAAACACGTTATCGGAAGGATTTTCAACCACCTTTTGTCCTACTGTTACACCTTCAACTACTTCAACAAAGTCTCCATCACTTGAACCTTTCTTCACAATTTGCTTGTGAAGTTTTCCTTTATCCTCTACATACACAAATGATTCCTCTTTTTCTGTTACAACACTTTTACTAGGAACAGCAACCATTTTCTTATTCTCTAAGTTTACTTGAATAGACACATGATACCCTGGTGATAATCCATCTTGGGAATCTAATGTTGCTTTATATGTATAATAAGACATATTTTGGCCTGCTTCTCCGCCTGCTGGAGCTTGTGCACTCGCTTCCGCACTTGTCGGAAATTCACTTACCTCTGTGATTTTTCCTGTCCATTTCTTCTTCGGCGCTGCCTTTGCCGTTACTGTAATCGTTTGATCTTTTTGAATTTGTGATTTTTGTAGTTCAGTTAATGTACCTTGAATTTGGAATGGATCTTTAGAAGCGATTTGTAAAAAGGCTTTTCCTTGACCGCCCATTGCTGGCATAGAACCTTGTGAAGCATCTTTATCGAGCTTTTGCACAACACCGGCAAAATTACTGTAAACAGTAAGCTCTCCTCGTTTTTTCTTTAATTCTTCGATATGAAGATTCCCTTTTTCTTTTTCAAGATCCGATGTTTTTTGTTGCATTTCTAATTCATTTAATTGCGATTCTAACGGCTCGATCATCTCTTTCGCCGCTCCGCTATCCTTTGCTTTCTTAATATCTTTTTTCAATGAATCTATTTTTTTCTTCCCTTGATCAAAACGCATAGAAGCCACTTTTTGTTCGATTTCTGCTTGCTTCACTTGTAAATTAATTTCTTCATTATCATAAGAGAACAGCTTGTCCCCTTTGTTCACTTCCTGTCCTTCTTTTACAGCAATATCTTTCACTTTTCCTTTTGTCGCATCTGCATAGAAACTCTCAATATTCCCCGGTTTCACTTGACCGGAAACAAGTTTCGTATTATTAAGCTGGCGTTCTGTTACTTCCGTAAACTTCACATCACCTGCTGTGCTTCCTTTTTTCTTACTTTGCATGATGTAAATATTTACAGCAGCAACGATAATAACAAGAGCAATAACTCCAATAATAATCCACTTTTTCTTTTTATTCGGAGTACGAACGGTATCTGGTAACATTGTCTCTCTCCTTTTGTTTGAATTGTCATTATACTTAAATTATACAAACTTTTCCAAAATATCTCAACAAACATAAGGTATTTATATGACATACTTTGGAATACCTACTATAAATTGTATCAAATAATGTCATATTTTGAAATTCAATCCTTACAAATATGCATATTTTTCTTAAACAAACGTTTGATTAAAAAAAGAGAACCTATGAATTGATAGATTCTCCTCTCCAAAATCATTAAGCTAGTTTCTTCTTAGAATCTGTTCTCTCACACGATGAACAGAAGTATCGTGGACATAAAATTCTTTTATTTCTATCTACTTGGCAGGAAGATGCCCACACTTTCCTTTGTTTTAATACTCTTCAAACTTGATTTTCTTATCGTATAAGATTCTTCCTAATTGTAAGTAATCAAGAATAGCCTTTTCGGAAAATCTATATCGCCCTTCTTTTTCCTGCATTCGACTAATTAAACTTATTAATTGGTCAAAGTAAGATTCTTTTACCGAAGAAAGTTCCCACAGGTTATGGTATTCTCTTCCAGGACCCTTTTCATCAAGGACAGTTGTACACTCTTTACACCATATCTCCAAGCTTTGGATGATCCTAGTATCAAACATTTCTTCTTTTTTAATCCTTACATTACCCTTCCAATCTCGAAGATGCTTTTTACATTGTAAACAAACCGGTGCATCCATCTCTCTTTCCACAAAATCACCCACTAAATTAAATTATATTAATAAATAATAATCGTAAAAAGAAAATATATCTATATTTTATAAGAAAATACATTATTAAAGAATTATTCAAAAAAAAAAAAAAACAACAACGTTTACTATTAATACTCAAATGGTAAATCCGAAATCAACGGTTCTTTTTCATTATCATTCATCACTACTACTTGATTATGAGTTATCAAAAAACACCTACTAACATTAGTTAATGTTAATAAAAGGACCTCAGAAAAAATTCTTTCACAAACCATGTTCCATATCAAATACAATCATACATATTGAAGACTTTCGTGATGGAAGTATGCATTTACTTACAAAAAAATCTTCTTGCATTTAAACTTGTTATTACTACTTTTCCCCTACATGGTGCTGCAGCTAATACCATTACTCCTGTTGCCTTTTTCCTTTCCGTGTTTTTCACCTCGAATAATTCCCCTAATTTACCAAACCTAAATTAAGTATACCGTCTATTTGTGTTAAAAAAGTGAAATGTAACCAATTTGTATAGAAATATGCAAAATTGCATATTTTAAATTCCATAAAAAAGCGAAAAACAGTTATAATTTTTCGCTTTTTTGTTTTCCCACTACAATTGTTATAATATAATATATAGATAAATCAAGAAAGATGTGGTGTATTATAATGTCATTTCTAAAAAACCATAAAATTAGTACAAAATTGAACGTATTAATGATTGCAGCTAGTATTGCATGTATTCTCTTATCAATTATAGGATATAAGGGATTAATAAAGACCGGCGCAACTTCTAAAAGCATGTACGAAGACAGATTGCTTCCAATTTACTGGATAGAGTCTGTAGAATCTAATTTCCATTATAATAATAAAAACCTTGTAGAACTTATCCTTTCAAGTGATGAAAATAGAAATAAGCAAATATTAACTACAATGGACGGAATACGAAGCGACAATAATCAATTACTAGAAAAATATAAGCCTACAATCCATTCACAAGAGGAAAAACAATTATATGAAGATTTTCAAAAAAGTTACCAAGAGTTAAAAACAAAAATAGATAAAACAAAAGACTTAGTGAAGAAGAATGATCATGAGGCCGCTTATGCTTATTATTTAAACGAACTTGATTCGACTACGAAAAATTCAACTACGAAAATCCAAAAACTCATTCAGTATAATGCTGATTTGGCAGAACAATTACAAAAAAACAATGCCAGCAGTGTGCAAAATACAATATTGATATTTGTTATTATTTCGTTGATATCGATTGCAGTTGTTATATTTATTGGATATATCATTAAATCAGCTATTCAACGTCCACTTACTCTATTAGAGCATGATATGAAAGAAGTAGCAGACGGAAATTTAGTCATACGTACTTCTTATCAAGCAAATGATGAATTAGGGAATATCGTTACTTCCTTTAATCATATGTTGGATAACTTAC
The DNA here is from genome assembly GCF_023715645.1 of Bacillus cytotoxicus. Lineage (GTDB taxonomy): Bacteria > Bacillota > Bacilli > Bacillales > Bacillaceae_G > Bacillus_A > Bacillus_A cytotoxicus_A. Next base: position 86,942 of record NZ_JAMBOP010000005.1, on the reverse strand, counting down.
AACAACTAATGGGAAAAATAAAGATAACGGCTCAAGAGGTTACTACCTCTACCGATAACATGTTGAAAAATACAAAACAGGCATCTCAAATCTCTAACGAAGCTGTGCAAATAATTCATGAAGTGAACAAAAAAATATTAGGACAAGTTACGAGTATTCAAGAAAGTTCAATCGCGATGAATGACGTAACAACTGGAGTTCAAACAGTAGCTGAATCCGCATCAGCTGTTGCTGAAGTATCTGTTGCTACAACAAATCGTATAGATAGTGGAAGTAAAGTAATCCAGCAATCTATTACGCAAATGAATAACGTGCACAAAGCTGTTGAAGAAACATCTGTAGTGATAGGACGCCTTGTTATGCGTACGCAAGAGATAGATAAAGCTTTAAATGCCATTACAAATATTGCGGAACAAACAAACCTGCTTGCTCTAAACGCTGCAATTGAGGCAGCACGCGCAGGAGATAATGGAAAAGGGTTTGCAGTTGTTGCAGCTGAAGTAAGAAGTTTAGCTGAACAATCCAAGCAATCTGCAAATGAAATTAATGATTTAATTAAGTCCATCCAGCAAGATACGAAAGATACCGTTCAAATTATGAAAAACGGGCAAGAGGAAGCAAAACAAGGAAGCAATGCTGCTAATGAAGCAGATCAAGCATTTTCAACAATCATGACAGACGTTCATAAGATATCGCAACAAATTCAAGAAGTCTCAGCTACAACAGAAGAAATGTCTGCTGGAACGGAAGAAATTAACGCTTCATTATCGGTAGTATCAGAAACTTCTACAAAAGTAGAAAACGATACGAATGTGACTGTACAAGCAATTCAAGCACAGGCATCATCCATTACAGAAATAACAAATCAATCTATGCAAGTAAAGAAACAAATTGAAGAATTAGAAGGATTGCTTTCTCAATTTAAGATTAAAGAATAACTTATATAAGTTAAAAAATTGACATAAAAACCCCTTTCTTTTTAAGGGGGCAAGAGCATCTGGCCGCGCATAGGAGCGGTCAGGGCCTTTTCCTGCCACATGTGAGGTTTAAAACAAAGATAGCAAGCAAGTGTAGATCATGTTGTATTCTGCATAGCATCGACTTATATGCCGAAAAATTAAAATGGACTTATATAGGTGGGGCGAGAGCATCTGGCCGCGCATAGGAGCGGTCAGGGCCTTTTCCTGCCACATGCGCGGTTTAAAACAAAGATAGCAAGCGAGTGCAGGTCATGTTGTATTCTGCATAGCATCGACTTATATGCCGAAAAATTAAAATGGACTTATATAGGTGGGGCGAGAGCATCTGGCCGCGTATAGAAGCGGTCAGGCCCTTTTCCTGCCACATGCAAAGTTTTAAAGTGGCGACTACTAAAAAAGAACCTACCCTGAAACTTTTATAAATACATAGAAATCAAAAAGAAGATAATCCCCGATATACAATAGGGCGTTATCTTCTTTTTCTTTTTCAGTATCCTCAGCAAGTGCAAGTCCCTTTTCGTTTTACTTAACAACAACCTACGAAGGCGAATATAATATAATTTAATTTAAACAAACGTTTGATTAAAAAAAGAGAACCTATCAATTGATAGATTCTCCTCTTCAAAACGATTAAGCAGTTTACTTCTTAGCCAATTTTCTCTCATGACCAAATTGAACGATGAATAAGAATACAGTGGATAAAATACCACCTGCTATTAATAGAATGAAACAGCCGTCCCAACCAGAGCGATCAACGATAACACCAATCGCTGCGTTGGCAACAAGGCTTCCGCCTAAATAACCGAACAAGCCGCACATACCTACTGTTGTACCTATTGCAAATTTTGGTACTAATTCCATCGCGCTTAAACCAATTAAAAATTGTGGTACGTAAATTAAGCAACCAATAATCGAAACTGCCGCACTCACAACAAATACGTTAGTTGCTTGCCAGTATACGATCGTTCCAATAACAACACCAGCCATACTAAATACACATAACGGCATACGTTTTCCTTTAAATAATTTATCACTTAATAAACCTACAATTAATGAACTTGGAATTGCCATTGCTTCAAAAATTGAAAATGCTGCATGTGCTTCTGTTTTTGTAAATCCTTTAACCGTTGTTAAATAAATTGGTACCCAGTTAATGACACCGAAACGAATTAAATATACAAATGCGTTCGCAATACATAAATACCAAACAAATTTGTTTTTCACTACATATTTCATCAAGATTTCTTTTGGTGACATTTTGCCCGCATTGTCTGCCTTCTCAAGGTCTTCATAATCATTTCGATATTCATCAATTGGTGGAAGACCGCAAGATTCTGGTGTATCCTTCGCATTGATCCACATAAGAATTGAAATGACCATTGCAATGATTGCTGGGAAAATAAACACGCCAGCTTGCCAATGATTTTCACCGAAAATACCCACACCAATTCCAACAATCGGTGGTACAAGCATCGCACCGACATTATGTGAAATATTCCAAAGTCCTGTTTTTGTACCGCGCTCTTTCTTCGAGAACCACTTTGCCATTACAGTACTACAAGGAGGAGCCCCCATACCTTGGAAAATATTATTTAATACTAATAATGTTAAAATCATACCAAATGAAGATGCAAAACCGAAACAAATATTTATAATTGCTGAGATAAATAAACCAACCGCAATAAAGCGCTGTGCATACGCCTTATCGGATAAATTCCCCATAAAAAACTTACTAAGTCCATACACAATCGCCACAACGGAACCTAATAAACCAATATCCGTTGTAGTAAAACCATATTCTTTCATTAAATACGTACTAGATAACGTAAAGTTACTACGAACTAAATAATACGCTGCATATCCGACTGAAATTCCAAGTAACACACGAATACGTAGTATTCTGTATAATTTGTCAATCATATTCTCTGGCAAACGCTCGACTGCTGCTGCAGGTTTAAGCCAATTAAACATATCATCTCTTCTCCTTTTTTTCACTTTTGAGAGAGACGTTGTCTATTCCATAACTCGATGATTCCACTATCTGATACAGATTGATTCGTTCCTCCAACCGGCTGACTTTGCACTTCTTGCTGTCGTTCTGTAAGCATCGTTGGTACGCCAAAGGAAACTTTTTCTAAAATATGCCCCGCTTCTTCTGATAAACAATAATCAATAAATAAATCCGCTATAATGCCACTCGGTGCATGTTGTATTTTAGAAATCGCATTAACAGATAACCCTGTTTGCTTCGGTACCTTACTTACAATTGGAAAGCCTTGCTTTTGCAACATACGCTGGTCTCCGATGAAATTTATGCCGACGATCGCTTCGCCGCTCGCAACATATTCCGCAGGCATATAACCATTAACCGTTGCTTTTGCAACTTGTTTGGCAAGCCCTGACGCAAATTTGTTTGCTTCTTCTTCCCCAAGCGTATCGATTAATGATTGAAACAACGTATACGCTGTTCCTGATACATTCGGATCAGGTATGACGATCTTCCCCGTATAAGCAGGATGTAATAAATCCTTCCACTCCGTGGGATACGAAAGTCCAAGCGGCTCTATTTCCTGCTTCCATCGCTCTTTATTAATAGCGATTGCCAGCTGCTCTACTTCATAACCATACCAATAGCCATCTTTATCCTTTGCGGCTTTTGAAATGTGATTCGCATGCTGACTTGTGACAGGAACTGAAATATTCTTTCGCTTCATCATTTGATGAGCATCTAATGTGCCCCCAATAATGACATCGGCTTTCGGATTTTCTGATTCCGCTTCTACTCTTCTTAACATTTCCTCTGTAGAAAGACGAATAAATTCATACGTACATCCGCGCGTCCTGCAAAAAGATGATAACAATGCCTCGCCTACTTCTTCACGCGCTGCAACATAAGCAACAAGGTGACGATCTTTTAAAATCGGAAGGCCGCTCTTATCATATTTAATAGTGGTAGTATCTCGAGAGCAACTAGACATCGCTCCTCCTATTACTAGCAAAAAGAAGAAAAAGGCTATCTTTTTCATGAAACATTCTCCTTTACAAATAATGTTGCTAGGGAGCCTTTCATATACATAACATTTCCATTATTATCGCCGAGATATTGGACAACAAAATAATCTTCATATACAGAAATTGTAAGAATATCCTCGCGTCTATTCTTTATCTGTTTTCCATTTTGATAAGCGGTTATATAAGCGATTGGCGTTTTCTGCGCATACAGCAAATTTTGAATTTCTGCATAATCCGTAATTTGTTTCGCTTGCCGGATTCGTGCAAGTATCAAATTCAAATCAGCAGCACGCACTTCATCACCTTGCCGCACAACCACTTCCTTTGCACTCGCAAAGAAATCACTAATTCTCTCAGGCGTATAATATAAACTTAACAAATACGTTTGAAACGCAGAAATCATTGGATCTGTACCGTTCTTTCCGTACACATCTGCCTCATACTGAAACAAATCACCTACTGCAAACGTACGCTTATGTCCGTTCAAGTACGTAATTTCTCCAGTAAATACTTTCTCTCCGGCACCTGCATGATTCTTTTCTATTCGAATCCGATCAAAAAATGAGATAATCGCATGCAGACGAACTTCGTCTGTGACAACTACTTCTCCCCATTTTTCGTGCTTCACTCTTACTTCAATAGGAACAGATTCATTTGCTCCCTTTAAAACCACTTGCTTGTCATCTACAATTGTGACGCGGTTGTACAACTGCTCTTCAATAAAATAAAACAAAAGAACAAAACACATCATACAACAAACAAACAAGAGAACTTGAAATGATAGCCTTTTCATTTCTGCTTACCTCCAAGATAAAAAAACGTTGTTTCGAAAATACCGCATAAATGTTTCATAAATGTATCATTTAATCGCTTTCAAATTTTTTATATCTTCCATATACCTTGGTAGCAAAAATGTCATATATATCATCGTCCCCATATTCTCACTGCTTTCAATGCGCATACTCCCCCCTTGCTTATTCATAATCTCCTTACAAATCAACAAACCGAAGCCATTCCCATAACTAGACGGTAACACTTTCTCCTTAGTAGAACGATTCCATTCTGCGAGTACCTCATCATCCATTCCAATTCCATCATCATAAATTAATACCTTTACTTCATACCCATTTACAACTACGCTTAGTCTCATCTGGGACGCATCACTATATTTAATCGTATTATCAAATATATTTAAGAAAATTTGCTTTGTCTTATCAAAATCAGCAACAACATACGTGGCATATAATTCATTGATTACATCTATCTCATATTGCTGCAAGCGCGGCTTTACAAGCGAAATGGCTTCATCCACAATTTGCTTTATATCCACAATCGTCGGTGAAACTTCAAACGTACTCGTCCCATACTTCGAAGATTGCAATAGCTCCTCCACTAACGACAATAAACGCTGACTCTCTATCGCAACATAATGAAGACTTTCCTTTATCTCTTGCTCCTGCTGCAGTTTCGGAATTAAATCAACATAACCAATAATAGCAGTAAGCGGCGTTTTCAACTCATGCGTAATACGGTCCAAGAAATCCTTCTGCTTCTCCTTCTCTTCCCGTAATTGCGACATATGCAGCTCAATTGCATCGGCCATCGCATTAAAAGAAGCTGATAACTGAGCAATCTCCACATACTCTTTTAGCTCAATTTTATTTTTATAATCACCATTGGCAAGACGCGTTGCCATTTGCCTCAATTGATCAATCGGCTTATGAAGCGACTTCGCCAAACGAATCGCAAAGAAAATCCCGCCTGCAACTAAACAAATCGATGTCACGACAAAGGTCCAGCCCACATTCATCAATACTTCCTTCTCATCACGCAGTTCATCTACAAAGCGAATTGCTCCAATTACTTCATTTCCATAATAAACAGGACTTGAAAACAGTAGCAGCGGTGCTGGATCACCATTTTCAACAACATAAGCCTTTTTCCCTTGCAGGGAATGTCCAATATCGACATTCCGATAAAGAAGTGCCCCTTTTTGCGTATCTGCCACAACTTCCCCGTTCTTCCCGATCATCTGAACACGGACATCCATCCGCTTTGCTAAATAAGAAGCAATTAACAATGAATTGGGCCCAAGCGTCTCCACATCCGCCTCTTTCTCTAAATAATTCATCGTATATATTTGCGCCTCCACACTTAACTTCTCGAGCGAACTTGCTGCATTCCGATACATATTCTTTTCAATTGAAATATAAATCACCATATAAAGAAGAAACACAATCGGGATCAATAACCCCACTATACCAAATACCATATTTCGTTTTAATGACATCAAATCACCTTTAACAATCTAACTTATAGCCAACGCCATAAATCGTTTTAATACTCTCTCCGCAAATCCCAAGCTTCTTCCGCAGACGCTGCACCATAATATCAACCGCTCTCGTATTGCCGATATATTCAAACCCCCATACTTTCTCTAACAACTCATCTCGCATAAAAACCCGCTGAGGATTCATCACAAACAACTGACACAAATTAAACTCGCGGTACGTCAAATGAATTTCTTGCCCATTCACATGTAACTTTCGTTCCTTTGGACAAATCACAAACGCACCAACTTGAATCACATCATGATGATAAATCGTTTCCTTCTTCTGCACACGCCGTGCCATATTTTTCACACGTAGAATCAACTCTGCATAATGAAAAGGCTTCGTCACATAATCATCAGCCCCAAGCTGCAAACCAAGCAACTTATCATTCATCTGACTCTTCGCCGTTAACATTAACACCGGAATATCGCGATCCTTCTCCCGAAACAACCGAAGAAGCTCATAACCATCTATATCAGGAAGCATCACATCTAAAATCAATACATCAGGCTTCTCTTCCCATCTTTGCAGCGCTTCATTGCCATTCGCAGCTGTCAGTACTTCATATCCTTCCATCTCTAACTGCATCCGAATTAAATTACAAATGCTCGATTCATCATCGACTACGAGTATTTTCATGGTGTTCCTCCTTTTGAAGCTATATAACTAACGTAACTACCCAGTCACTCTATGAAAAAAGGGCAGAAAAGCACTTTTTTAAATAGGCGAGAGGGACTGGCCGTGCATAGGAGCGGTCAGGGCCTCTTCCTGCCACGCGCAAAGTGTTAAAACAAAGAGAGGTAGCGAGGTGTAGGTCCATTTTTATCTTCATGACAGCAATCTATATGCTGGAAAATGAAAATAACTTTCTATAGGTAATGAGGCGCATTTTCGCTGGAATCATACTCCTTACCAAACTTCTAAATGAAATGTATGACTGAGTAGTTACTAACTAACAATATAAAACCCTCTTTTCTTTTTAAGGAGGGCGAGAGCATCTGGCCGTGCATTGCAGCGGTCAGGACCTGTTCCTGCCACATGCTAGGTTTAAAACAAAAGGAGAAAGCAAGTAGCGGTCATGTTATTTTCTTCATAACAGCGACATATACACCCTCTTTTCTTTTTAAGGAGGACGAGAGCATCTGGCCGTGCATTGCCGCAATTTCTTTGTGATTTATATAGTATAACAAACAGCTGAAATAAAAATAGAGAGAATTATCGACTATATATTGACGACAATTCCCTCTATTATATTCCCTAATCATTCTGCTAAACTAGCATTATTTTGCAACAAAATAATTCGTCACATACTGTGCCCAAAGCTCATGGCCCTTCGCACTCGGGAAACCAAACTCATCTTGTAAATATGGTAAAATACCCTTCGTCGTTGGATCCGGCCATACTTCCCAATGATTAATATATGTATAACCGTTTTGCTCAGCAAGCTGCTTCAAAGCAGCAATCGCTTTCGGATAATTCTTTGCATTATACACCGGGTTTGGCGGTTGAATCATAATTACCGCATCTTTCGCCCCTGCTTGCAATGATTTTACAAACTTTTGCGTATTTGCTACAGAATTACCGTTACCCGATTTACTATTATCTGTAACAAACGGCGGTTCGAATAAGATCACATCTGGCTTTGCATCTGCAATTTCTTTATCACGCTTATGTGCAATTAAATCATCTGTACTTTCATCCTTAAACTCTTTCACAGTAACATTCCAAAGCCCTTCACCATACGCCTGCTTTAAATTAGCAGTCAATTTCGCTGGCCAAGCATCAGCCGTTGAAGCTTGATCCCCAACAATCACAAGGTTCACAGCCTTCTTATCAGCTGCTGCCTTCTTCAACTTCTCCTTCACCGCAGCAGGTAAATTCTTTGCATATGCTTCGTTAAAAGATCCTTTTGTTTCCGTTTTTTTCTCTTCTTTCGGTGCACTTTGTTCTTGCGTACTTACTTCCTTCACTTTCGTCTCTTGCTTTGTTTCACCCGTTCGCTGCGTTGCATTGGCAACCTTCTTATTCCAATACAACTTACCGCTCACAACGGAAGCAACAAACAACACAAAAACAAAAAGCACAAGTAATGCTTTTTTATTCATTCGTTCACCCCATCTGTTCATTTCATACTACATATATATTAGTATAAAAGCATGTAAAAATAAACCCAACTACCGCGGGAGTAGTTGGGTTTGTGAAAGATTACTTCTTACCTACTTCAAGATGTTCTTTTAATTTATTAGATAAGTTTTGACGGTCTTGATCTGGTACAAAATAGTACCAAATTTTATCTTGTATATGACCATCTCCAGGAATTTGAATATCCTCTTTATTTTGCAAACAATCTTTGTAGTTCTTTTGCATATCAAACATTTGATCTTGTGTTAAATTTGTTTTCACGTTCTTCTGAACCGCCTTCAATACATCACCATAGTTAGCAAGCGATGAGACGTTAGCACCTTTTGAAATAACAGCCTGCATTACTTGACGCTGACGCATTTGACGACCGAAATCACCGCGAGGATCTTGTTTACGCATACGAGTATATGCTAATGCCTCATCACCTGTTAAATGAATATTTCCTTTAGCAAAGTGATGTGCATCCTGCGTAAAATCTAAATCATTATTTACATCTACACCGCCAACAGCGTCAACAATATCTTTAAAACCTTCCATATTTACTTCAATGTAATAATTAATTGGTACATCTAAAAATTTCTCTACTGTTGCAACAGACATGTCCACGCCGCCAAATGCATAAGCATGGTTAATTTTATCTTTTTTACCTTTACCAACAATCTCTGTATATGTATCACGTGGAATACTTACTGTTTTCATTGATTTTGTTTTTGGATTTAACGTAATAACCATTAAGGAGTCCGAACGTCCCTTATCATCTCCACGCTCATCTGCACCTAATAACAAAATGGAAACAGGTTGAGCTTCTTTAACCTTAGCTTTTGCCTCTTCTGCTCCCTTGCTATTATCTTTATCACGTTGCAATGGCTTATGGACGTCACTTAATGTATTAGAAACTGAAGAATATACATGATAAGCATAAGCTCCTGTTCCAATTACAAGTACTCCTACAATCCCTAATATCCAAAATAGGATTTTCTTTTTCATCCGTTTAACCTTCTTTCTGTTTGTGCACTGATTCTTTATACTTAGATCCGCTGAAGAACTGATTTCGCTAAGACTAAGAAAAGTGAATAGCCTCTTCAACAAAAATATGGTAGGTTGTATTCACTAATGATACTAATATAGACAAATCAGTTGAACTAGAACCATTATATGATATATTCAACTTTTTATCAGTCACAATTTCGCATCCTTCTACTAATTTCAAGGCCGAAAATATAACTTCATTCTCTATATTATACATTCCCTTTGTCTCATACTGCTACAGGAGACTATATGTACACCTACATCGTCACCAATAAGAAGATACTTTCTATTAGTCCCAACCTCTATTAGTACATGTATCTTTTACCTAATAATCTGCTCATGTTTATAACCATACTTATTATTAGACTACCATCTCCATGAATCTGCGCGCATTTCTTCGATTCCTCGTTCTGCTTTCCATCCCAATTCTCTTTCGGCTTTGGAAGGATCAGCAAAGCATATTGCCACATCACCTGGTCTTCGCTCTGTAACCTTATAAGGAATCGTTTTCCCTGACACTTTCTCGAATGCTTGTACCATTTCTAAGACGCTATAACCATTTCCTGTCCCAAGATTATATGCTTCTACTCGTTCAAGTCAGAAAAATAATAACTATATTGCTTGGTTTTTAATCCCTACTAAACAAATCTCTTGTGTACACCTTATCCTCTACCTCACGTAAATCATCGGCTAATCTATTAGCCACGATTACGTCACTTATCCTCTTAAACTCTTCAAAGTCATTAATGACTCTAGAATTATAAAATGTCTCTTCATGGAGAGTTGGTTCGTATACAACAACTTCAATTCCTTTTGCTTTAATACGCTTCATAATCCCCTGAACAGCTGATTGTCTAAAATTATCTGAATCCATTTTCATGGTAAGTCTATATATACCTACAGCCTTAGGTTTCCTCTTTATAATCATTTCTGCAATGTGATCTTTTCTCGTTCTATTTGCATCAACAATTGCTGTCATTATATTATTAGGAACATCCGCATAATTTGCTAATAACTGTTTCGTATCTTTAGGCAGACAGTAGCCGCCATACCCAAAAGATGGGTTGTTATAGTGATTACCTATGCGCGAATCTAGCCCAACCCCATCAATAATTTGTTTTGTATCTAGCTCTCTTACTTCTGCATATGAATCTAATTCATTGAAAAAAGCCACTCTCATGGCTAGATATGTGTTAGCAAATAATTTAATTGCTTCTGCTTCAGTTGAATTTGTAAATAATACAGAAATATCTTCCTTAATAGCTCCTTGAACTAATAAGTCCGCAAATACCCTTGCTCTTTCGGACTTTTCACCAACAATTATACGAGAAGGATATAAGTTATCGTATAATGCTTTACCTTCTCTTAAAAACTCTGGTGAGAAAATAATATTATCTGTTTCGAACTTCTCTTTTACCTTCTCTGTATAACCTACCGGGACTGTTGATTTAATTATCATTATAGCTTCTGGATTAATGGATAAAACATTAGCAATCACAGCTTCGACAGTTCTTGTATTAAAATAGTTCTTATCTGGGTCATAATTTGTCGGTGTTGCAATAATAACGTACTCTGCATCTTTGAATGCCTTATAATTATCCGTAGTAGCAATTAGATTTAACTCTTTTGTTGCTAAGAATTCTTCAATCTCATTATCTATAATAGGTGATTTCCTACTATTAATCATATTTACTTTTTCTTCAATAATATCAAGTGCTATTACTTCATTATGTTGAGCTAATAAGACTGCATTAGATAAGCCCACATAACCTGTTCCTGCTATTGTGATTTTCACTTCAATCACACCCTCAATAATTTTTTTATAAAACGTTTTGGTTTAACTAAATAGTATTCTAGACGGGTACCATAATGATTCTGAAAATTCTTCAGTATATCTTTGTTTAAACCTGGATCATCAAAGGTACATTTCGTGAAAGTTTCATCAATTTCTACATCATAATGAGCTGTAATCCCACTATGCGTTCCAGAACCATCTAATCCAATATTTTTTATTCGCGACTTAACGGGATATACAGTAAGCAAATCTTTTTTTGATTGTGTGTAGCACCAACGAATTGCCCACGAATCTATAATTCCTTCCATTTGGGAATCTAACATATTTGCCATGTCTCTCCCACCACGATTAAATTGATTTCTTAAGCGTCTGTTCTCTTTAAAATCCATGTAGTCTTTTACATCCCAATCCACTTGATTCCATCTATTCTTCCATGTTGCCCATCCCCAACTGCATCCTCTATAAGAATAATAAATCTCACTCTTATAGCCTTCAGGAAATGCAATTGGTATATTATACCCACTGATTGACCAAACCTTATCTAAGTCATTGTAATAATTTAGCCCATCATTCATATACGTTAAAAAATCAGGTGTAGTTATTAAATCATCTTCTAAAACAATTACTTTTCCATATTCGTTAATAATTTCGCTAACTCCACCAATTACAGATTTAGCTAGTCCTTTATTTATATCTGCCTTCTTAATCGTAAGTGATTTAAAATACTTTTTTTCTTCGATAGTATCAATATACTCTCGCACTGCTCTTACCTTTTCCAAAGAGTTCTCATTCTTAGCTGCATCAGAAAAAATAAAGACTGTGGATTCTCTTGCTAATTTATTTTTAGCCAAAGCTTCAATTGTTTTTATTGTATGTTCAGGTCGATTGTAAACAAAAATTATAACCGGAGCTAACATTAAACTGCCTCCATTATTTAAAATTTATAGCTTCCTCAAATTAAATAAATATTTTGGGGAAAATGCCTTTATAATCATGACGCTGGATATTCGTGTTTTTTTGAAAAGAGCTAGCGCAAAGACATTTGCAAAAATTTGGGCTATAAGAGTTGCAAACGCTGCCCCAAATCCACCATAAGTAGGTATTAATAGATAATTCAAGCCTACATTTATTACCAAACCTACTAAAGTATAAAATAACGTATACTTCTGCAGATTTTCAACTAATAGCCAAATTGATCTTGCAGATCCTAACGTTGCAAAAGTACCAGCCCATACGCTCACTGTAATTATATCCGCTGCTCGATTATATTCTTGTCCATATAAAATTGACACAATAAAATCTGAAAATAGAATGATAAACAGTCCAAACGCTATTCCAATCCATGCAACAATTGAATACAAAGTTTGCATAGCATTTATATACTTTTCATCAGTTTCTAATTTTTTCTTCATAATAATAGGCTGGAATGAGGTAATAACAGCTAAAGGTACAAAATACCACATGTTCGCAATTTGAGTTGCAGCTGAATACATACCTAATTCCTTTTTATTTGTCAACATGGAGCCCAACATCACCTTGTCAAGTTGCATATAAAGCGTTACCATAAGCCCTGAAAGAATTAAATACCAGCTTTGCGATAATATTTTTTTGGCATATTGAAAATTAAATTTCCACTTTGTATAAGATGTTCTATTTTTAAAATATGCAATAACTAACGCTATCCCTACAATCAATGCATCAGACATATAAATGAGAGCTAGATGGAACAAACTTCCCTTCAAAAACACGAAAGTTACTTTGAGTAGAGCAGAAAAAACGTATGCACCCATACGAATTAACGAAGATATTTTCGATTTTTGATGTGCCTGTATCCAATATTCAATAACCTCTAATGATTTAAAAATCATGGTAAATGACATAATCATTACGAGTAAATGAACAAGAGGTTCATTTGGTGCAAACAATCGAATAATTACACTGGTCAACAAGGTTAAAAAAGTGCCCCCTATTACTCGTAAAACTAAAGATGTATAGAGTATCGTCCCCTCTTCTTCTTCTTGATGTACAATCGATTTAATAGATAATGTTTCTAACCCTAGTGTCGATAAAGCTGTAAACAAAGTGACAAAAGCTAAGGCATAATTATATAATCCGTACTTTTCTGGACCCAAATACCTAGCTACTAGTGCCATAACAAATACACCAATGATCATAGTAAAGACTTTGTCCCCAACTAGCCAACTTGCATTACGCATAATTTTTGCAGCGACTTCATTACCTTTTATTCGTTCAAACGATAATGCAATAATATTTTTAACTTTCAATATCTATACCTTCTTTTGCAAAATATCTTCATATATCTCTATTAGACGTTTTGTATTTTTTATAGAGTCATGCGTTTTTAAGGCATGTACTCTTGCATTTTCGGAAAATTCTAAAGCTGACTCATCATTTTTAAATATTTCACACACATAGTGAGCTAACATATAAGGAGCATCTGTTTGATATACAAAACCTTCCTCTTTATGCTTTAACATGTCAGACACACCACCAACATCTGAAGCAACACAGGGAACACCTAATATCATTGCTTCTCCTAAAGAATTGGGACTATTTTCAATAGTTGATGGACAAACAAACACATTCGACTGTAGGTATCTTTCACACATTTGTTTTTCACTTAATAGTCCAGTAAAAACAATTTTATCTTGAAGGTTATACTTCTTAATTAACTCTTTGATATACTTTCCATAAGATGAAATTTTCATCTTTTCCTTCAAAGTTTTGGAACTCGTTATATCAGTACCTCCAATATATAACTTTGTATTAGGAAACTTTTCTAATATCACAGGCATGGCTTCAATCATAAAATGGAGACCTTTTATAGGATAAGAACCCTGACTTAAAAAAATAGAATGCCTGTCTACTTTTTTTATATCCCACTGATGATTATAAAATTCTTCCCTTAATGTTTCATCACAATGATGATAAATTATATTTGGATTTATTTGAGTAGAACATGCTTTATCCCAAGTAGTTCTACCAATAACATGGTTTACTTTCCTTAATGCTTCAATTTCAAATTTCCCACGTTTAATAAATACCTTCTGTTGCCTTTTAATATTATTTAGTTTTAATAAATCTCTAAAAGTATATCTATTTTGAACATTTACAGGTAAAGATAACATATAATGTTTAGCATAAATAGATACCAAACCTTGGATAGATACAACAGTCTTAATATTTTTCTTTCGACAAATATTTACCATTGAAAGCGTATGAGTAAATTCAGTACCAAAAATATGAACAATATCTGGTTTGCATTGTTCTACAATTAGCTCCAGGTATTGGTTATTATCGATTTGATTCAAATTTCTACCATTTACGGAAGGAAATGCATAATATTGAATTTCTTTTCCTTTCAATATTTTTACATCATTAAGTCTCTGATTAGGAAATGCAACAGATAGTGACACACCATTTGTTATCGAAAGTGTTGCAGATGCATTAACTAACCATCCCCCAAAAGGAAGTACTTCCTCATTTAGAAGTAAGCTAGCCTCTGGGAGAGGGATATTTGTAAGCCACAATATTTTCATGAACAAAACTCTCCTTAAACCTTTACTCTAAGTAAATACATAAAGAAGCCAAAGGTTAAAAGTATAAAAATAAAAAATAATCGTTATTTTTCTAGATACTCAAACGACTTTTCTATAATAAATTAATTGAATTAAGAATTGTTTCAATATATAACCCGAAATTAATTTAGAATAAAGCAATAATAACTACAATCAATTAATAAAGATTCTAAAGGAGTAATCAAGTAATTTATTGTCTTCAAATAAGTCCTTGTAACCATTTAAGGAACTAATCCATAATACACCCACAAAAATAAATACCAAATACCTTGAAAATAAAGCACCGTATTTACCTTGAAAATACTTAGTTATTAATGGAAAAACTAGCACCAAAGATACCATTGGATAATATAAAACTCTAGTAGCTATTGCCGAAGATAAAGTAAAAAATAATATTATGATATACCAAATAAATAGATTAACAATTACTTTTTCATTTGACTCAAGCTTTACTTTGTTTGATGTTATGGCAAGAATAAGTGCAAAAACATATAGTACAAACACTATCTTACCTCCAGATACTTCTACATCGGAATTATAATTTGTTAAATAAATTTCATACCAATTATTTCCCGTTAGTGAAATATAAAAATCTAGTAGTTTATCACTTAAATCAGTTAGTAAAAAAATGGGTGAAACAATTAAAATCACTGATAACTTTTTAATACTTACATTTAAAATAAAGTAAAATATCAAACAAATTATTGCTGATTTATGGAAAAATGTTGCAATAATTATCCAAATTATATATTTCAAAAGATTTCTATCAACAATAAACCTGATTGAATAGAAAAAAATAGATACTGCCACCATCTGTCGAACTGTGTTGAAACCATTAAATAAAAAATACTGCAAGATGAGCAGCATTATTATATGTCTGTACTTACCTTTATCATCAAAATATTTAATGCTAAGAAAAATGAAAATATAAGTTATTGCAGCATAAACGAAAAACATAAATTGTTGATTTAATCCAAATAAATGAGCTAGCTTAACAATCAACTTAAAAGAATACTCAATTCGAGGTATATCATTAGTCATTAAATAGTTAAAGTTAAAAGCATATCCATTATAATCAGTTCCAACACTATATCTAAATCCCGTAATGATAATTAATATTAGATAAGGGATAAAATCAATAACATTAATTATCTTAGCACTAACTTTCTTTCTGCTAAGTAGTGTTGAAATATAAGATAAACTAACACATATTATCGTTAACCAAATATAAAAAACCAAAATCCCCACCCTTTTTTAAAAATTTCGCTTTGAATTTTAATTGTAACAAAAAAATGTTATATCCTTTTAGCGCCTTAAATAATGGTGACATTTAGGAAAATTCAAAATGAGCACGTTCCAAATTTTATTCGTAACCCTCTTAACTACGTACTTACTTAGATGCTTCTCCATTATGCATTATGATAATAAGAAAATCTAAAACTTTTTTTGCCTGAACAGTACTATTCTTATTCTCCAAAATAAACATTCTAGCGCCCTCAGTGAGCCTATTTACTTTTTCAGCTGGGCTTGATAATATTTCTTCAATTGCTTGTTTAATCGAATTAATATCACTATTATTTATGGAATAGATATATTTATCATAGTCTTCTGGTATACCTTTTAATCTTGTAGTTAAAAACGGCGTTCCTGAAACCATATATTCAAATGTTTTCGAAGGAAAAGAATACATAGTATATTCATCTTCTGGATTTCTTGCGTTAATTAATATCGCAGCCTTTTTTTCATATTCAAAAACTTCCGCTCTTGGTTTAAAACCAAAGTATTTAACCCTCGTATCCTTTATAGATAGATTTTCTATATACTCTCTCATGTCTCCATCACCAAAGAGCCAAAGTTCAAGTTCATTATCTTCTATTTGTTCAAAGGCATCTAAAATATTTTTGATCCCATATTCAAAGGCTAAAGTCCCTGCATACATAATAGCTTTACTTTTTGGTACCTCAGACAAATCTAGATCATTATTAAAAATACCTTCCATGACCATATACGGTTTATTCGCCGAATTTACTCTTTCTTTCATTGGCTCAGTGAATAGAATGTAACCATCGTAGTTATGTTCGATGAAGTTTACTAATTTTACATAATAAGATAGAGACATTTTCTTAAGCCAGTGCATTTCCTTTTGCCTTTTAGAATTCATTATATCACTTGAAAGATCCGTGAAAATATTTACTCGTTTTATTTTGAATAGCTTTGAAACAATATAAATACCAAAGGACAACGGTGTATAGTTAAATGGGGTTAATATAACTTTCTCCTTATTATTAAAGTTTTTTATTCCCCATTTCAAAGTTAAAAACATACCTTGAAATAAAGAATATATTTCTTTAATAAGTGGTAAATTAATATTAGATAAATATCTCACCATGTATCTGTCATTTAATCGTTTTCTTCTCTTATTAAACTTCAAGAACTTTCCCTTTGGATAATATTGTTCTTGATAGAGATAATATATTTCCATATCTGCATCTTCAATTTCAGAAAAACCACTAACTAACGCTTTCTCAAAAGAATATTGTGCAACACGAGATGGTATTCCGTTAGTATGGGATATAGACTCAAGCCATTCTTCATCGCAAAGACTTCCAAAATATAAAATTTTCATTTTCTACACCTATAAAATTTGTTTTTTTTAATGACTTTCGATACTATTCTTATATTTTAAATTAATAATTTTTTCACTTATTATTCGTTTGTTAAAATATCTATTAATTGTTTTGTCTTACTTCCTCTATCTTGAACTTCAAGCACTGTATTATATTGTTCTTGTTTTTGAAGATATTGATACATCAACAAACTCAACTCTCTTGAATTAAATTCTTTAAAGAACTTCGCATTTTCATAACCTTCAAGTACCTCTTTTGCAAATGGTGTATCCGCTGCAATTATAATTCCTTTGTGCATCCTTGCTTCAAGCATAGGCATACCAAAGGTTTCAATATACGAAGGGAAAAGTAAGATTGATTTAGTATATAACTCAAAAACTTCTTCTCTTGTCTTCGAGCCTTCAAAGCGAATAGGTAATTGCTCTTCTTTGATCTGCCTATACA
This sequence comes from Bacillus cytotoxicus, assembly GCF_023715645.1. Lineage (GTDB taxonomy): Bacteria > Bacillota > Bacilli > Bacillales > Bacillaceae_G > Bacillus_A > Bacillus_A cytotoxicus_A. The sequence goes on along the minus strand of NZ_JAMBOP010000005.1, from coordinate 68,981 downwards.
AATCTAGCGTATGTTGATCTTCATTTCCATCCAATGTAAATATTATCTCATAATCTATATTCGTTAAAGTTTTTAACCGCTGACACGCCGCTACAATAATTTTATGATTTTTATATACACTGTGACCAGCAGGATAAAAGAAGGTTGATAATGATTTTTCATTAGGTTCAAAATAATTTTTTATTGCTACATTAATAGTGGGTGGTATAACTTCAATTTCATTATCTTGAATTTGAGCTTTTTGTATACAAGCTTTTTTCATCCATTGAGTTTGAACAATAACACGCTGTGCTTTCTTTATTGAATTAATTATATTGCGTCCTATTATATTTTGATATATCCAGAGCAGTTTATTCTCTTTAATTGAAAATTTATAATCCACAAATGGTAAAGATTGATGTACATAAAGAACTTGATTACAATTTGTACGTGGAATTGTAACATTTTGGAGTGAAAATATTTTATCCACTTTATATTTTTTCACCAGTTCTGGAGCTATAACTTGATCAAAGTAAAAACGGTGCCCCCAACTCTTCTTGATCCAAGGAAATTGTAGTACTTTTATATTATCCGTTTCTTCTAATGTAGGTGTACTTAGTACAAAAAACCAATTAATCTTTTTATCTTTACTTTCAACTACTTCATTATAAAAGTCATTTAAGATAGACAATGCTCCGCCACTTTCTGCTGGAACATCAAAAACCATAATGTTCATATTTTTATTCCTTTCTCCAAACAATATTATTAATAATTTTAGAGAAGTTCTTAATAACCTTTACAAGTTTTAGCTACACATTCTCATTTTGATAATCATTTATTAAATAAAACTTTTCATTACTCTCCCACATGACTCTACAACTCGAAGAATGCCTTTCTTTAATTATAAGATTTAATATATAAGCTCGTGTAAGTACATTCACCTCAAATGTTTTCTAAATCATAAAAACAAAAAAGACAAATCCGCTAATTGGGTTTAAAACGAAAACCCTCAATTATCTATCAAACAGAACGGGATTTGCCTATGAACGTGCTATCACTATCACACCAAGCTTTCAATTTACAAAACATTTTAGATTGAATGCTTCTGTTTTATTTTCAACGCGTGTGTTAAATGCTCTCTCACTTAAGTACACGAGATGCCACTTAACCAAATCAACAAAAGAATTACAAGTAACATAAGAAATCTGTTATTTTTATCCTTTTGGAATTATGAAAATACTTTTACTTTCCCCAAACAACTCTATTAACATAATCTGTATATGACAAAATTATTCTAAGTACCTTATCTGATACATTCGGCATGCTATAATCTCCAACAAGCCTTAATGTATTTTTTTCTTGAGTTTCTAATATCCCTAACCCCTGTAATATTCGTTCTTTCCTTAAACCTACCATCATAACCGATGCTTCTTCCATCGCTTCTGGTCTTTCATGAGCTTGTCTAATATTCAAAGCTCTAAACCCAAGAATAGAAGACTCTTCACTAATCGTTCCACTATCACTAAGAACTGCTTTAGATTTAATTTGAAGTTTTACATAATCATTAAATCCTAAAGGCTTCATCGTTTTTACTAATGGACTAAACTCTATCCCTTTAGCATCAATCATTTTTTTAGTTCTAGGGTGTGTACTTACGATCACAGGCATATTATATTTTTCTGCAATTGCATTTAAGCTATCTACTAAATCCAGGAAATTAACTTCCGAATTAATATTTTCTTCTCTGTGAGCTGAAACTACAAAATATTTTTCTTCTTCAAGCCCTAATCTTTCTAATACATCTGATTCCTCAATATCATTTTTTCTTGAATTGAGAACTTCAAACATCGGGCTTCCTGTTTTAATAATTCTATCTGCTGGGACCCCTTCTCTAAGGAGATATTCCCTTGCGATATCACTGTAAGTTAGATTAATATCAGCTGTATGGTCAACAATCTTTCTGTTAGTTTCTTCTGGCACTCTTTGGTCAAAGCATCTATTTCCTGCTTCCATATGGAAAATTGGAATATGTCTTCTCTTCGCGGCAATAGCACACAAACAACTATTCGTATCTCCCAACACTAAAAAAGCATCTGGTTGTACTTCTTCCATAATAGGATCTATCTTAACCAAGATGTTACCAATAGTTTCTACCGCAGTTCCAGTAGCTGCATTTAGAAAATAATCTGGTTTTTTTAAATTAAAATCTTTGAAAAACACTTCATTTAACTCATAATCATAATTTTGACCTGTATGAACAAGAATATGTTCTATTGCACTTGATTCTTCTAATTTATTAATTACAGCTGATAGTCTTATAATTTCCGGCCTAGTTCCAACAACTGTCATGACTTTTAGTTTTTTCATGAATCATACCTCCAAAAAGTAAGTATCCGGTTTTTCTGGATCAAAACATTCGTTTGCCCACATTACCGTTACAAGATCATTTTCTCCTATATTCACAATTGAGTGAGTATATCCAGTAGGTATATCTACAACCTGTAGCTTTTCACCGCTTACTCTATATTCAATAATATCGTCTGAGTCTATTTTTCTAAATCGAATCAAACCTTCACCACTAACTACTAGAAACTTTTCATTTTTAGTATGGTGCCAATGGTTTCCTTTTGTAATTCCTGGCTTAGATACATTGATAGAAACCTGTCCTCTTTCCGCTGTTCTGATGAATTCTGTAAATGAGCCTCTATGATCCCCATGCATTTTCAAATCATAGGAAAATTTATCTTCCGGCAAAAAGCTTAAATAAGTACTATAAAGCTTCTTAGTTAAAGCAGCTTCCATATTTGGAATACTTAAATTTGTTCTGCTTTCTTTAAAGCTTTTGATAAGATCTGCTAATTCTCCCAATTTAATTGTATGCACCACAGGTACAACACAGTAATCATCTTGCATAGTCGGATTAAACTCTAGGGCTCTTAAAAACTCCTCCAGTACATCATCTATATAACAAAGATTAAGTTCTGCACCTGGATTGTTTATTTGGATATCCAAGCCCCTAGCTATATTGTGACAAAATGTAGCTACCACAGTATTATAATTAGGTTTGCTCCACTTACCGAATAAATTTGGAAGTCTATATACATAAACTTTCACATCAGTTTCTTTGGAATAATTAAATAATAGTTCCTCCCCTACCTTCTTACTTCTTCCGTAAGGATTATCCTTTTCTGCCTGAATGGATGAAGTAATAAGTATTGGAACTTTATTATCATGCCTTTTTAATAATTCTAGTAATTGAGACGTAAATCCAACATTGCCTTCCATAAATTCACTTTCATCCTCTGGTCTGTTTACACCAGCTAAATGAAAGACAAAATCACATTCTTTTGTATATTTGTCAAGCAATGTAGGATCACTTTCTTTAGTAAACTCAAATATATTGTTATATCCTCTATTTCTAAGTTCTGCGACAAGATTTTTTCCAAGAAAACCTTTTGCACCTGTAACAAGAATGTTCATTAGCTAGTACCGTCCTTTAGTTCATTACGTGAATATTTTTATTCCATTTCTCAAGTTCTTTTTGAACATCATCTAATTCAAGTAATTTCTCTTTAATTTGTTCTATAGTAAGGATCTGTGTATTATCCGAATTATATTCTTCTACGGTAGTAAGTTTTTGATCTCCCTCAGCAAAATACTTATCATAGTTAAGGTCTCTTTGATCAGCAGGAACTCTAAAGAAACCACCTAAATCTTCTGCAACTACGTATTCTTCTTTAGTAAGAAGAGTCTCATAACGCTTTTCCCCATGCCTTGTTCCGATTACTTTAATTTCATTATCTGCGTTAAACAATTCCTTTACAGCTTGGGCAAGATCGCCAATAGTACTTGCAGGAGATTTTTGAACCATAATATCTCCTGCTTCAGCATTTTGGAAGGCAAATACAACTAATTCAACCGCTTCTTCTAAACTCATAAGAAATCTTGTCATATTAGGATCTGTTACTGTTAAAGGTTGTCCTGTTTTAATCTGTTCGATAAATAATGGGATAACTGATCCACGTGAAGCCATTACATTACCGTATCTTGTACCACAAATAAGCGTTCTATCTGGTAATACTGTTTTTGCTTTTGCTACAAAAACTTTCTCCATCATTGCTTTTGAAATTCCCATTGCATTAATTGGATAAGCTGCTTTGTCCGTAGATAAACAAATTACCTTTTTAACACCATATTCAATAGCAGCAGTCACTACATTATCTGTTCCTAAAATATTTGTTTTCACTGCTTCTAATGGAAAAAACTCGCACGATGGAACCTGTTTTAACGCAGCAGCATGAAAAATATAATCTACTCCATGCATAGCATTTTTAACACTTGCTAAATCTCTTACATCCCCAAGATAAAACTTTAATTTATCATTTTTATATAGTTTTCTCATATCATCTTGCTTTTTTTCATCACGTGAGAAAATACGAATTTCTTTTATATCAGTATCTAAGAACCTTTTCATAACCGCATTACCAAATGAACCCGTTCCTCCAGTAATTAATAAACATTTATCTTTAAACAATATAATGACCTCCCACAACTCATTTTTGAAGACTCTGTGCTTTATCAGCCTAGCCTTATTTTTCGTTTATCATTTCCACTATCATACTGTAATACATCCCTGTACAAATTCTTCTCTCATATAAATCTTCAAACATTTTTCTAGCATTATTACCAGATACCTTTAATTGATCTTTGCTATCCATGTATTTTGTAATTAGCATTTCTAATCTTTCTGCATCCCCCTGTTTAACACTTCCACCTGCATTATATTCATACAGATTTTTTGCAATATCTGTTTCATCAGACATTATGGCTAACACAGGCTTACCCGCAGCTAAATATCCATAAGTTTTACTAGGCACTCCAATACCTTCAATTCCTTCTGCTAAGCTTACTAAACAAACATCTGCAATCTTTAGAACATCAGTATAATCAGTTCCTAATAGAAATCCATATACCTTTGCATTACTTACCTCATTAGAAATCAAGTACTCTTTAACGTAATTTACTTTATTACCGTGTCCAGTAAATAGAAATAAAACATCTTCACGTTTTTTCAATCTGGATATACACTGAAGTATTGTATCCATATCCTGTGCGGTTCCCATATTACCACTATACAAGACTATAAAAGGCCATTTTTCCCTTAACTCTCTAAATTCCTCATTATTTATAGTACTACTACTTGGTAGCTTTTTTTCGCTATACCAATTAGGAATAACTTTAATTTTTTCTGGTTTGATGGCAATCTTCTGTTTAATCATATAGTTCCTCATTTCATTACCAAGAGCAACTATACCCGAAGCATACGTATATACTTTTCTATTGATATAAAGCATTAATTTTTCAATCATACCGCCTTTTTTGATTGCCCCCAATTTTAAAGCGTTATCTGGGTAAATATCAAATGCTACGAAAATAAACTTAGTTTTAGAAATACGAGATATTAAATATGGTACCAAAGGTAATATCGGCGGGTTTGAATACACTAATACACACTTATATTTAAATAAACTTGGTAATCTTAATAGGATAGCTATAAAGAACGAAAAGAAATTAATGATTCTTCCGAACTTTGACTTATTATTAAATTCCGTATACTTAACTCTCGATATATTAACACCTTTGTAATCTTCTTTAGTTGATACTTGTTCCCCTTCATAATACTCCTTAGGGTAACCACATAAGACATCCACTGATAGTCCTTTTTCGACTAAATCCTCAGCTAATTCTGTCGGTAAAGTAGCGGATGAAACATATTCTGGATAAAAATATTGGCACATTATTAGCACATCTTTTTTCAATTTCTAGCACCTATTTCTATATTTTTTTCACAAGCCTCAATTGATTTTACCAAATCAACAACGCAATATTTATACCCCATATAACCAGATAATCTTGAATCAATTATTAGATTTCCAAAAACCTTATTAGCAATATTTACCCGCCTACACAATAAGTTCAGACCAATAGATAAAGTTTTAGATAAATAAATTTTCTTTGATTTCTCTTTTGCAATTAACTTAACTAATTCGGAAGTATTAACATACTCCTTATTCTGAGGAAAAAATAAACCTTGGTCTTGGTTATCTATTAATAATCTTACAAATTCAGATAAATTATTTATAAAAATCATACTTCTTTTATTACTTACTGATGGAAATACTGGTAATTTTATTGTAAGTCTCTTTAGATGTTCATAATTCCCTGGACAACCAGGTCCATAAACCATAGGAACCCTTAAAATAGCAATCTTAAAATTTTCATCCCTTAATTTGTCTAGCTCTATTTCTGCTTCAAGCTTGCTCTTTCCATAAAAAGTAGTTGGAAGGCATGGCGTATTTTCATCAATAACAACTTCTTTTCCAATTTCCCCAATTTGACCATATACAGCAACTGTACTCATAAAAATGAACTGTTTTATTCCTGATCTTTTAGCTTTATTAGCTAATTCTACAGTTAGATTTCTATTTATCTTATAATATAAACTTTCCATTTCCGGTTGTTCTTTTTTATGTACAATTGCAGCAACGTGAAAGAGTACATCATACTGAGAAAAGTCTTCTTTTTTCCATTCTTCATTTCTTAAAGAAATATGGTCCACAGAATATTTATCAGGCCACTGGCTTAGCCATTTTTTCAAACTCATACCAACATAACCTTTATCACCTGTAATCAATATCTTCATCTAAACAACCTCAACTTCAAATAATCTCACTAAATTAGGAGATTTTTTTTCGATTTTTCCCCTCTTTAACCCCTTCACTTCTAACTACACTGAATATTGTCTTAAAAAACACCTGAACATCAAAAATAAAGCTCATTCTCTTAACATATTCTCCATCAAGTTTTGCTTTTATATCAATTGGCAACTCATCTCGACCATTGATTTGTGCCCACCCTGTAAGGCCTGGCGAAACATCATTTGCACCATATTTGTCACGTTCTTCTATCAAATCATATTGATTCCAAAGTGCAGGCCTCGGACCAATTATACTCATTTCACCTTTAATAATATTGATGATTTGCGGAAGTTCATCTAAGCTTGTCTTACGTAAAAACTTACCGACCTTTGTAATATAAGCTTCTGGATTTTCCAAAAGATGCGTAGGCATGTCTTTTGGTGTATCAATTCTCATTGTTCTAAATTTTAAAATATAAAATTCCTGTTTACCTTTGCCGATACGGCGTTGTTTAAATAGTACAGGACCTTTTGAATCAAGCTTTATACATAAAATTAATAGTAAAAACACTGGTGATAACAATACTAAGCCTACTATCGACAGAATAAAATCTATTCCTTGTTTTACATACGTTTTATATAACACTTTTATTACCACCCCAATTTTACCAACATAGGTTTTTTAGGTTACTCTTAACACTATTAGTTTTTAATTAAAACTTTGTTATTAGCAATTTCTAGCAATCTCTCTCTTATACTCTCTTTACCCATTTGTTCAAAATCACTCATAAATTGCTGTAAGATATCCTTATCCATTAAGACAGCTTTTCCAACATGAATCTTAGGAAATATCTGTTCTGGATGAATTTCACCTTCATTTAATAATTCTTCGTACATCTTCTCTCCCGGCCTTAAACCAGTAAACTCGATTCCAATTTCTTCAATAGAATAACCAGAAAGATTAATAAGGTTCTTCGCTAAATCAACAATCTTTACCGGTTCTCCCATATCAAGCACAAACAATTCTCCACCTTTAGCTAAAGTACCAGCTTGAATCACTAATCTTGAGGCTTCCGGTATTGTCATAAAGTAACGAGTCATATCAGGATGCGTCACCGTTACAGGTCCACCTTTTTGAATTTGTTTCTTAAATAACGGTATTACACTTCCTCTACTTCCAAGTACATTCCCAAACCTAACAGCAACAAAGCGTGTGCTACTAACTGCTGCCATATGTTGTATAATCATTTCTGCAAAACGTTTTGTTGCTCCCATGACATTCGGAGGATTTACTGCTTTATCGCTAGAAATCATGACAAACGTATTTACTTTAAACGTATCAGCTGCTTCTGCTACATTTTTAGTACCAAAAATATTATTTTTTACGGCTTCTTCAGGATTTCGTTCCATTAGAGGAACATGCTTATGCGCAGCCGCATGATATACAATATACGGACGATACTTATCCATAATAGTAAATATCTTATTTCTATCCTGAACATCTGCAATTTCTGTTACAATCTCAATTTGATTCTTGTAAATCTCTCTCAATTCCATTTCAATACCGTAAATGCTATTTTCACCATGTCCCAGTAAGACAATCTTTTCAGGACTATACTTCATAATTTGACGACAAATTTCCGATCCAATAGATCCCCCGGCACCCGTTACAAGAATTGTACGGCCAGTAATGGTTTCTACTATTCCAGCATCATTTAACTTAACCGGTTCACGGCCAAGTAGATCCTCCACCTGTACATCACGAAATTCATTTACAGATACTTTTCCTTCTAAAATACTCTCGAGCATCGGTACAATCTGAGTTTTTGCATTTGTTTTTGCACACTCTTGAAAAATTTCGTTAATCTGCTTACGATTCAAAGAAGGAATAGCGATAATAATCTGCTCAATTTTATGTCGTTCTACTATTTCTTTAATATTCTTTGTTGAACCTACCACTGGTACATTATAAATTTCTAATCTCTGTTTATTTTTATCATCATCCACAAATGCCACTGGATGTAAATCAGCCTCTTTATTTTGGCGCAACTGCCTTACAACCATTGTTCCTGCTGCACCCGCACCAACAATAAGTGTTCGTGTTTGATTTGTATTTTGAGTAATATATGTATCCCGGAACAAACGCCAAACAAAGCGTGAACCACCAATTAACAATAAATGTAGCATCCATGCAATTGCTAAAATACGCACATAAATATCGTGGTTTATAATTTGTTGAACAATTGCAGTTACTAGAATAGAAAAAGTAACTGCTTTAAAGATTTGCTTTAATTCTCCAATACTCGCGTACTCCCAAGCTTTTTTATATAACTTATAAATAGATGCAAAAATATGATGGCTACAAAGTAATGTAATCGAGCTTATAATTACTGTGATAGGAATATCGTTTAATGCATTAGGATGTATAAACCAATAACTTAAGTACACGGCAGTTAAAACAATAAATGAATCTAAGAAAACTAACAATGAGAGCCGTTTTGGATAACTCAATATACATGTTCCTTTCTTTACGTTGTTTAAATAAAAGTTCTAACTCTTCCTTTTCATTTCAAAAAATAGACAGCTAGATTGTTCATTTTCCCTATGCAATGTACATATTACCGGCGACATAAAACACCTTTCTTTTTATAATTGCACATTCTCTTTCTCTACCAATTCATTCATATACTTCATCAATTCTTCTTTTAGTTCTTCATGCTGAAGCGCCATTTCAATTGTCGTTTTAATAAAGCCAAACTTCTCCCCAACATCATAGCGTGTTCCTTCAAAGTCGTAAGCAAACACTCGTTGAATTTCATTTAAACGCCCAATCGCATCTGTTAATTGAATTTCTCCGCCCGCACCTGTTTGCTGATCTTCTAAGAACATAAAGATTTCTGGTGTTAATATGTAACGACCCATAATTGCTAAGTTAGATGGCGCTGTTCCTTGTGCTGGTTTTTCTACAAATTGATGCACTTGGTAGCGGCGTCCACTTTGCATAGTTGGATCGATAATGCCGTAACGATGTGTTTCGTTGTCTGGTACTGTTTGAACTCCGATGACAGAAGCGCTCGTTGCTTCGTATTCATTGATTAACTGACGTAAGCAAGGAGTTTCTGCTTGTACAATATCGTCGCCAAGTAATACCGCAAATGGTTCGTTTCCAATAAATTTACGAGCACACCATACTGCGTGTCCTAACCCTTTCGGTTCTTTTTGACGTATGTAATGAATGTTAATCTTTGAAGATTCTTGTACTTTTTCTAAAATTTCATATTTACCTTTTGCTAATAAGTTTTCTTCCAGTTCAAAGGAATGATCAAAATGATCTTCAATTGCACGCTTTCCTTTTCCTGTTACGATAATGATGTCTTCGATGCCAGACTCAATTGCTTCTTCGACGATGTACTGGATTGTCGGTTTATCGACAATTGGTAACATTTCCTTTGGCATTGCTTTCGTTGCTGGTAAGAATCTTGTTCCAAGTCCAGCTGCTGGAATGATTGCCTTTTTTACTTGTTTCAAAATAAATCCCCCTAACCATATTCTTATCTCTATGTATTATTATCTATTTATATGAATATTAAATAATAAAAACCCTAGCTACAGTGTCCTTATGCACAACTCCATAGCTAGAGTTTTTATAAATAACATTGGGCATCTAACCCATCCTCACGCCACGCTCCCGACGACAAGCGTCTAAGGTAGGTTGAAATATAATTTCTACCCACAGCACAACCGAGTGCCCCCATTGATAATGGTTAGGAGACATCACCATTGTTTACTTTAAAAAATACCAAATATTTTTTTACGACGAATTTGTTGTGGATCTTCTTTATAGATTGTTTTTCCGCTTATCAATAAATATGGGTTTTCTTTGAAATCCATAAGCATATTTGCGCCAAATTCATTTCCGATGACATCATAGCCAGCTTGTAAATGAAATGCTCTTGTCGTTGTGTTATGCGCATCCGATGCGATCATATGTGTTAAATTATGCTCAACAAGCTGCAATGAGAACTTTTTAATTTTCTTACCGAAGTTCCCGAGCAGGCTCCCAGCTGTTACTTGTGTTAACGCACCTTTATTTACGAGGTTATATAACTTATCTGGCCGCTCGATTAACTCGGCATTACGTTCGGGGTGAACAATAATGGGAATCATACCCTTTACTCGTAATTCATATAACATTTGTTCAGCATAACGCGGTACATGATTGGATGGAAATTCAATTAGTATATATTTATTCGTTTCATTTAATGTGAGAATTTTACCAGCTTCATAGTCCGCTAATAAGTCCCCGTATAAACGAACTTCTTGACCTGGTAACACAGTTAGAGGAATATCATGTTCTTGGAGTGCTTCATTTAATTGTTCCACTTGATGAAGAATCTCTGCACGCTCATTTATATATTTGCCGTTTTGATGATGCGGAGTTGCGACGATTGTGTGAATACCTTCTGTTACTGCCGTTTGTGCCATCTTGAGACTATCCGTTAACGTCCCGGCTCCGTCATCGACACTTGGCAAAATATGACAATGCAAATCAATCATTGTCTTCACCCTCTCTTTTTATGTATTTTCAAGCTGAAAGAGAAGTGCGCTACGCGCACATCTCTTTAGTTTGCACCGTAGTAGTAATATAAGCTCTGTTCACGTTCACGATCGTTCAGAACAACACCTAGCAGTTTACCTTTTGCAGATTCTAATAATATTTTTGCTTTTACTGCTGCTTCTTTTTCTGTTTGCTCACTGCGTACAACAAGTACAGATGCATCACATTGATTTGCCATAATTTGCGCATCCGTTACCGGTAAGATTGGCGGCAAGTCGAAGATTACTAGATCATATAAACTGTAAGTTTGACTAAGCAGTTCTTTCATCGCCTTTGATCCAAGCAGTTCTGCAGGATTTGGTGGAATTGGCCCAGATGGGAGAAAATCTAAATTATCTACTGCTGTTTTTTGAATGCATTTTTCTAGTCGTTCACCAGCTGTTAAGACATTTGTTAAACCGAAAATGTTGTCAATTTGAAACATTTGGTGCGTTGCTGGCTTTCGTAAGTCTGCATCAATAAGTAATACGCGCTTTCCTTGCTGCGCAAATACAACCGCAATATTTGATGTTGTCGTCGTTTTTCCTTCACTTGGATTTGCAGACGTCACCATTAAAGATTGAATTTTCGTATCTACTGATGCAAATTCAATATTCGTACGAATGTTGCGGTATTGCTCGGAGATTGGTGATTTCGGCTGTTGGTATGCAATTAATTGACGGCGTTGACGATGATTTTTCTTTTTCTTAAATAAGCTTTTAAGAACCAATTGTTTGCCCCCTCACTTTCTTCGTTGATGCTGCACGTGATTTGCTTCCTATTTCTTCCTCATCCATACGCGCAACGATACCGAGAACTGGTAATCCTAATAATTTCTCGACATCTTCTTCTTTCTTGACAGTGTTGTCTAAATATTCTAGTAAGAATGCTAGTCCAACAGATGCCATTAATCCAACAATAAACGCAATCGCAATATTGATCATCGGACGCGGATTAATTGGAGATTGATTGTCTGCCACTTCTGCTTTTGATAAAACAGTTACGTTATCTACACTCATAATTTTGGCAACTTCGCCTTTGAATATTTCCGCTGTTGTGTTGGCAATATCACGGGCTACTTTTGGATCTTTATCTTGCGTTGTTACCGTTACAACTTGCGAGTCTTTCTCATTAGCAACTTCAATCTTATTATTTAGTTCTTGCGTTGTAATATTTAAACCTAACTTTTCTTTCACTTGATCTAAAATAACAGGGCTCTTAATAATGACCTTATATGTATTGGTCAATTGAATATTCGTCTGAACTTCACCGATTTGAATCGCTGACCCTTCTTGCTTTTTTTGGTTAACAAGTATTTGCGTTGCAGATTGATAGATTGGTGTCATAAAGAAAAAGCTCACAATCGCACTAATGATTGCTGCTCCAAATGTAATAGTAAGAATCATCGCGAAGCGCTTTCGTAAAACTTGAAATAATTCTTTTAAACTAATCGTTTCTTCCATAAGCTCCCCCAGGTTTCATAATTTTACACAACAAAAAGTATAACATAACAAAATATAAGATTTTATAAAACCTAAGATTTTTATAAAATCCTCTATGTTATTGTCGACTCACAGTACCTTTATTCATTTTTTTAAAAACCTAATTTAATATTACAAAATACCATTAAATCTGACAACCGCATCTCGCTAATTTGTCATGAAACGCCTAATAAATATTAGTGTATTTTTATACACCTAAAATATTTATATATATAAAAAACCTAGGAGTCAATAAATTTCGCCTAGGTTTTTTATTTTTTAAAAACTTAATAATATCCATATGTATGTTCGGACTGAGGTTTCGCATTAAGCACAACACCGAGCAAAGCCGTGTTTGTATGCTGTAATACATTTTTTGCTTTTAGCGCTTGCTCTTTTTCCGTTTTTCCACTGCACAGTACAAGTATCGTACCTTGGCATTGATTGGAAACAACTTGAGCATCTGTAACAGCAAGAACAGGTGGTGTGTCGAAAAGGATGAGGTCATAGTGCTGCTCTGCTTCTTTCAATAATTCCCCCATCACCGCTGAGCTTAGTAATTCTGCTGGATTCGGCGGGATAGGTCCACACGGCAACAAATCTAAATGTTCTATATTCGTTTTTGCGATGCACGCCTGCAATGTTCGTTGCCTCGACAATACATTTGTTAATCCAAAAACGTTATCCACTTGAAATAACTGATGAAGAACTGGTTTTCGCAAGTCCGCATCGACAAGCAATATTTTTTCTCCTTGTTGTGCAAAGGCGACCGCAAGATTGGCAGTTGTCGTTGTTTTTCCTTCTCCTGGATTTGCCGATGTTACGACAATAGAGCGGATCTTTTGATCAATAGAAGCAAATTGTATATTCGTTCGAATATTACGATATTGTTCAGCAAGAACAGATTGCGGCTTTTCATATGCAATGAGTTTCCGCTTCGATTGCAGACCTTTACGAAAAAACATAGACGATATCCTCCTCATATAAAGTGAAACTTTAATCAGTGGGGGTTTTCTTCATCCCCCACTGATTATTAGTTGAACCAATCGGGCTTTTACGGGCAGTTTATCTCCCACCTAACTTCTTTAGAAAAGCGGAAGCGGCTCGCCCAGAATCGCAGGACGTTGGAGTCCCCTCCGACGAGGCGCTTTTTGCCTCGTCGGAGGGGGCGAAACGACCGGAGATTCTAGCCGCTAGAGCTAGACAATGCTTTCGCTGAATTTTGAGGTGGGAGTATTACTGCCCGTTAATGCGGGATAAAGTGAACCTTCATAAGTGTCACTAACCATCAGTGCTACTAGATTCTTAAAGGGAGTGAGGTTATACACTTTCTAGCATAAGTAAGCAAAATCCACTCAAAAATCCCCCTAAAAATACCATATTGAAATATCATACAGTATTTTACTTGGATTTAAAATGAATTTTTTCAATAAATTGTAAATTTGGAATATACGAATTCTATTTTGTGACTTCACGAAAAAATAAAAAAAACCGTCATCATCATGACGGTTTTACTCTTTCTTATCTCCAAGCGCAAATGTAATCTCCGCTTCACATGCTACTTCACCATTTACAGTTGCAATTGCTTTTCCTTTACCAATCGGACCGCGTACACGTGTCATTTCTACTTCTAAGCGAAGCTGATCACCTGGGCGTACTTGTCTTTTAAAGCGGCAGTTGTCAATGCCTGCAAAGAAAGCAAGGCGGCCACGGTTTTCTTCTTTCTTTAAAACAGCAATTGCGCCAACTTGTGCTAATGCTTCTACAATGAGTACACCAGGCATTACTGCGTAGTCAGGAAAATGACCGTTAAAGTATTCTTCATTTGCAGATACATTTTTAATACCAACCGCACGTTTTCCTTCTTCTACTTCAAGAACTTGGTCAACAAGTAAAAATGGATAGCGATGCGGGATAATTTCTTTAATTTGCTCTATATTTAACATCATATCTCGCTCCTTTTTTAGATATTAGTCTTAGTACTAGGTTATATATATTATCCCATTTTGTTTATTATTTGTCATTACAAAAAAAACGAAGCAGACCTTTCTGCTTCGTGTCATTTCAAAAAAAATGCATACACTCTTTCTTCTCTACAAACTTGGGTATAACAAGTATAATTTACATGGAGGTAGAAAAAGCGTATGCAAAGTTTAGGGGAAGGCAATATACAAAAGGCACATTTACCTCATTTGTCGTATTCGAGTTCATTATAATATAATTATTTATGATATAAAAACGACAAATTTCTATATTTTTTTCGGTTTACATCTACTTTTCTCTTTTTTTCTTTATTTTTCTTTGTTTTTCGTAAAATCGTTATATTTTTAAAAATAAATATAAAAATACAAAAACTTAAATACGTTAAGAAGCATACTTAAGTTCTTTTCTCTTTCAATTGAATTGGTTCCACTACTTACATTACGTTGCGTTGTCGATTACGTCAGACGGTGTACGTTTTCATACACTAGCTTGTCAATAACAACTACGTTTCTTTCAATGCCTCTGTAATTGCGCGAGGCAAATCTAAGTGAAACTTTAACCATACAAAAAGCCGAAAGAAAATTGCTTTCGGCTTTTTACATTTTATGTTTATTCTCTTATCGCAAAGCGCGGCGTGGTAATTTATCAATATTCTCTAACATAACTCCCGTTCCAACCGCTACGCAGTGCATTGGATTTTCTGCAATTAATACAGGTACTTTTAACTCTTCTGCAAGAAGCATGTCAATACCGTGTAATAATGCACCGCCGCCTGTTAAAATAACGCCGCGGTCAATAATGTCAGCTGATAATTCTGGTGGTGTACGTTCTAATACACCTTTTGCAGCTTGTACAATGACAGCTGCGTTTTCTTTTAGTGCCTCTGTAATTTCTTCTGAGCATACTGTAATTGTGCGAGGTAAACCAGTTACCATGTCACGACCGCGAATTTCAAGCTCTTCACTACGTGCACCTGGGAACACTGTACCTACTTTAATTTTAATATCTTCTGATGTACGTTCCCCAATTAATAGCTTATACTTACGTTTAATATAATTTAAGATTTCCATATCAAACTTATCGCCCGCCATTTTAATGGAAGAGGAGGTAACGATATCGCCCATAGACAGTACCGCAATATCTGTTGTACCTCCGCCAATATCCACAACCATATTTCCACTTGGTTGGAAGATTTCCATACCAGCACCAACAGCAGCTACTTTTGGTTCTTCCTCTAAGTATACTTTCTTACCGCCAGATCTTTCAGCAGCTTCACGAATTGCTTTTTGTTCTACAGATGTTATGTTTGTTGGACAGCAAATTAAAATGCGAGGTTTTGATAAAAAGCCTTTTACGTCAAGTTTGTTGATGAAATGTTTTAACATCGCTTCTGTAATTTCGAAGTCAGCAATTACACCATCTTTAAGCGGACGAATCGCTACAATGTTTCCAGGTGTACGCCCTACCATACGTCTTGCTTCTTCCCCTACCGCTAATACTTTTCCTGTATTGCGGTCAATTGCTACAACAGACGGTTCATTTAATACAATTCCTTTACCTTTTACATGAATTAATACGTTGGCCGTGCCAAGGTCAATTCCAATATCTCTCGCAAACATTCCTGTGTCTTCCTCCTCAATATCTAAATCAGGCTAAACCCGAATTCTTTTACACCTAATTCCTAATTTTATCATATTCTTTTCCGAAACGTAATATTGAAGAAATGAATTATGCTGAAAAAATTTGTTTTTCTTTGGAATGTTTGCTTCATGTTAGATTATTGACGCACGATTTTTTCTGTATCCTCTTTTTGATACTTTTGTTTCGTCGCTTCGCCGCCCCGGAGATGACGAATTGACTTATGGTAATCAAGAATTTCCTTCACTTCATTTGCGAGCTCTGGATTAATTTCTGGTAAACGTTCTGTTAAATCTTTATGCACAGTACTTTTTGATACACCAAATTCCTTCGCAATAACGCGAACTGTTTTTCTTGTCTCCACGATATACTTGCCAATCTTGATCGTTCTCTCTTTGATGTAATCGTGCACACCACTCGCCTCCCTAAATTGGATGTGAGAAGGGTGAAATGAGACTCGCTGCATGTGACTAAGCTGTAAGTTCGAGTTCTGTTTGTAAGCGCTACACTTTCTAGGATTTATAATGAAATGATCCACGATTTCTCACCTCAAACACTCTCTTTGCTTTGGTTTATAACCATTGTATTGCTCGCATTGTATATATATGCTACAAGTTCTCCATTTTTGCGGACTATGGTGACAAAAATTACATTTTTTTTTGAGAAATCGGTGAAAAATGAAAATTTTCTGTTTGAAACAAAAAAAATGACGCCTTCTAAAAAGCGTCATTCTTCTCGATCAAATTCTTCTTCCAAAAGGCTTTGACGGGGGACTTCTTTCTTGCTGGTAATCAAATAATATAAAGAAAATAAAACAAATAATAAAATAATTGCAATGGATACAACAAATAACAACGACAAACCAATCCCCTCCTTTTAGTAATATATATTCGAGAATTCTGTCCAATTTCCTTGCCGTTACAATGTTTTTAAAAACATTTTGTTTCTATATAGAAATAAAACCATCAATCCTCGTGTAGAGGGTTGATGGTTTTGTATATTACTCAGCTTGTTCAGAAGATGACTCCTCTGCCTGACCATTTGTTGATTTTTCTTCTTTTTTCTTGTCATTAGCTGAGCTGTTTGTTGACTTTTCTTCTTTTTGCTTATCATCAGCTGAACCGCTTGTTGACTTTTCTTCTTTTTGCTTATCATTAGCTGGGCTGTTTGTTGACTTTTCTTCTTTTTGCTTATCATTAGCTGGGCTGTTTGTTGATTTTTCTTCTTTTTGCTTATCATCAGCCTGACCGCTTGTTGATTTCTCTTCTTTTTTCTTTTCTTGCTTTTCAACTTTAATATCCGCAACCGATTTGTCAAAGTAACTCTCTGGGTTTACAGCAACATTATCTTTACGAACTTCGAAATGAACGTGATAACCTGCATCTTTATTCACTTCGCTTAATCCTGCTTTCCCTAACACTTCACCTTGATTAATTTTTGCGCCTTTTTCTACTTTCGCAGTTCCTAAGCTTTGGTAAAACGTTGTAATCCCATTTCCACTGTCAACTGTTACAACATAGCCAAGAAGTGGATCTTTTTCCGCTTTTGTAACTGTTCCGCTTAATGCTGCAGTTACATCAAACTCTTTGCCATTTTTCGCTGTGATATCGATCCCTGTATTCGCAGAGTATGTGTTGTTATAAAAAACAAGTGCTTGTTCTTGCTCCTCAGCTGCTGCCTTATCTTCGTAAAACTTCTTCTTTACAACAACTTCTGTGCCACTTGCAGTTGGCATCTTCACAACTTCTGAAGATTTGATTACTGGTATTGTTGGATTCTCACTTTGGCTTTGTTGCGTCGCTTCATTTTTCTCAGGCGTCTTTTTCGTATTGATTGTCTGATACCATAACGCAACCGTTAAAATGACTGCTGCACACACAATGTATAGTGTCGGGAATACCCAACGCTTTTGAAACAAATGGACTACTTTTCGAGAAGACTTCTTGTTTTCCCTCTCTCTCATTCTATCATCACCTCAGCAATCATTTTGAACAAGATTCATCCATCCTATACAATCTATAACCGATTACTTTTCGACAAAATTTGTAAAAATATGCATCAGAATTACAAAATTTCCGAGGAAATGATAAAAAAGAGAAAAAACCGAGCCAAAATGCTCAGTTTTTTAGTCTAGTTGTTTCTTTTTGTAGACGAAGATACATACAAGCAAAGCAATCACGAACCAAACGAGTACGTTTAATAAGTCCCCGCTAATGCTGCTAAACCCATTTCCTTTTACTAAACTTTTAATTGCCTTATCAATATGAAATGTCGGAAGGTACCCAATCACTGTTTTTATTGCTTTATTTTCAACAAGTGGTTCAAATTGAGCAGCTAAATAAATGGTCATCAAAATTGGCATTCCGATTAGTGATGTTTGTGGTACAGATGAAGCAAGCAGCCCAATTATTGTACCAATCATGATAAATAAGATTGTTCCACATAAAAACAGAACACCGAGTAACGGAAGATTTCCATCTAGCTGATTTAAAATGAATAAGTTCAAGGTGCAAATCACAATCGTAATACATGCTGTTAATATACTTTTGCCAATTAGTACTTCAGCTGAAGAGGCCGGTGATAACATTAATACACGTAATGTATGTTTCTCTTTCTCTTCTGCAATAATCATAGACTGAGCAAACCCTGCAACAAATAGAAATGTCATGAGTGTAATTGTCCCTAAACCTGCTCCTCCCCCGTTACCAAGGCGACTAAATATGAAAGCAAATACAATTGGCATTGCCGCCATTAACAGTACTTGTGAATTTGCTTTAAAATCCTGTACCTCTTTTCGAAAAATAGCTGATACACGTCTCATTGAAAACGTCATTATAATCCCCTCCCAGTTACTTCAATAAAGATATCCCCTAAAGTCGGTTCATGCGAATGAATTGATAAAAGCTCACCTTTTTTCATCCATTCTGAAATACGTTTTGCTCCTAATTCATCTTTTTGCACTGTTTCTTTTTTCTTATCTTTTAGCACAACTTCAATTTTGTCTTTTGCGTATTGTAAACGGAGGTTTTCTGGCGTATCCAGTGCGACAATTTCCCCGCCGCACAAGAATGCGATGCGATCGCAAAGTGTTTCTGCCTCATCCATATTGTGCGTTGTTAAGAAGATGGTTGTTCCTTCTTTATTTAAATCCCTTAAGATGTTATGAATGTTTTGAACATTCGCCGGATCAAGCGCTGATGTTGGTTCATCTAAGAAGAGCATGTCTGGCTTGTGAAGAATTGCTCTTGCTAGCGTTACACGCTGCTTCATTCCTTTTGACAGCTTTTTCACTTGTGTTTTTTTATCATCTAATAAGTTCACTTGTGCTAACACTTCATCAATTCGTTCTTTTTTACAGTCGTATAAGTCACAAAATAATAGTAAGTTATCATAAATGCTAAGTCTTTCATAAAGACCGCTGTTATCTGTTAAAATACCAATTCGTTTATAGTCAATGCTTCCTGGTCCTGTAATATCTTGTCCTAACACTTTTACTGTTCCTACACTATGAAGTAACTGAGACGTTAAAATTTTTACAGTTGTTGTTTTCCCCGATCCGCTCGGGCCAAGAAACCCGAAAATTTCTCCTTGTTTCACTTCAATATTTACATTACGAAGCGCTGTTTTGCTATCGAATGTTTTCATTACATCTTTCATTTCAATTGCCAACGTCATTTCGTCATCCCCTTTGCTTTTCATTTATAGATGAAACTCGCTTCAGCGAATTTCGTTTGTTCGTTTCGCTTTTCTTGAGTCAATCATATGAAAAACAAAGGGCCCTCGCAGTAAAATACCGGTAAAAGGAGTATTTTTACCGGTGAATGGAGCATAATTTCAGCTCATTGAAACACCATAAGAGGCGAGTGAAGTAATATTGAGGGTAACGCAACATATATATAAATCCATTTTGATTTTTCAACATGTAAATCACTTCTATGCAGAGCAAACAGTGACCTCTACTTGCTTCTCCCTTTATTTTTAACCTTGCGCGTGGCAGGAAAAGGCCCTGACCGCTTCTATACATGGCCAGATGCTCTCGCCCACCCGAAAAGAAAGGGGTTTTTATATACATTCACAGTCCAATTACATCTTTCAATTCATCCATTCTTCCCTTTGACAGCGGAATGGATGTTTTTCGTTCATCATCAAGGATTAAACTATAACTATTTCGCGTCCATGTAATTACTTCTCGTACACGTTGTAAATTCACAAGGTAAGAGCGATGACACCTGAAGAATCCGAACCCTTTTAGTCGTTCCTCTAATTCACTTAATGTAAGCGCACAAGTAAAATCACTGTCACGCACATAAATATGCGTAACTCCATTTTGCGTTTCAATATATTGAATTTCCATTGGGTCTAATAAAATAATTTTATCGTTTACTTTTGCCGGGATACGCTCTAATTTCATTTGCGGAATCATATTGATCACTTTTTCGTCTTCTACCTGTTCTTCTTGCTCAATTTCCACTTTTTTCACACCATCTGGATGTAACACATACACATCCTCCGTTAAAGATAAAGCGTCTGAAAGAAAGGCAGAAGTAATAAAGATTGCTTTCCCTTGTTCTTTTAATTTTGTAATGACATTTCGAATAATGATTGTACTTTCCATATCTACGTTTTGTTCCGGTTCTTCCAAAATAACAAGCTCCGGATTATGTATCATACTTCTCCCAATATGAAGGCGGCGTTTTTCAGAAAAGGTTAACTCCTTTATCTTTACCTCTTTTTTATCTAGAAGACCAACAAACTGGACAACTTCATCTACCGATAATCCATTACCATACAATCCTCGCAAAAAAGTAAAGTAATCTTTTACCGTTAACCGTTCGTACGCCTCATCAGCTAACAAACAAAAACCGATTCGAGAAAACGAGCGCTTTCCGAGAGGCTGTCCATCAAATAACACAGTCCCCGTCGACGCTTCTTCTTCGCCCATAATAATGCGGTGCAACGTTTTACCAATATGATTATTGCATTGCAGCACAACACACTGTCCATTCTCAATTTCTAACTGAATAGATGGCAAAACATTCGTCTTTGCCAATTGGTTCAGTTCTAATAACGCCATCCTCTCACCCCTATGTTGGTTTTTTGTTCCATTATATCAGACGTTTTACGGAAATTTATGCTTAAATATCCAATATTGGAAGATCGCAATTCACACGTAACATATTCCTTTCATAAAAATAGGCTACCTCACATAAAGGTAGCCTACTTTTATCTTCCTACTTCACCATATAACTCTTCAACTGATCGCGAAGTGCTCGCTTCAAAAACTTTCCGACAGATGTTTTCGGAATTTCTTCGACAAATAAAATATCGTCCGGCATCCAGAATTTTGGGAATTGATTTTCTAATAGATCATATAGCTCTTCTTGATTAACCATTTCTCCTTCTTTTAAAACAACGCATGCGACTGGTCGCTCTTGCCATTTTTCATGCGGAACAGCAACGACAGATGCTTCTAATACTTTTTCGTGTGTCATTAAAGCATTTTCTAAATCAACGGAGGAAATCCATTCGCCGCCGCTTTTAATCAAATCTTTCGTGCGATCAGCAATTTTAATAAAACCTTCCGGGTCCACTGTTACGATATCGCCAGTGTGTAGCCAGCCGTCTTTCATCGAATCTTCAGTGCGTTCATCATCATAATAATTGCCGGCAATCCATGGTCCGCGGAGGCAAAGCTCTCCCATTTCTTCACCGTCCCATTTTATTTCACCCTCTTGACCGATAACTTTCATTTCAAGGCCTGGGAGTAAATAACCTTGGCGGGAGCGTAACTCATAATACTCTTCTTTCGGTAAATCACGTTGATACGACTTCGGACAGTTAATGACAACAGCCGGACTTGTTTCCGTCATGCCATAGATTTGTCTGAACGCAATTTCATATTTTTCTTCATAGGTGCGAATCATACCTTTTGGTGCTGCAGATCCGCCTGACCATATCGTACGGACACTGCTAATATCATACGGATACTTTTCAAGCTCTTGCAGTAAGCCAATCCAAATGGTTGGAACACCAGCAGTAATCGTTACTTTCTCACGTTCAATTAACTCTGCTAAAATTTCTGGGGTAAAGTGCGGCCCTGGTAAGACAAGCTTTGTACCGAACCATGTACTTGCGAACGGGAGTCCCCACGCATTGACATGGAACATTGGAACAACAGGCATACAAGTATCTGCTTCTGATATGCCCCCTCCGTCTACAAGTCCAAGCGTATAGCTATGGAGTGCAATACTACGGTGCGTGTACACGACGCCTTTCGGTTTTCCTGTCGTTGCGGAAGTATAGCACATACCGGCATCTGCTTTCTCATCTAAATCTTTTATAAATTGAAATGTTTCATCGCCTTCTTCAAGGAGTTGATCATAGTGATATGCTGGTGATAGTGTTGTCTGAGGTAGTTCAGCGTCATCTGTCATAATGATAAATGCTTTCACATGAGGAATTTCGTGTTGAATACTTTCTAATATAGGAACCATATCTTCATCTACCAAAATAATTTTATCTTCGGCGTGGTTAATAATGTAAGAAATATGTTCTGCCGAAAGGCGTAAATTAATCGTATGTAATACCGATCCAATTCCTGGAATGGCAAAATATGCTTCTAAATGGCGGTGGTGATTCCAGGCGATTGTCCCTACTTTATCCCCTTCCCTAATCCCCATTTTCTTTAATACACTTGCAAGCTTTCTTGTCCGCTTTGCAATTTCTCCGTATGTTAATGTTTGAATGCGCGATGCTGTACGTGAAACAACTTCCTTTTTAGAAAAGTACTTCTCGGCCCGTTCCAGCATTGCCGGAATGAGAAGTGGTACATCCATCATCATCTTCCATCTCCCCCTGTCATCATTTTATATCTAAAGATATAACTGTATTATAACACGACAAACCTAGGCAAAAACTAACAACCTTTCTTTCCTTTTCTACAAAGTCTGACAGAGACTTACATCATACAAAGCGATGTATTCGTACCTGGGCCACCGTTTATCGGCGCTTCGGCGCATTATAAAGATTTTTCGACAAAACGAGACACTCCAACATAAAATAGCATAGCGCCACCGCGCTATGCTTTCACTTTTTCGCCGTCAATTTCCCCTCATATTGATTCAGCGCTGAAATTACCACACCTTTATAATAGTGCGCTACAATATCTGTATACGCTTTTCCCTCCTTCGCCATTCCGTTTGCACCGTATTGGCTCATTCCGACGCCGTGACCATAACCTTTCGTTGTGATGACAATTTGATCACCTTGCTGCTGCCACGTAAAATCAGAGGAACGTAAACCTAATTTGTCCCTTACATCTTTCCCTGTTAATGTCTTTCCTTGAAAGTTAACTTCCCTCACGCGTTTTCCTTCTGTGCGTTCTTTAATGTCGCCAACTTTCCCATTGCCGAGCACTTTTATGCCAAGACGTTTTTGAAAGTCAGTAACAGTAAACTTTTGTTCACTCGTAAATTTCGGTGCTTGCTGATCCCAAGGACTATTTACACTTTTTAAGTACGGGTAGTCACTGCCCCAATAGTCTGCGGCATTTTCTGTATAACCATTGCTTGTTGAGAAAAATGACGCTGTAATCGGACTGCCTTCATAGGTTAAAACTTGTCCGGCTGTTTTTAATACCGCTTCTTCAATTCGCTTCATTTTTCCTTCATACTCTTTGCCCCATTGTTCTTTTAGCTCCGCTTTACTTTTGTACACTTGATTTTCTACCGTATCTGTTACGTCTGCTTTATTTTGAAGCTTCTGTTCGCTTAACATACGCTTCACAACGAATGTACGCGCTGTCAATGCCTGTGCTTTTAATGCTTCCATTTCAAAGTTTGTTGGCATTTCTGCCGCAACAACGCCAGCAACATAGTCTTCAATTGAAACCGTTTCGGTCTTTTTTTGCTGACTGCGATACACAGATACTTGCACATCAGTTTTTGCATTTGAGGG
Source organism: Bacillus cytotoxicus (assembly GCF_023715645.1). Lineage (GTDB taxonomy): Bacteria > Bacillota > Bacilli > Bacillales > Bacillaceae_G > Bacillus_A > Bacillus_A cytotoxicus_A. The sequence continues at coordinate 44,650 of NZ_JAMBOP010000005.1, read as the reverse complement.
AGCCGGTACGTCTTGTGTGGACTTAGGAACAGAAGGCGAATGTTCCTTCCCTTCTTTCACTTTCCCAAACGGAAAAACAAGCAAACTTGGTACGATAATCACTAATGCTATTAGCAACGTTACGATGAGGATAATGGGCTTTGTCGTTTTCATGATCTTCCTCCACTATGAAATTAGACTCATTTCATTCTTATGGAGTAAGACAAGCATTTAGAACACGTTCTTTTGCTTCTTTCTATATAAAAAAACCCTTTCTTTTTAGGTTGACGAGAGCGTCTAGCCATGCATAGTAGCGATTAGGGCCTTTTTCTGCCCCGTGCGAAGTTCAAACAAAGAGAAAAGCAAGAGAAGGCCATCACCTACTTATATACAAGTGATGAACCCCTTTCTATTTTCAATGCCTTCAACAAAAGCAGACTCATTTTTTCTGTATAGCAGCGATTTATATAACATGAAACAAAGTTAAATTTTTAGAATTTTTTAACAAGACAGGCATAAACATTATGTTTCTTGACTATAACAATAACAGTACAAAAAAAAATAGCTTCCATGCCTTTGCATAGAAGCTACCTTTATTAAGCGTGAAGGTCAGATACTTGTTGTTCTGCTACTTCTTCCACTCGTTCAGTTACACGTTCAATATCTGCACCTAATGCAGCTAACTTGCCGTGGAAGTTTACATATCCGCGGTCAAGGTGTTTTAGTTCTGTTACACGTGTATGACCTTCAGATACTAAACCAGCTAAGATTAACGCTGCTGCAGCGCGTAAATCTGTTGCTGCTACTTCAGCACCTTGCAGGTTACCTGGTCCATTCATAATTACAGAACGACCTTCGATTTTAATATCTGCATTCATACGGCGGAACTCTTCCACATGCATGAAACGGTTTTCGAATACTGTTTCTGTAATCATACTTGTGCCGTTTGCTTTCAATAATAATGCCATCATTTGTGATTGCATATCAGTTGGGAATCCTGGGTGTGGCATCGTTTTAATATCAACCGCTTTTAACTTCTCAGGGCCGATAATACGGATACCTTCGTTTTCCTCAACAATTGTAACGCCCATTTCTGTCATTTTCGCTGAAATAGAGCGTAAATGTTCTGGTACAGCATTTTCAATTAACACGTTTCCACCTGTAATTGCCGCTGCCACCATAAACGTTCCTGCTTCAACACGATCAGGAATAATAGAATGGTTTGCACCATATAATTTATCGACACCTTCGATACGAATTGTGCCAGTTCCAGCACCGCGTACTTTTGCTCCCATTGCATTTAAGAAGTTTGCTAAGTCTACGATTTCTGGTTCTTTTGCTGCGTTTTCAAGCACTGTTGTCCCTTCTGCTAATACAGCAGCAGACATGATGTTTTCTGTTGCCCCTACGCTTGGGAAATCTAAGTAGATTTTCGCACCTGTTAACTTGCCGTCCACATATGCCTCAACAAATCCGTTACCAACCTTTACTTTTGCTCCCATTGCTTCAAAGCCTTTTAAGTGTTGGTCAATTGGACGTGAACCAATTGCACATCCACCAGGAAGCGCAATACGTGCACGACGATTTCGTGCTAAAAGCGGTCCCATTACAAGAACGGACGCGCGCATTTTACGTACATATTCAAATGGTGCTTCGATGTTTAGTTCTTTTGATGCATCAATTGTTACCTCATTGTTTGCAAAAGATACTTCTGCATTCAAATGACGTAACACCTCATTAATTGTATATACATCTGATAATTCAGGTACTTCAGATAGTACATTCTTTCCATCACTCGCTAATAGGGCTGCAGCGATTATAGGTAATACAGCATTTTTTGCGCCCTCTACGCGCACTGTGCCGTTCAACCGCTTTCCGCCACGGACGATGATCTTTTCCAAGTTATTCCCCTCCGTGTCCTTTTTTCACATCTATTCAATACTCAGAAGTTATGATCGGTGTGCCAACCACAATTGTATTCTTGTTGTTTGTAGAACGTATTGCTATTTGCACATTGATTTTCTCTTTATTTGTTGAAAGAGCGTCATTCCATTTTTTATTATATGCGGAGACTGACACAAATGCTCTTTCTTCTACTTTTTCAATCGTTCTTGCTGAAAAATCCTTCAAAACTTCGTTTAATTTATCTTGCAAAACACCTTCAATCTTATCACTGAGCGCACCTTGAATACAAGTATAAATTTTTGGTTTTGTGTCAAAAATTTGATTCGTTTTATCAATATATTTAGGATTCCATTTTGTTCCGCTCACTTCATATATAACGAAAGTGTTTTCTTTAGTATTTTCCATTGTCCACGTAACTACTAGTCTTTCTTCATAAGAAGAGAATTTTTTTTGTGCAGTTGCTTTGTAACCGTCCTTCGACTGCTCAATTTCCCATTCTCCTACATTTGCGCGTTCCTTCATTTGCTTTAGTAACTTTTGAAACGTATGTATATCGGAAATTGTCTTTGTTTCCCTTGCTAACCAAGACCAACGCTGAACATCAGCACCGTTCTTCTCTAAAACAGCAATCATACTCTCCATTTTTTCCTGATTGCTCACAGGTTTCATTTCTTTATATCCAACTAAAAATATAACCACACTCACAACAATCAATATCATGGCTTGTATTTTTTTCACGTTCATCCCCTCCTAGTCCCCATTGTTGACGGAGAAGGAGGGTTCTATACGTTACTTTACAAGGTATGTTAAGCTCTTTGAATAACCTAAGTAATCAAGGAAAAAGTTACTTACAGATGCACCGATGGCAATCGTTACAAAAATGAGCAACACTCTCGTTTGGAGTACTTTTCCCGGTTTCATTAGGCGTTCGACTTGCAGGCCTTGCAGCGCCCACCACGTGATGGTAATAAACAGTAAATGCGACACAATTGCAATGAGTGCTTGTTGCCCTAAAATTTGTGCCATAACAAATCGTTCCCCCTATCTCGTTCATACAGGCAGTTTTCCATATGAACCCGATTGGTTCCACCCATTTACTACCTATGTAGTAAACGAAAATTCACCAAAATAAAAAGTGTAGAGTATACGCTCTACACTTTTTATTTGTACTATTGTACCATGTTCCCAAGAAAGAAGAAATCTTTCATAAGTGGAAAATAATTATAAAAGAAATTGTAACCGCTCGCTGGCAATATACCGAGCACAACTGTTGCAATCGCACAAAGGCTTACAACGATTTTCAAGTTGACCGGCAGAACGATACGCTCCTCACTTTCTGCCCGGCGAAAAAACATTTGCTGCAAAATGCGAAAATAATAAACGAATGAGATAACCGTCGTTCCCATCATAATCGATGCGAGCACATAATGGGCTGGCTGGACGATAAACGCCCCTAAAAAAATATTAATCTTTCCAATAAATCCGGCTGTCCCTGGAATACCCGCAAGTGACAAAACAAAAATTGTCATCATGATCGCAGCAAACGGTGATCGTTTATATAAACCAGCAAAAGCGGATATATTTTCGTGTCCTGTTTGTAAGATTACCCCATGGATAATTGCAAATGCTCCGATATTCATCAGTACATAAGCAAGCATATAAAACCACATACTATCCATCAGAAACGGCGACATGGCAACAAGCGGTACGAGTAAATAACCAGCATGTGCCACTCCTGAATACGCAAGCATCCGCTTTATACTGCGCTGCTTTAGAGCAATACTATTCCCAACAATCATCGTTACACCAGCAAGAACAGCAATATAGATGCTCATATTACCGAATAGTGATGCTGCCCCGTTCTGAACAGGAACAGCTGCGAAAATGACTAAGAAAATACGAACAATCATCACAAACCCTGCAATTTTCGATACCGTTCCTAAGAGTGCTGTAACAGGCGTTGCTGCTCCTTCATACACGTCAGGTGCCCACATATGAAATGGAACAGTCGCAATTTTAAAAGACAAACCGACTAAAAGTAAGATAAACGCAAGTGACAACAAAAGCTGTATATCGCCGCTCACACCTTGCATGAACAAACGCTGCATATCTAAAATATTTGTTGAACCTGTCAGTCCGTACAAATAGCTCATCCCAAACAACGTAATGGCCGTAGAAATACCGCCGTTAATTACGTACTTCATTGCCGCCTCATTCGAAGATTTATTGTTCTTACGAATGCCGACTAAAATATACGAAGACAATGACAATAATTCAAGACCGATGAACAGTGTAATTAAATCACTGCTAGAAGCCATAAACATCGCGCCAAGAAGTGCTGTTAAAAATAAGTAATAATATTCTCCTCGGTCTTCAATCGGCTGCTTGGCGTCGTCGCTCATCGCAATAAATAATACAAGAATGCCACCGAGCAATAAGAGCGTTTTAAATGCTTTTGAATATCCATCTAATAGAAATGATCCATCTAAAATTGCTCCAGCTGGCGCACCGTACAATGTAACGAGTGCAACAAGTGCGATTATGACAGTTCCAATTGCCCCGTAAGATAAATTCCGGCGCTGAAACGTTTGTTTTGCAAACAAATCCAGAAGAGATAGAAGAATAGCCCCGCCAAGCAGGATGAATTCTGGCGTCATTAAATGCCACGATAAGCCTAGTAATGTTTTCATATCCATTCTATCTACCTCCCAACGATTGTAATGTGTCACGAAGCGGTTCACCAAGTACATCTGGCAGAATACCAATAACAAGAATACACGCCAGCAAGATCACGGCTGGAATATACTCCGATCCGCGCATATCACTCTTCGCTTCGCATTCGTTTTTCCCAAATATAACTTGCATAGCTGCCCGGAGTACGTACACGGCTGTTAAAATAATACCGATCGCCCCCACCGCTGCTAATATTGGGTGCCCTTGAAACAGACCAAGAAATGCGAGGAATTCACTCACAAATCCAGCCATTCCAGGCAGTCCGAGCGAGGCCATACTTCCCGCTAACAAGAATCCGCTAAGCACTGGCACTTGCTTCGCTAAGCCGCCAAGCTTTGTAATGTCAGAAGTACCATAGCGTTGTTCGATCATGCCAAGCAAGAAAAATAACAGCGCCGCAATTAAACCGTGGGAAATGACTTGAAACAATGCCCCTTTCATTCCCGCTGCGTTCAGTGCGGCTAAACCGATTAAGACAATTCCCATATGCGAAATACTAGAATAGGCGAGCACCTTTCGGAAATCCGTTTGCACAAGTGCTAAGAGTGCCCCGTACAGCAAATTAATAACTCCTAAAACCCCTAAAACAACCGCGAATTTTTCAAACTGCTCCGGGAAAAGTCCCATTCCAAAGCGGACAATTCCGTATGCTCCAATCTTTAAGAGAACACCGGCATGTAGCATGACTATCGCTGGGTGCGCCTCTACGTGAACATTCACCATCCAGCGGTGCAAAGGAAAGACTGGGAGCTTAATCATGAATGCAATCATAATCGCGATAAACAAACCAAGCTGCAAGGAGCTAGACAGTTCACCAACCGTTGTCAGTTCTTTTCCTGCTAAAACGGCTTGCAACTCTGCAATATTCGTTGTACCTACTCTTGCAAATAAAATGGAAAAGGCAATGAGTAAAATCGCTGAACCAATGCCGTTATAAATTAAATAGCTGTACGCCGCTTTTTCACTGTTAAATTTGCCCCATTTCCCAACGAGTAAAAACATGGCTGGCAGTGTAATTTCAAAGAAAACGAAGAACAGTAGCAAATTTTCTGCAGCGAAGACGCCAAGCATACCGATTTCAAGCATAAGCAGCAATATGTAGAACCCTTTTACGTGCTTTGTAACGGAAAAGGCCGTAATAGCTGCCAATGTCGCCAATAATGCTGTAAGAAACATCATAACGAGTGAGAAGCCATCGATGCCGAGTTCGTAATAAATGGCAAACAATTCTTTCTCTACACCTGGAAAGTTTCCAAATTGAATCCACTTTACCTTTTCTGCAAACATCGTTAAACTTTTTCCCGCCGCATATGTACTTGCGATATAGAGCGCCGAGCCAAGCGGAAGTAATGTGCCAATTAGACCGACAATCCTTGCCGCTCTTTCCTCCTTCCTTGGTACAAATGCCAGCAGTATGATACAGAGCAGCGGGGAGAAAATGAAGAAAGATAATAGAAAGGAACTCATTGTCCATACCCCCCTGTCAATAACAGAATCACTACGAGTGCGGCTAAACAAACGGCTGTAACCGTTCCGTACATTTGCACTTGTCCGTTTTGGAGTCTTGAGCCAATCGTACTCACACCTTTTACAATGCCGCTAATAAGCTGTGCTACACCTTCAACAATATACGTTTCAAAGAAAAATAGAATATATGCAATTCCTTTCACGAGCGGAAGCACCGTTACACTGTACAATTCATCAATATAATATTTCTCCTTCAGCAAGCCGTACACAGCCGTATTCTTCCCGCCAAGCCAATCCCTTGAAATGGTGCGCTTTCCATAGATCAAATATGCGAAAGCAATCCCAGCCAATGAAACGAGCGTTGCCATGATCATAATCCAAGCCGGGCCGTGAACTTCTCTCACTTGAAACGCCGCGTCTTTTGTAAGCCAATCCCCCAGGAACGTCCCGAACCAAGGTGTATTCACATAACCAGCGACAACTGCGAGGACGCCAAGAATCATCATTGGCACTGTCATTACCTTTGGTGACTCATGCACATCTTTCTGCTCTCCCTGCGCCTCTCCTGTAAAGACAAGGAAGTACAAGCGGAACATATAGAAGGCCGTGAAGAAAGCCGCGATCACCGCAAGGACGAATAAACCGTAATTGCCGCGCTCCCACGTCGCCGCTAAAATTTCATCCTTACTAAAGAAACCAGACAATAACGGAACACCGCTAATCGCCAACGTTCCAATTAAAAACAATGAGCCGGTCACTTTCATTTTCTTAAACAAGCCGCCCATTTTTTCGATATTTTGCGTATGCACCGCATGAATGACGCTGCCGGCCGCTAAGAACAATAATGCCTTGAAGAAGGCGTGCGTCGTTAAATGAAACACCCCCGCTACATAACCAGCAGAACCAAGTGCAAGCATCATATAACCAAGCTGACTCACCGTAGAGTAAGCTAATACACGCTTAATGTCCGTTTGTACGATACCGATGGATGCTGCAAAGATTGCCGTAACACCGCCAACAATTGCAACAGTTTGCATCGCCGCTTCACTCGCTGCAAACAGCGGGAACATCGTAGCGACTAAATATACCCCAGCAGCAACCATCGTCGCTGCGTGGATCAGCGCTGATACCGGTGTTGGACCTTCCATCGCATCTGGAAGCCACGTATGAAGCGGAAACTGACCTGATTTCCCCATTGCACCGACAAAGATTAAAATCGCCGTTAATGTAATCATCGTCCCCGAAAGCTCTCCAGCTTGTACGGCCTGAAAAATAACATTGTAATCAAAACTGCCAACTTGCCAGAATAATAGAATCATCCCGATAAACAAGCCGATATCCCCAATACGCGTCATAATAAATGCCTTTTTGGCAGCCGCCTTTGCTTCTTCTTTAAAGAAATAGAAACCAATCAATAAGAAAGAACCGAGTCCGACTAACTCCCAAAATATATACAGCTGTAATAAGTTAGTAGAGAGGACGAGCCCAAGCATTGCAAATGTAAACAATCCTAAGTATGCATAAAAGATATGGAATCTTTCATCACCGTGCATATACCCTTTCGAATACAAATGAACGAGCAAACTTACAAGCGAGACAATAAAGAGCATTAATGCGTTTAGTGCATTTACTTCGAATCCAAAAGAAATATTCACATCTCCAACTTGGAGCCAAGTCCATTGCTGCTTTACCGTTTCTGCAGATAGTCGTTCTATTAATACAACTACCGCAAACGCAAATGAAAGAAAAGTAAGAAATATGCCAATCCAACTACTTCTTTCTTTTAGCCTCTTGCCAAATATCACGAGTAAAACGAAAGACACAAGCGGGAAAAGCGGTATTAACCATGCATAATCCATCATGAAATTCTCCCCCCTTTTCAGTCATCACCTTAATGCTTTAACGAATCCATTTCATCTGTATTAACAGTTTCGCGGTTTCTATATAAAGCAATTAAAATCGCCAATCCAACCGCCGCCTCCGCTGCAGCAACAGACATTGTGAACAATGCAAAAATTTGTCCTTTTAAATTTGGAAACATCCCTAATTTACTAAAGGCAACTAAATTTAAGTTCGCCGCATTTAACATCAGTTCAATACAAATCAATACAATAACTGTATTGCGCTTCGTTAATGCCCCAAATAAACCGATGCAAAACAATATAATCGCAAGCGTCAGGTACGCAGAAGCTGGGATACTATCCATGCGAATCCTCCTTTTTCTCGCCCTTCTTCGCAAGTACAATTGCCCCCACAAGAGCAACAAGCAATACAACAGACGTTAATTCGAACGGTATTATATATTTCGAATACAACAATTCCCCAATTTGACGTGTATTTTGTTCATGAAGCACTACACTATCTTGAACACGTCCGCTCTCAAAATCGACGTTATTCACCGCAAAATACAGCACCGCACCAAAGATTACCACCGCAAGAAAAACAATGAATTTACGAAAACCAAAGCCGGAGTTTTCTTGATCATTATGCTTCGTTAACATAATGCCAAAAATCATAATAATTGTAATTGCACCGGAATAAATCAAAATCTGAACAACTCCGATAAATTCTGCTGATAGCATGAAATACAGCCCGGCAATACTAAGGAATGTAAACACGAGAGCGAGCATCATATGCATCACTTTCGTTAAGCTCAGCATAAGTACACCGCCCATGATCGCAAGCAGGGCTAATGCTAGAAATGCTACTAACTCGCCGCTCATGCTTTATTCTCCCTTCTCACATGTTGATCATTTTCATCAAGCCACTGTAAATTTTTAAATAGATCATCACGCGAATATTCGGCTAGCTCAAAGTTATTTGTCATCACAATGGCTTCTGTCGGGCAAACTTCTGTGCAAAGATCGCACAGAATACAAATTTCGAAATTAATATCATACGTATCAATGATTTTCCCTTTCTTCTCTGGATCTGGGTGCTTTTTCCCTGTTAGTTGAATGCAGTTTGTCGGACAAATATTGACGCATTGATTACAAACGATGCATTTTTCTGGATAAAACTTTTGAATACCGCGAAAGCGATCTGGGAGTGGTAGTGGCTGATTTGGATAGTCGTACGTTACTTTCTTCTTACTTAAATTGCTAAGTGTATACTTTAAACCTTTAAATAATCCCCTCATTGTACTCCTGCCCCCTTTAGATTAGAAGAACAATTCTTTTATCAATGCCGCTAAGAAAATATTCGCAAGTGCTACCGGCAGTAATACTTTCCAGCCAAACTCCATTAACTGATCGCCTCGTATACGCGGGAACGTCACGCGGAACCAAATTAATAGAAAGACAACTGCACTAAATTTGAGCGCAAACCAAACAGCTCCCGGAATAAACGCTAGAAACGGAATTGGTTGCCAACCTCCTAAAAATAGTACGGTCATAAGCGATGCCATTCCGAAGAAATACACATACTCTGAAAGCATAAAGAACGCCCAGCGAAATCCCGAATACTCCGTATGATATCCAGAGACGAGCTCGGATTCGGCTTCCGGTAAATCAAACGGCGTTCGGTTCAATTCAGCAACAGCTGCGATTAAAAAAACGATAAAACCAATTGGCTGCACGAAAATGTACCAAACCCCTTCTTGTGCTTCTACAATATCATTTAAATTTAAACTACCTGTTAGAAGGACGACCCCAATTACACTCATCACAAGCGGAATTTCATAGGAGATCATTTGTGCCACGGCGCGCATTCCGCCGAGCAACGAATATTTATTGTTAGACGCCCACCCACCAGTTACAACACCAATTGTTGTAATACCTGAGACTGCAATATAATACAGTAAGCCGACGCCAACATCGGCAAACTGCAACTTATCTGTAAACGGGATGACCGCGAGTACCATAAATGCCGGTGCAAACGCAATGACAGGTGCTAATATGAAGAGCGGTTTATCGGCCAATTTCGGAATCGTATCTTCTTTTAGCAAAAGTTTTAACACGTCCGCTACTGTTTGCAGGAGTCCAAAACGGCCGCCCACTTGGTTCGGCCCGATACGCCCTTGCATAAATCCCATTACCTTTCGTTCTGCTAAAATCCCATATGTAACAAAGCCAAGAACGACAAACAACAACAATGTCGCCAATCCGAAAAAGATAAGAAAATTTGTCCAGCTTGCGGGTGACTCTAAGAGGTTTTGTATCATCACCCATCAACCTCCCCAAGTACAATATCAACGCCACCTAAAATGGTGATTAAATTTGCAATATTCTCACCTTTCAAGATATGCGGTAAAATTTGCAGATTATAAAAAGATGGACGGCGAAACTTTAAGCGATACGGCTCTTTCTTTCCCTCACTTGCAATGTAACAACCAATCTCGCCGCGTGGTGACTCAATTCGCACGAACGCTTCACCTTTTGGTGGTTTAATAATCTTTGGCACCTTCGCTAAAATAGCTCCTTCTTTCGGAAACTGCTCTGCCGCCTGTTCAATAATTTTCAGCGATTCTTCAATTTCCACCATTCGGCAAACATAACGATCCCAAGCATCGCCCACCTTGCCAACCGGAACATCAAAATCAAAACGATCATAAATCGAGTACGGCTCATCTTTGCGAAGATCCCATTTCAAGCCCGTGCAGCGCAGATTTGCTCCGCTTAACGAATATTGCAAGGCATCCTCTGCCGAGTAAATGCCGACTCCCTTTACGCGGTTTAAGAAAATTTCATTGCCGCTCACAAGGTCGTGATACCCCTCTAGCTGCTCTCTCATATAAGGAACGAACTCACGCACCTTTTCAATCCAACCTTCCGGCGCATCCCACTTCACTCCGCCAACACGCATATAATTAAAAGTTAAACGCGCTCCGCATAATTCATTCAGTAGGTTAATAATCATCTCGCGTTCGCGAAATGCATATAGAAACGGACTGACCGCTCCAATATCAAGCAAGTTCGTCCCCCACCAAACGAGATGACTCGCCACACGCCCAAGCTCCATTGCAAGTATACGTAAATATTCAGCACGCTCTGGTATTTCAAGTCCCATCATCGTCTCAACTGCATGACAGATGACATAGTTATTTGTCATTGCTGCTAAATAATCCATTCGGTCTGTATACGGAATAATTTGCGTATACTGCAAACTTTCCGCAATTTTCTCTGTACCACGGTGCAAATAGCCAATTACAGGCGTAGCTTCTTTAATGATTTCCCCATCAATTTTAATAACGAGCCGAAATACACCGTGCGTACTCGGATGCTGCGGCCCTACATTTAAAAGCATTTCTTCCGTACGAATCATGTTTTACACCCCCGCATCAAACGGCTCATAATCTTTTCGTAGCGGATAGCCAACCCAATCATCAGGCATCAAAATACGCTTTAAATTTGGATGCCCTTCAAACACAACGCCAAGCAAATCATACGCCTCGCGCTCCGGCCAATCTGCCCCGCTCCATAACGGTGTAATCGAAGACACTCTCGGCTCGTCCCGGTCAATCTTTACTTTTACCGCTACAGATTGCTTCTTGCCGTAAGAAAATAAATGCACATACACTTCCATATGCTCCCTAAAATCTGTTGCATGCAATTCTGACATATAGTTGAATGAAAATTCAGGATTTTTCTTCAACAGTTCCATCACTTCATAGTAATGCGCTACTTTCACAACAAGCGTTGGAACATCTTTAGACAACCTATTAATATAGAAATCTTCTAGCACACCTTCGCCCAGTTTCTCTGCAACTGCCTGAACATACGAATCTAACTGCGGCTGATTTCGTGAAGGCGTTTCCACTTTTACTTCTTCCTCTTTCTTTCCTCCAGCAGCCCGGGCCTTCGCGGCTGCTGCGGCTTTTGCTTTCGCAACCGCAATTGCCTTTGCTTTCTCAGCGTCCACACTTCCACTTTCAGATGCTTTCTGCTTCGCCAGCGCAGCCGCCTTTGCTTTTGCCGCTGCCGCTGCTTTCGCCTTCGCGACTGCGATTGCTTTTTCTTTCTCACTTTCTTCTGTCTCAGATGCGCTCTCTTTTTCTTTCTGCTTCGCTAGCGCAGACGCCTTTGCTTTTGCTGCTGCCGCTGCTTTTGCCTTCGCGACTGCGATTGCTTTTTCTTTCTCACTTTCTTCCGTCTCAGGTGCGCTCTCCTTTTCTTTCTGCTTCGCTAGCGCAGACGCCTTTGCTTTTGCTGCTGCCGCTGCTTTCGCCTTCGCGACTGCGATTGCTTTTTCTTTCTCACTTTCTTCCGTCTCAGGTGCAGGCTCTTTTTCTTTCTGCTCCGCCAGTTCGGCCGCCTTTGCTTTTGCTGCTTCGGATGCACGCCTTGCCGCTTCTTTTTTCAGATCATCTATATTTTTATCTTGATTGCTCATTTATTCGTCACCTGCTTTCCTGTCTTTGCTTCGTAACGAATCTTTTCTTTTAATTTATTAATCCCGTAAATTAAAGCCGCTGGATTTGGCGGGCAACCAGGAATATATACATCCACTGGCACGATTTGATCTACCCCTTTTACAACAGCATATGAATTTACGTACGGTCCTCCCGCCGTTGCACACGACCCCATAGCAATGACCCACTTCGGTTCTGGCATTTGATCATATAAACGCCGAACAATTGGAGCCATTTTCTTCGTTACCGTTCCAGATACAATCATGACATCCGATTGACGCGGAGATGTACGGAAAAACGAGCCAAATCGATCTAAATCATAATGCGAAGAACCAACTCCCATCATCTCAATTGCACAACATGCCAATCCAAATGTCATCGGCCACAATGAATTGCTGCGGGCCCAACCCTTTACTTGCTCAAGCGTCGTAAAAAATATATTTCTCTCTAACTCAGCGCGTTCCTGTGGATGAATATCTTCAAAATTTATAGCCATTGTAACACCTTCTTTTTCCAAGCATATGCAAGACCAATGAGTAGCATAATAACAAAAATGAGCATTTCCACTAATGCAAATAACCCCAGTTTGTCATACGCCACCGCCCACGGATATAAAAACACAGTTTCCACATCAAAGATGACAAAAAGCAATGCAAAAATATAATAGCGGGCATGGAAGCGGACGTTTGCATCATGAAACGGCTCAATTCCACTTTCATATGTTGTTTTCTTCGCTGCACTTGGTTTATGCGGACGTAGCAATTTTCCCAAGGTGAGTGCGACAACCGGTAACAATATACCTAATAGCAAAAAAACACCGACAATCATATAACTATTTTCATATACATTTACCATCGTGAAACCCTCTCCCCCCTCACAAAAACAAGTTCACTTAGTACACGTTATGATTCATTTACATTATTTATTATTTTTTAATTTTTCTAAATAATGCAATTATATACATTATAGCAAATTTCAAATTCTAATGTCGATACATTGGGGAAAAAGGAACGAAAACTAAAATAAGAGACACTGCTGCGCGCCCAGTAACCTAAGCTTTTGAAGTACTGTCAAAGCAAAAATATTTATAAACTCCTCCTCGTTTCTCAGCTAATTTAAATGTAATTTTTAAGATAACCTTTTACTTTCATATCTTCTATGGGAAAACAAAAGACGACCAATATAAAGGAAGTCACTGAAAAAGTGATTACTTTGAAAAAACAACACGCATTTCATCAGTATCCTGAAAATAAAAAGGCTCCTATCACCTGTATATAGTAGGTGATGAACTCCTTTTTCTTATGACGTGGACTTTTTCAGTGGCCTCATATAAAGTCGTCTTTTGTTCTAAAAAATTATTCTTTCATTGAATCTTAAAATATAATTCTTCTAAATTCTTGATATTTTCACCCGTATAAATCAAATTGTTGTTACGTATAATCCCAATATTATCAGCTAATTTTTCAGCTAAATCCATAATATGTGTTGAAAGTAAAATTAAAGCGCCAGCTTTAGATAATTCTTTTAATACATTTCTAAATAAGAATATTTGTTCTGGATCTAGGCCATTTGTTGGCTCATCTAACAATATAATTTTAGGCTGATGAATAGTGCTACTTATAAAAGCAACTCGTTTTTTTGTCCCCTGTGACAATGACCCCATTGTTTGATTTCGATATTCATGTAAGTTAAACAAATCAATCCATTTAGTAATCCGCTCTTCTAACAACTCTTCTTCTATCCCCTTTAATTGTCCTACTAATCGAATCATTTCTGTTGTAGTTAAAAAAGAATAATAATATGGAAATTCTGTTAAATATCCTATATTTCCTTGTAAGAATTCATTAATATTTTCCCATTCTGAACTTAGTAAAGTTATACTACCAGAAGTAGGCTTAATAGCATTTGCTAATAAATTTAGAAAGGTTGTTTTCCCTGCTCCATTCGGGCCTAAAAGAACATAAATATTCCCAGAAATTAAAGTCCAATTTATATTATTTAAAGCAATTTTATTATCATATGAGTGAGATAGATTACTTACTTGTAAACTAAATTTATCAAGCATTAAAAAAACTCCTTAATTTTTCTTCTGAATTTAATAAATTTATAAATGCGAAACTTGTTAATAACGCCTCGACAATTAATAAATTTACTGAAATTAAATAACTAGAAAGCAATACTATCACACATACTCCTGACACTACGATACCCTTTACATTTATACGATAGTATGTTCGACGATTAAAATCAGAAAAACAAATGCTAATAAATATATATAACATACTTGTCAAAAAGCTAAATAAGAGCAAAATAAATACATCTTGCAACATTTTTACTATATGATTACTATAATATATACTCCAAAAAATATAATCACATATACCAATAAACGATACCAGTGAAAAACAAATAACCCATTTAGTAAAAACTAATTTTTTTAAAGGCAATCTAGAATAAATATATAAACTAATTGTAGATTCCTCTAAACCAATACTATTCAGAGTCCATGTGTCATGCATCAACACAATTAATATCATTGTTATCACTACAAAAGCATCAAGCTTCAATTCATGTATAACATTAAAACAAAATTGCCCACAAACTAATGAAATTAATAAAGGGAAAATCCTTTGGAATCCGCACATAACTACCAATTCTTTTTTTAATATGGGGTGTTTGGAAATAAAGGATCTCTTTTTTGGTTGTCTTAAGTTACGTGTCTGATCAAGATACCCTTTCCAATTATGTTTAGAGAACTTTAGAAAAAAATAAATAAACAATAAACCTGTAATCATTTTAATAATCAAAGATTCTTTAAAACAACTCGGAACTAAAATTAATAGATTACTTATAAGGCTAAATACCTTATGTTGTTTACTTAAATTAAGAAGAAACGACAAATTTACTCCTAGGAAATATCCTAATATTATTTCGATATGAAGTTCTAACATATTAATAATAGAAGAACTGTGACACCAAAATAATGAGATAAATAATATACAGCTCATTCCTAATAAAGGAATAAGCATTTTTAAAATGTGATACCGAGAAATAATTTGTATATTATAAGTCTGAAGAAATAAAAACTGTATTTCTTCTTTATTGTATTGATTTAAAGCAATAGTTATCCCTATTATGGCACCAGGCAACAGACAAATAAAATTTAAATTAAAAGATTGATGAAAGCTTTCTATAAATGGATAAAATCCAGTTATAGCATATGCTGTAATAAAAATTCCAAGCAATAAAATAAGTACATCAGATATTTTATATGCTCCTCTTATTCTTCCCTTTAACAAAATTTTAAATAAGCCAATGGTAATAGATAAATTTTTAGTTACCCCAATATATATTTCTCCTTTTTAAATAAATACAAAAATATTAATATTATAATTATCTCATAAACAATTCTTGAGAGGGTATAAAACATTTTATATAAATGAATAAAGATACAAAAAGGAAAACAAATGTAATATTGACGTTTCATCAGTCACTAAAAGAGAAGGAGTTCTATACCATTTTTTCAGCACACAAATCCCGCCACACCGAACAAATAGTAACCGCTACTTTCTCCATCCCTTTGTTTAAACATCGCACGTGGCAGAAAAAGGCACTAACCGCTTCTACTCATGCCAGACGCCCTCATCCACCACTAAAAAGAAAAGAGGTTCTATGCTTTTTTTCAACACACAAATCCCCGCTTTACTGAACAAAAAGCATCCTTCTACTTTCTCCATCCCTTTGTCTAAACATCGCACGTGGCAAAAAAAGGCACTGACCGCTCCTATGCATGGCCAGACGCTCTCTTCCATCTAAAAAAAAGGGGTTTTTCTCAGGTTTTTCATTTGTATATAAATACAAATGAAAAAAGCCGCAAAGGTCATCCCTTCACGGCTTTTCTTTACTTAAGATTTGAAACGTCTAAACGGTTAATCGCACGTTTAAGTGCCATTTCCGCACGTTTGAAATCAACATGTGCTTGTTTATCTTGCATACGTTGCTCAGCGCGGCGCTTCGCTTCGTTTGCACGATGAATGTCGATATGATTTGCTGTTTCAGCAGATGGTGCTAATACTGTTACTTTATCAGGGCGAACTTCAATAAAGCCACCGCTAACTGCTACGTAATCTGTATGTCCACCATTTTTCAAGCGAATTGCACTAATTTTAAGTGGTGCAACAGTCGGAATGTGACCTGCTAAGATCCCCATTTCCCCGCTCTCTGCTCTTACGCTTACCATTTCAACTTCATTTTCGTAAACCGGTCCATCAGGAGTTACAATACTGACTGGAAATGTCTTCATAATTCGTCCCTCCTAAGGCCCTATGCCATCATTTTCTTCGCGTTTTCAATAACTTCTTCAATACCACCAACAAGACGGAATGCATCTTCTGGAAGGTCATCATGTTTTCCTTCTAGAATTTCTTTGAATCCACGAACTGTTTCTTTTACAGGTACATAAGATCCTTTTTGACCTGTAAACTGTTCTGCTACGTGGAAGTTCTGTGATAAGAAGAACTGAACGCGACGGGCGCGATGTACAACTAATTTATCTTCTTCAGATAACTCATCCATACCTAAGATTGCGATGATATCTTGAAGCTCTTTGTAACGTTGCAGAGTTTGCTGAATTTGACGAGCAACTGCATAATGCTCTTCTCCTACGATTTCTGGAGAAAGTGCACGAGATGTAGATGCTAATGGATCTACCGCTGGGTAAATACCCATTTGTGTTAAACGACGCTCTAAGTTTGTTGTTGCATCTAAGTGAGCGAACGTTGTAGCTGGTGCTGGGTCAGTGTAGTCATCGGCTGGTACATATACCGCTTGGATAGACGTGATAGACCCTTTATTTGTTGATGTAATACGCTCTTGTAATTGACCCATTTCTGTTGCAAGTGTTGGTTGGTAACCTACCGCAGATGGCATACGACCAAGTAGGGCAGATACTTCAGAACCAGCTTGCGTGAAACGGAAGATATTATCGATGAACAGAAGTACGTCTTGTCCTTGCTCATCACGGAAATGTTCAGCCATTGTTAAACCTGTTAACGCAACACGTTGACGCGCTCCAGGTGGCTCGTTCATTTGTCCGAATACCATCGCTGTTTTCTTGATTACGCCAGAATCGCTCATTTCGTGGTATAAGTCGTTACCTTCACGAGTACGCTCACCTACACCTGCGAATACAGAGATACCGCCGTGCTCTTGTGCGATGTTGTTAATTAATTCTTGGATTAATACCGTTTTACCTACACCGGCACCACCGAATAGACCGATTTTACCACCTTTAATATAAGGAGCTAATAAGTCTACTACTTTAATACCAGTTTCAAGAATTTCTACTTTTGTAGATAACTCTTCGAATGCAGGTGCTTGGCGGTGAATTGGATCACGGCGTACATCCGCTGCTACTTCTTCACCTAAGTCAATTGCATCACCTAATACGTTAAATACACGACCAAGTGTTGCATCACCAACTGGAACAGAAATTGGTTTACCAGTGTCTGCTACTTCTGTACTACGAACAAGTCCATCAGTAGAAGACATTGCTACTGTACGAACTGTATTGTCACCAAGATGAAGTGCAACTTCTAAAGTTAAGTCCATTGCGCCTTCTTTAATTCTAAGGGCATTGTAGATTTCAGGTAGCTTTCCGCCGTCAAACTTAACGTCTACAACCGGACCCATGATTTGCGTAACGCGCCCTTTATTCATCGGGTTCCCTCCTAGCTTTCTTTAAATTACCGGCTTTTCCACGAACAGTCGGTTTTCATTTTTTTATATTTCTATTCTAACGCTGCTGCACCGCCGACGATTTCCGTAATTTCTTGCGTAATCGCCGCTTGACGAGCGCGGTTGAAGGAAAGTGTAAGTGTATCGATAACTTCCATTGCGTTGTCTGTAGCACTTTTCATTGCTGTCATACGCGCTGCATGTTCACTTGCTTTACCATCTAGCAATGCACCGTAAACTAAGCTTTCTGCGTATTGTGGCAATAATACTTTTAAAATATCTTCTTCAGATGGTTCAAATTCATATAAAGTTGTTGCTTTTTCAGATGCTACATCCGTAAGCGGTAAAATTTTCTTCTCCGTTACTTCTTGTGAGATCTTACTTACATAATGGTTGTAGTAAATATACAATTCATCATAAGCGCCATCTGTAAACATAGAAATTGCTCTTGAAGCAATATCTTTAATATCAGCAAATGCTGGTTGATCCGATAATCCAAGTACTTCATCAATGATATTAAAACCACGACGTTTTAAATAATCACGTCCTAGACGTCCAAGTACAATAATCGCGTACTGATTTGCATCCATGTTATGACGCTCTTTCACTACGTTACTTACTGCACGTAAAACGTTACTGTTATATCCACCTGCTAGTCCGCGATCCGATGTAATAACGATGTACCCTGTTCGCTTTACAGGACGCGCTGTTAGCATTGGATGATTTACACCGCTGCCTTGCGCTATACTCGCTACTACTTCTTGAATCTTATTCATATACGGAACGAAAGATTTAGCATTTTGTTCTGCACGGCTTAACTTCGATGCAGATACCATCTCCATCGCTTTCGTAATTTGACTCGTTTTCTTTGTCGAGTTAATTTTCGCTTTTATATCGCGTAAAGATGCCACAGGTTTTCACCACCTTTTTTTCCGGAAGTTGGCATGATCAGAAAGAGTTCTATTTCGTCGATCTTCCTAATCGTTTTACTTGTTCATGATTGAAGGAAAAGAATAGGTGCACCTACTCTTTTCCTCTTCACATCCGTTAGCACTCTATGTAAGAGCAGCCTGTTTATATAGAAGTGGAGCGGCCTAACTGAACGAGCCGCTTCCGCTTTTTATTCAATCTAGCTCCGCCTCCTAGCCCCTTCCGTCTAAGAACCTTCCCCACGAGAAGGTAAAAAGCACCTTCTGTGGGAAAGAACCTTAGCCTACGGGGCTAAACAGTCGGCTCCGCTTTTTATTATTCAGAAGCCACGAAAACTTTTTTGAAGCCGTTAATAGCTGCTGCCATTTTGTCGTCTTCAGGAAGTTTTGTTGTTGTACGAATTTCAGTTAATAACTCAGCAGCATTTGTATCTAACCAAGCATGGAACTCGTCTTCAAAACGAGTGATATCTACTACTGGGATATCATCTAAGAATCCGCGTGTTAATGAGTAAAGAATCATAACTTGCTTCTCTACTTTTAATGGCTTATGTAAGCCTTGTTTTAATACTTCTACTGTACGTGCACCACGGCTTAATTTCGCTTGTGTTGCTTTATCAAGATCAGAACCGAACGCAGCGAACGCTTCTAATTCACGATAAGATGCAAGGTCAAGACGAAGTGTACCAGATACTTTGCTCATCGCTTTAATCTGAGCTGAACCACCAACACGAGATACAGAAGTACCTGCGTCGATTGCTGGACGTACACCAGAGAAGAATAGATCAGATTGTAAGAAAATCTGTCCATCCGTAATAGAGATTACGTTTGTTGGGATGTAAGCTGATACGTCCCCTGCTTGTGTTTCGATGAAAGGTAATGCTGTTAAAGAACCAGCGCCTTTTGCATCACTTAATTTCGCCGCACGCTCTAGTAAGCGGGAGTGTAAGTAGAATACATCCCCTGGATACGCTTCACGACCTGGAGGACGACGTAATAGTAATGAAAGCTCACGGTATGCAGCCGCTTGTTTTGATAAGTCATCATATACAACTAATACGTGTTTGCCGTTGTACATAAACTCTTCACCCATAGTTACACCAGCATATGCAGCTAAGTATAATAATGGAGCAGGTTGAGATGCAGATGCAGTTACAACGATTGTGTAATCTAATGCACCGTGCTTACGTAACGTTTCAACTACGTTACGAACTGTAGATTCTTTTTGTCCGATTGCTACATAGATACAAATCATATCTTGATCTTTTTGGTTCAAGATTGTATCAAGTGCAACAGCTGTTTTACCAGTTTGGCGGTCACCGATGATTAACTCACGTTGTCCGCGTCCAATTGGTACAAGAGCGTCGATCGCTTTAATACCAGTTTGAAGTGGCTCATGAACAGATTTACGATCCATTACACCTGGTGCAGTGTTTTCGATTGGACGAGTTTTTGTTGTATTAATTGGACCTAAGCCGTCTACTGGTTGACCTAGTGGATTTACAACACGACCGATTAATTCTTCACCTACTGGTACTTGCATGATGCGACCTGTACGACGTACTTCGTCACCTTCACGAATTTCAGTATACGGTCCTAAAATAATGATACCTACGTTATTTTCCTCTAAGTTTTGTGCTAGTCCCATAACGCCGTTAGCGAACTCAACAAGCTCACCAGCCATAACGTTATCAAGACCATGAGCACGTGCAATACCGTCACCAACTTGAATAACTGTACCAACATCGCTAACTTCGATCTCAGACTGATAGTTTTCAATTTGTTGCTTAATCAGTGCGCTAATTTCTTCAGCTCTGATGCTCATGCGCTTCACCCCTATCTATTCTTCATAAGTTCACGCTGAATACGTGCTAACTTTCCTTGTAAACTGCCGTCGTAAATGCGGTTTCCAATGCGGACTTTAATACCGCCTAGTAAATCTTCATCTACAACATTTTGAACGCGAATTGCATCTTTTCCTGTTTTCTTTGCAAATGCTTCTGCAATGCTAAGCTTCTCATCTTCCGTTAAAGGACGAGTAGAGTAAACCTTTGCATCAGCTACGTTACGCTCTTCATTAGCAAGTGCAACATACACATCTACAATTTCAGGTAATAAAGTTTCGCGATGATTATCGATTAAAATATATAACGTGCTTAAAATTGGCTGAGAAACAGTAGAAAACACGTTAGAAAGAAATTGTTTTTTCTTTTCTGCTGAAATGTTTGGTTGTTCTAAAAATGTATGTAGTTCTTCACTACTTACAAAGACGCTTTGCACAAGGCGCAGTTCTTCTTCAAACATTTCTAGTACGTGTTTTTCTTTTGCGATTTGAAAAAGAGCGACGGCATAACGTTTAGCTACAATCTCATTGCTCATCGCGCTTCTCCTACCTCTTTAATATAATCGCGAATTAATTGAACTTGGTCTTCTTCTTTCAGTTCTTTTTGCATTACTTTAGAAGCAATTTGTACAGATAAAGAAGCAACCTGTTCTTGAAGAGCAGCAATTGCTTGCTCTTTTTCGCGTTGAATTTCTTGTACAGCAGATTCTTTAATAGATACTGCTTCCACTTTGGCAGCAGCAACGATACTCTCTTTTTGATCCTCTGCTTGCTTTTTCGCTCTTTCAATTAATTCTTGCGCTTCAATACGTGATTGTTTTAACATTTCACGTTGTTCTTCTACTAACTTTCTCGTCTCTGCATTGTTCTTTTCCGCAGCATCAATTTCGTTAGAAATATGATCTTCACGGTCCTTCATAATTCCCATCAAAGGTCCAAATGCATATTTACGAAGTAATGCTAATAGAATTAGGAAAACGACAATTGTATAAAGCATCGTTCCATATGGAACAGCAGCAGCTCCTAATAATAGAGTTGGCACAAGGATTCACTCCCTTCAAAAATCTAAATTAAACAAATGAAAAGACAAATAATGTTTCATTCATAAAGCAATGGCGAAGAAGGTCTCAAAACGATCTTCGCCACTTATTGTAAGGGGAGCTATCCCTTATTTGTTTAATACGATAAACGCGATTACTACACCGATGATTGGAAGCGCCTCAACTAACGCTACCCCGATGAACATGATTGTTTGAAGAGTACCACGTAATTCTGGTTGACGAGCAACACCCTCAACTGTGCGAGATACGATAAGACCATTACCAATACCAGCACCTAATGCAGATAAACCAATAGCAATTGCAGCTGCGATTACACCTAAACTCATTTTAAAAGTCCTCCTTTTTATCAATAAAAAATAAATTTTGTACTTACTTTAAATATATTAATGGTCGTGGCTTACTTTATGAGCCATGTATACCATCGTTAACATTGTAAAGATAAACGCTTGGATAGCACCTACGAAAATACTGAAGCCCATCCATGCTAACATCGGCAGAACAGCACCTAATGCGCCGCCAAATCCACCAGCTCCTAACTGAGCAAGTAACGTTAATAAAATCTCACCAGCATAAATGTTACCAAATAAACGCAGACCTAACGTCAACGTATTTGCAAATTCCTCAATTACCTTTAAAGGGAATAAGAATTTCATTGGTTGAATATAGCCTTTTAAATATTCTTTCGTACCCTTCATTTTAACTCCATAATAATGGGTGAGGGCAACTACCATCACGGCTAAAGTTAGAGTAACTGCTGGGTCAGACGTTGGAGATCTCCACCATGCAATATGCTCTCCACCTTCAGGTATAGCAATCATGAACGGCAAACCGAGCATGTTTGCTACAAAGATATACATAATGAGTGTAACTCCAAGCGTTAAAAAGCGTCCGCCTGTTTTCCAATCCATCGTACTATCAATCATACCTTTTACGAAGTCCATAACCCATTCAAAGAAGTTTTGCATTCCTGTTGGGCGCAAGGCTAAGCGACGGGTACAAATAATAGCAATGATAAATACGATTACTGCCGCAACAGTCGTCATCATAACAGAGGACAAATCGAACGTTAAACCTAGAAATTCAACTAATTTACCGTGTTCCACTAGTAATTCACCTCTCTTCCCTGCTCTTATACTGTAGATAAAGAAAATCTATGATCATGACAAGATATCCTGTCAGCAATCCTAACCCTAAGCTCCACATCGCCATTAAATGTTGATATTTTGCTGCAAACAAAATTAATAGCCCTATCGTGGCTAATCTCGAATATGTACTCACTGCAGTCGCTTTATACTTCACTGTTTCACCTTGTGTAACGCGATCTAACAGCTTGTCCGTCTTATGTGCAACGATGCGCAAACTAAGAAAACCGAAAATCGTACCGATAATCAGTCCTAGAAAAACATCTTTGTATGAGGTAAAACCCCATCCTAATACAAAGAGTGCGAGAAGGTTGTACATATATTTTTTTTGTCTTTGGACAAGTTCATGTACTTCTATCATCATTGCTCTCCCGAATAAAATTGTTGAATGAGTCGAATCATCGCATAAACCCCTGTTCCAAGTCCTAGTAATAAACCAATTACTAAAAATAACGGAAACGTTCCAAGCTTACTATCAATCCATTGCCCGCCAAAAATTCCAACTAAAATAGCACCAACGAGCTGAGAAAGAATTCCAGTCATTAAAGCATACGCCTTAAATGGACTTCGCTTGTTTTCCTCCAAGGATTCATCCCTCCATATGTAAACCTCATTCACCCTGTTTAAAGAATGTGTTAATAATAACTCATTTTTTTGCATAAATCCTATTTAAATGAGAAAGTTATTTTTTTTGTCAAAGAATAGACGAAAATTTGACAATGAAAACCCTACCATCTATCCCCGTAGTTAGCATACAATAGGGTGTTAAACAGTGTCAACGTCAAATCGCAAAAAATCAAAAAATTTGAGCATTAGGCATTTATTCCCATAAATGAAAACGTTCTCCTTCAAAATAATGTTAAAAGATGTCTAATTTCTAGACCTTTTCTCTTTATAATAGAAGGAAAAGTTCACAAGTTTGTCACTATTATGATTTTTGAATATGGAATTTTTCTTCTATTATATAACTTTCTCAAGCAGGAAGTTTCTATATTATATGCAATTTCACCACATAATATGTTGTATATAAAAAACAGACGAGAAGGTTATCTTCTCGTCTGTTGTCTTACTTCGTTCCAAACAAACGGTCACCAGCATCTCCAAGACCTGGTACAACATAGCCATGATCGTTTAACTTTTCATCTAATGCAGCCACGTAAATATCCACATCAGGATGGTCTTCTTGAATCACTTTTACCCCTTCTGGAGCACCGACGATACACATTAATTTAATATGCTTCGCACCGCGCTTCTTTAATGAAGTAATCGCTTCTGATGCAGAGCCGCCTGTCGCTAGCATTGGATCGAGTACGATAAAATCACGTTCTTCTACATCAGTTGGAAGTTTCACATAATATTCTACAGGTTGTAATGTTTCTGGATCACGGTATAAACCGATATGACCTACCTTCGCCGCTGGAATTAATTTCAAAATCCCATCTACCATTCCTAAGCCTGCGCGTAAAATAGGAATTAAACCTAGCTTCTTACCTGCAATCACTTTTGTTTTCGCTTTACTTACAGGTGTTTCAATTTCAATTTCTTCAAGCGGAAGATCACGTGTAATTTCAAACGCCATCAAGCTTGCTACTTCATCTACTAATTCACGAAATTCTTTCGTACCTGTATTCTTATCGCGAATATATGTAATCTTATGTTGAATTAAAGGGTGATCAAAAACATACAGTTTTCCCATGTGAATCGCTCCTTCAGATGATATTGATGCGTGAGAGCACGCTGTTTTTACACTATGTACGATTTTAAAGAAAACGCTTCTAATATTCAAGGGTGAATTTGGGATAGAGATGCAAAACGGCTATCATTTCTATTTATTTTTCTTATTTAGACAAAATACATACGTTTCCCTTCTCGGAACAATTTAGCAATATCTCCGCAAAAGTAGAGTCTTTTAGATAGTAAGAACAAGTCATCACTTATTTGTTCCACCATACCATTGATCATTTCTTACTACATGATTTTCTGGAATTAAATCACTATAGCCCATTGGTAGAATGAACTAACCTGTATTATAAAAATAGAGTTATCCGCATTGTTATTCACAAAAAAAGATTGTCCCATACATCCGTTACACAAACTTATGAAATCCCCCTTTTTCTCTACTTGGACTTTTATTTTAAACATTTACACGTGAAATGATATGAGGTATATACCTTTAGTTAGCCCCCTTTAAACTAGTTACATTTTATGCAACATTGCATACCAAAATAAGTTGTAAAGTTTATTATTCGACAGTATAATAAAAGTATAGATAAATAATAAAATATTCAGAAAAAGGAGGAATCATTTATGCAAATCGCAATGGCAATTTTAAAATTTATAGGTTCAATCATTCCATTAGTAGAAGATCTTTTAAAAGCAGTAATGTAAATCGTATTTAGTGCCATTATATTATTTTATAAGTATTATACAAAAGATCTGTATATCAAAAAAATACTATTTTGATATACAGATCTTTTTATTTTTTCCTTCTTACAAACAAATTGAAAAAGAACATAGAGAAAAGCAACTTTCCGTTCAGGGCTGAACAGAAAGTCGCTTTTTACTCTTTTCTCTATCTTACAGGTCTTTATACATTGGGAATTTATCAGTTAAGGCATTTACACGCACGCGCGCTTCTTCTAACGCTGCTTCATTATCATGATTTTTTAATGTGTGAGCCATAATTGATGCGATTTCATCCATTTCAGCAAATCCGAAACCTCTTGATGTTACAGCTGCAGTTCCAATACGAACGCCGCTTGTTACAAATGGGCTAGCTGGATCAAATGGAATTGTATTTTTGTTTACTGTGATACCAACTTCATCTAATACATGCTCTGCAACTTTTCCTGTAATGTCTAAATTGCGAACATCAATTAAAATTAAGTGGTTGTCCGTTCCACCAGAAACAAGAGTAATCCCTTCTTTTTGCAGACTTTCAGCTAAACGATTTGCGTTGTTAATGATGTTTTGTGCATATGTTTTGAAGTCGCCCTGCAATGCTTCTCCAAATGCAACTGCTTTTGCTGCGATTACATGCATAAGTGGTCCGCCTTGAATACCAGGGAAGATGGATTTATCAATTTGCTTTGCAAATTGTTCTTTACATAAAATCATACCGCCGCGTGGTCCGCGTAATGTTTTATGAGTTGTTGTTGTTACGAAATCAGCGTATGGTACTGGGTTTGGGTGTAAGCCTGCTGCTACAAGTCCTGCGATATGTGCCATATCTACCATTAAATATGCGCCAACCTCATCAGCGATTTCACGGAATTTCTTAAAATCAATCAAACGAGGATATGCACTAGCACCGGCAACAATTAATTTTGGTTTATGCTCTTTCGCTTTTTCTAATACGTCCTCATAATTGATGTGATGTGTATCAGGATCTACACCGTATTCAATGAAGTTGTATTGCACACCACTAAAGTTAACAGGACTTCCGTGTGTTAAGTGACCGCCGTGGGATAAGTTCATACCAAGCACAGTGTCACCTTGCTCTAGAATTGTGAAGTATACAGCCATATTTGCCTGTGCACCAGAATGTGGTTGAACGTTTACATGCTCTGCGCCAAAAATTTCTTTTGCACGATCACGTGCGATATCTTCGACGATATCTACATGCTCACAACCACCGTAATAACGTTTCCCAGGATATCCTTCTGCATACTTGTTCGTTAATACAGAACCTTGTGCTTCCATTACTGCTTCGCTTACGAAGTTTTCAGATGCAATAAGCTCGATTTTTGAACGCTGTCTTCCTAATTCTAATTCAATTGCAGCAAACACCTTTTCATCTTGACGTTTTAAATGCTCCACCTAAATCCCCCTTTTTTTTGAGCGAACTACACCTATTTCCGATATTTCCCCTTCATTTCTTAAGAAAAAACGAAAGTTCTAGTTGTAATCCTCTTAAATATTCACATTTTCAACTACATTCTAACACGACTCCACACATGATAAAAGAAAAAAAGACCGCATTTGGTCTTTTTTCTTAGGAGTGTATTACTTAAATACAAGTA
This sequence comes from Bacillus cytotoxicus, assembly GCF_023715645.1. Lineage (GTDB taxonomy): Bacteria > Bacillota > Bacilli > Bacillales > Bacillaceae_G > Bacillus_A > Bacillus_A cytotoxicus_A. The sequence goes on along the minus strand of NZ_JAMBOP010000005.1, from coordinate 17,484 downwards.
ACCGTTTCCTCTTTCAATGCATATGTTGCACGCGCTCCGCCAATTAACTTCGGACGCGTTTTTGCCATTGTTATATGAGCATGCCCAATCTCTTTCACTCGTGTGCGAACTGGAACAGCTACATGTTTTAAATGCATACCGATAAATGTATCTCCAATATCAATACCTGCATCCGCTTTTACGAACTCTACAATAACTGGATCTTTCATATTATGATATGCATATGTTGCAAGGGCCCCACCCGCTGATCTGACAGGCGTAACAGTTACAATTTCGAACTGATGCTTTTCTGCGACTTCTCGTTCTACCACTAAAGCACGATTTAAATGTTCACAGCACTGAAATGCTAGGGTAATACCACACTGCTCCTGAAAACGCGTTAACTCAGAAAAAATTGCCTCTGCTACTTCCATGGTGCCAGATGTTCCAATTCTTTCACCAAGTACTTCACTCGTACTGCAGCCCACAACAAAAAGATTTCCATTTCGCAGCGTAGCTTGCTCTTGAAACTCAAAAAGCGCTGTTTGCAACTGCTCTTTTAATTGTAATATTTCACTCATTACGCTCTTCCTTTCGCAGGTAGGTTCAACAAATTATATTACTTCTTACTAGAAGTTAGACTATAATTACTTCGCTTCGTACGCTTTAATTTTTCCAACACGATTTTCGTGGCGGCCGCCTTCATAGTCCGTAGTTAACCAAATTTTCGCGATGTCACGTGCTAATCCAGCTCCAATTACACGCTCACCCATTGCTAACATGTTCGTATCATTGTGTTCTCTCGTTGCTTTTGCACTAAATGTATCATGCACTAATGCGCAGCGAATGCCGTGTACTTTATTTGCAGCGATTGACATACCGATACCTGTTCCGCAAATTAAAATACCGCGATCTACTTCTCCATTTGCAACCATTTCTGCTGCTGGGAATGCAAAGTCAGGATAATCTACAGAACCTGCTTCGCACTCACAACCTAAATCAATATATTCAATGTTCAATTCTTCTAATAAACTTACGATTTCTTTACGAATATTCAATCCGCCATGATCAGATGCTACAACTACTTTCATTCTAAAACCCTCCAAATATAAAATGAAACTTCTACTAGTGGAAATCTCTTCTTTCCATTAAATCAGCATAATCTCCAATATCGTATTATACACGAAACATTAGCTTTCTGAATGCTTTTTCACCAAAGTTTGCATAAGTTGTTCCATTTCCGCCATTGTTGCTTTATAGACATCAAGTGAACCGCCAAAAGGATCAGAAATATCCTTATTTGTACCTTCTACAAATTCATAGAATGTATGCACTTTTTCACTTATTTCCGGATGGTAAGCTAATAAAAGTTGACGATGTCCTGCTGTCATCGTCAATACAACATCCGACCATTCTAGCAACTCTGCCGTCACCTGCTTGGAAGAATGTGCAACCAAGATACCTTTTTCTTCTAGCGCATTTTTAGCATGAAGAGATGCATCAGTGCCAACCTCCGCAAAAACACCAGCAGATTGCACATCAAACTGCTCCTTACCATGATGACGTAATAGCGCCTCTGCCATCGGGCTACGGCACGTATTACCTGTACAAACGAATAATACTCGCTTCACCAAACACCACTCCTTATGATGAATATCTATTTTCATCATAACGCACAATGGTAGCGAAAAAAAGAAGTGTATGTATAAGTTGAAAAACTGACATGGAAAACCCTTTTTCTTTTTAGGGGAGGACGAGAGCATCTGGCCGTGTATAGGAGCGGTCAGGGCCTTTTTCTGCCACATGCGAGGTTTTAAACAAAAGGAACAAGCAAGTAGTGATCACGTTTTATTCTGCAGAGCAACGGCTTATGTGTCAGAAATTTAAAATGGATATATAGTAATACAAGAAAACAAAAACTCTACCACTACTCCGCTCTTAAGCGCCAGACATAAAAAAGGAATCCATTTCAATTATGGAATGGATTCCTTTTTTATCAAACGATTATTTCATTGTTACTTTCATTACTCCAGTTGAACCTTTTGTAGCTGCTACACCTATAGTTGTTTTAATAGATTCTGTTGCATCTGTGTTTGTAATAACGATTGGTGTGATTGTACTTTTCGCTTTTTCACGAATTAATTCTAAATCGAAAGAGATTAATTTATCACCAGCTTTAACAGCTTGTCCTTCGGAGACGTATGTTTCAAAACCTTCGCCTGCCATGTTTACAGTTTCTAATCCAATGTGGATTAAGATTTCTGCACCGTTTTTCGCTTTAATACCTATAGCATGTTTTGTATGGAATAATTGGACAATCTCGCCATCTACTGGAGATACCACTACACCTTCAGTTGGTTCAATGGCAACACCGTCTCCCATCATACGACCAGCGAATACTGGATCCGGTACTTCTTCAATATTTTTCACTTCTCCAGTTAATGGAGATACAATTGTCTCTGCATTTGTTTTAGAACCAAAACCAAATAATTTTTTAAACATAGGATACTCCTCCTTATCATTCACCGCTTTAGTGGTATAAAAACGTTCCCATAAAGTGATGCTTTTCTCACTGATGGTTAGCCCGACCACTCGGGCTTTTACAGGCAGTTTTCTTCCCCTCTGATTCCCCGAATGCGGGATAAAAGTGAAGTTGTCAACCAGACTTTTATTGTATCTCCTTGGAAAATTCTAGTCAATTCAGACTATCTGAATTCGATTGACAAAGAAGTGAACTTTCTTCATTTTTCTCCATAAATTGTATAAATCCATTAACAACATCATTATTTTTTCATTTATTATTTGTAAAATTTATTTTCTCTTTTTAAATGATTAACTCGACTAAAGTAAGTAACTATTTTATTATTACTTACATAAGATAAGTAAATAACTTTTTGGAGGTTTTATAAATGATGAACATTGGTCTTCTTATTATTCGTCTTATTATCGGGATTACGTTCATGGGACATGGCACACAAAAACTATTTGGCTGGTTCGGCGGTCACGGGTTAAAAGGAACCGGAGGCTGGATGGAATCAATCGGCTTACGACCAGGCGTATTTATGGCATTTATAGCCGGAGCAACCGAATTACTAGGCGGTTTCTTATTTGCTGCTGGTATTTTCACTTGGGTAGGCGCTCTATTTATTGTCGGCACGATGTTAGTAGCTATCATCACAGTTCACGGTAAAAACGGCTACTGGGTTACACAAAACGGCTTTGAATATAACCTTATGTTAATTGCGGTCGCAGTTGGCGTTGCGCTTATTGGACCTGGCGCTTACACATTAATTTAACTAAAAATCTTGAATTCAAGGTTTTTTCACCCCCTCGCAATTGTGAGGGGTTTTCTTCATCCCCTTTACAAAAATATATTTTTCCAGCAGGAGTTTCCCCCTTTTATCTTGTAAACAAACAAAGAAGCGCTGCACATATTAAGAAGGGAGATTACATATATGCTGTCTATTAATCCAAATGAACAAACTGAAAAAGACAATTACAAATTACTAACTGGGAGTATCATTCCGCGCCCAATTGCATTCGTCACAACTGTTACAAATGATGGGGTACTAAACGGCGCACCGTTTAGCTACTTTAATATCGTTGCGGCAAATCCGCCTCTTATCTCAGTTTCTGTACAACGAAAAGACGGAAAGCCAAAAGATACAGCACGAAATGCAATGGAAAAAGAAGAATTTGTCGTTCATATTTCTGATGAATCTTATGCAGAGGCTATTAACGAAACAGCAGCTAATCTTCCTCCGAATAAAAGTGAAATCGAACTCGCAAAACTAACACCAATTGATAGTGAGGTCATTTCTGTACCAGGAGTAAAAGAAGCAAGCATTCGTATGGAGTGTGTATTAGAGCGCGCTATTCAATTAGGCGGAACAGAAAACTCCCCCGCATGTGATCTATTAATCGGTCGCATCGTACGATTCCATATCGCCCAGCACCTATATGAAAATGGACGCATCGATGCAGAAAAACTAAAACCAATAAGCCGATTAGCCGGACACAACTACGCAAAACTCGGAGAACAATTTGAACTTGTAAGGCCGTAATAAAAGCGGAGGCGACTGTTCAGCCCCGTCGGCTAAGGTTCTTTCCCACAGAAGGTGCTTTTTACCTTCTCGTGGGGAAGGTTCTTAGACGGGAGGGGCTAGGAGCCGGAGCTGGATATAACTAAAAGCGGAGGCAGCTCGATCAGAACAAGAGGGGGATGGAGCTTCTGACATAGAGGCGCTTTTTGCCTTGGCGGAAGACGCGAAGCCACCGACTGTTCTAGCCGTCGGATAAACCGGAGACTTCCAACCAGGAAGCCTTTTCTTGTCGTATATTATAGAAATGCCGATATGTTGTGTCGAATGGTCTTTATTTGATCAAAAATCTCCGATATATTATAAAAGCCCAACTACTTATCGCAGCTGGGCTTTTACTCTTCACGAAATACTTCTTCTTTCTTCGGTTTCGCTAATTTCACAACAAAGAAATATAACGAAATAAGAGTCACAATGAAGACAATTAAAAATGGATACGGGGAATAGAAAATACGCGCTCCACCTGTTTGACCGTCCATAAATTTCAGTGCATCTATATCAAAAAACTCCGCTAATTTTTGAATACCTAGCATACTAAACCAGAAAACAAAAAAGCTAACAATAATGCCAAAAAATTGTTTGATTTTAGTCATAGCTGTCATCCCTTCTAAGAAGTTGGCTGCGTTCATACTGAAAATAATAATTTTATCCCAAATCCAACAAGTATAATACCGCCAAGCACTTCTCCATATGTCCCTAGAATACCTTGCGCCCTGCGGCCAATTAATAATCCGAACCAAGTAAGCAGCATACTCACAACACCAAATATGAGAATTGTGACAAGCGTACGTGCTCCGTAAATTCCGAGACTTAAACCAACCGAAAAACTATCCATACTTACACTAAAAGCAAACAATAGTAAACTTGCCCCGGCCGGAGCATTTCTATACTCATCATCGTGGGACATTGACGTATATACAATATGAAATCCTAATCCCATTAATAAAACACTACCTATAATAGTAGCAATAGAGCCAAATTGTTCTGATAAAAAACGACCAAGCATCATACCGATAAAAGGCATAATTATATGAAATATACCAATTGTAATGCCGATATAAAAAATTTGGCGCAGCTTAAGCGTAATCATCCCCATACCGAGACTAACAGAAAACGCATCAAGCCCTAGCGCAAACGCCATAATAAATAGCGGCAACAATTCGCCTATAATATGTTCAATTGTCATAATGTCCCCCCTCGGACTTGCTACTTCACAATATGCACGTCCGAGGAGAGTTAGAATTTATTTTTCAAAGATGATGTGGTGACCCGCAGCTTTTGTTAAACGATTCATGATTGCACTACCAATTCCCTCACTTGGGAACGACTCGCTAAAAATAATATCAACACCGCTTGCATCAAATGTACGCAATACATCATAAAGCTTTGTCGCAACGGTTGCTAAATCACTGCGTTTTCCGCAAGATAGAACAACGTCTGCTTGATAGACATGCTCATATTCTTCTGTTGTTAATACACCTACTTTATAACCTTCTTGTTTTTTATGATCCACAAGTTGTTGAATAAATGTACGTGAACCCTCAACAATACTAAGGGGAGCTTTCGGTGCATAATGCGTATATTTCATCCCCGGTGATTTTGGTTTTTCCGTTTCATCCTTTAGCGCCGGATCTAATAAAACAGGGCCAATTACTTCTTCTAATTGCTCCTTCGTAATACCACCCGGACGCAAAATCGTCGGTATTTCACTCGTACAATCTAGTACAGTGGATTCCACACCAACACCAGTTGCTCCGCCATCCACAATACCAGCAATTTTTCCGTCTAAATCTTCATGTACATGAGAAGCAAGCGTTGGACTAGGGCGCCCAGAACGATTCGCACTTGGAGCCGCTACTGGTACACTTGCTGCTTCAATAAGCGCTAATGCTACTGGATGATCTGGCATACGAACTGCCACCGTCTCAAGCCCAGCCGTTACTTTTTCAGAGATCCCTTCTTTTTTCGGAAAAACAAGCGTTAATGGTCCTGGCCAGAAATGCTTCATTAATACATTTGCAACTGGCGGAACATGCGCTACAATACCCTCTAATTGTTCTTCCGTTCCAATATGGACAATAAGCGGATTATCGCTTGGTCTTCCTTTTGCTTCGAAAATTTTTGCAACAGCTTCGTCGCTTAATGCATTCGCACCAAGTCCGTACACTGTTTCAGTCGGAAACGCTACCGCTTCATTTTCTCGTAATAAATGCGCTGCTTCTTGTAATTGTGGATAATCTTTTTTTATTTCCACAACATTATCCACAATCCACATTTTTGTATTCATTTTTTTCCACGTCCTTTTCTGCCATGAAATACTTGTCATTTGTAGTTTACTATGAGATTTATCCAAAAGACAAATACGTTTTATCCACAAAATGTGGATAACTTCATTTAATCAGTGGATAACTTTGTGAATAGCTGACAATTTAGTATAATTACATTCGGTTGTTTTATATTTTTACAAAAATGTTCTAGTTCCTGAATTCCTTCTGATACAACATCCTTTTCTACCCTTTCAAATTGAAAAAACTGAAATATCGTCACAGATTGTGGACTATTTGTGAGTAAAAATAATTGTTCAATATTTTTTTCTTTAATATATTGTAAAAACGTTTCGAAAAAATGCAAGAACATCGTTTTATCCACAGCAGGTGTGAATAAACAAGAGCGAAGAAGCGCATCATTTCCAGCTTGCTCATATCCAACAGCCGCTTGAATTTGTTCCCCTTCTTCTAATATTATAAAATTTCCATACAATTGCTCTAAACGTTCTTCTTTCATCTGAGCTTGTCCAAAAAAGGTTTGCAACCTTTCCACATCTGCTTTTGCAGCAAAACGAATTTGTTTCATACACAATCCCTCCTCATACTTTTATATATGAGGAGGGATTCTCTTTTAGAACCTATTTTGAAAATAAAGATGTAAATGCTTCTACAATAAACAATTTTACTTTTGGCTTTTCTTCCTCTTCTTCTACTACCTTCACTTGCTTTTCTTGTTTACTAACACGAGGTTCTTCTTGCTTACTTTCTTCTTGTAATTCTTTTTCGATCCGTTTTTCTTGTACAGCCTTCGCTTTCATTTTTTGTTTCGGTGCAATGTGCGTCTCTTTCTTAGTTTTAAGAGATTGTTTTACTTCTTCTTTTACAATTTCCTTTTGCGCATAATTTTCTTCTATATCGTCCTCATCAATCGTTTCTGCCTGTACAACATGCTCTTCTTTTTTTACAGCTGTACCACTAGAGAAGTCTAAGAAACACATAGGTGGAAATAACACGCACCACCAATTCGCCCCTTCACCTTTTCCAATTGTCACAAGTACTGCTTCATACTCTCCGGCTGGATAAATAAAATTCCCATATACTTTCGTTGGAAATTTTATATGTTTATTAAACTGAACTGTAAAAGTTTCCTTACTACCTTCTCGTTTCAATGTTTTTGCAACTGTTTGTTCAAGCTCTGGGATACGGCTTTGAATAACGCGACGCGCGTCTTCAAACGATTTTAACTCTGCCACCCAACCATCGATTTGTGCTTTCACTTCATCACGCACTTTACGTTTTAACTCTTGATCTTCCTTCGAATCACTATTAGCCAAAATACGTAATCGAATCGCCTCTTTCGGAATTACGACAGGTCCTTTTGCATCAGCCTTCATATATCCAAAGTGCGCAATCATTTGTGCACCAATTAATAATAAAAGTAGATAAGCAATCGCTTGTTTTTTCATCTTATCTCCACCGTCCCTTCAGTAAAACAGTGTAGACAAGTTTTCTTTTTTCTAAACTACTAAATTTAGAATCTATTGTTTTTTTAGGTGATTATATAAGTACACACATAAAAACCACTTTTTTAGCTGGGCAAGAGGGACTAGCCATGCATAGTAGCGGTCAGGGCCTATTTTTGCCACATGCGATGTTCAAACAAAGAGAGAAAGTAGTAGGTTACTTTTTTTAGATGGGCAAGAGCGTCCTGCCATGGATAGTAGCGGGCATGTTGTATTCTGCATAGCAGCAATCTATGTTTTAAAAAATCAAGTTAGATATATATCGACCACTTTTTAGAATATATCGGCGCTTTTTTAAATATATCGACCGTTTTGTAGAATATATCGGCGCTTCGACACAATATAAAGACCCCTCGACGATATTCGACATGCCAGACACGCTAGATACACTACAGGGAGCTGACTCAGAATCAGCTCCCTGTTAACATTACATTTCCGCGAAGACCATACGATCTTTCCCGTTAATATCAAAGACTACTTCCACATGTGCATGCGGGAATGTTTCTTTTAATAAAGCACACACATCTTCACCTTGTCCTACGCCCACTTCAAAGGCAACAATCGCCTCTTCTTGTAGCACCTTTGGCAATTCCTCCATAAAACGTCTATAGAAATCAAGTCCATCTTCACCGCCAACAAGTGCACGCTTTGGCTCATGCTCTTTCACGACAGAAGAAAGCCCTCTCCAGTCCTCTTCTGGAATGTAAGGAGGATTCGACACAACAACATCTAGCTTTTGCTTTGTTTCCTGAAACGGCGATAATAAATCACCGTGATAGAACGTTACATTCGCCTCAAGTTTTTCCGCATTTTTCCGCGCCACTTCAATTGATTCCGTGGCAATATCGACTGTGTATACATGTAAACGTGGATTTTCTAAAGCTAAAGTAATTGAAATTGCTCCGCTCCCAGTACCAATGTCCGCCACATGCACATCTTTTTCCTCAAATTTACGATGAATACGCGTTAACACCCCTAGCACAAGCTCCTCTGTTTCCGGTCTTGGAATGAGCACTTCTTCATTTACGAAAAATGGGCGCCCATAAAACATTTCATAGCCAATTAAATACTGAACAGGAATACCTTCTACATGTTTGTGAATAAAGTCCGCAAAAGTATGCTCTTGTTCTTCCGTTAACTCTTCACGCATGTTCATCATTAAACCTGTTCGATTCGTCTTTAATACATGACAAAGGACAATCTCTCCCGCATTTTCATCACGTCCATGTTCACGTAAAAAAGAAGAAGCCCATTTCAGGGCTTCATAGACACGCATTACTCAGCTGCCTCCATCTTTTGCGCCTGATCTTCCATCACTAAGGCGTTGATAAAATCATCTAACTTACCTTGTAAGATTTGATCTAGCTTTTGAATCGTTAAACCGATTCGATGGTCTGTAACACGGTTTTGCGGGAAGTTGTACGTACGAATACGCTCAGAACGGTCTCCCGTACCAACAGCTTGTTTACGGTTTTGATCGTACTCAGCTTGTGCTTCTTGTCTAAACTTATCATAAACACGTGCACGTAATACTTTCATTGCTTTTTCTTTATTCTTAATTTGTGACTTTTCATCCTGACAAGAAACAACTACACCAGTCGGTAAATGCGTTAAACGTACCGCTGACATCGTTGTATTAACACTTTGTCCACCAGGGCCACTAGAAGCAAACGTATCAACACGAACATCTTTTTCATGAATATCGACTTCTACTTCTTCTGCTTCTGGTAATACAGCTACAGTTGCTGTAGAAGTATGGATACGTCCGCCAGATTCTGTTTCGGGAACACGTTGCACACGGTGTGCACCATTTTCAAATTTCAATTTTGCGAAAGCGCCTTTACCGTTGATCATAAAGATAATCTCTTTATATCCACCTAGTTCTGTATAGCTTGCTTCGATAATTTCAGTTTTCCAACCTTGCACCTCAGCATAACGGCTATACATACGGTATAAATCACCAGCAAATAAAGCAGCCTCATCGCCACCAGCAGCCCCACGAACCTCAACGATAACGTTTTTATCATCATTCGGGTCCTTTGGAACAAGTAAAATTTTCAGACGCTCTGCTAATTCCTTCTCTTGTCCCTCTAGCTCAGAAACTTCTTCTTTTACCATTTCACGCATGTCAGCATCTAACTTCTCTTCTAACATCGCTTTTGCATCTCTTAATTGTTCACGAACATCTTTATACTCACGGTATACCGCTACCGTTTCTTGCATATCAGATTGTTCCTTTGAATATTCACGTAGTTTATTCGGATCACTAATAACCTCTGGATCACTTAGAAACTCGTTTAACTTTTCATAACGATCTTCTACAGCTTGCAAACGATCTAACACACCATTCACCTCAACATCCTAGTCTCTAATACACATAGTATATGGCACATAACAAAAAAAACGCAAATTATATTTTAAAAGTGGAGCCGACTGTTTAGGCCCAGGGGCTAAGGTTCTTGCTCGCAGAAGATGCTCTTTATCTTCTCGCGGGCAAGGTTCTTAGACACAAGGGCCTAGGAGGCGGAGCTAGATACCACCTAAAAGTGGAGCCGACTGTCCAGGCCCAGGGGCTAAGGTTCTTGCTCGCAGAAGATGCTCTTTATCTTCTCGCGGGCAAGGTTCTTAGACACAAGGGCCTAGGAGGCGGAGCTAGATACCACCTAAAAGTGGAACCGTCTCTAGCCTGCTCGTATTTTCTAAAAAAACCCGCCTTATGTAGCGAGCCTTTATCCCTGTTTAATTGGTACAGCATGGCAGTGACGGCAACGTGGTTCATATGCTTCTGATGCACCAACTAAAATAATTGGATCATCAAAAGAAGCTGGTTCCCCGTTGATTAAACGTTGCGTACGGCTTGCAGGAGATCCACATTCAGCACATACTGCCTGCAGTTTTGTTACATGCTCTGCAATTGCCATAAGCTGAGGAACTTGTCCAAATGGTAGACCACGGAAATCTTGGTCTAAACCGGCAACAATTACACGATAGCCGCGGTTTGCCAATTCTTGCACCACTTCCACAATGTCCCCATCAAAAAATTGCACTTCATCAATTGCTATAACATCCATATCTTCCGTTACGTGTTCAAATAGCTCCTTTGAAGCCGCAACAGGAACTGCTCTTACTTTCAATCCATTATGCGACACAACATCTTCTTCACTATAACGATTATCAATGCACGGTTTAAATACAATCGCATTTTGCTTTGCAAATTGCGTACGGCGCACACGGCGGATGAGCTCTTCTGATTTCCCGGAGAACATGCTTCCACAAATCACTTCAAGCCAACCGTGTTGATTTATTACGTACATAAAAGCTCCTCCTTTCACCTGTATGAATCCATTTTGATTTTCCGACATATAGATTGCTGCTATGCAGGAAAAAAGGAGCCTGTTACTTTCTCCCTTTGTTTAAACTTCGCATGTGGCAGTAAAAGGCACTGACCGCTTCTATTTATGGCCAGACGCTCTCGCCCACCTAAAAAAAGATGGTTTCATGTCGTTTTTTAATTTAAATTTACCTACTTATTTTCACTCTAAGTAGGTAAAGAATTATATTTTCGCAAAAAAAACAGACAAGCGGATATATACACTTGCCTGCTTTATGTTTGTTATTACTTAAGGCCGTATTTCTTGTTGAAGCGGTCAACACGTCCGTCTGCAGTAGCAAACTTCTGACGTCCTGTGTAGAATGGGTGAGAATCAGAACTGATCTCAACTTTTAGTAACGGATAAGTGTTACCATCTTCCCACTCAGTAGTTTCGTTAGAACCTTTTGTAGATCCGCTTAAGAATTTGAAGCCTGTGTTTGTATCCATAAATACAACTTTCTTGTAATCTGGATGGATTCCTGCTTTCATTCTTTTCATCTCCTTCCGCCCTGAATCATTTTCGAAACAGAGTTTTTTCATCGTTAGCTGCTATCGCAACCGTATCGATGAAACGCACATGATGAAATTATAACAAGGCTATCTACATTTTGCAACTACCTGTTTTTAGCACTATTTCATCGTAACATATCGCTTTGAATCTGCCGGGATATTTTGCAAGAATTCTTCATTTGACTTCGTTTGACGTAACTTACGTAAAAAGCTTTCAATGAAGTCTGGCGTATCTCTCATTGTTTTACGAATACCCCATAACTTATCTAAATGTTCTTTCGGAATTAATAAGTCTTCTTTACGAGTGCCAGAACGACGGATGTCAATAGCTGGGAAAATACGACGTTCTGCTAAAGAACGATCTAAGTGAAGCTCCATATTTCCTGTTCCTTTAAACTCCTCATAAATGACGTCATCCATACGAGACCCTGTATCAACAAGAGCTGTCGCTAAAATTGTTAAGCTACCGCCCTCTTCAATATTACGAGCCGCTCCGAAAAAGCGTTTCGGTCTGTGGAATGCCGCTGGGTCAATACCACCAGATAACGTACGTCCGCTTGGCGGAATCACAAGGTTGTATGCACGCGCTAAACGGGTAATACTATCCATCAAAATGATAACGTCTTTTTTATGTTCAACAAGACGCATCGCACGCTCTAGTACAAGCTCAGCTACTTTAATATGATTTTCTGGTACTTCATCAAAAGTAGAACTTACAACATCACCTTTTACAGAACGTTCGATATCTGTTACTTCCTCTGGACGTTCGTCAATTAAAAGTACAATCAGTTCTGCTTCTGGATGATTTGTTGTAACGCTGTGCGCAATTTCTTTTAACAGAATCGTTTTACCAGCCTTAGGAGGCGCAACAATTAGACCACGCTGCCCAAATCCAACTGGTGCAATTAAATCCATGATGCGTGTTGATAATTTCTTCGTTTCCGTTTCCAATTTCATTTGACGATTTGGATATAACGGTGTTAACGCAGGGAAATGCACACGTTCTTTTGCCGATTCTGGATCATCTCCATTAACCGCCTCAACTTGCAACAATCCGAAATAACGTTCATTTTCTTTCGGAGGTCGTACTTTACCCGAAACCTTATCCCCATTACGCAAATCAAAACGACGAATTTGCGAAGCTGAAATATAAATATCTTCAGAACTAGGAGAGTAGTTGATTGGACGTAAGAATCCAAATCCTTCTGATTGAATAATTTCCAGTACACCTTCCATGAAAAAGAAACCTTCTTTTTCTGCTCGTGCTTTTAAAATTGCGAAAATTAACTCTTTCTTCGTTAATTTGCTGTAATAAGAAATCTTAAATTCTTTTGCGAGTTCATATAACTCTTTTAACTTCATGTTCTCTAATGCTGAAATTGTTAAATTCATTTGGACACCACACTTTAATATTATTCTCTTTTTTCATTGGGTAAGGGAAATTATGGAAGGCTAATACATATTAATGAAAGGCAATAAGTACAAGTAGAGTAATATTCACTATTGTAACCCTTTTACCTCATTTTAATCAATACATTGCAAGACAAATACAAGAAGCGAAGACAATAAAGTTTGTCTTCGCTCTATCTATCACTTTCACACTTCTTATTTTATCTATACAGACAGAAAATCCTAATTCATTATAATTACCACTAACGAAAGTTTTACTTTATAACTAAATTTGGTTTTTTACTTAAACTGTGACGCCCGTCAACAAAACGAACTGTTCCCGATTTCGCGCGCATAACAAGAGAGTGCGTTGTACCAGTACTTCCTTTAAATTGAACACCACGCAGTAATTCACCGTCCGTAACACCTGTTGCTGCAAAGATTGCATCGTCACCTTTTACTAAATCTTCCATACGAAGAATTCGGTTAATATCATCAATGCCCATTTTTTTACAACGTTCTAGTTCCGCCTCATTTTGCGGAAGAAGCTTCCCTTGAATTTCCCCGCCTAAACATTTTAATGCCACAGCAGCTAGAACTCCCTCTGGTGCACCGCCAGATCCGAATAAAATATCAACACCAGTGCGATCAAATGCTGTGTTAATAGCACCAGCTACGTCACCGTCGTTAATCAATTTAATACGTGCTCCCGCCTTACGAATTTCCTCAATAATTGCTTGATGACGTGGTCTATTTAAAACAGTTGCTACAACATCTTCAATATCTTTATTTTTTGCTCTCGCAACTGCACGTAAGTTATCAATAACCGGTGCATTAATATCAACTGCACCAACTGCTTCTGGACCAACCGCAATTTTATCCATATACATGTCAGGTGCATGTAATAAGTTTCCATGGTCTGCTACGGCAATGACTGCTAACGCATTCCAGCCTCCTGCTGCAACGATATTTGTTCCTTCTAATGGATCAACTGCTACATCAACGCGCGGACCATATCCAGTCCCTAATTTTTCACCGATATATAGCATTGGCGCTTCATCCATTTCCCCTTCACCAATTACTACAGTTCCTTTCATCGGTACTGTATCAAACACATCGCGCATCGCTGAAGTTGCCGCTCCATCTGCTTCGTCCTTCTTACCAAGTCCCATCCAGCGTGCTGATGATAACGCTGCAGCCTCCGTTACACGTACTAATTCCATGGATAAACTTCTTTCCAATCTAATCCCTCTCCTTTAAGCCGTAATATTTATGTTTCACACACATAAGGTTCCATAGTGTTTACCTTATGAAGTTTCCCCTTACACTTTCTTTGTATATGGCAGAAAAGGCCCTGACCGTTCTTATGCTCGGCCAGATGCCCTCACCCGCCCCAAAAGAAAGATCTTATGTTGGTTTTTCAATTTGTATTTATATATACAAAGCTCTTTAGGCGTTTTTCATCTGTTCAATCTCTTGACGCGTCATTTTTTCACGCCAAATTTTTGCGCCAAGACCTCGAAGCTTGTCCTCTAAATTTTCATAGCCACGATCAATATGCTCGAGCCCCGTAACCTCAGTGATTCCTTCTGCCATTAAACCTGCAATGACAAGAGCAGCTCCGGCACGTAAGTCACTTGCCTTCACTTTAGCTCCTTGTAGCGAAATAGGCCCTGTCATGATAGCAGAACGACCTTCTACTTTAATTTGCGCATTCATTCTTCTTAATTCATCTATATGTTTAAATCGTGCGCCGTAAATTGTATCTGTTACAACTGCCGTTCCGCTTGCCCTCGTTAATAACGACGTAAACGGTTGCTGTAAGTCAGTTGGAAATCCTGGATATACGAGCGTTTTTACATCGACCATTTTTAACTGGCGATCCCCACCTACCACAATTTGATCATCATATGTTTCTACTCTTACACCCATTTCTCGAAGCTTAGCCGTTATAGATTCCAAGTGCTGCGGAATCACATTGTCAACTACAACTTCACCACGAGAAGCCGCACCTAAAATCATATATGTTCCAGCTTCAATACGATCGGGAATAATAGAATGATAACAACCGTGAAGCGATTCAACGCCATCAATACGAATCACGTCTGTTCCTGCCCCTTTAATACGAGCCCCCATACTTGTAAGCAGTGTGGCTACATCAATAATTTCTGGTTCTTTCGCTGCATTTTCAATGACTGTTCTACCTTTTGCACGCACGGCAGCAAGCATAATATTAATTGTCGCACCTACACTGACAACATCTAAATAAATACGCGCTCCCCGCAATTCATCTGCACGTAAATATATTGCACCTTGCTCGTTCGTGACATGTGCCCCAAGCGCTTCAAACCCCTTAATATGCTGGTCAATTGGTCTTGGTCCTAAATGACATCCACCAGGAAGCCCAATGACCGCTTGTTTAAAACGACCGAGCATTGCTCCCATTAAATAATAGGAAGCACGCAGTTTTTTTACCTTTCCATTCGGAAGAGGCATTGCTACCATTTTAGAAGGATCAATTGTCATTTCCTCATCTTGATGATACGTGACAGATCCACCAATTTCCTCTAACAAATCACCAAGTATTTTCACATCAGAAATATTAGGTACACCACCGATTGTAACTGGTGTTTCTGCTAAAATAGTCGCAGGAATAAGCGCGACAGCACTATTTTTTGCACCGCTCACACGAATCGAACCATGTAAAGGCACACCGCCTTCAATCAGCAACTTATCCATCTCAAGCCCCCTTCTTCTGAACTCATTTCCAAATCTACTCCCTAATTTAACGGGTCATTTCACTACTTCGGATACGTTCTTACACTTACGAGTATGTCCATGCTATTTGTTTCCTTTATTTTTACACAATTACAAAAATATTTCTCTTGAAATGCCCTAACAAGTAGAAATTTGTCTATTCTGCAAACTGTTTACGCTTTCATTATACAACGAAACGAAACCGTCTAAAAGGCTAGACGGTTTCTAAAGTCATTTTTCAAATTATGCTTGACCGTTAGAACCAAACTCGCGGATTTTACCGATTACAGTCGCTTTAATTGCGTCACGACCAGGTCCGATAAATTTACGAGGATCGTAAGCTTCTTGGTCTTTATTTAATACTTCACGAACCGCTTTAGTAAACTCGATTTGATTTTCAGTGTTTACGTTGATTTTAGAAGTACCTAAAGAGATAGATTTTTTGATGTCAGCTGTTGGGATACCAGTACCACCGTGAAGTACTAAAGGTACACCAGTTAAGTCACGAACTGCTTCCATTTCTTTGAATCCTAAGTTCGGCTCACCTTTGTAAGGACCATGTACAGAACCTAATGCTGGAGCAAGGCAGTCAATACCTGTTGCAGCTACTAATTCTTTACATTCCTCTGGATTAGCGTAGATAACACCTTCAGCTACTATGTCATCTTCTTGTCCGCCAACTGTACCAAGCTCAGCTTCTACAGATACGTTACGAGCATGTGCATATTCTACTACTTTTTTAGTAGTTTCAACGTTTTCTTCAAATGGGTGATGAGAAGCATCGATCATTACAGATGTGAAACCTGCATCAATTGCTGCTTTACATTTTTCGAAGCTTGAACCATGGTCAAGGTGAATCGCAACAGGAACAGTGATGTTCATTTCTTCGATTAAAGCTTTAACCATAGCTACAACTGTTTTGAAACCAGTCATATGACGAGCTGCACCTTCAGATACACCTAAAATTACAGGAGATTTTTCTTCTTCCGCAGCAGCTAAAATAGCTTGTGTCCACTCTAAGTTGTTCATGTTGAATTGACCAACTGCGTATTTTCCTTCTAGCGCTTTGTTTAGCATTTCTTTCATGGAAACTAAAGGCATGGTAAATCCTCCTAAAAACGTTTTTTTGTATCCGATAAGTTCTTATCGGTGGTAGTATGACCACGATAAGGGAAAATATGTATAATAACATACCGGACTTTTTTCTACACTCCATAGGATACCAACTTGTACTCAAAAACTCAACTGCATTCACCTGCTCATCAGCCCATGAAAACGCTTTTTTCATATTTTTTAATAAAAAATTCACGATTATGCTTGGACAGCAATTTCTTTTCGTACAGCACCCCGAATTTCATCGATATCAAACGGCTTTGCAAAGTGCATTAACGCACCGAGTTCTTTCGCTTCCTGAATCATATCTAATTCACCATAAGCCGTCATTAAAATCACTTTAATGTCATACTGTTGAAAAACAATCTAGTCAATGGACAAAAAATGAAAATTCCGATAAAATCTCCTCGTGAATGAAATGAAGCGAGGGGATTTTTTATGTATGTTACGTATTCTATGAAACAAGTTGAAGA
>NZ_JAMBOP010000049.1 GCF_023715645.1 Bacillus cytotoxicus | reverse complement strand
GAAAGATATGAGTACTGAAAAGCCAATGGAAAAGGAAGAAATGAAGCCCGAAAAACCAATGGAAAAGGAAGAAATGAAGCCCGAAAAACCAATGGAAAAGGAAGAAATGAAGCCCGAAAAACCAATGGAAAAGGAAGAAATGAAGCCCGAAAAACCAATGGAAAGGGAAGAAATGAAGCCCGAAAAGCCAATGGAAAAGGAAGAAATGAAACCAGAAAAGCCAATGGATCGTGATGGGGAAATGAATCGTGACAATCCATTTCATCGTGATGATCCGTATGAGCGTGATCGTCCAATGAATCCTAGCGATGAAGGGAGCGAATTGTGTTGGCATGTTGTAAACGGTGTATGCCGTTAGTGTTTTTACTCGTAGTAGTGTTTTGTATGTCTACTATGTTTTTTTCAGAAATTAGTTATGCAGAAGAAAAACCAATAAAACCAGAAAATATAGGTAGAAATATATTAGCAGGTATGACTGGCGATGGTTGTGGAAAGCCAGTTACGGAGTTAACAGATGGAAATTTAAATACGAAATTTATTTTTGAAAAATTTGCTGATAAGGGTTGCGATCTTGTTTCCTATAATTTTTCTTCCCCTATTGCTATTTCTGGATATTCGTATGTTCATGTTGCTTTTAGTCATCCTTCTTTTCTTTTTTATATGCAAGATGGTACTTTTAAAAAAATTGATGGTGGTGGTAGTAATAAGATTATTTATTTGAATTTGAAAAATGTAGTATCTGTTGGTATTACACGTCCTTCTTTTGGTTCTTATGCAGGATTAGCTGAAATTGAACTTTATGAGTATGAGTTAGCAAAGCCAATGGATATTACTGATTTAAAGGAAACTGTTACTTATAAATCTGTTAAATTTGATTATCATTTTCCGAAAGAAAATTTTAGTTATGTGAAAGTTTTGCGAGATGGAAAAATAATTGCTGATAATGTAAAAATTGAAAATTTTACTGATTCTAATGTAAAAGCGAATACAGAATATACTTATCAATTCCTAGTTGTTTCACCAGAAGGTGCTTTTTCAAAAGGTTTTGAAAAGAAAATAAAAACAGATGAAGCACCGAATTTAAGTAAACCGAAGCAACCTTCTATTCCTGTTACGAAAGAAGAAGATAGAACTTTAGTGGTTAATCTTCCACAATATGATGCAGGGGTACGTTTGCAAGGTTTTAATGTTTTTGTAGATGGTAAAAAGGTGAATGATACTGTTGTTACAAGTCGTTCATTTGTAGTTGGTAGCTTAACAAATAATCATTCGTATGATTTGCAAATTCAAGCTGTTTCTCGTTGGAATGTTGTTAGTGATCTAAGTGATCATGCGAGTTTCAAGCCATGGAAAAAGACTATTCCAGATGTTCGATTTACTTTTGGTTTAAATGAATTAATAGAATCTATTAAAGCTTGGTTTAGCTCTTTGTGGGGAATTATTGTATTTACAATTTGTATTCCGTTGGCATTTATTATTGCAAAGAATACTAAACATTTATTTTTAAGGTAGGTGCTTGTTTTGAATGTAAGTCCTGTCAAAGTTGGGGACTTAATACAATTTCTCCAGTATTGCTGTAATGCTGGAGGAGATGTATTGTTTCTCTCGTTTTCGTTAATGTGTACGGGTGCTGTTGCTATAAGTATTAGACGTATCATATTAGGTTCTAAACAGCCATGATGCAACGTTTTACAAGCTTTTTAAAAGGTGGATTTGAAGCTGTTATAGGATCAATTAAAAAAGGATTAGATTTTCTAGCTACTCCTATCGAATATTTATTTGAGTTTTTAAAAGGAATCTTTTATTTTGTTGAAAAATTTTTTCAAGTTGTAGTTGCAATTATAAAATTATTTGTTGCTCTGTTTCAGTTCTTAGGTGCTGTAATAACAGGTTTTTTCAAGACTTTATATTCCTGGTTAACTCCTTCTTTTAATGGTGGAGATGTTGGTTTTCCTAGTGCTTCAATGCGAGGTTTTAAAACAGCAACAGATATATTATTGCCCACTGGTCTTTTGACTGTTGTGCCAGCTGTTGTTACATGTTTTTTATGGTATCTGTTTGTTAGGAAGCTGATGGATTTGTTCGGAGGTGGCAAGCATTAAAGCATTAATTGATACAATTTTTAATCCTGTTCTCGGTTGGCTTGCTCAAATGTCTCAATATTTAAGTAGTCTTTCAGTTCCCGCAAGTCATCCTCTGAAGCTTTCGAATTACTTAGGTATATTTGCCTATTTGTATGGTTGGACAACCGTCATAACGACGTTGTGTGCGTTAACGTTTATATATTTTGTATGCTATATCATTCTTACATATAACAATTTGTTTATTAGATTTAAAGATACCGTGAAATGGTGGTAATAAAATGTTGAGAGTTTTTGTTGAAGGTACTCTTTTAGTGTTTGTTACAACAATGATTTCATTAGCGTTTATTGATGCGGTTAATTATTTTCAAAGAGTGGAGGAATAGAAATGCAAGTATTCAATGCAATGTTTGAATTGTCAAGTGCTGTTTGTTTATCAATATTTCTATTTATAGTGTTACCTTACATGTGGTTAAAAGGTCGTATGTCAAAATAATGTTCGTGAATTGCTAAGAAAATGTCACGGCAGCCGTGCAGATTTCAGCTGATATTTTGAATAAAAACCGAATATTACATATAGAAAGTGAGTTGTTTGTTAATGAATAAAACAAAAAGAAAGATACAGAAACAATTTGAGGGACATAGAGTTTTAATTTTCAAAGAAGATAATACTTGTACAGTTGAACAAGTTATTAGTTTTGATAGTGAGATTTTAGAAACTGATACCGCTATTTTGCCACGTGAAAATGAAATGAGATTGCTAGACGATAACAATGGATATGTATATCATGTTTTTAATTTAGATAAACCGGCCCGGATTGAAGCGGAAAATATTAAAAATTTACGTCGTTCAAGTGCATTAAAGGCTATGTTTGATTTTGATACAGGTAAAAAGCCTTTTGATTTAATTGGTTTTATGCCTTGGGTAATTATCGCATTGCTAGCTATATTCAAATAAGAATGAGGTGTAATAAATGACTGTTCAAGACATGTTGACGAAAGATATTTTAGAAGAAGATATTGCAAACGATACGATTGAAACGGTTCAATTGTTCCAGTTCATGAAACATAATGCTGTACCACTTACAAAACGACAGCAACAGGGAATGTTAATACTTAATGAAAATGGACTACATGATCTGTCTTTATATGTAGCTGGAATGAAAGAAGAGGTATTGCCATTGTCGGAATATCATAAGACGCTTGAAAAATTAACATTAGCTGATCGGATCAAAGGAAATGCAAAATTAAGTCATCTGTTGAAAGCAAATGCAAATCCTTCTTTGTCACTTTCAGCTAATAATGCAAAAGTCGTGAAAGGGAATGAGTTAGCATGAATGTAATGGTTTTTAAAGGCTATCTTGGTTCTGGTAAGACTTTTGGTATGAGTTTATATGCAAGGCATTATCAAGAAAAGAGTGGTTGTGCATTGTATAGCAATTTTGGTTTAGTAGGTGCTAAACCATTTGATTCATTAGAAGATTTTTATAATATCGCAAAAGAAGAATCTAGTATTTTATGTCTTGATGAAGCACACATAGATCTGGACTCTCGAAGCTTTTCAAGTAATTCTGTAAAATTCTTTTCTCAATTATCATATTATCTTAGGAAATTGCGTTGTACGTTGTTTATTACGTCTCCTAGCTTTGAGGATTTAGATTCACGTATAAGAGGTATAACAAATGTTTTGGCAAGTGTATCGAAGCGAGATGGTTATTTCTACTATGAATTGTATGACGTTCAATCTAAACGTTATTTAAAAAGAATACGTGTAAATCAAAAAAAGGCGTTTGCTATTGGTTCAAAAGTCTATGATACGACAGCAATGGTTTCGCCTGTAAAAGTGCCTGAAAAACGGCAAGACTTTATGGAATTTTTAGAAGCATTAAAGACGACTGCCGAACAGTACGGATGCCAGTACAAGCATTCCTCGTGAGAGGTATGCGCGGTACAGGCAGGAGGACTTTAATGATTAAAAAAATTATATCAAGGAAGGTACGGTTATCATGGGAATTTTAAAAAAGAAAAAATTTCGTGAAGAAGTAAGGAGAATTAATGTTGCACATAAAGAAATGAGAGAATTTCTAGATTTGGTAGTGGATCGTCATGGTTTAGATGAAGAAGAAATAAAAAATTGTGAAGTGATTAAGCGTCATTTTGATAACTTAGATGTAATGTTTAGTCAAATGGCGAAATAGGGGGATAAAATGATACATGTCTCGTGGTTAAAAAGTATGGCAATAGATGGTTTGATTTATGGTTCATTCATTGCTGTGATTTTAGTGCTATTAAATTGGTTTGCGGGTTAAAGAAACTAAGGAATGCTTTAAATAAACATTAGAGAACGCAAAATCACTTCTGGAAGGTTTGTAATGTGAATCGTTAGATGGAAATGGAAAGCCTGTAAGAAGCCGTAGCAAAGCGTAGGAGTTTTATTTGGAAAAGTTTTTTCGCCTTTTAAAAAAGTTTTTTAAATAAAAGTTGATGTCCCAAAGGGTTGCCAAGGATAACAGTAAATTAAGCTATCGCGTTCTCCCAAACATTGTTTGGGGGACACCCGCTGTAGGCGAATGGGGTGTGGGTCCTCCCACGTAGGAAAATTTTTGTTACCTTTTTTTAAAAAGGTAGGTTTTAAGCTTTTAATATTTTTTATGATGTTGCTAAAAGGGGGATTTAAGATGAATATGTTTGATCCAGTTGATTTAGTTAGTAGTATGTTATATGACATGCTTCCTATGATGCTTGCTTTTTCACTTTTTCCGATTATTTGTTTTTTTATTATAAGAATTTTTAAGAACATGTTTTATTCTGATAGTTATTCATATAGTAGTTCCATAAGTAAAAGTAATGATATATCTTCTCAAAGGGTTAATTTAAATAAGAGTAGTTATTCTAGTAGTTCTAGTGGTTCAAATGGTTCTAGTAGCTCTAGAAATTCTAATAATTCTAGTAGTATTGGTGGTTTAGATACAGCAACGTGGGTTGCCTTATCTTCTTCATATGATAGCAGCAGTAGTTCTCATGGAAGTTCTTGCTCTCATTCTAGTTCTTATGATTCAAGTAGTTCTTGTTCTCATGATTCAAGTTCTAGTTTTAGTTGTGGTGATTGATGATGAATGATTTTATAGTTTTAGTCTTCTGGTTCGTGGGTTGTGCATATTTGTTTATAGGTATATTTGAAACAGTGAAAGGAGAAAAATATGAAATTACCAATAGTGAATGAAAAAGAAACTTTAGTTATGAGTAAAAAGTTATGTTATTCGTTTAATGATAAAAAAGTAGGCGTATGGAAGAAACATAAAGAGCATTTAGAAGATCGTGGTTGGCATTGTAAAGATTTTTATGACGAAGAAGGACATATATATATGATCTATACAAAAGAGATTGTGAAGGCTGAGAGGAGTTGTGAGATGTAGTTATGTTTGTTAAATATAATAAAGAAGATCCTTTGTTTTTTTGGGTTCCTTTGCTTGCTTTTTCTACTATAATGTTTGGTTTTGTAAAGTTTGTTCCATTTCCTAGTCAAGATTTATTGTTGGCTTGGTATATTGCAATAGTTAAAATTGTTGCTATTTTTTATTGTTCGATTTCTTTTATGTTGCAGGTTTATTATAAATTTCTAGAAAAATTTCATGATTTTTTGTGTGATCGGTATGGAAAAGTAAAAGGTTTGACTTTATTGGTATTATTTTCATTATTTTTGGCAGGAGGTATATTATTATGCTTGCTAATTTTAAGATAAATTTTAGATTTTTAGGAAGTGCGTTATTTGATATATGTATGATTTCGTTTGTTATTTTGCTTGGTATGATGTTTTTACCTTTTATTCATAATGATCGTTGGATTTTTGGTATATGTTTGTTATCAATTCTTACTTGGTATTTTGGTAGAGTGTATTTGACATTGTATGTACGTAAAATATTTAATAAATCTCAAAATTAAATAGAAATTTTCATCAATCTTTGTGTATACTTTTTATTTATTTGTATATACAAGGGTTGTTTTTGTATATACAATATGTTATTATGAATTCACAGAATTAATTTAGGAGGTTTGTATATGCAAGTTTTAAATGAAGAAAGAAAAAGTAGATCATTTCGTTTAACTGATAGTGAAATGAGTCTTATTGATGATCTTGTTGATATTGAAAATGATCGTAGAATGACGATTGCTCGTGAAAATAATTTAGTTTATAAGCCTTTAAATCGGACAAGTCTTTTGTTGTATCTTATTCAAGAAAAAAAATGTAAATATGAGCAATTGGGGGAAATGTAATGTCTAATATTTTTTTTGATAAAGAAGCTTTCGATAAGAATATTGAAGAAATGAAGAGACTTTTGGAATTGATGGACAAGCAATTGAAAGAATTTGAAGACAAATTTTGAATTTTGTAGGAAAGTGAGGTGCTGTTAAATGATGGACTTACGAATGTATCCTACTAGTGTTTTAAAAGATGCTTTGCTGTTTATTGGCAATGATAGAAATGTAGTAATAGCTACATTACGTACAGCAATCCAAAAAGAGATTCTTAGACGTCAAGAGTTAGGGATTCAGGATTATTAGTTTATAACAAAAGCGTTATTTGGTCTCAAATTTGAATTTTATTAAGGAAGGGTAACGTTATGAGTGATATTAAATTTAATTATGATCCAGAACATTGGATTGAGGTTAGAACTGGTCAAAATTGTGTTTGGTGCGGTAAAAGATTAGAGAGTTCAGATGTTTCTCTTAATTGGTGTGATCCAGTTTGTCACGAATGTGATTATTTTGATGAAAATGAAAAAAATAAAGTTGATATTTAGTAAATAAATTGGGGTTAGCAGGTGTTTGATTTGTCAAATTCGAAGGAAAATTTCCAGTTACGAACTGAGGAACCCCCGTATAGTAACACGGGGGTTCCCGGCTGTTTTGATATCTACACTATCCCTTGTCTAGACTGGGTTCAAGTCACTTTCAAATCTGTACAGAATTCACAAAAAAATGCGCGTAAAATTGTTAATAAAATTTCCAATTTTTTTGGCATTGATGAATTTTTATTTGAACATTTTGATGAAGGGTTACATGGGTATAGAAAATCGTATAAATTTTTAGGTCAAAATACATTCCAGTTGTTATTTGATGCATCTTCTAATATGGGGATTCATTTAATACTTACTGGATCTATGTTAAAAATGCTTCGTTCTGATTATGGGGCAAGTGATATTCAATTGTTGAAATTTTTGTCTTCTATTTCTAAAGAATTTCATTTTTCGCGTGTTGATGTTGCTAAAGATGATACGAGTGGTAGTGTATCAATTAAAAAAATTGCTAGATATATTAAAGATGGAAATCTAACTACTAGGTTTAGAGGTGGTCATCAAATTAAGAAATTTAAATTGGTTGGTGCAGATGGTGAAGAAGACAAATTACAATATGTTCCTGATGGTGAAACATGGTATTTAGGTTCTCGTTCCGGAACTCAATTTCGTTTTTATGACAAAAAAGCTCAAATGAATGCTGGTGATTTATTGCATTGGACTCGTTGTGAGTTGCAACTTGTTGATGATGCAGCTACGAATTTTGTGAAGAATGTTATTGTTTTGGACAAGCATAAATTTGAGAAATTTTGTTACTCGGTTTTTCTTACATATGTTGATTTTAAAAAAACTACTGGTGCGAAGCATATGAAGAATCGTGATTCAGCAAAGTTTTGGTCAGATTTTTTAGATAGCACAGTAGAAAAAGTTAAATTGGGTTCTCGTAAAAAGAGGAAGTCTTTAGATGATGTTAATCCTAATTATTTATGGGAAAAATTATTAGATGGAGATGCGGATTTTTATTTTGAATCTATGAGTCAAAAAGAAAAAGATAAGTTTGATAAGTGGTTTTATGAGCAAATATCATCAGTTTTATATTTGAGATCTTTAAAACATGAAGAAGGTGTTGAAGAATTTTATAAAAAATTGATTCATTGGGGTGAAATGCGAGTAGATCAGAAGAAAGTAGAAGCTGTTGGTGTTCAATTACTTATGTCTGAAAGATTAAAGAAGATAAAAGAAAAAGAATCTTCCAATGAATAGAAGATTCTAGATTTGTCCTTTAGGTGACTAGACTAAAGGACTCATAAGACTAAAATGTTTGATTGTAATTTTATTATACAAATTATATTTTAAAAAATCTATGTAAAGTTATTGAAATTTGAGTCTTTTCTTACGAAAAGATTCTTTTTTTATTTTTTGTTAAAAATTTTAATCAGAAATAAATCAGAAATAAATATGAAATTAATAATAAAAAATGTTATTAATTTCATAAAATGTTATAATATACTTATGACTAAAATGTTATTAAAATATGACTAAAGGAAGATGATAGTATGAAAATTTTAGAAGCTGTTAATTCTTTAAATGAAGGTAAAAAAATGCCTGAATTGGCTAAAGAGTTAGGAACGAGTAAGGATACATTACGTAAACGTTTAAATGATTTGGGTTATAAATTTAATAATAGTTCGAAAGAGTTTATTTTTTTAGGAAAAAAAGAAGAAAAAGATAATATAGATAATTTAATTATTGAAGATATTATAAAGAGCAAAAGAATAGTAAAGTCAGAAGAAAATCAGAAAAAAATCATAGAAAAAGAAGAGAATGATATGCCAAATTTCACCGAAAAAGAAATTTTATTTCTGAAAAAATTAGCAAAAGAACATTCAGCTACGGAATTAAGGTTATTTATTGATTTAGCTCATTTACCTAGCAATTTTGAACAGAAAAAAAGTTCTATTTCTATTAGTCAGCAAATACATGATGAGTTTGAAGAGTTTTCAAAGAAATTTGATGATAAAAGAATTTCGAAAAATACTTTGATTGAATTAGCTTTAACTGAATTTATGAATAAACATAAATGAGAGCATATGTATGCTCTTTTTTTTTATTGTCTATAGTTTTGCATTGACAGTTTTTTGATTATAGTTAATAGTAAGGGTTTTATTTTTAGAAGAGGTGCAAAGGATATTGGGTAGAAAACGTATTGATCCAGATGAAAAAAAAGAAAAATTAAATGTTTCTATAAAGAAGAAGTATATTGATTTAGTAAAACAACAGAAGAATCAATCTGAATTTGTGGAAGATGCAATTGTAGAACATTTGAAAAAGAATAAAAAATTATAAAAAAAATTTTTTGAAAAAAATGGTTGTATTCTGTCCCTTTTTTTTGCTACAATAAGAACGTAAAATCTGGGCTCGAAAATATGTTCGGTTTTATAATTATAATTTCAGTATATGGAGGTAATATAATGCCACAAGTATTAATTGAAGGCGTATTTATGGGAGCAGGTATTGTTTCTAGAGAGTTTAATGGTAATAAAACAACAAGTTTGAACGTTGATTTATATCAAAAAAATGAAACTGGAAATGAAACAGTAAAAGTATCTAGTAAGGAAGTAGAATTGTTCCAACAGATCAGTGAGGGTTACAAATTAGGTACTCCATTTAAGTGTTTAGCGAATGTGAATGCATATAAGAACAATGCATATTACAATTTAGTGCAAATTGTGAAGTAGTTAAGGACTTATAAGACTGAAATGATTGTGATTTTATGTTAGATAAAATCGATTTAAATGACTTGTACAAAATGTTTTCTGAAATTATTCCTAGCTACATCGTTCAGACTAAAAACGGTAGCTTTGCGGTATTTCAAACACTTACTTATGGTGATATGTTAATTAGTTTCTTGTTGTTGCTTATCCTGTTAGTTTTAACGTTTAACTGGATTTGGAGTGCTTTAAGATGATCGAATTTAATTTACAAGATTTGTTGAATCAATATTCATTGTTTGGATTGCCATTTCTTTTAATCGTCGTATTCAGCATTTTAAAAGATTGGCGGTTCGATAAACAATGAGTGATTTAGTTTTTTTGGACCTTTTATATTGGTTCTTTATGAATAATGCTGTTGTGTTATATAGCTTAGGTTTTATAACATTTCTAGTATTTATTGTCATGATTTTTTCAACCCTAAAAGCTTGGGGTGATGGTTATTAGTTTCAATATGGATATTGGTCGAATATTGCAATATGCGTTTAATATGTTCAGTTCGGTATTACCAGTAATTTATTTGTTTATCGGTGGTGCGTTTGCGATATATTGCATAGGCAAAGTATATAACACTTTTAGGAGTTGATTTTAATGCCTGAATTTAGTTTTCGGCCATCGATGTCACAACTTTTTGGTAATTTTCATTTGAATTGGTCAACAATGTTTCCGCTATTTGTAATTTTATTCGGCATTCTGTTTGGATTTTTCGTAGCGTTTGCTGTAAAAAATAAATTTAATGATTAAAAGGGGAAAATATAATACATGGATAAAA
Organism: Bacillus cytotoxicus; assembly: GCF_023715645.1. Lineage (GTDB taxonomy): Bacteria > Bacillota > Bacilli > Bacillales > Bacillaceae_G > Bacillus_A > Bacillus_A cytotoxicus_A. The sequence continues at coordinate 1,361 of NZ_JAMBOP010000049.1, read as the reverse complement.
TGCCAAAAATTACTTTAGATTACAATTTAGGAGATGTTGCATCTGGTCTTTCGAATTGGTTAGGCGCTTACTGGCCAATCATCGCATTCTCTGTTGCAATTCCACTTACGTTCTTAGTAGCGTTTAATACTAAAGATCTATTTACTCGATAAAATATTAAGCACTCATGGCAGCAAGAAATTAAATATAAATTTAATAAATTGAATAGCTGGGTTAATAACCTAGCTATTTTTTTTGAAGGAGGGAATATGAGAAAAGTAATTTCACTTTTTTTATGTACTTTCTTGGTTTTTTCAATTGTTCCATCTAACAATTTTGTATTTGCTGATACTCCTAGCTTTGAATTAGTTGGTGTTAGAGGTGAATTAAAAGTTGTTAGTTCTGAATTAAAAGGCGGAAAAATGAACATTATCATTGAAAGTACGAATGATGATATTATCACGTACTGGAAACCTCAGAATCAATTAGTTAGTGATTGTTCATTTTTGCAACCGATGAGAATTTATACGATGGGTGATAAAACAACGGATAAAACGTTTGAATTAAATATAAATCGTAATGGCACGTATGCGTTTTATGTTTTTAAAAATGGGAATAAGCTTGTTGGATATGTTCATTATCGTATAAAAGGTTTTGCTCAAGATGATATTCCTGACAAGGATCTGAACAGTGGTAAATATTCTAAAATGTCAAAAGATCGTGCTGAAGAATTTGGATTATCGCATAGTGAAGGCGAAATATTTGATTTTGATGGGGCTACGAACGGTTTTTGTAGAAAGCAAAACAATGAAGAAGATAGGCCCTCTGGTGGTCAATACGATGAACAAAAGCCACAAGAACCTAGTAAACCTAGTGATGGCGGTTCGTCTAATAAGGTTCTAGAAGATGCTCTTGAAAAAATTAAGAATGCAGTAAATGAAATTTCTAAAAATACAAGTGATATTTCGAAGAATACAGGTGAGATATCGAAAAATACAAAAGAAATTTCTGATGCTATAAAGGAAATCAAGGATAATTTGAAGATTCCAGATGATATGGATTTGACAATTAAACCTATTGATTCCAATGATATTAGGCCCGATAAACCCAATCAACCAGATAAGCCTTTTGAGGATAAACAAGAGCATTTCAAGGAATCTGATGAAGATAAGGGTATGCCAGAAAAACTCCCTAAAACTCCAGAACCGGCAGATTGCTGGGGCGATGTTTGTAAAGATAAAGAAAATGAAAAAGAGAAAGATATGAGTACTGAAAAGCCAATGGAAAAGGAAGAAATGAAGCCCGAAAAACCAATGGAAAAGGAAGAAATGAAGCCCGAAAAACCAATGGAAAAGGAAGAAATGAAGCCCGAAAAACCAATG
>NZ_JAMBOP010000048.1 GCF_023715645.1 Bacillus cytotoxicus | reverse complement strand
GTATTAGGCACGCCGCCAGCGTTCATCCTGAGCCAGGATCAAACTCTCCAATAAAGTGTTTGTCTAGCATCATAAAATAAAAATTGACGTTTCACGTTGTTTGTTTCGTTCAGTTTTCAAAGAACTTGTCTGTCGCTCATTTGCGACTCCCTTATGTTAACATCTCAGTCATTCGATGTCAACTAAGTTTTTTATTTCGCTTTCTGCTCTGTTGCAGCAGCGACTCATATAACAATACATTCTTTTATATTAAACGTCAATATGTTTTTTAAATAAAATATAAAAAGGATTATCTCCTATCAATAATCCTTTTGTCTATCCCCAATCAATAATGCACAGCTTGATCCTGCCTTTAAGTTATTTTTTGTATATGAAAAACCGACAGAAAAGCATTTTTTTAAATGGTCGAGATGGACCGGCCATGCATAGGAGCGGTCAGGGCCTTTTCCTGCCACGTGCAAAAATTTAAAACAAAGAGAGGTAGCGGGGGTAGGTCCATTTTTATCTTCATGACAGCAATCCGGAAAATGAAAACAACTTTCATCTATATCGAGTTACAAAACAGCCGCAAAACAACTGAATTCCCCATACATACCTTTATTACAACAAAAAGGACTAGGCATCCCCTCCTAGTCCTTTCAAAAGCCCCTTTATTTACGAACAAAAATGAAATAGAGTACAAACAAAATTGCCAGAACATACATAATCGGATGAATTTCTTTTCTTCGTCCTTTTACAACCATTGTAATTGGATAGAAGATAAATCCAATCGCAATCCCCGTTGCGATACTATATGTGAGCGGCATTGCAATAATTGTGAAAAATGCCGGTACTGCCGTTTCGAATTTCTTCCAATCAATTTCACCTAATGATGAAACCATCAAAACGCCAACAATAATTAAAGCCGGTGCTGTTACAGATGGTGTTACTACACTTAATAACGGTGAAAAGAAAAGTGCTAATAAGAAAAATCCTGCTGTTACAACTGCTGTAAATCCAGAACGCCCTCCTGCTGCTACCCCTGCAGAGGATTCAATATAGGACGTCGTTGTTGATGTACCAAGTATTGCCCCGATTACAGTCGCAATCGCATCAGAGAATAACGCTTTCCCTGCACGCGGTAATTTATTATCTTTCATTAAGCCAGCTTGGTTGGCAACTGCAACAAGTGTTCCTGCTGTATCAAAGAAATCGATAAAAAAGAAAGTCAATATAACAACGAGCATCTTAGCGGTAAAAATATCTCCAAGATGTTGAAGAGCAACTCCGAATGTCGGCGTTAAGCTTGGAACTGCACCAACAATCGACTTTGGTGTATCGATTAACCCTGTTGCCACACCAACAATTGCTGTAAGTACCATTCCAAAGAATACTGCCCCATTAACGTTTCTTGTCATTAAAATAACGATCACAACTACACCAAAAATCGCGAGTAATGTTGGTCCTTTCGTTAAATCCCCCAATCCAACAAGTACAGCATCGTTATTTACAATAATCCCCGCATTTTGAAAACCAAGAAATGCGATGAACAATCCAATTCCAGCTGCTACTGCAAACTTTAATTCTGTCGGAATTGCGTTAATGATTTTTTCACGAAGGCCAGAAGCTGTAAGAAAAATAAACAGAATACCTGATACTAATGTTCCAGCAATCGCTGTTTGCCATGGAATACCCATCGTTAATACAGCTGTGTAAGCAAAGAAAGCATTAATCCCCATTCCCGGTGCAAGTGCAATTGGATACTTTGCAAAAACCCCCATGATTAGCGATCCAATTGCCGCTGCTAAAGCTGTAGCAACAAACACTGCTCCCGGATCCATTCCGGTTCCCGCTGGCAATCCCTTAACATGTCCCAGTGACAGTGTAGCGGGATTAACAAACAATACATATGCCATTGACAAAAATGTTGTTAATCCTGCTATGAACTCTGTTCTATAATTTGTGCCGAGCTCATCGAACTGAAAATAACGTTTCATCCTATGTTTCCCCCGTTATGTAATTGCTCGTCGCACTCCTTACTAGCCCCTCTTTTATCTATAAAAATAAAAAAGGCCTCCAATGCATTATACATGGAAGCGTCTGTAAACAAAGGCAAGTATCCCTTACCCTTATATTAAAACGCCTCGTAGTCAAGCCATTTACGGTAGCTAGGTAGAAACTTTCGGGCCATATCCCCAATATTATACGACGGCTAAAATATTTATTTTTATTATTAATTACATATTCATATTAACTCACACAACGATAAGTGTCAAACAAAAAAACGAACGTTTTTTAACCAAAAATAATTTTCGTTCGTATAAAAACAATAAAAGACGATCCATCTACACATAAAGGCATAGATGGATCGTCTTTTATATCATGAAGTTCTACTTATTCCCACTCAATTGTTGCTGGTGGCTTAGAAGTAATGTCATACACAATACGGTTAACGTGTTTTACTTCGTTTACGATACGTACAGAGATTTTCTCTAATACGTCCCAAGGGATACGTGCCCAATCTGCTGTCATACCATCGATTGATGTTACCGCACGAATACCTACTGTGTAATCATACGTACGCTCGTCACCCATAACACCTACACTTCGCATACCAGGAAGTGCAGTGAAATATTGCCAAACTTCACGATCTAAACCAGCTTTTTTGATTTCTTCACGTAAAATCGCATCAGATTCACGAACGATTTCTAATTTTTCTTCTGTAATTTCGCCTAACACACGAATACCAAGTCCTGGACCTGGGAATGGTTGACGCCATACGATTTCATCTGGAATTCCTAGTTCAGAACCTAACTCACGTACTTCATCTTTAAATAATGTATTTAATGGTTCAATTAACTTGAATTGCATATCTTCTGGAAGTCCACCAACGTTATGGTGAGACTTAATTGTTTGTGCAGTTGCTGTACCACTTTCAATAATATCTGTGTACAGTGTACCTTGTGCTAAGAAGTCCATTCCTTCTAATTTAGAAGCTTCATCATCGAATACATAAATGAATTCATTACCGATGATTTTACGTTTTTGTTCTGGATCTTCAACACCTGCTAATTTGCTCATGAAGCGTTCTTGTGCATCCACTTTAATAACGTTCATGTGGAAGCCTTCGCTAAATGTTTTCATAACGCCTTCTGCTTCATCTTTACGAAGTAAGCCGTGGTCAACGAAAATACATGTTAATTGGTCACCGATTGCTTTATGAATTAATACAGCTACAACAGAAGAGTCTACGCCGCCGCTAAGTGCACATAATACTTTCTTGTCGCCAACTGTTTCACGAATCTTTTCTAATTCTACTTCAATGAAGTTCTCCATATTCCAGCCTTCAGTACAACCACAAACACCGAATACAAAGTTCTTAATTAAATCGTTACCGTGCTCAGAGTGACGCACTTCTGGATGGAACTGTACACCATATAAATTTTGCGCTTCATTGCTCATACCAGCAATTGGACAAGAGTCACTTGTTGAATCTACTACGAAACCTTCTGGTAAACCTGTTACTAAGTCACCATGGCTCATCCAAACAACTTGTTCTTCTGGAAGGTTTGTATATAATTTCGATTGGTTCTCTACTTTTAATACTGCTTTTCCGTACTCACGATGGTCTGCACGTTCTACTTTTCCACCAAAGTGCTTTGTCATTAACTGCATGCCGTAGCAAATACCGAAGATCGGTAAGCCTAAGTCAAAGATTTTTTCATCGCAGTGGAATGCATTTTCGCCATATACACTGTTCGGTCCACCAGAGAAGATAATTCCTTTTGGATTCATCGCTTTAATTTCTTCTGCTGTAATTGTATGTGGATGAAGTTCACTATACACGCCAAATTCACGAATGCGACGTGCAATTAACTGGTTATACTGACTTCCAAAATCTAAAACGATAATCGTATCGTGCTGTTTCTTCAAAATAATCACCCCATAGTTCTGTATATAAACATTTTCACCAACTTGGTAAAAAACAATTACCAATATAATAAAAAAAGCCATTCCCCTGCCCTCAGTCTCATAACAAAGAAAAGGCAGGAGTCTAGCTCTATAAAGGAATCCGTTCCTTAATAAATATAGACACACTGCCTTCATAGTCAGGTTGTTTACGGTAACCCGGTAGAGACTCTCAATCCGTATTATTGAGGATATATGAAGGAACGTTTAATATTATCTTTCTAGATTCTAACAATGAAACGTGAATACGGTCAAGGAGAAAGCGACAAAATTCTACAGAAATTATTTCCCTATATAGTGAGACTGCATCCAAACGATTGTTTTAAAAAATCTCTATGTACCAAACACAAAGAAGACTACCCCCTTTAGGAAGTAGTCTTCTTCTTACTAACTATTTATACATTTAACAGCTTCATAGAAAGGGCAGATTACATCATGCCGCCCATACCGCCCATGCCCATGCCGCCCATGTCAGGCATTGCAGGTGCATTTGGTTCTGGTTTGTCAGCAACAACTGCTTCAGTTGTTAAGAACATCGCTGCAACAGATGCTGCGTTTTGAAGAGCAGAACGAGTTACTTTCGTTGGATCTACGATACCAGACTCAAGCATATTTACCCATTCGCCCGTTGCTGCGTTGAAACCAACGCCAACTTTTTCGCCTTTTAAGCGCTCTACAACTACAGAGCCTTCTAAACCAGCGTTTACTGCGATTTGACGAACTGGCTCTTCTAACGCACGAAGTACGATGTTAATACCTGTTGCTCCATCGCCTTCAGCTGCAAGACCAGCAACTTTAGCATATACGTTCATAAGTGCAGTACCACCACCTGCAACAATACCTTCTTCTACTGCTGCACGAGTTGAGTTAAGTGCATCTTCAATGCGAAGTTTACGCTCTTTTAATTCCGTTTCAGTTGCTGCACCTACTTTAATTACAGCTACGCCACCTGCTAATTTAGCAAGACGTTCTTGTAATTTTTCACGATCGAATTCAGAAGTTGTTTCTTCTAATTGCGCACGGATTTGACCGATGCGAGCTTCGATTTGTTCTGTATTTCCTATACCTTCAACAATTGTTGTATTTTCTTTCGTTACAACAACTTTACCAGCGCGTCCTAAAGATGCGATAGTTGCAGATTTTAAGTCACGGCCTAACTCTTCTGTAATTACTTCGCCGCCAGTTAAGATTGCGATATCTTCTAACATCGCTTTACGACGATCACCGAAGCCAGGAGCTTTAACAGCTACTACGTTGAACGTACCGCGAAGTTTGTTTACTACTAATGTAGCTAACGCTTCGCCTTCTACGTCTTCAGAGATGATAAGAAGTGGTTTACCTTGTTGTACCACTTGCTCTAATACTGGTAAGATTTCTTGAATGCTAGAAACCTTTTTATCTGTAATTAAGATAAATGGATTATCAAGAACAGCTTCCATTTTATCAGAATCAGTAATCATGTAAGGAGAAGCATATCCACGGTCGAACTGCATACCTTCTACTACATCTAATTCTGTTGTGAATCCTTTAGACTCTTCTAATGTAATAACGCCGTCGTTACCAACGCGCTCCATTGCTTCTGCAATTAATTGTCCTACTTCTTCGTCATCAGCAGAAATAGCAGCTACTTGTGCGATAGAAGATTTACCTTCGATCGGTTTAGATATTGCTTTTAATTCTTCAATTGCTGCTGCAACAGCTTTTTCAATACCTTTACGAAGACCCATTGGGTTCGCACCAGCTGTTACGTTCTTTAAGCCTTCACGAATCATTGCTTGCGCTAATACAGTTGCCGTTGTTGTTCCATCACCAGCTACATCGTTTGTTTTGCTAGCAACTTCTGCAACTAATTTTGCACCCATATTTTCAAATGCATCTTCTAATTCGATTTCTTTTGCAATTGTTACACCGTCATTTGTAATAAGCGGAGAACCAAATTTTTTCTCAAGTACAACGTTACGACCTTTTGGTCCAAGTGTAACTTTTACTGCGTTTGCAAGAGTGTCGACACCGCGAAGCATCGAACGACGTGCTTCTTCACTAAATTTAATATCTTTTGCCATAATATTTGACCCCCTTGAATTTTTAAAGATTTATATAATTAACCGATAATTGCTAAAATGTCGCTTTCACGTAAAATTAAATATTCTGTACCTTCATATTTCACTTCAGTACCTGCATATTTTGAGAAGATAATACGATCTCCTGTAGCTACATCTAAAGCAACACGCTCACCATTTTCAAGCACACGACCAGTACCAACTGCCACTACTTTACCTTCTTGTGGTTTTTCTTTTGCAGTGTCTGGTAGTACAATGCCACTTGCTGTTTTTTCTTCTGCTTGAACAAGTTCAATAATAACGCGATCACCTAACGGCTTTAGCATGAACAACAACCTCCTCAATTTATTATGTAAATTTTTTATTTATTAGCACTCTAATACTCCGAGTGCTAACACACTTATTATAATAAAGAATCTCATTTTCTTTTGCAAGTGAAAAAATCGTAATTTTTCGGAAAACTATCCTGCCCCTCTCCCATTTGCCTTTCCAACACACAAGTTGCGGCCAGACACTCTCGTCCACCTAAAAAGAAAAAGGTTTTATGTCAGATTTTTAATCTGGATTTATATATAAATCCATTTTTCTTTTCCGCCATATAAGTCGTTGCTATGCAGCAATACAATATGACCGCTTAATGCTCTCGTCCTCCTCTAAAAGAAAGGAGGCTTATGTTGCTTTTTAACGTATTCCCCCCCATCTTCAAGTGCGTGACGGGTTAGCGTTTAAGTGGTGGGTAGTTGACCTGGCATATGATATTCCACCTTTTTTCATCTTCACCTATGTTATAATAAAAAAGATGCCATAATTTGTTTTCTCTATGGATAGAGCATTTTCCTTTTTCTTTACAAAAAATTCAAAAAGGAGTTACGAAATTGAAGAGACAATATTGGTGGGTTATTGTTACATATATTTTGATGCAATTATCAGGTATAATTGGTGGATGGATTCTCTTAAAAAGCGGGATCTACAATAATGGGCACCGGACCCTTGATGAAAAAATTCAACTGGCAACTGCACATTGGGGATTGATTAGCTTCTTTATCGCTCTTATCATCATCCTTGTGTTACTACGTAATGATACAGAATCAGAAAAATGGAATCGCGGAAAAACAACGATCCCCGCTACGATAGGGTGGATTATTTTAGGGGTTTTCCTTGCATTATTTGCCCAAATCATTGCTGGCACAATTGAAACACAAGTTTTTAAAATCAAAGCCGAATCTGAAAATACACAAAACATTATCGACATTATAAAAACTGCGCCATTATTTATGATTGTTTCATCTATATTTGCTCCTATTCTTGAGGAAATTATATTTAGAAAAATTATATTTGGCACACTATATAAACGATATAACTTCTTTATCGCAGCAATCATAAGTTCACTTATATTTGCTCTCATCCATTTTGACCCTACACATTTATTAGTGTATATTTCCATGGGGCTTGTTTTTTCATTTTTATACGTACAAACAAAACGAATTATTGTACCAATTATGGCTCATGTTATGATGAATACATATGTTATGTTAATTACATTCGTACTTCATCCCTATCTAGAAAAAGCTGAAAAACTGCAAGGATTCATTGGAGGATTTTAAACATGCGAAATTCACCATTTGTTATGGCGACTTTGTATTTTCTTCTAGGGTGTATTTTTACATACTTAGCAATTACAAGTGTGACAGATACAATTTGGAACTTTTACACACTATTACTTGCTGTAATGGCAACAGTCGATTTTAATTTAGCAATTCGCCTTCTTTTTTCTAAACAGAAAAAAAGACAATAAAAACGCAGGACATTCCTGCGTTTTTATTGTGGATAATTTTTCAAAAAGTACACAAGCGTTTGTAACTCTACCGCTAAATCAATATGATGAATACGAATATGTTCTGATAAGTTTAACCTAGCAGGTGTAAAGTTTAAAACACCGTGTACGCTCGTATGCGATAAGCGATCTGCTACAGCTTGTGCAACAGAAGCAGGCACTGTTAATATTGCCACTTTTATATCATCTGATAGTCTCTCTTCCAATTCATCTAAATGATATACTGGAATCCCGCCGATTTCTTTTCCAACTTTCTCTTCATCAACGTCAAATGCCATATCAATTTTTGTATTATTATTTTTCGTAAAATTGTAATGTAAGAAAGCGGTTCCCAAATTACCTACCCCAATTAATGCTACGCGTGTTACATCGTCTTGATCAAGTGTTTCGCGAAAAAATGACAATAAATAATTTACATTATAGCCATATCCCTTTTTCCCTAACGCCCCAAAATATGAAAAGTCTCTTCGAATTGTCGCTGAATCCACTTTCACTGCTTCACTTAATTCTGCAGATGATACGCGTTGCTTACCAGATAACGATAAGTTTTGGATAAATCGATAGTATAGAGGCAATCTTTTGGCAGTTGCCTGCGGAATTTTAGGCTGCTCCATGCAACCCCCTCCTCTCTTCCTACCTGTTCAAGTAATTGAAACATATACGGAAGTTTAGCATTAATAGTTTTCCTTGTATAATAGAGAGAGAATTTCCCTATTTATGTTCAACTATACACTATTTTCAGTACGATTGAGAAATATAACCATGGCAAAATTTAAAAATATTTGAGGTGAAAACATTGATTTTACTACAAGTGAATAACCTTTCCAAGTTGTTCGCCGCTGAAGTGATTCTTTCAAACATTAAGTTAGAAGTACAGACGCGTGATCGCATTGCACTTGTTGGGCGTAATGGCGCTGGAAAGTCTACATTATTAAAGATTATTGCTGGAGAACTATCCCATGACGGCGGCGAAATTATCAAGCCGAAAGACGTATCTATCGGTTACTTAGCACAGCACACTGGTCTTGAAACATCGCTAACGATTTGGGATGAAATGCTAACGGTCTTTCTTCACTTACAACGTATGGAGAAAGAACTCCGCAGATTAGAACAAGAAATGGGAAAAGAAGAAAATTTCACAAATGAAAACATTCATGAAAAATTGTTAGTAGAGTATGATCGCCTACAATTAGATTATAAAAATAAAGGCGGCTATCAATATGAAGCTGATATTCGCTCGGTTTTAAGCGGACTCGGTTTCCCTCCCGAAACACACAAAGCGACAATCTCCACGTTAAGTGGTGGCCAAAAAACTCGTTTAGCTCTCGGGAAATTATTATTAACAAAACCGGATTTACTTATTCTAGATGAGCCAACCAACCATTTAGATATCGAGACATTAACGTGGCTCGAGCAATATTTACAAGGTTATCCTGGTGCTATTTTAATCGTTTCACACGATCGGTACTTTTTAGATAGACTTGTAACACAGGTATATGAAATCTCTAATAAACAAAGTCGAAAGTACACAGGAAACTACAGTAAATACTTAGAACTGAAAGCGTCACTTTATGAACACGAGATGAAGCGTTACGAGAAACAACAAGAAGAAGTAACAAAATTACAAGAATTTGTCCAAAAGAATATTGCTCGTGCATCTACAACAAAACGAGCACAAAGCCGCCGAAAACAATTAGAGCGTATGGACATTATGGACAAACCACTTGGTGATACAAAGTCAGCTTCTTTCCATTTTGATATCGATAAACAAAGCGGTAATGATGTATTACAAGTAAGAGATGTGACAATTGGTTATGAGGATGAGCCGATTATTCAAAACATTCATTTCTACTTAACGAGAGGCGATAGCGTTGCACTTGTCGGTCCAAACGGAATCGGCAAATCCACTTTATTAAAATCTCTTGTGGATAAACTTCGTCCTTTAGACGGTACTATTTCGTTTGGTTCCAACGTTTCTATCGGATATTATGACCAAGAACAAGCAAACTTAACATCGGCAAAACGTGTATTGGATGAACTGTGGGATGATTATCCACTGCAACCAGAAAAAGAAATTCGCACAGTACTTGGAAACTTTTTATTTTCCGGTGACGACGTTCTAAAACCTGTTTCCTCTTTAAGTGGTGGGCAAAAGGCACGTTTAGCTCTCGCAAAACTTATGATGCAAAAATCAAATGTACTTATTTTAGACGAGCCGACCAACCATTTAGATTTAAGTAGCAAAGAAATTTTAGAAAATGCACTCATTGATTTTCCAGGAACCATTTTATTTGTTTCTCATGACCGCTATTTCATTAATCGTATTGCTACAAAAGTAATTGAGTTATCCACAGACGGGGCTGGAGAATACCTAGGTGATTACGATTATTATGTAGAAAAGAAAAATGAAATGCTAGAACGTGCCGAGCTTGAAGAACAAGAAACAAGTAAACCTGCACAAAAACAAGTAGCACAAGAAAAATTGAATTATATTGAAGAGAAAGAACGTAAAAAGCAAGAACGCCAACGTATGCGTAGAATCGAGGAACTCGAAGAAACGATTGCGACAATTGAAGAACAAATCATGGCATTAGAAGAACAACTTTGTCATCCAGAAGTATATGCTGATTACGAAAGAGCCAGTGATATTACAACAGAAAAACAAACACTTCAAGAACAATTGGAAGCATGCATGGAAGAATGGGAAGAATTACAACTGTAAAAAGGTCAGTGGTTACACTGATCTTTTTATCCACAGCAATATTCACATATCCACCTCTTTATTTTCAAGAAAAATAAAAGTTTTCCACATTTCCCACAAAAATAATAATACTTATCCACATTTTATACTCACAAAAAAACCCATATTATCAACAGATAATATAGGTTTTATCCACAAGTTGAGGTTAATTCTGTGTATAACTTTACATCTTTTATTAAAAAGATTCCTCTATCCACATACCTTTGTATAAAGTGAAAATTTAATCAGTGGGGGTTTTCTTCATCCCCCACTGATTATCAGCCCTCACCAATCGGGCTTTTACGGGCAGTTTATCTCCCGCCTAACTTCTTAAGAAAAGCGGAAGCGGCTCGCTCAGAATCGCAGGACGCCCACGCACAGGGCGGAGAGGCGCTTTTTGCCTCGTCCGAGGGGGTGGAACGGCCGGAGATTCTAGCCGCTAGAGCTAGACAATGCATTCGCTGAATTTTGAGGCGGGAGTATTACTGCCCACGAATAGCGGGATAAATCGCTGCTATGTAGAATATAACAGGATCTCTCTCGTCCTCCCTAAAAAGAAAGGTAGGTTTTTATGTCGGTTTTTCAGTTTGCACTTATATATGTTCTCTTACATTATGATTCAATATCCAAACCAGGGTTTGCATTTAATGCTAACGTTGCCCTCTTTCCCTGCTCATATGCAATTGTACCAGCAGCAGCAATCATAGCTGCGTTATCTGTGCATAAGGATAACGGAGGAATGATGAGTTCAACATTTTCTTTCTTTGCAAACTCTTCCTCTAAGCGCGCCCGTAGTCCTTTATTGGCTGCTACCCCGCCCGCGAGAAGCACTTGTTTTACACCATACTCTTCTGTTGCTCTTATTGTTTTTGTTACTAACACATCAATTACACTTGCCTGGAAACTAGCAGCTAAATCTTCAGGTGTTAATTCTTGTCCACGCTGTTTTGCGTTATGCACAGTGTTAATAACTGCAGATTTTAATCCACTGAAACTAAAATCATAAGAATTTGGTTCAAGCCATGCACGAGGCAAATCAATTGTCGGCTCTCCTTCATGAGCAAGACGATCAATATGCGGTCCACCTGGATATGGCAATGATAACGTACGCGCTACTTTATCATACGCCTCTCCTGCGGCATCATCTCGCGTTTCTCCAATTACTTCAAAGGAACCATGCTCTTTCATATAAACAAGCTCTGTATGCCCACCCGATACAACAAGGGATAGTAATGGAAATTGTAGTTCTTGTACTAAACGATTCGCATAAATATGTCCCGCGATATGATGCACACCAACTAAAGGAATATTATGCGCAAAAGCTACCGCTTTTGCTGCATTCACCCCAATTAACAATGCACCAACGAGGCCCGGTCCTTCCGTAACAGCTATTGCATCAATATCTTCAAAGGTCACATTTGCTTCTTTTAACGCTTCTTCTAACACAACCGTTATTTCTTCAACATGGTGGCGAGATGCAATTTCTGGAACAACTCCGCCAAACCGTTTATGACTTTCAATTTGCGAAGCTACAACGTTCGCTAAAATATCTCGTCCATTTTTCACAACTGCTACAGCCGTTTCATCACAACTTGTTTCAATACCAAGAATAATTGTATCTTTTTTCATCATAAATTCACCCACATTACAAGACCATCTTCATAATTGTCTGTATAGTATCTTTTACGAATTCCGCCATTTTGAAAACCAAATTTTCGATATAACTTTTTCGCAACTTCATTTGAAACACGTACTTCGAGAGTTATCGTCTTTGCTCCATAAGCTCTTACTTTGTTCACTACCTCTTGCAATAATGCTTCTCCAAGCTTTAAACCACGGTACTTTGGCAATACGGCAATGTTCGTGATATGCGATTCATCAAGAATAATCCATAGTCCGCAATAGCCTAGAATCCCTTCCTCTGTTTCCAGTACAACGTAGTGCGCATACTCATTCATATTCAATTCCCGTTCAAAAGCTTCCGCAGTCCAAGGCGTCGTAAATGAAGATTCTTCAATCGCAACAATTTGCGGTATGTCCTCTTCTTTCATACTTCTAAATGTAATATTCATTTATAAGACTCCTACTTATTTTGACTTTCTAGCCATTTTGCCTCTGCTTCCGCTAAACGAAGATAACTTGGTACAAACGTATGCACAGATTGCTCCTCTTTCTGTAAACCTAAGAAAGCTAACTCACTTGGACGTGGATTATATTTCGCCTTGGAAGCAAATACAGCTTGATCCCCTAATTGTTCTACAATTGTATCTTTATGCTGTTCTACATCGTTTCCGATAAATAAAATCGGTTGACCCATCTCTTTTAACATTTGCAGCCAGTCAACAATGAGAATTATACGATCTTCTTTCACATTTTGTAACGCTTGTTCTTTATATGTATATAAACCTGTATAAATTTGCTGACGGCGGCCATCAAATAATGGGCAAATGTATCCTGGGAAATTAACTCCGTTTGCTGCTAGCACTTCTAAGCTCGATACACCAACAATCGGAATTTGCAGTGACCACGCCAATGTTTTCGCTACTGTCACACCAATACGAACACCTGTATAAGAGCCCGGACCAGCTGCTACAACGATTTTATGTAATTCCTTTGGTTTCACATTACATTCTTTTAAAAGTTGCTCTACCGCTGGCATCAAACGCACAGAATGGTTTTTTGTTAAATTTGTAATAATTTCTCCTACAACAGTATTTCCATCAATAAGAGAAACTCCCATTACGTAGTTAGAAGTATCAATTGCTAGTACTTTCATTTTGTAATAGCTCCTCACATAATCTAATGTAACGTTCTCCACTCGGCTCTAATACAATTTTCCTTGTACTATCTCCTTCGTGGAATAAACTAATTTTTAAAAGTGAAGATGGTAAAAAAGTTTCTATTAAATGTGCCCACTCCACCACCGTTACACCTTCACCGCAAAAATATTCATCAAAACCTAAATCCTCTTCACTCTCTGCCAATCGGTATACATCCATATGATACAGTGGTAACCGTCCTTTGTATTCTTTAATAATATTGAACGTTGGGCTATTTACAACACGTTTTACACCAAGACCTTTTGCAAGACCTTTTGTAAATGTCGTCTTACCTGCCCCTAAATCCCCTTCTAAAATCAAAACATCCTGCGGCTCAACTAATTGTCCAAGCTTTTCTGATAAATTCTGTGTTTCTTCTGAAGACATTGTCGTTATTTCATATTTATTCAAAGGTTTCACCTACCTTACTGTTAGTATTCTCTGCTCTTTATTATACAGACTTTTTATTTTTGTTTCAGTTTCAAATATATAAAAAAGACCTTAGGAGTTGTCCTAAGGATAAGATTGACTGTCTTATAAGTTAAAATTATTGTAAATAAAAAAACACGAAACATACTGTTTCGTTCTTTATTTTATATAAATGGCGGTCCCGACCGGGGTCGAACCGGCGATCTCCTGCGTGACAGGCAGGCATGTTAACCACTACACCACGGGACCATTTGGTTGCGGGGACAGGATTTGAACCTGCGACCTTCGGGTTATGAGCCCGACGAGCTACCGTGCTGCTCCACCCCGCGATGATATAAATAAGCCTGGCAACGTCCTACTCTCACAGGGACAAAGTCCCAACTACCATCGGCGCTAGAGAGCTTAACTTCCGTGTTCGGTATGGGAACGGGTGTGACCTCTCTGCCATCATTACCAGACTATATTCATT
>NZ_JAMBOP010000047.1 GCF_023715645.1 Bacillus cytotoxicus | reverse complement strand
GTATTAGGCACGCCGCCAGCGTTCATCCTGAGCCAGGATCAAACTCTCCAATAAAGTGTTTGTCTAGCATCATAAATAAAAATTGACGTTTCACGTTGTTTGTTTCGTTTAGTTTTCAAAGTTCAATTTCGCATTTCAGCGACTTCTATAAGATATCACATTTACTCATCACCGTCAACTCGTTTTTTCTTCCGTCGTTGACGACGCTTATTAATTTACCACATCAACAGTTTAGGCGTCAATATATTTTTCAAAAAAAATGACCAAGCTCGAAAACAAAAGTTTTTCTAGCTTGGTAAAATGTATAATTTAATAACTACAAGCGCACCGACACCCGGCAAACCTAAAAAGCCCGAAACAAATGTAGTGACAACATTAATAGGAAGATGAAAATTAAATTGTGTCCCTACTATATTCACAGCAAACAACAGTAAAGCTCCTACTACAATTTTGACAAGTAATCTTCCTACAAAACGAAACGGCTTTGTAGGAGCACCGACAATTAGCAAAAGAAATATTAACGTTAATATACCACTAATAATCAAACTACGTTCCATACGGCCCTCTCCCTTACAACTTGTACACTATATTTGTATGGGAAAAAGAAAAAAAAAGACCGTTAAAATTCCCTCGAAAAATAAAAAGTCGAACTGAGAAATCATTTCCCGTTCGACTTTCTCTCGTATTAGCTGACAGTAAGCCCCCCGCTGATGGGAGTTTCACTTTAAAATTGTTCCATTTTCACAGGACGTCTTTTCGCTTCCTTCAATAGATAAAAGTACTTCGCTTCCACCAATTTCAAATGACACAATACATCTTCTGAAGGTTCAATACTTTGTTCTACAATTCTCTTCTGACGCATCCACTCTATCTTTACTTGTTCTAGCAATACAATTAACTTTTCATCATATTCCTTGCGCAACTTCCCTTTTTTTTGAAAAAACATCACTATTTCTCCTACTTATATTTCTCTGCGGCCTTCTAACGCCTTCGATAGCGTTACTTCATCCGCATATTCTAAGTCACCACCAACTGGTAGCCCGTGTGCAATACGAGTCACTTTAATTCCCGTTGGCTTTAACAGACGAGAAATATACATTGCTGTTGCTTCCCCTTCAATATTTGGGTTTGTTGCCAAAATAACCTCTTGTACTGTTTCATCGTGTAGTCGTTTTAATAACTGAGGAATATTAATATCTTCCGGACCCACTCCCTCCATTGGAGAAATGGCACCATTCAATACATGATATACTCCTTGATATTCTTTCATCTTCTCCATTGCAATCACATCTTTCGGCTCTTGCACAACACAAATAACCGATTGATCACGATGAGAATCATCACAAATATAACAAGGATCTCGATCTGTTATATGACCACAAACAGAACAATATGTTAAGTTTCGCTTTGCATTTACAAGTGACTTCGCAAAATCTAATACGTCATCTTCTTTCATATCCAATACGAAAAAAGCTAAACGAACCGCTGTTTTCGGTCCGATACCTGGCAATTTCATAAAACTATCAATTAACTTCGAGATTGGTTCTGGATAGTGCATCTACGACCAACCTCCTAGAACATACCGCCTGGTAAATTCAATCCTTTTGTAAATTGTCCCATTGTAGAATCCGATAGGTCTCCCGCTTTCTTTAATGCATCATTTGTCGCAGTTAATACAAGATCTTGCAACATTTCAATATCTTCTGGATCTACAACTTCTTCTTTAATTTTCACTTCTAGAACTTGCTTATGGCCATTTGCAATAACTGTTACCATACCACCGCCAGCTGTTCCTTCAACTGTTTTTTCACCAAGTTCCTCTTGCGCTTTCGCCATTTGTTTTTGCATTTTTTGCATTTGCTTCATCATGTTATTCATATTTCCCATTCCACGCATCATAATAGTTCCTCCTAGTTTTCGCTTAATGGATGTTTACATTTCAGAAAGAAAACTCCATTTAAGGCATACTTTATTCTTTTATTTCAATTAATTGCTCTCCAACTATTTTTACAGCCTCTTCTATAAGAGGGTCTTTGGGTTTTTCTGCTTCTTCTGAAGAACCACCTTCATTTTGCAAGAACCCCTCACGAATTTTTCCCCATTCACTTTTAGGGATTGCAATCATTTGCAAATTTTTCCCAAATAATTCAAAGAGAATTTGCTCTACCGTATCTGTTGCTTCGCGATTTTCACTCGCCATTTTACAATGAATTTCATACTTAAAAGCAAGAACATATGAAGTAGTAGATGCCGCGACCGGTTCACTGTTTTCTAACAAAACAGCATAAGCGACTTTATTGTAATTTTTCAATCGCTCTAACAGTTCACCCCATGCACTTTTCAACTTCTCCAACTCTTTACGAGTCGCTTGCTTTAGCACTTCATGAACACGACCAACTGGTATTTTCATACTACCAGAACGACTTGGCTTCGGTGTAGCCTTTGTTTCTCTCACCTCTTGTTGCATTGAAACCGGTACACCATGCTGTTTCATCTTCTCTAATTCCTGTTCTAACTGCTGCATTCTTTGTAAAACAACTTGCAAACGATCCGCCCCGTTTACTTTCATCGCAAACTGCTGACACAGTTGGACCATAACCACCTCTAAAAAAATACGAGGATGATTTGTCCATTTCATTTCTTGTTGACTTTTACTGAGCGTATGAATAATTTCATAAATCATTTCAGGCTGCATCTCCTGACTTAACTTCTGAAATGAGTCATCAACAATCACTCTTTCCAACATATCCTCTAGCTGCGGTGAGGTTTGATACAAAAGCATATCTCGGTAATAGTAAATGAAGTCTTCCATGAATCGAAGTGGGTCTTTCCCTTGATTCATAATATCATCAACAATACGCAATGCTTTTGATACATCATTTTCATATATACTCTCTACAAGGTTCGCTAAATAGCTCTGTGAAACGGAACCCGTGACCGCTAATACATCTTCTACCTTTACCACTTCATCACTATAAGAAATCGCTTGATCAATTAAACTTAATGCATCACGCATACCACCTTCTGCGGCGCGTGCTACAATTTGAAGCGCTTCCTCGTCCACATTCGTTCCTTCGTTGTTCACGACAGTTGTTAATCGTTCTACAATATCTTGTACTGATATTTTTCGGAACTCAAAACGCTGACAACGAGAAATAATTGTTGGTGGAATTTTATGTGGTTCTGTCGTTGCCAAAATGAAGATAACGTGCTGCGGAGGTTCTTCTAATGTTTTTAATAGCGCATTAAACGCACCCATCGAAAGCATGTGAACTTCATCAATAATATATACTTTATAGCGAACTTCGCTTGGAGCATATTTTACTTTATCTCTTATATCTCGAATTTCATCTACACCGTTATTCGAAGCCGCATCAATTTCTAATACATCTGAAATAGCACCTTGTGTAATTCCTAAGCATGCAGGACATTGATTACAAGGTTCAGCTGTAGGAGCTTGCTCACAGTTGATTGCTTTTGCAAATACTTTCGCAATTGTTGTTTTCCCTGTTCCTCTTGGGCCAGAGAATACATAAGCATGTGACGCTTTCTCTTGAAGAAGGGCATTTTGCAACGTTTTCGTTACGTGCTTTTGACCAACTACATCTTCAAATTTCTGCGGTCTCCATGTTCGGTATAACGCCTGGTATGACACGAAAATACGGCCTCCCCCAAAGGTTATTCTCTTATTTATCCCGCTATTCATAAACAGCAATCTCACCAACTCAAACAAAAAGTTATGCGGGATACACTGCCCGGAAAAGCCTGATTCGTCCATACAATAATCAATGGGGGATTTTTATCCCCCATTGATTATTGTTTCACTTTATTATAACCTATTCTGATTCTAGATTCCAAAAGTTATTTTCCATACAAAAAACTCATCCTATATGAATAGGATGAGCTTATATGCATATATAACTGCCGTGCACCTTCTGTCGATTACGTACCATAAGCGTTACTTAAGCAGTTAGCTCGGTTCAGGCACTCCTGCGGCACACGAGAAGACCCGCTTATTGCTGCTTCCTTCCGGATCTGACAAGGTTCACGGGGTCCCGTTGCGCAGGACCCAAACGTCAACACCACTTACTTAAGGCAGACCCTACAGTAACATAACCTCGAGAAGGGATTCGGCCTCGCTAGAGCGGATTGCGAGTACAGGGCACCGCTACCTCCCCGCTTAGCACGGCAAAGTTAAAACCATATTTAGTTGCCTCATTGTAAAGGCAATCTCAGTATAACTTGTTTCCTAAAAAATTGCAACGTGTCAGCAAAGGGTATTTTTATCCAACTCTTCCTTCTCTTTCTTCCTCTTTTTACGTAGTTCTCGAAAAAAATTTGTTAATAAACTTCCGCACTCTTCTTCTAATACACCGGCTACAACTTCGGATTGATGATTAAACCGTTCCTCTGTTAATAAATTCATTAATGTACCAGCACACCCGCCTTTTGGATCTACCGCACCATATACAACGCGTTTTACGCGTGATAATACAATGGCACCTGCACACATTGGACACGGTTCTAATGTGACATATAACGTTGCATTTTCTAAGCGCCAAGTCCCTAATTTTTTGCAAGCATCATCAATCGCTAATAATTCAGCGTGAGCGACTGATCGTTGCTCTGTTTCACGTAAGTTATGCGCACGACTTATTACTTCACCATTCACAACAACAACCGCACCAATTGGTACTTCTTGTATTTCTTCAGCCTTTTTTGCCTCTTCTATTGCAAGTTTCATAAAACAAATATCTTGTTCCATAACAAAGTCCTTTCATCGCAAATAACTTTTCTATATTCAATCCATTCTAAAGAGAAAGGAAAGGAGATTACATATGAAAAATACTGCACTTCTTATTATCGACATGATTAATGACTTCCAATTTTCACACGGACCTATCTTAGCACAAAAATGCAAGAGGATTACAGAATCGATTTTACAACTTAAACAAAAAATGAAAAACTCCGGCTGTCCAATTATTTATGTAAATGATCATTATCATTTATGGAGAGCTGATATTCATGAACTCATCACCTATTGCACAAATGAACACAGTCAAGAAATTATAAAAAAGATTGCCCCTGACAGCGATGATTATATTTTTATTAAACCACATTATTCTGCTTTTTATGAAACACCTTTAAATTCATTATTAGGTCATTTAAAAGTAGAAAATCTTATCTTAACGGGAGTTGCTGGAAATATATGCATCCTTTTCACCGCAAATGATGCTCATATGAGAAATTATCAATTATATGTACCTGAAGATTGTATTGCCTCTAATTGCGATCAAGATAACAAACATGCCTTACGTATTATGCAAACCACCTTAAAGGCGAACACTTCTTCATCATTTCATTTACAATTGTAATAACATAAAGCGCCCTCTTTTACCTCTCTCAATCTTAAGCTAGGGGGCGCATTGCGAGTTAATATCAATTTTTAACTTTTTATGACAAACTAACCCTTTCTCACTCCTCTTATGCTACAATAGTTCTGTTTTGTGCTTTCATTTGCGTCAAATCATACTTTGAGGGGAGGCAACAGCGTGACTGGAGTACCATTTATTACAGTTGAGGGACCTATTGGCGTCGGAAAAACTTCACTTGCGAAAGCGATATCGTCTCACATGCAACTCCATTTATTAAAAGAAATCGTTGATGAAAATCCTTTTTTAGGAAAATTTTATGAGGATATCGACGAATGGGCTTTTCAATTAGAAATGTTTTTCTTATGCAACCGATATAAGCAATTAGAAGATATTGATACAAAATATTTAAAACAACATATACCTGTTGTTGCAGATTACCATATATTCAAAAACTTAATTTTTGCATCTCAAACATTACATGGTGCCCAATATGAGAAATACATGAAAATTTATCGTATTTTAACACAAGATATGCCAGTTCCTAATGTCATCGTGTATATAACGGCAAGTTTAGAAACACTGCAAAAACGAATTGCAATGCGCGGACGCGAATTTGAAAAAAATATAGATCCTAATTATTTATTACAACTCATTAAAGATTACGAAGTAGCAATGGAAACATTCAAAAAAGATCATCCAGATATCACTGTATTAAAGTTCAATGGAGATAACATGGACTTTGTAAAAAGTGAATCGGACTTAAATATAATCTTATCAGCATTACAAAATACACTGACAAAGGAGATTAGCCAGTAATGAATTCGAGACAAAAATACGATATTCCAAATGATGCTGTTATTACGATTGCCGGAACAGTTGGTGTTGGGAAATCTACAATGACAAACGCCTTAGCAAATGCACTTGGTTACCGCACATCATTTGAAAAAGTAGACTCTAATCCATATTTAGATAAATTTTACGGAGACTTCACACGTTGGAGCTTCCACTTACAGATTTATTTCTTAGCAGAACGCTTTAAGGAACAAAAAAGAATCTTTGAATATGGCGGAGGATTTATTCAAGACCGTTCTATTTATGAGGATACGGGAATTTTCGCCAAAATGCATTATGAAAAAGGAACAATGACTGCTACAGATTATGAAACGTATAAAAGCTTATTTGATGCAATGGTTATGACCCCTTACTTCCCACATCCCGATTTACTGATTTATTTAGAAGGATCATTTGAAGATATCGTAGATCGCATTAAAGAGCGCGGAAGACCAATGGAACAACAAACACCAATTGAATATTGGAAGGAAATGCATGAACGCTACGAAAATTGGATTAACGACTTTAACGCGTGTCCTGTATTGCGTCTTAATATTAAAGAATATGATATTTTACAAAACGAAGATTCAATTGAACCTATTATCAATAAAATTGGTCGTTTCTTACAACAAACACGTAAACTTGTAAAATAAAAAACCCGTGCAATCGCACGGGTTTTTCCTATAAACTTAGTTTTTCTTTTTCGTCGAAGCAATAATTTCACTCTCTGATTTCCCTGCATTAATACGCTGACGTACAGTACTTACACTAATACTATATGTTTCAGCAATTTCTTTTACCGTCATTTCTTTCCCGTTAATAACGGCTGTAATTACTTTACGTTTTGAATCTGCCTTTTTCTCAACTTGTTTTGGCGTTTCCACTTTCTTCACTTCTTGTTTCACATCACAGATGCAACCACAAAGTTTACGAAATGTTTCATCACTTACAATACGAGATACGTTTGCAGCACTGTTTAAAATTTTATTTTCCTTGCAAACGGGGCACTGTACATAATATAGTGTTTTTCCGTCAAGCGGAAACGTTTGTATAATAATATCCATAGCCATGGTAGCTCCTTTCATATCTATGAAGATAATCCTCGGAATATGAGTGTTCCTATAAGAGATTTATTCTCCTACATGCTACTTCCTAATTGGTTAAAATAAAAACTCGTTACGTGTTGGTAACGAGTTCTCCAATCTCCACTTATATGCGCTGTTGTCAATTATATATGGCGGAGGAAGAGGGATTCGAACCCCCGCGCGGCTTACACCGCCTGTCGGTTTTCAAGACCGATCCCTTCAGCCGGACTTGGGTATTCCTCCATGTTTATATGACATGGAATATAATATCAAAAGAAAAACAATTCGTCAACCCTACTACATATAAATAAAATGTAAAAAGGAAAGAGATTTTTTCTTTCCTTTTTACAAAATGTATTCTATTCTACTAAATAACCAAATATATTATTATCCCTAAATAATAATGAGCGTATATTAATAAGAATGAGATTTATTTATATGAATCTCATTCTTATTTTTGGCATATAGATTACAGCCATGCATAACAAAGGGAGCCTGCACTTGCTTTCTCCCTTTGTTTTAAAGAGCCTTAACCGCTTCTATGCATGGCCAGACGCTCTCGCCCACTAAAAAAGAATGGTTTTATTTCGTTTTTAAATTTGGATTTATTTAATTACTGTTTTTCCTCCCATATAAGGACGAAGAACTTCTGGAATGATAATAGAACCATCTTCTTGCTGGTAATTCTCTAAAATAGCAGCTACCGTACGGCCAATTGCAAGTCCAGATCCGTTTATTGTGTGAACATGCTCTGGTTTCGCTTTTGTGTCACGGCGGAAACGGATATTTGCACGGCGTGCTTGGAATGCTTCAAAGTTACTGCAAGAAGAAATTTCACGATACGTACCATAGCTAGGAATCCATACTTCAATATCATATTTCTTCGCTGCTGTAAATCCTAAGTCTCCTGTACACATGCTCATCACACGATATGGAAGGCCCAATAATTGTAATACGCGCTCTGCATCATTTGTTAATTTTTCTAGTTCTTCATAAGAATCTTCAGGTTTCACAAATTTTACAAGTTCTACTTTATTAAATTGGTGCTGACGAATTAAACCACGTGTATCGCGACCAGCAGATCCTGCTTCAGAACGGAAGCATGCACTAAATGCAGCATAACGAATTGGCAATTGTTCACCATTTAAAATTTCATCACGATGCATATTTGTTACAGGTACTTCAGCTGTAGGAATTAAGAAATAGTCTTCACTCTCAATACGAAACGCATCTTCTTCAAACTTTGGAAGTTGTCCTGTTCCTGTCATACTTGCACGATTTACGATATATGGAGGTAAAATTTCTTCATAGCCATGTTCCTCTGTATGAAGATCAAGCATGAAGTTAAATAAAGCACGTTCTAACTTTGCACCTGCACCTTTATAGAATACAAAGCGGCTACCTGTTACTTTCCCAGCACGTTCAAAGTCTAGCATCCCTAAACTTGTTGCAAGATCCCAATGTGGCTTTGGTTCAAACGCAAATTCTGTAACGTCTCCCCATGTACGAACTTGCACATTATCATCTTCTGTTTCACCATTTGGTGTAGATTCATGTGGAATATTTGGAATAGATAACATTAATCGTTCGAGATCTTCTTCAACTGTACGAAGCTCATTATCAAGTTCTTTAACTTTATCGCTTACTTCACGCATTTCTAAGATAAGCGCCTCTGCATCTTTCTTTTCACGTTTTAATACAGAAATTTGTTCAGATACTTCATTACGTTTGCTTTTTAGCTCTTCCGTTTGTACAAGTAATTCTCTTCTTTTTACATCTAATTCTTCAAAACGACCAAAATCTGTTAAGTCTTCGCCTCTATGTTGCAGTCTCGCTTTTACTTCTTCAAAGTTTGCACGCAGAAATTTAATATCAAGCATACTATTTCCTCCTTTATTTTTATAAAAAAACAAAAAACTCCCGTCCCTATACAAAGGGACGGGAGTTAACCCGCGTTGCCACCCTAATTGAAAGCATAATTGCTTTCCTCTCAAGTAGAGATAACGGCTCTTTACCGGAAATGCTTACTAGTCAACAGACTGTTCCGCACTTCACTCCAGGATGGATTCACAAGTTGCTTCTATCGGTTTTCACCAACCACCGACTCTCTATAAGAAACGTCTCTTGCTACTACTTCCTATCAACACATTTTATTATATAAAATAGTTACCATCAATTTACTATAATCTTACACAAGTTTCAAGTCAATTATACAGCTTTTTTCATTTTTTCTTCCTTTACCATCTCTACAAAATAAGCAGTAACACGATGATCATCTGTTAATTCTGGATGGAAAGAAGCTGCTAATAAATGATTTTGACGAACCGCGACCATACGATCTTCATATGTGCATAATACTTCGATATGATCTGCTACATCCACAACATATGGCGCACGAATAAATACACCAATAAAGTCTTCGCCTACTCCTTTCATCGAAAGAGCAGCCTCAAAGCTATCTTTTTGGCGGCCAAACGCATTGCGTTCAACTGTAATATCCATTACACCAATATGTGATTCCTCATATCCAACAAGGTTCTTTGCAAGTAAGATCATACCTGCACATGTACCAAACATCGGTTTTCCTGCTTTAGCAAATTCACGAAGAGGTTCCATGAAACCATATTTATCAATAAGACGGCGCATTGTTGTACTTTCACCGCCTGGTAAAATAAGTCCATCTACTTCCTCTAATTGCTCTGTACGCTTCACAATCACTGCTTGTGCACCAGTTGCTTCTATTGCACGTACATGCTCACGAACCGCTCCTTGAAGTCCTAATACACCGATTGTAACCATTTCAAAAACTCCTTTAATTACCAACCACGCTCTTGCATGCGTTGTTCTGGTAATAATGTTGAAATTTCAACACCTTTCATTGCATTACCTAGTCCTTTAGAAAGGCGAGCAATTAATTCATAATCTTCATAATGCGTTGTTGCCTCAACAATCGCACGCGCAAATTTTTCTGGGTTTTCTGATTTAAAAATACCAGAACCTACGAATACACCATCTGCACCTAGTTGCATCATTAATGCAGCGTCTGCTGGTGTTGCAACACCACCTGCTGCAAAGTTTACAACTGGTAAACGGCCAAGGCGCTTAATTTCAAGTAATACTTCATAAGGAGCACCAGTATTCTTTGCATATGTCATTAATTCATCTTCACGTAAACTCGCAACTTGACGAATTTCTGCGTTTACTTGACGCATATGACGTACAGCCTCTACGATATTCCCTGTTCCAGGCTCACCCTTCGTACGAAGCATTGATGCACCTTCACCAATACGGCGTGCAGCTTCACCAATATCACGGCATCCGCATACAAATGGAACAGTGTAATCACGTTTATTTAAATGGTATACTTCATCAGCTGGAGTTAATACTTCACTCTCATCAATATAGTCTACTCCTAACGATTCAAGTACACGCGCTTCTACAAGATGACCAATACGGCATTTTGCCATAACTGGAATTGATACAGCACCCATTACTTCTTCTACAATTGTTGGATCTGCCATGCGTGAAACACCGCCTGCTGCACGAATATCAGCTGGGACACGTTCTAATGCCATAACAGCAACTGCACCTGCTGCTTCTGCAATTTTTGCTTGCTCAGCGTTGACTACGTCCATAATGACGCCGCCTTTTTGCATTTCTGCCATTCCACGCTTTACGCGCTCTGTCCCTGTTACATTTAACATGTACAAAAAACCCCCTAGGTAAATTGTTTTTTCCTCGCTCACGGCGAAAATTAAGAATACTCTTACATTCTACCATTATCTATTGGCGATTTGTCTACTATTTTTTTCAATAAGGTGACACTTCCATCGGTAAGGATTCCCCTCTCCTCACTGATGAAAATCCCTCCTAACCTAGTGCATGTCAGCAATTGCTCTCACCGATCAAACCTTTGTGGAAAATAGGAAAAAGCCCCCTAATCGGGAGCTTTTAGAACCAACCTTTTACAGTATCAACTGTACCATTCCATATACCGCTAAAGAAAGAACCAATGCTTCTCATAGAAAGAACAAACCAATTCGCCTTTTCTACTTCTTGTTTTGTTACAAGATCTACTTGCATGGATTTACCAGTTAAAAATCCTACATCATTGGCATCTTTCGCTGATACGTCCATATAACCAAGTGTTGTACCCTTTTTAATTGGTGCTTCCTTCTCTTTATTTATTGCTTTAAAGCCTGTTTTATAAATATCTTGGTTACCTTTTAGCATTGGAAGTACAATTTCTTCCTTCGTCTGCACTGGTACCTCTGTATCTTTTGCTTTATTTACATGAACTGTTTCATGACCTTTTACTTGAGCACCTTTTGGATATACCGTTTTCGTTTGGAAATTTGTAAAACCATAATCAAATAGTTTCTTCGTTTCATCAAAACGAGCTGTCTCAGAGTTTGTTTTAATAACAACAGAGATTAAACGCATGTCATTACGCTCTGCTGTACCTGTAAAACAATAACCAGCTTGATCCGTATGACCAGTCTTTAAGCCATCTACGCCTTCATAGCCCTTAACTAACCCTTTTAACATCCAATTCCAGTTTGACATATCAATTGGATATTTTCCACCTTTTTGGAATGTCTTTTTTGAAATTTTTGCTGTATCAAGAACCTTCGGATAATCTTGAAGTAAATGTTGTGCTAACAAAGCACAGTCTTTAGCAGACATTTCATTTTCTTCATCCGGGTTTGTACCTTCAGGTTGTTTTCCTTTTAAGTCCTTATTAATTAATCCTGTAGAGTTAACAAATTTATAATTTTTCAACCCTAGTTCTTTTGCTTTATCATTCATCATTTTAGCGAAATTGGCTTCTGAACCACCAATTAACTCAGCTAAAGCAATTGTTGCACCATTGGCAGAGTAAATTGCCATCGCTTCATATAATTCTTTTATTGTATATGTACCTCCGTTTTCTAAAGGAACATTTGATAAAGAACGATCTTGCGAAATGGTATGAGCGTACTCAGAAACTTTCGTTTTTTGATCCCACTTAATTTTACCTTTTGCTACCGCTTCATGAACTAAGTATTCAGTCATCATTTTTGTCATACTTGCAATTGCTAATTGTTCATCTGAATTTTTTTGATATAAAATTTTTCCGGATTTCGCTTCCACTAAAATTGCTGCACCTGCTTCAACATTCAACGCAGAATTTGTTTCTGCAAACGCGCTGCTATACGTAAAAAACATGCTGCAGAATAGTGTAAGTACCGTTACAATCGCAATCATTTGCTTACGGAACATACCTGTCACTGTTGTTACCCCCAATATATTTGTACTCACATAAACGTTATTCTAACACAATCAAAAAAAAATAGACAGAGATACTAAATCTCTGTCTATTTTTTATCAGACATTATAATGAATAGTTTGGTGCTTCTTTTGTAATTTGAATATCATGCGGATGACTTTCACGTAATCCAGCACCTGACATACGGATAAACTGTGCATTTTCACGTAAGAATATTAAATCAGCTGCACCGCAATATCCCATACCTGCACGTAATCCACCAACTAATTGATGTACTGTATCTGCTAAAGGACCTTTAAATGGAACACGTCCTTCAATTCCTTCTGGAACAAGTTTTTTATTACCTTCTTGGAAGTAACGATCTTTACTTCCTTTTTCCATTGCTCCAACAGAACCCATGCCGCGATACACTTTAAATTGACGACCTTGATAAATTTCTGTTTCTCCTGGACTTTCTGCTACACCAGCAAAAATACTTCCAAGCATAACAACGTGCGCGCCTGCTGCTAATGCTTTTACGATATCACCAGAATATTTAATTCCACCATCAGCAATTACTGGAACACCGTACTTACGAGCTTCTGTTGCACAGTCATACACTGCTGTTAATTGAGGAACACCGACACCAGCTACAACGCGTGTTGTACAAATAGAACCTGGTCCAATACCAACTTTAACAATGTTTGCACCTGCTTCAATTAATTCGCGAGTTGCCTCAGCTGTTGCAACGTTACCAGCAATAATATTTAGGTTTGGGTACTTTTCACGAACTTCTCTCACTTTGTCTAATACACCTTTTGAATGTCCATGAGCTGTATCAAGAACAATTACGTCTACGTTTGCTTTTACTAATGCATCGATACGCTGCATTGCATCAGCTGTCACTCCAACAGCTGCACCTACTAATAAACGACCTTGTTTATCCTTCGCAGAGTTTGGAAACTCGATTACTTTTTCAATATCTTTAATTGTAATCAACCCTTGTAATACACCGTTGTCATCAACAAGAGGAAGTTTTTCAATTTTATGTTGTTGTAAGATTTTTTCAGCATCTTCTAGTGTAGTATGAACTGGAGCTGTAATTAAGTCCTCTTTCGTCATTACATCAGAAATCTTAATTGAATAATCTTGGATAAAACGCATGTCACGGTTTGTAATAATTCCTACAAGTTTTCGTTCTTCTGCATTATTGACAATCGGAACACCTGAAATGCGATATTTTCCCATCAAATGTTCTGCGTCATACACTTGATGATCTGGATTTAAAAAGAAAGGATCTGTAATAACGCCGCTTTCAGAACGTTTTACTTTGTCTACTTGTTCCGCTTGCTGTTCAATAGACATATTTTTATGGATAATACCAAGTCCACCTTGACGAGCCATTGCGATTGCCATATCTGCTTCAGTTACCGTATCCATCCCTGCACTAATTAAAGGGATATTTAATTGTAACGTTTCAGATAAAACCGTTTTTACACTTACTTCTCGTGGTAATATATCTGACTTAGCTGGCACAAGTAATACATCATCAAACGTTAAACCTTCTTTAACAAATTTAGATTCCCACATAAATGATTCCCCCCATGATACCTGAAATTATTATTAGTAGCTTAACAATTGGTTAAAATACTGTCAAGAAAGACTGTATATGTTAGAATTTTCTAAAAAAATAAAAGGAGAGTATATATGCAACATTCGACAATCATTTGGCAGAAGTTAAGCTTCTTTCTTTCGTCTACTCACACGCAACATTATCTTACCCATTGCTACAAAAAATTAGGTAATACAAATACTGAGAAAAAGAGCTTTGAAAATTGTTATCCCTTTATTTATTACTTAGAACACGGGAAAAGTTATTACCAATTATGTGATACTGCTCCATTTTCTATTAAGCCTGTATTACTGTTTTATGGAATGAGCCAACTTCTAAAAGCTTGTTTGCTTACAGTGGATCCCAATTATCCAGAATCAACTTCCGTATTAGCACATGGGGTTACAACAAGAAAGAGAAAAAAACAGAGTTATCAATTTATAGGTGATGAAGTGAAAATTCAAAAACACGGACTATTTACTCACGTTGCAGAACGGATGTTTCGCATGAAACATTTAGAAGGGGAAAAATATACAATGGAAGGGTTGATGCAGCGGATCGCTGAATTAGCGGATTTATTCCAACACAGCAAAAGAAAAAACAACCTATTTAAGTTAAAAGAAGTGACGGAAAATATCTTTACTTTTCCAACTCACATCTTAGATACTTTTCATATGACAGAAGAACGTTTTATACGATATATGGAGGGAATTGGGAAGAATCTTAACATTCAAAATACAAATTTTCAAGAAAGTAACTCGCATTTGTATTTCTCAGCTTCCATAAAAGAATGGAGCCCATTATACAGTGCTCCTCTTACATACAATCATTATACAAATACTTATTATTTACCTCCCAATAGCGAAACGGTCCCTATTCTTCCTGAATTACTTATACACTATCTTTTGCTTTATAACCTAAGTATGATTTCCCGCTATGAAACGGACTGGTGGTACGATTTACTTGGAAGTTATGCTTCTGAAGATTATCCGTTCATCTTTCAATTTCTAGCTATTACAGCCGAAAAGGTGCCGTACTATATTTATTTATATCTAATGAGTCAACATCATGTAATTTCTTAGGAAATAAAAAAGACGAGTCCATTGACTCGTCTTTTGTTTGCCTGGCAACGTCCTACTCTCACAGGGACAAAGTCCCAACTACCATCGGCGCTAGAGAGCTTAACTTCCGTGTTCGGTATGGGAACGGGTGTGA
>NZ_JAMBOP010000046.1 GCF_023715645.1 Bacillus cytotoxicus | reverse complement strand
GTGAAACTCGTTAGGGTTTATTTCGCATGCGAATTTTCAAATAATCTACACTGATCCCCTATAAAAAGTAAAAAAAGTCTCCTGAAAAATTCCTAATGTAGTCTTAGCTTGATAGCGATGGGGTAGCGTCAGGAAAATGCGGATTTACAACGTTAAGGAATTTTAACAAAGAAATAATACATTGCAAGGAGAACTTCCGATAGTCGATTACTAAGTATTGTTGCTCTAGCAATAAAATCACTTCATCTTCATTTCTAACCCACCACGATAGCCCGTTAACGCTCCATTTTTCCCCACTACACGATGACATGGAACAGTGATTAAAACTGGATTAGCTCCGATGGCTGCACCTACAGCACGAACTGCCGCTGGTTTATTTATTACGTTTGCTATGTCGGAATAAGACTTTGTTTCTCCGTACGGAACCCTGCAAAGTGCATTCCAGACTGCAATTTGGAATGGTGTTCCATTGTAATCAAAAGGAACAGTAAAGGTTTGCCGTTTTCCTTCAAGATACTGGATGAGTTCAACCGCATAAGGTTCGAGCTTTTCACCATCTTCAACAAGATAACTTCCCGGAAAGCGTTTCATAGCCCATGCAGGCAATTCCTCGAATGGTTTGTTCTGTGAACCAACAAACACAAGCCCCTTAGATGTCGAAGCGATATAAAATTTCCAATCTTTATACTTTAGCAAAGACCAATAAAGTGTTGGTTTATTCTCTAATCTCATTTTAAATTCCCTCCGTTTTTTTCATTGATCTTTTGTATTCACGATATTGCGCTGGTGTCTGTCCGGTTTTCTTTCTAAATAGAGTAACAAAATAGGACGTGTTAGGCATTCCTACACATATGGAGATATCCGCAATCGCTTTATTTGTTTGAATCAGGTACTCTTTAGCTGCGTTTAATCTAACCTGTTGTATATATTCAACTGGCGTGATGCCTGTAATCTTTTTAAACGTTCGATGCAAATGATAGGGACTTCCATGAGCAATATCCGCTAATGTTTCTAGTGTTAGTTTTTCAATAAAATTTTTATCAATGTATTCAGTGATAAGGGCAACCCACTCACTATCAGGCAATTTTTCATTCGTAGGCTTGCAACGTTTACAAGGGCGGAAATTTGATTGGAGAGCTTGTTCGACGTTTTGAAAAATACGTACGTTTTCCTTTTTCGGAACGCGAGATTTGCATGACGGTTTACAAAAGATCCCGGTGGTCTTTACAGCATAGAAAAATTGATTATTATACGAGGCATCATTGTTAATAATCGCTTGCCATTTTTTATCTGTCATCATCTCGTGATTATGATTCTCTCTGCATCCACTATCGACACTGTCCGTCATTTACCTCACCTCTCCTTACATTATACACCCTGTATATTCATTACGTATGAGACAAAAGATAAAATAGCAAGATAGTGAAATTTATTTAGAATCATGAAAAATAATTCCAAGACCGTATCTTTCTCCATTAATAACCGTACTTACTCCGTGACGAACTGTATTCTTGTAATATCCTTTTTTGCCAGGAGAAGGTCTATGGTTAGTAGGGAAAATCAGCGCGCCACCTTGTTCCAACGTAATGACATGCCCCCTGCTCTGGGCGCGTGGGATTTATTCCACTAATAGGGATTCACCACCCGTATAATCTTTATCTCTTTGATTTAAAACAAATACTACTTGAAACGGGAAATTTAGAATAATCTTTGATCAAATTGATACTAATAAACCTTGATAAATGAACAAAAAAAGACGTGTTTTGAAAAAAGATTGATCAAAACACGCTTTCTCTATACTCATTTGAATGATTCTTTTATAAAAAAAGTGATAATTTTTGTGATCCTTATGTCTAATTTCTTTCTATTATTCACTTGCAACTAAGCCAAGATTTTGCAATGCAGTTAATGCCTCTTCTTGACCAAGTTCTTCTTTGATCTTTCCGTTTTCAAGTTTAAATACAGTTGTACCTGAGAAACGCATTGTTTTACTATTGTTTGCTTCACTTAATTCGCCAATCGCTTCTTAACTCATTTAAACTTCAATGATTATAGGGAGAATCATTGGTTTTCTTTTTGTTTGTTCGTATAAAAATTGTCCAAGGGTCTCTCTTATATACTTTTTTAGAACATTCCAATTGTTAATGTCCTTCTTTTGTAAATTGTTAATGGTTGTTGTAGTTAATTGATTAATTTTCTTCATGAAATCTTCCGAATCACGCACATATACAAATCCACGCGAAATGATATCTGGACTAGAAATCATTTCCCCCTCTTGTTTACTAAGAGTTATGACTATAACAAGCATACCATCCTCAGAAAGCTGTTTGCGGTCACGTAAAATAATATTTCCGACATCTCCAATACCTAATCCATCTACATATACATTTCCTGCAGGTATTCGTCTGGATTGATAAGCCTCTTGATTTCTTATATCAACAACGTCCCCATTATTCATAACATAAATATTATCTTTCTTAACACCAACGGATTCTGCTAAAAGGCGATGATGATGTAACATTCTAAATTCACCATGAATCGGAATAAAGTATTTTGGCTTCATTAATGTAAGCATTAATTTCAATTCTTCTTGATAAGCATGTCCAGAAACGTGCATCCCTGTTGAACTCCCTGATCCATAAATCACATTAGCCCCTAATAAAAATAAGTTGTCTACAATTCGTGATACATTTCGTTCATTTCCTGGTATAGGAGTAGCAGCAATAATAACAGTATCTTCGGGAAGGATATCCACCTGTCTATAGTTTCCGCTAGCTAAACGAGCTAAAGCCGCCATAGGCTCACCTTGGCTACCTGTACAAAGAATAGCTACCTTTTCTGGCTCCATTTGATTGATTCCATGTGCTTCAATCAGCATTTCCTCTGGAATATTCAAATATCCTTTTTCTAATGCAACAGATACTACATTTACCATACTCCTTCCAAGTAAAGCGAGTTTTCGATTTGTTTTAATAGCAGCATCTACCACTTGCTGTACGCGATTAACATTAGAAGCAAAGGTAGAAAGTATAACTTTTCTAGAAGCTTTGAGAAATGCTTCTTCAATATGGTTACCTACCAATCGTTCTGATGGCGTAAATCCAGACCGTTCTGCATTTGTACTTTCAGAGAGTAAAGCTAAGACACCGCCTTCTCCAATTTTAGCCATTTTATGAATATCGGGATATTGATTATTGATAGGAGTCAAATCAAACTTGAAGTCCCCTGTATGTACTACTGTACCTTCAGGCGTATGAAAAGCAATGCCAAGACAATCCGGAATGCTGTGATTCGTTTTGAAAAAAGAAAGGCTTATTTGGCCAAGTTCAATTAGCGATTCAGAATCAATAACAAATAAATCGGTTGCATGTTTTAGCCCATGTTCTTTTAATTTAACTTCAATTAACCCTAGTGTTAAACGTGTTGCATAAATTGGTACATTCAATTGTTTTAATAAATATGGAATACCGCCAATATGATCTTCGTGTCCATGGGTTACGACTAATGCCCGGATCTTATCTTTATTTTCCTGCAAGTACGTAATATCTGGAATAATTAAATCAATTCCTAATAAACTTTCATCGGGAAACTTGGAGCCACAATCAATTATGACGATATCGTCTGCGTATTGTATGACATACATATTTTTCCCTATTTCATTTACACCACCTAAAGCAAAAATAGATAGTGTACTTTCTGCAGTATTCAAAATCAAAAGCCTCCTTTTACACGTTATTAAAAATGCGGATTTTCTTATTATGATTAACCCAACTAAGTAAATGTTATTCTAATTTATAGTAAATCAAACATTGACTTTTCTTTTGTTAATTAATCAGATGAACAGTTTGAAAAATCTTAAATAATGAGTCTTTATTTCAAACCAACAATTTGCATACAGATTTAATAAAAGGTAAATAATTTTAATTAAATTGAAAAATTTATTTTTGCAGCACTTGTGTAGATGTTTAAAGACTACATGCATTTGATTAAGGAGTGAGTACTTATAAATATAAATCGAAAAGACAAATGGAGTTTATGGGCTCTTTCATCTGTGCCATTAGTTATGACACTTGGAAACTCCATGTTAATTCCAGTCCTTCCATTAATCGAAAAAAAATTGAATATTACTGACTTACAAGTATCTCTTATTATTACCATTTATTCCATCGTCGCTATTATTTTGATTCCTGTAGCTGGATATTTGTCTGATAAATGGGGAAGAAAAAAAGTAATTATTCCCAGCCTTTTTATAGCAGCTATTGGGGGCGCTCTTACTGGTTGGGTATCATGGAAGGTAGACAATCCTTATACGTGGATTTTAATTGGAAGAATCATTCAAGGGATTGGTTCAGCCGGAGCAATGCCTGTAGTTATCCCTTGTGTAGGTGATATGTTTCAAGACGAAGAACAAGTTAGTTCTGGTCTAGGCCTCGTGGAAACATCTAATACATTAGGAAAAGTTTTAAGCCCGATTTTAGGTTCTTTATTAGCTTCATTTGTCTGGTTTTTGCCTTTTTGGTTTATCCCTATTTTGTGCATAATTTCCATTGTTTTAATTATATTTCTTGTTAAACCACCGGAACACACGAAAGAAGCGCCTCCATTAAAAGTCTTCCTGCAAAATGTAAAAGGTATCTTAATGGAAAAAGGGCGTTGGCTTCTTCCTATTTTTTTGCTGGGTGGAATCATTATGTTTATTTTATTCGGTGTTCTTTTTTATTTGTCCTCACTTCTAGAAAAACGCTATCACTTAGAGGGTGTTTGGAAAGGTCTTGTACTAGCAATTCCTTTAGCGTCTCTCTCCCTTACTTCTTATATAACGGGAAAAAAGATTGGAGATAAAAAAGGTGTTATGAAATGGTGTATATGTATTGGATTTCTTTTATTAGGAATAACATTAACAATTCCGATATTCTTTAAAAGTATTTATATTATTATCATTAGTCTTGTGATAAGTGGTATCGGAATCGGAGTGGCTCTTCCAAGCCTAGATGCTTTAGTAACAGAAGGTGTAGAAAAAGAACAAAGAGGATCTATCACATCTCTTTATAGTTCGATGCGTTTTGTAGGTGTGGCGGCTGGTCCGCCTTTATTTGCTTTATTAATGAAGGGACCAGATAATTATATCTTTTACCTTTCCGTTTTTCTTGCTCTTTTAGGAGCTATACTAGCACTTAAATTTATTAGACCAGAACAAAATTGAATCAACCAGGCTCTGCTGTAAAACTGAGCCTGGTTGATTTGTTTGATTCATTTACTTCACTCAATTAGACCAATGTGCTGGACGAGTAAGCATACGAGGTAATTTTGTATGAGTATTGCCCTTCGCCGAGTTAATTTGCACTTGAGTAAGAAAGATACTCCCTGTAAGATCTGCTCCGCTTAGATCAGCATCTCGTAAATCTGCACCGATTAAATCAGCTGCTTGCAAATCTGCACCGCGAAGGTTAGCTGCGATTAAGTATGTGCCTCTTAAATTAGCCCCTCTAAGATCCGCGCCTTTAAGATTAGCCCCCATAAGATTAGCACTTCGGTGGTTGATTCTCTTTCTTTTTTGAGATCCCTTACGTTGACGATTTGATTCTATCCACACGAATTCACTTGTTTTTAAAAGTAACTCATTTACATTCGCTCGGTGTGATGGAATGTCTAGTTTTAAAAGTAAATCGGGACTAAGTTGCGAAAGCTGTTCCATTTCATAAATTGCACGTCTCAGCTCACTGTGAATCGGACGAGTCGCTTCCAACGTTAAGGCTTCTGTCAAATAAGAAAGCATCTCATGAAGTTGCTGCATGATTGGGAACACCTCGAACATTTTCTTTGCCGTTTCTAGGCTTTCTTTCCAATCAACGCCCGCAAAAGTCACTTGTGAAACCTTTTGGCCAGCACCGAAGCATTCAAAAACTGTACACCCCTTAAATCCTTGTTTTCTAAGATTTTTATGAATACTACAACGAAAATTCGATTGGAGATTTTTGCATGGTGTTCCACCGTCTTTATCAATGGCAAAATCTGCGGAAGCTGCAAAAGGCAGTGCAACGCAACATAAACCGAAGCAGTTCTCACAATCAGCGCGCAAGCCATTAAAACTTGTATCATGTTTTACATTAAGATCATTTTGTTGTTCTAACAATTCGTGCATCTCCCTTATTTCTATGTTCCTTACATAAATGAATATATAATCTCTTAAACTATTACCATCCTAGTCGATTACGCAGAGAAGTAATGTGTGCTGTATGATGACGGCCATGCCATGCATAAAGTCCAATTGTTACATCTAGTTTATTAGACCCTGTTTCTGGATGATGAAATGTCTTTTCAAAATCAGTAGGTTTCATCGATTGCAGCAAAGTAACCCATCTCTTATGTAACGATTCTAAAAGTGCTAAAGAAATATCTACTGGAAGCTCAGAATCAGGTAAATCTGCCCATTGCCCTTCCATATATGGTTTAATCGTTGGATTATTTTCTGTCAGCGCTAATTTAAAACGAATATAGCTATTCATATGACTATCTGCAATATGATGAACTACTTGGCGCACTGTCCATCCACCTGGACGATACGGTGTATCAAGCTGAGTTGTATCTAAGTCTTTTATTGCTTGTTTTAATTCAGTTGGAAGGTTTTCAATTTGCTTTATCCAATTTTCAATTGCTCCTTGTGTAATCGTTTCTTCATAAGTGAAAGGACCGATTGGGAAACGTAAGTCCATAAATGATTGCGCTCCTTTTTATTTTAATCATTATGTCTCCAAACATAATGGATAAAATCAGTTTGATATGCATTTTCATCAATTGAGATACGTGAAAAATTTCTCTTCTCTAATACTTTTTGAGAAGCGATATTATCAATTGTTGTTTTCGCATGAATTTCCGTAACGTGATAATTTGCAGCTTCATCTAAAAGGAGTGTGACACTTTTAGTGGCAACACCTCTTCCTGCATATTTTTCTCCTATTCTATATCCAAGATACCCCAATTCTTTCTCTTTCTCAATATCTACTAAATTAATTCGTCCAACAATTGTTCCTTCATGATTTCTGATGAGATGAAAATATGAAATACCTTCAAATTGCTCTCGTAATAATTCATCAAATATCTTTTGAAATGTTTCAAATATATAGTAATCGTCACCGCGACTTGGCACTGTCTTTTCGAAAAAAGCTCTGTTATTACATTCAAAAGCAAACAATTCCTCTGTATCCTGTTCCTTTAACTTTTCTATATAAAGTTCCATCCGCTAATCATTCCTTTCCGAAATCTATCAACTGTATACACTTTGCTATTTATTCACGAAATCCTGCTAGGGAACGACTATTTTTTTCGGCTCGTAAATACAGCAAACAATACTTTCGGATGAAAAAGGTGTAAGGGGCTACGTATGAGATTCATAACTCGAACTAATCGAATATAAACTTCTGAATTACTTGCGGAAAGTTGATATATTTTTTTCGTATACCACTGTTGAAAAGGCTGCATAAAAGGTTTACTTCCTCTAATCTTTGGATGACGAAATGACTCTGTAGTAGTCATTTCCCACGGCGTTGCAATAATTTTAGCTATTTGCTTATAAAATTTTCTAGTGAATCTTTTTTCTAGAGGGCTTCCTTGCTGCAGGCATCGCAGCAATTCTACTGCTTCCATTGCTGCGACAGAAATTCCTTGCCCAAACACAGGATCAAAACGGCAATGAGCATCTCCGATTACTAAGAAACCTTCAGGGATATTTCTTACTAAATCAAACCGTCGCCGCACTTGGCAAGGAATCTTATGTATTTTTACATCTTCAATAGTTTCTGTTTGTGTAAGAAAACCAAGTACCTCTGGAATAGGTAACTTATGAGCAAAGACAAGAAATTCTTTATCAGTCTGTGGTGCTGGCTCATCGGCGTAACCACTAAATGTTACTAAATAACGATTATCTTCAATGGTTTGAATAAATGCACCGTAAGGGTTTTCTGGGAAACTAGGGGAAACAAGTATATTACACCAGTCAGGAGATACTTTCTCTTTTAAACGAACTAATTTCGTTGCATAAAATAACCGGATCCAAACTTTTTCTTCCTGCACTTCTATACCATGTGTTTGTAACCAATCTATATTTTTGGAGCCAAATCCGCTTGCATCAACGACTACATTTGCACGAAGCTCCTCTTCTTTTCCTGTTTTCAAACATTGTGTTCTTACTCCGACAATTTTGTTCTGCTGCTGATCTATTAGTAACTGCTTCACCTTTGTTTCATATTTCGTTTGAACATTAGAGACTTGGTTAATCCTTCTTTGCAAATGCCACTCGAGCATCGGCCGACTCTGTTGGACCATTTTCAATTCTCCAACAAAAGGTTTCTTCCATTTACCAAAATGATGCCACCTTAAATCTCTCGTAAAGTTATTTACAATACCACCATCTTCAATTAATTGCTCCGTAATGCCAGGAAATAATTGCTCAATTGCTTCTTCTCCACCTTTTAATAAAACATGAGGATGATAACTTTGCGGAACTCTCTTTCTAGGTGTCTTTTCTGTCCATTCTTCTCCCATTTCTAAAACAATTACTTGCTGAAAAGAATGTGATAAAGCTTTTACAGCAAGTTTTCCAGCAATGCTTCCCCCAATTACTATTGCAGTCTCCAAAACAATCCCTCCTGAATTTTTAACCTATTAACAAACTAAAAAAATCCTGTATCATAGCGCTAATATAAGATTTTGATTTGAGGAGTGCATACGTAAATAATTCACAAGCAAATTAAAATAAACCGACTGCTTTCCCATGCTTTTCATAGTCTTCCTCCCTTAAAAGACACCAGTAAATTGTAAGGTAAGAATTAATATGCCAAGAGCCCATACATAATACGCAAACGTTTTAAGAGAATGATGTTTTAAATATTGAATCATCCAAGAGACTGCAATATATCCAAAGAACGCTGCTGATAGTGTACCAACAATAAGTGATATATTAGAGATCGGTTCTGCTTTCCCTTGAAAAACATCAAGTAACTGTAAGATAATTGCCCCAACAATTGCCGGTGTCGATAATAAAAATGAGAAATAAGCGGCTGTTTCACGGTCTAGCTTTCTCCATAAAGCAGCAACAATTGTCATCCCCGACCTTGAAATTGCTGGGAAAATCGCAACTGCTTGGAACGAACCGATAATAAATGCGTCTTTATATGTAATATCGTCGATCTTCTTCCGTCCGCTTTTCTGTTTCTCAGCCATATATAAAAATAAACCCGTCACTAAAAACTCCCATCCGATTGTAATTCCCGTTTTTGAAATCTCTTCAAAGAAATCTTTAAACAATAACCCAATTACGACTGCAGGAATTGTTCCGATAATTAATAAATATGTTAACTTTGAAAACGGATTTTTCAATAGATACAGAAATTCTTTTTTATAATAAATAAAAACGGCTACTAACGTCCCTATATGAAGCATCGTATCTAAAAAAAGACCTGCCTCATCTAAACTAAAAAGGTGTCTCCCTAAATACAAATGACCAGTACTACTAATTGGCAAAAATTCCGTTAACCCTTGAATAACTCCTAAAATAAAGGCTTCTAACCAATTCATGATGGTCTCCTTTCAAGTTTGCTTGTACCAGTATATGTTTGTATTTTTTTAGTTATGTGAAGTTATTCGTTTTTGATAGATTCTCATGCGAAAAACGAATGATTTTGTTTGGTGAGCGAGTTACACGTGTATATGAAGTAATTTATAAAATTATAAAACTTTCTGCTTATGACGCTCTTAACCGTAATGGTGATTGGGTTTATATAAAAGATGAAGGCGTTGAAGGTTGGATGTATTTTGATGAGTCTTATGTAAGGTGGCTTAGATATTGGGGTTTTTTGCCCAAAAGGTTCATTAAGGATTGGTTCGATGCAAGGAAATGGGTTCGCGATTGGTCTGTCCTACTCGATTCAGAGACATTTTACTTCATTCTTGAACTGTTCAACTACCAAAATTGTGATGCTGAAAAACGGCAACTGTTAGAGAAGAAGGCTCGTAAGTCGGCCACATTTTGTAGTAAGCCTATTTATATCTTCCGTGAAATATTGTAAATTAAACAACTTTATTATCTCTACACAATTAAGTTATAAAATTAGGAGCGTACATATTAGACATATCTAAAATGTACGCTCCTTTTGTTTACTAGTGGTTCACTTATCTAACCTAAAGATAAGTATGTTGTCCTTTTACAATTTGAATTTCTTTTTAAGCTTCTTATATTTTCTATATGAACGTCTAACAATGTTTAACATGAAATACGGTATTTTAACAGGGAAAGGCAATTTATACATGAAAGGCAAATAAAATGTAAAATATGCCTTTGCTAGATCTCTCCACTTACTATCTTCTTTTGTTTTTAAGAAATCAGATACATCGACTACATATCCCCTGCCGTTTTCCATCATCACATTTTTCCCGTGAACATCACAAGGAGTTAATCCTTGTTCCCTTGCATACTCTAAAGCTTCATTGATATCAAGGATTACCTGCTTAGGAATTTTAATCCCCTTATGAATAGCATCGTATAAGGTAATTTCTTTTAAACGTTTCAATACTATGAAATTTTCTCCTTTATATATAAGCTTCGAATAAGAAGGATGATTTCCGATTCTTCGGTATACTTCTGACTCTTTTTCAATTCCTTCTCCTTCTCGCGCGTAAACTTTCACTACCCAATCTTTGTATTCTTTGTGCATAAATACTGCGGCATAATTACCTGTCCCCAAACACTTCCAAAGTCTAGGAATATCTTTAACTACTACAGGCTCAAATTCATCCTCACTTCTTATGCTTACCTCTTTTAATAATTCGTCCTTTATCAATTCCACAAAACTATTTATACTCATCATTTCCACTCCGGTTTTGTTAAAAGGGATCCCATCCACATTTTAAAATGAATATGTCAAAACATATACATTTTAATTTTCCTCATACTGTTTGGCAAGTTTATAAAATGAGGAACGTTTGATGCCATACTTTTTCATAGCTCCTACGGCTGTAATTGAACCAGATTTCCATCCCTTGTAAGCATCCATAAATTTTTCTGTTATTTCGACAGGCGGACGTCCTAAACGGCTACACCTCACTGTTAATTTTACCAAACATGCCCGTAAAGATATATAAAAAATACGGATATCTGTAAATTGAGAAATTGACATTTATAGACGCGGTTTTTTATAGTATTCTACGCATCTGTAAAGATATATTTTTACAGATATACCAAGGGACTAACTTAACACGAAATACATGAAAGTAAAAAATGTATCTAAATGTGTACCTCCATTACTACACAGCCCCCTTTTATTAGGGATAGACTTTCGGTATGATATGGATATTATAACCAG
Organism: Bacillus cytotoxicus; assembly: GCF_023715645.1. Lineage (GTDB taxonomy): Bacteria > Bacillota > Bacilli > Bacillales > Bacillaceae_G > Bacillus_A > Bacillus_A cytotoxicus_A. The sequence continues at coordinate 4,796 of NZ_JAMBOP010000046.1, read as the reverse complement.
GGGCAAAGATCCACATTAACATTAATGAAATAACTGTTTTTTTGTACGAGTTCCAAAAATGAACGTTTACGGGACTGGACCTAACTAGGATAAATTAATCCCTATTTAGTGCCATTTTAAGCACCAAAACTCATTCTCCAAAACAAGATAACATTTAGCTAACAAAGACGGTTTCTGGTACTGCTGTTTCGAAAAATTTTACATTTAATAGAAATAATCTGACGGACTAGAGCAGCGACCCTGTAACCAGGCCTGAGAGGGATCTAATTAAAGATGAAGCGGCTCTCAAGAATCTCACAGAGGTTCAATCCAAGCAAGATATCAAGCCAGAATATATTGTACAGTAGTCCCTGTTATTCTAGAAATACCCTAACATCTTTTTAGTAAGGAAATGACAAGATTAAAATAAGTTATAATCTTAATACTTTAAACACGTATATCCCCATCCTGTTTAAGATGGGGGTATATAAGACAGTTAATTTTTTTTATAAAGTATGCTTTAATAATCTAAGCTTTATCCCACAATCGCGCCCGTTTGTTGAAGATTAATTTTCATTTTGCTTTTTGTACCGAGTCCAATGCTTTTTTTAATTCGTCCGGTTTTTGAGTGCCGATTACCACTGTGTCATATTGCAATTGTAACTCTATACCTTTCTTTCCATTCATGTTATAGGCTGTTTCACCCTTAAGGTTAAAACGAATTCCCCATCCTCCAAATCGTTTTAGTGGACTGTAAGTAATGCTTTCATAGTGACGTATATTTTCGAAAAGGTACTGCTTATATTGAAAATGAAAAGGAACAAAACGAACATAAAGACCTTTTTCACGGACCTCAATGATCAGTTTCAATACCCCAAGCATTAATACAGGAAAGGCAATCCCAAAAAATAACCACAAAACAATTAATACACCATTGGGAGCTGGTTTATCCCCAAACGGGGTATCAAAGATAATTTGCTGAATGAATCCATACCACATCAGTGTAGCGATCCCCAATATGAGTATCCATACCCAAACTTGTTGTGGTCGCTGAACCTCACGAAAGATAACGTGTTCTTGTTGTTTCATTACTGATTGTCACCTCCTAAAGTAGTAATATTAGTGCTCGGTCTAAAGAATTCACTACGCTTTAAGTGCACATACTTTTCTGAATATTATATACACATTGAACTATATTTTCAATATCTGTATAACTAATCTAATATGTATAAGAAAAGAGGATATATACTCATATATTGAACATAATATCCTCTTCTTAGTTTAGTCTATTTAATATAATAAAGACTGATAATTTGTAAAAAAGTTCATTATTTGTGAAGTGTTTCACTTAAATTAACGTGGCAAGATTAGTTTAAGTTTTGTCACAATTTTTCTAGGTTTTTCTTAAAAGTGAACGGTTCTTTTTTAATTTAATGTGAAATCGCTCTTTTAAAAAGCCTCTTAAATTTCTCCCTATCTTCTGATGTAAATGGCTTTGGCCCCTTTGTACGCTTTCCGCTTTTTCGAGCCATTGCACTCAAATAACGTGTTTGTAATAATTGGTCAATGTTTTCATTTGTATAGCTAGACCCATTATGGTGAAGCACCGCACACCCTTTTGCTAAACCTAGCGAAGCAAGACCATAATCTTGTGTAACGATTATATCTCCTTTTTCTGCTAACTTCATAATCCGATAATCCGCAGCATCTGCTCCAGAATCAACATAAATGGTTTCCACTCCTGATGGTTGTTCTACATTAGAAAAATGAGAAAAACTAGTAACAAGGATAACAGGAATTTCAGCATTCGTACCTTCAGAGATAACGATATCTTTTACCGGACAAGCATCTGCATCAACATAAATTTTCATCTTAACCTCTCCCCGTAAATAAGTTTGAGTTGATGATAATGGCAAATCTAGCCTTTGTCAAACGATAAAGATGGTTTACCTAAAATCAGTAAAAAACAGTTGTTCTAGTGAAGTGTGCTTTAACTGAGCATTGTATGAAAGTTTGTTATCTCTATTAAGTAGAAACTTGCTATATAGAATAATTTTTTTATATGATAGAGTGGACTTATACTTAAATGAAAAAGGAGAGTGACCCAGATGACAAACCAAAATGAAACGAACGCTTTACCGCCAAAAACATGTACGATTGAACGTCTCATCACGATTCAGGAGGACATTGAAAAAGTGCTTACAGGACAGAAAACGGCTACTCGCCGCAACGGGAGATATGCGGATGTCGGGGAAGTGATGGAGCTTCAAGGTCACCAGTATGTTGTGGAGAAGGTCTATTCGCAGTCACTTGGCGAATTGACTGATGAGCATGCCCGTCAAGAAGGCTATGCGAGTGTGGAGGAATATAAGCAATCTATCCTGTCTTTTCACCCTGGCATGCCGTGGCTGCCAAATATGAGAGTTTGGGTTCATGAGTTCCGTCCCATCGAAGGTTAATGTGATATAAGGATGGACATGTTGTATCGACTGCTTCTGTATGTACATATTTTCAGTGTAATCTTATCCATCGGCCCGTTTTTTGTATTACTTCCACTCATCAAAAAATTGCGGACTTCAGAGGCCCGCGCGCAGCAGGCCTATCTGGATGTATTCCGATTTTCGGTCAGGCTGGCCAAGCATGCCGGCCATGTGCTGGTTGCATCCGGGGTTCTGCTTGTACTGGCGGGCCCTTGGACTTGGAAGACCCCTTGGATAGTGATGACCCTTATTCTCATGGCGAGTTCATTATTTTTCCTGGCCCGCGCCTTTTCGCCGACCATTCGGAAATTCAGCGAAACAGGCCAAGACAAGGATGCCTTGATTCAATTGTTGCGGCGTTCTGTTTGGATTTACATTGTTCTTTTAATGGCGATGTTATGGTTCATGGTGACAAAGCCTGCGTTGTGGTAGGGGTGATAGATCCTAGGGCGGCAACTCCAACGAAAATGACCTCGGCGCAATACCGAGGTCATTTCTCATAAAACCTTTTATTTGAAAAACACTTTATCTACATTATATTTCGCTTGAAGTTCATTAATAGTATACGTTTCGTAAATTTCTCTTTCCATTGGATCTTCTACGATACATGCATCAATTCGATATACTTCATCTCTGTATAGTTTCATTGGTGAAACATTATCTTCAAAATGCTTTTTAATTCTTTGACGTAATTTACGTGCCTTCCCAACAAATAAAAGCTCGTCATTAATATTATAAAACATAAAAATGCCGCCTTTATCTCTTGGAATCAGGTGGAAATCAATAAATCCATTAATTGGAGTAATTATCGGTTCATCACCTTTAATTACTTGTTTACGTTGTGAAATCGTAACGTCTGGTACTGGTATTTCAATATTAATCATAATCAGTCACGTCCTCTTTTATTATAAAGGAAAATATTATCACAAATATGAAAGAAAAGCTATTTTTTTGCATTAGGTTACTGTTACTTCCGTTATTAGTTTTGAAAGAACTTGAGTAATATTCTGTCGACTTTTATACAACACATACTTTCTATCACTAAATCGTGTCATGCTCTCCTATATTTATGTTTGTATCTTCCTTTCCATACAATACTTTCTTCGGATTAATAACGATGATTAACACTGCTACTATTAAATAAATAATTGCGTTATACATAATTAAATCGATTAAGTTTCCGTTTATTATGCCAATAAAAAAATTAAAGAATTGGTGGATGATGATTGGGATAATTAAATTCTGATTTAAGTTATAAAATGCTGTCATGACAATCTTAGTAGATATGATTGCACTCATAAAGGATAGAATATATTTGATTAAATCAATGCCCACATACCCTGTAGTAAACCATATGGGTAGATGCCACATCCCCCACCAAAACCCTATGATTATCGAGGCTTTTAATGGAGAATGCTTCTTTTGGAGCTCAATTTGAGCGAAACCCCTCCACCCTATTTCTTCTCCTAGTGGCCCTGAAAGAAGAGTTTTAAAAAAGAAATAAACCAGCATCCCCCATGAAGAAATAGTAAAAATAGAGTCTCCTGAACTATTATTAGATACGAGAAGCAAAATCATCAAAAATATGAAGACTTGAATCAAACTCACAGTAAGAATCACAGGAAATTTAAGTTTATTCTTGAATTTATCTTTTACAAATTGGATAAAATTCTGCCCAGGATAAATTTTTTTAAATAGTATTGCAAAAGCGAAGGTTGATGACCAAGCTGATACACAGAACGTTACATCAAAGACCCATGCAGGAAATCCTAATAGGCTCATGGCTCCTACAAGACAAAAAAGTGGCAAAAAAATGATATTTGTTAGAAGAATAAAACTCGCTACTGGTTTTTTTAGTTTCTTTTCTCTATTCATGCATATTCCCCTCTTCAAACTAAGTATTTCGTAAATATATTAACGCTTATATTTACTAATACCTTCAGCTTAAACCTAGGGGTTACTCACAGGTCAATACATGTCTACATTATTTTATAGGTGCATAAATTTCTAAAAATATACGTTCAAGTCCATCTTCATAAGTAGTAAGTAATAGATTTATATAAACTATCCCCAAAAGTTCATACCCTTTTCCCATTGCTACTTTTCTTAAACTTGCTTCCACGTTATGATCAATATTTTTCCCACCAGTTGACCATCTTCCATCTTCAATAACAGTATAAATACATTTTGGATAAGATAGAATTTCACCTTTGTAAACGCTAAAATAAAATTGACAGTTTTCGCTAAGAAACCTTTTACACTTTAGCTCATTAAAACCAATTTTCTAGTAAACTGAAAGTATCTGTTTATTGGAGGTTGGGGATTTGGAGGAGAAGT
>NZ_JAMBOP010000045.1 GCF_023715645.1 Bacillus cytotoxicus | reverse complement strand
TCACGATGATTTTTCAGTGCTCCCATCATGGGGCATCGCTCCTTTGTATCTTTTTTATCAGTGTTGACAGATAAAAAGATGTTCAGACACAAAAACAGGCTGTGGAGAAGGCTTTCTCCACAGCCTGGAAAAGAGAGGAAGAGTCCTCTCTTTTTTTTGTCGATTTTGAGAATCCTTCAATTAATTTGAGTCCTCGATTGTACATTTCGCTTTCCTATTAGGGGAAAATCATATAATATAGTACGTAGGTGTAAAGTAAGCAAGGGGAGTGTCATCAAATGATCGAATGGTATTTTGAGTATGAAATACATAAAAATCGACCTGGCTTGCTTGGTGATGTTTCTTCGTTAATCGGTATGCTTGGTATTAATATTGTAACAATTAATGGGGTAGACAATGCTAGGCGCGGACTATTATTAATGTGTGATAATCAAGAACAAATTTCTAGACTTGAATCAATTCTAAATACGATGGATAATATAACTGTAACGAAATATCGTCCACCGAAGCTTCGCGATCGATTAGCAGTTCGACACGGAAGATATATACAGCGAGATGCGGATGATAAGAAAACATTTCGTTTTGTTCGTGATGAATTAGGTTTACTTGTTGATTTTATGGCAGAACTTATGAAAAAAGATGGCCATAAATTAATTGGAATTCGTGGAATGCCGCGCGTTGGAAAAACAGAGTCCATCGTTGCTGCAAGTGTTTGTGCAAATAAACGTTGGCTTTTTGTATCGTCGACTCTTATTAAACAGACTGTACGCAGTCAATTAATTGAAGATGAATATAATGATAATAATATCTTTATTTTAGATGGAATTGTTTCAACAAAGCGCGCAAATGAACGACACTGGCAGCTTGTTCGCGAAATTATGAGATTGCCAGCGACTAAGGTTGTAGAGCATCCAGATGTATTTGTGAGTCAGTCAGAATATACACTTGATGATTTTGATTATATTATTGAGCTGAGAAATGATTACGATGAAGAAATTCAATACAGTCTAGTAGATGAAATTGAACAAGGAAATCAAAATAGTTTTTCTATGTTCGACTTTTAAAGAAATATTGAGGTGTTAGCATTGACAGAATTAGGACAAAAGCTGAAAGAAGCACGAGAATTGAAAGGTTTTTCCATCGATCAGCTGCAAGAAATTACGAAAATCCAAAAACGCTATTTGCTTAGTATTGAAGAAGGAGATTTTAGCGTATTACCTGGGGATTTTTACGCACGTGCCTTTATAAAACAATTTGCAGAAGCAGTTGGGTTAAATGGAGAGGCGGTATTAGAAGAATATAGACATGAAATACCGCAGTCAGCTTCTCAACATGTACCGCAAGTTTCAACAGGGCAAAAAGCGCAGGAAACTGTGCAAAGAGCAGCGTCATCACCAATTGCAGACCATATGCCAAAAATTTTAATTACATTGCTTGTTATTGCTGTTGGTGTTGTAATTTGGTTCATATTCCAGTTTATTTTAGGTAAAAATGACGTTGGTCAAGTAAATCAAACAAAAAATGCACAAACAGAAGTAGAAAAAGCAGAAAATTCTCCTCTTGATCAAAAGAAAGAAGAGAAAAAAAATGTAAAAAAAGAAGAGAAAAAAGAAGTACCTCAACAACTAGAGCGGCAACAAAGTGCTGCGCAAGAAGAGATAAAAGTTGTTGATAAGAAAGGGAAAGAATCTACATTAGAACTACGCCATAATAAAGAATTTAAGGTGGAAATTCATGCAAAAGGTACAAGCTATGTAGATATTAAAAATGAAAATGGTAAAGAATTTTATACAGGCACTTTAAATAAGGATGAAACACAACAACAAGATTTATCATCAGAACATGTTGTTCGTTTAAACATTGGTAGTGCGCCAAATGTGGAAGTTAAAATTAACGGTAAAGTTGTTGAATTCCCACAAAATGCAGAAGAAATGTATCATCAAATTTTGGTGATTAAAAACTTAGGGGAACAACCTGCACAATAATAGTCATCGTTCCGATGACTTTTTTCAATGCATAAACCGTTTTTGATATGATGGAGGAATAGCTGTGAATTTACCAAATAAAATTACTGTATCAAGAATTTGTTTAATTCCTATATTTTTAATTATTATGCTCGCTCCGTTTGATTGGGGAGTATATACAATTGGAGATGTAGAATTGCCGATTCAGCACTTAGCGGGAGCACTTGTTTTTATTATTGCTTCTGCGACAGATTGGATTGATGGCCATTATGCAAGAAAACATAATCTTGTAACGAATCTAGGGAAATTTTTAGATCCTTTGGCGGATAAATTATTGGTATCTGCAGCATTAATTACGCTTGTAGATTTACATTATGTAGCGACTTGGATGGCAGTTGTTATTATTAGCCGAGAATTTGCAGTTACAGGATTACGTCTTGTATTAGCTGGTACAGGGGAAGTGGCTGCTGCGAAAATGCCTGGGAAAATTAAAATGTGGATGCAAGTTATTGCAATTTCCGCTTACTTACTTCACAATGTTCCGTTTAATTTAATTAAAATCCCAATTGCGGGTATTTCAATGTGGATTGCACTTTTCTTTACGATTATTTCAGGATGGGATTATTTCTGGAAAAATAGAGAAGTTTTTGTTGATTCGAAATAACGGCTTATGGGGGAATGGAAGATGAATGCAGAGATTATCGCGGTTGGTACAGAGCTATTACTTGGACAAATTGCGAATACGAATGCCAAGTTTTTATCAGAAAAACTAGCATCTATCGGAATCGATGTATATTATCACACTGTTGTAGGAGATAACAATAATCGCTTATGCCAGGCGATTGAAATTGCTCAAAAACGTGCTGATATATTGATTTTCACAGGTGGTTTAGGGCCGACAAAAGACGATTTAACGAAAGAAACCATTTCGACCTGCTTACAGGAAGAACTTGTATATGATGAAGTAGCGCTCAATTCCATTGCTGATTATTATAAAAGAACGGGAAGAGAGTTTACGGAAAATAATAAAAAACAAGCTCTAGTTTTAAGGGAATCGACTGTGTTTGCAAATGATCATGGCATGGCTCCGGGTATGGGATTATGTAAGGATAACAGGGTATATATTTTACTCCCAGGACCACCTAAAGAAATGAATCCAATGTATATAAGTTATGTAGAGAATTGGCTTCTTCCTTTTACACATGGTGAGAATCTATATTCTCGTACTCTTCGATTTTTTGGAATTGGAGAATCGCAATTAGAAGAAAAGATTCAAGATTTAATAGATGCTCAAACGAATCCGACCATTGCTCCTCTTGCCTCGGAAGGAGAAGTAACGCTTCGCCTAACAGCGAAGCATAATGATGCAAAAGAAGCTGAATCTTTAATAAATCATATAGAAAAATTGATTTTACAAAGAGTAGGGCCATTTTTTTATGGATACAATCAAGATCTTCTTCATAAAAAAGCAATTGCTTTGCTTAAACAAAATTGTTTAACGATTGCGTGTGCTGAAAGTTTAACGGGTGGCTTATTTGGTGATCGTATTACTGAAGTAGCCGGTGTATCTTCTCTGTTTAAAGGTGGCGTAATTTGTTATAGCAATGATGTAAAACAACATGTTCTGGATGTGCCAGAAAAGACTTTACAAACAGATGGGGCTGTTAGTGAAGCTTGTGCCCGCCATCTTGCGGAAAATGTGAAAAAACTTATGCAAACGAATATCGGAATTAGTTTCACTGGAGTAGCAGGACCAGGTGCATCTGAAGGAAAAGAACCCGGGACAGTGTTTATTGGTTTAGCAATAGATGAACAGCCGACAGTAGTTATTCCCCTTGCATTAAGTGGAAGTCGTCAGCAAATCCGTGAACGAACTGTCAAATATGGATTTTATCATCTGTATAAGAAGCTAGAAGAAGTATAAATTTCTTCTAGCTTTTGCTATTTTATATAGAAAAATTGAGGTTTTCCTCTACTGGAAAATAAAAAAACGAATAAACGTTCGATTTTTGTTGGCATAATAGGGAGAAAATATGTATAATAAGATTAGCATTTAAGTTAAGGAGGAATTTTTGAATGAGTGATCGTCAAGCGGCATTAGATATGGCGTTAAAACAAATAGAAAAACAGTTCGGTAAAGGCTCTATTATGAAACTAGGAGAGCAAGCGGAACGTAGGATTTCTACTGTATCAAGTGGTTCACTGGCACTTGATGTTGCCCTTGGAGTTGGTGGGTATCCACGAGGCCGTATTATTGAAATTTATGGACCTGAAAGTTCAGGTAAAACAACCGTTTCTTTACATGCGATTGCAGAGGTACAGCGTCAAGGCGGACAAGCGGCATTTATTGATGCGGAACATGCAATGGATCCTGTATATGCACAAAAACTAGGTGTTAACATTGATGAATTATTATTATCTCAACCAGATACAGGAGAACAAGGGCTTGAAATTGCTGAAGCATTAGTACGAAGCGGTGCAGTTGATATTATTGTTATTGACTCGGTAGCAGCACTTGTTCCAAAAGCAGAGATTGAAGGAGAAATGGGTGACTCTCACGTTGGTTTACAAGCGCGTTTAATGTCACAAGCTCTTCGTAAATTATCCGGTGCGATTAACAAGTCAAAAACAATCGCCATTTTCATTAACCAAATTCGTGAAAAAGTTGGGGTAATGTTTGGAAATCCAGAAACAACTCCAGGTGGACGTGCATTGAAATTCTATTCAACAGTGCGTCTTGAAGTACGTCGTGCTGAGCAGTTAAAGCAAGGTAATGATATTGTTGGTAATAAAACAAAAGTGAAAGTAGTAAAAAATAAAGTAGCGCCTCCTTTCCGCGTTGCAGAGGTTGATATTATGTACGGAGAAGGGATCTCAAGAGAAGGCGAAATTTTAGATATGGCTTCTGAACTTGATATCGTTCAAAAGAGTGGAGCTTGGTATTCTTATAATGAGGAACGTTTAGGCCAAGGTCGTGAAAATGCGAAGCAATTCTTAAAAGAAAATCCAGAAATTACAGATGAAATAGCATTCTTTATTCGTGAGCATCATGGTATTGGAGAAGAGGGTGCAGCTGGAAACGGAGAAGATCTGAATCTTCTTGAAAAATAAAAGACACGGTTTCGTGTCTTTTATTTTTCTTTTTGTGGTCTATAATTTCATGAATGGTCGTTTCACTTGAACGTAGGTAAAGAAAGTAAAGGTAGACAATGCTTGACAATGAAAATAGCGGTAGATACAATGAGAATGTATATTTTTTCTTATAATATATACGATACACTCTTCTCAAGAAGAGAAGTAACATTCGGAGAGGACGTATACTTTCCGAAATAAGCATATGTCTAGTTTAATTGTGAATTGAAGAAAGTCCCTTGAAAAGGTGGGACGACGATCATCGCTGTACGTTGCAAACAATGTACATCCATGCAGTCATTTTCATTCATAGCAAGAGGAGGTGAAATTATGAGTAATGAAGTTTGGATACTCATCTCCATTTTGCTGGCCATCGTCAGTGCAGTTGTTGGGTTTTTTGTTCGAAAGTCCATTGCAGAAGCGAAGATTAATGGTGCGACCAATGAAGCGAAGCGCATTGTAGAAGATGCAAATCGTCAAGCAGAAGCACTGAAAAAGGAAGCGCTATTAGAAGCAAAGGATGAAATTCATACACTTCGTACAGAAGCGGAATTAGAAATTCGTGACCGAAGAAACGAGTTGCAAAAACAAGAAAATCGTTTAATGCAAAAAGAAGAGAACCTTGATCGAAAAGATGAATCGCTTGAGAAAAGTCAGCAATTATTAGAAAAGAAAGAGGAATCTCTTTTAGCAAGACAACAGCAGATTGAAGATTTGGAAAGCAAAGTGGGAGAGTTAGTACAAAAACAGCAAGATGAATTAGAGCGTATTTCTAACTTAACACGTGATCAAGCAAGAGCTATTATCTTAGAAAAAGTTGAAAATGAAGTTTCGCATGAAATCGCTGTTATGGTAAAAGAAACTGAAGTACGTGCAAAAGAAGAAGCGGATAAGAAGGCGAAAGAGATCTTATCTTTAGCTATGCAAAGATGTGCTGCTGATCACGTTGCCGAAACAACGGTTTCAGTTGTAAATCTTCCAAATGACGAGATGAAGGGTCGTATTATCGGACGTGAAGGACGAAATATTCGTACGCTAGAAACATTAACGGGTATTGACTTAATTATTGATGATACACCAGAAGCGGTAATCCTATCAGGTTTTGATCCGATTCGTCGTGAAACCGCTCGTATTGCTTTGGATAAACTTGTACAAGACGGACGTATTCACCCAGCGCGTATTGAAGAAATGGTTGAAAAATCAAGACGTGAAGTGGATGAGTATATTCGTGAAGCTGGAGAACAAACGACTTTTGAAGTAGGGGTACATGGATTACATCCAGACTTAATTAAGATATTAGGTCGTTTGAAATTTAGAACAAGCTACGGTCAAAACGTCCTAAAACACTCTATGGAAGTTGCGTACTTAGCTGGGCTAATGGCAGCAGAACTTGGTGAGGATGAGAAACTAGCTCGTCGTGCCGGTTTATTGCATGACATCGGTAAGGCAATTGACCATGAAGTTGAAGGTAGTCACGTTGAAATTGGCGTTGAGCTTGCGACAAAATATAAAGAGCATCCGGTTGTTATCAATAGTATTGCATCTCACCATGGAGATACAGAACCGACTTCTATTATTGCAGTTCTTGTGGCTGCGGCAGATGCGCTGTCAGCAGCAAGACCTGGAGCAAGAAGTGAGACGCTTGAAAATTATATTCGTCGTCTTGAAAAGCTGGAAGAGATTTCTGAGTCTTATGAAGGCGTTGAGAAATCTTATGCAATCCAAGCTGGACGTGAAGTTCGTATCTTAGTGAAACCAGATACAATTGATGACTTAGAGGCTCATCGTTTAGCGCGTGATATTCGAAAACGTATTGAAAATGAACTGGATTACCCAGGACATATTAAAGTTACCGTTATTCGTGAAACTCGTGCAGTTGAATATGCAAAATAAAGTGGTGGTGTTGCACCACTTTATTTTTTTGTGTGGAGAATGGACACAATATGGAAAAGCTTGTAGAATCGGAAATGATTCATGAAATTGGACAATGTGAACAAATCCGTATGTTTCATAAGTAAAGGGTGCAGTTTATAAGAATAAACTGCGAAGAATGTATAGATGGAAAGGGTAAGAATAATGAGAATTTTATTTGTTGGGGATGTAGTAGGCTCGCCAGGAAGAAAGATGATTCAAGATTACGTGCCTGCGTTAAAGAAAAAGTATTCACCTACAGTTACGATTATTAATGGAGAAAATGCTGCAGGTGGACGTGGCATTACAGAAAAAATTTATCGTAATTTTTTAGAGTGCGGTGCACAAGCAGTTACACTTGGAAACCATGCTTGGGATAACCGTGAAGTTTTTGAATTTATTGATGATGCAAAGTATCTTGCAAGACCAGCAAATTTCCCGGAAGGAACGCCAGGAAAAGGACTTATTTTTGTAAATTGTAATGGTGTAGAAGTAGCGGTCATTAATTTACAAGGCCGTACCTTCCTTCCACCAATTGATTGTCCATTCCGAAAAGTGGACGAATTGATTAAAGTCGCAAAAAAACGTACGAACGTTATTTTTATTGATTTTCATGCGGAAACAACGAGTGAAAAGCAAGCGCTTGGCTGGTATGTAGATGGACGTGCTACAGCAGTTGTTGGTACGCATACACACGTTCCAACAGCGGATAATCGTATTTTACCAGATGGAACAGCTTATATTACCGATGTCGGGATGACAGGTCCATATGATGGTATTTTAGGAATGGATCGCGAAGCGGTGCTGAAGAAATTTTTAACAAACCTTCCAGTACGATTTGAAGTAACGGATGGAAGAACGCAGTTGAGTGCCGTACTAATTGATGTAGATCCTAATACAGGAAAAGCTAAAAAAATTGCTCGTATTTTAATTAATGATGATCAACCGTTTTTTGAGTAAAACACAAAAAAGTTAGAAAAGAAAATATATTTTAATTTTTTAGAAAAATTACGAATTTTTAGCAGGAATATGAATCATTGCTCGTGAATATAAGTTAAAAGTGAATTCAATCGCTAATATTTTTTTTAGAAACGAGGAGGAAACGAGCAATGGAAATATTAAAAGTTAAAGCAACTTCGGTACCTAACTCTGTAGCTGGTGCACTTGCTGGAGTCATTCGTGAGCGTGGCTCAGCAGAAATGCAAGCAATTGGTGCAGGTGCATTGAACCAAGCCGTAAAGGCAGTAGCAATTGCGAGAGGATTTGTGGCACCGAGTGGTATCGATTTGATATGTATCCCAGCTTTTACAGATATCATGATTGATGGTGAAGAACGTACAGCGATTAAATTAATTGTAGAACCTCGTTAAATTGGATGACCTGTTTGCAATTGCAGACAGGTCATTTTTATCATTCTATTTGTGGGCTGTAAGACAATTCAACTAAAAATAGCGGATGATAAAGCTTACCACGAATGAAATGATTGCTCTCTGTAAGAAGATTGTTGTTTTCAGCCGTAATAATATAATCGCAAATATGAATGTTTTGGAGGAAAGGATGAAGAGCGTTGGAAATTTTTGATGCGCACTGTGATGTATTGTGGCAGTTATGGATGAGGAAAGGAAAGCGAACTTTTCAAAATGATTCTTCTTTACATATTACATACGATCAGTTAAGAAAAAAGGGTGGTAGTATTCAATGTTTTGCGATTTATGTACCAGAAGAAGTTCCGTATGAACAACGATTTGCAGTTGCATTAGAAATGGCAAATATCTTTCATGAACAAATTTTAGCACTGCCGAATATAAAATGGATTCGGACAAAAGAAGATATTCAACAATTAGGAACAGGGGATATAGGAGCGCTTTTAACTTTAGAAGGATGCGATGCAATTGGAAAAGAATTAACGAAGCTACAAACGCTGTATGATCTTGGTGTTCGTTCTGTTGGACTTACTTGGAACTATGTGAACTTAGTTGCTGATGGAGCATTAGAGTCTCGAGGAGGCGGTTTAACACTATTTGGAGAAAAAGTAGTGGAAGATTTAAATCGTTACAAGATATGGACAGACGTGTCTCATTTGTCAGAGAAAGGATTTTGGGATGTGATGGAATTTGCTGATTATCCTATTGCGTCTCATTCAAATAGTTATGAGTTATGTCCGCATCCAAGGAATTTAAAGAATGAACAAATCAAAGCATTAATTCAAAGAGACGGAATGATTGGGATAACATTCGTTCCGATGTTTTTAGCTGCTAACAAGTCTGTTTATATGGATGATATATTACGACATCTAGAGCATGTATGTATGCTTGGCGGCGAAAGGAATGTTGGATTCGGATCAGATTTTGACGGAATAACTGAAACAGTCGTCCATGTGGAACGGTATGAACATTATGAATATGTCATAAATGAACTATTAAAGCGATATAAAGAAGAGCAAGTAAACAATTTCATATATCGTAATTTTATACATCATATTCCATTTTAAAATATCACTACCAAAATATTTTTTAAAAAATTAGAAAATTAGAAAAAGTTAGTGATGAAATTGTATCAAATTGTTGCATTTTTACGGTTGTAAGGCTAGAATTGTAAACGAATTAAGATTATGCGAGACATGTATTGAAATCAGAAGAGGTATAATTTGTGTCCATTGTAGTTTCTTATTCTAAAAAGTGCTAAACTAGTACTGTAAAAAAATACACTACAATGTATGCAGTTAAAGGGGTGTAGGAAATGATTAGTCAACTTTCATGGAAAGTTGGAGGCCAACAAGGTGAAGGAATTGAAAGTACAGGAGAAATCTTCTGTATTGCATTAAATCGACTAGGTTATTATTTATATGGTTATCGCCATTTTTCATCACGAATTAAAGGTGGACATACAAACAATAAAATTCGCGTAAGTACAACAGAAGTACGCGCGATATCAGATGATTTAGATATTTTAATTGCATTTGATCAAGAAACAATTGATTTTAACTTCCACGAATTACGTCCTGGTGGAATTGTTGTTGCAGATGCAAAATTCAATCCAAGCATTCCAGAGGGAACAGATGTAATTTTATATGCAATTCCATTTACGGATATTGCTTCTGAGTTAGGTACATCTTTAATGAAAAACATGGTTGCGGTTGGAGCGTCTAGTGCGGTATTAGGACTAGATGAAAAAGTGTATTTAGAAGTTGTCGATGAAATTTTCGGTCGTAAAGGAGAGCAAGTTGTTCAAAAGAACATGGATGCAATTCAACGCGGCTCTCAATATATGAAAGAATTACTCGGCGAAAAAGTAAATATGATGCAACTTGAAAAAGCGGATGAAAAAAAACGTATGTTTATGATTGGAAATGATGCAATCGCATTTGGTGCAGTAGCTGGCGGTGCTCGTTTTATGTCTGCTTATCCGATTACACCTGCTTCTGAGATTATGGAATACTTAATTAAGAAGCTTCCAAAAGTAGGAGGAACGGTTATTCAAACAGAAGATGAAATCGCTGCTTGTACGATGGCAATTGGTGCAAACTATGCTGGTGTACGTACATTAACGGCTTCAGCAGGTCCTGGTTTATCTCTTATGATGGAGGCGATTGGATTAGCTGGGATTACAGAAACACCTCTTGTAATCGTTGATACACAGCGTGGTGGACCAAGTACGGGGTTACCAACAAAACAAGAACAATCTGATTTAATGGCAATGATTTACGGGACGCACGGTGAGATTCCGAAAATCGTTATGGCGCCAAGTACTGTTGAAGAGGCATTCTATGATATTGTTGAAGCATTTAACTTATCTGAAGAATATCAAGTTCCTGTTATCTTTTTAACAGATTTACAACTTTCTTTAGGTAAACAAACTGTAGAACCGCTTCAATTAGAAAAAGTTGAAATTCGTCGCGGTAAACTCGATTTACATGCTGAGTTACCAGAACGTGAAAATAAGGCATATTTCAAACGTTATGAAGTAACAGAAGATGGTATTTCAACACGTGTTGTACCTGGTATGAAAAATGGTATTCACCATGTAACAGGTGTAGAGCACGATGAAACAGGGAAACCATCTGAGTCAGCACTGAACCGAAGTGCGCAAATGGACAAACGTTTCCGTAAAATGGAGAATATTAAGTTTAATACCCCTGTATACAAAAATGCCCAATATGATGATGCTGATGTATTATTAGTAGGTTTTAACTCAACTCGTGGCGCAATTGAAGAAGCGATGGAACGTTTAGAGCAAGAAGGATTAAAAGTAAATCATGCTCATGTGCGCTTAATTCATCCGTTCCCAACAGCGGAAATGCTGCCGCTTGTGAAGGGTGCAAAACGTGTTGTCGTTGTAGAAAACAACGCAACTGGACAGCTTGCTAATATTATGAAGATGAATCTTGGCTATGGTGAGAAAATCTCTAGTCTGTTGAAATATAACGGAAATCCGTTCTTGCCAAAAGAAATTTACAACGAATGCAAAAAAGGGGTTGTTTTAAATGGCAACATTTAAGGACTTTCGTAACAGTGTAAAACCAAACTGGTGTCCAGGTTGCGGTGACTTCTCAGTACAAGCAGCAATTCAGCGTGCTGCTGCAAATGTAGGTTTAAATCCTGATGAATTAGCAGTTATTTCTGGTATCGGTTGCTCCGGTCGTATCTCTGGTTATATTAACTCTTACGGTGTTCATAGTATTCATGGACGTGCCCTTCCAATTGCACAAGGCGTAAAAATGGCAAATCGTGATTTAACAGTTATCGCATCTGGTGGTGACGGCGATGGATTTGCAATCGGAATGGGACATACAATTCATTCTATTCGTCGTAATATTGATATTACGTACATTGTTATGGATAACCAAATTTACGGATTAACGAAAGGGCAAACTTCACCACGTAGTGAAGCGGGCTTTAAAACGAAAAGTACGCCGCAAGGATCGATTGAACCAGCGCTATCTGTAATGGAAATGGCATTAACTGCTGGAGCAACGTTCGTAGCACAAAGTTTTTCTAGTGATTTAAAAGAATTAACACAGCTAATTGAAGCTGGTATTCAACATAAAGGATTCTCTCTTATCAACGTATTTAGCCCGTGTGTAACGTATAACAAGGTAAATACGTACGATTGGTTTAAAGAGAATTTAACAAAACTAAGCGAAGTAGAAGAATATGATTCATCGAATCGTATGCTTGCTATGCAAACATTAATGGAAAACAAAGGTCTAGTAACAGGTTTAATTTATCAAAATACAGAACAACCTTCTTACCAAGAACTTGTAAAAGGTTATAGTGAAAAACCATTAGTTGATGCTGATCTAAAAATGGATCAAAAAATGTTTGATGAGCTTGTAGCAGAGTTTATGTAATAAATGAAAGGCTATCGAATTTGCGGTAGCCTTTTCTAATACAAAATTGTGATGAAGTCTTTAATAAATAAGTCGCACTTCCTTTACTGCGAAAATTCAGAATGGTAAAATAATAAATAAGAGTCATATTATATGAGCTCCTCTTATCCTCCTTAGTATCAAGTGAAATCGTTCATGAATCCAAGCCATCTCTATTGTTTAATTTGACTGAACGCTTTATACTATAATAATGTGTATAGGAATGAAGCGATATGCTTTTTTATAAGAACAAATTAAACAACAAATAAAGTGAAACTTTGTATATGTAAGGTTGAAAGGAGATTACTCATGAACGAAGAGCAACGATTAGCAGGTCAACAAGTAACTTCAACTACTAAAAAAGCAGAAAAAGATTACAGTAAATATTTTGATAGTGTATATCAGCCACCTTCCTTAAAAGATGCGAAAAAACGCGGTAAAGAAGAAGTTAAAATTGAACGTGATTTTGGTTTGCCAGAAGAGTTTCGTAACTTTGGGGCAGGAAGAAAGTTTTATATCCGTACTTATGGATGTCAAATGAATGAACATGATACAGAAGTAATGGCTGGTATTTTTACAACTCTTGGATACGAACCTACATTTTCTACAGAAGATGCAGATGTAATTCTATTAAATACATGTGCCATTCGTGAAAATGCTGAAAATAAAGTATTCGGGGAACTTGGTCATTTAAAATCCTTAAAACAAAGAAATCCTGATCTTTTAATCGGTGTATGTGGCTGCATGTCACAAGAGGAATCTGTCGTAAACAAAATTATGAAAACATACCAGAATGTAGATATGGTGTTTGGTACGCATAACATTCACCGCCTTCCATACATTTTGAAAGATGCAATGTTCTCAAAAGCAACAGTAGTTGAAGTATGGTCAAAAGAAGGAGATGTAATTGAAAACCTTCCGAAAGTACGCCGCGGGGATATTAAAGCGTGGGTAAACATTATGTACGGATGTGACAAATTCTGCACGTACTGTATCGTACCGTATACTCGTGGTAAAGAGCGTAGCCGCCGTCCTGAAGATATTATTAAAGAAGTGCGTCATTTAGCTGCAAATGGTTATAAAGAAATTACGTTACTTGGCCAAAACGTAAACGCATATGGAAAAGATTTTGAAGACCTGACATATGGTTTAGGAGACCTTATGGATGAACTTCGTAAGATTGATGTAGCGCGTATTCGTTTTACAACAAGCCATCCGCGTGACTTTGATGATCGTTTAATTGAAGTACTTGCAAATGGCGGCAATTTAGTTGAACATATTCATTTACCGGTGCAATCTGGAAGTACGGATATGCTAAAAATTATGGCGCGTAAATACTCACGCGAGCACTACCTAGAACTTGTACGTAAAATTAAAGAAGCGATTCCAAATGTAGTACTAACAACTGATATTATCGTTGGTTTCCCAAATGAAACTGATGAGCAGTTTGAAGAAACGATGTCGTTATATCATGAAGTAGGCTTTGATAGTGCATATACATTTATTTATTCACCGCGTGAAGGTACACCAGCTGCAAAAATGCAAGATAACGTACCGATGGAAGTGAAAAAAGAACGTTTGCAACGTTTAAATGCGGTAGTAAATGGGTTTTCTGCGAAGAAGAATAAAGCGTATGAAGGACAAACTGTTGAAGTGCTTGTTGATGGAGAAAGTAAAAATAATCCTGATGTACTTGCAGGCTATACACGTGCGAATAAACTTGTAAACTTCGTAGCTCCAAAATCTATAATCGGTCAGCTTGTAAAAGTGAAAATAACTGAAGCGAAAACTTGGTCTCTAAACGGGGAATTGGTTGAGGAGCCGATTGAGGTGAAATAAGAGATGAAAAACTTTACAAAAGATGAAATTGTAGAACAAGCGAAAGAATTAGCAAAAATGATTTCTGAAACAGAAGAAGTGGATTTCTTTAAACGTGCAGAAGCGCAAATTCATAAAAATGAAAATGTAAAATGTACGATTGACGAAATTAAAGTTTTGCAAAAACAAGCAGTGAATTTACAACATTATGGGAAATGGGAAGCGTTAAAAAAGGTAGAATCTGAAATTGATGCACTGCAAGATAAACTAGATGAAATTCCAGTTGTCCAACAGTTTAAATCTTCTCAAACATATGTCAATGATTTATTGCAGCTTGTCGCAAGTACAATTTCAAACACAGTCACAGATGAAATTTTAATTTCAACTGGCGGCGATGTGTTAAAAGGAGAGACAGGTGCTGAAGTAGCAAATAAAAAAGGCACGTGTGGTTTCTAAAAAGATGTCGAGTTCGGCATCTTTTTTTTGTGCGCCCAGCATACGTCTATTCCAAAATCATAAAGGCAGAAGTAACGATTAGCTTAAGACAAGTGTGTAAGTGAAGGAAGTCGGCGACAAATCTCTAGTATGAGGAACACGAAATTCATATAAGGATAAGACCACTGGATGAGATGGCAGCACGCCAAATCAAAGTCCGTGCTGCCAAAGGTGATACAGAGTAAATAAAGAGGAAGAATATGTGCTTAATAACCTTACTTACAAAAGTTTTTATAATTGTTATTAAAATCCAGAAACTTAGGTTTTACTATTATAAAATAAAAGGTGTAACGCTTTTTCAAAAAAGAATAACACATTCCGCGCGTTTGTCTCGCATATAATGAAATGAATATTTATTGAGGAGGGTTTCGGATGTCTGAATTTAGAGAGATTATTACAAAGGCGGTTGTGGGAAAAGGGCGTAAGTATATGAAAACAACTCACACTGTTGAACCGAATCATCCGCCGACTAGTATTCTAGGTTGCTGGGTTATAAACCATTCATATGAAGCAAAGAAGAATGGGAAGTACGTGGAAATCGAAGGATACTATGACATTAATACATGGTATTCGCATGATGATAATACGAAGACGGAAGTGGTAACAGAGCGTGTGCATTATACGGATGACGTGAAAGTTGGTTTTCGTGATAAGAGTTTTTTGGGTGAAGATCTTGAAATTATTGCACGGGTCGTTCAACATCCCAATTGCTTAGAAGCAGTGATTTCACCAAATGGAAATAAGATGGTTGTTACAGTAGAACGTGAATTTCTCACAGAGGTTGTAGGAGAAACAAAAATTTGTGTAAGTGTGAATCCAGATGGTTGCCAAGAAGATGATGAGCAATATGAAGTGGATGATGATGAGTTTGAAGAACTTGATCCGAACTTTATTGTAGAAGCTGAAGACGAGTAAGGTGAAGCTAGGGAGATTTTCTTCCTAGCTTTTTGTATATGTTTCAGATGATGGATCAAAATCATTCGTGTATAATTTGTGTTATAATATATTTTTAAAGTGAAAAAGAAAGATGTATGGAGGAACAAAATGGCACAGTACACGCCGATGATGCAACAATATTTAAAAATCAAGGCAGATTATCAAGATGCCTTTTTATTTTTTCGCTTAGGCGATTTTTATGAAATGTTTTTTGAAGACGCTGTAAAAGCGGCACATGAACTTGAAATTACATTGACGAGTCGTGATGGGGGCGGAAGTGATCGTATTCCAATGTGTGGTGTACCATATCACGCTGCAAAAAACTACATTGAACAATTGGTTGAAAGAGGATATAAAGTAGCAATTTGTGAACAAGTTGAAGATCCAAAAACAGCAAAAGGTGTTGTGCGCCGGGAGGTTGTACAATTAGTTACACCAGGAACAATGATGGAAGGTCGAACAATAGATGAAAAGGAAAATAATTTCCTTGCAGCATTAGAACAGTTTGAAGATGGTTCCTATGCATTAGCTTGTAATGACTTAACAACAGGTCAAAATACAGTAACATTGTTAACGGGAACACTTGAAGATGTAATACTAGAAGTATACGCAACGGGCGCGAAAGAAATTGTTGTATCTTCCACATTCTCTGAGGAAGAACTAGATAAGCTGTTAGCAACACTAAAAATGACAGTTTCATATGAGAAGGAAACCAAAATTCCAGAGAACCTTTTGCATCTTGTCCAAAATGTGACGCAAACAAAACTCCTTGCAGCAGTTGGACGTTTATTTCATTATGTCTTACGTACGCAAAAACGTTCGTTAGATCACTTGCAACCAGTTGAAATTTATTATACAAATCAATTTATGAAGATTGATGTTCACTCTAAACGTAATCTAGAACTAACAGAAACTATTCGTACAAAAGAAAAAACAGGTTCTTTATTATGGCTGTTAGATAAAACGAAAACAGCGATGGGGGGACGTATGCTAAAACAGTGGATGGAACGTCCGCTCATTCAAAAGGAAAAAATTGAAGAACGTTTAGAAATGGTTGAAACATTTGTGAACGATTATTTCTTCCGTGAAGATTTAAAAGAAAAATTAAAAGAAGTATATGATTTAGAACGGTTAGCAGGAAAAGTTTCATATGGAAATGTCAATGCACGTGATTTACTGCAATTAAAGCGTTCCTTACTGCAAATACCAGCCATATTAGAAGCGGTTAGTCTGTTAGATAATGCTTATGCTGCAGCCTTAATTCAAGGCGCTGATCCATGTGAAAGCTTAACAGCGTTACTAGAGAAAAGTATTCAAGAAAACCCGCCGCTTTCCATAAAAGATGGTGACATTATTAAAGATGGCTACAGTGAGAAATTAGATCAGTATCGTTATGTAAGCAAAAACGGGAAAACGTGGATTGCAGAGCTTGAAAAACGCGAGCGCGATATAACAGGTATTAAATCATTAAAAATTGGTTATAATCGCATTTTTGGCTACTATATTGAAGTTACAAAAGCGAATCTATCTGCCCTTCCAGAAGGACGTTATGAACGAAAACAAACTCTTGCGAATGCAGAACGTTTTATTACAGATGAATTAAAAGAAAAAGAAACGTTAATTTTAGAAGCAGAAGAAAAAATCGTTCAATTAGAATATGATTTATTCACAGCTCTTCGCGAAGAAGTGAAAGTATTTATTCCGAAATTGCAACACTTAGCAAAAATTATTAGTGAATTAGATGTCCTTCAAAGTTTTGCAACTGTAAGTGAGGAAGAACAATTTGTAAAACCAACATTAACGAGTAAACGAGAAATTTTTATTAAAGATGGCCGTCATCCGGTCGTTGAAAAAGTATTAAACGGCAAATTGTATGTCCCAAATGACTGTATCATGCCTGAAAATATGGACATCTTTTTAATTACTGGTCCAAATATGTCAGGTAAAAGTACGTATATGCGTCAATTAGCATTGATTACTGTTATGTCGCAAATCGGTTGTTTTGTACCGGCAGCAGAGGCCGTTCTACCTGTGTTTGACCAAATCTTTACGAGAATTGGTGCAGCAGATGATTTGATATCAGGTCAAAGTACGTTTATGGTCGAAATGTTAGAAGCGAAAAATGCAATTGCGAATGCATCGGAAAGAAGCTTAATATTATTTGATGAAATTGGCCGCGGTACATCTACGTATGACGGTATGGCACTAGCGCAAGCTATTATTGAGCATATTCATGATCAAATTGGTGCAAAAACGTTATTTTCAACACATTATCATGAATTAACAGTACTAGAAGAAAGTTTAGATCAGTTAAAAAATGTACATGTTTCCGCAATTGAAGAGAACGGCAAAGTTGTCTTCTTGCATAAAATTCAAGAAGGAGCAGCGGATAAGAGTTATGGTATTCACGTTGCTCAGCTTGCAGAGCTTCCAGATAGCTTAATTACTCGTGCGAAAGAAGTATTAGCGCAGCTTGAAGGACAAGAGGAAATTATCATTCCGAAACGAATGGAAGTTAAAGCTGTAGAAGAAATCGTACAAGAACCTGTAGTCGTAAAAGAAGCAGCGGAAGAAGAATCACAGCTATCCTTCTTTGCAGCGGAACAATCGGTGCAAAAAGAAGACAAGCCTGTACTTGATTCAAAAGAAACAACAGTATTAACGCAAATTAAAAAAATGGACTTACTTGATATGACGCCGTTAGAAGCGTTAAATGAACTGTATCGTTTACAGAAAAAGTTGAAGAAGGGATGAGTAAATAGATGGGGAAAATTCGCAAACTCGATGATCAGCTTTCTAATTTAATTGCGGCAGGGGAAGTAGTCGAACGTCCTGCATCGGTTGTAAAAGAACTTGTCGAAAATTCCATCGATGCGAATAGTACATCTATTGAAATCCACTTAGAAGAAGCTGGATTATCGAAAATTCGCATTATTGATAATGGGGATGGCATTGCTGAAGAAGATTGTATCGTTGCTTTTGAAAGGCATGCGACAAGTAAAATTAAAGATGAAAATGATTTATTTCGTATTCGGACGCTCGGTTTTCGCGGCGAAGCATTGCCTAGTATTGCATCTGTCAGTGAATTAGAGTTAATGACAAGTACAGGGGATGCACCAGGTACACACCTTGTCATTAAAGGCGGCGAGATTTTAAAACAAGAAAAAACAGCGAGCCGTAAAGGAACAGACATTACGGTTCAAAATCTGTTTTTTAACACACCAGCACGCTTAAAATACATGAAGACGATTCATACAGAGCTTGGAAATATTACCGATATTGTATATCGCATTGCACTGTCGCATCCAGAAGTCTCGTTGCGTTTGTTTCACAATGAGAAAAAGTTGCTTCATACATCAGGAAATGGTGATGTAAGACAAGTTCTTGCGGCAATTTACGGCATTCAAGTTGCGAAAAAATTAGTTCCAATTGAAGCTGAATCGTTAGACTTTACGATTCGTGGTTATGTGACGTTGCCAGAAGTAACGCGTGCCTCTCGTAATTATATGTCAACGATTGTAAATGGTCGTTACGTTCGAAATTATGTCTTAATGAAGGCAGTGCAACAAGGATATCATACGTTGTTACCTATTGGTCGTTATCCAATCGGCTTCTTATCAATTGAAATGGATCCGATGCTAGTTGATGTGAACGTTCATCCAGCAAAATTAGAGGTGCGCTTCAGTAAAGAACAGGAGTTATTGCAGCTTATTGAAAAAGCGCTGCAAAATGCTTTTAAAAAGATTCAACTTATTCCTGATGCCGGCCCTGCACCAAAGAAAAAAGAAAAGGATGAATCTGTCCAAGAACAGTTTCAGTTTGAACACGCAAAACCGAAAGAACTGCCGAAGATCGTTCTGCCAAGTGGAATGGATGAACAAGAAGAAAAACCGAAGTCGCCACCACCACTTTGGACTCCATCAAAACAAGAATGGCAGCCGCCAGAGTCTCTTGTAAAAGAAGAAAACAATTGGCAACCATCTAAGCCAATCGTAGAAGAACCGCTTCCACAAGAGAATGAATGGGAGGACCATGAAGAAAATTTTGAATTAGAAGAACTTGAAGAAGTGCACGAAATCGAAATGAACGGAAATGATTTACCACCGCTGTATCCAATAGGGCAAATGCACGGAACATATATATTTGCTCAAAATGATAAAGGATTATATATGATTGACCAACATGCCGCTCAGGAGCGCATTAACTACGAATATTTCCGTGATAAAGTAGCACAAATAACACCAGAGGTACAAGAATTACTCGTTCCGTACCGAATCGATTTATCACTCAATGAATTTCTGCGCATCGAAGAACAACTAGAAGAACTAAAAAAAGTAGGAATCTTTCTAGAACAATTCGGCCACCAATCATTCATTGTCCGCTCACATCCAACCTGGTTCCCAAAAGGACAAGAGCTGGAAATTATCGATGAAATGATGCAGCAAGTATTGAAATTGAAAAAAGTCGATATCAAAAAACTGCGCGAAGAAGCAGCCATTATGATGAGCTGCAAAGCATCGATTAAAGCAAATCAATATTTAACGAACGATCAAATCTTTGCTTTATTAGAAGAACTGCGAACAACAACAAATCCGTATACTTGTCCGCACGGTAGACCTATACTTGTGCATCATTCGACTTATGAATTGGAGAAGATGTTTAAGCGAGTGATGTAAATAATTTGTCAAAAGGGAAAAAAGTCCGCTACTGGATAACGGGAATTGTTTGTATTGTTGAAAAGTTAGTGTAAAAAAGAACAGTATTATGAAATTAATAAAATTTTGTGTTATTATACTAGAAAAATAATGATGTGAGAGAAGTATATTAATGGAAGAAAAAGCATGGCAATCTTATGCCATGCTTTTGTATATACATAGTAATATATTGGTTTTGGAAAAGAAATTTGATTCTTTACTAAGTAAAAAATTTTATAATAAGTGGGGGATTAAATGGGGTATACAATGAAAAACAACATTAAATTGTGGCTTTGAAATAAAGTCGTACTGTTTATAAAAAAGATGTATCGTTTTATTCCTTTTCGATTGAAGAATTCTAAGTAAGTTTTAATCAAACTTTTTTATAAGACGAATTGTATTATTAAGTGCGACACCTAAAGAAAAACAAAAAAGCCCACCTCGCTTCGTGTAAAATAGAAGTTACCACACAACCTTTTACACGGAGGACGAGTATGAGCTATTCACATTTTACCACGTTTGAACGTGGGCAACTAGAAGCACTTTATAAATTAGGATATTCCACAAGAAAAATGGGTGCGATTTTGAAGCGTCATCATTCTTCTATCGCACGAGAATTAAAAAGAAATGTCAAAGAAAACAGTACGTACTATAGTGAAAAAGCACAAAAGGAATATGTACAGCGTAGAAAGTCTTGTAAACCGGCTGGAAAATGGTCTATAGAACTTGCGGAAGAAATCCAAGAGAAGTTGGAACTTACGTGGTCCCCTGAACAAATTCAACATGGTAATTTGAAAGAGGAGATTTCCTTCAAGACAATTTATAACTGGTTATATCAAGGGAAACTGTTTAAAAAAGATCTATCTCTATTAAGACATAAGGGAAAGCGCCAAAAACCTAAAGAAACACGTGGACGTTTCAATATCGGGACGTCAATTCAAAAACGCCCATCTGAAATTAGAACACGAGAAACATTTGGGCATTGGGAATTAGACACAATTGTCTCAAGTCGTGGTAAAAGTAAGGGATGCTTTGCGACATTTGTAGAACGAAAAACGCGGTATTATCAAGCGATTGCCATCCCAGATCGAACAGCAGAATCGATGGAATTCGCCATCAAACAAATTGCTTCCATGTACCCAAGCACTGCATTACAAACAGCTACAGTTGATAGAGGGAAAGAATTTTCGTGTTATCAACGTGTAGAAAAAGATTTGGAAATCGCAGTGTTCTTTGCCGATCCTTATTCTTCCTGGCAACGTGGGAGTAACGAAAACGCAAATGGCCTATTACGTGAGTTTTATCCGAAAAAAACAGATTTGAGCCTTGTTTCACAAGAACAATTAAATCAAGCACTACTTCTTATAAATCAAAGACCAAGAAAATGTTTAGGTTGGAAAACTGCCCACGAAGCATTTCAGGAGGAACTGTCGCACTTAGATTGACAAATCGTCATAAAAAATAATTCCTCCACAAAATTATCCCCATCCATTTTGATCAATCTTTTTTTCACAATGGGTGGTTTTTTTCTATTGTAAAATCAACATTTGTAGCATGATTTTAATTGAACTTTATTCCAAACCAACAATATTCCCATCAACTTAAGAATTTATATTTACTCCAAAACAAAAAATGTACTAAGCTCTCGCTATTAATCATCATATAAAATATTTATGATACTATATAAACTAGGATTAACAACACACTGGAGGATTGCACATGAAAAAAGTAAAGAGGCTCCTAAGCAATCCATTTATTAAATATCCATTAGCTATAATTTCAGCTATAGCTATATTAAAAACAGGCTAAGATTTAGGTGTCTTTATAATGAATATAAAATATATTTAAAAATTGAGTCTATTGATGCATGCTTTTGAAGGAGGGTCATACATGAGCGACGTAATTAGTGATATTTTGGGAGGAATTATCATGTCCATCCCTTCCAAGAATGAAAAAACAATTCGTAAAAATCTTGAGTTACTGAGAAAAGAAGAATGGTTTAAAGAAACTGAACAAAGATATGGCAGGTTGATGATATTTAATTCTTCAATTAGAGTGTTTTTAGGGAAAGATAATCTTGAGACAATCTTAAAAGATGTTGAAGAAAATAATAAATTTCGGAATAGGTTAGAGGAGCTCTTAAAACAAGAAAAGGTATAATTTGAATAAGGAGTAGCGCCACATGCCTATCAACTTAAGTGTTGGTTCACGTCTGTTGATTATCTAAATTCTACCAAAAAATGAATGCAAAAAGAGAGATTCCTCTTGTACAATGTAAGTTACCATACCAACATTGACGAAACGAGGAATCTCTCATGAACAAGAATACCAC
>NZ_JAMBOP010000044.1 GCF_023715645.1 Bacillus cytotoxicus | reverse complement strand
GTGGTATTCTTGTTCATGAGAGATTCCTCGTTTCGTCAATGTTGGTATGGTAACTTACATTGTACAAGAGGAATCTCTCTTTTTGCATTCATTTTTTGGTAGAATTTAGATAATCAACAGACGTGAAAATAAATCTCACCAAATGAATCATCTTCTATAATGAAAAAGTTGTGAAATTCAGCTATTTCCAGAACTTCTCTGCGCCTTTGTTCACTCATTAATATTCCCGTAGGATTATGAAAGGTGGGATTTACATATAACAAAACCGGATTTTCCTTTTGACAAATCTCATCTAATAAATCAGGACGAATACCCTGTTCGTCAAGTTCAATGGGGATAACGTTGATTCCTTTATTAACAAATACATCTATAGCAGCTCCGTAACACGGACTTTCTACTATTACTTTGTCTCCGGGTTTTAATAATGTTTGAGCAATTAAGTCAATTCCTTGTTGGGCACCACTTGTAATTAATAAATGAGTAGGATTGACGCTTAATCCTTGATATTCTTTTAAATATTTGCTGATTTCTATACGAAGCTCATCATCACCTTGTACGGTTCCGTATGTGGCTAACAACATTTTGTCTTTATCCAATATTTTTTTCATTTCGCTTGATAGAAATGGATTTGGTAAAAGACGTGGATAGAGAATAGCTTGAGAAAAATCATAATACTTTTTGTGGCGATTGATAATGTATTGAGATCTTATCACATTTACAGCTTTCAAATGTTGCCAGTCATAAGGATCATGAACACTTCGGGGAATATCCCTTTTTCCTCTTATGTAAACCCCTTTTCCAGGTTGTATATATACATAACCTTTTGCTTCAAGCCACTTATATGCTTTTCGAACGGTTAATACACTAATTTTTAAATCATTTGCCATGGTACGTAGAGAAGGGAGGATGTCTCCATCTACTAGTATTCCACCTTGAATACGCTGCACAACTTGCTCATATATTTGTTGATAGAAAGGCATAGCGGATTCTTTTCGAAGTATGATCTTCATTAGTTCACCTGATCTTCTTTTTATCTTCATTTAAACCGAAAAAAACTTTATAATCAACCGAAAATTCTAACAACTGTTATATAGCTCGATGTACTGTTATACGATGTTTCCTCTATACTCATATCAACAATGAAAGGGAGGAAACATTATGGTTATTTTTAATTATCTTCTTATTTGTATTATTTTTGGAACGACGTTTTTAACAATTAAAATAGGAATAGCAGCAGGAGGTCCGCCGCTTTTTTCAGCGGGGATTCGTTTCTTTTTGGCAGGTATAGTTGTGATTATGTTTTTTATCATAAAACGGAAACCAGTTTTACCATATCTTTTCATAAGAAAGATTATGTTCGCTGGCTTTTGTCTTACATTTATGACCTTTGCAACTTTATATTGGGCAGAACAGTATATCTCATCAGGATTAGCGGCTGTTCTTTCTGCTACCGGTCCCATGATGATTTTATTACTTCAAACGAAACGAACGAGAATGAAATTGAGAAGGGAGCAACTTTTTGCTCTTGCGCTTTCCCTTATAGGAGTTGTGCTCATTTCTTTACCAGGGTTACAACAGCAAATTTCTTATATTTGGAGCATTGCTTGCTTTGTTATACTAGTTGGAGAATTTTTCTACGGAATGGGCGCTATCCGTTCAAAGGAAATTTTATCAGATTTAATAGATGTCTCACCATTTTTGATTAATGGCATTCAAATGTTGTATGGAGGTTTATTACTAATGGTTTTCTCTTTTTTATTAGAACATCCGAATTTATCTACCTTAACCTCATGGACCGTTCAATGGCCAATTCTGTATTTAATATTTATAGGTTCAATAGGTGGGCACGGCTTATACTATTGGCTATTATCTAAAACCAATCCTGTATTTCCATCTACTTGGCTTTATGTTTCGCCGTTAATTGCTGTTATAGCAGGGTATCTATTTTTACGTGAACCAATCCAGCCAATAATGGGGATTGGAGCATGCTTTATCTTGATTGGTGTGTTTTTGGCAAATCGATCCACACTTGAATTGTATTGGAAACATGGAAAGTTATTGAAAAAAGAGATGTAAGGTTTTTACATTCCATCCATGATTTTTAAAATGAAAGGACGTCTTAAGACTTATTGTCTTATGAACGTCCTTTTTTCGATAATATAATATTGAATAATCTCCCTTTTGAAGGTTCGCTCACGACAGGGATTTTACCAATATAAGCATGGGCAAGAACCTAGACAAAAAATAACGGGACATTTAAAAATTCCTTTTAATCCGGTTGCATTGACAGAAAATGGGATGGTATTTATAATAATTTTATATAAAGATATTAAATTATATAGAGAGGAGAGGGAATATGTTTACAAATAAAAAAGGCATTCGAATTGGTTTAGGTTTATTTATCTTTTTATCTGCAATTCAATGTACTATTGGTTATATAGAGGGATATTATAAATTTTATACAGGTAATGAATTATTAATTTCAGAAACTTGGCAAACTGTATTATTAGAGGTTCCTGAAGGTATACTTGTTATTTTAGGAGCAATTGCTTTATATCAATTCACGAAGAAATTACCAGGAAAAACGGAATCTATGTAGATTCCGTTTTTTTGAGATGTAGCTTTTGAATATAGTTCGATAATTTATAATACAGTTTGATAAAAAGATGCGACATATTACCAAATGCTGAAGGGCTGGAAATGCGTAATCGATACGAGTACTTGATACAGCCGTTAAGACACTTGCTATTCTTGAATTTTTAATCCAAATTTTTTATAAAACATACAGTTTGAAGCACCGGATAATTAAAAAATTTAATCAAACTTTTTCAAAAATGGAAAGTTTGATATATTGATAAGCCAATAATATTAAGTCTTTTCTTATCAAACTTTTTTATAAATCTACAATACCACTCATTTACCCTCTCCTTGCAGCTCTGTTTCTTGCGGGGCTGCTTTTTTTGTGAATTAAAGGCACTCTTTAGCGAGTGCCTTTAAAGTAATTATTTAGTATAATTTTTTATTGAACCATAAATAACTAGCAATCCTATTATTAAAGATATAGTTCTCATGGTAAAATCTGCAACTAACAAAGGTCCAATTGTATGAACCTCATCATACATATGACCTGTAATAATGGTTGGTGATAATGTGATTAGGATTCCTATTATGATATTAATGACTAATATTGTTTTCTGATTGATATTAATCACCCCCAGATTATTTGTATGTACAATGATTATATTAATGCATAATTCCGAAAATTACCAATTAGAAACTTGCACATCCATCCCCGTAATGATATTGATAAAAGCCACTTGTATATGAACCACCAAAATTTACACTTGCAGATTGCCCTATAGAAATATTTACACCGCCATTTACAGTAGTACCATTATTAAAGAAATCTCCATTTATTAGAAGACATTCAGAATTAATAAAACATGATAGTTTACCACCTTAATTAAAATTATTATGATCTATAAAAATAAAAATAGAAATTTCTATTTTTTAGTACTAAACGTAATGATTTGTAGTACAGAAAATATCATTTTTATCACATTATGAAAGATTTTTTTGTTTTGGATATTTAATTTTGCTAGCTTGATGGACACGGAGCGGACCCCATTAAGACTTTAAAATAGTACTTTAAAAGATAAAAAACAACTGTTTACGGTATAAAAATAGTGCTATTATCAAGAGGGATTTTTTACTTTTTCTTAGGAGCGCACTACACTACAATAAAAAAGCTTAATTATTATTAGAAAAGAAGTTGAAGTGAATTCAATCTGGCAACATTCTTCATATCAAATTTGGATGAATGGTACTTAAAACCACCATACCACTGGTTAAAGAAAATACATATGTTGTGGACCTTTTGAGATAGATATAGTTATGTAAAAATGATAACAAGGGGGCAAGGAAGTGTTTAATGATTTTAAGTTTGATGATAATCGGCCGGTTTATGTTCAATTAAAGGATCATTTGAAAAAAATGATTATGAAAGGACATTTGCTGGAGCACCAGAAGCTTCCATCAACTCGAGAACTTAGTAAATTATTAGCGGTCAGCAGAAATACTGTGCTCACTGCTTACGCGGATTTAGAACAAGAAGGGCTCATTTATGCAATAAAGGGAAAAGGGAATTTTGTAGGTGAAATCGAAACGTCCAAAAATCCATCAATTGAACTA
Source organism: Bacillus cytotoxicus (assembly GCF_023715645.1). Taxonomy (GTDB): domain Bacteria; phylum Bacillota; class Bacilli; order Bacillales; family Bacillaceae_G; genus Bacillus_A; species Bacillus_A cytotoxicus_A. Next base: position 19,462 of record NZ_JAMBOP010000044.1, on the reverse strand, counting down.
AATTGGAAAGAAAAGATAAATGAAGTTACTTTACTAGCCGATGAATTAGATTTAATGAAGCACGGCGTTCGTTGGGAAAAAGGCATGATTTCGTTCAATAGTATCGCTCCAGACGAAAAGCTTTTTGATGTTGAAAATTTTAAACGGGCTTTTCTAACTCGAATGTCTATTGAGGGAGATATCGTTTTGAACTACGGGTATGCCAAAGGCTATAGACCTTTAATTGATTACCTTCTTCATTACATGGAAATGAAAGGGGTAGACATTTCCAATAAAGATATTCTTATCACGAATGGATTCACCGAGGGTTTGGATATTTTATTGTCTTCTTTAGCTAAAAAATCAGGGCGTATTATTTGTGAAAATCCTACTCATCATGCGGCACTAAAACTTTTTCGATTACATGGATTTGATATACACGGGATAGAAATGAAAGATGATGGCATTGATATTGATCAAGTTGAGAAAAGCTTATCCAAAATGGATTTTGATTTTGCATATTTAATCCCGTCTTATCATAATCCAACTGGAATTGTCACTTCCTCGGAAAAAAGGACTGAAATTATGAAACTTTTTTCAAAACATCAAATTCCTATCGTGGAGGATGGGTTTAATGAGGAATTACGTTATTCAGGTTCTCATTTAGCACCTTTAATGACTTTCGCTGGACCTGGCAACAATGTTATCTATATTAGCAGCTTTTCGAAAATTCTTTTTCCAGGGTTACGTGTTGGGTGGATGTTAGCGGATAAGGAATTAATCCACTGTTTGGAAAGTGTGAAAAGGGCACGGACGATTCATACATCCACATTGGACCAGGCAGTACTTTATCAATATTTGCATGATGGTTATTTCGAAAAATATTTAAAAAAGGCGAAGTCAGTTTATAAGAAAAAATATGAGCTAGCCGTTCAGGCTTGTAATCAATATATACCTTTTAAAAGAATGACTGGGGATGGTGGACTGCATCTTTTTATAGAATTAGAAAAAGGAATGGATTCACGTATTCTTTTGAAAAAATGCTATCAAAAGGGAGTCGTTTTTTCTCCTGGAGATGTTTTTTACTCAGACGGAGGAGGAAGTAATACATTTCGCTTAGGATTCTCGCGGTTAAAAGATGAGGATATTGTTCATGGAATTAAGATAATTGGTGATACCTTGAAATATGAAAATTGGGAGTTGGAAAAATGAAAGTTGGCGTGATTATGGGAGGCGTGTCCTCCGAAAAACAAGTTTCCCTCATGACAGGGGAAGAAATGATTGCACATTTGGATAAGAGTAAGTATGAAATTGTGTCTATTCAATTAAATGATAAAAAAGAGCTTATTGAAAAGGTAAGTGATATCGATATTGCCTTGTTAGCGCTTCACGGAAAGTACGGGGAGGACGGCACGATTCAAGGTACGCTGGAAACCCTCGGCGTCCCGTATACCGGAAGTGATATGCTATCAAGCAGTATTTGTATGGATAAAAATATGTCGAAAAAAATGATTCGTTATGAGGGCATTCAAACACCGGATTGGATTCATATTTCAAATATGGAAGAGCTTCAGGTTGATGAAGTTGAAAAAATGGGGTATCCGTTAGTTGTAAAACCAAATTCAGGTGGTTCTAGTGTAGGGGTAAAGATCGTATACGATAAGGATTCTTTACTATCCTCGCTTGAGGATGTATTGAAATGGGATTCTGAAATAATAATTGAAAAGTATATAAAGGGCGAAGAAATTACTTGTTCCATTTTGGACGGAAAACTTTTACCGATTATTTCAATTCAACATACGGCTGAGTTCTTTGACTATCATGCGAAATATGATGATGCGGCTACGATTGAAGAGATTATAGAACTTCCGGTCACAACTCAAAAGCGTGTCGCTGAGGCTGCCATGGCATGCTATAAAGCATTAAAATGCAGTGTTTATGCTAGAGTTGATATGATTATTAAAGATGGAATCCCATATGTGATGGAAGTGAATACATTGCCGGGGATGACAAAAAGTAGTTTACTACCAAAAAGTGCTCATGCGGTGGGAATCTCTTATAGTAAACTATTGGATATGATTATTGAAATCTCTTTACAGGCTCGGAGAAACGAAGGGTTTTAACATATTTCCAAAAGAATTCCCCTTCCTCAAGGAATGAGAAGGGTGAGAAGTGAAGCCCAAGGTGGATAAGGAGGGGTTATTCGCACTATAAATAGAATGGAAAGAAACGATTGAGTTAGGAGTTTAGAACGATGAGTTCGAGATATGGAAGAGATACAATTGTTGAAGTGAATTTAGATGCTGTAAAACATAATGTGAGAGAATTTAAAAATCGTGTGGACGATGAAAGTATTACAATGATGGCAGCTGTCAAAGCGAATGGGTATGGCCATGGAGCAGTTGAAGTGGCAAAAGCAGCAATTGAGGCAGGAATTCATCAACTTGCTGTTGCATTTGTAGATGAAGGAATTGAACTGCGCGAGGCAGGAGTGACTGTACCGATTTTAGTTTTAGGCTATACGTCAGTTGATGCTGTTAAAGATGCTGTTGAGCAAAATATCGTGATAACGGTAGATAGAATAGAGGATTTAAAAGGTATCAACGAAATTGCCAATCAGCTTGAAAAGAGAGCGCACATTCAGGTGAAAATCGATACAGGAATGAGCCGTATTGGTCTACAAGAAGAGGAAGTATTGCCATTTTTAGAAGAACTAAAAAACATGGAATATATAGAAGTCGAAGGTATGTTTACACATTATTCTACAGCTGATGAATCTGATAAAACGTATACAAATATGCAAACGGGTTTATTTGAGAAAGCTGTAAATATAGCGAAAGAACTAGGAATTCATCTTCCGTATATTCACAGTTCAAACAGTGCCGGATCAATGGAACTTGGTGATACGTTTCAAAATATGGTTCGTGTTGGAATTGGGATTTATGGTATGTATCCTTCAAAAGAGGTAGATCATACAGCCGTGTCATTAAAGCCTGCATTGTCATTAAAGTCGAAAGTGGTTCATATTAAACAAGCGAAAAAAAATCGTGGTGTAAGTTATGGGAATACGTATGTAACAACGGGTGAGGAATGGATTGCGACTGTACCAATTGGATATGCGGATGGTTACAATCGTCAATTATCTAATAAAGGATATGCACTGATTAACGGAATTCGTGTGCCTGTTCTTGGCCGTATTTGTATGGATCAATTAATGCTGGATGTTACAAAGGCAATGCCTGTACATGTTGGTGATGAAGTAGTTTTTTATGGAAGTCAAGGCAAGGAATCGCTTTCTGTAGATGAGATTGCAGATACATTAGGTACGATTAACTATGAGGTTACTTGTATGTTAAGCAGAAGGATACCTCGTATCTATATAAAAGATGATAAGCCAATTAAAATAATAAACGAACTACGAAAAAGCCTATCATACAGATAAGGACGTCATAAGACATGTTGTCTTACGGACGTCCTTTTTTCGGTAATACAATATGGAATGATGTCCCCTCTGAAGGCTCGCTCTCGACAGAAATTGTACCATTATGAGCTTGTATCAGTTTATAGACAATGGCCATTCCAAGTCCCGTTCCATCAGATGAGGAATCAGTTGTTGTGCCGCGGTAATATTGTTGAAAAAGATTTTCTCTCGTATGAGAGGACATACCAACGCCATTGTCCATTATGTTGATCATTATCTTTTGTTCATCATCAGAAAGTGTTGTGTATATATCAGTATGTTCAGGATTGTGCAAAATTGAATTCATTAGAATGTTTTGTAAAATACGTTGCATAAATTTATGATCAAATTCAACGTTCATCACAGGTGTATCTGTTTTAAAGTGAAGTTTATAGTTGTTTGCTTGTGGATCGTGACTAATGTCGGCAATAACCCTTTTTGTAAATTCGACTAAATCTTGATTCGTTTTGTTTAAAGGTAACATGCATTCAGTATTATTCAGCCGTAATACGAGGCTTAGATCCTGAATTAATTCCTCCATATGCATTCCTTTATCATCGATTTCTTGAATAAAGGAATGAACTTCTTCTTGTGACCACTCATACTGATCATTTAATAAAAGCGCTGAGTAGCCTTTAATATATGTTAGCGGCGTTTTTAAGTCATGAGAAATACCCGCAATCCACTCTTGTTTGGCTTGCTCTATTTTTTCTCTTTCTATCTCAGAAGATTGTAATTTTACAGCCAATATTTCGAGCTGTTGAAGTACCTCCTGATACAGCAGATAACGCATACGAAGTTTTCCTTTTTTGGTATGAATTTGTTGCAAATCTACAGGCTGCTTGTAGTCTTCTTGTGAGAGTTGCTGAATTCGAGTCATTATAAATCCAATCGGACCACCAAAATACCATCCAAACAAGCCAATACAAATAATGGTGCTAAAAATAAAAATCCCAGCCACAAGCAAGCCTTCATTGTCTTCACTAACAATGATACCCAACAGTGGAAGAATGCCTTCAAGAATGATGACAATACCGAAACCAGTTACAAGCATCCAAAGAATCAGTCCTAATGCTAAATGGAATGTAAATCGAGTTTTTATTCGCATATAAGCGCCTCATTTGAAGGGATGAATTTATAGCCAATTCCTCGTAAATTTACAATGATTTTTGGTTTGCGTGTATCATCCCCAAGTTTTTTCCGTAGTTTGGATATATGGATCGTAACGGTTTTTTCTTCTCCAAAAACATCATTTCCCCATACAAATTCGTAAAGCTGGGAAGTCGTGAAAATACGATTCGGATTTTTGCAAAAGAAATGTAGTAACTCCAGCTCTTTTGCTGTGCATTCTACGGGTTGATTGTTAACTGTTAACGTTGCAGATTCAGGATTAAAAGTGAAGTAGCCATATTTGTATAAAGTCTCTTGTTGTTGTGAACTCTCATACATTTTTTGGCGACGAAGGATAACTTTTATTCGCGCGATTACTTCTAAAGGATTAAAGGGCTTTGTAATATAATCATCACCGCCTATTCCTAAACCCGTTAATTTGTCAAAGTCCGTAGAACGCGCACTAACAAAAATAATTGGTGTGTTCGTATTTTTCCGTATTTCCGTACATAATTCAAACCCGCTTATATCTGGGAGCATGATATCGAGCAAAATAATATCATATACATTTTCTTTGATCCGTTGTAGTGCATCTTTTCCTGTTGAGGCAGTTTCTATATGAATAAAATTCTCTTTCCTTAGTGTTATTTCTAATAATTTCAATATGCCAACTTCGTCATCTACAACTAATATTTTGGTAGTTTCCATTTCGATTATCCCTCATTTCAACCTCATCATATCAATTTACTTTCGTTTTTTGTTTATCCTGATAAAAATATTACTAGTATTTTCCGTAGTGTTTACTTTGATTTTACTTTTATTGGTTAAGATTATTGTAACATATCAATTTATAACAGGAGGGAATATGAATGGAATCGATTATTAAAATAAACAAATTAAGTAAGACATTTAAAGGAACTGAAACCGTTTCTAATGTCAATATGAAAATTAATAGAGGAGAAATTTATGGGTTTTTAGGCCCAAATGGGGCTGGGAAAACAACCATTATGAAGATGATTTTAAATTTAGTAAAACCATCTTCTGGTGAAATTATAGTATTAAATCAGCCTGTCTTACCAACATCTTATCAATATTTAAAGAATATAGGCAGCATCATTGAATACCCAGTGTTTTATGACCGGCTAACAGCAAAGGAAAATTTAGACTTTCACTGTAAATACATTGGCTATCATAACGAAAGAGCAGTCAATGAAGCTTTAGAAATTGTTGGTCTTAAAGATGTGGCAAATAAAAAAATTCATGAATTTTCTTTAGGGATGAAGCAGCGATTAGGGATTGCACGAGCAATTGTTACGAAACCAGAGATTTTAATTCTTGATGAACCTATCAACGGACTTGATCCAATCGGTATTAAAGACATTCGTGAGCTTCTATTACTTTTAAAGGAGGAATATGGAATTACTATTTTAATTTCAAGTCATATTGTTTCAGAAATTGAATCTATCGCAGATACCATTGGCATTATTAATCATGGGAAATTAATAAAAGAAGTGAGAATGGAAGAAATCAGAAAAGAAAATGTCGAATATCTTGAAATCAAAGTAGACAATCTGGAAAAAGCGACACAGATCTTGGAAGAGAAACTAAGAATTAAAAGTTATGAAATAGTAGATCAGAATAGTATTCGAGTTTTTGAACAAGAAATATCTCAATATCAAATCAACAAAGAATTGATTATGAACGAAGTTGTCATAAATGGAATAGAAAAAAGACAACACAATTTAGAAGAGTACTTCTTAAACCTGATTAATGGAGGCGTTCAACATGTCTGAGCTTATGAAATTAGAGTGGCAAAAACATCACTTATCTAGTTATTTTAAAGGATTAGCCATATGTATTTTGGGGATTTTCGTTGCTGTCGGTCTGATGGCTGTGGGCTCTAAAGGTGAGAGTGAGCAAATGTTTCCAAATTACGAGGGATTTATGTCATTAGCAAATATTTTTATTAGAATTACATTTATCATTTTTTCAAGTGTAATTTTATCACGCTTAGTAATAGATGAATACAAAAGCAAAACGATTCAATTCGTGTTTACTTATCCGATACAACGGAAAAAATTACTTCAAGCTAAGTTAGCAATTGTTTTTTTCTTTTGTTTTTTCAGCATCATTGTTACTACCTTTATTATTAGTGTGTTAACTTTCTTTTTAAACCCAACTATAGGATTCTTTGAAACACCTGTTAGCATAAGTGAAATAATTGCTACAGTTCCTACTACCTTGATTCATGCATTTATGATGGCTGGAGTAAGTCTGATTCCTTTATATTTTGGTATGAGAAAAAAATCAACTGCTACAACAATTACTTCAGCTGTATTAATTGGATTCTTGATTAACGCAAGTGTCCCTAATGGCGGTAGCTTATTCGAATACATTGGAGTATCAATTGTATTCAGTTTACTCGGTCTAATAACTGGTTATTGTTCTTATTATAAAATTGACAAAATAGATGTTTCTTAAATAGAGGAGGAATAAAAATTGAAAAAAATTATAATAGCCGCTACTGTATTAATTGTAACTGGCGGATTCGTTTTTTATGTTAAAGGAGTAGGCGCGAAGAGTATTGAAAAAAAATCCTTTGAAGTAGAGCGTATTGAAGAAGTAGAAATAAACAACGAATCTTGGGATATTGAGTTCAAAAATACTGAATCAAATAAAATAACAATTTCAGCAGAAGGAAAACAAAAAGACAAAAAGACAAAAAGAGCGATCTCGTAACACTTGAAAATAATGGGAAGAAAATTGTAGTGAATCAGAAAGACCAAAAGGGAATATTTGAAGGATTCAGTTTTAGGAAGAAAGGTATGATCTATATTTCTATCCCAAAGAAGAAAGTAGATGTGATTACATTGAATAATAGATCCGGTGATATAAAAATGCATGATATAGCGACTAAAAACATTGTAATTTCAAATGACTCTGGTGCCGAAAAAATTGAAGGACTTTCAGCAAATAAGGGGAATTTCACATCAAAAGATGGGGAATTAAGTTTGAAAGATAGTTCGTTCAAGGAATTAACGGTAGCTTCTACTACTGGTGATAATTATATTACAAGCATAACTAGTCCTAAGACGAAAATTACTTCAACAGATGGTGAAGTATCAATCAAAGATATAGTAGAAGGAAAGTCATTGTTTGTGGAAACAAAATCAGGAGATATCGCTGTATCTTATAAAGAAGCTCCGACTTCATTAATGCTTACTGCTAATAGTAATTCATCTGATATAACGGTGAATTTAAATAATTTTAAGAAAGAAATGGATACGGGAAAATCAAAAGAAGGCACTATTGGTGCTACATCAAATAAATTGGAGGTTTTAAGTAAGGAAGGAACAATAAAGATAAATTAACATATTTACTGATTTGAAATAAAGCTGGACCTAAAATATGAATTAAAATTGTGTTTGGAAACAAACAATAAGAACCCATTTTGAACAAATTTTCAAATGAGTTCTTATTGTTTAAATCATAACAATGATAAAAAAATCAAACTCCTTTTTTTGCCTGTTTTCTTAGATAATGAACTATCTCCCTTGATGCAAATTCAATAAAGCCGCTGATAAAATCTAACTTATCCTCTGCTAAAAAGGGAGTATAACCTTGAGGATTTCCAACATATCCTTTTGGGGCAATCGATTTCGTTCTTTCGCCTCCTTTTTGCCACTCTTCCAGATCTTCCTTGTTTAATAGCCTAGGGGCTAGTTCCTTGATTTTTTCTTTCCTTACCAAATCGGGAAAATATTTTAGAAATCGTGCGGTTCCCTGCGCCCCTGCATGAAAATCTGGATAGCGAGGAGGAGGCTCAAATGAACCAAAGGAAAAATCGATATCAAAAATCAAAAATTCTTCGTGATCTTTCGTGATCCCTAACTGATCTGCTAACAAATTAGCAATAACCGAACGAACATCAATATTTAGTGTTTGCCTTGTCTTTCTAATTGCTCCTATCAGCGCATCACCATGCTGTTGATCTCCGTGTATATCAATGACAAATATATGCTTTGCTCCCCATCTAAATAGGGATTCCCACATATCGAATAAGACTGCATGTACCGTTTCCTTTCTTGATGTAAAAGAACCGGGAAATGCGCCCGTAATATGATTTACACCAAAATAATAAGGAGGTGCTATTATAGCTGGAATGTTCTCTTTTTCTAATCTTTTCTTTATATAACGACAAATATAATGGCTCTCGTAAATATCTACCCCCGTAGGTAAGTGGGGCCCTTGTTGTTCAATCACACCAGTCGGTGATAACACCACAGCACCTTTTTGTAATGCCTCTTCAATTTCTAGCCATGTCATATCAGCAACAGTATCTCTAAAAATAGAATACATGAATCTACCCCATTCCATATATTTGCATTAAGTATAATTAAGGAAAATCGTTTAATTATACAGTTAGAAATTCACCTCCTATAATCATTATTCCTTTTTCATACCTTGCTCTGTTAAAAATCAATTTAAAAAGAAAAATTTTGTATTGCATCTAAAATAAAACTAAAAACATGTATTTGCAGCTGATCATGATGAAAGGATTTTTCGACTGAATGAAAATATTTTATGTTTGGGTATGGAAGAAGGAATTTTTCGTGAATTTCCGGTGCAATTTGCAAGCGTAATAAATTATGTGAGAGGGATAAGAATGTTCTCCTGAGGTAATTTGTTATAGTTGTAGAAAAAATTTCGAATTTATGAAGGAACTAGGCAATATAAATAGTTCAAGGAAAATAAGAATAGTGTATTTTGTTGTGAAGATTGAAGGGTTATTTTTAAGAAAAAAGCCTCTTATATATCGATGTTTTTACGATATATAAGAGGCTTTTGTATAAAATAAAATATTAATTCACTTTCTTAATAAATCCTTTATAGTGACGTTGCACAAGCTGGCTTTCTAACGTTTTCATCGTTTCTAGGGCAACACCGACAATTATGAGTAAGCTTGTCCCGCCAATTTGAGCGGAAGCTGGTAGGTTAGAAATTTTTGTGAATATAATCGGTAAAATAGAAATTGCTCCTAAAAAGATTGCGCCGATAAAAGTTAAACGATATAAGATTTTTGTTACGTATTTTTCGGTCATGATCCCTGGTCGAATGCCTGGGACATACCCGTTTTGCTTCTTTAAGTTTTCAGCCATTTGTTCAGGATTTACTTGAACGAAGGCATAGAAGTATGTAAATGCAATAATGAGCCCGACGTATAAACACATTCCAACTGGGTGTGAAAAATCCAAATTTGTATTAATCCATTTGGAAACTGCGGAAGTTGGAAATAACTGTGCAATTGTTCGCGGCGTCATTAAAAATGCTGAAGCAAAAATAACAGGAATAACACCTGCGCTATTTACCTTAAGAGGTAAGTGTGTATTTTTTGCCCCTTGATACGGATTGTTCCCGTTAGAAGCTTTTGCGTATTGAATAGGTATTTTCCGATTTGCTTGTTGAATATAAATGACTCCAACGATGATTGCTAAAACGACCAAAATAATTAATGCGATTTTTATAATATGCATAAAGAGTTGATCGCCAGCATTATGAATTTGTTGCAAATATATTTGATTCATAATACTTGGAATTCCTGCCACAAGGCCTGCAAAAATAAGAATTGAAATTCCGTTACCTACTCCATTTGCAGTAATTTGTTCACCTAACCACATTAAAAACGCAGTACCAGCAGTTAATACGGTAGCAATTAATAAGTACGTTTTTAGGCCTGGATCCGTTATTAATTGTCCACCTGCCATATTGTTAAAGCCAATAGACATCCCTATTGACTGAATGAATGCAAGAACAATTGTAAAGTAGCGAGTAAATTGGGCTGATTTTTTGCGGCCCATTTCACCTTGTTTTGCCCACTCTGCAAATTTAGGAACGACATCCATCTGTAATAACTGTACGATGATGGAAGCTGTAATATACGGCGTGATGCCAACTGCGAATATTGAAAAGTTTTTTAAGGCACCTCCGCCAAATACATTGAGCATTCCTAAAATGTTTGTTTGATCTTGTATTTTTAATACATCAGCATTAGTATGAGGAACCGGAATAAATGTGCCAATCCGAAAAACGATTAGCGCTGCTAAAGTAAAAAGGATTTTACTCCTGATCTCAGCTACTCTCATAAAGTTTGAAATTGTACGAAACATCATCTCGCCTCCTATATGTTTACCAGTCATGTATAACAAAACTGGTTTTTATATCCTCACGTATAAACTGCAAACCTCCCTCCGAATTAAATTCATTACGACAAATGGATTCCTATACAGTTCATGGATATAAAATGAAGCGATGTTTATATTTTCGTAACAACTCATTAACCATAATATAACTATAAAACAAATATTTGTACAGAGGTAAGGATAAAAAGATGTACATATATAAATGCAAATTGAAAACCAACATAAAACCACTTTTTAGCTGGTCGAGAGCGGCTGGCTATGTTTAGAGCAGTCACAGGCACTTTTAAAACAAGGTGAGCAAACAAGTAGTATATAACTCTCGCCTTTAAATAATAGTCACTTGGATGGTGAAAAATCAAAATGGTCTCTATATAAAGGGGTACCACCAGCATTTCGCGGTTATCTTAACTAGTCATACGTTTTTTTATTTCTTTAAAGATTATTTAGCCATACTAATTTTTTATAGTATGTATAGTAAATAAAGAAGGAATATTTTGAGGTTAAATCCTTCCACATTCAATAAAATAATAGATTTCAAAAGGAGGAAAGGTTCGCTATATGTTACTTGATTATAACAATGAGCCAGCTCAACCAGTATTACAATATTTAAAGTTTAAGGATAGTAGTGGGGCTTCTCGTAATATCTACGATAAATTTTGAGATTTTAAAAACGTTACTAGCGTATTTCGGTTTTACTTATTGTGCTAACGTTTTAGGTTAGTGGAAGAAGGATAGTGAAGAAATAGAGTAGAAATATGAAATTAAAAACTTAACAAAATATTTAATATGAGGGAGTATTTCAAATGAGTGTATCGGGGAGAACCGAAATTAATTTAGTAGCACTTGAAGAAGGGGATATACTTGGTTTAATTGCACTTTCAGCTGTAGTTGGATGGGATTATGATATACATGAAATTCAAACAGTGATGTCATCTGGCAAAGTTTACGGACACAAAAATAATGAGGGGAAAATTGTATCGAGTGCGGCAATTATTCCTTACGGGTCAAGTCTAGCCTCTATTGGTATGGTCATTGTTCATCAAGATTATAGAGGTAATGGGCTAGGAAGAAAAGTAACACAAAAATGTTTAGATTCTGTTTCAGACGATACCACGGTTATGTTAATTGCGACACATGAAGGAAAGCCAATGTATGAGAGCATGGGATTTTGTTCGATAGACTGTGTTCATAAATATCTTAGTGACAGCTATCTTTTGATAGAGCAAAACAATAATTTGGATATGGAAATAACTCCTATGCGAGAAGAGAATTTACCTCAAGTTGTAAAATTAGATAAGAATGCATTTGGCAAAAAAAGAATGACTTTTCTAATTCATCGGATTAGGCAAGCAAAGGAGGCACTTGTCGTCAAAGATTCCTATGGAACAATCATAGGGTTTGGCTTGTCTATTTTAGGACCTATTAATCTAATTCTAGGGCCTATTGTAGCCCCTAATGATCCTATAGCATCCTTATTAATTGATAAATTGGCTAACAACTATCAAGGTAAATTAAGAATCGATATTCCATCAGAGAATGGGGCTTTTATGTCACATTTAGAAAAACATGGTTTCGTAAAAGTAAGTCAACCTCCTATAATGGTTAAAAATTCAAAGCAATTACCATCACGTAATAAAACATTATATGGAATAGCTGCACAGATTTTTGGGTGACTTTATTATTCAACGAACGGTGCGTTAAATTAATAACACATCATAAAGGGGTAACCATTCTTAAAATATCGGAAATTTGAGATAATTTAGGTAGAAGAGCCGGAATTAAAAAATGTAATACAGGATGTGTATTACTATAGATATCGTAGAAGGGAGAGGAGAAATATAGTAAATTCATGGGGACGACCTAGAATAAAAGTCCAAAAAACAAAAAGTGAATGGATTTGGGATATCATTGGATATTCATTTTTCATAGGATCAATAATTTTTTTGATCACCATTTGGGGAAGATTACCCGAGGAAGTACCGGGACATTATAACGCAGCTGGGGTTGTAGATCGCTGGGGATCAAAGTGGGAACTTTTGACTCTACCAGGAATCGGGGCATTCATACTCCTTTTAATGCAGACTTTAGAAAAGTTTCCAGAAGTTTATAACTATCCACAAAGACTTAATGAATCGAATGCTAAGCAGTTTTATTTAAATAGCCGAAAAGTGATTAATCAATTAAAAAATGTTTGTTTAATTATTTTTGCTTTAATCCAATTTGAGACAATTTCAATAGCTTTAGATTGGAGCAGCGGTTTTGGTAAGTTATTTTTACCGATAATAATTATCGGGACAGTGATTCCAATTGTTATAGGAATAATAAGGCAACGAAAAATTAAATAATACGGACTGAATAAACAATCTAAAATAGATATAAATAATATGTACAGGTAGTGATACAGTGAAAATTGGTAAATTTGGCGAAGTAAATAAATTGAGTATCGATACAATTAGACATTATATGGATTTAGGGTTGATTGTGCCAGAAAAGAAGGGAGGACATTATTTTTTTGATGAACGTTGTCAAAACGTTTTAGAGATTATTTTAGAATTTAAAGGGATGGGATTTAGTTTAAACGAGATTAAACAATTGTTTCTTTATAAGAATTTTGGTGAATTTACGGACTATGAACAAGATACGTACTATCAATCTTTATTTATGGATAAATATAAGCATGTTGAGCAGGAAATAAATAATTTAGTAGAAATAAAGAACAGACTAAAGACGAAATTAGATGAGTTATCAGCAAAATCGAAAGGTTCAAGTGTGGTGATGGGGGTTGATTTAAAAGTACTCGATGTACTGAAATGTTTACGGTGTAGTGAAAAGCTTATTCTTCAAGATGGGATCATTAATAGAAATCAACTTATGGAAGGAAGGTTAATTTGCAATTGCGGTGAAGAATATCTTGTTGAATCAGGTATTTTAAAAGTTGGTAATTCATTTCAGTCGGCTTTTGGGCCCTATCATGAAGAATATGTTCTTGAATATATTCATACAACTGATCCAACTTATTTAGAAAGTATTCATAAAAGTGGAGAATGGTCAAAGAGAAAACTCGTTCAATTAGATTTGAGCGATAAAGTATTACTTGAGTTAGGATCAGGAGTCGGTTTTTTTCTGCGAAATATTTATCAGGAATTACCGGAAAATTGCTTATATATTGCCGTTGATCGCAATTTAGAGCGGCATCGATTTTTAAAAAGTGTATTAGAGAGAACTGGTTTCAAAAGGAACATCCTCTTTATTTGTGCTGATTTTTTAAATATACCGATACAGGATGCCTCTGTCGATATCGTAATTGATCATTCAGGTACTAGTAATTACAGTTTTGAACATGAGGAGTTTTTGCTTCGTGAAGTAGTTCACCTTTTCAAACCTGATTGTTACTTATTGGGAACATTTATTGCTTTTAAAAATTTTAGTACCAATAGCAAAATTGAAGCTAAATTCAGAGACAATTTTATAGCTAGAAAAATTCAGGAGAACATCAACAATTTAAAGTATATTCCTATTGAGGAAAGGACTTCTGAATATGTTAAGCGAGGTGGAAAGTACGAAAATTTCTTTGTGCAGGGGGAAGAAATTTATTCATATTCATTTTTTGGCAAAAGATAGGGTTAACCCTATCTTTTTTCATTTTCCCCTAAAAAATTTATGGATTCCACCTATTGATATAGGGTTCACCCGGCAGCTTAACCTTTATTGTATAAAAAGTTAAGCGAGGTGGAGTATTTATGGAAGCATTACAAATGAGTGTAAGTAATGAAAATAATAAAAAAGAAATGAAAAACCTATTTCTCTATTCTACAGGAAAGACTATCTCGATATTTGGTACAGCTATTTATAACTTTGCGTTAGGATTATACGTTTTAAAGCAGACGGGCTCGGCGTTAAGCTTTGCAGTTACACTAATACTAGGAATTATTCCGATGATTATCATTAATCCGTTTGCTGGGGTGATTGTAGATAAGGTGAATAAAAAGACGTTAGTCGTTTGTATGGATCTCCTTAGCGGAATATTGTTAGTTTCTGTTTATATATTATGTATGAAATATGAATTGAATTTACTCATCATTTACGCCACTACCTTCCTTTTGACGGTGTTTACTACTTTCTTTGGGATAGGACTAGAAGCAGCGAAGCCAAACATTGTATCTGAAAAAAGGTTGATGAATATTAATTCTATTAGTAAAATAATCGACTCAATCTCTTCAATTATGGGACCTATGTTAGGTGGAATTGTTTTTGCAATCTTTGATATAAGAACTTTTATTATCATAAATGGAATTTCTTTTATCCTTTCCGGATTATCGATGATATTTATTCATTTCAGGCTTTTTAATTTCCAATCAAATGAAGATCATTCTGATGAGAAAATTCATCTGATTAGAGATATGAAGGATGGATTTAACTATTTATTTGAAAGAAAAAGTATTAAGGGGATGTTTACGATCTTAATATTAATTAACTTTTTTCTCGGCTTTGCTGTGACTGTTCCATTACCGTATATGATTAATAGCGTTCTAAAGTTAGGGTCAAAAGAGTTTGGTATTATTCAAGGCGCCTTCCCAGTGGGGATGATTCTCGGAGCTTTATTGGTAAAGAAAATCACAGAAAGGATTTCCTATTCCATTCTTTTAAAATATTTAAGTTTTTCTTTATCGATTTTAATGATTTTATTAGGTGTTCCAGTTTTACTGAAAAGCTTACAACTGAACTCTATCGTTTATACTTGTTATTTCATTGCTATCCTGTTCTTATTTGGAGTGGTTATAGCGCTAATTGATATCCCTCTCGCTTATTTTATGCAAAAAGAGATTCCAGATGAATATAGAGGTAGAGTACTAAGCATTGGCATTAGTACCGCGAAAACAATGCTTCCTATGGCGATGATTTCATCAGGAGCTCTATTAAATATCCTTCCTTCTTATGTCATGCCTATTGCAGGAGGAGTGTTATTCTTACTATTTAATATGCGTTCAGCCAATAAATTGAAATTTGAACTCACTTCAAAAAATATAAGTACTTAATTTGTTATAGCGCCGGATTAGTGCGTAACAAAAGCAGTGTTATAGTTGAAAAAAACTCCCCTTCCAGTATACTGAATAAAGAAATTTATCTTAAAGATAAAAGTGTGTTTGATCATTTATAGATCAAATTTCTGGAATGAATTAAAGAATGAAAAAGGAAAAGGTGTTATAAATGAAAACGTATATTGTAGTTGGGGCTGGGATTCTCGGAACATCTACTGCCTATCATCTTGTAAAAGCAGGAGCTCGTGTTACATTGGTTGATCGCCAAGATTTAGGGCAGGCAACGGATGCAGCAGCAGGGATTGTTTGTCCTTGGCTATCACAGCGCCGGAACAAAGCTTGGTACCAAATGGCGAAAGGCGGAGCTCGTTACTATGCTTCCTTAATTGAACAATTAGAAGCAGATGGCGAAACAGATACTGGTTATAAACGCGTAGGTGCAATTAGCCTCCATACAGAAGCGAAAAAATTAGATCAAATGGAGGAGCGAGCGTATAAACGACGCGAGGACGCTCCGGAAATTGGTGAAATTACACGTTTATCGCCAACTGAAACGAAAAAGTTATTCCCACCACTATCAGAAGAATATGGCGCTGTGCATATTAGCGGTGCTGCTCGTGTGAACGGTAGAGCACTACGCCTAGCTCTTGTGAATGCTGCAAAGAAACATGGTGCTGTTTATTTGAAAGGAAATGCATCATTAAAACATGAAGACAATCGAGTAATCGGTATTGAGGTAAATGGTGAGACTTTAACAGCTGATCAAGTCATTGTAACAGCGGGTGCTTGGGCAAATGAGTTATTGCAACCGCTTGGCATTAATTTCTTAGTTACATTCCAAAAAGCGCAAATCGTTCATCTTCATATACCAGACATGAATACAGACAATTGGCCAGTTGTAATGCCGCCAAATGACCAATATATTCTCGCTTTTGAAGAGGGCCGTGTAGTAGTAGGTGCAACACATGAAAATGACACTGGATTTGATTACAGAGTAACAGCCGGTGGATTACATGAAGTATTTGATAAAGCACTATCTGTTGCTCCAGATTTATCAAATAGCACAATGATGGAAACGAGAGTTGGGTATAGGCCATTTACACCAGGATTCCTTCCGGTAATTGGCGCATTACCTAATTTTGATGGCATACTAGTTGCCAATGGACTTGGTGCTTCTGGCCTAACAGCAGGACCTTTTCTAGGTTCTGAGCTTGCGAAACTAGCTCTTGGGGAGCCGACAGAGCTGGATCTTAGTTATTATGATGTAGCGGGTGCAATTGAATAACCAAAAGAATCATTTTTAATAAATGAAAACTCTATAGAACTATTAGAATTTTATAATCGATAAAAAACTAGTGCACTTGATAACGGATGTAAGACAGTGTTTTTTGCATAGGGTATTTTCTCTTGGGATAAAGTATAACATTGCGTAAAGATTAAAAGCTCTATTGAAATAGATTTGATTCTAATCAAACTTTATTACAAAGCTATAGTAATAATGAATTTAAACAAAAAGAGTCCTTAAGAGAGACTCTTTTTGTTTAAATAATTGTAAAAATAGAAATACATACACCTAAAATCAGTAATATAATTCCATTCTTTAGGTTGTATTTTAATAACCGCTTACCCCATAAAATACTTATCTGATTGATTCCTAAAATAAACAAAATCACTCCTATTCCAAATGAAAATTTCACTTGGAATAAAGCGTCCAGCATTGGACCAAATGCTAATATTGCAAGCACAGATAAATTAAATAAAATAAAACTAAATACAATTTTAGAAAGAATTATTACAAGATTGTTAGAATTTTCCATTGTTGTCCTCCTTTCATTTTATTACTTATTGCCAATAAAATTTATCTACACCCCAAGCCCAATTATAATGGACTACAAAACCATTCCATTTCATTGAAAGAACAATTCGATTAACAACAAAAGTACATACTGCAATTCCGGCTGCTGCTTCAATTTCTCCACCTGCTAGTCCACCCATTGCTGTACCTACTGCAACTACACCTGAACCAACTATTGTAGCTGTCCACCATCCATCAGCGTGTATGATAAATCCCCACCAAAAGAATTCAACATCAGTATAACCATATGATTCCTGTTTTTGAACTATACTTCGTAATCCCTGGTTGTTAATTTCTTTATTCATATCATAATGTCCTGTGAAAGTTTTACCATTTTCTGTTTTTGATTCTGTTTTTTCGTATATTCTATTCATTTTCTCAATATTGACTTTAACCATATCTAAAGTTTTTTGATCTAATGTTTGTAAAACCGAACTTGAAGCATTTAAAACAAATTTCCCATCAATTCTTTGTACATATTGATCTAACTTATTAATAACTTCTTGGGAAATAGGTTGAAATCTATTGTTTTCACTAATATTATATGCATTACTAGATGTAGAGATACCTTATTCAGCAGCACTTGCTGTTCCCGAAAAACTCATTGCAATAGCAGACGATAATAAAGCTATTCCTGATTTTTTCATTTTGACACTACCTCTACTTTTTTAAACAAGAAATTATTACAATTTCTTGTACACACTTATATTAGTACGGAAAAAAATAGAAAATAAATACTTTTTTGAAAAAAACCAAAAAATTCGACAATTAAAAAACTTCATCCACTTAGTTATCAGGTTATAGAGTTTATACTAAAAAAGATAACTGCAGAAGTACTTGAAGAATTAATCGATAGTGGGTTCTATGTATGGGAAGTGATGCTAGACTAAAAAGTAGACACAGATTGTTATAATAAAAATAAATAACAATGATGAGGTGTGTCGAAATGGCTAGAGGAAAAGGGAAACGTTATGCAGAAACTGTCTATTTCATATTAGCAGTTACAATTTTTTGAAATAACTAACTTTGTTATTTATAATAAAGCCCCTATTATTATTTTTCGATGTAATGATAACATGAAATATCATATAGAATATGTAGATTGAAAAAGGAGACTATCATGTACACAATTGGACAAGTAGCTAAATTTTTAGGTGTATCTAGAGATACCTTAAAATTTTATGAGGAAAAGGAATTAGTGAAGCCTAAGCAAAATATCGAGAATGGGTATAGAGAATATAATCATTTTGATATATACGATATAACAACAGTAAATTTCTATAGAGAAATAGATATTGAAATTAAAAAAATCCAGGAATTAAGAAAAAGCAAGAATATAGAGGGAATAAAATCATTATTAGAAGAAAAAGAACAAAACGTTTTAGAGGAAATAGAATATAAAAAGCTTCTTTTAAAAAAGCTCCAAGCAGTAAAAGAAGATTGCGAGAAAATTAAACAATTCATAGGAAAATACATAATAAAAGAAATGAAGCCTTTAGAAATAAAAGGAGAAATAGAACATTTTACTGCATATGATGAATATGAAACTTTAAAAAAGAACACATACAGCTTAAAAAAAGCAGTTACTCTAACATCTTTGAGAAGAGTAATAAGTTTCAATGAAGAAGGTATTAAAGAAGATAAGTTTATAATTGTAAGAAAAGTAGAAGACTTTGATAAAGAGATAGAAGGTTGTAACCGTCAAGACGAATTTTACACTTTCTGCTAAGTTTCATTTTACAATTCTGCTTAAAATAAGCTTTGCCTATTCTTCATACGATAACTGTCTCCATCCATATGGATAACTTCCACACGATGC
>NZ_JAMBOP010000043.1 GCF_023715645.1 Bacillus cytotoxicus | reverse complement strand
CCAATCTCTTCATTCTTTATAACGGCTCTTCACCGTCTTCCCCTTACAATTCGCTCGAAGAAGATGCTCCTGGATTGTAATTCATGTTGTTCTATGTACTGACTTACACCGACCGTCAGCTCTCTTTAACAGGGAGAACATACACTACTCTATTCCATTCATCGCTTGTCTTATTTACTTAGTGATTATCCTATAATAAATAAGGTGAAAAAGCAATATTTTTTATGCATTAGATGTATCGTCATGTAATAATAACTTTCTATTCACTGCTGAAACAATCATTCCAGAACCAATTAAAACTACAAATATATATAAAATTTTTGCTAAAAACAACCACTCTTGAAAAAGTGACATAGCAACCATTTTCTTCTGACCTTCTAATAATAAAAATGCTACAGTAGGTACTAAAATAATAAATTCAATCGTAAAAATTAGTTTCTTTTTCGTACTTACATTTCGAATATCGTCCCACCTGTATAGCAAAGCAAACATAATTCCAGCAATAAAAACAATGTTTATCCAATTGCCTGCAATTCGATGATTTAAAATAATAGATAAAATAAAACAAACCATTAAACCGTAAAAACCTATTTTTCCCGCCATAAAAACATCCCTTATTTTCCATTTTAGAATTACTTTTATTATAACATTTACTCATTATGTTTTCTGTATGTCTTACTTATTTCATTACGGTAAGTGAAATTATTTTCCCGTTTTAACCAGTTAACCCTACTACTGGGGGATTCATACTTCTTATACGCTCTGCTTTAATTAATTTTCAAATGTATGAATTTTCCCACAAACCCGTAATCCTTATCTCATTTTATGGTAATATAAACCATATGTAAAGACAGAAAGGAGTTATACTTATGCCAAACATCATTTCCCTCAATATCGGAACACCGCAAAAATTACAGTTTCAAGGAAAAGAAATTGAAACTGGTCTTTTTAAAGAAAGTGTTAACAGACCATTATTTTTATCGACACTTAACTTCGAAGGAGACGGTCAAGCTGATTTAAAACACCACGGCGGGAAAGATAAAGCTGTTTGTATATATGCCTTCGAACATTATCCCTATTGGGAACAAGAGCTGGCGCAGCAACTTCCATACGGAGCATTTGGAGAAAATTTAACAGTAACAGGATTATTGGAATCTGATGTATATATTGGTGATATATATAAAATAGGAGAAGCGCTCGTTCAAGTAACGCAGCCGAGACAACCTTGCTATAAACTATCTTATCGCTACGATCGAAAAGATTTCCCGCTTCTTGTTCAAAATACAGGATTTACTGGTTTTTACGTACGAGTACTAGAGGAAGGAACTGTTTCCCCTTCTGATGAAATAAAATTAATAGAACAAAATAAACATCGCATCACAATAGCCTTCGCAAATGAAATCATGCACCGCGATAAACAAAATATTGAAGGTATACAACGCATATTAGCAGTTAATTCTTTATCAGAAAGCTGGCGAAATACATTTACGAAGCGATTAGAAGGAAAGGAAACGAGTACAGAAAAACGTTTAACAGGAAAATAACAAACTTTTAGGAAAAGAGGGCAGTGCATGAGTGAATTTACATTCGCATTATTTGTTTGTCCATTGCTTGTCTTTATTTTTTCTGTTATTGGTACACGGATTACAAAAACGTATTATGTAATGCCTATTATTACATTTGCGATTTTTCTTATTTTAGCAGTTACCTTATTTAATCGATCATTTTTCTTTTGGGTCGGGATGTACAGTATTTTTTCATTTCTTGTTTCTTATATGACGTTATTATTTGTAAAGGGGAATAAGGAAATAGATAAAAAGCAATAACTACATATCATTACATGTTACTGAAGGAGCACTATTCATGATTTTCTTTGATATCGATGGCACTTTACTTGATTACGAGCTTGCTGAGAAAAATGGTATTCTTGACTTCTTGCGTAAACATAATTCCGTTTTTTCTGGCAAAGAATTCGAAGCTAGCAAACTATGGAATCGACTCTCAGAACGATACTTCAATCAATTTTTATGTAATAAATTATCGTTTCAAGAGCAAAAAAGATTACGAATGAAAGACCTTTTTCAACAATACGGCATTCATTTGACGAACGAAGAAGCTGATCAGAAATTCAACCTATATTTATCCTCATATAAAGAAAACTGGACAGTGTATGCAGATGTAATCGATGTGTTGGAGAGCTTAAAACAAAAAGGTTATCTATTAGGGATTATTAGTAATGGAGACTATGATCAACAAATTGAAAAACTAAGTCGTTTACATATCCTACATTATTTTAACCTAATCATCGCCTCTAGTAGGGTAGGGATGGCGAAACCAAATATAGCTATCTTCCAAGCAGCTAGTATGACAGCAAAGTGCTCAATTCAAGATTGCTATTATATCGGAGACAGGTTAGAAACAGATGCTCTTAGCAGTAAAAATGCGGGTATGCACGGAATATGGTTAGATCGAGGTAATAAAAAACAACAATGCAGTGTTCCTACTATACAATCGTTGCATGAGCTAATTTCTATACTTACATAAACGCTCTAGTACGTCATGATAAAACTGTTAGATAATGATTACTGGACCTCTATTTTATTTTCTCTGAATGTTGAGATAAGGAGAGCCATATTGTAATCCATCCATATAAAAAAACGACCTAGTTTCCTCCTACCGGATTGGGTTTTGTAGTACAAAACACCAAAAAACAGTGAAAATAGCACAATAAAAAGGAGTTTGGATAATCAAGCTCCTTTTCTTATGAATTTAAATGACGTCTTCTTCATAAAGCACCCGTTAGTTTCCTCCTTGGTCGTTTTTTTTCTTAAAATAAGATCATTTTCATATGAAATTATTATATATCCAGCATTATAATAATTCACTAATGCGTTTCTCTTCTCTTTCATCCCCTCTTCACCTACTATGACCCGACATTATGCTCTTTCCCTTCCTTCCCCATAGTTGTCTCCATAGCCCTAACGAAACAACTGCAAGCATAATTGTCGTAATCATACTTCCTTCGATTCCGAATGCTCCTCCATGTAAAAATTCAGGACCACTCGTTACTGATTTAAACAATGGTGTAGAATATGCCGTTGTACCACTCACCGCAAAACCATATACATTATATTGAGCCCAATTCCATATAGAATGCCAAGCACATATTCCCCAAATACTGCCCTCTTTTAATACATAGAATGCTGCAAATACACCAACTAATATAATATTAAATATAGAAAGAATTGTAATATCAGGGTTAAACAAATGAAGAAAACCAAATAAAAATGAAGTTACAGCCACCCCAATCCATATGCGACTTCTTACAGATATAATAGGAAGCAACCACCCTCGTACTAAAATCTCTTCTGTTGCTCCTTGTATTAAAAATGCAACTAAAGATCCGAATATACTAAAGATACCTGTCGTTGTAATATGTTGTATTTGCAACTGTACAGTTCCTGTTATAACAAGCAATACAACTGGTATTGATATGAAGATAAATCCTAGCAAAGCTCCGCGCAAATACTTTTTCATCCACTGTTCTTTCCAAAGACCAATGGATGAAAATGGCCTTTTCTCTACAAATCGAACCCATAAAAATACAGCTAAAATTGTTCCTCCAAATGTTAATACCATTTGTAAATCAAGATATATTCCCTTCATAAAGGTCGTGTTTGTCTTCGGTAAAAACAACATAAAGAGCATAAACAATTCACCAAAAATCAAAAATAAAATTGTTAATACCACCGCTAAAATAGGATGTACTTTCTTTTTTCCTTCCCGTGCCGCTTCTATTGTTTTAAATTGATCATTATCCATTCTTTCCCCCCAAGTCCTTCGTTGTTTTTGTTACACTCTACTTACATTTCCCCAAACTCTTACACCTAGTTGAAAAATGCACTAATAAAAACTAATAAGGGCGTTTTACTTTATTATCTTTTGGATACAATCTCCTTCATCATACTTATTTTCGACATATAGTATATTTTTCCTTTTTCTTGTAATATGCAAATTAATGAACATGAGAACTATGACTCTGCCAATACCGAAGTCATATTTTAAATTATCTTTATTTTCACTTTGCATGTGGCAGAAAAAGGCCCTGACCGCTTCTACACATGGCCAGACGCTCTCGCCCACCTAAAAAAGAAAAGGTTTTTATGTCAATTTTTTAATTTGTATTCATATAAAGAAAACACGACCGCGTTCCCCCACGGTCGTGTTTTCTTTATCATTACGCTGTAACCCAAGCCTCGTCAGCTGGATTTTTGCGCCATTCTTGTAGTTTCTTCGTTTCAGCTTCGCCGATCATACCTTTTTCTGCTGCTACTTCTGTAAGTGCAGTGTAGTCGCTTAAAGAGTATGATGCTACGTTTGCTGTTGCTAATTTTTCTTTTCCTGCTTCTAGTTCGTATGTGAAGATTGATACGATTCCTAGTACTTCACAACCAGCTTCGCGAAGTGCCTCTACACAAGTAATTGCACTGCCGCCAGTTGAGATTAAATCTTCTACTACGACAACTTTTTGGCCTTTTTCTGCTTTACCTTCGATTTGGTTTCCTTTACCATGACCTTTTGCTTTGCTGCGGACATAGCACATTGGTAAGTTCATACGATCACTTACCCAAGCAGCGTGTGCAATACCTGCTGTTGCTGTACCAGCAATAACTTCTACATCCCCGAAGTGCGTTTGAATTAACTCTTGTAATCCTGCTGCAATTGCCCCGCGTACTTCTGGGTATGATAATGTTAAACGGTTATCACAATAAATTGGTGATTTCATACCAGAAGACCATGTAAATGGATCATTTGGTTGTAAGAATACTGCTCCGATATCTAATAAATGAGATGCGATTTGTTTTTTCATACTGTTACACCCTCCCACTGTTCTTTTACAATTCGATACGCTTCTAGCGGATTTTCTGCTTTTGTAATGCTACGTCCTACTACAATATAACTAGAGCCTAGTTCACGTGCACGTTTTGGCGTTGCTACGCGCACTTGGTCATTTACATCGTCGCTTGCAAGACGAATCCCCGGTGTTACTGTTACAAAAGCGTCTCCGCATACTTCGCGTAATTTTGGTACTTCAAGCGTTGAACAAACAACGCCGTCCAAACCGCTTTCTTTCGTTAATTTCGCATAGTGAGCAACCGCTTCTTCTAACGTTTTCTCAATGCCTATCTCGTTTTTCATTACTTCTTCCGATGTGCTTGTTAGTTGTGTAACTGCAATACAAATCGGTCTCTCTTTTCCTTCTTTCTTACCTTCCTCTAATCCCTCAAGCGCATATTTCATCATGCGGCTTCCCCCAGCAGCATGAACGTTTACCATGTCAACTTCTAAACTAGCTAAACTATGCATTGCACTTTTTACTGTGTTCGGAATATCATGAAGTTTCAAATCTAGAAAAATTTGATGTCCTTTTTCTTTCAGATACGTGATAATAGCAGGTCCCTCTTTATAAAACAGTTCCATCCCAACTTTGACAAATAATTGCTCTCCTTCAAAGTGACTTAAAAACTGTTCTACCTCTGCCTTACTTGGAAAATCTAGTGCAACAATTAAAGACTGTGACATGTTTACTTCCAGCTCCTTCCACGACATTCCGAAATATGTTCAAATCCTAATTCATCTAAAAGCGCTGGTAATTCTTCAATAATTGTTGGACATACAAATGGATCAACAAAGTTGGCTGTTCCAACTGCTACTGCACTTGCACCAGCATAGAAGAACTCAATTACATCTTCCGCCGATTCAATACCGCCCATTCCGATAATCGGAATGTTAACAGCTTGACTCACTTCATGTACCATGCGTATTGCCACTGGCTTAATCGCTGGTCCAGATAATCCGCCGGTACGGTTTGCTAAAATTGGTTTTGCTGTTTTTAAGTCTAAACGCATGCCAAGCAATGTATTAATCATCGTTAATCCGTCTGCACCGGCGTTTTCAATCGCTTTTGCAATCTCAACAATGTTGGTAACGTTTGGTGATAGCTTTACGTATACCGGAACTTCAGATACTTCTTTTACACGTTTCGTTAAATCTGCGGCAATTTCCGGTACTGTACCGAAAGCAATCCCACCTGTTTTCACATTCGGACAAGAAATATTTAACTCTAATGCATGAACATTCGGTGCTTTTGAAATTTCTTTTGCAACTGCCACGTAGTCTTCAGCTTGTGATCCAGCAACGTTCGCAATAATCGGTACATCAAATTGCTCAAGCCATGGCAGCTCTTCGTTTACAACCTTTTCGAGTCCTGGGTTTTGTAAACCAATTGCATTTAACATACCAGCTGGTGTTTCCGCAACGCGCGGTGTTGGATTTCCAAAACGCGGCTGTTCTGTTGTCGCTTTAATCATGATGGATCCGAGTACACTTAAATCGTACAGCTTTGCAAATTCGCGGCCAAATCCGAAACAACCAGATGCTGGGATGATTGGGTTTTTTAATGTTAAACCTGGTAAGTCAATTTGCAATCTGTTCATAGTACAACCTCCCCGATTGGAAATACTGGTCCGTCGCTGCACACTTTCTTATAGGAATAGCCAGTTGGATCTTCTTGCAGATGACATACGCACGCAAAACATGCTCCAATGCCGCATCCCATACGTTCTTCAAGTGAAATGTACGCTTTTTTCTCTTTATAGCGTCCTTCAAGTGCACGCAGCATTGCAAGAGGTCCACAAGAGTAAAGAATGTCAAAATCAATTCCATACGCATCAATTACATCTGTTACAAATCCTGTTGTACCGTGTGTGCCATCAACTGTTGCAACGTACGTATCACCAAGTTCTGCAAATTTTTCTTCGTAGAAAACGACATCTTTTGATTGAAAACCTAAGATGTGGATGACGCGAACTCCTTTTGCTGTAAGACGCTGCGATAATTCATATAGCGGTGGTACACCAATTCCGCCCCCTACTAAAAGAGCTGTTTGACCAGTTTCCGCTTCTTCAACTGGAAAGCCGTTACCTAGTGGGCCTAATACATCAACCATTTCACCTTGTTTCTTTTGCGATAGTGTTTTTGTTCCTTGCCCTTCTGCACGGTATAGCATTGTAAATTCGTTTTTCTCTTGATCGACATTACAAATACTAATTGGGCGACGCAGCAGGGGCGTACTGCCCTCTGCTACTTTAATGTGTACAAATTGCCCTGGTTCGTTCATGTGCTCTACTAAATCACCTTGAAGCACGAGTTCATAAATGTTTTTTGCGATTTCTTTTTGGTTAACGACGATCATATTTTGCTTTTGCATCATGCATGTACCACCTCTTGACGCTCAGCTGGCGCAAATTCTTTCATTGCGTGAGCTGAAAATGTCATAGACTCTAGTACTCGTAAAATTGCTCTTGTTGTATCAAGTGATGTTAAGCACGCTACACCATTTTCTACAGACTCACGACGAATACGGAAACCATCGCGCGCTGGTTGTTTTCCTTTTGTTAATGTGTTAATAACAAATTGCGCTTTTCCTTGGCGAATAATATCAAGCAAGTTATAGTCTTCAGAATCAATTTTGTTTACAACTTGAACTGGAACACCTTGGTCTGTTAATGTTTTCGCTGTTCCTGCAGTCGCTAATAGGTTGTAGCCAATTTCATGGAATCGTTTTGCGATTTCCATTGCTTCTTCTTTATCTTTATCTGCTACTGTAATGATGACAGATCCGTGCGTTGGAATATTGATCCCAGCAGCAACAAGTCCTTTATATAATGCTTTTTCAAGCGTTAAGTCTTTACCCATTACTTCCCCTGTTGATTTCATTTCAGGCCCTAATGTTGTATCAACAGAGCGTAATTTTGCAAAAGAGAATACTGGAGCTTTTACATATACTTCTTTCTCTTCTGGGCGATATCCCGTTTCATATCCTTGTTCTACAAGATTTTGACCTAAAATAACTTTTGTTGCGATATTCGCCATCGGTACACCTGTAATTTTACTTAAGAATGGTACTGTACGGCTCGCACGTGGGTTCACTTCAATTACATACACTTCGTCTTTGAATACTACAAACTGGATATTCAGTAATCCAACAATGTTTAATCCTCTTCCAAGCGCAATTGTATTTTTGATAATTTGTTCTTTCAGTTTTGCAGATAAGCTTTGCGGTGGATATACTCCAATTGAGTCACCAGAGTGAACCCCGGCGCGTTCAATATGTTCCATAATACCTGGAATGAATACATTTTCACCGTCTGAAATTGCATCTACTTCAATTTCTTTCCCAACCATGTAACGGTCAATTAATACTGGATGATCTGCATGAACTTTTACTGCGTTTTTCATATAGTGCAGTAGTTCTTCTTGACGATATACAATTTCCATTGCACGTCCGCCAAGTACGTAAGATGGTCTTACTAATACTGGGTAACCAATTTCTTCAGCGATTGCTACCGCTTGTTCTACAGTCGTTGCTGTTTTACCAACTGGCTGCGGGATACCAAGCTGCGTTAAAGCTGCTTCAAATTTATCACGGTCTTCTGCACGGTCTAAATCTTCTAGTGATGTACCTAAAATTTTCACGCCGCGCTCTTGTAATTTTGCCGCTAAGTTAATCGCTGTTTGTCCACCAAACTGAACGATTACACCTTCTGGTTGTTCTAAATCGATGATGTGCATAACATCTTCAATTGTAAGTGGTTCAAAATATAATTTATCTGAAATACTAAAGTCTGTTGAAACCGTTTCTGGGTTGTTATTTATAATAATTGCTTCGTAACCAGCTTCTTTAATCGCCCACACAGAATGAACCGTTGCATAGTCAAACTCGACACCTTGACCGATGCGAATTGGACCAGAACCAAGAACGATTACGCTTTTACGCTCTGTAACGATTGATTCGTTTTCATCACCATATGTGCTGTAGTAGTAAGGCGTTGCCGATTCAAATTCTGCCGCACATGTATCTACCATTTTGAATACTGGTGTCATGCCGTTTTCTTTACGCATGTCGTATATTTCACGCTCTGTTTTACCCCAAGCATATGCGATGTAATGATCACTGAATCCCATTGCTTTTGCTTCTTGTAATACTTCCATATCTCCTACATGGTTTTTAACATTTTGCTCCATGTTTACGATATTTTCAACTTTTTGTAAGAAGAAGAAGTCCATTTCACACCATGCGTTGATTTCTTCTTTCGTTACACCTTGACGAATTGCTTCTGCTACAACGAACAGGCGCTCATCATCTGCTTTTATAATACGTTTTTTCATTGTTTCTTTATCAAGCTCTTTTAAGTGATCAAGCTCTAAATGATAAATACCAAGCTCTAAAGAACGAACTGCTTTTAACAATGATTCTTCTAAATTACGACCGATTGACATGACTTCCCCAGTCGCTTTCATTTGTGTACCAAGCGTTCTGTTTGCTGATTCAAATTTATCAAATGGCCAGCGTGGAATTTTAGAAACAACATAGTCTAATGCTGGTTCGAAACATGCATATGTTTTTTGTGTAACCGGGTTTACAATCTCATCAAGCGTTAAGCCGACTGCAATTTTCGCTGCCAATTTTGCAATTGGATATCCTGTTGCTTTTGATGCTAATGCAGATGAACGACTTACACGTGGATTTACTTCGATTACATAGTATTGGAAACTATGTGGGTCTAACGCAAGCTGAACGTTACATCCACCTTCAATTCCAAGTGCACGAATAATTCTTAATGACGTATTACGTAACATTTGATATTCACGGTCACTTAATGTTTGA
The DNA here is from genome assembly GCF_023715645.1 of Bacillus cytotoxicus. Lineage (GTDB taxonomy): Bacteria > Bacillota > Bacilli > Bacillales > Bacillaceae_G > Bacillus_A > Bacillus_A cytotoxicus_A. The sequence continues at coordinate 16,183 of NZ_JAMBOP010000043.1, read as the reverse complement.
CTCGGCGCAATAACGATTGAATCTCCTGTATGCACACCAACTGGGTCAATGTTTTCCATATTACATACGACAATCGCATTATCGTTTGCATCGCGCATTACTTCATATTCAATCTCTTTACAACCAGCAATACTTTTTTCTAATAGACATTGTGTTACTGGGCTATGTTTTAGACCACTTTTTACAATTTCAATTAACTCTTCTTCATTATGGCAAATACCACCGCCAGTTCCGCCTAGTGTAAATGCAGGACGAACAATTACTGGATAGCCAATTTCTTTAACAAATTCATATGCTTCATCAAGCGTATGAATAATTTCACTTGATGGTACTGGTTCATTTAAGTCTTGCATTAATGTACGGAATAAATCGCGATCTTCCGCTTGCTCAATTGCTGATAATTTCGTTCCTAAAATTTCAACTCCGCACTCTTCAAGTACACCTGATTTCGCAAGTTCAACAGCCATGTTCAGTCCCGTTTGTCCGCCAAGTGTTGGCAAGATTGCATCTGGGCGCTCTTTACGAATAATGCGGCTTACAAATTCTAATGTTAATGGTTCAATGTATACTTTATCTGCTGTTGCAGTATCAGTCATAATTGTTGCTGGGTTAGAGTTTACAAGGATTACTTTGTAACCTTCTTCTTTAAGAGATTGACAAGCTTGTGTTCCAGAGTAATCAAACTCCGCTGCTTGCCCGATTACAATAGGTCCTGATCCGATTACTAAAATTGTGTTAATGTCTAGGCGTTTTGGCATAACTCTTCCCCTTCTTTCTTAAAGTTTTCAATCATTTCTAAGAAGTCTTCAAATAAGTTGTTTGCATCTTCTGGTCCTGCTGATGCTTCTGGATGATATTGTACTGTAAATGCTGGGAACTTCGTATGACGAAGACCTTCTACTGTTCCATCATTTAAAGCTACATGTGTAATTTCAAGATCTGTACTTTTAACTGATTCTTCTTCTACTGCGTAACCATGGTTTTGAGAAGTAATGGCTACTTTTCCAGTTGCAAGATGCTTTACTGGATGATTTAAACCACGGTGACCGAATTTTAGCTTGCTTGTATTTGCACCAGATGCTAGAGCGAACAATTGATGTCCAAGGCAAATCCCGAATAATGGTACTTTTCCGATAATGTCTTTTAGCATTTCAATTGCTTCTGGTACATCTTTTGGATCCCCAGGTCCATTACTTAACATAATTCCATCTGGGCTAAGGCGTAAAATCTCTTCAGCCGTTGTATTGTATGGTACAACAATTACATCACAGTCACGTTTATTTAGTTCTCGTAAAATACCATGCTTCATACCGAAGTCTACAAGTACAACGCGATGGCCACGGCCTGGACTTGGATATGGATCTTTTGTTGATACGCGTTTCACATGATCTGTAAAGACTGTCTCTTTTAATTGACTAACGATGTACTCTACATCCGCATCCATGTTGCAAAGGCGTCCGCGTAATGTTCCATATTGACGAATTTTTCGTGTTAGTTTTCTTGTATCAATACCAGCTAAACCTGGAATATTTCTTTCTTTTAAATATTGATCTAATGTTAACTCATTACGGAAATTAGATGGATGATCGCATATTTCATTTACGATTAATCCGTGGACAGATGGTTGAATCGATTCAAAATCGTCACGGTTAATACCGTAGTTTCCAATTAACGGATACGTAAATGTTACGATTTGACCGCAGTAAGATGGATCAGATAATGTCTCTTGGTACCCTGTCATTCCTGTTGTGAATACGACTTCACCTGATTGTTCAATTTCTCCTCCGAACCCTTTTCCAATTAAAATTGTTCCATCTTCTAAGATAAGCTGTCTTTTCATACTAATGCACTCTCCTTTTGCCATGCGATCTTACCGCCAACTAATGTCATAATCGGCCATCCTTCACATTTCCAGCCTGTAAATGGTGTGTTCTTTCCTTTTGACACAAATGTTGTTGGATCAATTGCTTCTTCTAGTTCTAAATCAATAATTGTAATATCAGCTGCTCTTCCTTCTTGCAGGCGACCTGCTTCTAAACCAAATGTATCCGCTGGTTTTTCTGTTAAGAATCGAATCAATTGTTCTAATGTGATAATTCCTTTTTTCACAAGGTTTGTATATAGTAATGGGAATGCTGTTTCAAAACCAGTAATTCCGAACGGTGCCCTTTCAATACCTTGTGCCTTCTCTTCTGCTGTATGCGGTGCATGATCTGTTGCGATGATATCGATTGTTCCATCTAATAACCCTTCAATTAATGCTTCTTGGTCTTCTTTTCCTCGAAGCGGTGGGTTCATTTTAAAGTTTGGATCACGTCCTGGAATATCATCTTCACATAATACTAAGTGATGCGGTGTTACTTCTGCTGTCACTTTAATTCCAGCGCGTTTTGCATCACGAATCACTCGTACAGATCCTTTTGTACTTACGTGACATACGTGATAGTGACAATCCGCCGCTTCCGCCAGTAATATGTCCCGGGCAATATGTACAGATTCACATACTGATGGGATACCATTTAATCCGTGTTTCGCAGAAAACTTCCCTTCATGTACACAACCTTTATTAATTAGCGTATTTTCTTCACAGTGTGCAACAACTGCCATATTTAATTTCGCTGCACGCTTCATAGCAGCTAGCATCATACTTGCATCTTGTACGCCTACTCCATCATCAGTAAACGCGAATGCACCAAGTTCTTTTAACGTTTCAAAGTCCGTCATTTCAGAACCTGCTTGACGCACTGTAATTGCTCCGTACGGTAGTACATTAACGTGTGCTTTTTCTTGAATACGTTTTTGCAAATCTTCCATATGTTCTCTGCTATCTGGTACAGGACGCGTATTAGGCATTGCACAAATTGTTGTGAATCCGCCTTTTGCTGCTGCAAGTGTACCTGTTTCAATTGTTTCTTTATGTTCACCACCTGGTTCACGAAGATGTACGTGTACATCAATTAACCCAGGTGCAATTAATTTTCCGTTTACATCAATTACTTCTACATTTTCAGCAGTGATGTTTTCTGCTACTTTCGCAATTTTACCGTTTTGCACGAGAAGGTCTGTTGTTACGATATTTCCCTCTTCATTTACATAGCGACCATTTTTAAACAAATAATTCATGTTTCATTCCTCCTAGTACATTTGGTAATGCGCGTTTTAATACAGCCATTCTTACATAAACACCGTTTTCCATTTGTTTAAATATGCGTGAACGCTCACACTCGACAAGTTCACTTGCAATTTCTACATCACGGTTTACAGGTGCTGGGTGCATAATAATGCTTCCTGGCTTCATGCGTTTCTCACGTTCGACCGTTAAACCGTGCTCTTCATGATACTCTTTCATAATGTCTGTTTCATAATGATCATGTCGCTCATGCTGCACACGTAGTAACATCATTACATCAACTTCTGGAACTAATTCGTCTAATGCTTTGTACGTTCCAAATGTGTTCGTTTCGTCTTTCCATTCTTCTGGACTTGCAAAATAAACAGTTGCTCCTAATTTCGTTAACGCCTCTGCATTTGAACGCGCTACTCGGCTATGACTGATATCTCCAACAATTGCCACTTTCAGTCCTTCAAATGTTCCAAATTCTTGTTTTATCGTTAGTAGGTCAAGCAAACATTGCGTCGGATGATTTCCACATCCATCCCCTGCATTTAAGATTGGAATATTCACTTGCCCTCTAAGCTCATCGAAATAGCGATCTTGCTCGTGGCGGATGACAACAGCTTTTGTTCCTATCGATTCTAGTGTTTTTACCGTATCGTACAAAGTTTCTCCTTTTTGTACGCTAGAAGATTCTGCTGAAAAGTCGAGAACCTCTAGTCCTAAACGCTTCTCTGCTACTTCAAAGCTAAAGCGTGTTCTCGTACTATTCTCAAAAAATAAGTTTGCAACAAATGTTTGCTCTGTCGCTCTTATGCCCTTCCCGCTCGCGAAATTTTCTGCGTCTTTTAGGATTTCTGAAATCTCCTGCTCCGATAGCTCACTCATCGTTAACAAATTGTTCATTGTCATCCCTCATCCTTCTAATTTTTATGATAGTATCTTTGAATTTATATAACATTAACTGCATAAAAACACCCTAACCATGTGAGACTAGGGTGTAACAAACTACACACCCCTTTCCGTCTCACAGGACTGAATTAAAAGGCTGCCTTTATGAAGCAATTCGCTTTGATTGTTTTTTCGTTTTCATTTCAGGTAAAACTAGATTTAACAGTACTCCCACCAATGCTGCAAGAGCCATACCTTCTACTTGAAAAGACTGACCAATATGAAGCACTGCACCGCCAATTCCAATGACTAGTATGACAGAGGAAATCATTAGATTGCGCTTATCTCCTAAATCTATTTTCTCATCTACCAACATGCGTAAACCGCTTGATGCGATAACACCGAAGAGTAAGATCGATACACCGCCCATTACTGCGGTTGGAATCGAATGGATAAGTGCTGAGATTTTCCCAATAAACCCGAAGATAATCGCAAATACTGCTGATCCAACGAACAAGTACACGCTGTATGCTCTCGTAATCGCAAGCACTCCAATATTTTCACCATACGTTGTATTTGGCGGTCCTCCAATTGTGGATGCGATAAATGTCGCAATGCCGTCTCCCATAATAGAGCGGTGCAAACCTGGTTTTTCAATTAAGTCTCTATTTATAACATTTCCAAGTACAATTTGATGTCCGATATGTTCTGAAATGGTTACAACTGCAACTGGTACCATGACTAGGACGATTTTCCACGAAAACTCTGGTGTGTATGTGACAAATGGTACGATGAAGTCTGGCATTTCAAACCACTTTGCTTCTATCACTGGTTTCAAATCAACTAATCCTTGGGTGTAAGCAAAGATATAACCACCAATGATTCCAATTAAAACTGGTATGATGCTAAAGAATCCTCTTCCAAAAATCGAACAGATGATTGTAATTGCTAATGTTACGAGTGCGACTGAAAAGTGTGTAAAGCTATATTTTCCATCCGCATTATTCATTGCCATATTTACCGCTGTATGTGCAAGCCCAAGTCCAATTACCATAACAACCGGACCAACTACAATTGGCGGTAAGAGATTCATGATCCAGTTTGATCCGGATTTTTTAATTCCAAGTGCAACTAACATGTAAACAAGACCTGCCATCATTCCGCCAAGCATAGCTGCTCCTGGGCCACCTGCTGCTTTTGCTGTAATAATCGGTGCAATGAATGCAAACGATGATCCGAGATAAGCAGGTACTTGCCCTTTCGTCACTAGTAAAAATGCTAACGTTCCTAATCCGCTGGAAATCAAAGCAACTGCTGGGCTTAACCCTGTTAAGAATGGAACAAGCACCGTTGCTCCGAACATAGCGAATAAATGTTGTATACTTAACAATATCCATTTTCCTGGTTTTGGTACTTCATGAATGTCTAACACTGGCTTTTGTTCCATTATTATTTCCTCCTCCAATGCTCGGAAACTTGCAATAAAAAAACTCTTTGTGACTATGCACAAAGAGTCCTATACTTACGTATGTCAAATTAGACATATGAAAGTCAAGACCCTTTGGCAGCCTCACAGGACTACATTTAAAAGGGCTTTATTTTTCGTATATACTTACTCGATCTTGTTTATCAGTTTCTTGAAGGTCTACTTCAATACGTTCTTCGCTTGATGTTGGAATGTTTTTCCCTACATAATCAGCGCGAATTGGCAGTTCACGGTGACCTCTATCTACGAGAACGGCTAGCTGAATTTGTGATGGTCTTCCGATGTCCATCAATGCATCCATCGCAGCTCGCACTGTTCTTCCTGTATATAATACATCATCAACAAGAATCACTTTTTTATTTGTAATGTCAACCGGAATGTCTGAACCTTTTACAAGCGGTTCTTTGTTTTTTGATTGCAGCGTCAAGTCATCACGATATAACGTAATGTCTAATTCACCAACTGCCATCCCTTTCCCTTCAATTTGACCAATTCGTTCTGCTAAGCGCTGTGCGATGAAAATACCGCGTGTTTTAATCCCAACAAGAACACAATTTTCAACACCCTTATTGCGTTCTACAATTTCATGACTAATGCGTGTTAAAGCGCGGCGAATCATTTGATCATCTAGTACCACTGCTTTTTCACCCATGTTCTTCACCTCCAGGCTTTTTTCTTGCATGAGAGGAATGGTATAAAAAAACCCTCTCGTCGTGTGCGAGAGGGTTTTCTGAAAAAGGGTATAGAGACACCCTATATATTTCAAACCGTTACCTTCTCAACCTCACGGGGTTGCGTTAAAGGACTTATTCAACTGCTGTTATTATGTCAGTTTTTTTAACGATTGTCAATATTATTTTCGTAAATCATTTAAAAGATCTTCAAAAATTTGTGGAACTGGTGCTTCAAACTCTAAATATTCACCTGTGCGTGGGTGAATAAAGCCTAATATACCTGCATGGAGCGCTTGGCCGTTTATATCAAATGTCTTCTTTGGACCATATTTCGGATCTCCTGCAAGTGGATATCCAATATATTTCATATGTACACGAATTTGGTGCGTGCGGCCTGTTTCTAATTGACACTCTACGTGAGTAAAATTATTAAAACGTTCTAATACACGAAAATGGGTCACAGCATGTTTTCCATTTTGATCAACGGTCATACTTTGACGCTCTTTTTTATCACGACCAATTGGCGCATCAATCGTTCCTTTGTCGTGTGGGATAACACCATGAACAATTGCTTGATAGCGTCTTGTTACTGTTTTTTCCACAAGCTGATTGACAAGTGCTTCATGTGCCATATCATTTTTTGCTACCATCAATAACCCAGATGTATCTTTATCAATGCGATGTACAATTCCTGGGCGCATTACGCCGTTAATACCTGATAAATCTTTGCAGTGATACATTAAGCCATTCACTAATGTACCGCTCGTATGCCCTGGTGCCGGATGCACAACCATACCACGCGGTTTGTTTACAACTAATACATCACTATCCTCATAATAAATCTCTAAATTCATATCTTCTGGAAGAATATCTAATGTCTCTGGTTCTGGAATGGTAACTGTAATTTCATCATTTGTTTTTACTTTATAGTTCCCTTTTACATCTTTTCCATTTACCGTTACAACACCATCTTTAATCCATTGCTGTACTTGTGAACGAGACCATTCATTGTTCACTTCAGCAACAAATTTGTCAATCCGTTCATTCTTTTGCTCTTCTGTAACTGTTACTTGTACTACTTCGCTCATTATTTACTCCTTTATTTTCTTTCCTTCTAGTAATGTTTGAATAATAATTAACGCCACACCAACACATAACGCCGAGTCTGCAACGTTAAATACTGGGAAGTTGTACGAAAAAATATACGTATGAATAAAATCAACAACCTCTTTTCGTACAACACGATCAATAAAATTACCAATAGCTCCGCCTAAAATAAGCCCAAGCGAAACACCGAGAAGCCTGTCTGTCTTTGCGTATTTCTTCATATAAAACAAAATAAAAATAACAAAGACAACTGTAATAACATAAAAGAACCACATTCTATTTTCTAAAATACCCCATGCAGCTCCGCGATTGCGGTGAGACGTTATATACAGTACATTATCAATAATCGGAATACTCTCACCTAGTTCCATTTCCTTCACGATAATCCATTTGGATACTTGATCAATGGCAATCACAAATAATGCTATTAAATAATATATCATTTTCATTTCCCCCACAATGACAGTGTACCTCAAAATTTTAGCATAGCTGCTAACTTTTCACAATGAAGCATTGTATAGGGCATAAAATAATATGAATTAGGTAATATAATATTGTTGTCTTTACATTGTTTTTACTTTTTCATAGAAACACTCATAAATTGTACGTGCTGTTGGCATCCCCTTTAATTGTCTATGTGTCATTCTTTGTCCAGTTTCTTCACAAACTCCATACATACCTATCTCCATTTTCAAAAGCGCTCGTTCTACATCTTTTAAATCTTCTCTCATATCATGCAATAATAATTTATTTTTCACATCTATTTTCGCTAAACATAGCAATTCCTGACCAAATTCCACATCATACGCATACAATTCTTCTTTAGCTAATCTCTCCTGTAATTCTCGCTTCATTAATTGTAGTTCTGCTTGAATCTCCATGTATGTGTCAGTCACAAGCGCGTCCCTCCTGGCTGGAATGTATCGTTAGTTTATCCGAAACGCACCCGATTACCGCACACACATTTTTCCTTACAAGGAAGAAAAAATCGACTGCATACAAGGCAGTCGATTTTCCTCATTTCATTATTTTACATAGTGTTCAGTTACAACTTCTCCGCAACGCTTACATAATGTTGGATGGTCTGCATGACTTCCTACTGTTTCAGAGACAACCCAGCAACGTTCACACGTTTCACCAGTTGCTTGTGCTACAACAACAGCTGTATGTTCATATTTTGGCGCATCAGCTGGTGCCTCTTCCATTGTTCCACCAAGATGGTACTCAGAAACGATAAATAATTGTTTTACATCTTCAGTAATGGATTGTAACAATTCTTTCATTTCTGCTGTTGGATAAAGGGTGATACTTGCATTTAATGATTTACCAATCACTTTTGCATTACGTGCATCTTCTAACGCTTTTAATACATCATCGCGAAGTGTCATAAATGCATCCCATTTTCCTTTTAACTCTTCAGCAAATTCAATTTCTACAACGCAAGGCATATCAGTTAATTGGACGCTCTCTTCTACTACTTCAGAGATATATGGCCATACTTCATCTGCTGTATGCGGTAAAATTGGCGTTACAAGTTTTGTTAATGAAACAAGTACATCATATAGTACCGTTTGAATTGCACGACGATCGTGATTATTTTCTGCTTCGATATATAAAATATCTTTTGCAAAATCTAAATAGAATGAACTTAAATCAATTGTACAGAAGTTATGAATCGCATGATATACAGCAGCGAATTCATACGTCTCATAAGCATCTTTTACTTTTGCAATTAGATCATTTAATTTCACTAGCATGTAACGATCTACTTCGCGTAGTTCAGCTTTTGCTACTGTATCTCGACTTGGATTAAAGTCAGCTAAGTTTCCTAATAAGAAGCGGAATGTGTTACGGATTTTACGATATACTTCTGCTACTTGTTTTAAAATATCATCAGAAATACGTACATCAGATTGATAATCAACAGAAGATACCCATAAGCGTAAAATATCTCCGCCTAATTGATCCATAATCTTTTTCGGTACAACAATGTTTCCAATAGACTTACTCATCTTACGACCGTCACCGTCTAGTACGAATCCATGACTTAGCACACCTTTATATGGTGCTTTACCTGTTACAGCAACTGCTGTTGATAGTGAAGAATTAAACCAGCCACGATATTGGTCAGATCCTTCTAAATATAAATCAGCAGGACGCTGCAGGTCATCACGTTCTTCTAATACAGCTTGGTGTGAAGAACCTGAATCAAACCATACATCCATAATGTCTGTTTCTTTACGGAATTCACCATTTGGGCTCGCTGGATGTGTGAAACCTTCTGGTAATAAGTCTTTCGCTTCACGTTCAAACCATACGTTCGAACCATGTTCACGGAATAACGCTGCTACATGATTAATTGTTTCATCCGTAATAATTGGATCACCGTTTTCTGCATAGAATACAGGAATCGGAACACCCCATGCACGTTGACGAGAAATACACCAATCACCGCGGTCACGAACCATGTTATGAAGACGTGTTTCACCCCAAGCTGGTACCCATTTTGTTTCTTCTACAGCTTGTAATAATTCGCTGCGGAACGCTTCAATAGACGCAAACCACTGTGCAGTTGCACGGAAGATAATTGGTTGTTTCGTTCTCCAATCATGTGGATAAGAATGCGTAATAAATGTTAATTTTAATAACGCACCAACCTCTTCTAATTTTTCTGTAATTGGTTTATTTGCTTTATCATAGAATAACCCTTCAAATCCAGGTGCTTCGCTTGTTAATACACCTTTATCATCAACTGGACAAAGAACTTCTAAACCGTATTGTTTCCCAACAAGGAAGTCATCTTCCCCGTGTCCAGGTGCCGTATGTACGCAGCCTGTACCAGCATCTGTTGTAACATGCTCACCAAGCATAACAAGAGAATCACGATCATAGAATGGATGTTTTGCCGTTATATATTCAAGTTCGCTACCTTTTACCGTTTTTACAACTCCAGCATTTTCCCACTCTAATGTTTGGGCAACTGTTTCAAATAGTTCAGAAGCAATAATATATTTTTCATCATTTACTTTTACAACACTATATTCAAGTTCTGGATGAACAGAAATACCTAAGTTAGCTGGCAACGTCCAAGGTGTTGTTGTCCAGATAATAAATTTTTCGTCGCCTTCTAAAACATTCTTGCCATCTTTTACAGGGAATGCCACATAAATAGATGCAGATTTTTTATCTTTATATTCAATTTCAGCTTCTGCCAATGCAGATTCACTCGTTGGAGACCAGTAAACAGGTTTTTGCCCTTTATAGATGTATCCTTTTTTCGCCATTTCGCCAAATACTTTAATTTGCTGTGCTTCATATGCTGGCTTTAATGTAATATATGGATTATCCCAATCACCACGTACACCTAAACGTTTAAATTGCTCGCGTTGACGATTTACTTGTTCATATGCGTATTCCTCACAAAGTTTACGGAATTCAGCAACTGTCATTTCTTTACGCTTAACACCTTTATTTGTTAAGGCTTGCTCAATTGGTAATCCGTGTGTATCCCAACCCGGTACATACGGTGCACAGTATCCTGTCATAGATTTAAAGCGAACAATAAAATCTTTTAATACTTTATTTAACGCGTGTCCCATATGAATATCACCATTTGCATATGGAGGACCATCATGCAGTACAAATAAAGGACGACCTTTTGTATGCTCTTGTACTTTTTCATAAATGTTCATTTCAGCCCATTTTTCTTGCATCGCAGGCTCACGTTTCGGTAAATTTCCACGCATTGGAAATTCTGTTTTTGGCATCAATAATGTATCTTTATACTCCATGCTTCATTCCTCCTTGAATATATAAAAGATTGACATTTTTTTCTAAATAAATGGAATAAAAAAGAGACCTTCTCATCCCCAAAAAGGGACGAGAAGGTCTCCCGCGGTACCACCCTAGTAGACTACTGCATATAGTAATCCTCTTTATATTCTTAACGCGAATACACGCCTCTGCTTACTTTGTTGTTCAGCGAGGAACTCCAGGGTGATATTCCCATTCTCTCCTTATCCTGAGCTTCCACCATCCTCAGTTCGCTATATAAGGCATGAAAAAAGTACTTATCCCTATCTTCGTTTTTCTAAAAAAATATGTTGTATAGAATTATATGTAATAATAAGAAAAACGTCAAGCTTACACTGTTTCTTCTTTCTTAAGAAGCTCATCTACTTCTTCTTCTAACTCAATTAACTTGTCCCAATCATCATTGCTTAACATTTCAAGCTGCGCTTCTAATAGCATACGGAAACGCGTACGGAACACTTTTGCTTGCTTTTTCAACTCTTCAATATCAAATGCCACTTTTCTTGATTTTACTAGCGCTTCGTTAACAATACGGTCCGCATTTTTTTCTGCTTCACGCACAATTAACTTCGCTTCTTTTTGTGCATTACGCTTTACTTCTTCTGCTGCTTCTTGTGCTACAATGATAGATTTATTTAATGTATCTTCAATATTGGAGAAATGATCTAATTTCCCTTCTAGTTGTGCAAATTTTTCTTCTAATGCTTTTTTCTCACGAATTACTAATTCATAATCTTTAATAATTTGATCAAGGAATTCATTTACTTGATCCTCATCATAGCCACGAAAACCACGACTAAATTCTTTATTATGAATATCTAACGGTGTTAACGGCACAAACGCCACCTCCAAGTAGGTTATCTAAATTTTCCTTTTTAATTATATCTTTTCTTCGACAAAATAGGCGACTTTCCTTCTAAAAAAAGAAATCATTTTAAAATTCCATACAAGATTCTCCATTTATCGCGCTTTGTTTTCCCCTCAACAGTGAGTAATTTACTTCTGCCATAACCTCTTACAGAAAATACGTCTCCTAAAAAGCACTCGTAAGCAGATTGCTCAACGACTTTCCAATTCACTTTCACAAGACCATTTTTAATGAGCGGTTGAACCTTTTGGCGAGATAAATGAAACATCTCTGCTAGCAATACATCTAATCGAAGCGATGATACTGTCCCTGACTTTTCATTCCACTGATCTTCTAAATGTAATACATGATCAGTTGACACGGGTGATAAAGACACTTTTGTTTTTCCAATTGATTGTAAATTCATTTCTATATACGATACAACTTCTTTTGCAACTACAATTTGGGCACGATCGTTCTGAAGCCAAATATCTCCGCATTTCTCTCGCTTTAAACCAAGCGACATAAACGCCCCTAATATTTGACGATGCTCTAGCGTATAAAATTTAGAAGGATAGTCAATTTCTAATATTTCTATTTGAAACTCTTCTACATTCGGCATAAAATAATTAGGATAAATTAACGCCCGTTTTCTTTCTGCACTCGGAGTAGCCCCGCATAACTGAAATTCAGCATCACCTTGATGTCCAACAATCATTGAAACAATTTGTTGTTCTCGTGGATCAAGAAAATCAGTAAGTTTCACTTGATGGTATTCTTCTGCTGCGTACTTCCATTCTAATACTTTATCAACGAAAACTGTTTCTTCATGTCTAAAATGTTCATAGATGCTCATCTATATTTTCCTATCCCAAAAAAAATTCAAATACACGTACTAATCCTGAACTTGCTAAATTTAGAACAAGAATTGCCACGATTGAAGAAATATCAATTACCCCAATTGGTGGAATAAATCTCCGAAACGGTTCTAAATACGGCTCACAAATACGGGCAAGGAAATCACCAAATGTTGACTCTCTTGCTCCCGGAACCCAAGATAAAAGGATATAAATAATAAGCGCATATGAATAAAACCTGAATAGATAGAGCAAAATTGATAAAATCATCGTCATAGCGCACTACCACCTTTTTGTATTTGTCTCTTCCTCTTCACCAAACAATTCAGAAATCGCTCCAACAATATCTACATTATCCGGCGTACATATAAATGTTTTTGGGCCAAGCTTTTGAATATCCCCACCTATTGCATACACAGTCCCACTTAGAAAGTCAACGATACGCAACGCTTGATCTGTAGACATGCGTTGTAAATTAATCACAACTGCACGGCGACCTTTCAAATGATCAGAAATCCCCTGTGCTTCTGAGTACGTACGCGGCTCTAATAAAACAACTTTCGAAGGTTGTTTCGCCGATTCAATGCTTACTACGTTTTGTTTCGGTTGTACCTTTGCAAGAGGGGTATCCTGCTCTGGTTCCTGCTGTTTTTTCATATCATCTTGCTCCTTTTCGTAAGCATAGTGTGCTTCTCGCTCTTCTGGTGTGTCAAAAAAGAAATACTTTACTTTTGACCAACTCATAATCAAACTCTCCTTCCTTCTATTCTTTTCCCAATAAAATCGTTCCCAAACGAATAAATGTAGCGCCCTCTTCAATTGCAATTGTATAATCATTTGACATACCCATTGATAACTCCGTACACGGAGCATATGACAGGTTTAAATCTTGTACTTGCTTTTGCAGTTTACGCAACATTTGAAAACAACTACGAATTTTCATTTCATCGTCTGTGTAAGGTGCCATTGTCATCAGTCCAACAACTTCAATTTTATCAAATTGTTGTAAGTTGTAAATAAACTCAATAGTCTTTTCTATATCTAGCCCTTGTTTAGACTCCTCTGCTGAAGTTTTCACCTGCACAAAGCAGCGAATAGGTTTCGCTCTTCGTTTTTGAATTTCTGCTGCAAGTGAAAGACGATCAAGTGAATGTAAATAATCAATCTCATTTACAATCTCTTTTACTTTTCTAGTTTGCAATGAACCGATAAAATGCCACGTCGCTTTATTTCCAAAATACTCATGCTTCTGTAAAAAACCTTCATTACGATTTTCTCCAAGATGTATAAGCCCCGTTTGTAACACTTCATTCGTTTTTTCAATCCCTACTGTTTTTGTAACAGCAACAAGTGTAATTTCGTCTAGAGATCGATTCACTCGTTGACATGCCCTTTCAACTTCTTGTTGAATGTATGCTAAATTCCCTTGTACTATCACTGTTTTCCATCCTCCTTAAACCCAATAAAACTAAGCATTCTTCCTGTCTTTCCATGGTCGCGGCGATGTGAGAAAAATAATTGCGTTTCACAGCTTGTACAAAGAGAAGACATGACAATTTGCTCTTCTTTAATCCCAGCTTGTAAACATAGCAAACGATTTATTTTTTTTAAATCTAGTGCATATTGTCCATCAGAAATCATTTCATATGGAACAGAACCATGAAGCACTTGTTTAGCAGCAGATAATACGCGATCATCTACAACATAACAACACGCTCCAATAGACGGACCGATAGCAACATGTATATCATCAAGCGGTATACCTTCATTTTTCCACTTGCCGATCATTTCACTCGCAATTCCTTTTACGGTTCCTTTCCAGCCAGCATGTGCAAGTCCAATCATTCTATAAGATGGCGCATAAAAATAGAGTGGCACACAATCCGCATAACAAGATGTTAATAGTACATCTGTATCTTTCGTATATATACCATCAGTATTTGGAATACCCTCTTCATAGGAAAAGACACCTTTTCCTTTCTCTTGTTTGCCCACTTTTGCAACATGATGATTATGAACTTGTTCAGAACAAACCCAAGCTTCTAATGGAACATGTAATTTTTCTGCTAAAAGACGTCGATTTTCATGAACATCTTCCACTTTGTCATAGACGTGTAGTCCTAGATTCATTGAATGAAACGCCCCAGTACTCACTCCACCTTCTTTTGTAGTAAATCCAGCTATAATAGGGCCCAGTTCTTCCCACATATGTAAATGTAACATACCGTCCTTATATGTAAATGGTTCTTTCATAAAAAAGCTCCTTATAATAAAATAACATAAAAAGTATGGCACTTCCTGTCTATTTTACCATACTTTTATTTTTCCATAGTGACAACATAAAAAAAAGAGAAATTTGTAATATTCTTTTAAAAAGTTGTCGGTGTTTGTATTGTTTCTGTAACAGTAGGAACATGATCCGCTCGAACTAAAATGACATCTTCCCCTATTTTCACAATTTGTTTCCAAGGGATTTCCAATTCCTCTTCTTTTCCGAATAACCCTAACATTTTCCCTTGCTTTGTAATGATAACTGCCTGAATCTTCCCTGTTCTCATATCAATATCAATATCTCCGATGTTCCCAAGCTTTTTTCCATCTGATACATTGACAACATCCTTCATTTGAAATTCTGAAATACGTATCATTGCAATCCTCTCCTTTGTCTCATGCTTACCTAATCCCCACTTTAGTGTACAAATATAGTAAACATTCACCATTTAAGTATATATTCTTTACGCACAAAAATTTTTCTTTATAGTTATCATATGAACCCGCTATCCTTCCTATGAACAAAATCTATCTTCAAAACGATATAAACATTGCCATACAGAAAAATAGATTCTGCACTCTCTTTCTCCCTTTGTTTGAACTTCGCACGAGGCAGAAAAAGGAACTGACCGCTTCTACGCATAGCAGGACACTCTCGCCCCCCCCCTAAAAAAGAAAAGGGGTTTTATGTTGTTTTTTAACTTGGATTGTAACTACTCAGTCATACAATTCATGTAGAAGTTCGGTAAGGAGTATGATTCCAGCGAAAATGCGCCCCATTACCTATAGAAAGTTATTTTCATTTTTTAGCATATAAATTGCTGTTATGAAGATAAAAGTGAATCTACACCTCGCTACCTCCCTTTGTTTTAAAACGTTGCGCGTGGCAGGAAAAGGCCCTGACCGCTTCTATGCATGGCCGGTCCCTCTCGCCCACCGAAAAAGAAAAGGGTTTTTTATGTCGTTTTTTTTACCTTGGATTTATACATATAAAAGGGGCTGTCCCAAAAGTCCCTTTAAATGACTAAAACCCACGGAGAAAATAAGTTTTCTCCGTGGGTTTTGCTGTTTTTTAGATTTTCTTCCTCAAACAAGCGGTTCTGTTCCGCTTGTTTGAGGAAG
>NZ_JAMBOP010000042.1 GCF_023715645.1 Bacillus cytotoxicus | reverse complement strand
ATATTCTATCTGATTTGAGGGAATTCCTTTGGCTTACGCCAACCAAAATTCATCCCCTCCCTACTCATTGGGCTTCAACCCTTCTCATTCCTTGAGGAAGGGGAATTCTTTTGGAAATATGTTAAAACGAGCAATCAGGACTTTATGGATCATTCTTCATGAAATGGATCTTGCCTGGGTACCTGTCTATAAATCATGGCATTTAGATGAACGGCATTACGGCGCACTGCAAGGCTTAAACAAAGATGAAACGACTAAGAAATATGGAGAAGAGCAAGTACATATATGGCGCAGAAGTACAAACATCAGGCCGCCAGCACTTACGATAGATGATCCGCGTTATGAAGTTTCAGATCCTAGATATAAGCATTTGAAGGAAGGAGAGTTTCCTCTAACGGAATGTCTCGAGGATACAGCGGACCGAGTTCTTACATATTGGCATAAAGAAATTGCGCCCGTATTACAAAAGGGCGAGAAAGTGATTATTTCATCGCATGGGAATACAATTCGTTCGCTTGTAAAATATTTAGATCACTTATCTGATGATGGCGTTGTTACATTAAATATTCCTACGAGTATTCCGCTTGTATATGAATTAGATGATAACTTAAAACCGATTCGGCATTATTATTTGAGCATGGATGGAGAAGTACCAGAAGGTGAAATTCCAAAACATATAAAACTTTATTGAATATTTATATTAAAATACAGTTGAGATTGTGAAAGATCGAACTTAAACTAACGGGAGTTTATTTCATAATAAAACAAAATAGACAATATATTGACTAAAATGAAAAATATGATATTCTTGATTTAGACAGTATATTGACTAAAATGGAGGCTGATTATGGATATTTACAGAGAACTTTTTTTAATGCAGCAAACTTACGCTACCTTATTTTCTCTTGCAAATAAAATTCAAGTGAAAGGTGACAAGTTTCTTGAACTTTTAACATCAAGACAGTATATGGCAATGGTGGCAATTGCGCATTTACCTGAAGATGAAACGACTTTGAATAATATTGCTAGAAAATTAGGTACCACAAAACAGAGTGTGAAACAATTAATTACAATTATAGAGATTAAGGGTTATGTTAACGTAGTTCTTAGTAGGAAAGATAAACGTGCGATTAACGTAAAAATTACTAAAACTGGAAAAGAGGTATTGCTTGTTGTTGCAGAAAAAGGAATCTTCCTTTTGGAAGAGCTTTTTAAAAAGTTATCAACTGAAGAATTGGAAACAATGTGGGACCTTTTAAAGAAACTTTATAGTTTTGACGGTGAGGAACAAGAGGGATTTGAAGAAGACGGTAACGTAAAAATGGATGAAGATAACAATGAATTACAATTGAGAGTAATGAAGGAGTTTGAGAGACGAAGAATTCAAGCAATTAATAGAGGAAAAATAAATGGATAGGCTAATTTATCTTGAAGAACATATATCAATCCTTTGATATTTTTAAATGAAAGATAAGGGAGAGCAATTATTATGTTTGAAATCAGCGATAAAACATTACGATTAATTAAAAAGACCTGTAGAGGAAAAAAACATTTAAAATTAACTATTGGCTATTTAACAGACGATAATTCTGTAATAAAAATTTATAATGAAAACGGTGAACTTGATTCATCAAAAAAATATCATTATGAAATTGGGTCTATCACAAAGACTTTTACTGCATCTTTGCTAGCAAAATATGTATTTGAAAACAAGATGTCAATAAACGATCCAATACAAAAATATATTGAAGAACTTAAGGAAGACGAGTATTATCCTACATTACTCCGGCTTGCTACTCACTCTTCTGGATATTCAGAAATGCTGCCATTTAATAAACGGGAATATTTCAACCTAATTTTAGATTTGATTTTTGGTGGTCGTGATTTTAATGAGAATAATCCGTTAAATATGGATTTTAACAAAATGAAAATGCTAATTGAAGAAAATAAATTGAAAGAAGAAGTGGATTATTCATGTAAATATTCAAATTTTGGCATATCGCTTATTGGTTATATGTTGGGGATTGTATTAGGCAGAGGATATTGGGACACTATGAATGATTTTCTTCAGAATGAGCTTGGACTAAGCAATACCTATTTAGGCACATCAAATAATAATTTACATGGTTATAACAGAAAAAATAATGATTGCGGCAACTGGAAATGGGACAAAGAAAATCTTATATCACCCGCAGGTGCAATAAGTTCAACTGCTGATGATTTACTTAAATATGCCAAAATAAATATTTACGAAGATCAACCATATTTGTCTCTTTGTCATAAAAAACATGGAAATGGAACAAAGAAGTATGATATGGGTCTTGGATGGATGCTTTTAAAGAAAAACAATAATGTTATTTTGCATGGCGGCGGAACAGGATGTTTTAGTTCATTTTTAGGGATTGATAAAGAAAAGAAAGTTGCCTCCGTAGTTTTGGCCAATTATCAATTAGGTAGAAATGCTGATGAAAATATAGGGATTTCCTTATTAGAAAGTCTACAAAAATCAAAAGATATATAAGAATGGATTATGCGGTCTATTTTTAATCTATTGAGTTAAAAAACCTAATCTTGTAGATTAATAGCGTTAAAACGAAAGTAACTTAATACGAACGGAAAATAAAAAAGCCATTCCATATGTTACAGGCTACCAACCTATAACGGAATGACTTTAATCCTGTACCCCCCGTACAGTAAGCTGTGTACCACCGCTGACTTAAATATTTACCTTGTTTTCGTCGAACAAGGCGTATTTGATACACCTATTATAGCCGTGATTTGATAAATAATTCAACTAGTAAATGATAGAATTAGTTTTACATAGTCGAGCGGATTAATAAAAAGGGTCCTACCAGCAAAAAGCGCAAAACGTATGTTATCAAGACCTAAATCCACAAAAAAACTAAAATATCAAGCTCCTAACATATTATATATGACTAATATGTTAGGAGCTTTTATTTTTGTTAATGAGTTTTGAAACTGAATTTGAATAGTATTTTTCTCCATTTGGGTACTTTACTTATTTCTTTGTAGGTTTAAATTAAAGCTCGATCAAAAACATGTATTAGAAACATATAATTTTTCTTATTTAATTAACAGCGGATAGGTGTCTGCAAATAAATTATATCAATCAGAAGTTGTCTACAAAGAAATATGTGATTCTAAAATTGTTGCGGAACTAGCCGTTGCATACCGAAAGACGAATATAAACCCAGAGTTACAAGAGTTTTTGAAAATAGCGAAAGGCACGGCGATGAACACATTTACAAAATGACGAGAAAAATGACAAAACTGTAAGAATGCATGAATGTATGTAAGAAAGTTCGATGTTTTCCTTTTTCTTTTTTTATTATAGTGAGAAAGAAGAAAGAGATGTCGTACTCATGGTGATACCTATTTTTATGAAAGTAAAAAAAGCGTGGGAGGGGAAGGAAGATGACGTTTTCTCAGCTCGCGTTTAAAAACGTTAGTCGAAATATACGTACGTATGCCGCTTATTTTTTAAGTGAAAACGTCATGTTAGAGGAAGAAACAGTACATTCACATAGTTAAGAAGTAGTTAAGTCCCATTTAAACCTTTTTTCCCATAATAAAATTATAAGCGTACAAGAAGGTTGGTATTTTTAGATGAGTACAATAATCAAAACTATTCATGTAATGAAGGTATATGGCAATCAGTTAAACACCTTACTATAAAGGAGGGATTTAAAAATGTCTTTTTCTCAATTCAATATTGATATTTTTCGAGCAATTAATGATTTAGGTAAACAATATTCATTCCTAAACTCAGCCATGGTATTTTTGGCAGAATATATGGTATATATTTTGGGTTTAATTATTATAGCTTATTGGTTTACCGGGTCCAGAAAAAGTAGGGTGATGGTTATTCAAGCGATGGTTGCTTTTGTGATTGCTGAGGTGATTGGAAAAATAGCAGGGAAATTTCATTTGAATTATCAACCGTTTGCAGTATTGCCTGATGTGAATAAACTTGTCGACCATGCTGTAGATAATTCATTTCCTAGTGACCATACGATTCTCTTTTTTTCGATTTGTTTTTCGTTTTGGCTTATTCGTAAAAAGACTGGATGGTTATGGCTTATACTTGCATTTTGTGTAGCGATCTCTCGTATTTGGGTGGGGGTTCATTATCCTTTTGATGTTGCAATAGGGGCTTTAATAGGATGTGCTTCAGCGTTATTTTCGTATTGGTTAGTACCGGAATTTTCTTTTATCGAGCAATTGCTTACTCTATACGAAAGAGTAGAGGAACATGTTTTACCATCCAAAAACAAATCAAAGGGATTTTGAGTATACAAGTATAAAAGTTAGCGTGAAAGATACAGATGCTGACGATCTATATATGGAATGTATTCATGTTGCAGCTGTTGCTTCAGCTATTGCTGAACAAATTAAAGAGTAACAACGAATGAAGAAGACTTCTTAATTTTGTGTGTTTGTGGATGTGATAAGCGCCCAGGTTTTAGGCAGTGTGCGGTTCTCTTTCGTTGCAAAGTAAACGTCAAGTAACTCCAAAATATACAATAAAAGTTGATTTTGGAGTTATTTTTTGTTGCTTCACTTTTTTTCGGCACTCTACAGCTAGATGGTATTACTGACACGTACAAGTTATCAACATAAAGAAAGCCGATATTCCTACGCTAAGGAATCATCGGCCTTTATTTTTATATCGGATTAGTTTAAGTTTCAGGAATAATTGTAATAGCGATGGTCCGAACTGGAGCCTCTATTTCGTTGCCCTTACTTTGGGTATGGTAGTATTTAGTCATTAATTCGTTGAGTTCGTTTTGAAATTTTATAAAGTGTTCCTCATCTATCTTTAATTCCACTACAGAAAAAGTAGCATTATCTTCTTGGCTGTTTTGTTCACCTAATCTCTTAAGATAACTTTGATATTGCGTCATAAGTGATAACTGATAATAGGAAATGTAGTTCAACTTTTCTTTATTCGATAATTTCTTCCATTCACTTTCTTCGATTTTTGCATCTTCTTCATTTATTGCGTAATATTTTTCGGAAACAGATTTCACCTTTTTTTCTTTAATCACACGGACAATACCAGAATCAGCCATAGTTTGTAGATGTCTATATAGGGTTGCTTGTGGTACATTTTCAATGATTTTTACCATTTCTAATGGTGTTAACCCACTTTCCTTATTTCTCATTAATACTTGGCAAATTTTCATTCTTACCGGATGCATTAAAATTTCAACTTTATTACCCACTATATCACCTTATTTATTGTTTATTTTTATTTATTCTCATTATAAATAATGAGAATAATGATTGCAATGCATCTATTCTTGTTTTATTATTGTTATTGATAATGAGAATGAAATTAGGAAGGAATGGTGAAAATGCAACTACATTATGGTTTAAATGACCTTAAAAACATTGATATTATGGCTTTTCTCCCCATTATATTGCCGGTTATTGCAGTGGGTGCACTTTTAGTTTTAATTGCATTAATTGATTTATACCGACATAGGAAAACAAGAAAAAATGTACTTATATGGACGCTAATGATTCTTTTTGCTCATATATGGGGACCTATTCTGTACTTTGTTATAGGGAGAAAGGACAGTGAGAAATCTTGAAATTAGAGATTAGAAATGTAACAAAATCATTTAAAGGAAAAATTGCTGTCAATAATTTCTCGATGGAACTGCAATCGGGGGAATGTGTCGGATTAATTGGACCAAATGGAGCGGGTAAATCCACATTAATAAAAATGATTTCGGATATTATTAATCCAAATGCTGGTGAAGTCTTATTGAATGGGATAAAAATATCAAAAATGAAAAGGGAAATTGGTTACCTACCGCAGTACCCTAATTTTTTTCATTGGATGACAGCGAGAGAAACCCTTACGTTTATGGGGCAACTTTCGGGATTGAAAAAAGAAGAATTGTCAAAGTCAATTCCAGAAATTTTGGAGAAAGTTGGACTAAGGGACGAAGAAAACTCAAAGGTTGGTACATTTTCTGGTGGAATGAAACAACGACTCGGTATTGCACAAGCATTACTGCATAAACCTTCGCTTATTGTCATGGATGAACCAGTATCCGCATTAGATCCAATCGGCCGAAGGGAAGTATTAAATCTGATTGAAGAAATAAAAAAAGATACAAGCATTTTATTATCCACCCATATATTAAGCGATGCGGAAGAAATCTGTGAACGATTTGTCATTATAAAAGATGGAACAAAAATAGAAGATACAACGATCACCGAACTTTTACACCGTAATAGCGAAAATAAGTTAATTGTGGAAATCACAGCTAAAGATCAAAAATGGATTGACGTTGTAAAAAAATTACCTTATGTGAAGGACGTAGAAGTGATTGGGCTTAAAGTCAAAGTAAAGGTTGAAAGTATCGAAATAAACAAAAATTTATTGCTGCAAAATGCACTCGAACATAAAGTGGACATCGTTAAATTTGAAATGAACAACGATACTTTAGAAGAAATCTTCTTAAAATTGGTGGTGCAGAAATGAATAACTTAATTGTATTGATAAAAAAAGAATTTGTTCAGATGATACGTGATTTTAAAGTAATTTGGTTACCGATTGTTTTTATCTTTTTAGGGGCAACTCAGCCGATAGTAACTCATTACTTGCCATCAATTTTAGAAGCATTGGGCAGCGGTCAGGGAATTACCATTGATCCGAGTATGACAACGCAAAAAGGAGGCGAAGTACTAGCAAGTACTTTAGGATCTCAATTTGATCAGCTTGGGCTTATGATTCTTGCAATTTCTATGATGGGTATCATTCAAACAGATAAAGCCAACGATATGCTGGCCTTTATTTTAACACGTCCTGTATCCGTTACTTCATATATTTTGGGGAAAATAATATCAAATTATTTGGTGGCAGCTTTTAGTGTAACGAGTGGATACTTTGCTTCTTGTCTATATGTAAATTACCTTTTTACTGCTGTTCCATTTTCACACATGATTACTGGATTGGTATTTTATCTAGTATGGGTTCTTTTTATCGTATCTTTCACAACAATGATAAGTACTATTTTTCACAGTCAAGGTATTATCGCACTAATTTCAATTATTTTTCTTATAGGTTGTAGAATAATCGTTGGTTTGAATCCAATAATGGATCAGGTAAATCCAGCCAGTATGAGCAAACATGCAATGGAAACACTAATCACGGGATTAGTAAATTCAAACGCAATAGGCAATGTACTTCTAACATTCGTTTGGATTTTATTTACACTTTTTGTAACGAATTATTGGATTGTTAATAAAAAATTTAATCATGAATAAGTAGAGAATAATCATGATGATAGTATGAGATTAATTCATTATTCGGTTTTGTTGTTGTGTGCTTTGTCTATTATGAAATTGATTCAAATAACTGTAGAAGGTAAAAATTTCGTTATGGGGGGTCTTAAAATCTTAGCTTGATGGGCATGTGGTAGGGATCCCAATGATGAAAAAGTGTCTACTTTGAGTAAACAACATAATTTTTATGAATATATGGAAATCAAAAAGAAGATAATTTCCTATATGTAGTAGGGAGTTATCTTCTTTTTTTATATGTATTTTTAATCACTATAGATTTGCAACTTTTTTCATGAAGAAATCAACTACTAATTTAGGTGCATCACCTTTAAGTTTATAACCGTCACCGGATTCTTTTACTACAGAAATCTCTTTATTCTCATTAATTAAGATGAAAAGAGTTTCTGTTGAACCGTTTTTAAAGTTAACTTCCATTTCTACGTTTAAAGATTTTTTTTCCTTTTCATTTAATTTGGTTGGCGAACCATCTTTTATTGTTCGGACAATATCTTTGATTAAGGAGCTATCTGAAGTTTGGTCTTTGCTTATTATAAAATTTTCTTTATTAGTTTGTGATTTTAATAAGTTTATATTTTCTATTTCGGTATTTTTTAATATCATCAATTCTGTTGTGGCATTTGTTTTTGAAGTATTCAAAGAACATCCGGTTAAACTGAAAATTAGTATAATTGCAAAGAAATAGTAGTGTAATCGTTTCATTTATTTATCTCCTTTTTCTTTTAATATACCATTATGTAACTGCATATACAATTTCACCCAAAGAATTATTAATTCTTTTAATGTTGTGAAATTTCACGTACCATATTTATTTTGTAAATTTAATTTTAGAAACAAGGCGAATACTATATCACAATCCTAAAATAAACAAAGAAAACACATACTCCATCCTGGGAGAGTTAGGCTTCTGATAAAAAATGTTCTCCTTCTGATTATAAATATAATAATTGAATAGGCGGATTGTTAAAACTTGGACAATTCAATGGGGAAGCAGGATGGCATCAAGAATAACCAACTTTTGTATTATAAATTAATCAAGTTGATTAGTTATACGCTTAACGCTGATAACTTAAATAAACCCTTCACTGTTTAATCCAGAAACAGTGAAGGGTTTATTTTTATTAAATGGTTTTATCGCATTGAAATGAAAGAGCCTTTTTAACAAATCATTTCGTAAGTCAGAGTCTAAAAATATCAAAATAAAAGCAACTATCATGGGACTTGCTAATCCAATAATTCCTAATATACTTTCTACGATAACATATACATGACTACTTGGCTCAATATGACTAATGTATGCAGCAATAAACCACAATACCCACGGAATTACAATTGATAAACCATAGAACAAAATTGGATGTCGATATTTCTCAATAGTCATTGTCATCCTCCCACTTTATTTTTCCTCATTACACCATTTGAGGAGTGCAATGAGGTGCAGGTTTTTTGCTGTATGCCGTATTCATGCTTGCTTTACTATGGACGTTTTCTCAGAATTATCATATAGAAATTGGCTAGCTACTATTTAGTCTAATACTTTATTTTTATATAATCTATTGTCTATTTATGACTGATAATAGTGAATCTAAATTTTTATTTTATAAGAGAAGAAGGAATATAATTGTATCAATAAAGTTAAGTCTAATAGATTTTTTAATGGAACAATACGATATATCTTTTTTGAATTTTTCCCAGTATTTTTTAATAAGTATAAAACGATGAGAAAATAGCTTATATATCGATTGGAAATGGTACAATACTAATATAAAGTTGTTATTTTATCATAACTGAAAAGAGGAGAAGCAGATGTATAACAATTTAGAGGAATTAATTAAGCACCCTGTATTTCATCATTTTGCAGAAATTTCAAAGATTCCAAGAGGATCGGGAAATGAGAAGGAAATTAGTGATTATCTAGTAAAATTTGCAAAAGAGAGAAATTTAGAAGTTGTACAAGATCATGCATTCAATGTCATTATTAAGAAGCCAGCAACAGCTGGATATGAGAATGTGCCGACGATTATTATTCAAGGGCATATGGATATGGTATGTGAAAAGAACGAAGCAACTGTTCATGATTTTGAGAAAGATCCAATTCAATTACGAATTGAGGGGGATATGCTGTATGCGAATCATACAACGTTAGGTGCGGATAATGGGATTGCGGTTGCCTATGCATTATCTTTATTAGACGCAACTGATATTCCACATCCTGCTCTTGAAGTTGTGATTACGACAGAAGAAGAAACGACGATGGGCGGTGCATTTGCAGTTGATCCAAGTCTTTTTAGCGGCAAAATCTTTATAAATATTGATTCAGAAGAAGATCATAAATTGTTAGTAAGTAGTGCGGGCGGCGCGAAAGCAGTTGAAACAATTTCTATTGTTTGGGGAGAAATGCCAGCAAACGTATTGCCGTATCGTCTTTTTGTTAGTGGATTAAAAGGTGGACACTCTGGAATGGAAATTGATAAAGAAAGAGGAAATGCTAATAAAATTTTAGGCAGAGTCCTTTATGATTTATCTAATGAAATCGCATTTTCTATGAGTGACGTTAATGGCGGATTAAAAACAAATGCCATCCCGCGTGAAAGTGCAGCAACGATTTTACTTTCTGAAAGTGATGTGCAAAAAGTCGAAGAGAAAGTGAAAGAGTGGACAAGCATTTTACAAGAAGAACTACGCGCTGTGGACCCAGATGTAAATGTTTCTCTTACGAAATTAGAAGAAACAGTTGAAAATGTATTTGCAAAAGAAACACAAAAACAACTAATTTCTTCATTATTCTTAATTCCTAATGGTATTCAAAATATGAGTATGGAAATAAAGGGACTAGTGGAAAGTTCTACAAACCTAGGTGTTGTTGAAACGTTACATAATGAAATTAAATTAAGAAACGAAGTAAGAAGTTCTGTGAAAAGCTTAAAACAACATATTGTAAATGAAATTAAGCATATCGCAGAAGTAGTCGGAGCGCAGTTTGAAAAAGAGTCTGAGTATCCAGAATGGCCATACAATCCAAACTCTTCAATTCGTAGCTTATTTGAAAAGGTGCATAAAGAAAAGTATGGAAAAGAGGTAGAGGTTTTTGCGGTTCATGCTGGCATTGAGTGCGGTGTATTTATGGAGAAAATTCCGGGACTTGATGCAATTTCACTTGGGCCAGATATGTTCCATGTTCATACACCAGATGAGCATGTAAGCATTCCTTCTGTAGTGAATAACTGGGAGTATTTTATTGAAGTATTACGTGAAACGAAATCATTGATTAAATAAGTTTGAGATGGAAAAGGGTTGTCTCATAAGTCAGTATAACTGGCTTGTGGGCGGCCTTTTTTTATGTGCAAGAATGTAAGCGATTTCGGTTGTTTTAAAATAGAAGATTGCGCTTTTTACTCATGTTGTTTTGGATGTTGCAGATTAAACTTAACATGTAAATAAATTGAAAGGAGCAAATGAAATGAATACACTATTATCTGTGAAAAATGTGACGAAAATTTACAACGAGAATCAATTGCCTGGACTAAATAACGTATCTTTTGATGTTGAGTCAGGTGAATTTGTTGGTATTATGGGGGCCTCTGGTTCAGGAAAAACAACTTTATTAAATATCCTATCAACCATTGATACGCCAACAGATGGAGATATTTTGATAAAGGGTACCGAAATTAAAAAATTAAATGATAATAAATCCGCAGATTTCAGGAAGGATCATTTAGGCTTTATTTTTCAAGAATATTTCTTACTTGATAGCTTAACAGTAATGGAAAATATCGCAGTCCCACTTACTTTGTTACATAAATCCCCAAAAGAAATTGAATCATCTATAAATAGTTTAGCAAAGCGTTTTGGGATATTCGAACAATTATCGAAGTACCCTAGTCAACTTTCTGGGGGACAAAAACAAAGGGTTGCAGCAGCAAGGGCGATTGCGAAACAGCCAAGTATTTTATTTGCTGATGAACCGACAGGCGCTTTAGATTCAAACTCTGCAACAGAGTTGCTCGAAAAACTAAGAGAGGTAA
Source organism: Bacillus cytotoxicus (assembly GCF_023715645.1). Taxonomy (GTDB): domain Bacteria; phylum Bacillota; class Bacilli; order Bacillales; family Bacillaceae_G; genus Bacillus_A; species Bacillus_A cytotoxicus_A. The sequence goes on along the minus strand of NZ_JAMBOP010000042.1, from coordinate 16,786 downwards.
ACGAAGAACTTCACACAACGATTTTAATGGTAACCCATGATGCTTATGCAGCTAGTTTTTCAAGTAGAATCCTAGTATTTAAAGATGGAATCATTATAAAAGAATTGAAAAGAAACGGAAAGGAAAGAAAGGAATTTTTTGAAGAGATAGTAAAAGAGATCTCTAAAATTGATGGAAATCGAAATGGAAATCCAAGTTAAAACTGATATAAAACCCTTTTCCTTTTAGGTGGGAGTGAGCATCTAGCCATGCGTAGCAGCGGTTAGGGCCTTTTTTTGCTACATGTGATGCTCAAACAAATAGCAGGATATTTTTTATTTAGCATGGCGGTGACTTGTATGTTGGACAGTAAAATTTGATTTATATATAAATAAGAGTATGAAAGGAAGGTATGATTGTGCAATTATTAACAATAGCAAAAAAGAATTTGAAGAATAATTTTTCCTTTTATTCGTTTTATTTCGTTTCAGTAGCTTTTGTGCTAATGGTGTTTTTCTCCTTTATTTCTTTTTCCATGAACGATATTATCATGGAAAAGATTTCGTCTGATGGTAGAGTGGAAATGATGTCGAAAACGGTGGCAATCTTTGTTATGACATTTGTACTATTCTATATGTCATACTCCAATACTTTCTTTATGAAAAAAAGAATGAAAGAACTTGGAATTTATTCGCTCTTGGGGTATCGAAAATCAACAATGCTAAAACTATTAACTTTTGAAAATATAATAATTTGTTTTGTTGCTCTAATTGTTGGTATCGGTTTTGGGGCTATTGCTCATAAAGGGATTGTCGAAGCGATTGTTAGAGTACTAAAATTACAAATTGATACTTCTAAAATATCACTAATTAATCCGAATGCAGTACTATTCACATTTATTTTTATACTTACTGTTTTGACTGCTTTATTTTTTTCGAACTGGATAATTCTTCGGAAAAGTTCTTTACTGGCTTTGGTACGTATGGAAAAAAAGGAAGAAGGAAAGGTGAGAATCAATCGGGTTCTCTCATTCCTAGGATTATTCTTGATTTTAATTGGTTACTTCTTTGCTATTGATATTACAAGAGGGACTAAATCATTTTGGAAAACAATAGGTTTTTCACCGATAGCACTGTTAACAATGTTAAGTGTAATACTAGGGACAATTTTCTTTATTCATTCTTTTTTGCCATATGTAATTCAAAAATTGAAGAAAAAGAAAAGGTGGTTTTATAAAGAAGAGAATATTATTATCATCCCAAACTTTGTATTTAAAATCCGTTCGAAGGCAAAAACGTTAATTTTGTTAACTTTATTAGTTTCAGGAACTTTGGCTATATTCGGTTCTACTTTGTTAACTCTCTACTATCCCGTGGCTGCTATAGAGCGTATCATACCATCAGCTATTGAGTTTCCAGTGGAAGATAAACAATTGGCGGCTAAAACAATAGGAATTGTCCAAAATACTGTTGGGAAAGAAAATATGAAATATAAAGAAACAACTATGATTCATGTCACATCTTCTTCTGACAATTTACCGAAAGAATATAGTGCAAAGAAAGAACATGGATTTGATCTGATTTCTGAGTCGGATTACAAAGAATTAATACATATGCAAGGGAAAAAGGCAGACCTTGAGAATTTAACTAAAAATGAAAGTATTCTAGTGAAGTATCGACCTGAAAAAGAAAAGTTAGATAAAGGGAAAATATACACTTTAAATTTAACAACTACAAAAAACGTGAATGTTAAAGTAAAAGACACGACATTACTGAATCCAATTGGGTTTGCAAATAGTGTAGGAACCCTTGTCATTTCAGATCAACTATATAAAGAGATCAAAACCTTAGAGCATAAAGAAACAACGATGATGAGCTTTAATGGAGCAGATATGAGAGAAAATAAGAAAGTTTATGAGAATCTAGCGCCACTATTTAAAAATAATATTTATTTTACAAGTAGTTATCAAAAAAATGATTACATTATTCAGCAGAATAGTTCAACATTCTTACTCATTAGTTTTGTTACGATCATCTTTTTTATTGCAACCGGGAGTATTCTCTATTTCCATAATCTTTCGAGCATGATGTCAAACAAAAATGAATTTATCATTTTAAAAAGAATGGGGTATAGCAAGAAAAGGATAAAAAGAATTATAAGTAAAGAAATTCTTACATTGTTTAGTAGCCCATACGTATTAGGATTAGCGCATAGTATTTTTGCACTGATAGCTTACAAAGCAGCTTTAATGGACGACTTATTAGGGAAAAATAGCGCTTTTATACTCCCTGTTTTTTTCGCGGTAATTATTTTCACTTTAGTTTATATCATTTATTATTTGTTAACAAAGAGATCATGCTATAAAATTATCTTTGACGATAAAAAGTAAAAATTACCATATAAGGCTGATGGCAGTAAACAAGCATTAGTCTTATATGAATTTAAGCTAGTAAAGGTATGGGCGTTTATGGAAAAGTATTATGAGAAAAAACAAATACTCATTTTAATTAACCAACTTTGTATCATTATTTTTTTATGCTATGAATTTTTACAAAATAATATTGTAGGAACAGCAAAGTTGCTTCCACTGTTACTTATAACTCTTTTGGTTATTTACGGGGCGTACATTGGCCTTGTCAACATGAAAGGAAATAGTACCTTATGGAAATTTTCTAATTTGCTAATCCTTGCTTCATGGCAGTTTGTATTCACACTTAGTGAAACGCAAATTTTTTATACGTTAAGTACGCTACTTAGCGTAGTGATTCTATATCAGACAGCACAGTTTTTTCTCTCTTTCTTTTTTCAAGATTCCACTTATATGTATAAAAAAGAAAAAGACTGGATGTTACAGATTATATGTTTATTGACATTGATTGCGAAATTGATAAACGATAAAGTGTTCGCCATTCTATTTTTATGTCAATTCGTTTTAAGTTTTATTTGTATTGTTTTCTTACTTTTGAAACATCGAGGACGAATCAAATTTATCTTAAAAAGCGAAAAAAATCATTTACTTAAATCTTTTGCTGTTCTGATTTTTTTCTTTATTGGATACGCTATAGTTTTTGCAGACAACCCTGAATATTTAAGTAATCTAGCATGGTATATCATGATCCTTTTCCCGTTATTTAGTATTCATGCGGTTGCTTTTAAAAATCATAGATTTATGAAACAGTATTTTCTTTTAAAGGAAGGGAAAAAAGGACTGATTTTTTTCTTTTTTCTTGTTTCTATTATTTCACTTGGGCTATTATTTAAGTTTAATATGATTGCCTATTTCATCATCATACATACGACTTTTTGGTTCGTGTTACTTTATTTCACCTTATTATATAAAGACATTAAAAAAACTATATTAAATTCAGATACAGAAGAAGCTAAAATTATGTCGGAAAGTTCTTATGCTCAAAATCTTGTGCAGATAGCTAAAGAGGAAAAATTAAAAAGAGATTTTTCTAATTATTTACACGATGAGATTTTACAAGATATTTTAGCCGTTAAAAATATGATGAATAAATCTAACAAAGAGGAGATTCATGAATTAATTGTAACAACGCTGAAACACTTAAATTTGTCTATACGAGTACAAATGGAAGAGTACTATCCAACACTATTAAAGACACTTACTTTAAAAGAAAATTATAGTAATTTACTTGAAATGGTGCAGCAAAAAAATAGAATGAAAAATATTGATATCACTTTTAATTGTAGTGAAAAATTATTTTTGGTTGAGCCTTATGAACTTGTTATATACAGGATTTTAAAAGAATTAGTGACAAATGCATTCAAACATTCTAAATGTTCAAAGCTAGAGGTGAGTTTGAAACTAGAAAATGACGAAATAGAGCTTATAGTGAAAGATAATGGCATAGGCTTAGTAATTAATGAGAAGTATGTCCCTAATGATCATAGAGGGTGGAATTCTATTAAGGAACAGTTGCTTTTATTAAACGGTAAAATGACAATTTCAGAATGTAATCCTTCTGGCTTATGCATTGCTATTCTTATCCCAATGAAAGGGGAGGATTCCTATGAATATTTTATTAATAGATGATCACGCTTTATTTGCAAAAAGTTTAGAGATAGCCTTGGAAGATTATCCTGAAATAGATCATTTTTACTCGCTACAAAATATTGAAGAAGTTATCGCAGTCATTGATGAGTTTAAGCCGGACATCATATTAATAGATATCAATTTAAGTAACATCAGTAATGAAGATGGTTTAAGCGTTGCAAAACATATTTTAGCCAGCAAATGTGATACGAAAATAGTTATCTTAACAGGCTATGATCTCCCTGTTTATCGGTATGAAGCTCAAAAAATTGGTGTAAGGGGTTTTATAAATAAAAACATATTACCTGATAAGTTGTTGCAAATTTTAATTGAGATTAATAAGGGGACTTACTTTTTTCCAAATTCTACGGACTATGTTGAGGAATTAACTGATAGTGAAACACAAATTTTACAATTATTATGTGATGGGTGTAAGCGTAAAGAAATTGCTTCTATCTTATTTGTAAGTGAACGCACCATTTCCAATCATATTCAACACATATTTGATAAGCTGAATGTTACATCTTCGTTAGAAGCTGTAACGAAGGGAATAAAATTAGGGTATATTCAGCCTGATTATTAACAATAGTTAATTGAACTAAAAGTTTTAAGAAAAAACGGAATGTAACATGTATTAAGCTTGTTAACAAACTATAATTCATTTTATTGTCCACTTACAAAGTAAGCATTTCTTATATACTAAAGGTAAGATAATGAGAAAGGGTGTTCAATATTGTTACATAGCTATATTTCAAAAATCCCTTGTCACAGAAAGCCCGAAAGAAGCTATCATTCACTACAAAAATATATACCTTTATGTGCACGTTGTACTGGTATACTTTTAGGTTTTCTTTTATTTCCACTTTACTTTTTGATCTCACATCCTTTTATTCTCGTAGTAGCTTTATCTTTATTTGCTCAAGTTCCACTGTTAATCGATGGGCTCACCCAAAAATGGGGATGGAGAAGGAGCATAAACGTACTAAGAGTTTCAACTGGATTTTTAAGTGGAAATGGCATGGCGTTATTTATATCATCAAGTATTAGTTGGATAATCTCTTAGAATCGTTTTATTTTAACATATTTCCAAAAGAAATTCCCCTTCCTCAAGGAATGAGAAGGGTGGAGCCCAATGAGTAGGGAGGGGATGAATTTTGTTTGGCGTAAGCCAAAGGATTGAAAAAGGAATTTCTCAAATCAGATAGAATGTATGTAAAGAATGCTTTTGGTCTCAAAATTATTGTTTGCTGGCTGTGGGCGATGCACCATTAGAAATGCTAAAACAATTATACATCGAAACACAATGATAAAACGAATGAGAGGTGATGACAATGTTGTTGAATCAAAAATATGAAATCTTTCCAACAGAAGTACAAAAAGAAGTGTTAGACCGTTGGCTACAATATTGTCGTCAAACCTACAACTCCGCCTTGCTAGACAAAGAACGGAAATATAAGCAAAACAAAGAAAATTACGATCGTTATGATATGCAAAGACAACTTACATTGGATAAGAAGACGTATCCTTTTCTAAAAGAAGTGCCTTCTCAGCCTTTGCAAGAAGTTTTTGTGCGTCTGAAAAAAGCGTTTGATCATTTCTTTCGTAAAGATGCAAAGTATCCAAAACAGAAAAAGTATAAAGACTACAATAGTATGGCGTTTCCGCAATTTGGATTCAAAAGAAACGGAAAGCATCGTTATGCGATGTCTTTTTCTGATAACGGTAAGTTATATAATAAAAAATTGGGAGAAATAGATGCCCTACTTCATAGACCAATCGAAGGAACAATCAAACAACTGATTCTCAAACGTCAAGGGAAAAGATGGTACGCTATTTTCAGTGTCGAGAGACAAGTGGTACCATCTGATATCGATACCAATCGTGCGATCGGAATTGACGTAGGATTACATAAGTATGCCGTTCTTTCTAATGGTTTAGAGTTTGAAAATCCTAGATTTCTCCGTGAAAAAGAGAAACAACTCAAGAAAGCACAGCGGAAACTTTCTAAGAAGAAAAAAGGTTCTGTTAACTTCATAAAACAGGCCGAGCGTGTTCGCAAGCTACACGAAAAAGTAGCGAACCAGCGCAGAGATTTTCTGCATAAACTCAGTTACAATCTAGCGAAAGAGTATGCCGTTATCGCTGTAGAAAATCTGAACATTCGAAACATGGTTAAAAATAGAAAGTTATCGAAATCTATTTCTGATGCTGGATGGGGTATGTTTCGAAACATGCTTGCTTACAAATGCGAAAATCATGGCGGTATACTGATCAAAGTAGAACCAAAGTATACTTCACAAGATTGTTCTGTTTGTGGAAATCGCGTGAAGAAGTCTCTCTCTATTCGTACCCATATTTGTACAAAGTGTGGAACGATATTGGATAGAGACTATAACGCGAGCCGGAACATCTTACAAAAAGGATTAGAAGAATTGCTTGCCACAAACTAAAGTCTACAAACTGTAGGGCAAGGTTATGTCCGAACAGTATAATCTACGCCTGTGAAGACTGTGTAAGACGCAGTGGGACACCCCACTATGCAACGGTCAATGAAACAGGAAGCCCCTTCTTCAATCAGACCGTAAGGTGGATAAGGAGGGGGTATTCACAAGATGATAGTGACGATATCTATCTCGAACAATTCAATGGTGCATATATTGAGCAACACCCAGAAGTAGTTCAAGTATCAGCTGTTGCAAAGACTGTGAAAAATATTTTCGCAGCATTTTGTAATAGATCAAGTAAAAAATCCATTCGGTCACCTCCTTCCTCTCTTAAAATAGAGAAAGGATAGCAACCTCCCGTCCTCACAATATACAGTTATTTCTATTTTATCACACTATTAAATGGCCAAGATATAAAAACTCAAAAATTAGATAAAGATAAAGAGAACCTCATCGGTAATAGGTCACTCTATTTATTTTGAATTTTATTTATTTGATCTAGAACATAATCATTCATTTTTTCTTTATGGTGCTGAAGCCACTCTTCTACAGTTAACTTGTTTGATTTTGCTATCTTTTTGGCATATTTGTAGACAGTTTTGTATCCTTCTTCATATCCGTATAAGTTAGTTCCTTCAGTAGTTTCGCCAATAAAATGAAATTCTCTGTGTGCGCCAGGATAAAATATAAAATCTATTTGATGAATGGTTGTATCAATCACATAATCATTAAGTTCTATATAAGAATGAAGACCGAATGCTCCGTGCTTATACGTATTATGGAAGATATGTTGTTCCATGAACTCGTGATGATAATATCCTTGAAGAAACTTTAAATTGTTTTTAGTGACACATTTAGTTTCTAATAGTAATAAATAAAGAAGGACGCTAGCATAGATACACAGGTCGCCTTTTGTATCTCTAAGTGATGGTATCTCCTTTTTCCCTATTGCCATGCAATGATTCCTTTTATAGAATCCGTATCAAATCTCATTTACTAATGAAATCTTTATAAGCGGCAATTTTATGTTCAAGCATCTCATCCGCAGCTTTTAACGTTCTAATTTGTTCCTTAATAGAGTGTTTATGTTCTTCTAAAAGCCTTAATCGCTCTGTTGTAGTATGGTCCCCTTCTAAAACTAATGAAGCATACTTCTTTATTTTCGCAATAGGCATTTGTGTTTCTTTTAGCTTGATAACAAATTGCAGCCATTTAATGTGTAAATTATTATATTGTCTGTCTCCTCTGGTATCACGTACGGGAATTATAATTTTTTCCTTTTCGTAATACCGCAATGTATGTGTGCTTATTCCTAACATTTTAGCTACTTCACCAATCGTGTGCATAAGAAACCTCCATATTAAATTTCTCTTGACTTAGAGTTTACTCTAATCAGTATAATCAACTCATTGTTCTTTCACAATAGAATTAATTGAATAAAATTCAGGAGGAATTTATATGAAATATACAGTTATTACGGGGGCCAGTTCAGGAATTGGGTATGAAACAGCTCTTGCCCTTGCGGCCCGTGGAAAAAACTTAATCTTAGCAGCCCGAAGAACAGAAGAATTGAAAAAGTTAAAATCCAAAGTGGCAGAAATTAATGCAAACCTAGATGTTGTCATTCGAACTGTTGATTTATCTGTTGCGGCGAACATTTATGAATTTTACGAAAGTCTTGGACATTATCAGATTGAGACCTGGATCAACAATGCTGGGTTTGGAAACTTTGCCTCCGTTGGAGAACAAAATTTAAATAAAATTGAAAAGATGCTTCACTTGAATATTGAAACTTTGACTATTCTGTCTTCTCTTTATGTACATGACTATGCATATGTTGAAGGAACGCAACTCATCAATGTTTCTTCTGGAGGAGGATACCTAATTGTTGCCGATGCTGTGACCTATTGTGCGACAAAGTTCTATGTAAGTGCTTTTACAGAAGGTCTAGCACAAGAATTGAAAGAAAAAGGAGCAGCCATGCAAGCGAAAGTCTTGGCTCCTGCTGCAACTGAAACGGAATTTGCTAAACGCTCTTTGGATACAGATGAATTCCAATATGAAGCTGTAATTCCTAAATTTCATACTGCAAAAGAAATGGCTGAATTTATGTTAGAACTTTATGATAGTGAAAAAGTTGTTGGCATTGTAAATGGTGAAACGTATGAGTTCCAATTAAGAGACCCAATTTATTCTTATGTGATGAGAACAAGAAAATAATTTTGTAAACCCAATTTGGAGTTTTAGAACACAATCAATTTCGATCCTAAAGGAGCGTAAAAAGCATGGACAAATTTAAAGACATTCAAAACAATCATTTAGCATTAATACAATACTATCGTTGGTACCAAGTATATGAAGTCCCGTTTAACAAAGCACGTATTGACAATCAATTAGATATTTTAGAGGAAGAAATTGAAATTTCATCACAAGCTGGAATATCGAAAGGTAAAATGGGTATAGAAGATAGATTGAAAATGTTTGAAGGATGGCAAAATGCACATCATGTTGAAAACACATCAATCAAACAGCTGAACGATACAGAACTTTCATTAGAAGCAACTATTCTTTATCAAAATATACGCCCAAATGATAGTAGATACAGCTACAGAATTCATTATTCAACAATCTTGAAACTTAGAGAGAATGACTTACCTCTTTTTACAAATGTTCATATAGAGCCAATCGATAATGTAGAAAATCCACAATTTACATCTGCCTATGCAGACAATAGAGCAAATTCATTTATGCATTATTGGTTATATTTAATGGAAACTGCATCTGTGAACAGTGATAAATTCACAGAATTATTAGCAGAACAATTTGAGTTAAATTTAAGTACAGGTTCTAAAATCGATACATTAGAAGGATTTAACGAATGGTTAGTAACTGCTTCGAATCAAGTGAAACAAAGCGGACATTATCCGAAAAATCTCTCAGTTACAGAAAATACGGATAATACAATACATGTTTCTGTAGATTTCGAATGGGAAGGTATTTCTGTTGATGATAAGCCGATGGTTGCAGAAACACATCATGAATGGGTACTTGAAAATAATTTAGATGAGCGATTTGCTCGTATGAAAATGATGAAAGTAACTCAAACAAAGCCATTTCAAACGGTAGAATAATTTAAAGTATAATCTTGATAAGAACAAAACAAGAAAACCGTTCATTAAGACACTATTTAAATAAAAATCACCGATTTCTTGTGCGTTAAGAAGTCGGTGATTTGATTATGTACCAATAGACTTTACTCTATTGAGATTGTGAAGTTTCCTACTTAAACTAACGGGGCAGGTTAGTTTAAGTAGGAAATATTTAGATCAAGATAGATATAAGTAGAAAAACTAATAAAGTAATAAGGTTTACTTCAGTAAAATAAGGTATATTATATTTGTTGAATAGATTCTCTTTAGAGACAAGAAAAGTAGGTGAACAAAGTGGGAAAATATCAATTGGATTACAAAGGTCAGGTAGCTGTGACAAAGTTTCATGAAAAACAGACGCCTGCCAAATTTGATAAAAAGCAGCAACTTGAAAAATTGCGTGCGGAGTATTTGAAAAAGAAGCAAAAACAAACAGATAAATAATATGTTGCGTTTTTCTAAATTTTCTGTATATGGCGCAAACAAACACAAGAAAATAGGTAAGTTATTCATCGTTCAAATATATACAGGCTATTTTTTCAAACCTCTTACTTAATGAACTAAAAAAGTCGATTCCTTGAGATGGAAATCGGCTTTTTTAATAAGTGACATTTCCTTAGCGTTGTAAATCCGCATTTTCCTGACTCTACCCCATGCCCATCAACTTAAGAAATCCGACTACCCCCAAGTGTAAAAAAACGTTATTCTTTCTAAACAAGCTATATTTAGAAAGAATAACGTTTTTTATGAATCTTTCTATTCAAGGTGAACCACAATTATTTGGTAATTAATTGTGGGTTTGAAAGAAAGTTGAATCGTTTATAACAAAATTTAACCGTTTTGAAAAAAGACTAACTTTTTATAAAAAAATCGTGCCTTTTTATAGAAATGAACCATAGGACCTTTTTATTTCTTAATCAATGTGATATATTTTTATCATAAAGAGCGAAATATATCACGCAGGAGGGATTAAATGAAAAATAAATTATCTTATTTGGGGTTTCTCGGTTTTTTTGGCTTTTTAAGCCCGTTCTCATTTTTAGGTGATTATTCATCGGTTGTAGGTTATTTTTTTGGTTTCTTTTTCTTCTTTATGTATGCAAAGGTTGTACCCGATGAGCTCTTTATACAGCATGTTCGTATCGCCGCTACAAGAGCATTTTTCGTAGCACTCATACTGGGCATTATAGTAACATTAAGTGTTTTGATTTTGGAAAATTTAGCTGTAATTAGATTCCTTGTTATAATTTCGCTTTTCATACCATTTTGTACATTCCTAATTAGTCTTGAAATATTTGAACATAGAGAAAAGAAAGGGATGCAAAATGCCAATTAAGACTCGAATGAAAGAATATAGGGTAAGGCTAAATATGTCTCAAGAAGATTTAGCTAACAAGGTTGGTGTTAGAAGAGAAACGATTGGTAATCTCGAAAATGGTAAATATAATCCTTCATTCAAACTTACTTATGATATTGCGAAAGTTTTAAAAGCACCTATTGAAGTGCTGTTTTGGTTTGAAGAATAAGTTAATTTTAGTGCAAGTAAGTAAACATTCCTATCAGGGGTCACTATCAAGTTAAGATAATTGTGTATCCATAGCATTAAAAAAACGCTATTCTTTCAGTAGAATCATAGGAAAGGATGGCGTTTTTTATGAATCTTTCGATTCAAGATGAATTTCATTTGTTCGCTGAAGAACTACAGCGATATCTATCTCCACATATTCTTCAACAACTTGCACAAGAGACGGGTTTTGTAAAACGTAAAAGTAAATATGGCTCACAAGATTTGGCTGCTTTATGTATTTGGATCAGCCAACATGTAGCAAGCGATTCCCTCACTCGATTATGTAGTCAACTTTATGCGAATACAGCTACACTCATGAGTACAGAAGGACTTAATCAACGTTTTAACCGATACGCTGTTTTATTTCTACAGCGTGTATTTTCCCTTTTAATCAAAAACAAACTAAACGATTCGTCTCGAATCTCAAACCAATACACCTCTTATTTTCAACGTATACGTATTTTAGATGCTACTATTTTTCAAGTACCCAATCATTTAGCTCCTATTTATCCTGGCTCAGGAGGGTGTGCACAAACAGCCGGTATTAAGATTCAACTAGAGTATGATTTACATAGTGGGAAATTCCTCAATTTTCAAATGGAACCAGGTAAAAATAAGATTCTGGTGCAAAAAATCTATAAAACTTGGATATACTGATACTAATATTCTAAAAAAGGACGTGATCAGTATGGAAAAGCTCTAAACAGAGCAATTAATGTTACTTTGGACAATAAAATATTACCTTTTAGGAAAACCGGTGAAGTTGAGGCTATAGGGATCACTAAAAACCCAGATGGTAAAGTGAAGTATTATAGTTTAGAAGAAGGAATTAACTATTCCGGTTGGAAGGAATTTGGTGGAGCAAAATATCATTTTAAAGATGGCCAATCTTCTACTGTGAATGGTACAGAAACTATTGATGGAAAAACATATTACTTTAATGAAAATGGAGAAGCTACTTTGACAGGGTTTGTAAAAAAAGATGGTAAAACATACTATTACAATGATAAAGGCGTAATGCAAACAGGCTGGCAACAAATCAATGGTAAATGGCATAGCTTTGAGAACTCTGGAGAAGCTACGGTAGGAAAATTCACCGCTTGGTCACGCACCTCTTCACAGTTTGGAGAGTACAATTTTTACGCTAAAGACAATGGCGAGATTTATGTAGATAAAACTGTTTATCTTCCAACAAAACATGGAGATAAAAAGCATATCTTTGATAGTTATGGACATTATACGATAGACTGGAACAGTTAAAATCCTATCAAAACCATAAATAGGTGTTAAAAATATAAAGTAAAGCAAGAGATTATAGACTGCAAGGCACTTCTTTTAGAAGGCCTTGCAGTCTGTTTATATTATCGAGCGTGGTAATATCCAAATTTTAAAAATAAACTACTTTCCTATTAGGGGTCATACGACCGAAAAAGAAAATTGTACGTTAAGGAATATTTTCACATAAAAAAGACGACCGGGGTATCACCACATCGCTATCAAGCTAAGCTCATACAACGTCAATTATAGTAGAGGTTGTTTCTTTTTTCTAAAGGCTACGTGTTGGGAATTTAAAGATTTGCATACGAAATAAACCCTAATGGGTTTCATTTTTTTGATTTAAGCCACTTGATTATTAGACATGGTACAATTGTAAACGACACCTAATATATCAAAGACTGTTTTCTTCTCATACCTATGAGATTTTCGCCCGTTTTACTGTAGGAGGTTGAACAAGCGAATTAGAATCTTTGATAGATCTTGTAAGATATTTGGGGATAAGAAGTTTTGAATTTCTTGAGCAAATAGTTGCAATTCATCAGGTACAGAAATAGACATACAAAAACGCCATCCTTTCCTATGATTCTACAGAAAGAATAGCGTATTTTTCATTTTAGGGGGGATTTTGTTTTATTAGCTTGATAGCGATGTGGTGATACCCCATATAGAAAAGTCCTTATTTACTGTTTGCTGGTTGTCCATCAAAAACTTTAATATCTAATGGAGCAGTTAAAAATTGATTTGCTCTTTCAACAAAAGAAGCGAAATGTTCACTTGTATTGTGGCTAGCCACTGCTTCTGCATCTTGCCATACTTCAACCATTGTATAGACATTTTCTTTTTCAGTATCCTTATACAAATCATATGATACATTTCCGTTTTCTTCTCTTGAACCTTGAATTAACGGTTGAATTCCTTCTAAAAATGCTGTTTGTTTTGCTGAATCTACTTGAAATTCTGCGTGAATAATAATCATGCTGCTTCTCCTCTCATATTCCACTTACCTCTACAAAACAATATAAAACAAATCACACAATTTCCCTGTCACTGTATAAGATTACTTCCGCTGGGAAATTGCGTCCATCGGAAAACAAACTGATTTTTATCCACTGTCAGCTGCTTTTCCAATCAAAATTAACATAAATGGTACATAACGGCCTTTATCTAAACCGAAAGCCTCGGCAATTTTGTCTTTCTCAAAACCACCAATTGGACAGACTCATCCCTATAAGGGGTACAGCCAACGTACTAACATAAAACCCAGGCTAAGAGTTATTTGCACCGTAATAATACTGTGCGTTTTTGTTACAATGCTTTGTTTGAAGTGCATTACTGAGCAATTTGTTGATTTCTTTGTAACAAAAATATGTATCAAATTATGAATGACTTTAGAAAGAGTCGGCCCAATGATGAATATCAAGTAAAGTAAGTGCATCCCTTCTATATTAAATATAAGGGCTAATTCAATGTTTCAACTATGCGTTCCCCGAAACCTATAGCCCCCTCTGGACCGTCACTTGTTATAATATCATTATGAGCGATAACATGTTGTGCAACATATTCTACATTATTATCCTTCAATGCATTAATCATCACATCTACTGGATAACATGTTGCTTTTCGTCCGGAAAGTAAACCCGTTTGAGCTATTACAACAGAGCCAGCACAAATTCCTGTTACAAGAATTTTCTGCTCATAAGCTTGTTTCAAATAACTTATCAATGTTTGATTTTCCCACAGATAATCTATAGTGCCAGAACCGCCAATAACAGCTATAATATCATAATCATTTACTGGAACTTCCGAGAAAATAACCTCTGCTTTTGTCTTCCCTTGATTGTCTCCTGTAATTTCACCAATTTTGGTGCTTGCAATCGTCACTTTAACTCCTGCATTTTCTAATACCTCTTTTGGATGAAATAATTCATCTTCATTAAAGCGATCTGGTGGTATAATAAATAATGCGTTTTTATTCATTGTGTGTTTATCTCCTCTAAATAAAAATAATTTTAAGATTAAATATAGTTTAACCTCGATTATTTATAATGTGAAGAATGCACTTTTTTGTAAGAAGGTTACCCAAAAGTTACTATTGTAAAAAATAAGGAGTTAAAAAGATATGTCAGATATATTACGAGAAGATATTAAACAGAAGATATTAAATGGTGATTTTAATTGTGAAAAAGAACTTACTTTGTCTGTATTTAGTGGGAAATGGAAAGTGGTTATTTTGTGGCACTTGGGTGTAGAAGGCCCACATCGTTTTAGTGATCTTCAAAGACTTTTCCCTAAAATATCTCACAAAATATTAACTAATCAGTTACGTGAACTTGCAGAAGATGGAATTATACGCAGAGAAGTTTTCCCAGAGTCTCCTCCAAAAGTTGAATACTCTATGACTGAACTCGGAATGACTTTGCTACCTATAGTTGAAATGATGTATGAATGGGGAAAAAAACGAATGATAGAAATTAAGAGGGACTTAGATTTTTTAGGCCCAAAGGATTAATAAAACGCTTAAAAACGTTGGTATAGCGCCATTTTCAATGTATCTAGATATATGCGCTTAAAGACCCGACACGACCCAAAAAAGAAAAATGGACGTTAAGGAAATATTTAACATATAAAAATCCGATTCTCATGTATTTAAAGAATCGGATTTTTATTACTTTCTTTTTATTTTAGTTTCCCGTAATGGACGTAAATTTTCAATACTAACCTTTTGATTTAAATTCCAAACATAGTCGCCTGTGAGTGCGATATGCTCCCACCCCAGCGGAGAAATATGTTGAATATATTCCTATTAGCACGTAAAGTCTCGATTGCACGAGAGATATAAATAGAATTCCAAGTTACAATTGCGGAAATAAGAAGTTGAAGTCCACTTGCCCGATGTAATTGATCTTCATAGGAGCAATCACGAATTTCTCCTAATCGATTGAAAAATAGAGCCCTTGCAAGAGAATGTTTACTTTCTCCTTTATTTAACTCTACTTGGGGTTCGACCGAGATGATGAAAATAGGTCATAGACTCTCTTTTATTTCCATATACGATTTATAGGGGCTTATAAATACCATTTTGTCTATTATGGGTACACCCTAATCATCCATCTATTAGTTAGTGACAATACTTTGTTGCAACTGTATGATAATAAGTTGAAAAATAGTAAGGAAATTCGTGATTACAAATACCATTGGAAATAAATGTATGACTAATACTCAAAATTACATGTATCTCGGCTGTACCCCATGCCCATCAACTTAAGAATATCAACTACCCCCAAGTGTAAAAAAAACGTTATTCTTTCTAAACAAGCTAGATTATTAGAAAGGATGATATTTTTTATGAATCTCTCAATTCATGACGAATTATAACCATTTGCCGAAGAGTTGTAACGCTATGTGACGCCTGTATTCTTAGAAGAACTCGCAAGAGAAATTGGGTTTGTCAAACGAAAACGTAAGTTTTTCGGATCAGATTTGGCTACCATTTGCATTTGGATCAGTCAACAAGTTACAAGCAATCCCATATTGATAAAAAAATTAGAATTTTAGCATTATAGTTTGTTATAAAGGTATTACCTTACATGAATTTGACAGAAATGTGGCAATAATTCTTTATGGAAAACCCATTTCACCATATCTTATTTAGCGAAATATTATTGTTCTAGTCCAAAATTATCTGTTTTTTTTTGATAAACTTCTAACATATAGTTTTGTTTGTAAAATATTGTTATTTTTTACTTGAAATTAAATATTTTACAAGGAGTGAAGAAATATGGAATTTAAAAAAGATTATGTCTATAAAGTTGTAAATAGAAAGAGCTCAAAATATATGGATGTTTACAATAACAAAACGGATAATGGTGCCTGGCTTGATCAATATGAGTGGCAAGGTCGTGATAATCAAAGATGGGTAATATATCCGATGGATGATGGTAATTTGATTTTTATTAATCTGGCTAGTGGAAGGTTAATGGATGTTATCAATAATTCACATAATAATGGTGAATATCTTAACCAATATGAGTGGCAAGGTAATAATAGTCAGTTATGGTATCCTGTAGAAAAAGAGGATGGATATTTTGCTCTTCGAAATGCTAATAGTGGAAAATATGTAGATGTTGTCTATAATTCAACAGCTAATGCTGAGTATCTTAATCAATATGACTGGCAAGATTCTGATATATATAACTGACTTGTCTTTTCGACATGTGGCTTAATGCAACCCAAGCCGGCGAAGCACGACTTGTGGAGTGATAGCGATGTCTGATAAAAAGTCTTGTACTGATTCTTTAATGGACGCTTGTGT
>NZ_JAMBOP010000041.1 GCF_023715645.1 Bacillus cytotoxicus | reverse complement strand
ATCGCCTCTGCTTTCGTGTTTTTGTTGGTGTGGTTACTTACAATTATACAGGACAAGGCGATTTTTTTATGCAAAAAAACAAAAGGGCTGCCCATAAATCGGTTTCACCGACTTATGGGACAGCTCCCATATTCATATTAATTATCATTTGTTTCACTAGTCTTTGTATTTTTTTGCGTGGATTGCTGTTTATCTTCTTGCTTTTGTTTTTTATCTGTATCCGTATCTTTATCTTGCAAGGCAGTGTTTGTATCAGCAGGGAGCCCAAGGTGTTCACGTAGCTGCTTTGATATGTCAGCTATATTTTTTTGATCAGGCATGTAGTAATACGTATGTCCTGGAGAGTAAGTAGGTTTACAAACTTTATCCTCCGCCATATAGCAGTCTTCACCAGCTAGTTGAAGTTTTCCGATTGAAGCATTGATACCATATTTGTAGAATGATAACATGTCGTCAAATGAGAAGTTTGTTTTAAATTCCCCATTAATATCATCAATAATTTTTCCTACTTTTGTGATGGATCCAGCACTTGCTAGTTTTTTAACGATTGCTTCAATGACAAGTTGTTGACGTTGACCACGCATCGCATCGCTATCAATTTTACGCGTTCTTGCTAGTGCAAGAGCCTGTTCTCCGTTTAGATGTTGAAATCCTTTTTCAAGATGAATCGCACCAGCTGTATCGTTACTATCTTGTTCTGTAAATGTAACAGGTACATCTAAGTCAATTCCATCTAAATCGTTGACAACTTTTATGAAAGATTTAAAGTTAAACCTTACAAAATAATCGACAGGAACGTTGAATAGTTTTTCGACTGAGTCAATAGTAGATTGAGGTCCACTCTCTTTTCCATTTTTTACAACACCAAGTGAATATGAGTGTGTAATTTTATCTTTTTTCTTCTCTACTGGAACGTATGTGTATGTATCACGTGGAATACTTACTAATTTTACTGTTTTACTATCTTTATTAAATGTTGCAAGTAACAATGCATCTGGATGAAATGCACCAGAGTATTGTTTCTCGCGTCCTTGATTCTCGTCAATTCCCATAATTAACACAGATACGTTATTAGAAACGGGTTTGACCGTTTGTTCGCGTAATTCTGATTTTTCGCCACGTTCTAAATTTTGAGAGGCACCTCGAACAGCAGAAGATGCTTTATTTACTAAAAACCAAGTGTAACCGCCACCGCAAATTAAAAACAAGACAATAATGCTTATTGCAATTTTTAACTTCTTATAGCTTTTTTTAGGTTGATCCATTTTGTATACTCCTTCATCAATAATGGGAGCTAATTTACTCCCTGCATCAATTAATTATAATTCTTTGTTGGAAAAAAGAATATTACAAGTTATTTACATTCTTTAAAATTTTCTTTCTTTTTAGAAGGTAAGTAAGTTTTCTTCTTTCATATTCTGTAGAAAAAAAGGTTGCCATCTCTAGCAACCTTTTTTTTATTCATATCGCAAGCACTCGATTGGATCTAATTTCGCAGCTTTGTTTGCTGGAAGTAAGCCGAATGCAATACCGATTAACATAGACAGTCCGACTGAGATTAAGCCTAATTTTATTGAGACAACGAGTGGCCATGCTGCAAATATGGATACGACCCAGGCAAAGAAGATACCGAGTACAAATCCGATCAAGCCGCCGAGTGCTGTTAAAATACAAGATTCAATAAGAAATTGTGTTAATACTTTTCCACGCGTTGCACCAAGTGCTTTACGAACGCCGATTTCACGTGTACGCTCTGTGACGGACACAAGCATGATATTCATAACACCGATACCGCCAACTAATAGTGAAATGGCTGCAATACCACCGAATACACTTTTTAAGATACCTGTGAATGTATCAATTTCTTTTAGCATTTCTTGTGGATTAGGTACTTTAAATTTCCCTGTGTTCTCTGGTTTTTTAGCACCATTTAATGATTTGACAACTGCATCTTGCACAGCTTGCTTATCTTGACCAGGAGCAATTTTTACTGTGATACCATCATAATTACTTTTGCCGAATAAAACAGGCCAGTTTTCTGCGGAGATGATACCTTCTTTAAATTCTAAACCACCCACTATTGCTTTGGTGGAATATACACCGACTACTTTGTAAGGTGTACCCTTCATATCTACATATAAGTTTGGCTCCCATGAAGAGAACAATTTATTAAATGCATCTTTATTTAAGACAATTGTATGTTCTGGTTTATCTAGATCGGCAGCTGTTAAAAATTTTCCATGTTCTAGTTGGAATTTAGAGTCATCCTCAAAATAATCACCTTTCGCACCAATTACATCAATATCCAATTCTTTTTTCCCTGCATATACTTTTTCTTTGCCCCTAACATCGGGATAAACATCTTGTACACCAGGGATTTTTAAGACATCGTCATACATGCTTGCAGAAATGTTACTGTTCATATCTGCAATATCTTCTGTTGTATAGTTTACTTGAAATTGATCTTTCTTTTCTTTCCCGATTTGTTCACGGAATTTTGCATTTGTTCCATCACCGATAGAGATAATGGTAATAATTGCACTAACCCCAATAATAATTCCGAGCATTGTTAAAATCGAACGCATTTTATGAGCGAAGATGGAGGAAAGGGCCATACGTATATTTTCACTTAAGTTCAAACTCAACCCCTCCAATCTTGGACGATCTTTCCGTCACGAATTACAATTTGGCGTGCTGCCGCTTCTCCAATTTCCCGGTCATGGGTAATCATAATAATGGTAGAGCCTTGTGTATTTAATTCGTAAAAGAGATCCATAATTTGTGTACTTGTTTTCGTATCAAGAGCACCAGTCGGTTCATCAGCTAAAAGGAATTTCGGGTTATTCACAATCGCACGAGCGACGGCAACACGTTGTTTTTGTCCGCCTGATAATTCATTCGGTAAGTGAGTTGCTCGGTCCGCAAGCCCTACTTTTGTCAAGGCAGCTAATGCTCGTTCGCGTCGCTCTTTTTTATCTACGCCAGCATAAATGAGCGGTAGCTCGACATTTTGCATTGCATTCAGGCGAGGGAGCAGCATGAAGTTTTGGAATATAAATCCAATTTCTTTGTTGCGAATGTGCGCCAGTTCTGTTTCGGACATGTTTGAAATATTTTGCCCAGCTAACGTGTATGTGCCCGCTGTTGGTCTGTCTAAGCAACCGATGATATTCATTAATGTTGATTTCCCGGAACCAGATGGTCCCATAATGGAAGTAAATTCACCTTGGTTTAGTGTGACATCAATACCATGTAAAACTTGAACAATTTCTTCTCCATTTTGAAAAGACTTCGTGATGCCTTTTAGTTCAATCATTTTATGTTAACCTCCATACCATCTTGTAAATCTTTTTCTGGTTTTGAGATTACTTGCTCACCTGTTTTTAATCCGGAAATTTTTGCTTCGCTATCTGTTTCAAATTCAATGGTAATGGCTTGTTCTTTTGCTTTGCCATCTTTTACAACGAATACGACGTTTTTATCACCTTTTTTCACGATACTACTTTTCGGAACAACGATACCGTTTGCTTCGCCAGACTTTGCTGTTACATAAACATGGAAGCCAGGTTGTAGATCATCACTATTATCTAATGTAATAACGAAAGGATAGTTAGAAACCGTTTTGTTTGCATCCATATTCTTTAATGGCGCCGTTCCAATTTCAGTTACTTTTCCTGTCCATGTTTTTCCTGGTACTGTTTTAGATGTAACAGAAACATCTTGGCCAACCTTCATTTGAGAAAGTTCATATTCAGATAGCTGTCCTTTTACTTTTAATGGCCCAGCAGTGCGAATTGTCATACCGTTCATAGCTGCTTTTTCTTCTGCACCTTTGCTAATGTCTTCAATCAGACCATCTACAGGACTTGTTACTGACAGTGCATTTTCTTTTTCTTGAGAATTTTGTATCATTTGTTTCGCTTTGTCGACTTCAAACTTTTTCATTTCAAGCTGCGATTCCTGTGTTTGCACTTCTTGTTCAGCAGCCTTTAACATGTCACCTGCAGCACCAGATTGTTTAGCTGTTTGTAATTTTTGTTTTGAAGCATCAAGTTGTTTTTGAAGGAGTGAAACTTCCTTTTCAGCTAATTTCTTTTGCATTTCCGCTTCATTTTTTTCTAGTTTAATAGATGAATTGTTATATTTAAAAAGTAACTGTCCTTTTTTAACTTGATCGCCTTTTTTAACGGAAAGCTCATAGTTACCTTTCGTTGGATCAAATGTAATTGTTTCGATGCCATTTGGAATAACTTCGCCGCCAAATTTTTGTGCATTTTCAATTTTCTTTTCTGTTACTTTATAACCGCTGTATGCCATAACCGGTGTGGATCCGCCAGCCAGTGCAAAGTAAGAACCAGCACCAATTCCGATTGTTGCTAAACCGACAATTAATAATTTTGTTTTCTTTTTCATTATTTTTTCACCTTTTCGTGTCGTTTTTGTCTCTGTAATTTCAGTATAATGTGCCAGGGGAATCTGACAAATCGTTTAATCTTACAATAGTATTACAATTTTGTAAGATTACAAGTTCAATATATGTAAATCCGAATTAACAACCTGACATAACCCCCTGTTCTTGTTAGATAGACGAGAGCATCTGGCCATGCAAAGAAGTGGTTCTTCCACAGGCCATGTTAAAACAGAGGGAGCAACAAGTAGTATATCACCTTTTGTTTTACATAACAGCAACTTAGGAGGCGGAGCTAGACAAAGATGTTGAACAATGAAATTGTAATAGAGAGTTCCACATAGAGAAACATAACAAACTAAATTAACAGAAAATATATACAATTGAAAAAATTTTGTATAAAATGGTAGAAAAAGGATTGGGGGTCAGGAGAATATGGCAAAGAGGGTGTTTATACATAGTTCGGAAGTGATTGTACAATTTTTCCTATCGGTGATCGGAATTATTTGTGTAGGAGCGTTACCTGGTTTGTTTCAAGGCTTAAAAATAGATTTTCACAAATATATAGAAACGATTAAGATGGTATGTAATAATTTACTGCATCTATCATCGATGACGTATGTGCCAGCTAGTAATAGTCCAATTTCAAGTAAAATCCCAATCACAAAACAACTATTTCCACAACTATTTATCCACTATAAAGAAACAATGATTGTTTTTTTAGCAGCCTTTTTTATTTCACTTTTGATTGCTTTTTTCATTGTGTATATCGTTTTACGAAGTAATGCTAATATTCAAAAGAAAATTAAATCATTTTTACTCTTTCTTGAATCTATTCCAGATATTCTTCTTATTATTGGCTCGCAGCTTTTCGTCATTTGGATTTTTAAACAAACAGGTATTTTAGCTGTAAGTATTTCTGGGGTAGGAGAGAAATCTGTTCGAGCGTTACCAATTATTTGTTTAAGTGTACCGACAACGATTATGTTTATAAAACTAGTATTACTGCGTTTTGAAACGGAGCTTGAAAAAGATTATGTTCTATTCGCAAAGGCAAAAGGGCTGGATAAGCTTTATATTTTAAATCGCCATGTTTTACGTAATGTGCTATTAAGTACGATCTTTTTTGCGAAAACAAACATTTGGTTTATGTTATCCAATCTGTACATTATTGAATGGATGTTTAATACATATGGCATGTTTGTATTTGTAAGAGTAGCTGCCTATGCGAATTTTGCAACAGGGATTCCTCTATTTACGGTTAGTTTGCTGCTACTTTACGTACCTATTTTTATTATTTTTAAGCTGTTTCATTATTTCGTTCCAAATGCAATGAAAGAGAGGTTATAAAATGTGGCAACATTTGAAACGTGATAAGCGCTTTTGGCTTAGTAGTGCATTCATTACTATATTTCTTTTGTTAAGCATTGGAAATGCAATTTTTAACGATGGACAAATTCGGAAGGTATCTATTCAATTTAATAAAGATGGAATACCAGAAGTACCTCCATATCCACCTTCGTTTCAGTTTTTACTTGGAACGGACGGAAAGGGATTTGATTTACTAAACTTAGTAATTGAAGGCGCAAAATGGACAATTGGAATTTCCATCCTCATCGCATTGTTACGTATGGTATTTGGAGTTTGTTTCGGTGTTTTTCTCGGTATGTACGTAAAGAGAGGATTTACAAAATTAGAAGCTTTTTTTGATAGTTTTACAATTATTCCAATGGTTATGATTGCGGCCTTTTCATTGCGACATGCGATTACATTTAAGAACGGCGAAGTAATGTCAACTTTTTTTGAACGAGCTTCGTTTGAAGTTATTTTATTAACGGCGCTCGCAGTTCCGACCCTTTCTTTATACGTTGCAAATGAAATACGTAAAGTATTAACAGAAGAATTTGTTGACGCTGCTAGAATTTTAGGAGGAAGTAAAGGACATCTTCTTATAAAACACGTGCTTCCGCATTTGTATCCAACTTTCGTCATCGTATTTATGCAGCAGTTTGTACAGGCGCTTATTATTTTATTGCACCTCGGTTTATTAGGTTTATTCTTTGGGGGAACGATAGAGTTTTTTGGAGGAGAAACCGATTCTTTTACTCATGAATGGTCAGGATTAATTGGGGTATACTTTCGTTCTTTATCAGTGCATCCATGGATTCCACTTGTACCGATTACCTGTTTTGGATTAACCATCTATTCAGGGAATATGATTGTAACATGTATTCAAGATGCGGTAGCGAAAGCAAGACTACGAGAAAAAGTAGATCAGGAGGAAGTAGAAACGACGCAATCTATGACACAAGAGAAGGAAGAGTTGTTTGTGTTTAAGCATACGATGTGAGGGACTGAAAAACAAAGCCTTTTTTTTAGGTGGGCGAGAGGGACTGGCCGTGTGTGGGAGCGGTCAGTGCCTTTTTTTGCCCCGTGCAGGGTTTTAAAACAAAGGTAGAAAGTAAGTACAGAGTATGTTTTGTTTTGCGTAGCGGTGATTTATATGTTGAAAGTAAAATAAAAAGACTAGGTTTTGAGTTGGAATAAAGTTTGATACTTTATTTACACAGAAAGGAACATTAGGTATGAAAAGGTCAAAAGATGCTAAAGATTTAATAGATAGTTTAATACCAATTGGAATGATGTTTGGTTGTGCTATCGGTGTAATTTTTGGCATGTTTTTCAAACCAATCTTTCTAGTATTTATAGTTAGTTTAGGAACTGGAATAGGCTATTTATTTGGAGTTATTGCTTTTGGAATTTATAGTAAGAAAGAAAAATCATAGTTTAAGAATATGAATACCAGTGTAATTATTGCGGGGATAGAGTCTGTTAGCATTATTGGCGGAAAAATTTCTGAGCGATTGTGGAGGATTAATAGTAGAAAATGATCAAACTTTTTTATGAAAGTAGAACAATACTTTATAAAGAAAGAACCCATTTTGAACAAAGTTTTTCAAAGTGGGTTCTTTTAATTTAACGTAAAATTCGGATTTGCGAGGTGTTATTAGAGCAATCCTTAATTTAAAGCTATACTAGAGCTCCCTAGTCTTCTTATTTTGCAGGAACTTCACCTTCTGTTTGTGTTTGCGGAATGAAGTAGCCGACAATGCCGCCGATAACCGCTGGAACGATCCAGCCAATTCCTAAGTTGTAAAATGGAATTGCACTTGCAAGAGATGAAATGGCAGATGGTATCATGCCGATGTTATCGGGGGCATGAATACAGCTTATAATAAAGGCTGCAATCATTGCGCCGACATACACACTCGGTTTTCTTTTCGTATATTTTTCAATCAGCGATACGAAAATTAAGATAATTGTAATTGGATAAAGGATAATTAATACTGGTAGTGTTAGTTTAATTAATAAGCTTAAGCCTAAGTTAGAGACAACAAAGCTAAATATACACACCCACAATACAAGTTTTTTGTATGATACATTTGTTAATACATTCGAAAAGTAGTTTGCAAATGCACTCACAACACCAATTGCTGTCGTTAAACAAGCGAAAATAATGGCTAGGCTTAATAATATGTTGCCGCTTGTCCCGAATAACTGGTACATAACCGTTGCTAATAGTTGCCCGCCGTTTTCAAATTGTCCAAGGTGTCCATTTGATGCGCCGATATAGCCTAATGCGAAATAAATGACTGTTAAAAATAACGCCGCAATACTTCCGCATATAATCGTATATTTCGTAATTGCCTTTTTATCATTTACCCCATTTTGACGAATCGCATTCACAACAATGCTAGATAATACAAGTGCTCCGATTGCATCTAATGTTAAAAAGCCTTCTAAAAACCCTTTGAAAAATGGAATGTCTTTGTAGTCACCAACCGGAGTAGCAAATGAACTTGTTGGTGAAAGAATCACTTTTGTTGCCATAACTGCAATAATAATAAGCAAAATAGGTGTTAAAATTTTTCCGATGTGATCCACTAGCTTGGAAGGGTTTAACGATAGGAAGTAGGTAATCGTAAAGAAAATTCCTGTAAAGAGCAACATAGAATACCAGTGATCTTGGAAAAGTGGTACGATTCCGATTTCGTATGAAACAGATCCTGTACGCGGGATAACGAAAAGCGGTCCAATCGAGAGATAAATAATGATGGCTAAAATTGCCGCGAATTTTGGATGAACACGGCTTGCAAGTGTTTTGAAGCTGCCTCCTGCTAATGCAACTGCAACTATTGCTAATAGTGATAAGCCGACATCTGTAATTACAAACCCTGCGATAGACACCCACATATTCTCTCCAGATGAAAGACCAAGTAGGGGCGGGAAAATCATATTACCAGCACCAAAGAAAATCGCAAATAGCAATAAGCTAATCGAGAGAATTTGGGATGGTTTTAAAGTTTTATGCATTCTATAAAAATCCTCCTAGATTATTTTGTGTCGAAAATTCAAATAATTCGTCGAATTAATGTTTTTATTTTAAAGGTCTGACAACTAGAAAGCAACAGTTAATTTTTAAGAAATTAACTGTTGCTTTACTAAGTTGAATAATCATTCTAAGGAAGTGTCACAAAATATAACTCCCATTCGTTATATAGTGTGAGAGGAGGGATTACATGAAAGTTACAAACAAGGATTATGAAAAGATGGAAGAGCTATACGAGCTGTATGAACAAAAAATTTATTATGTGGCCTATTCTATTTTAAATAATGTTCAGCAGGCTGAAGATGCAGTTCAAGAGACGTTTATGACTCTTTATCAGAATTTGGAAAAGCTACGGGGCTTGAACACTCAAGAGCTTAAACGCTACATTTTGAGAATTGCGAAAAACAAAGCGATTGATAACTACCGGAAAAATAAACGACAGGAAATGTTCTTAGAAGAATATCAAAGAGAATTACCGGAAGTAGCAGATGAAAATATTGAACAGTGGGAACGGAGTGTAATGTCTGAGGTTCAAATTGATACATTGCTAAAAGATTTAAATGAGTCTAACAGGCAGGTTTCTAAGTACAAAGTCTTCTATAACTTAACTTATCAGGAAATTTCAAATCTAATGGGGATAACGGAGGTCAATGTCCGCAAGCAATTTGAACGCGCTCGAACACGCGTACAAAATATGATAGGAGGTATGCAAAATGACGAATTCCAAGAACTCCAAAGAAATGTATGACCTTGCTGAAAAAATCGCTTTAGATGATTTTGATAAACTGGATGAACAACATAAATTTTCAGATACATACACGCACAAAAAGAAATTGTTTATGGAGGAAATTAAGATGAAAGATGGGAAACCACAGGCCAAGCGTAAAAAGAATCGTATTTTAATTGCTGCTGCCTGCTTATTGATCGGCATACCAACAACCGCTTTTGGCGCAGTAAAAGTCTATGATATGATTGTCCAAAAACATAATTATGAAGTAAATGTTTCAGTGACAAATAAGGAACCGAAAAAGATCGACAATTGGTATAAGTTGAAAGTCGGTTATTTACCAGAAAATATGGCAGCAGACGATGACAATGCTATGAAATATTCATTTAAAGATAACTACGCAAAGGGTGGGTTTTCATTTCTTCTTTGGAGAGTAGGGGGAAATTCTAACTTTCAAACCCTGTACTCAAAAAGCTACGAAGAAAAAGAGATAAATGGCAGGAAAGCAGTGATTGTTCATAGAGATACCGGAAGCAACAAATTACCGTTTGACAGAGAGGTTTTTCTCTTTTTTAAGGAAGAGGGGATTATGTTAGAAAGTTTTATTGGAGCCGATGTAAATGAAGAACAAATGATGAAGGTCTTAGGGAACATTTCACTTGAGCCCACATCAAAGGAAAAGGCATCACATACAGCAGATTATGATAAAGATCATTTTAGTAAAGCGAATAAATCAACAAAACCTAGCGTTATTCCTTTGAAAAAAAACAGCAAACAACTATTTAACGTAGGTCAAATGGTTCCAGTAACCGTACGTATCGGCATGGATAACAGCAAACTTGAATATGTTATCGAAAAAGTTGAAGTCTTTGATTCGATCAAAGATTTTAAACAAGAGAACTTTAATGAATTGGGACTAGAAATACTAGGCGAGAATAAGGCTTTAGATCAGACAAATAAATTGATACCGTACAAACGGGATGTATATAAAGTTGGAAATGGTAAAGATTCAATAGACAAATTAGTAGAATCAAAATTTATTAATCTTAAATTTGTCTACCTGACAACAACCGTGAAAAATGTTGGTAAACAGGCGACAGAAGAAATCTATATGCATCCACACATACAAGTGCTTAAATCTAAAAATAATGCATGGGGCTATGCTGGAGAAGATGGAATTAGCGAAAAAAGTATTATGACGAACGAAGTTGATTATTTAGAACCTCACGGAAATGGAAAAAGCTTTTACAATATTGGCAGCATCCCACCAGGACAAACGATGAAGGTTAACTTAGGTTATTTTGTAGATGAGGATAAGCTGGATTCAATTTTCCTTGATGCTTTCCATTACAGCGGGGTTGGTCGTACTGAAAATCTGAATGCGGAAGATCGTTGGTGGATTGATATTCGTCAAAAGTAAAAACGATCTTTATTTTGAAGTACATTTCGAAGGGAAGTTATGTCAGCTTTTCAATTTACATGTATAATATAAAAGAGAGGTGATTAAATTGAATAATAAGTTCTTAGGATTTATTTTTGTTTCCGTAGGTATGGTTTTCTTAATGTTATCAATAACATTATCAGCACCAAGTGTATTATGGGCAGTTTCACTTGGCACAAGTATTGTAATGAATATTACAGGTACGGCAATTATAATGAAATTTATTAAAGAAACGAAAGAGAATGTATAGATCCATTTTGCTTTTTCAACATCCAAGTTACTGTTATGTCCAAGCAAAGTGATATCGGACATCGCATATGGCAGGAAAAGGCCCTGACCGCTTCTATGCACGGCCAGATGCCCTTGCCCAGCTAAAAAAAGTGGTTTTTCAACTTATATTTATATATAACGAAAACGAAGTGACCTGACAATTGAGGTCACTTCGTTTTTTTATATGTTGTAACTACTCAGTCATACATTTCATTTAGAAGTTTGGTAAGGAGTATGATTCCAGCAAAAATGCGCCTCATTACCTATAGAAAGTTATTTTCATAGAGTGACTGGGTAGTTACCATATATTTTAAAAGTATATTTGCCGATCTCGTTCTTCTTTTAATATTTCAACTGCTTCGCGAAAGCGCTGGGAGTGAACAATTTCGCGTTCTCGAAGAAAACGTAATCCATCGTTTAAATCGGGATCATCAGACATATTAATGAGCCATTGATATGTGGCTCTCGCTTTTTCTTCTGCGGCGATGTCTTCATATAAATCTGCAATTGGATCTCCTTTTGCTTGTATGTAAGTTGCTGTAAAAGGAACGCCTGCCGCATTATGATAGAAAATGGCGCTATCGTGATCAGCGTAGTGAGCATCAAGACCAGCCGCTATCATTTGGTCAGGTGTAGCGTCTTTTGTTAGTTTATATACCATTGTCGCAATCATCTCAAGGTGTGCAAACTCTTCCGTTCCGATGTCTGTTAATAAACCGATAACTTTGTCAGGAATGGTGTAGCGCTGATTTAAGTAGCGCAGGGCAGCGGCTAATTCGCCGTCAGCACCGCCGTATTGTTCAATTAAATATTTTGCAAGTGTTGGATTACAAGTACTTACCTTTACAGGATATTGTAATTTCTTTTCATAGATCCACATATTTTCCCCACCTTTACAATTGCCATGGCCAAGGCCCTTTACTCCATTCCCAAGGAGCTTGTGAATAACTATTTCCAAACTGTTGAAGCGGTCCATATTTTTCTTCAATTTGCTGTTTTAATAACCTACGTTTATAGGAAAAATCATTAAATTGTTTAATGGATGCAACATCATCAGGGTGGGTATCTAAATATAGGGTAAGTTCTACGAGTACAAAATCGAGTTCCTGCATTTCTTCCATCCACTTATAAAATTCATCAGGAAGTGGTTGCGCCATGATAGCTCACCGTCCTTTTTTGTAAGGATTTTCATAATAATCATATAAAGCAGGCCACAGTGTCCCTTTCTTTAGTGCTTCACTCGGAGAGAATTGCGGTAAGTTTGCTGGCTGAAATCCCATAAATAAATGAGGGGGGGTAAAATAGTATTTCTTTCCGATTGGTGGACAAGGGTCTTGTGGACTGTGATACGGTGTGTATGACCTCACAGATTTATTCAACCTATACACCTCCTTTGGAAAACATCGCTATTATATATTGTATTCAAACATAATTATCATTTATGACTCATATACAAAAACTAATAGATGGAAAAGGGGAAGGAGGATAAGATGGCACATTCTGTTGTGTTAGAGGTAAGAGATTTAAAGAAAACATTATATTTTTATGAAGGTATATTAGGTTTTCGGCCAAGTAGAGAGAGGCCGCAATTAGATGTACCTGGTGTGTGGTATGATGCAGGGAAAATGCGGATTTGTTGTGTTTTAAATAAAGAAAAAGAAGTTATGCAGTGTGAACAATTTCTTCCGAAAATCGAAGTGAATATACAATCCAATAAGGCGGAGAAGTTACTGGAAAAGTTAGCTTACTATCAAGTGATGTACACAGAAATAGAAGATTATATAGAGAAGAAAAAAGTGATATCTGTTTATGATCCTGACGGGCATATGATTCAGTTGCAATTGCCACATGAGAGCTAGGCTTACTAAAGCTATATATAAGCAAGGGGTGTCTGAATATATAATTGTGAGGGGGCAAATATGATGGATCGAGCTTATGAAGAAAATGCGTTATTTGAGCATAAATTTTGGTTAAGAATACTGGGAGATCATGCTCATTTTATAACGGATGCTTTAGCTCCTAAGGAAAAGGAAGAAATTGAGCGAGCGATGTATTTTATACAAAAGTTTGATGAATTGAAAGTAAAACTCGGGACTACGAACTTAATTGCATTTGCAAAAGAGGCGAATGAAGCAGCAAATGAAATTAAAAAGTTTAAGTTGCATATTATGCGTAAACAATTAGAAGGAAAAATTGTCATTCATTTTACACCTACATTTCTGAATCATATGGTTAATGAAGTAGAGGAATACATAACAGTACTGAAATATTTAACGGAAGGAAAAGTGCCTCCACTGTTTCATGAATTACACCATCATCTTCTTTGGCTATCAGATGCTGCTGGTCATGCAGGAGCTATTTCAAGCGAATTAGACCTTGTCGAAAAGCGTTTAAAGGAAAAGAGTGACGAATATGAAAAGCATTTTGAACAATTTTATTTAAAAGCTGTTGAAATGACTGGTTATTTACGGACAGAATTAGCATCTTTCCCTGCTTTAAAGAAGTTTACAAAAGATGTTTCGCTGGAAATGACTTTATTTTCACGTTTTCTTCGTGAATTAGAAGAGTTAGAGTTATCGGAGCAAGTGCTAAGTTCATTTTCGGCAAGAATGGCAGATCATATGGCAAGGGAAGAGTGCTATTATTTATTAAAACTGGCGCAGTCTTCGGGGATAGAGATTCCGAATTGTAAACCTTTTTAGGAGCCATGTACATTAAAAACCTTTCTTTTTTGATGAGCGAGGGGATCTGGACATGCATAGAAGCGGTCAGGGGCTTTTTCTGCTTAAAATAAAAGGTGAAAACGAGGGCAGTTTATCCCGCATTAACGGGCAGTAATACTCCTGCCTCAAAATTCAGCAAAAGCAAAGAAGTTAGGCGGGAGATAAACTGCCCGTAAAAGCCCGATTGGTTCAACTAATAATCAGTGGGGGATGAAGAAAACCCCCACTGATTAAAGTTTCACTTTATATGAAAATGGATTTATCATATTTTCATACTCTAGTATGAATACATGATAGAAATTATTGACTTTTTACCTGAAACCTTTTAACATAGCGGTATAAAACATGTATATAAAGGGGAGTAGCTCTAGCAGCAAAGTCGTCATTACAGGGAGAAACCCTCGGCTTTGTTGGCAACAATCTTGTTGTTAGTGAGACCTTTACCAGTCATGGTAAGGGCCCCTTATTGTCTTTTTAGGACCTCTACCATTTCGGTAAAGGTCCTTTTTGTATGCTGGAATAGGAGAATGAATATGAGAAAACTGTGGAAAAGAGTACGTCTAATTTTTCAAGTGCGTAAATTTATTCCGTTTTTAGGTGAATTCTTTCTATCGAAGGATGTTGAATTGAAGAAGAAAGCACTTTCTATCTTATTCTTATGTGGATATGTCATGTTTCCATTTGACATCATTCCAGATTTTTTATTGTTTTTTGGTGTGTTAGATGATGTGGCGGTAATTCTATTTATTTTGCAGCGTATTGTGAAAATGGCTCCTGTTCATTTACAGGATAAATATGGATTAATAGGATAGGAGAAAGATAGATGGAGCAACTGATTTTAGATTTTATTCATTACTTAAAACAATTTTCTTATTTTGGTGTTGTGTTAGCTTTAACGTTTGAGTTTGTCCCAGCTGAAGTCGTCTTGCCGCTAGTTGGCTATTGGGTGTATGAAGGTGATATGAATTTTTGGGTTGCGGTTTTGGCAGGAACAATTGGAGGAACGACAGGGCCGTTAACATTATATGCCTTAGGATATTATGGAGGCCGTCCGCTATTAATGAAATATGGAAAGTATTTCTTTATGAAAGAAGCACAAATTCAAAAAGCAGATCAATTCTTTGCGAAGTATGGTCCAGTGGTAGCATTTACAGGGCGATTTGTTCCAGGTGTACGAACACTTATTTCGATTCCATGCGGCATGGCAAAAATGAATATTTGGCAGTTTATGATTTACACATTTGTTGCGATGTTCCCATTAACAGCGCTGTATGTTTATGTTGGGATGAAACTTGGTCCGCATTGGCACAAGGCTGGTGCGATGGTGGAGCAGTATATGCTGCCGATGGTAGGAGTTATCGCTATTTTCTTAATTGGGGCTGTTATGTACAAGCTTATTAAGAAAAAAAGTAGAAGAGAATGTCGATAAAGAAACCGCCTTATTTCGGCGGTTTTTTACTTTGTTTTACAAACTCTTAACATTTTTTACCTTCATTTCATACTAGTTTAATAACGTTTCGCTAAAATATTCTTGTATTTTACAATATATGCGAGGAGGATTTTTGTGATCAAAAGGACGTTGTGTAAAATGAAGGGTCTTATTGTTTTTTTAGCAGTTTTATTTTTAGCATTTACATCTTTTTCTTGGACTAGCTTCGCAGAAACAAAAGAAGAAAAAACAGAGAAAGAATCGTCAGAGAAGAAGCTTGTTTTTCCGGTGTTAAGTGATGTGCACATTAAAGATAGTGGAACGGATGATACGTTTCGTTTTCAAAGAGCGCTGCAGCAATTGAACGCAGTAGCTCCAAGGCAAGATGCTTTTGTAGTTGTTGGTGATTTTACAGACAGTGGTTCAACGCAGCAGTATGATCGTTTCTTCCAAACTTATAAGCAATATGGAAACCAAAATGCAACTGCTATGTATGCTCTAGGTAACCATGATTATTGGAATGGATTAATTGCGCCTGATGCACAGAAACGTTTTCTTAAAAAAACAGGAATGGAATCTATCTATTATCACAAAGTTGTAAAAGGCTATCATTTTCTTGTGATGAGTCCGGAAAATGGAGTGACGCATGGATATTATTCAGATACACAAATTAATTGGTTGAAACAGGAATTAGTAAAAGCGAAGCAAGCTGATCCAAATAAGCCAATTTTTGTCTTTTTACATCAGCAAATTAAAGGAACAGTGTACGGGAGTCATGAATGGGGGACAAATGATAGTGCCAAAATTAATGAAGTCTTAAAAGAGTATCCACAAGCTGTAACATTTTCTGGTCATTCTCATTATCCGCTTGATGATCCAAGGTCAATTCACCAAAAAGACTTTACGTCTGTTGGTACATCATCAGTTAGTTATATGGAAATAGAAAAGGGAAAAGTACAGGGAAATATGCCGCCGGGAGCTGAAACATTAAGCCAAGGCTTATTGGTAGAAGTTGACGATCAAAAGGTGACGATTCATCGCCGTGATTTTCATAATAACTCTTGGACAGGTGAGCCGTGGGTAGTTGAACTTCCAGCAAAGAAAGAATCTTTCAAGCATACAGAAGGTCGTGATAAGGAAAAGCCGGCATTTTTAAAAGATGCAAAGCTGAAACTTTCGAATATAACAGAGACATCTGTGACAGCAAAATTTCCGCAAGCTGTAGATAATTTACTCGTTCACTCATACCGTTTGCAAGCAAAAGAGAAAGCAACAGGGAAGGTGAAAAACCAGCTATTAGTCTTCTCCGAGTTCTACCGGGATCCGGTGCCTAAAGAGCTGACATTCACATTAGGTGGACTAGATATTAATACGGAATATAATATAGAAGTAACAGCATTAGATTCATTTGGAAATGAAAGTAGTGCTCCTTTGCGCGAAGAATTTGAAACGAATACAGAAGTAATTGATCCGAATGCGAAAGTACCGAAAGCAGATGTATTCGATGTAAACTTTTTAGATGGTACTTTTAAAGATTATTCATCGTTTGGTGCAAATGGAAATGTAAAAGGAAATGTAGCAATTGAGTATGAGAAATCTTTAAAGAAACACGTAATGAAATTAAGTGGACAGAATAATACATATGGATCTATTCCATTTTCAAATGAGCAAAAAGAAAAGGTGAAGGATTCCTTTACATTAGAAGCAGTATTTTCTATGAATCAAATTCGCAATCAAGCAATTATGGAAAATACCGAAAGCGGTGGAATTGGATTTGAATCAACAGGTTCTGGTAATGTAGAATTATGGGCACATATTGGTGGCAGTTATAAACATATTGGTGTACAGCTAGAAGCTAATAAAACGTACCATCTAACAGGAACATATAATGGAAGTGAACTTGCATTATATGCAGATGGAAAAAAAGTAAATAGTCAGCGAGTAACGGGGAAAGTGTATCATCCAAACGTACCATTTGCGATTGGAGCAGATCCAACAAGCAATGGTAATGGTAATGTTCCGTTAAATGGAAAAGTTGCACTTGCAAGACTATATAGTAAGGCACTAACGCCTTCTGAAGTGAAAGCGGCTTATCATGAGTTTCATAATCGGATAAAAATAGATGAGATCCATAACTTATATGAAGAAATGAATAAGGTAAAAGAAACATTGGCAGGTACTTACGAATTTGGAGAGAAACCTGGTCAATATTCACAACCAGCGTTTGCTGCATTACAAAAAGCATATAACGGTGCAAAAGAAACGTTTGAAAGAATGGTGGTAACAAAAGAAGAAATCGTTACAATGTCTCAATCGTTACAAACGGCGCATCAAACCTTTTTAAACTCCAAAGTGGCAGAAGAAAAGCCACAAACAACGAAAGAAAAACTTCAAGTAACGATTAATAGAGCAAAAGATTTCTTAACAAAGATACAAGTAGGAACAGAGGTAGGGCAATACAAGCATGAACCAGTGAAAGCGTTAGAGCAAAAAATACAAGTAGCCGAAGCAACTGTACGTGATCAAAATATGACGGACCAACGTGCAGATAGTATGCGACGCGCATTAGAGGATGCTACTTTTCTTGTTGAGAATAGTATAAATAAATAGGGCGGGGAAGAGGCTTGTCATGGACAAGTCTCTTATGTGATTTGTCTAAGAAAACGATTATTGAATATGGCAGGGAAACAATCTACTAGGTTATTTGTAGTCAGTGCTTTTCTCTGTTATCGACTGTCCTTTACAATATATCGGCGCTTCGACACAATATAAAGACACTCCGACGATATTCGACACAAAAATAGTAGATTCGCTCAGCTGAATCATACTGAAAAGTGAAAGGAGCTGACTAAAAAGTGAACTTTTTAGTCAGCTCCTTTTTTCATCTGTTTATCACTTCAATAAACGATGTATTCCCATTGTTTCTAATTGTAGAATGGAATTTCTGATTTTCTAATGTCTCAGCAACTTGTTCTAATGTTTGTACATCATCATGATGAATGAGTAAACTGTCTGATCCACTCTCTTCAATGTGGATATGTTCAATATTACCAATGGCTTTGTGTACGGCTTGTGAGAAATCGGGTTTCATAAATAAGGCCTCCTATAGTTACAGTTATTTGTCCTTATTATTTCCTTGTTTATGAAAAATTAGGCCGGGTTTAAAGGAATCTTGGTAATTTTGTTTTTTTTGAAATGGTATTCATTGTTATCTTGCCGTTACTTCATATTTTTATAAGACTGTATATATCTGTTACAATAGAATTGAGATTGTTTAGAAGGAGCGGATCATGTGTCGAATCGAAAGATAAAACAAATTCTTGAGTATGTATGGGTTGGTATCGTGCTCCTAGTCGGATATAAATTTTTAGGGGATAAAAGCCTGTGGAAGCTTTTTTTAATAACCTTTGTATTAGGAGGACTAGGCGCGCTGTTTATTAACTTTTTCTTTGATAGTATGGAATCTTGGAAAAAGAAGAAGAAAGAACAAAATTGATGATAGAAAAAGGAAGCTCGCTGTTTTTTAGCGGGCTTCTTTTTTCTTATCGTTCGTTTTGGAAAGGAGTAAATGACTGTTTCGCTAAGCGGGCGGATGTATATGAAGTAGTATCAGATTTAAAGTGCGAAAATAAGTAACAGCCACCAATCACGATCATACTTCCTACGATTTGAATCCATGTCATCTGTTCTCCTAATAAGAGAAACGCTAAAATAGCGGTGAAAATCGGGTTGAAATTTAAGAAAATCCCTGCTGTAGTTGCTCCTAATTTTTGGACGCCAATATTCCAAAAAACCATGCATAATACAGTTGAAATTACACCTGTGTATAGAATAGATCCTAAAAACGAAGTGTTTACATTTGAGATTGTGAAATCAGAAATATTAAAAGGAATTAATATGATCATACCAAAGATACCAGAATATAAAGTAGACATCATTGGTGTCGCCTTTTTCGTTGCCCATCTACTGCAAACGGAATAAATGCCCCATACGCATACCGCAGCCATCATCCACCAATCACCAATATTAAAATGTAAAGAAAACAGCATATCTATTTTACCTTTTGAAAGAACAAGCGTAACACCGAAAAAGGAAATAATCATCGATGTGACTTGCCATATATTAATTTTTTCTTTTAAGAATAGTGCGGAACAAACAGCGATCGAAATCGTATTTAATGTAGAAATAAGACCAACATTTGTTGCTGATGTGTGCTCTAACGCCCAAAATTGAAAAATGTTAAAGAAAACAACGCCAGTAACCCCCATTAGAAATAAAGGGAGAATTGCCTCTTTTGGCGGGAATAGTTTCTTTTCCTTCAGCCAGACCATCGGGAAAAGACAAGTAACTGCAATGCCCCAGCGAAGAGTAGTAAGTGTCATCGGTGAAGCGTGCCCGACAAGAGATTTGCCGACGACAAAATTTCCGCCCCACAATAGGCTTGTAATAAGTAATAAAATAACATAAGGCATAATATGTGTTAGCTCCTTTTACAAGAAAGTAGGGCTTGCGCATTGCCCTATTAATAAAAAAGCCACTGTGCACGGTGGTGTGATACCTATACTTTTAAACTATGTAAATTGTAGCATTTTTCTTGTTTGTCATATATGTTATTTTGTATAATTAATAAAATTCGAAATAATATAAAGTGAATATATTGTTTTACGGAATTTTGTTCATTTTAACTGCGGTTGTTATGTATTTTCGTGAATAATCGTTTGCTTAGAAAAGGGAGATTGGAAATGGAACGGTTAGATGATTTAGATGTTCAAATTTTAAATGTGCTGCAACAAGAAGGGCAGTTAAGTAATGCGGAAGTTGCCAGGCGCGTTAATCTTTCGCCGCCCGCTACACATGCACGGGTGAAACGATTGGAAAGTGAAGGGTTCATTAATCGGCAAGTAGCTATATTAAATCAAGAGAAACTCGGCTTTGACTTATTATGCTTTATTTTTGTCAGCACAAATATTCATCAAGCTGAGAAGCTCGAAGTGTTAGAGAAAGCGATGCGTGAAATGCCGGAAGTATTGGAATGTCATTGTTTAACGGGGGAGTATGATTACATTTTAAAAGTGGTGCACCGCGATCGAAACGAATTGGAACAGTTTATTCGTAAATTAAATATGCTCGGCATTACGAGAATTCAAACGAGTTTAGCGCTAAGGGAGATTAAGTATTCTACTGTGTTGCCGTTACGGAAAGAGGAGATTTAAGGAACGTTTTACAGGTTCCTATATAAATATAGCTTGAAACAACGACATAAAAACCCTTTTTTTAGAGGGGCGAAAGCATCTGGACGTGCATAGAAACGGTCAGGGCCTCTTCCTGCCACGGGCGATGTTTTAAACACAGGGAGCTAGCAAGTGCGGATCATAGGGATCTGTATGTTAGTAAATCAAAATGAATGTATATATAGCTTTGTTTATGGAATCAATCCCTAATTTCCTTGACAAGCATACAATAATATGAAAGAATAAAGAAAACGCTTACAAATTGATGTATGGATTGTTACTGTTCGGCAGGCAAAACCTAAGTTTGTATGAGAATGACTAAGTGTTATTCTTATGTGCAAATTTAGGTTTTTTTATTTACATGTCAGCCCAGTCTACAAAATAATTCAATCAAGGATGAGTGCCAATGGAAATAAAAAAAATTTTAAATAATAATGTCGCTGTTACGAATAATGAATTGAATCAAGAAATTGTTGTCATGGGTAGAGGACTCGTTTTTCAGAAGAAAGTGGGAGAGGAAATTGATACTTCAAAAATAGAGAAGACCTTTATATTGAAGAAGCATGGAATCTCTGAAAAGCTTGCTAAATTATTGGAAGATACTTCTGAATTATACTTGAACATTTCTACGAAAATCTTGAACTATGCGCAATCCCAGCTTGCATACAAATTGGATGAATATTTATATGTTGCGTTAACTGATCATTTAAGTTTCGCAATTAGCAGGCATAAACAAGGGATTCAGCTAAAGAATGCATTGTTATGGGAAATAAAAAAATATTATAAGCAGGAGTTTCAAATTGCTTTACAAGCATTGGATATGATTGAAACTGATACAGGTATTCGGCTTGGAGAAGACGAAGCTGCTTCGATTGCTTTACATTTAGTCAACAGTCAGTTATCCAGTGAAAATATGGCGACGGCAGTGCAAGCAACTGAAATGGTTAATAACATCCTGAATATTGTAAAATATCATTTCAAAATAGAAATGGATGAAAGTTCTGTTAACTACGAACGTTTTTTAACACATCTTCGTTTCTTTTCAATACGATTTATACGTAAAGAAAAAGCGGCTGACAGTAATGATCAATTTCTATATGAGCAAGTAAAACAGAAGTATCAATCTGCATTTCAATGTAGTCAAAAGGTTAAGGTTTATTTGGAGAACACCTATAATTGGGTTATATCAAACGATGAGGTAGTGTATTTAACATTACATATTCATCGGGTTACCAGTCGACATGAATTTCACCATACATCAAAGTAAAGTAGTTTCTAACGGTAGCAGTTTAAGAGATATAATAACTTCTCTTTGTAAATTAAATATCCTTAGGAATGTTACCATTATTGGGCATAACCTGGGTCAATGTGAACACACACACTATTTTTGTGTGCCCACATTGGCTCAGGTTTTTTGTTTCTAAAAATACAATGGAAAGTAGGGATCATCATGAAGTATGAACAATTAGCAAAAGACATTATTGAAAATGTCGGCGGTAAAGAAAATGTTAATAGTGTTGTTCATTGTGTTACTCGTCTGCGCTTTAAGCTAAAAGATGAAGGGAAAGCAAAGACAGATGTTTTGAAAAATATGGATGGTGTCATCACTGTTATGAAAAGCGGTGGTCAGTATCAAGTTGTCATTGGAAATCATGTGCCTGATGTCTATAAAGCAGTTGTAGAGATTGGTAATTTTCAAACGCAAGCGCCTGTAGAAGCAGATGATAACAAAAGTAAAGGCGTATTTAATACATTTATTGACGTTATTTCTAGCATTTTCACACCTATTCTCGGTGTTTTGGCGGCAACTGGGATGATCAAAGGTTTTAATGCTCTCTTTCTAGCTTTAGGGTGGCTGAGCAATACTTCAGGGACGTATCAAATATTAAATGCTGTTGGCGATTCACTGTTTTATTTCTTCCCAATCTTCCTTGGTTATACAGCTAGTAAGAAATTTGGTGGGAATGTTTTCATCGGTATGGCAATAGGAGCTGCACTCGTTTATCCAGCACTTTCTGGATTAACAACGACTAAACCACTTTACACATTATTTGCAGGCACGATGTTTGAATCACCAATTCATATTACTTTCTTAGGAATTCCAGTTATTTTAATGAACTATGCATCATCGGTTATTCCAATTATTCTTGCGACTTATTTTGGAGCAAAAGTAGAAAATGGGTTTAAAAAGATCATTCCAGATGTTGTGAAAACTTTCTTAGTACCGTTTCTTACATTACTTGTAGTTGTACCAATCACCTTTTTAATTATTGGACCAATTGCAACATGGGCTGGTCAGCTTTTAGGGAATGGAACGGTTTGGGTGTATCAATTAAGTCCAGTAGTAGCAGGTCTTTTAATCGGTGGACTTTGGCAAGTGATGGTTATTTTTGGTCTGCACTGGGGAGTTGTTCCAATTGCAATCAATAATATTACCACTATGGGATCAGATCCAATTTTAGCATTGATGTTTGGGGCTTCATTTGCACAAATCGGTGCTGTTCTTGCAGTATGGTTAAAAACGAAACAACAAAAATTGAAAACGCTTAGTATTCCGGCATTTATTTCTGGTATTTTTGGTGTGACAGAGCCAGCTATTTATGGGGTTACGCTTCCTTTGAAAAAGCCGTTTATTATGAGCTGTATTGCAGGGGCTATCGGTGGAGGAATCCTAGGAGCAGCTGGTTCAAAGATATACATGATTGGCGGTTTTGGAATCTTTGGTATACCAACTTATATTAGTCCAAAAGAAGGACTCACTATGGGATTTTGGGGGTTAATTATCTCCATTGTTGTTGCTTTCGTACTTGGATTTATTCTTACTTATTTATTTGGATTAGGCAAAGAAAAAGGAAATGTTGATGAAACAGCGGTTACACAAAAACATGCTAATCGTGAAAAAACTGTAGAGAAAGCAAAAAGTAATGTGATTTCTAGCCCATTTAACGGTGAAGTAATGGCTCTATCTACTATTAAAGATGCAGCATTTGCATCAGGGGCACTTGGAAAAGGAGTTGCCATTGAGCCTTCAGAAGGTAAATTGTTTTCGCCAGTTTCCGGGACGGTTTCTGCACTTTTCCCAACAAACCATGCGATTGGAATTACAACTGATCAAGGTGCTGAATTATTGATTCATATCGGAATGGATACAGTTCAACTTGACGGAAAGTATTTCTCTGCACATATCGCGCAAGGTGATCACATAGAAAAAGGTCAGCTGCTCATCGAATTTGATATCGCATCAATTCAAAAAGCAGGATATGCGGTGACAACACCGGTAGTTATAACGAATCCAGATCAATACGATTTAGTAATAACGGAAGGAAAGAACATTGTAGCTGGTGATCGTCTAATTGAGCTGATGGTTAAATAAGGTTTATATAATAGTAAAGGAGTGTTTCATATGTCTAACTTTGTATTTCCGAAAGGATTTTTATGGGGCGGCGCAATCGCTGCTAACCAGGTTGAAGGAGCATATTTAGAAGGCGGAAAGGGATTAACAACGGTTGATTTATTACTAACGGGGGAAAAACGTTGGGAAGTTATGACGGGGAAAATCAATTCTTTTAAACCGATTGAAGGGGAATTCTATCCTTCCCATGAATCAATTGACTTTTATCATCGTTTTAAAGAAGATATTGCGCTATTTGCGGAAATGGGATTTAAAGCGCTACGCGTTTCGATTGCGTGGACAAGAGTTTTTCCAAATGGTGATGAACTGGAGCCAAATGAAGCCGGCTTACAGTTTTATGATGAGTTATTTGATGAACTGTTAAAACACGGAATTGAGCCAGTTGTTACAATTGCTCATTTTGATGTACCTGTACACTTAGTTGAAAAATACGGAAGTTGGCGAAATAGAAAACTCGTACATTTCTTTGAGACTTATGCCAAAACTATTTTTAATAGATATAAAGATAAAGTGAAATATTGGATGACGTTTAATGAAATTAACATGCTTCTCCATTTACCGTTTGTAGGTGCGGGTCTTGTATTTAAAGATGGAGAAAATAAACAACAAATTCAATATCAAGCAGCGCATCATCAGCTTGTTGCAAGCGCGCTTGCTGTAAAAGCCTGCCATGAAATGATACCGGATGCCAAAATTGGTTGCATGCTAGCAGCAGGAACAACCTACCCTTATACATGTAATCCAGAAGATATTTTTCAAGCGATGGAAAAAGATCGTGAGTCTTATTTCTTTATTGATGTACAAGCACGAGGCGAATATCCAGGATATGCAAAGCGATTTTTTAAAGATAATCATTTGACTATTGAGATGGAACAAGATGATGAAGAACTTTTAAAAAATCATACAGTTGATTATATCGGATTCAGCTATTACTCAAGTAGAACAACAAGTACAGATCCCGAAGTAATTAAAAATATGACGAGCGGAAATGTATTTGGTTCTATCGAAAATCCGTACTTAGAAAAGTCAGAATGGGGATGGACGATCGACCCTAAAGGCTTCCGAATTACCGCGAACCAGTTGTATGATCGCTATCAAAAACCGCTATTTGTGGTAGAAAACGGACTTGGAGCTGTAGATGAGGTAAATCTTGAAGGGGAAATTCATGACGATTATCGAATTGAATATTTAAAAAAACATGTTAGAGAGATGGGCGAAGCGATCCAGGATGGCGTAGACATTATCGGGTATACAAGCTGGGGGCCAATTGACCTTGTT
This sequence comes from Bacillus cytotoxicus, assembly GCF_023715645.1. GTDB lineage: Bacteria > Bacillota > Bacilli > Bacillales > Bacillaceae_G > Bacillus_A > Bacillus_A cytotoxicus_A. Next base: position 6,433 of record NZ_JAMBOP010000041.1, on the reverse strand, counting down.
AGTGCCTCTACAGGAGAAATGAAAAAACGTTATGGCTATATTTATGTTGATAAAGATAATGCAGGTAAAGGATCGCTAAAGAGAATGAAAAAGAAGAGCTTTCATTGGTACAAGAAAGTGATTGAATCAAATGGAGAACAACTGGATTAATCAAATATTGATGAAGTTAAAAAAATTGAGGGAGTGAATTGTAATGGAAAAACAAATGAGAAAATTTCCTGAAGGTTTTTTATGGGGCGGTGCTACTGCTGCCAACCAGATGGAAGGTGGATTTTATGAAGGTAATAAAGGATTAAATATTGCAGATGTCCTTCCAGGGGGAAAAGAACGACTTAAGATATTGCAGGAGCCTGGATTTAATTTTGAAATTGATAAAACAAAATATACGTATCCGAACCATGAAGGCATTGACTTCTATCATCGTTATAAAGAAGATATTGCATTGTTTGCGGAAATGGGTTTTAAATCTTTTCGGATGTCCATTGCTTGGACAAGAATTTTCCCAAATGGTGATGAATTGGAGCCAAATGAAGAAGGTTTAGCTTTTTACGATCGCGTATTTGATGAATTGGCGAAGCATGGAATTGAACCAGTTGTTACGATTTCTCATTATGAAATGCCAGTAAATCTTGTGAAGGAATATGGTGGCTGGAGAAATCGTGAAGTGGTTACGTTCTTTGAAAGATATGTGAATGCGATTTTCAATCGTTATCAAAATAAAGTGAAATATTGGATGACATTTAATGAAATTAATAGTGGCTTAATTATGCCGATTATGGGTCTTGGATTTTCGATAAAAAAAGAAGAAGATAAATATCAGCCAACATTCCAGGCATTCCACCATCAATTTGTTGCTAGCAGCATTGCTGTAAAAGCCTGTCATGAGATTATTCCAGATTCAAAAATAGGCTGTATGATTATATTTGCACCAGTATATTCATATGACTGTAATCCGAAAAATGAACTGTATGCACTTCAGGAAGAGCGTTTGTTCAATTATTTCTGTGCGGATGTTCAAGTAAGAGGGGAATACCCAGCATTTAGTAAGTCTTATTTTAAAAAGCACGGTATTGAGCTGGAAATGCAAGAAGGTGACTTAGAATTAATTAAGGAACATACAGTAGACTATATTGCCTTCAGTTACTACATGTCTCGTACCGAGAAAAAAGACAAGACGGAACAAGAAAAAGCGCAAGGAAATATTATGGCAGGTATAAAAAATCCATTCCTAAAAGCAAGTGACTGGGGATGGGAAATTGACCCGACTGGCTTAAGGATCTCATTAAATAAATTGTATGATAGATATGAAGTGCCGCTTTTTGTAGTTGAAAATGGGCTAGGAGCTTATGATAAGGTCGAAGAAGATGGTACCATCAATGATGAATATCGCATTGATTATTTGCGAGATCATATTGAGGCAATGCGTGATGCGATAAATGAAGATGGTGTGGAAATGATGGGCTATACGAGTTGGGGTTGCATTGATTTAGTAAGTGCTTCAACAGGAGAAATGTCTAAGCGTTATGGCTTCATTTATGTAGATAAACATGACGATGGTACTGGAACGTTGGAGCGGAAGAAGAAACAGTCTTTCTTCTGGTATAAAGATGCGATTGCATCGAATGGGGAGAATATTTCCTAAAAAGCTACTTGTAACTGCATAAATAACAGATTAAATCGAGTATAAAATCATAAAGGTTTTATACTCGTTTTTTTGTTGCTATGCGAGTTATTTTAGCTCCGCCAATTACACATGCGGACGAATCCACAGTTTTGCAAAGTCTGTCCATCCGAACGAATCGATGGTGACATTTTGCAAGGCAGATGGGAAACTTCTTCTTTTTAAGACATGGTAGTAAAAGATAAGAAGATGCTGGTCACTAAGAAGCTTTTCGATTTCATGTATGAAGTCATATCGCTTTTCTTTATTTGGCTCTGCTATAAAACGGTCAAGCATGTTCTCAATTTTCTCATGATAATGCGGATGCCTGAAGCGATGAATGAAGCAGCTTTTATTCTTAAAGATATGTACAAAAGCCATTTCAAGATTAGCGTCGAGTACTTCGCCTGTTAACATGATATCGGCTTGCTTAGCAATTTCTTCGTTAAAGTAATCAGTGACTAGAAAAGGATGAAGCTGCAGACGTATGCCGAGTGGTTCACAGCGTTTTTGTAACCAAATCGCATCGCGCTCGCTCCCTTTAAATGCAAAGAAATAGATGTGTATAATCTCTCCATTATATGTACTTTGTTGCAAGTACTCTTTCGCTTTCGATAAAGATGTTTCTTTATGCATCATACGGCTTTTATCGGGAAAGAAGCTATAAGCCGGCATGGTCCGATTATCACCAAGGTCTTGAATTAACGATAGGGGATCCATGATTTCTGCCCACGCTTTTCGGAAAAAGATATCATGCTGCGGGCCATGTTTTTGAAAGTTAAATGCTGCGTATATACAGCCGATTTCTTCTGTTTCTACTTCCTTTTCTTCGTTGCACCCCGTGTTTGGTAATTCGTAATTTGTTTGTATTTTTGACTGCTCTGGAATAAACCAAAATTCAATCTGATCAAGGAGTGCCCGCTCTTTAAAATAATCTGGAAATGCTTCTAAAATAACATTATCTTCGGTAAAGCTTTTTATTTTAAAGGGACCTGTACCACTATACTGATGAGTTTGAATCATTACATCATGCGGTAAAATGGATAATTGTACAGAGCTTATGTAATGTAGAAAAAAGCGATTCGGTTTTCGTAAATGAAAGATAACTTGCAGAGGAGATGGATTTTCTATTTTCGCAATTCCCTCTGTTAGCCAGTCAAAAGGAGATTGAACGGCCTGCAACCTTTCGAAGGAGAAGATTACATCTTTTCCTGATAATGTTGTTCCGTGATGAAAGCGAACACCTTTACGTAAGTAGAATATCCACGTAAGTTGATCATCACTTACTTCCCAAGTATGTGCCAAATGCGGCTCGATTTCGTCCGTTTTCTCGTTATATTTCACTAATGTATCAACGATTTGGCTAATCAGATGACTTTCTGTTGTCACAGCTGCAAAAGCCGGATCGATGGGAAGTAATTTTCGGTTATAAGGAATTTTGAGCACATCATACAGATCGCCTGAAGTTTTATATCCAAAATAAGTATTTAATCGTTCTTCTATTTTTTCACGGAGTAAGAAAGGAAGCGGTTCTTTTAAAAGAAGGAAGACTTCTTTTAATTTCTCATTTTTTAAAAGCTCTTCAACATGCGGTAAAATTGCTTCTCCGAACGTTTGCAGAAAGTAAATTTCCGTTTTATTTCCACGACCTCTTCCTGGTATCCAGTCAATTAGTTTTTCTTCACTCATTTTCTTCAGTAAAATCTTCACGTTTTTTGTACTACAAAATAAAATAGTAGCTAGTTCTTGAAGACTATTTTGAATATGTTGTTCGTTTGGAAAGGAAAGTCTTAGCCTTATATAGTGGTCCATAATTTTCACGATATCCAGCTCCTTTTTCTAAAAGGGGAAACTCTTCTGAATATTTTAACCTTTTTCTTCCTCTTTTTCAAAGTAAAATGAAGAAACAAGAAGGAGGGAGAAACAGATGGGATTTTGGTCAATGCATCGCAACATTAAAATTAGAATTATTACATCCTTTTTAACTCGGACAGTAGGAACAATGATTTTTCCATTTATGGCGATTTACTTTTCCATAAAATTAGGAGCAGTACTAGCAGGGTTCTTATTGTTATTGAATGTAATTGCATCACTCATTGTCGGTTTATATGGCGGCTATATTGCCGATACATTAGGACGGAAAAAAGTTATGATTATTGGACAGGTAATTCAAGTAATCTCTATTGCATGTATGGGAGTTGCGAACTCAGATTATATAGATTCACCTTGGCTTACATTTGTATTTTTACTAATCAATAGCATCGGTTCTGGCTTGATGAACCCAGCAACAGAAGCAATGTTAATTGATGTAAGTCCACCGGAAAACCGAAAAATGATGTACAGCATTAATTACTGGGTGGTCAATTTATCGATTGCGATCGGTGCAATCTTCGGCGGACTTCTCTTTGAACACTATCGTTTTCAATTATTTATACTGCTGACAGGCATCGCCTTATTAACACTATATTTAATTACGGCTTACATGGAAGAAGTATATGTCGTTCAAAAGAAAGTGGAACAGAAGAACGTATTAAAAGATATAGTTAACAATTACCGAGTTGTCATGAAAGATAAGGCGTTTATCGTATTGTGCTTAGGAAGTATATGTGCATTATCATTAGAATTTCAAATTAATAATTTTATCGGCGTTCGTCTGCAAAAGGAATTTGAAACAATAACATTTTCACTTTGGAACGGAAATAGTTTTGATTTAACAGGGATTCGGATGCTAAGCTGGATCTCTACTGAAAATACAGTATTGATCGTATTATTTTCAGCACTTATGGTAAAAATCATGAATCACTTCGAGGACCGGAAAGTACTGTATGCAGGTTTATTCATCTATACAATTGGCTTTACGATATTTGGAGCAAGCAACAGTCTATGGATTTTATTACTGGCAGGTTTGTTCCAAACAATTGGAGAAATGATGTATGTGCCAGTAAGCCAATCCATTCGGGCAGATATGGCAAGAGACGATGCAAGGAGTTCTTATATGGCCATTACAAGCATGGTCTTTCAAATTGCAAAAATGGTTGGAACGCTCGGCATTATGATCGGTTCTGTTATTGCTTCTTGGGGAATGAGTATTTTGTACTGTGTCATCGGAATCAGTAGCATTCTCTTATTTAAGAAAGCGGTTGATATGTATCATCTTCAAAAGGATAAAGTGGAGAAGATAGGGTAATGTGAAGGCTACTTGTTAAATACACCTTGAAACAATGACCTAAAACCCCTTTCTTTTTAGATGGACGAGAGGGACTGGCCGTGCATAGAAGCGGTCAGGGCCTTTTTCTGCCACGCACAATGTTTTAAAACAAAGGGAGGTAGCAAGGTGTAGGTCCATTTTTACCTTCATAACAGCGATCCATATGCTGAAAAATGAAAATAACCTTCTATAGGTAATAAAGGGGGCGCTGAAATCATACTCCTTACCAAACTTTTAAATGAAATGTATGACTAAGTAGTTACAAATATACCTTGAAACAACGATATAAAACCCCTTTTTTTAGATGGACGAGAGGGACTGGCCGTGCATAGAAGCAGTCAGGGCCTTTTTCTGTCACGTGCAATGTTTTAAAACAAAGGGATAAAGCAAGAGCAGGTTATGTTGTACCCTGCTATGGAAGATATTGGTATTTTAGTAAACCAGTTAGGATAGGAGATAAATGTAATGGAAATTAGCCCAAAAGAATTTTATAGTCGTGACATACGTTATACGATTAGATCTGCAATGGAAGAGGATGCAAAACAATTATCTGAAGTACGAGTACAAATAGATGGTGAAACAGAAAACTTAGATAGAGAAAAAGGCGAAGCGTACATAGATGAAGCTAGTTTTAAAAGGATTATTAAAGAAGATACAGACAGTGTTAGCAATTTATTTTTAGTAGCTGAGGTGAATGGAAGAATTGTAGGTTTTTCAAGGTGTGAAGGGAACAAATTGAAAAGAACATCTCATAAAGTAGAGTTTGGTGTGTGCGTATTGCAGGAGTATTGGGGATACAGTATTGGAAAGAATTTCTTAACAGAATCCATCAATTGGGCAGACGAGCACGGAATTAAGAAAATCACTTTGAATGTTCTTGAAACGAACGAGAAAGCGAAAAGCCTTTATGAAAGATATGGGTTTGAAGTAGAGGGGATTTTAAAAAATGACAAAATATTATCAGATGGAAATTACTATAATACGATTTTGATGGGGAGGTTTAATGGGTAAATTGTTATATAAAAAAGGAGTGGAAGAATGTTTCCTATACTAGAAACAGAAAGACTAATCTTAAGAGAACTAATAGAAGATGATGCCCAAGGAATATTGAATTGCTTTTCGAATGAAGATGTATTACGTTACTACGGGCAAAATCCACTAACAGACCTAGAACAGGTGAAACATATCATTAGGAATTTTTCAAATAACTACGAAGAAAAGCGCGGAATAAAATGGGGCATTGCAATAAAAGAAACAGAAGGTATTATCGGAACAATCGGATTTCACGATTGGTCTTCTGAACATAAGAGGGCTGAAATCGCTTATGCACTATTACCTGAATACTGGGGAAACGGATATGCCGCTGAAGCAGTTAAAAAAATTACAACATACGGATTTCATGAGCTAAACTTAACCCGGATTGGAGCAGTCGTTTTTACAAATGACGATTTGTCAATCTAAGTGCGACAGTTCCTCCTGAAACGCTTCGTGGGCAGTTTTCCAACCTAAACATTTTCTTGGTCTTTGATTTATAAGAAGTAGTGCTTGATTTAATTGTTCTTGTG